>NZ_JBEUWX010000002.1:1360000-1910349 GCF_041770905.1 Dentiradicibacter hellwigii
TCGGAGTTACAACTGCCCAAGGGCACTGAGCATTTTCTTTCCGACGTTCACGGCGAGCATGAAGCTTTTGAGCACATTGTCCGCAACGGTGCCGGCTCGATCTGGCGCAAGATCGAGGAAATGTTTGCCAATTCGATGTCACGTCCGGAACGGCGCAGCTTAGCGACGCTTATTTACTACCCTGAAGAAAAAATACCACTGACGCTGCAAAGCGTCGCCGACAAAGAGGAATGGCTCCGCCTGACGCTAGTCCGGCTCATCAAATTCTGTCGTACGCTGAGCGCCAAATATCGCCGGGAAGCCGTACGCAAGCTATTGCCGGCAGATGTTTCAGAAACGATCGAGGAACTGCTTTACGATCAGGAAGGTGTCGAACATAAACTGGCGTACAACCAAAGTCAGATCGAAACCATCGTCTCTACCGGCAGCTCTCAGATATTCATCATTGCACTGGCGCAACTTATCCAGCGGCTAGCCGTTGAACGCCTGCACATCATCGGAGATATCTACGATCGCGGCCCAGGCGCACACATCATTCTCGACCAGTTGATGGAACACCATCAGGTCGATATTCAGTGGGGCAACCACGATATGCTCTGGATGGGTGCTGCCGCCGGCAGCGAAGCCTGCATCGCCAACGTCATCCGCATCAGCCTGCGCTATGGCAACATGGAAACGCTGGAAAACGGGTACGGTATCAGCATCCTGCCGTTAGCCTCCTTTGCGCTCGCAACTTACAAGGATGATCCGTGCACCCGCTTCATCCCCAAGGTCGACGCCGACAGTAATTTCAGTGCCCAAGAGATCCGGCTGATGGCGCAGATGCAAAAAGCCATTGCCGTTATCCAATTCAAGCTGGAAAGTGCCGTTATCCGCCGGCGTCCGCAATACCAGATGGACGATCGCCTGCTCCTGCCCAAAATTGACTACGCCCGTGGCGTCATTACGCTCAACGGCACCGAATATTCTTTGCTTGATACCTTTTTTCCAACGATCGACCCCAAGAATCCGGAAGCGCTCACGCCGGAAGAACAAGCCGTAGTCAGCCGACTGGCACTGTCCTTCGTGACCAGTAAAAAACTCCATCAGCATACACGCTTCCTCTTCTCGACCGGCAGTCTGTACCGTATTCACGACGGCAATCTGCTATACCACGGCTGTATTGCCATGAACGATGATGGTTCCTTTCGTGCTTTCAATGTCGACGGAAAGTCATTCAGCGGCAAAGCCTTCCTTGATCGTGTTGACCGCCTCGCGCGTCAGGGATATTTCGACACTGAGCATCCAGCGAAGAAACGCTACGGGATGGACGCCATGTGGTTCATGTGGTGTGCGCCAATGTCACCGCTGTTCGGCAAGGAGCGCATGACGACCTTTGAGCGCTATTTCATTGCCGACAAAACAACGCATACGGAAAAACGCAACGCTTATTACACGCTGCGCAATACTGAAGAAACAGCCAGAACCATTCTCAGGGAATTCGGCCTTGATCCGGAAACCGGCATCATCATCAACGGTCATGTGCCGGTCAAAGTAGCCAAGGGAGAGCGCCCGATCAAGGCAAACGGGCGGCTTATGGTCATCGACGGCGGCTTTTCGCGCGCTTACCAAAAACAGACAGGCATCGCCGGCTATACCCTGATTTCCAACTCACGCGGCATGCTGCTCTCGGCACACCAGCCGTTTGAATCAAAACAGAGAGCTGTCTCTGAGGAGTTGGACATCCACAGCGAAACGGAGATTATCCATACACACCCATTCCGCCTGCGCATCAAAGATACCGATCGCGGCCATGCCATTCAAGAGAAAATTGCGGCGCTGACTGCGCTCCTTCACGCGTACCGCGAAGGACTGATCAAAGAACAGCACATGCGCTGAATGCCGTCTCGTACCCATCCTCGCCTGGCGCGAGTATCGTCACTTTGTACGGCAACTGCCGCAATCTGAAATGCCTGCGCCTGTTTCTGTCACGGCGGCAAACCTTGCGTGCGAGCTGTCGGCAGCCGCCGCATCCGCTACAAGCGGCATTTTCCCAGTTTTAAGATAGGCTTCGCAGCGCATCAGGTAGCCACCAATGCTCTTCGGCATCGTCGTGCGCGCTCGCGTAATATAAAAAATCAGATCACGGCCACGGCGAATCAGACGCAACCCGTCGGAAATATCGTGCATTGGCGGCGCTTCATCCACAAGAGGCTGCGTCCGGGGCGTAAAGTTTGCCAGACGCTCGGATGCCGTCACCAGACTCGTCCAGACTTCGAAGATATCCGGATCCGTCCGCAAGGTCTGCACCTTGGTCTTGGCGGTTTCGACGAATTCCCGGATGATCGTACCAATGCCTTCAAAGGCATCAATCGGAGCAAAGCAGTCAATCATCGCCTCTCCAATTCGATCGATATCGCGCAGACACTGACCGATTTTAATGTAGCGACTCTCGTAGAAATCCTCAATGGACACCGAAAATGCCCGGAACGGTTCCCCCCACAGCTCATCGATCCCCTCCTCACCGCTACGATGCAGTACCGAATGGCCGAGATTCATCGCTTCGATCAGACATTTTCCACACTCGCGCGTCAGCGGGTTCCCCTGAATCTCGACCCCGTCGGCTTGCAACTCAACAAGCTTGCGGAAAATATCCGTCGCACGATTAAACAGCGCGCCTGCGAGCATCGCCGCCTTAACGCGCCGCCGCGCTGGATCAGTTTCCGAGTCATAGCTCTGGCGCGCCTCATTTAAACGGCTACCAGGGATATTAAGTCCATGCTCAGTATGATTGAACAGGCGACGCGCCAACGCTTCGATCAAACGTTTTTTAGCTTCCAGTGAATCGGCAGGCGCCGGATAGGTCTTGATCCAGTAACCATCATAAAACACGCGCTCCACACCATCGAACAGCCGCCGCTCACCATCATGCGGCGCCTCATGTAAAGCCGCATTTTGCGCTGCCTTGTTTCGCCCTGTTCTTTTTCGTCCAGGTTTTTTTTCTATTGATATCGTTTCTTCACTCATCAAGGCATTATCGACCTGATACCGACAATCTGGCAAGACTGGCGCGTGTATCCTAATGATTGCCCGCTGGTTTGTGTTTCCTTCCGGGCACGCGGTCCGCCTTGCCGGCAAATTTACCGAAAAATGCATCGGCTGATTTTCAGATCATCCAACAATCTGAGTGATAAACATGCTCACGAACGAACTGATTAACCTTAGAAATTCATTACATTGCACATTCGACCACAATAAATACAACGCCTTAGCAGCCTTCCCGGCACAGCCAAGAAAAGAAACAAGCCCGTCCCAAGCAAGGAAGGCAACGCGTCCCGAATCCCCGTCCTCCGGAAAATAAGCCGGAGTCAGGCAACGAGGCGCGTACGCTTACTCAGTACGGTTATCCACTACTTCCCATGCCACCTGGGCGGCATGGGAAGTGGGCGAAAAGCAAAAGTCAGGAAATGAAAAGAAATAAAAAGATGCGCGCTGGATGAAAACAGATGGGTACGCTCGGCAGCACCATCAAACCGCATTCAATGCCGACGCCCCGCCTTTGCCAGCAGTCTTATCCTTGCCAGATACCGCATTGCCCGAAGTCTCACTATTTTTTGACGGGGAAGATGTGCCCGAAGCGCTGCCAGACGACGTGCTGGTGCCGTTTCCAGTCTTCGTGCCGAGAATACTGATATCGCCGCACAATTCGCAGCCTTCTTCCGCTACCAGTTTCCCGTAACAAATCTTACCGCGCACGCGCCCGGTCGAATGAATGATCAGTTGTGAGCGTGCGGTCAGCTCGCCTTCGAAATCGCCAAAAATTTCCGCGACATCAATGCTGACTTTACCGGCGAACGAACCGTGTTCCGTAATACGAAGGACACGACTGTCCATCGTTGCCTCAACGCGCCCTTCGACCACCAGCATGTCGCAATTGAGGATTTCGGCGCCACACAGTTTGACTTCCGGACCCACGATCAGACGTGCACCAATTGCACCTTCCTCATCATCCGCCACACTCGGCGCCGTATCCGATGCCGCATTACCCTGATCCGGATCCGCGTCCGTCACGCCCGTTCCGGCTCTCACCGCAGGCTTATGAAAATTCGTCGTCGCCCGGCCTGACACAAACGCCGGCCGGCCTGTATTGCTGTCGGTAACGCCAGCAGATTTACCGGCACCGCCAGCGGGCGGGCTTGCCAAGGGATTGAGCGTAGAACGCTGACCGTCCGTATCACGGCCAAAGAGATTCGATTTGCTGAACATGCGCTTCCTTCCTTTCGAAAACAACCAACAAAAATAATGCCTGGACTTGGAAAAGTTTTGACTGCATGTTTCGTGCCAAAAAGAGACTTCCCCTTGATTAATAATAAATTATTGAAATAATAAATAAAATTTCTTCGTCGGGCTCTAGAAAAAACGTCACCATAAAACGACAAAAATTCATGCGTTAATAAAAAATATTTATTTTTCAATCGGCTACCGTGTCGCCAAAGCACGACAAACTGACGGATAAAAATATATCTACTCATTCGGCATCAAATTCCTTCAATTATCTTTTATAGTGAAGCGTCGCATGACGATGCAACAATGCACGCCTGCCCGATGACACGTTTCTCTGCGGTTTGGGCATATCTTCCATGCCTGCTTTTACACTTCACCGTCTATGTAAATAAGCGAACCTTGTTTTGTGCGCTCCATAATCCGCATTTCCTTTCGCCAAAGCATGCTGGCCGGTCTTCTGCTGATCGCCGCCCTGCTTGGTTGGGCGACGCTGCGTAGTTGGCTGCTACTCGAATATTCCATTGCGCAAAGCCAGCTAACCAGCGATTACGCCCTGCAACTCAACGATACGATGCAGGAACTCTCGCAGAGCACCATTGACCTCGAACGAACAGTACGCCAGTTCATCGTACTCAAGGATGCCGCGCTGCTGGTACGCTTCGACGCCAACGCCAATCGTTGCCTTGCTGCCGTTTCGCGCCTGCGTCAAATTCCCCGACTGGCGTCGGAGGCTCCCATCAACGACTGGACGACCGCATTGAGCGACCTTAGCGGCCAGCTCCGCAACGCCGAATCGCCCGAAGCACTGCAAGCGACGCTGGATCGCCTTAACGAGATCAACGGTACGATCGACCGGAAGAATCGCCAATGGATTGATGAACAATACGCGTCGATTCGCACAAAACTCCAGCAAAACCGCGTTCAGATGGCCGGATCAATCATCACCAGTTTCATTGGCGCTTTTATCGTCGCACTGCTCATGAGCCGCTGGCTGACGCGCCCTGTCGAAAAACTGGAGGCGTCGATCGCTCGCCTAGGCGAAGGCTGTTTCCACGATCCCATCGAAGTTCGCGGCCCTGCCGACCTGCGCCGCATCGGTCACCGCCTCGACTGGCTGCGTCAACGTCTCGACGAGCTGGAAACAGGCCGTGAGCAGACGCTGCGGCACGTTTCCCACGAACTCAAAACACCGCTGACCGCTTTGCGTGAGGGCATTGCCCTGCTGGAAGAAGAAGTCGTCGGCAGCCTTGATGATTCGCAAAAAGAAGTCGTCGATATCCTCCAACACAATATCCTGATCCTGCAAAGGCATATTGAAAACCTGCTCCGTCTCAATGCGCTCGCCCTCGAAACCCGCCATCTAAACCGCCAGCCGGTTGTGCTGACAGAACTTCTGTCATCCGTTGCCGCCGACCGCGAACTGCACGCGCAGTCCCGCCAGGTAAACATCGTCTGCCAGGCGCCTGAGTCTAGCTGCCTGCTCGATGCGGAAAAGCTGCGCGTCGTACTTGACAATCTCCTGTCCAACGCGATCGATTTCAGCCCAAGCGGCGGCAACATCAATCTTGACGCCAAAATTGAGGGCGGTATTCTGCGCATCGTCTGCGCTGACCAGGGGCCAGGCGTTGCCCTCGAAGACTACGAACGGATTTTCGAGCCCTTTGTCCAGGGAAAACGCGCTGCACCCGCGGCCAGGCGAGGCAGCGGCGTCGGTCTGTCGATCGCGCGCGAACTGATAACGGCGATGGACGGCCAGATTCGTTTACTACCGAATGACGGGCACACGCCTGGTGCTGCATTTGAAATCAGCCTGCCCAAATAAACATCAACCGCCATTGAGCAGACGCATAGACACATAGACACTACGGCAAATAAAACACAAATGAATAATTTTTACGCAAACACGATACGCGGCTTTCTGCCGAGAAAACTGCCAATCCTCCTGTACAGAATGGGTAATGCCAGACCGGAAGCCATCGCACACTGTTGGCCTGCCTCTCTCAGTCGCCCTGCCTCTCTCAGTCGCCGCCATCGCCACCACTTACGCCGCCTGTTACCGGTACTGGCGGCAACCTTGCTTACCGCGTGCACCGCGCTGGCTGAATTGGGTGAGAACAGCACCGCTGCCGATTCACAGTACGGCCTGATGAGCTATTTCCAGCAACTTCAGCGCATGACACCGCAGGCGCTCGCCCGCGAACGCAGCCGCCTGACGCCGACACCCCAGTCACCCGCCGCGCAAGTTCGTCTAGCCATGCTGCTCGGTCAGACGCATGCTCCGAATGACTTAAGCCGGGCCAACGGCCTTTTAGGCGCGCTGATGAAATCAAACGCACCAGAGGCCGTCAGACTGCACCCACTGATTCAACTGCTCTCGGCGCAATACCATGAACGTGCAAAAACCGAAGCGCAAAATGAGAAACTGGCCCAGCAGCTCAAAGAAAGCCAGCAGCAGAACGAGAAACTGCAAGAAAAACTCAGCGCCATTGCGGATATCGAGAACACACTGCAATCGCGCCCACGCAACAGCAGATCAACATCACGACGTACAAGATGAATACGCAGAACACTACGCCCCCCCATATCCTGGTCGTCGACGATGATCCCGGTATCCTGCGCCTGCTGACTATGCGTCTGCGCTCCTGGGGATGCCGCGTATCCACCGCCGCCACCGCTGAGGAAGCGTTGGCGCGCATTGCCATCGACCCGCCGCAGCTCCTGCTCAGCGACGTTCGCCTACCCGGCAAGGACGGCGCTGAGCTTTTCGAGGAAATCCGCAAAACGCGCCCCATGCTGCCCGTCATTCTGATGACGGCACACGGCACCATTCCCGATGCCGTCGAAGCCATGTCACGCGGCGTGTTCGGCTACCTGACTAAACCCTTCGACAGCCAGGCGCTGCACGAAAAAATCGAGCAGGCGCTGAAACTATCTCCCAACGGCAACGAAGCGACCGCCGCAGATGGTGAAATCTGGCAAGAAGACATCGTCTATCGCAGCCACAGCATGGCCGCCCTGCTTGAAGAAGCACGCGTCGTCGCTGCCTCCGACGCCAGCGTACTGATCCGCGGCGCCAGCGGCACCGGCAAGGAGCTTCTGGCACGCGCCATTCACCGCGCCAGCCGGCGCGCCAATGCACCTTTCGTCGCCATCAATTGCGGCGCCATTCCCGAACAGCTGCTTGAATCCGAACTGTTCGGCCATGTACGCGGCGCATTCACGGGAGCGGTCAGTGAGCACGATGGCCTGTTCCGCGCCGCGGACGGCGGCACGCTGTTTCTCGATGAAATCGGCGATATGCCGCTGCCACTGCAGGTCAAGCTGCTGCGCGTGCTCGAAGAGCGCGCCGTCCGCCCGGTCGGTGCAACGCACAGCGAACCCGTTGATGTCCGCCTGCTCACCGCCACCCATCGCGACCTGGAAAATGCACTGGCCGAAGGCCAGTTCCGCGAAGACCTCTATTACCGCATCGACGTCGTCACGCTAACCCTGCCAAGCCTTGAAGAACGACGGGAAGATATTCCCGCATTGGTTGCCCACTTCATCCGGCAGATTGCCGAAAAATACGACAAAAATATCAGCGGGATCGCCCCCGACGCTATGGCTGCGCTCGCCGGCGCAAGCTGGCCGGGCAACATTCGTCAGTTGTTCAACGTCGTTGAGCAATGCTGCGCATTGGCGACAACGACGCTGATCACCCTGCCGCTGGTTCAGCGCGCCCTGCGCTCACCCGCCATGGATGCGCTTTCCTACGCCGACGCCAAGCAGCGCTTTGAGCGCAACTATCTGGTGCAGCTGTTAAAACTCACTGACGGTAATGTTGCCGATGCCGCCCGCATCGCCGATCGCAACCGGACCGAGTTTTACCGCCTGCTACGCAAGCATGAGCTGACCCCCAGCATGTTCCGCGGCGATAGCGACGCGGAAATCCCCGCCGAAAACGCACCGCCCAGCAAGGACTGAAAGACAGCCATTGACGTTACTTGATCCAGCCGCTGGCAAAATCCTCCACCGTCCGCGCCAGTTTATGCGGATCGTGGCGAATATAATCAGTTGCGCTGGTGAAATCGCGTTCGATGACCTTGATCCCGCTCGCCATAAGCGCCGCGCGGTCGCGCAGCACAACGGGCGTTTTGCCTTCCGCCCGATATTTTTCAACCAGATCGGGACGCAGCGCACCGCTATTGACCAGCAGGTAATTCAAGCGCCCCGGCCCCAAATAGCGTTCGACCACGCGCACGAAATCTTCGACGGCAAAACCATCGGTCTCGCCGCGCTTGGTCATGATATTGCAGACATAGACGATCTTGGCATGCGCCGCCCCCAGAGCCTCGCCCATACCGGCGCACAGCAGGTTGGGAACGATGCTGGTATAAAGGTCGCCCGGGCCAATAATGATGTAGTCGGAATTCTCAATCGCCTCGCGGGCGCGCGGATTCAGCCGCCCGCCCCCGAGCAGAAAAGCCTCCTGAATCGGAATGCCGACATCGCGCATTGGCATATCGATATGCGTCTCACCGATGATCTGCTCGCCATTTTCCAGCGTCACGCCCAAACTGACATCGTCGAGCGTGACGGGAATGACTTTACCGCGCACATCAAACATGACAGACAGTTCCTCAATGCCGCGTTCAAAATTCCCCATAATGTCCGAGAGCGCCGTCAGCAACAGATTGCCGACGGTATGCCCAGCAATGCCACTGCCCTCCTTGAAGCGATATTCAAAAAGCCGACGCACGATCTCGGTATCACCGGACAAAGCGACAATGGCGCGCCGGATATCGCCGGGCGGCAGGATGCCGAACTCGTCACGCAGTTCGCCCGACGATCCGCCGGAATCGGCCATGCTGACAATCGCCGCCAGATTGAGCTCCGGATTTTTGCCAAGGCCGGACAGCACATGGAAGGTACCCGTACCGCCGCCAATGGTTGTGATATTGCATTTCATGGGCTGCTTTCTATGAATCCGTCGGCATTATACGGCTCACGAAACACACCGACTTACAGCCATACGTCGCCGCACCGCCCGGATGGTTTGCCCCAATTCCCAATCCCCCTTTGATACAGGCCATACTCATGGAAACCAGCGCCCATACGCTTGAAAAACGCTACAAAGCTTTTATCAGCTACAGCCACGCCGATAACCAGGCGCAAGGGCGCAAATGGGCGGACTGGCTGCACCACACGCTGGAAACGTACCCGATTTCTGCCGAACTTATCGGCAAGACCAATCAGTACGGGCAAAAAATTCCGGCGCAAATTTATCCGGTCTTTCAGGATGAAAAAGAACTCTCCGCCAACGCCAATCTAAGCGCTTCATTACAAAGCGCACTCGATCGCGCCGAGTTTTTGGTTTATCTCAGCTCACCGCATTCAGCCCGTTCGCTTTACGTCCAGGAAGAAATCCGGCATTTCAAGAAAACAGGCAAAAGCCAACGCATCATTGCCTTGATTCTGCGTGGCGAACCTGAATATGGCGAAACACAGACGGAACGGCAATGTTTTCCCGATGTGCTGCGCTTTGGCGTCGATGCCGAAGGCAATATTCTCTATCAGCAGCGGGAAGAAGCGTTGGCCGCTGATGTCCGCCTGCCGCACAGTACGGAAGAAGGCTTCACGTCCGCAGCAGCCTATCGCCATTATTTGCAGGAACAGAAGCTTCCTGCCAAACAGATCAAGCAAAATATCGAGGAATACCAAGAACGCCTCAATCTGGCCAAGCTGAAAATTATCGCCGGCATTCTGGGCGTGCCGCTCAATGAGCTGACCCAGCGCGACCAGGCTTATGAGCTGGAGCGCGTCAAGCGTAAAAACCGCATAATCAAATGGGTCACCAGCGCGATCTCCGCACTAGCCATTCTGGCGGGCATTTCCGGCATCTATGCCTGGAATCAAAAGAACGAAGCGCAGAAAAATCTGGCGCAGTCACTCTATGCGTCAGGAATCAACAAGCTGGCGCAGAACGAATATGGCGACCCAGCCGCCTATATTGCCGCCGCCGTGCGCAATGGCAGCGACAACGCTATCCTGTTTGCCGAATCCATGCTGGCCATCAAAAACGATATGGTGCTGCTGCCCAACATACTTGCGGCCAATGCGGTTTTCAGTCCGGATGGCCGCTATGTTGCCGGTCTCGCCGGTACGGGCGCCCATCATTTTGAACTGCAATTGTGGGATGCGCGCACCCGGCACAGGCTGGCGGACATCGAAAAAATCACCGCCCATCGCGCCTACAAACCCGTATTTGACGGCAACAACGATCTATATGCGATGAACGACCAGAACGAAATCATTCGCTACCAGATCGGCACGCGGAAAACCAATGTCGTTTATCGGCAAGCCGGGTCAGGAGACTTCACGTTGATGGGCGTCAGCCCGAACGGGCGATGGCTTGCCGTGCGTCAGTTCAACCCGGAAACCCTCACCCTAGTCGCCAATGGCAAAGATCAGGCCAGGCTGAACTTGCCCGCACCGCACGACGCAATCATACATATCCTGTTTTCACCAGACAGCACGACTGCTCTCATGCTGTTCTCCCACGCTGATAGAAGCGACGGGCAAATTTTTTATTTGGAAGACGATCGGCCAGAAACACGGATTCCTTTCGAGTTGCCGAAAAAAATATCCGGCGCTGATTTCTCTCCCGATGGGAAATACATCCTCTTCTCGGCAAACACGGCCAACGCGAACCACTACACCATACTGGACAGGCAGAATGGACGCAGCCGGCCGCTACAAACGCAAGACAGATTGTATGACCGGGTGACTTTTAACCCCGATAGCGCAAGCATCGTCGCCATCAGCGACCAAGGCTACGACCTTTACGACAGCCGAACAGGCGAGCGGCAAGCCTCTCACGCCTTGCCGTTGGCGGATTTACGTCGCGTGCTCTGGAAAAACGACGCCGACCTTTCGCCCGACCAGACCCAGCGGATCGTGACGCTCAATAAGCAAACGTATCTGCAAAATATCGGCGGCAGAAACCTGCTGATCAATGAGCAGCATATTGCCCCCGATGCCCGGCAGGTGCTTGCGGATGCAAAAGGCGCCCATTGGCTGATCCTTCAGGCCGATGGGAAGACACTCTCCAGAATCGACCTCGAAAGCGGTGCCCGTCAGCCAGAATTTATTCTTCTTCCTGAAGAAACAGCCTATTTGCGCATTTTGGAAAACAATCTGTTAATGGCGGTCTCTCGACAAAAAACCGTACGTTTTTTTGATGCCGATACCGCGCAGGCCGTTGGCAAAGCCACCCCGACACAGGCGCGCAGAATTCTGCTCAAACGCGATCACTCGCAGTTCCTCGCCCGTACGGGCGACAATGGCTTTGCCATCTGGAATGTCCGTGACGGCGCCGAAATCATGCGTTACAGCCAGCCCAAACCGTTAGAAAACTTTATCGCCGACAGCAATTTTGAACGGCTGCTCGTTGCCAGCAAAGAAGGCTGGACGCTTTCCGACCTGACTGGCAAGAAAATTCTTCTGGAAGGCAAAGGCAGCCTGAGCAACGCCGCATTCAGCCCGGACGGCCGCTGGCTGGCGCTGGGGTACAGCGAAGGGCGCGCCGATGTTTACGATCTTGAACATTTCAAGAAGCATTTCAGCCTACCTACCATTGCTTCCCCAATCCTGCTTTTCAGTCACGATGGAAAAACGCTTCTGGCGTCGGAAAATACCCGCCGACTTCATTTCTGGCATACCCGCGATAGGCGCGCTTATGGGCAAACGGTGCCCGTTTCTCCGTACACGAAACTGCTGGATTTTTCCGCAGACAATCGTAAGCTTTTTCTGCAAGACAATACCGACGAGGCGCTGGCGCCCGCAATCAAAATCATCGATACCAGCAGCGGCAACCTGATTTCCCTGCCCTTTGCCGCAGGAATGTATGACAGCATCCAGCTGCTGGACGCGGACAATCGCATTGCGACCGTACAGAAGCTCCCGGAAGGCTATCAGGTACAAATCTGGCAAACGCCCGGCCAACAGCGGATCGCGCCCGAACAGATTGCCGAAGATCTGGAAGCCTTCTACGGACGCCAATACGACCCACAAACCGGCACAATCAATGATTACAAAGGTAAAAAGCCGTTCAACACCTGGTATTCCCAGGATATTTATACGCGTCCCGTCGCACCCGATGCACGCACCACCGTCATACAGGTCATCGAGCGCATGTTGCCCATAGAAAATACGGACAGTCTGCAATTGCTGGCGTCCGCTTACTTCTACCATCCGTTGGCGCGCGCGGGACTCGCCGAATACTTCAACCGCCAGCCTCAGGCCGGCGCGCTGAGCGCCGAACTTGCCCGTCTGACCCGCCTGCAATTGGCGGGTCTGGAAAATGCCCAGCTGAAAGCGCAGACTGAAGCCATCCTGAGCCACCTTGCACAAACGCCGCCCCCCGCCAACTCTGAAAACGCCGGCCAATAACGGAAAGCCTCTTTATGAAAATCTCCCAGAAAACCAGAAGCCTGTTCTGGATCGCGCTGGTCGTCTGCGTTTTGGCGCTGTCCTGGATCGGCCTGGCGCAGTTTTATCCCGAAACCAACACGCTGCGCTATCTGCCCGACCGTATTTTCCGGATAGTCAAGATTCTGACGGGCAGCGACCCGATTGGGTCTGCGGTCGAACCGGAAAACGTTCCCGTGGCGCTGATTATCGTCAAGATTCTGATCACCATTTTCCTGTTGCGCGCCTTGCTTAAAATCGTAGAAAGCGTATTTCACGAGCAGTACACACAGCTGCGGATCGCTTGCAAGACCGGGCATCTCATCGTGCTTGGCATCGGCAACAGAGGCAGCCGCATCCTCAAAGACTACCAGGCCCAAACCCACCAGACCGCCGTTGCCGTCGAACCCAAAAACGACCATGAAAATCTGCCTGCCTTGCGCCGCGACGGCCATGCCATCGTGATCGGCAATGCTTCGGATGCGGAAACCCTCAAAACAGCCGGCGCGCTGAAAGCCAAAACCGTGATCTGTTTTGACGAAAACGAACACACCAGCATCCAGGCCGCTGGAATACTGGCGACGCTCGCGGCAAACAGACGCGCACCGTACCCGCTGCAATGCTTCGTCCATCTGAACAATCCGCGCCTGGTCGAAATTTTTCGTCATCACGCGCAACGGCAGGGCGCCCGCTCGCTCGATATACGCTTTTTCAATCTGCACAAAATGATTGCGCGCCAATTTTTTCATCACCTGCCCGGCCTGCTGGCAGATACCCTGCATCGCCCGGACGCGAACATAGGTTTCCTGCTGTTCGGCTTCGGCCCGTCTGCGCAGGCGTTACTGATTCAGGCGATGCGCGTCTTTCACCTGCTGCCGGGGCAAAGCAGCCACTGGCATATCTTTGCCGCAAACATTGCGGCCGAGCGCGCACGTTTTCATGATCACTACCCGCAAATTGGGCAGATCACCTCGCTGCAATTCAGTGAAGACACCGGCTGCTACGCACAACTGCTGCTCCAGGCCACCGCGCATCAGCCAGACGATGCGCAAACTGTCGTCATCTGCGCCGGCGAAGATGAGCGTGCCAATTTGCTGGCGGCGGCGGAGCTGCTCAGCGCCTCTGCCACGCAAGACTTTCCAATTTTCCTGCGCAATGCCAGTAGCCAGGCCATGTCGCGCCTGCTCAGCCAACAGGCCAATACGCGCCTGCATTTCTTTGGGGATGACGACGATTTTTGCAAATATGAGCTGATTACCGGCGCCCGACAGGACGATCTGGCGCGCGCCATCCACAATGATTATCTTCGGCAAATCCGCGGGGGCGCTTCGGAAAGCAGCGTTTACCAGACGGCCTGGGATGAACTCTCGGAAGAGGCCAAGGATGCCAATCGCGCGCAGGCCGATCACATCATCTACAAACTGTTGCTAACCGGCAGGCCGGAAGCCATCCAGTCTCCCGCCGATCTGCAATTCAATCCCCAGGAAATCGAGATGCTGGCGATGGTCGAGCACGAACGTTGGGCCGCCCACCGCTACCTCAACGGCTGGCAATATGGCGAAAAGCGCGACGATATACATAAACGTCACCCCTCACTGAGCGCCTGGGAAACCTTGAGCGACGGCGAAAAGCAGAAAGACCGCGACACCATTTTGCGTCTGCCGCAGATACTGCACGCCGTACAAAATAGGGGGCTGTCAATTTGACGGACTGAGCAATGCGCATCCAGATCAGCGAAGCCGCTCCACGCGTCATGAACTACTTTCTTGCACGCAGCCAGGGCATTCCTGCCGACATGGCCATTTATGCCATGACCGATTACACCGGCACTCCGGCGCAGGCATCCCCACTGATCGAGACGTTACGAACGCATCACCGGCTGCAAACGCACGAAGATACAGAATGCCGCATTGCCAGCGCCCGCATCGAATCGCCGACCTGCCTGCACTATGGAACGACGGTGAATATCGCCGCGCTGCGCTGTTATCTGACGGTTGTTTACGGAAACTTTCTCGATGTGCCGGAAGCGCTGTTTGCCGACCAGATCAATTACCGGAATCTCTGGTCGACATCCGCCCGTTGCGGAGAATAACCGGGCGCTTTCATGACTTGCATCTTGCATCTTTTCCCGCAAACGTTCATTCTCTCTGCCCTTCAAGGAGGAAAACACCATGCGTATCGGATTTTTCGGCGCGGCCGGAGAAGTAACCGGCTCCAGCTATCTCGTCGACACAGGAAAAATACGCTTTCTCGTCGATTGCGGCATGTTTCAGGGAGGCGCGCAGGCGCATGCGAAGAACATTGCCGCGCTGGACTTCGGCTTCGATGTTCGCCAGATCGATTTTGTTTTGATCACCCATGCACACATCGACCATTCCGGACTGCTGCCGCGCCTCACCGTACTCGGCTACCGCGGTCCGGTCTATGCCACGCCGGCCTGCGTCGATCTGCTGCAAATTCTGTTGCCCGACAGCGCGCACATTCAGGAAAAAGAGAGCGAATGGCAGCTCCGCCACCAGCACCGCAAGGACAGGGGCGTGCGAATGCGCGTCACACCGCCGCTGTATACGGTTGCACAGGCCGGCAGCGCGCTGGAACTCCTTAAAGGCATCCCGTTGGGTGAATGGTTGCAACCGGCCGAAGGAATCCGTATCCGCTTCCACGAGGCGGGGCATATTCTCGGCTCAGCATGGATCGAAGCAATCATCAATCACGGCGGCAGGCAGCGCCGGATCATTTTTTCGGGCGACCTTGGCGTTTTCGATCGGCCGGTGCTGCGCGACCCGGAAATGCCAACAGGCGAAGCCGACGCGCTGCTCATCGAATCAACCTACGGCAACCGCGAACACCGTTCGCTGGAAAGCACCGAAGAAGAAATCGTCACCGCCTTTGAGCGCACCCGCGCACAGGGTGGCAACCTCATCATTCCCGCCTTTGCCGTTGGCCGCACCCAGGAAGTCATCTACATCCTCGCCGACCTTGTCCGTCGCCGGCGCCTCCAGCCGCTAAAAATCTATGTCGACTCGCCGATGGCCAACACCGCCACGCACATCACGCTGTCGCATCCCGAACTGCTCGATACGCAAACGCGGGATCTGCTCGATTGGGTACGCGCACATCCGGACCAATTCACGGTTGAGTTCGTCGGTGACGCCAACCAGTCACGTGCGCTCAACGACGTCAAAAGCGGCGCGGTCATCATCTCGGCCAGCGGCATGTGCGAAGCCGGCCGGATCAAATACCACCTGCGCGAAAACCTGCCGCGCAGTGAATGCACTGTGATGATCACCGGCTTCCAGGCATTCGGAACACTGGGACGCCGCCTGGTCGACGGAGCCAGAAAAGTGACCATTTTCGGCCAGACCGTACCTGTCAGAGCCAAGATCTACACCGTCGGCGGTCTTTCCGCCCATGCCGACCAACCGACTCTGCTCCATTGGTTAAGCGGCTTCCGGCTGCCGCCGAAACAAATATTCACGGTTCACGGCGAAGCCTCGGCACAGGAGGCCTTCGTCGAAGCCATCAAGGAAAAACTGGGCTGGAATGCCATACACTCGCCCAGACGCGGCGAATTTTTTGAGTTGTGATGTCTCAGGCGGACAACGCAAGGCTTGCCGACCCGCTGATTTCGGCGTGCGCATTATGGACGCCCCGACTAGTCCGATCACCGGCCGCGCCTATCCACGGGCACTGCGCGCCAGACAAACGCTGCCGGTACCGCACAACGCCCGGCTGGACATGCGCGACGGATACGGGCGCCAAGGCGTATTCGCTATAATGGCGCGCCTACTTGGGCGAGGCTGGTCTTGCCCATCATTTTTCCCTCCACCCCACTGATTCTTGTGCACCATGGAACTTGCCAAAAGCTTTGACCCCGCCGATATTGAACGCCGCCGTTACCCTGAATGGGAAGAAAACGGCTATTTCAAGGCCGGCTTCGACCCCAATAAAAAGGACGCTTTCTGCATTCTGCTGCCGCCGCCCAATGTCACCGGCACGCTGCACATGGGGCACGGTTTTAACCAGTCAATCATGGATGCGCTAACGCGCTACCACCGTATGCGCGGCGATAACACGCTCTGGCAACCGGGCACCGATCATGCCGGCATTGCCACGCAAATCGTCGTCGAACGCCAGCTGGATGCGCAAGGAATCTCGCGCCACGATCTGGGGCGCGAAAAATTTCTTGAAAAAGTCTGGGAATGGAAAAACTATTCGGGCGGCACGATCACACGCCAGATGCGTCGGCTCGGCACCTCGCCAGACTGGTCGCGCGAACGCTTTACGATGGATGCCGGTTTATCGAAAACCGTCACCGAGACCTTTGTCCGTCTGTATAACGAAGGCCTGATTTATCGCGGCAAACGCCTCGTCAATTGGGATCCCGTCCTCCATACCGCCGTCTCCGACCTCGAAGTCATCAACGAGGAAGAGGACGGTTTTATGTGGCATATCCGCTACCCGCTGGCCGACGGCTCCGGCGACCTGACGGTCGCCACCACACGTCCCGAAACCATGCTCGGCGACACCGCCATCATGGTGCATCCGGAAGATGAGCGTTACCGCGACCTGATCGGTAAACTGGCCAAATTGCCGTTGACCGGACGCGAAATTCCGATCATTGCCGACGAGTACGTCGACCGCGAATTCGGCACCGGCTGCGTCAAGGTCACGCCGGCGCACGATTTCAACGACTACGCCGTCGGTTTGCGCCACCATCTGCCGATGATTTCGGTGCTGACGCTTGACGCAAAAATCAACGACAATGCGCCGGAAAAATATCGCGGTATGGATCGCTTCGACGCGCGTGCCGCCGTCGTGGCTGACCTGACGGCGCTCGGCCTGCTGGTCAAGACCGACAAGCATAAGCTCAAGGTGCCGCGCGGCGACCGGACCGGCGTCATCATCGAACCGATGCTGACCGATCAATGGTTCGTCGCCATGAGCAAGCCCGGTCCGGACGGCACCAGTATCGTCAGCAAGGCGCTGGAAGCCGTTGCTTCCGGAGAAATCCGTTTCGTGCCGGAAAACTGGGTCAATACCTACAATCAGTGGCTGAACAATATCCAGGACTGGTGCATTTCGCGGCAATTGTGGTGGGGGCACCAAATTCCTGCCTGGTACGACGATGCCGGCCGCTGCTATGTCGCGCATGATGAAGCGGAAGCACGCGCGCAGGCTGCCGCCCAAGGCTACCACGGTGAGCTGACGCGCGATCCGGACGTGCTCGACACCTGGTACTCATCGGCGCTCTGGCCGTTCTCAACACTCGACTGGACGCCGGAATACCCCGCGAAATCCAATCCGGCGCTTGACCTCTACCTGCCCTCTTCAGTGCTCGTCACCGGCTTCGACATCATTTTCTTCTGGGTTGCCCGCATGGTGATGATGACCAAGCACATCACCGGCAAAATCCCCTTCCGGCACGTTTATGTGCACGGCCTCATCCGCGACGCGGAAGGCCAGAAAATGAGCAAATCAAAAGGCAATGTGCTCGACCCGATCGACCTGATTGACGGCATCCGCCTGGAAGACCTGGTGGCCAAGCGCACGACCGGCCTGATGAACCCGAAACAAGCCAGTGGAATCGAAAAGAAAACGCGCAAAGAGTACCCTGACGGCATTGCCGCATTCGGCACGGACGCCCTGCGCTTTACTTTCCTTTCGCTCGCCAGCCCGGGCCGCGACATCAAGTTCGATTTATCCCGCTGCGAGGGATACCGCAATTTCTGCAACAAGCTATGGAATGCCGCGCGTTTCGTGCTGATGAATGTCGAAGGGCATGAGCTTGCGCCCGGCGGCAACACCGACCTTTCTTTCGCCGACCGCTGGATCATCAGCCGTCTGCAACGCACCGAGGCCGAAATCACTCAACATTTCGCCGATTACCGCTTCGACCTGCTGGCGCGCGCCATCTATGAGTTCGTCTGGGACGAGTTCTGTGACTGGTATCTCGAACTGGCCAAGG
Organism: Dentiradicibacter hellwigii; assembly: GCF_041770905.1. Taxonomy (NCBI): domain Bacteria; kingdom Pseudomonadati; phylum Pseudomonadota; class Betaproteobacteria; order Rhodocyclales; family Rhodocyclaceae; genus Dentiradicibacter; species Dentiradicibacter hellwigii. The sequence continues at coordinate 1,378,680 of NZ_JBEUWX010000002.1, forward strand.
TGCAGCTCCAGCAGGGAACAGTTGCGCAGCAACAAGCCACACGCCGGACGCTGGTGGATGTGCTGGAAGCCATCCTGCGGCTTGCGCACCCGCTGATTCCTTTCATTACCGAGGAACTCTGGCAGGCCGTCGCACCGCTGGCCGGCAAAAAAACGCAGGACTCGATCATGCTGGCCGCCTATCCGGAAGCCGACCCGACGCACATCGACGCCGACAGTGAAGCACGCGTCCAACGTCTGAAAGAAACGGTCTACGCCTGTCGCAACCTGCGCGGAGAAATGGGCATTTCCCCTGCGCAGAAAGTTCCGCTCACGGCGAGCGGCGATGCGGCCGCATGCGCCGAAATAATGGGCTATGCCCCTTACCTGAAGGCACTCGCCAAGCTTTCCGAAGTTGAAACTGTCGATGCAAACGCCTTCGATACCGTTGTCGATCAGGGCAATACGCCGGTTGCCGTCACCGGCGCGACGCGCCTGACGCTCAAGGTTGAAATCGACCTGGCCGCCGAGCGCGAGCGCCTGTCCAAGGAAATCACCCGCCTGGAAGGCGAAGTCGCCAAAGCGCAAGCCAAACTCGCCAACCAGAGCTTCATCGCGCGCGCACCAGCGCACATCGTCGAACAGGAGAAAAAGCGCTTGGCCGACTTTGCGACAACGCTGGAAAAACTACGGCCCCAATTCGCTCGGTTGGAGAAAACGGACGGTTGAAGCGCCCGTCGGTCTCAGCGCGCCATGACGCTTACAGACACGCATCGGCCGATCTGGCACAAAGTGATACAACGGGGCCAGCCGATGCAGCGTCTCTCCGGAGGCTGCATCTCCCGCCGGCGCCTTGCACGGTACACGCATCTTGGACACAGTCTCACGTCAACCAGGAGCAAATGCACATGAAAAACAAACAAACGCATCCAGAAATGCCCCCGGAGGAGATTCCCGGCGGCACAGGTACAGGTACAGGGCCTACGGAAATGGCGCTGGAAAAAAGGCGGAAAATCTATACGAACGCAACGACCTTACTCAAAACCGCACCTATTGCCGGAATCGCATGGGGAATTTATTTTACCTATCATTTTTTATCTGGTGCGCATAATACTGAATTGTCCATTGAGAACTTCATGCGGGATGAAATACTGGTATTTATTATTGCAGCATTTATCTGTCGAATCATATTGATCGCATTTCTTTTTCTTTATCCCAGATTTTCCATCATTTCAAAACCCAAGGGCTTCATAGCAAGGCTTAACGAGCCGGGTTTTATCCAGGATCTTACAAAAGCCGAAGGCTATATCCTATTCATTGAAATATCTATTAGTTGCCTGTTTGCAGTTTTCTTTTTCTGCTTTATCTCAGCCCTGGCCGCTTTTATAGTTTTCAGATAAAACAAGACATACTCCTATTCCTGCAATACTCACCTAAAAAGGAGGCGTCGATGAGTTCTAACAATGATGAAAAGCTGAACCAGCTAACCCGCATTTCTCACACTCTCACGGTTCGGCCCCCGTTGGCGCGGTTTTTTCCTTCACGCGTCGCCGTGACCGCGAGGATTCAGGCCCGCGAGCGGCCAATGGAGTGCAGGCGGGTGAGGTTCTGCGAGCGGTCAGGTGCGTTGAGGGGGCAAGCGGCGCTGTTTGGGCATGAGACCGCCTCGCGCGAACGGGAGCGCGATCGGATCAGCAGGGCCACGGTGGCGTGGCGGATCAGCCGGGGGCGAGTCTGGCCTGGGCCAGGCGCCAGGTGGTCTGGAACGGATGACTGCTGGCCATGCTGACATGGATGCGGCGCACGCTGATCTTGACCCGTGCGCCGATCTTGAGCAGTTTCAGGCGCAGGCTCTCGCAGGTGGCCTCGGCCAGTTCGGTGCCAGCCAGCCCGATGCGGCGCAGCGCTTCGAGCATGACGTAGGCGAAGGAGGCGAACCACAGCCGCAGCTGATTGGCCCGCATCGTCGCCGTTGAGGTGCGATCGGCGAACAGGTGTAGCTGGCACTCCTTGATGCGGTTCTCCATTTCGCCTCGGGCGCAGTACAGCGCCTCGTACAGTTCGCGTGCCGGCCAGCGCTGAGCGTCCAGGCTGGTGACGATGAAGCGCGGATTGGCCTTGCCCGGCAGCTGCTCGGCCTTGCCGACGACCCGCCGGGCGCACGACCAGCTGTCAAGGGTGCGGTAGGTGAAGTCGCGAAACCGCCGTGCGGGCTTGCCGGTCTGGGTGCATTCGGCCTGCGCCTGGCTCATCTCGGTTTCGATCTGGGCCTTGAGCCGGTCGTTCTTGGCCAGCCCGAAGACGAAGTCGATGTGCGTCTGCTCGCACCAACTCATCAAGGCATCGCGCGCAAAGCCCGAGTCGGCACGCAGCACGATGCGCACCTCCGGCCAGTGGCGGCGGATCTGGGTGACGATGCGTTCGAGTTCATCGATGCTGCCCGCCGAGGCATCCGTGTTGGCCCGGCGCAGCTTGGCGGCGAGCAGATGTCGGCCGCAGAAGATGTACAGCGGCAGGTAGCAGTAGCCGCCGTAGTAACCATGGAAGAAACGCCCTTCCTGCTGGCCGTGCAGCGGGTCGTCGGTGGCGTCCAGATCGAGGATGATCTCGTCAGGTGCCTGCTCGTGCGCCTCAATGAAGCACGCGACGAACAGCGACTCGAAGGCCGCCGGATCGTGAGCGATCTTGTGATAGCGCGAACCGTCCTTGGTGTCGGGGGCATGTTCGAGCCGGTTCAAGGTCGACTTGCCCGCCAGCGGCTCGCAGCCCTTGCGCCGAGCGCTGAGCTTACCGGCCAGCGTGGCCAGTACCGGGTCACGGCGCAATTGATCGTGATCGTTCAGGTCCTCGTAGCCCAGCGCGATCCCCACGATCCGTTGCATCACCAACGTGTGCACCGTGTGTTCGATCAGCTCCGGATCGCGCCCATCCTCGAAGCAGGCCGCCACCCGTTCGGTCAGCCGCAAGGTGCGATCGACCTCGCGCAGCAACAGCGCGCCCGCATCCGAACTGATCTGCCCTCCGTCGAAATCCACCGCCACCTGGCGGCCATCAATACGCTTCGCGCATGGGCTGACTACGGTACACTGTGTCGGCATCGCGGCTTCCTCAGAGATATGGTTAAGTCGTTCTCGCAAAAAAACTTTCTCATATCTCCGGCCGCGATGCACCTTCTATCTGTGAGAAATGCGGGCTAATCGAAAGGGATAAAAGAGCGAAAAAAATCCTTTTTATCGGGTATATAGTTATCAATATATTTATGCTGCTTGTTGGCGCATATTCCCTCTTCACATTTATCGAACTAATTGTAGGGAATTTTGTTTTATATAAACAATACCAGTCCATACGGAAAAAAAGAATTCAGCCACCAAGAAGTTGAAAGCAATACTATAATAAAGATCACTCCCAGAGGCTGGCTATTCCTGGGCGCTTGGGTATTGATCATACCTTTGCTATCAGGAGCATATCAAGACCCTGCTTTATTTCTTATATTCGGACTCAGCATGGGCCTTCCTTTAGGGATACTCGCATACGTTCTTATAAACGATAGATATAAGACGCTATTAAACCCCGAAGAAAGCCCACATCATCCATTGAGCAATACCGATCACGTGAAGAAATAGGCTTTTAACCCATCAAGTGAGTATTGGATGAATACGCGCCTGAAGGAAAAAATCAACGCGAAGCGCGCCGCCGCTCAGCGCAACGGCATTAAAAGACGTTTCCTGGGTGAAGCCAGCACAGCATTGCCTGTCCTCGCGCGCAGCCACCGCCCAAAAAAGCCTTACGGGCGGAGCTAGCACCTATAGTCAAACAATCCTTGTATTTCAATTTTTTCAAGGGATGCCCTGAAGCCCGCGTATTTAGGGCATCTCCGAGGGGTATGCTTTGTAGCCCTTGTAAGCAGGGCGTCTCCGGCACCACTACCCTGAAGCCCTTTATTTATAAGGGTTCCAGAGGCGCCTGCCCGGAAACGCCCTATCTACGCGGGGTTCAGCGCACCCATATTTAGGACATCCAAAACATAGCGGCTCGACTTTGCCAAAAGACAAGGCGTTAAGCCGCAGTCAGACCATTTAGTACAGCAAGGCCAGATCAACACAGCAACGCCGTATTTTGGCAAAGGGAGACGCGATCTTCAGAGGGGTGCCCTGAAGCCCTTGTAAACAGGGCATCTCCGAAGGGGTACCCGGAGATTCCCTATCCACGCGGGTTTCAGCGGCATGCCCTTTCACGTATTCGATCGCGACGAAGCACCCTAAAACCCCTTAGGCGCAGCCGCAGGCGCGGGGCAGCTTGGCGGAATCAAGGGCTTGATTGTTTGAGCGCAGCGAGTTAATTAAGCCCGCCGACAAGCAACCCGCGACAAGGGGTTTTCTGCGCCTCGGGGTCGCCTTTCTTTGCTGACTTTCTTTGGCGAGGCAAAGAAAGAAGGTAGGAAAGTCAGCGGGGTGCGCTGCCGCTCAGCGCAACGGCATTAAGAGAAGTCTCGTGGGGGGAAGTCAGCGCGCAGGCTGTGGCGATTCTTATTTTTAGTTTCAGGACACCTGCCCGCTAGCCCACGTATTTAGGGCTTCTCCGGGCACCCTACCCGCCAGCCCTTTATTTATAAGGGTTCCAAAGCCCCTACCCGCAAACGCCCTATCCACGTGGGTTCCAGAAGGGGAGTGAAAGTCCCTCGCTTTACTTGCGCATGAAGAATACGAGCAGCGCCGCCAGCAGTAACCCCAGGAAAAACAGGATCGACCAGTTGGCCAGCGATAATCCGAGAAAATACCAGTCCTGCTGGGTGCAGAACCCGGTCACCATGAATAGCGAGGGCCATTGCGCGCCCAGCCAGTTCACCAGTTGCTCGTAGAGCGCCGGCTCACCAAAACCACATTCCGTCACCTGATCCGGGGCATATTCCATCCAGCTCTGCCACCCGGCCGCAGCCAGGCCACAGGCCGCTGTCAGCGCCAGCAGGACGCACCAGAAATGGCGCGCACCGGGGATAACCACGCCGCACACCGCCCAGAAGCAGAAGACCAGAAAAATGAAGCGTTGCAGGATACACAACGTGCATGGTGCCGGCAGATGCATCAAATCGGCCAACAGCACCGCGCTGGTTGCCAGGGCAAACGATACCGCCGCCAATATCGCGAAGGCAAAACGTGTATGGATAGGCACAACAGGTGAAACAGGCATAATGATTCAGGGACCTCTGAAGAGTTACCGGCGATTTTATCAGAGACGCTCCTGACTTCAGTCATAGTACCCGCCTGAACACCGACAACCGTGTAATTTCACGCGCCCCGTTTTCACTGATTACCGGCGAAATGGGCGATTCGCCGCATCAGCGCGTATCGTGTATATTCGCGTTCAGGTCATTTCCTCGGACTTTCATTATGAAGACCCGTATCCTGCTCATTGAAGACGACAAGCGCCTGGCCGACCTGACTGCCGAGTATCTGCGCAAGAACGAATTTGAAGTCCATATCGAATCCCGCGGCGACACGGCTGAAGCACGCATTCTCAAGGACAATCCCGATCTGGTCATTCTCGACGTGATGCTGCCGGGTAAGGATGGTTTTGAGGTTTGCCGCAGCGTACGCGCCCAATACGCAGGCGTGATCTTGATGCTGACGGCGCGCGACGAAGATCTCGATCAGATTCTTGGCCTCGAACTGGGCGCCGATGACTACATCGCCAAGCCAGTTCAGCCGCGCCTGCTGCTGGCGCGCATCAAGGCTCTGCTACGCCGTGCGCCGCTGGTTGCCAATGAACAGGGTGCCGCGAGCGAAACCGAAGAGCTCGCCTTTGGTAATTTTGGTATCAGCCAGGCGACCCGCAGTGCGCATCTCGGTGATGAACCGATCGACCTGACAACGGCGGAGTTCGACCTGCTTTGGCTGTTGGCCAGCCACGCCGGCAGCATCCTCTCGCGCGACGATCTGCTCCAGGAGTTGCGCGGCATTGGCTTCGACGGACTCGACCGTTCGATCGACGCCCGCATTTCGCGCCTGCGCCGCAAACTGGGCGACGATCCTGACAATCCTACCCGTATCAAGACGGTCCGTGGCAAAGGCTACCTCTTCAGCAAACACGACTGGCAATAGCGCGACCGGCCGCGAACATCGCCTGTTTGACATTCTCCTGCGCTACAAGCCACCGCCCTGGCGCGGCAGCTATAGTCTGTCACGCCTGTTCCTGAGTTTTTACTTGCTGATCATGGGGTCATTCGTCGGCATCGCCTATGTCGCCGACCTTGTGATCTCGACTTCGGTCAAGGGCATCACCGACGACTATACACGGCGCTTCATGCAGGGCACCGTCATGCTCATCGAGGAGGAGCTGTTTCGCCAGCCGCGCAAAGACTGGCCGCAAGCGATCAAGGGCATCGGGCAGATTTTTTCCTACCGGCTCGATATCGTCGAACGCTGGTCGCTCAAACTCAATCCCAAGCAGGCAGAAAAACTGGATGCCGGAGAGCTGGCGATCGACAAGGACGGCGATATTCTTTACCACCGTTTGAAACATACCTCACAGGTACTCGTCGTCGGTCCAATCTCGCCCAACGCCAGCGACCAGCATCCGCGCGCATTGCCCTGGGAGGTGCGCTTGCGATTGCTGACCTGGAGCCTGATTGGGCTGATTCTGGCCATTGCCGTCTGGTTCTGGGTGCGGCCGATCTGGCGCGATCTTGAAACCTTGCGGCAAACCGCTCGCGATCTGGGCGAAGGACACCTGGAAGCGCGGGCGCCAGAAGCTAAAAGCCCGGCCTTCAAGCTGCTCACCGAGACGATGAATGGCATGGCCGAGCGCATCCAGCGCCTAATTGCCGTTCAGAAAGAGCTTTCCAGCGCCATCTCACACGAACTGCGCACACCGATTGCTCGCATGCGTTTTGTCACGGAGATGCTCACCGACGCCGACAGCCCGGACGAACGGCGGCGGCTTCAAACGATGATGAACGACGATCTCGAAGAACTGGACAGCCTGGTAGATTCCAGCCTGGTTTATTCACGTTTCGAGCGCGAGCTGCCGGAGCCACATCTAACACGCGTTGATTTTGAGGCCTGGCTGAACGAAAAGGTCGACGCCATCCGGATTCTTGGCCGCTCGCTCGAACTGCATGTCGACTGCGCCGCCCTGCCGCCCGGGCAATTGGTTGAACTCGACCAGAAAAGCATGCCATACGCACTGACCAACCTGCTGCGCAACGCCATCAAATACACCAAGTCGCGTATCGTTGTCAGCGCCGAAGTCAAGGGTAATCACATTTTCGTTCATGTCGATGACGACGGCCTGGGTATCGCCAAAGCCGACCGCCAGCGCGTATTCAAGGCGTTCGCCCGACTCGACCGCTCACGCGATCGCGCCACGGGCGGCCACGGACTTGGATTAGCCATTGTCCGTCTCATCCTCGAACAACACGGCGGCACAGCTGTTGCCGAGGCATCACCGCTGGGCGGTGCGCGTTTTACTCTATCCTGGCCATTGTTACATGACGTCACCCAGACATGACGAAGCCGCCAAGCACACCAACCTGCTCACCTATTAAGATTCGTCTGTCGGCTGTGCCGCTCAGCCTGTCTTGTACCGGTTCTGAACCCCCATGTTCCTCTGTCTTGTTACCCTGTATCCATTGCCTGCCGTTTGCCTTCGCCCGTTTCCTTGAATCATTCCCTCATGCAGCAATCTGACGAACCCATCTTAAGACACCCGCCGCGCCATAAAAAGCCCCCCTTTCCCCTGATCGAAGGAGTCGGCATCCTCATCGGCGTCATGGCCTGGGACTTACTCAATGACGGTTACGTCAATATCGATAAAGCCTTTCTGATTGCCGTTCCCTGCACGCTGATCTGGTTTGCCATCCGCTGTTGGCGATATCGGATACAGAATCGCCCTAACGAGGCGGAAGCCACAAACCACAGTCACGAGGCGCTGGGCGGCGATCATTGATCATCATCCGGTTTAAGCGGAAATACCGGCAAATACAAAAAAGCGCCCCGATACGGCGCCTATATCAATCAATTTATTTTCCCCGCGGCACTGCTCTGGCACTGCTTTATTTCTCGCTGCATATTTTCCGCTGCATTTGTCAGAAACACACGTACTGTTGCGATTCGACCCAAAGTCCTGAAAAAGTGATTTCAGCGAAGATAGTGGGTCTTCCCGCGTAGCCCTCCCCGTGCCCACAGAGCCATCAATTTTCTCAATCCTTTTAGGATGAGCACGGGATTAGCACGGCCTGTTGCACTGCCTGTTTTCTCATTGGGTAGGCAAAACGTTCTGCGCGTCCGTTGTTGTATTCTGGCGCATACGGACTTCGCGCTGCGGGAAAGGAATTTCGATGTCGTGTTCGCGGCAATAGTTCAGGAGCGCCAGATAAAGCGCTGAACGCACCCCGCCCGTCCCCTGCTCAGGATCGGCAACCCAGGCGCCCAGTTCCAGCTGCACGCCATTATCGGCCAGCTCGGTCACGATCGCGCCAGGCGGCGGGCTGGGCAGAATTCGCGGATTCTGCAAGGCAAGCTGAACCAGATCCGGAATCAGCTTCTCAATATCCGTTTCGTAGCCTACCTGTATCTGCACGGCGATGCGCACACGTTTGTCGGTGTAAGACAAATTGCGGATGATATTGCTGACCAGATACTCGTTGGGAATAATGACTTCGGTTCCTCCCAGTGTTTTCAGCACGGAATAGCGCGTGGTAATGCAGGAAATCGTGCCGGACGTACCATCATCAAGCGCAATTAGATTCCCCAGCTGCACCGATCGATCCAGCAGCAGAATGAAGCCGCTGACATAGTTGCTGGCGATTTTCTGCAACCCGAAGCCCAGCCCAACAGCCAGCGCACCGCTGAACACCGACAGCGCCGTGATATCGATCCCCATCAATGACAGGCTGATCAGCAATGCCAGCAACGTGAGCAGCGCCTTCGCCGCACGCGCCAACACCTCGCGCAGATTGGCATTCAGACTGCTGGCCGCCATCAATCTGCGCTCGATCAGGCTGGCGATCCACAATGCAAACAGGACCGTGATCACCACGGTCATCGCACCGCGCAACGCCATCCATAAATCGAGACGCTGTTTGCCCACGGTTACATGAAATTTTTCCAGCACACCGATGACCGGCGTGCCCAGCCCCGTCATATCGAGCGCCATGACGCCCCAAACGGCAATGATGATAAAACGCTCGAAGTCACGCAGCAGGCTGCCTTGGGGAAAAATGCAGTGCAGCACATAAACCAACGCATTGGCCAGCAACCAGGCCAGCAGGAAAGGCGAAACCAGGTCGAATGCGCTCATTACCTGCCACCCCGAAAAGTGCAGAATCTCACGCACACATGAAAGCATGAGCAACGCAATCAGCGGGAAGGCAATCCGCCGGGCCTCACCTTCGCCGAAATCCCGCACCGGCCGCCATTTCGCGGCCGATTGCAGAAAACGCGGGCTGCGTACACGACGTGACACCCCCCATGACATCGCCAAAATCAGCACCAGCAGCGCCACACTCCAAGGAAACTCGGCGTGATGCACATCCGCCCGCAACGCTTCGAATAAAGGGAAAAATTGCATGTTCATCCTCTTTGCCCCATCACGCCCGTTTTACTTCAAGCCTTACTGCCGCGCCATGACCGCGGCAAAAAACCCGTCCGTCCCATGACGGTGCGGCCACAGACGCAGGTCACCGCCCTTTTCATCATCGCCCCGAATGGGAATTGACTGGCTGCGTAAGATTTCGCTTGCCGAAAGGCGGGAAAACTCAGGATGCGCCACCAAAAAGGCCTCAACGACCGCTTCATTTTCTTCACTCAGCAGGCTACAAGTGGCATAAACCAGACGACCGCCGGGGCACACAAGTTTTGCCGCCGCCGCTAGAATCGACGCCTGCTTGACGGCCAATTCCGCCACATCGCTTTCATGCTGCCGCCATTTCAGATCCGGGTTGCGGCGCAGCGTCCCCAGCCCGGAACAGGGGGCGTCAACCAGCACGCGATCAAACTTTCCGGCAAGGCGCTTGAGCCGCGCATCATGCTCGGACTCGATACGCACCGGGTGCACATTCGACAAACCTGAGCGCGCCAGGCGCGGCTTGAGCTTCGCCAAGCGTTTTTCGGCGATGTCAAAAGCGTACAGCCGCCCCTGCGAGCGCATCAGCGCACCCAGCAGCAAAGTCTTGCCGCCGGCTCCGGCGCAAAAATCGGCGACCATTTCGCCACGTCGAGGCTGTACCAGATAGCCGAGCAACTGGCTGCCTTCATCCTGCACCTCGAAGCTCCCGTCGAGAAAAGCAGGGTGGCGCGCCAAGGCAGGTTTATCCGCCAGGCGCATCGCCAACGGCGAATAATCGCCCGGCACCGCACGGATACCATCGGCGCGCAAGCGCGCCAATAACGCATCGCGTTCCGCTTTGAGCGGATTGACACGCAAGTCAAGCGGCGCCGCCTGGTTGAGCTGCAAGGCCAGATGTTCCGTGTCTTCCGCCCCCAACTGCACAAGCAGCCGCGCATACAGCCAGTCTGGCAAATCCAGCTGCAGCGCCGGGGGAAAGTCTTCCAGCCGCAAGGCTTTAGCCTGCGCCAGCCACTGGTTCTCGGCCGCATTGAGGACATCGCCGAATTCACGCCGGTTCAGCTTCTGCACGCACCCCAGCCAGGCCAACAGCAAACGGCGCGGCGATATTTCTCCCAGACAGTACGCCTCCAGAGAACGGCGCCGGCGCAGCACGGCATAGACGGCCTCGGCAATGAATCCGCGATCGGCCTGTCCCAGGCGTTCATGCCGGCGGAAATAACGGGAAACCACCGAATCCGCCGGCAAGCGGCAGGGCAGTATTTCGACCAGCAGGGCCTCGGCATGTTGCAGCAATGGGGGGACTAAACGCATGATTTTTTCCTGACGGTTCTGCACGGTGCGCCGATCGCCTGCCCGGCCACGGATAAAGTATGCGTGGGTCAAGGCGTTCAGGACACGCTGAATGGCGTGATCCATGACTCACGGCGTATCGGCATCGACGCGGATGCCGGTAGCCACCTGCACAAAGCTGCCGCCTTCGCGGTCGACATGGCGGATTTTAACCGGCAGCAGAAAATAATCGTAGGCCAGCCACAACTCCGTCGTATGTTCGCCGGCAGAACGCACATGTAAAGTCCGCACGCGCCCCATCGGCAATTCAATCTCTTCATCGCCGACAACGGCAAGCGGGTAGATCGCGTATTTCTTGCCGGTAACAATCGGCAGACGGGTTGCCACCCTGGAATCGGGCATGAAGCCGAGATGGAAGTTGAACGAGAGTAAATCCTGCGCACCCGGATCGAGCGCTTGCGCCGGCTTGTCGGCAACGGAAACCTGCATTTGCGCCCAGTCAAACGTTGCACGCTCCTTGGCAGCCTGGTCATTACGACGAATCGAAAAATACTCCGGCCGCAGCCCTGCTGCCGTCAACCAACCCCGGCTTTCCATCTCGATCCGATAGCTTTTGAACAGCCAGACCAGCCCTGTTGTCTCCATCTGGAGACGCAGCACGTAACGATCATCGCTGATCTCCCATTCACTGACGGCACGGCCGATTTCAAATTCCCGATCGCCACGATCGACCCGATAGAGAATGCGCCCGTTCGCCGGGAGCCCGCGCATCGCCACGTCATCCTGCTTCACCTCTGCCCCCGCCTCTGCCTCCACATCCGGCATCACGGCATCGCCCCCCTCTGCCACGACATCATTCACGACCGCCCCACTCACCGTTTCGGTTGCCGCGTCACGTATTTCCTCCATCGACGGCGTGACAGACGCCGCGCCAGGCACGGCGGAAGCAGCCGTAGATGCGGCAACGCCAGTAGCAGGACGCTTTGCGCGCGGAACCTTTCGCGAAGTCATGTCGCCTGCAGCAATGTCCCGCCGGCTGCGCTGAAGGGGGAGCTTGACGGTTTCCCGACGTGGTTTTTTAGCTCTCTGCGGCTTAGCTGGGGTTTGCGCGGCGTCCATCACCGGTCCCTTCGGTATCGGTTTCATCTCCACCAGCAATGGCGCGGACTGCGGATATGTCGGCAAATCAAGCGTCACTCCCAGCAGGACAATTGCGTGAACCGCCAGTGACACCAGAAAAGCCCATATCAATACGGCACGCCGCGAAGTTTCATCTCCGAATAATTTCATACACCCGCACGACACATGCAATGCCCGCGCTACCACACCGCGCAGTCGTTATACCGTCCAGGGAGAAATCAGTGCAGCGCGCTCATCCTGAGGCAGATCGAGCTTAACCTTTCCGTCGAGCAGATGCAGGCGCCCTTCGACGAACCAGCGGATCGCCAGCGGATAAATCACGTGCTCCTGCGCCAGCACACGTGATGCCAGCGCAGGTTCGTCATCGCCATCAAGCACCGGCACGGCGGCCTGAATCACGATCGGTCCATGATCCAGTTCAGGCGTAACGAAATGCACCGTACAGCCATGGACGCGAACCCCCGCCTCCAGCGCCCGGCGATGCGTATGCAGGCCAGTAAATAAGGGGAGCAGCGAGGGATGGATATTCAGCATTCGCCCACGATAGCGCTGAACGAAATCCGACGTCAGGATTCGCATGAAACCTGCTAGCACAACCAGATCGGGCGCAAAGGCATCGATCGTTTCGGCCAGCGCTGCATCAAAGGCAGCGCGATCGGCATAATGCCGGTGATCGACGAGGCGCACCGGAATACCGCGGGCACGCGCCGTTTCAAGCCCTGCCGCCTCGGGACGGTTGGCAATGACGGCGGCAACGTTGGCCGGCAATTCCCCCGCCGCGATGGCGTCGAGAATCGAGCACATATTGCTGCCTCGGCCAGAGATCAGAATCACGATTCGTTTCATTACATTCCCAGCGCACTAATGGGTAAAAACAGCGTCGTTGCTACCATCTGCGTCAGCCGCGTCACCGAGCGGCCATGTTTGTCCGCCATCACCTGCGAAAGCATATCAAGCAACCCGATAATGCGCCCGAATTCCCGTTCAAAACTCAGGTTAACGGCATCTTGGGTCAATGCATTGGCCAGCAGCAGCGATTCGCCGCGGGCATCGCGTGACGAGGCGATTTTCCAGATGGCGATTTCGACATTGCGCGCGCAGTTGTAGAGCTTCTGTTCATGTAAATCATCAAGCACATAGAAATCCTGCGTGTGTTCAAAGGCGGCATCGACCATCCCGATCAGACCCGCCATCAGCGCCAGAACACGATCCCCCGATAGTCAGGGCTGAATGCATACATCGCCGCCGCCCTGCAAGATACTCGCGCCACGCTAAAAATTCATTCACTGCATCCCATCTGTTTTCACACTAGCAGACTTCGATATCCCCAGAAATTACGCTACTAAAAAATCCTCATGCTATTTAGCCCGACCGTCCGCGCGCTTACCTTGCAGTTTATCTTGGTGTAATACGCCATCTACGAACTCGCAGAAAATTATTAAAAATAAGACACTAAATATAGAAATAAGATTTAAATGACACAAATTTAAGCCTATGGACAAATTGATACATAAAATTTTACCGAGCAGCAAATATCACCAGACTGATTACCGGATATAGCGCGTCTAAGTCATCTGACTCGCTTCTATTAAATATAAATATCTTAAACTCCTCTTCTTCACGAAATGCAGTCGCCTATGAACTCTGTTTGTTTACATCGACAAATCTCGCGCCCATATGCTCCCTAGTGTATTTTACTAAACCCACTCAAAACTCTCTTTAATTGGCAGAAAGTATTTCTATTTTTTCATCTTTGCTGATCATAAATTTCACCGACAAATTTTGTACTGATCTTCTTGAGTTATTTTTATTATCTTTTTCATTTTTAAAATTTCTTGTGTCAAACTTCACTCCCGCGGAAGCCCATTTTTATCAAATTTATCGCTGATTAGCTTGCCTACTTCGTTGTATTTTTTGGCACGGATTAATCGCCCGCGCTCAAACTCGCCCTCGGCTTTGAGCTTGCCGTTCGCGTAGTAGTGCTTCGCCGTGCCCATCTCGAGACCCTCCTTAAACGTGACACTAGCCTTGAGCGCTCCATTTTCATGATAAGTCTCATAAGGCCCGTGTTTGAGTCCATCCTTAAACATCACCTTCGCCGCGAGCGCGCCGCTCTCGTAGTACTGCTTGCCTGCGTCCGTTTGCCTGCCACGCTTAAACTCGTATTCGCCTTTGAGGTTTCCGCTTGGGTAGTATTCTCGCACGGCGCCATCTTTCTCGCCGTCTTTGAAATTTTCAATTACGCGCGTTTTGCCATCCTCGTAAAACCACTTCCAAACATCCTGCTTGCGGTCGTCTTTGTAAATGCCCGTCTCTTTTAGTGCGCCGCTTTCGTAGTACCATTTCTCCACGCCTTGCCGCTTGTCGTCTTTATAGTTTCGCATGCCGTAAACCGCGCCGCTTTTATAATAATCCGTGTCTTTGCCGTTTCGCAGCCCGCCCTTATACGGGTGGCGCGCGCTCACCTCGCCGCTTTCGTAGTAGTCGGTAAAAACGCCTTCGCGCCTGTCCGCCTTGTAGACGCCCTCCTGTTTTAGCGCGCCGCCCTCGTTAAAGTAGTAGAGACGGTAGCGCCCGTCGCGGATGCCAGCTTTGTACTCGACCTCGCCCATCAGAGCGCCGCTGTCGGCGTGATATAGCTTCGCTGTGCCCTCGCGTAGGCCGTTTTTTAGCGGGTATTCGTTTGAGGGCTTGTCCTTGCCGTCAAAAAAATCCCTATACCGCATCGCTACGCCGTCCTCCACATCGATCTCACGAATGAGCGTGGGCGGCAGCGGCTTGAGTCTCGGATAAATCATACCCATAAAATTTACGTCGTAGAGATCCTCGGCGCTGTAATGCAGCATTTTTAGCGTGCCGTTATAGGGCTTGCCGCCCACATAGTACAGGCCATTTCTGATAACGGGGTTTGGTTGGATTTCAATTTTTGGCTCTAGCGCCTGAGCATGGAGCGCCAAAAGTGGAAATAAAAACAGGAGCTTCTTTAACGCGTTTACCGGCTTTAAACCTCTACTTAAATTTAGTCCTAAATTTGATACTTTTTTCCAAATCTCATGAAATCTCATACTCTTTTGCTTCCTTTTTTATTTGATCAAATGAGTTTTAAAATTTAAAACTAAACTTAAGATTGGGTTACATGAAATTTCAACGTTATAAAATTCGCTACCGCTCCCAAAATTTAACGAAAATGTGCTTTCGTGAGAGTAAAGTTTGACGCAAAAATTTTTAAAAATGAAAAAATAGATAGGGCGCTGCGAATGAATTTTTAGCGTGGCGTGAATATCTTGCAGAACGGACTCCCGACTGGCCTGCGCTGCTTTCTTCCATTCCCGCGGATTGCGTCGATAGAGTTTTTCTGCAATCCGCTTCAGGCTAGAGAAAATTTCGGCGCGCGTTGCACATGCGCACAACAATGGCAGGGAACAAGCCATCAGCAGGCAGATGCGCCGGATCATGCCGATGTCCGCCAATGCTGGTACCAGCCGATCAAGACAGGGAGGAGAGAAACGACGATGATGCCAAGGATCACCACATTCAGATTTTGCCTGACCCACGGCAGATTCCCGAAGAAATAACCGGCCAGCGTCAAGCAAAGCACCCAGGCCAGCGCCCCCAGCAGGGTAAAGAATATGAAGCGCGCCCAAGCCATTGCTCCGATACCGGCGACAAAAGGCGCAAATGTCCGGAACAGCGGCAGAAAACGGGAAATCACCAGCGTTTTGCCGCCATGTTTCTCATAGAAAGCCTGCGTTTTGACCAGCGCCGCTTTATTAAAAAAATGCGAGTTTTCCCACTGAAATACTTTGGGGCCGAGAAAACGCCCGATCTGGTAGTTGAGCGCGTTGCCGAACACTGCCGCCGCAACCAGGATGGCAAGCAGCAAATAAATATCCATGCCGCCAAGCGCCGCCAGGCCGCCTGCGACGAACAGCAGAGAATCTCCCGGCAAGAAGGCGGTTACGACAAAGCCTGTCTCGCTAAAAATAATGGCGAAGAGAATGACATAGATCCAATGACCATACTGTTCCACAAGAAATTCCAGGTGCTTGTCGAGGTGCAGGATAATGTCAATGAAAGCCGTCAGATATTCCATATCGATGTGGGCACACAAAATAAACGTGATTTGAACGTGATAGGGGCGTCATGTCAGCCGTGACACGACTCAGGCACGGCGTACCAGGTAGAAAAATCCATTTTTTATATAAAGCGGCTGGCGGACACAACATGAGGGTGAGGATTTGAATTCAGCGTCCGGGCGGGATGGATTAAGGCATCTTGACGGGATTCTTGGCCAGAATCTGCGCCAGTTCAACTGCGGTCTTGACGCCCATTTTTTCAAACAGGCTCGACCGATGCACTTCCACCGTCCGCATACTGACATGCAATTCGTCGGCGATCACCTTGTTCAGCTTCCCTGCCAGCACCCGCTCCATGACCTGCCGTTCGCGCGTGGATAGACGGTTCAAACGCGCGCCGATCGATTCCGCCGTCGCCGCGGCGGCGCGCTGTTCTTCGTCGAACTTCAGCGCTTCGACGATACGATCGACCAACTGGTTGTCATCGCACGGCTTCTCAAAAAAATCGAAAGCCCCGCCTTTTAGGGCAGAAACGGCAAGCGGTACGTCGCCATGCCCCGTCAGGAAAATCACCGGCATATGACAGCCGCGCTCACGCAGGATTTCGAACAGCTCGTTGCCGCTCATCCCACTCATCCGCACATCGAGCAGGATGCAGCCAGACAGGCTGGGCGTCAGACTATCAAGAAAAGCCTCGGCGGAGGGGAAATCACGGCAGGAAATCCCACGTGATTGAAGCATCCAGGACAGTGAATCACGGATGGCGTCATCATCATCGACGATATAGACATGAGAGGTCATTGCGATGCCAGAGGAAGGGAAATATTGAAAATAGCGCCACCGTCCGGACTGTCTTCAACCCACAGGCGGCCGCGATGAAATTCGATGATCGAGCGGCAAATGTTCAGCCCCATGCCCATGCCTTCTTTTTTTGTCGAAAAGAACGGGGTAAACAGATTTTCACGGATCGCCGCCGGAATGCCGGCGCCCCGATCCGCGACACGGATTCTTGCCTGATCACCTTCAACTGTCAAACTAATGGTCAATCGCCGGCGCTCCGGCAGAATATCCGGCGCCATCATTGCTTCGATGGCATTGCGCATCAGGTTGAGCAGCACCTGCTCAAGCATGACGCGATCGGCATACAGGTTGACCGACGTATCGGCAATCTTGCCGACAATACGGACGCTGCGCGCCCGGGCATCGGCAGAAATAAAGCCAATACTTGACTGAATGACCTCAACGAGGTTGCAGGCGGCCAGTTTAGGCTCGCTCTTGCGCACAAAATCATGGATATGGCGGATGATATGGCCCGCACGACGCGCTTGAACACCCAGTTTCTCCATGGCGGATCTCAGTTCTTCGCGCGAAAATTCGCTGGCTGACAGCTTGTTTAAACACCCTGTGTTGTAGCTGTTAATCGCCGCCAAGGGTTGATTTAGTTCATGTGCCAGCGAGGAGGCCAGCTCGCCCATCGTCACCAGACGCGAGGTTTGCTGTAATTTTTCCTGCTGTTGGCGCGTAAGCTCTTCGGCGCGCTTGCGCGCCGTCACATCGACCACGGACGACATCCAGCCGGTATGCCGCCCATCCGCATCGATCAGAGGCGCCTTGTAGATCAGCACGTCGAAGCGCGTACCATTTTTATGCATGAATGGCGTTTCGACACCATCCGGCTGGATGCCTTTTTGCCCTTGTTCCGCCTGCAATCTACCGATCCGCTCCATTTCTTCCGGCGGCCAGAAAGGCAGGGGCGGTGAGGTATCGAGCAGCTCCACTTCGGAAAATCCGACCATCTGGCAAAAGGCTGGATTAACGTAGGTAATACGTCCGTCGAGATCCTGTGCGCGCATGCCAACCATCAGCGAATCCTCCATCGCCTTGCGGAAGGCGTGCTCGGCGCGCAAGGCATGTTCGGCGTTCAGGCGCTGCCGTACATGCTTACGCATGACCCAGAGACTGATGATGACGGCGACCAACAGCAGGAACACCAGCGTAATCAGCAGCCGTTGCGCATAATCTCCTTTGACCGGATAAGCGTCCGCACGAAGGACGATGCCATACCCTGGATATTCAAGAGAGATCGAATAACTTTCCGAGGTTTCCACTTCATCGGTCTTCGCCTTGCTTGCCAGCGTCTCACCATCGTTATCGAGAATCCTGACCCGGTATTTTTCGGCAAACCACCAGGGCACAAGATTTTTTAACAGGACATCAAATGAATAAACGCTCATCAATGATCCCTGATAGACTCCTTCCTCGAATACCGGCGTATACACATTGAACAGCGCCCCTTGCGGAGTCTTGTAAGCGTTGGAATATACCGTCCTGGCCATTTTTTCGGCCATATCCAGCATCAGGCCTTGTGTGCCTGAACCGGATATGTGCTGAATCACCGGTGGATTTGTCGTCGTTCTCTGGTCGGAAATCAACGTATGACCGTTCACATCCAGCCAGGCGATATAAAGAATATCCGCATTGTTGCGCAGCAGATAGGCCATCCGCTGCCGAAAAAAAGATCTTTTCCGTCGCTCCTGCGCCAGATCGCTCGCCAGCAATTCCAATTGTTCGGTGCTACGTTTGATGTACTGGCTGGCGCTCTGTTCCAGCCATAACACGTCGGCAATCATCGTCGAACGCTGCTCATCTGCTTCATCACGGCGGAGCACGAAATACAACATTATCAACAATATCAGCAGCAACCCCATCGCCAGCTTGATGCCCAGCAACAACCAGTTTTGCCATTTAAGTGACGGAACAGCCAGCAGTCTTCTGGTTTTTTTTTCGGGAAAATCGGCAGAGACAGTCACACGACTCCTGTTTATATAAGCAAGTATCAAAAATCCGAGAAATGCTGCCCACTCTTGCAGAAACCGGCGCTTAATATCGATTGCAGTAACGCCGTTTCGGAAAAGCACCCGACAGATTCGTGCAAATTCACAGCTCGCGCACCTCACCTAAGGTGTCATATACCACGCATTTTGTGCTTCTGCCGAATATCTAGAGGTTGAGGGAACCGATTATAGTCACAAACGCTACCTGGTTCGGCATATCTGTCCAAACATGGATAGCAAGAAAATAACGCGCCGACAATAGATTTTTCAGCCTGACAGATCGCGTTGTATTGCAGTATCGATCAATTCCACACCTACCCTCTAACCCTAACCCCCAACCCACACGACAAAATACGCTGCGGGAAAATGTCGATATGTATGGATTTAGGAAATGTTTTCTGTGGGATTTGCCTGGCAAACAGCTCAACAGAAAGAAAAGTAAACGGTATCGACACGTAAAAGCCGGGGCGGATAAATCGAACGGCCAACGGATCAGCACGACTGCATCACATCTAACATCTATTTAGTGGAATAGACAATATGTTCGTCACCGATACGCAAAAAAGCTTCCTCTAAATCAAGTTCGCCACAATACCAGCGCAACCTTCAGGCCAGGCAAAGTCAGCGGATTCGTTTTACATGCCCAGTCAATTGACTATCTTCTATATAAGTCCATTGATTGCGTGAGAGGAGTTTTGCTGTTTTATATAACAATACATTTTTACCGCACGTTTTGATTATTGACGAGCAGCAATAAAAAAGCCCGCAATTGCGGGCTTTTTGTGAGGCAGCGCCCCAAGGAGACAGAAAAGGTTCTAGCCGCCCGCACCCATGAGTGCAAGTACGACACCCCCAGCAACCACCGAAGCAACCTGACCCGCCGCGTTGGCGCCCATCGCGTGCATCAGCAGGAAGTTCTGGAAGTTTTCTTTCTGTGCCAGCTGTTGGCAAACCCGCGCCGCCATCGGGAAGGCGCTGATACCAGCCGCTCCAATGATGGGGTTGACCTTGCCGCCGCTGAGGAAGTTGAGCAGTTTGGCGAAAAGAACGCCTGCCGCACAGTCAACACCAAAGGCGAGTAGCCCGAGCCCGAGAATGAACAGGGTTTCCGATTTGAGGAAGGCTTCGCCCCCCATGGTGGAGCCAATGGCCAGTCCCAGGAAGAGGGTAACCATATTAGCGATTTCATTCGACGAGGCTTGGGTGAGCCGTTCGACGGCGCCCGATTCGCGCATGAGGTTGCCGAGCATGAGCATGCCGATCAGGGGGGTGGCAAAAGGTACCAGGCTGCCCACCATGACGGTGATGATGATCGGGAAGATAATGCGGGTGCGACGGCTGATCTTGCGCGAGCTGTAGGCCATTTCAATGCCGCGCTCGTGCTTGGTCGTCAGGGCGTAGATGACCGGCGGCATGATGATCGGTACCAGCGACATGTAGCTGTAGGCAGCCACGGTGATGGGTCCGAGCAAATGCGGGGCCAGCAGGCCGGAGACGTAGATCGAGGTGGGGCCGTCAATGGCGCCAATGATGCCGATGGAGGCGGCTTCTTTTTGGTTAAAGCCGAGCACTAGGGCCAGGATCAGGGTCATGAAGATGCCGAACTGGCCCGCCGCACCGAGAAGAACGAATTTCGGGTTTTCTAGTAGTGGCCCGAAGTCGGTCATGGCGCCAATGCCGACAAAGATGAGCAGCGGGTAGAGCTCGTTTTCGACCCCAACTTGGTAGAGGATCTTGAGCATGCCGTGCTCGTCCATGAGCGGCGATAGGGGAAGGTTGGCGAGCATGCAGCCTGCGCCAATAGGGAGAAGAAGCAGCGGTTCGTAGTCCTTGACGATTGCTAGGTAGAACAGGACGAACGAGACGCCGATCATGACCATCGACTGCCAGGTGATGTGGGTGAGCCCTTTCATCAGCAGTTCGATCGTTTGTTGATCGATCATTGTTTAGCCCTCCGCAAAGGTGACGATAACGTCGCCGTGACCGACGTTTTGGCCGGCCGCAACGCACACTTCTGCAATCGTGCCGTCGTGCGGCGCTCCAATTACGTTGTGCATCTTCATGGCGTCAAGTACCGCAACTTGTTGCCCTCGCGTGACTTTGTCGCCCGCTTTGACGTTAACTTCAAGAATGACTCCCGGCATCGGGGCTTTGAGCGCTCCTTTGCCACCACCGCCCGCAGGTTTCTTCGGCGCCGCCGCTTTCGGAGCCGCCGCTGCCGGCGCGGGCGCTGCCGCCTTCGGCGCAGATGCTGCCGGGGCCGGCGCCGCCGCTACGGGAGCCGCCGCCGGAGCCGCGGATACCCCACCAACCGATTGGTCTTCCGTCAGACTGACACTGTAACTCTGCCCGCCTACTTGGACTTCAAATTGATCAAAATCCGTCTCTTGTACGTCTACTACGTAGTCTTTCCCACTTATGTTCAGTGTATAGCGTCGCATGGTGATTACTCCGCAAAGGTGACGATAACGTCGCCGTGACCGACGTTTTGGCCGGCCGCAACGCACACTTCTGCAATCGTGCCGTCGTGCGGCGCTCCAATTACGTTGTGCATCTTCATGGCGTCAAGTACCGCAACTTGTTGCCCTCGCGTGACTTTGTCGCCCGCTTTGACGTTAACTTCAAGAATGACTCCCGGCATCGGGGCTTTGAGCGCTCCTTTGCCACCACCGCCCGCAGGTTTCTTCGGCGCCGCCGCTTTCGGAGCCGCCGCTGCCGGCGCGGGCGCTGCCGCCTTCAGCGCAGATGCTGCCGGGGCCGGCGCCGCCGCTACGGGAGCCGCCGCCGGAGCCGCGGATACCCCACCAACCGATTGGTCTTCCGTCAGACTGACACTGTAGCTCTGCCCGCCTACTTGCACTTCAAATTGGTCAAAATCCGTCTCTTGTACGTCTACTACGTAGTCTTTCCCACTTATGTTCAGTGTATAGCGTCGCATGGTGTTTATCCTTTATTGATGAGTGAGTTGAGGGGATTAATTCCAGTAATTGGTCTGCCGTGCCCGCGCACGCGCTTCTGCCGACCACCGGGTCGGCTGCGTTCCGGGCCAGAAACTGCGGGCAACAGGACCACCACGCCCCACTGCCTTACGGTGCTCGATAGCAGCAATAGTGATCACTGCCGCCAGACTCGCCGGCACGCCTTGCGCTCTGTGCTTCGCCACGGCCAAGGCAATGACCGCGACGATGTCTTCTGATCCTGACGGTGGCGGCGTGCCAATCACAGCCACGGGCGCTGCTTCGACTTCCGCAGCGGCATCATCGTCCGCCGCATCGTCGCTCGCCGCAGATGCTTCTTCTTCGACTTCTTCTTTGTCGAACTTAAGCACAATCGTCAGTATCAACCACAACAACGCCAGCATGGCAAAGACCAGCCCCATGCCGAGAACGGTCATCTCAAGACCCCAGTCTAGATGTTCCATGAATCTACCTCATGCGATGTTAAAAAATGGCTCCCTTTAATTGCTTTTCGCCGCATACTGCGCCGGCGCATAAAACAATGGGTTTGGATTATCGTTCCCAAACCTCACCGTGGTCAACGTTCGATGTGATAAATCCCTGCATGGAACGTGGTTTGATGACAATTCGTCAACATTGGCGCGCTTTTCCTATCGGATCGGCCCCGATGATGGGTTCATCCGAGGCTTCCGTCTATAGCGACAAAGTGTAGAATGCCTCGCGTTGTACTTTATCCGGAGTAGTCAGGGGCTTTCTTCGTTTGGCATCGGGTTTGCCGGCGATAAAGCGTATTCGACATACATCATTGGGAGACAACATGGGACAAATGACCCCTCGTACTGTAGCTTTAGTCGGCCACGGCGCATCAGGCAAAACAACGCTCGTCGAAACGCTGCTCGCCACAAGCGGAGCCATCACCACACGCGGTTCCATTGAAAAGGGCAACACCGTCTGCGACTTTGATCCACAAGAAAAAGAACTGGGGTATTCGATCAACTCCGCAATCGCCAGCACCCAGTGGCTTGAGACACCGATCCATCTGATCGACACGCCGGGATATCCGGACTTCGCCGGGCAGGCGATTGGCGCCCTGGCCGCCGTCGATACCGCATTGATCGTCATCAACGCCCAATCCGGCATTGAACTGATGACCGAACGCATGATGAAGCTGGCCGCCGCGCGCAAACTCTGCCGCATGATCGTCATCAACAAAATCGACGCCGACAATGTCGATCTGCCCAAGTTGCTCGGTGACATCCGGGAACGCTTCGGTCACGAATGCATGGTTCTCAACCTGCCGACCGAACATGGGCAAGCAGTCATCGACGTGCTCTCCAACGCCAGCGGCGAAAGCGACTTCGAATCGGTCGCCGATGCGCATCGTGCACTCATCGACCAAATCGTCGAAGAAGACGAGGATTTGCTCGCCAAATACCTTGAAGACGGCGCCGAACCGGCGCCAGAAACCCTGCGCGCACCCTTTGAGAAAGCCTTGCGGGAAGGCCATCTGATTCCCATTCTGTTTGTTTCCGCCAAGACGGGCGCCGGCGTTCCGCAATTGCTCGACACACTCGCCAAACTGGCGCCGGCGCCAGCCGAAGCTAACCCGCCACCCTTCTATAAAGGGGCGGCCGACGATGAAAACGCCACCCCGTTTGAAGTCTCTCCAGAAGCCGGCAAACACATACTGGCGCACGTTTTCAAAGTCGTCAGCGACCCGTTCGTTGGCAAGCTCAGCGTCTTCCGGGTTCATCAGGGCACGCTCAAAAAAGACACCCAACTCTTTGCTGGCAACGCCAAGCGTGCCTTTAAGATCAGCCACCTGTACCGCCTGCTCGGTAAAGAGCACATCGAAACCGACCAATTGCAACCGGGCGATATCGGCGCCATTTCCAAGGTCGAGGAAATCGAATTCGACAGCGTCCTGCACGACTCCCACGATGAGGATAACATCCGCTTGAAGCCGTTGACATTTCCTCAGCCGATGCAGGGCCTTGCGGTGGAAACCAAGAAGAAATCTGACGAACAGCGTCTGTTTGACGTGCTGCACAAACTCGAGATCGAAGACCCCTGTTTTACGGTTGAACGCCACGTAACGACCAACGAAACCGTCATCCGTGGCCTGGGTGAAATGCACCTGCGCGCCAAGCTTGCCCGCATGGCGCAACAATACAAGCTTGAGCTGGCAACCAAGCCGCCACAAATCGACTACCGTGAAACGATTACCGGCAAGGCGCCAGGACACTGCCGCCACAAAAAACAAACGGGCGGCGCTGGGCAATTCGGCGAAGTCATGCTGCGCGTTGAACCGTTGCCGCGCGGCGAAGGCTTTGAATTCGTCGACGAGGTCAAGGGCGGCGCCATTCCCGGCGTCTTCATGGCATCGGTTGAAAAAGGCGTGCGTCAGGCGCTTGCCGACGGCGTTGTCGCCGGCTTCCCGGTGTCCGATATTCGCGTCATTGTCTACGATGGCAAATCGCACCCGGTGGATAGCAAGGACATCGCCTTTTTCACCGCTGGCCGCAAAGCCGTCATCGAAGCCATTCGTGCCGCCAGCCCGATCATTCTTGAACCCATCGTCAATATCGACATCGATGCGCCAGAAACGGCCGTTGGCGACCTTTCCGGCGACCTTTCCGGAAAACGCGGCCAGATTACCGGCACGCAGTCACGCAGCGCAGGTACGGTTTCACTCAGCGGCAAAGTACCACTCGCTGAACTCGACGACTATCAGGGACGCCTCAAGTCACTGACCGGCGGTCAGGGGTCTTACAGCATCCGTTTCTCGCACTATGCTGCCGTACCGGCCACTACACAGCAGCAGCTTGCCGCCAAACATAAGATCGTCGGCCTGGACGATGAGTAAATGCGCGCATCAGCGTGCGCGCCAGCCTGACGCGCACGCATGACGCAGAAACAAAAAAGGCAGCGACAGAAACGTCGCTGCCTTTTTACATGTAACGGAAATATCAGATGCCCGGAGATGCTTTATTCACGGGCATTTCAGAAGGGCATGCCCGGAGACGCCCTATCCATCAGGGTTTCGCGGCATCGCTTTTTGGGGGGTATCGATGCCGAAAAATAATCAAGCAAACGACGGGGTAAACAGTTTAGAAAACATAAAATGCCCGGAAAGTCCCTAAATACACGGGGCTTAGAGCATCAAAAAACATAAATTGGAAAATAGCACCCGACTAACCCGCTGAAACCCGCCCCGCTCAACCCTCTCCCAAAGGACAAGGGGCTTTGGGGATGCGCCGAACCCCGCGTGGATAGGGCATTTCCCGGCACCCTCTGAAGCCCTTATGGATAGGTTGTTTCCGGGCAAACACCTCTGTAACCCTTATAAATAAAGGGCTTCAGGGCATGGATACCGGAGAAGCCCTGTTTACGTGGGGTTCAGGGCGTCCCCTCTGAAATGCCCTAAATACACGGGCTTCAGGCCACCTCTTTTTGGAGATGCGCCTGCGCTTCCGCCCCCGCGTTTTTCCAATTCTCCCTCTGTCGGGGAGATGCCCCGAAACCCGCGCGGATAAAGGACTTCATGGCAGGCACCCTGAAACCCGTGTGGATAGGGCGTTTGCGGGTAGGTACATCTGAAAAGCCCTATTTATAAGGGTTTCAGAGCGCCCCTCTCGGAGATGCCCTAAATACGCGGGTTAGCGGGCAGTCTTTCGGCAGAACCTGAAAATAAGGATTGAAAGGATTGTTTGACTTGTAGGCGCTAGCTCCGCTTGCGAGGCTTCTTTGGGCAGTTTCTGCGCGCGAGGACAGGCAATGCTGTGCTGGCTCCACCCACGAAACTTCTTTTGATGCCGTTGCGCTGAGCGGCAGCGCGCCCCGCTGACTTTCCTACCTTCTTTCTTTATCTCGCCAAAGAAAGTCAGCAAAGAAAGAGGCGACTCCAGGCGCAGAAGACTCCTTGTCGCGGGTTGGAGTGGTACTTGTGCGGCGGGCTTGATTAACTCGCTGCGCTCAGGCAATCAAGCCCTTGCTTTCGCCAAGTTCCCCGCGCCTGCGGCTGCGCCTAAGGGAGTTTTGGGCGCTTCGTAGTGATCGAATACGCAAAGGGATATGTCCGCAACCCCGTATAAATAAAGGGCTTCAGGATAGGTACCTCTGAAGCCCTTATAAATAGGGTGTTTGCGGGCAGGGTGCTCGGAGATGCCCTAATAAATACGTGGGCTTCAGGCTAGCTCTTTTTGGAGATGCACCTGCGCTTCCGCCCCAGCGTTTTTCCAATTCTCTCCCTGTCGGGGAGATGTCCCGAAACCCGCGCGGATAAAGGACTTCAGGACAGGCACCTCTATAACCCTTATAAATAGGGCGTTTGCGGACAGGGTACCCGGAGATGCTCTGTTTACAAGGGCTAGCGGGCACCTCCTCTAAAACGCCCTAAATACGCGGGATTCAGGGCATCGATATTTGAGACGCCCAATATATAGCGGCTTAACTTTGCCAAAAGGCAAGGCGAGCCAACGCCGTATTTTGGCAAAGAGGGCCGCTATAAAAGAGGAGCAGTTCAGGCGCTCTGCTGCTTGCCGCTGCGGCGTTTGATCGCCTGTTCCAGACGCGCCTTCTCAGCCAAAACCCTGTCAGCGTACCAACTCGACCCGTCAGTCGATCCAGCATAATGCTGTAGCCCCGCCATCAAGCCGCCGCGCCGCTCGATCGCCTCCTGCAGTACGAGGGTGCCAATCCGGATATTGGCGACAGGATCAAAAAAGACTTGGCCGCCAGCGCCTTCCGGCACCTTGTCTTGATGAAAACGCGGCACCACCTGCATCAGCCCCTGCGCGCCGAAGGAGCTTTCAGCCAAAGGATTGAAGCTCGACTCGATACCAATAATGGCAACAATCAGCAACGGATCGATATGCTTCTCCCGTCCGACCTGATGCGCCGTCTCGAAGATCGGACGCAACGCCTCCGCCGACACTTTATAACGCTGGGAAACATAACGCAGCGCGCCATTCATGTACGACGGGAACGCTTCTGCCGCCTTGGCCTCGCCGGCCGAGGCGTTGGCGAAAGATTCAGCGGTGCCGGAGCTTGCCACGCTGTCCGTTTCCGCATCCACCGTTTCCATCGCTGCGAGGGTATGCGGATCGATTTCAGACGCGGGCGTACTACGGCCCGAAATTGACGGAATGAAACTCATGAAAAAGATAAAGCCGGCGATCAGCAGGCAGTATTGCGCCGTATGCAGTACTACATGCGTACTGGTACATCGCGACATCATTTGCTTGGGAGAAGCCAAAGCTGACATACTCACTCTCCTTCACTATTGTCATCGCACAAGACAACAAGCCGCGCGACAATCGGTTACAGGCGGGTGGAATAACAGACTGTTAAAACCCGGGGATACGATCGTAGATCGCTTGGGAACGACTCTTCCGCGAAGAACTGCCGAGACACTCCAGAGGCGGAGAAATATTGGGAAGAGCGCCAGACTACAACAAATACACACGCCCGAAACGCTCGGGCTGATTTAAAGATGGGCGGATGCTACTGGTTGTATCCCGCCTTGTCAAATAAACCACCCGCCGTCGCCCGTCATCTGGCAGCACGCTTTTTTTCGTGCCTGTTCGCCCCGCCAAATGCTTTGCGCTTCGCTCACTGCCGCGCCGTGGCGGGAATCTGCCAAAGCCACGGCCAACGCCTTTCAGCATCATCTGATGTAACCATCAACACCGGGAGTCGCAGCACAGAATGGTTGTCAACAACGCTGCCAACAATCATATAATGCGCTGCTTCTCACCGGCCTGCCGTTCCCTTGTTTCTTCTCAACACATTGAATCAACACCGCTCAACGAACGCCCATGCTGATCTGGTTTGTCGTCGCTTACCTCATCGTGTCCGTCGGCATCGGCCTGTTTGCCGCAACACGGGTCCATAGCACCAAGGATTTTGCTGTCGCCGGCCGTAGCCTGCCGCTGCCGGTTGTCATGGCGACCGTGTTTGCCACCTGGTTCGGTGCAGAAGCCGTCTTCGGTGTTTCCGCCACTTTTGTTAAAGAAGGCCTGGGTGGTGTCGTGGCTGATCCGTTCGGCGCCAGCCTGTGCCTCATCATCGCCGGCCTGTTCTACGGTTCGCGCTTATACAAAATCAATGTCCTCACGCTTGGCGATTTTTTCCGCATACGCTATAACCGCACCGTCGAGGTTCTGACAACGCTGTGTATCGTTGTTTCTTACCTGGGCTGGGTTTCGGCGCAGATCAAGGCGCTTGGCCTCGTATTCAGTGTCGTCACCAACGACGCCATTTCGCAGACAGGCGGCATGATTCTGGGCGCGGCCATCGTGCTGACCTACACCACCTTCGGCGGCATGTTCTCCGTTGCCATTCTTGATTTTGTGCAGATGGGCGTCGTCATGGGCGGGATGCTATTCATTGCGCATACCATTTCCGGCATGACCGGTGGCGTCGAAGCGGTTGTCAGCCACGCGGCAGCGGCCGGTAAACTTGATTTCTTTCCGAAGGGCGGCCTTATGCCATGGCTCAACTTCCTGGGGGTCTGGATCACCATGATGCTCGGCTCGATTCCCCAGCAGGATGTCTTTCAGCGAGTCACCTCGGCGAAAAGCGCCAAAATCGCCATTTACGGCTCGCTGCTCGGCGGCATCGCTTATTTTGCCTTTACCTTCGTTCCGATGTTCATTGCCTATTCCGCCACGCTGATCGACCCGGCATTTTTCAACGCATTGCTGGAAAACGATCCGCAGCGTGTACTGCCGACGCTGGTTCTGCAACACACGCCGGTTTTTGCCCAGGCGATTTTTTTTGGCGCCGTGCTGGCGGCAATCATGAGCTGCTCCTCGGCCACCCTGCTGGCCCCTTCGGTTGCTTTTTCCGAAAACGTCATTCGCGGCTTTTTTCCCGGCATCAGCGACCGGGCTTTCCTGCGCCTGATGCGCATCACCATCGTCGGCTTCACATGCCTCGTCCTCGGCTTCGCCCTGGTCAGTGACGCCTCGATCTTTGAAATGGTCGAAAGCGCCTACAAAATTACGCTTGCCGGCGCCTTCGTACCCCTTTTCTTCGGCGCCTACTGGCAACGCGCCACAGCGCAGGGCGCCCTGTTTGCCATTTTTGGCGGCGTTGCCAGCTGGATCAGTCTTGAACTCGCGTTCGGCGAGGCTTTTCCCGTGCCGCCGCAACTGATCGGCTTTGCCCTGTCCATTCTCGGCATGCTGGCCGGTTCGCTGCTCCCCCAGAAGTTCGGCCGGGTCGCCCCGCTGGCGGCGCCCTGACATGTCGGCTCCGGCAGACGCCGACAGGCGCAGCGTCTCGCCCCTGCGCCTGATTCGCTATCTGGCGCTCGCGTACGCGGCACTCATCGTCTATGCCAGTCTGCATCCATTTTCCGGCTGGCGCGACGGCAACCTGACGCCGTTTTCGTTCCTCGAAGCCTGCTGGCCGCGCTACTGGACGCTCTTCGATATCGCCGCCAACCTGCTTGCTTATCTGCCGCTCGGTCTGCTGCTGGCACTGGCGCTCCGTTCCGGCAGTGAAAAGCGCATGCCACCATTGCCGGCCGCCCTGCTTGCCGCCTGTATCGGCACGGCGCTTAGCTTTTGTATGGAATCGGTGCAGACCTGGCTGCCCACGCGCGTTCCTTCCAGCCTCGACCTGCTCTGCAACTCGGCGGGTGCGGCGCTCGGCGCGTTGCTCGCCGTCGTTGGCGGCGCGCGGTTATTGACCTTTATCCGGCGCTGCCAGCGATGGCTGGCGCCAATTCACGACGCGGACATCATTCTGGTACTCATCGGGTTCTGGCTGTTTGCCCAGCTTTCACCGGAAACCCTGCTCTTCGGCGCTGGCAACCTGCGCGGCCTGCTCGATATTCCCAGCCCCGTCGATTACGGCCCTTCCGCCTTTTTTGCCATTGAAACCGCCATCATCGCCTGCAATATGACGGCTATCGGCCTGATCGTCCGTTTCCTGCTCGCGCCGCAACACCGCGTCCTTGGGCCGCTTATCGCATTTTTTGCGCTGGCCATGATCGTCCGTGCGCTGGCCACCGCCATCCTCGTCGAACCGGCACAGGCCATCGTCTGGCTTACGCCCGGCGCGGCGCTCGGTACAATGATTGGCGGCGCACTGCTCTCGCTTCTGCCGCTGCTCCCGCCGCGCTGGCAGCAAGCGCTGGCCGCACTGTTTCTCATGACCGGCGCGGTTCTGATCAATCTGGCGCCGCCGAACCCGTATTCACAGGCCGCGATGGCCGCCTGGCAACAAGGGCACTTTCTCAACTTCAATGGGCTGACGCGGCTGATCGCCAGTCTTTGGCCATTTCTCGCCCTGCCTTGCCTGACTTTCCTCCGGCGACCGCGGCATTTGAATTAGCCGCAAAAAAGATTGCCTGCCCCTGCGCAAACAGGGCAGAAAACATAAAACGCCCTGAAGCCCCTTAAATACAAGGGCCTCAGGGCATCAAAAAACATAAACCGTAGATAAAAAACCTTCGGACAGATACCCTGAGCCCCGCGTGGATAAAGGGTTTCCGGACACTTGCCCGGAGATGCCCTGTTTACACGGGCTTCAGCCCTGCCTGGTAGCGAAAGGCGCGCGGCAGGAAATCCTTCATCCCGGCTGCGGCCATGTTAACCATGACGCCTGGCAGCACTTTTTTGTCGATGACGCCGAATTAATTTATCGTGGCGCTGTCTGAACCAACGCTTTCAATACCCACGCCACGCGCGAACGACCATGACGATACATGAAGACGCCTTGATTTTTTCCGGCCCAGCCGGCGCCATCGAAACGCGGGTTGACACACCGCTTTATCCCCGCGGGCTGGCGCTCGTTTGCCATCCGCACCCGCTATTCGGCGGCGCCAATACCAACAAGGTCGTTCATACGCTGGCAAAAACGCTGACTGCGCTCGGCTACCTCACCCTGCGCCCGAACTTCCGCGGCGTCGGCGCCAGCGCGGGCACGCACACGCACGGGCAAGGAGAAACCGACGACATGCTGGCGCTGATCGCCCAGGCTCAAGCGCAATTCGGCGATACCCTGCTCGGCGCAGCGCTACCCGAAAAAATCCCCCACCCACCTCTTGTTCTGGCCGGCTTTTCTTTCGGCGGCTATGTCATCACCCGCGTCGCGGCGGCGCTGGCGGAAACCGGGCAGACGGTTGAACGCATCGTCCTCGTTGCGCCGGCGACCGGCCACATTGCCGGCGACCGCGAATACACAGCCAGCCCTGTCGGCAGTCACAGCCTCATCATCCATGGCGCGCTCGATGACACTGTGCCGCTGGCCAACGTGCTTGCCTGGGCAGAGCCGCAGAACCTGCCCGTGGTCGTCATTCCCGGCGCCGACCATTTTTTTCATGGCCGCCTGCAAACGATCCGCGACATCGTCCGGCGCAACTGGCCGTGCTGACCGTTTTCGGATGCTGTATGCGTTAATTTTTGTTACGGCGATCTACGGTTGAACCGTTTTGTTACAGCAACACGTCAACCGGCCGCCAGAGTTTGCGCTGACTTGCCTATAAAATTGCGCCATGCAAACCACTGAACACACCCCGCGCGCCCTGCTCGTACTCACCAACCTGCCCGACGAGGCCAGTGCCGAAGCATTGGCCACAGCGCTGGTCGAAGCGCGGCTGGCCGCCTGTGTCAACCGGCTCGCGCCGTGCCATTCGGTATACCGCTGGCAGGGAAACATCGAACGCGCCACGGAGATACCGCTGCTCATCAAGACCGACAGCGCGCGCTACCCGGCGCTGGAAGCGGCTATCCGCACCCGGCACCCTTACGAAACGCCGGAAATCATCGCCCTGCCGATCACGCACGGACTGCCGGATTATCTGGCCTGGCTGGCGGCCGAAACCTCATCCCCCTCCTAAAAACCACCCCGTTAAACCACCGTTCCACCCATGATTGACCGATTCATCCGCCACATTTTTCGTTTTACCCCACCGCGACTCACCGCTTTGGCCCCGCTATTGGCTTTTTTGCTCGTGTCTTTTTCTTTGCCGGCGGCCGCAGAAGAGTTTTTGCCGCCGGAAGAGGCCTTCCGCGCCAGCGTCCGCGCGCTCGACAGCCAGACGGTCGAAGTCAATTTCGACATCGCGCCCGGCTATTACCTTTACCGCGACAAATTCCGCTTTTCCGCCGAGCCCGCGCTGTTGCTGCCCGCCGGCGCACCCGCGCTGCCCAGAGGCAAACAGAAACATGACGAGAATTTTGGTGACGTCGAGGTGTATTACGAACAGCTCAGCCTCCGCCTGCCGATCAACCGTAACCGTTCCGGCACACTGCCCCTGACGCTTCTCATGACCTCGCAGGGCTGCGCAGAAGGCGGCATTTGCTATCCGCCACAGGCGCACCGTTTGTCCGTCAGTCTGCCGGACTCCGACATGGCCGCAACGACCGCATCAAATCCCCCCCCGGCCATTGCACAGATCGCGCAAGCGACAAAGCTCCCGCCGGCCATGGATGTCGCCGCCGACAGCCCCCTGGCCAATGGCGCCGTGCAGGAAAACACGGGGGACGATGAAACTTCCCGCATCGGGCGTCTGTTCAGCGAGGCCAGCCTCTGGCTGATCATCGCCAGCTTTTTCGGCTTCGGCCTGGCCTTATCGCTGACGCCCTGCGTCTGGCCCATGTTCCCGATTCTTTCCTCGATGATCGTCCGCTCGGGCAGCCAGACCGCGCCCGTTTCGCAGCGCCGCGGTCTGGCGCTGGCAACTGCCTACATCTTCGGCATGGCGGCGGCCTACGCAGCCGCCGGCGTTGCCGCGGGTTTAACGGGAACGCTGCTGTCGACGGCTTTCCAGAATCCGTGGGCGATCGGAGCATTTGCACTGATTTTCGTGGCGCTTTCGCTGTCGATGTTCGGGTTTTACGAACTCCAGCTTCCTGCGGGTCTGCGCGACCGGCTGGCGGCGGGCAGCGCGCGCATCCGCGGCGGTTCCTTACCCAGCCTGGCGCTCATGGGAGCGCTGTCGGCATTGCTGGCCAGTCCCTGTGTCGGCCCGGCGCTGGCGGGCGCGTTGCTCTATATCGGCCAAACCGGCAATGCCCCGCTCGGCGGCGCGGCGCTGTTCGCCATGGGGCTGGGGATGGGCGTACCGCTGCTGCTCATCGGCGCCTCCGCCGGCGCGCTGTTGCCCAAGGCGGGGCCGTGGATGGAAACGGTCAAAAAAATCTTTGGCTTCATTCTGCTCGGCACCGCCCACTGGCTGATTTCCCCTTTTCTCCCGCCCCAGCTGGCGACCGCCGGCTGGGGGCTTCTGCTCATTGCGCCCGCGTTACTCTTCGGCATACACCGGCGTTTGCCGCAGACAGGCGCCCGCGGCGCGCAGCGCGCCGGCAAATTTATCGGCCTCATGCTGTTGCTGGCGGGCACCCTGTTGCTGGTCAGCGCGCTCTCCGGCGGCAAGAGCGCCGCTGAACTGTTCGCCGTGCTCTCCGGCAGGCCCACTTACGAGACGGCGGACCTGCCCTTTACGCCCGCGCGCACCGTTGCCGAAGTCGAAGCGTACGCACGTGGATCCGGCAAACCCGTTCTCCTCGATTTTTACGCCGACTGGTGCACCGCCTGCAAGGAAATGGAACGCAAGACCTTCGCTCAACCGCAGGTTCAGCAGGCACTGGCGGGTTGGCTGCTGCTGCGCGCCGATGTCAGCGCCAATACCGCCGACGATAAGGCGCTGCTAAAACGCTTTAATCTCTACGGCCCGCCGGGCATCATTTTTTTCGACAGAAATGGGCGGGAAATCACCACGCCGCGCATCATCGGCTTCCAGAAAGCGGAAGAATTCATCACGACGCTCACTCCGCTGGCGCAATAATTCTGCAGCCTGCCGGCAAGGCCGGGACGCCCTGAGACCCGCGTATTTAGGGTATTTTCCAAAGCAGATGCTCTGAAGCCCTTGTAAACAGGGCGTCTCCGGGCACCCTGCCCGCCAGCCCTTTATTTATAAGGGTTCCAGAGGCGCCTGCCCGGAAACGCCCTATCTACGCGGGGTTCAGGGCACCCATATTTGAGACGCCCAAGATATAGCGGCGCGACGTTGCCAAAAGACAAGGCGGTAAGCCGCAGGCAGACCATTCAGTACGGCAAGGCCCAGTCAACACAGCAACGCCGTATTTTGGCAAAGGGAATCGCTATGCCTCGACTTTGCCAAAGACAAGGCGGTGAGCCGCAGACAGTAACATTGAGTACGGTCAGGCGAAGCCAACACAGCAACGCCGTATTTTGGTAAAGGAAGCCGCGATCAGGGCGCCTTCAGCTCACGTGTTTCCCGGACAGGAACCAGAGGGCGATCCCGCCCTTGGTGACGGCAATATAGGCCAGCACGGCATAAATCACCGCTGCGCCCCAGTGTGCCGTATTGACCGGCAGGCGCTTGAGCAGGCGATCGTCAGCCAGTGCAGCGGGCAGACAGGCCAGCAGCACGCCCAGCGTCGCGCCGGCCACGCTCATGACCGGCGCCTGACTGTTCAGCGCCAGCACGCACGCCGCAATTTGTGCCTTCCCCCATAATCCGCTCAGAAAAAAGTCGGTAAAGGCTGCGGAAAAAATATTTGCGACACCCTGCTCTCCCGATTTTTCCTTGCAATGTTCGGCGTTCAGTGACCAGGCCGCCAGGCCGATCAGACCGATGCACAATGTCCAGGGCAAGGCGTCGGCACGCACGAGCAAGCGCAGCAGTTCAGAGAGCGCGCCAGCGAGCGCATTATTGATCAGCGTAGCTGCGGCAAGCGCCAGGCACAGGACGGCGGGCCTGCGATATCTGGCCGCCAACAGGGCAGTCAGCCCTTGCGTCTTATCGCCGACTTCGGCCAAACCAACCGCCAGTAGTGAAACGAAAAAAGCTTCCATAACACAGGAAATACGAGGAAGACGAACAGCAATCGAACAACAATTTCGACAAAAAAACAGCGCGGAGACAAGCTCCGCGCTACACCGACCACCCTATACATGGTTCCCCGCGAGTGCCGTTAGGCCGGCATCCTGAACCGAGGTTCAGAGGAGGCTGCCTCCTTTCCGCATCAGGCTCACCCGGCAAGGGGCGGGCACAACAGCGGTTTCTAAAGTCAGCAGCCAATGCCTATCAGCATTGGTTCAAGGAATATATGGCCTTGACGAACACCGCAGGGAACACCCTGAGGAGACAGGCAGATTAGAACAGGTCTTCCTGCGGCGGCAGCACCGTGTCAATCTGCGCCTCCATGGCTTGGATTCTACGCTTTGCCTGCGCAAAGTCCAGCATTGTTTGCGAAAAATCATCTGGCGTCGATGTTGCCGAGCGCTGCATCAACAGCTCGTGCGCAATATTGAGCGCGGCCATGACGGCGACGCGTTCCGGACTGTTGCTGCGCGTTTGCTCGGTAATTTCATCCATTGTCGCGCTCACATGGGCGGCCGCAGCGCTCAAAGCATCGCGCTCTTCGGGTGGACAGGCCACGCGGTATTCCTTGCCGAGCAGGACGATATCGAGATAATTGGCTTCGTTGGTCATGGTCGGAAATCAGACAGATTCTTCATTATCGGAAAGATCGGGCAGCTGTGCGGCAAGCTGTTCGATCTGCATGCGCGCCGCATCCATGCGGCTGATCAGCGCCGCACGCATCGCCTCGGCTGCGGCAAGTCGTTGCTGCAATTCGGCATTTTTAGCGCGCAGGCTATGACACAAGTCCACGATCTGGGCTACTTTGTCTTCAAGCGCATCAAGTTCATTCATCATTGGCAAAATTAAATTTAAAAATCCCGTAAATTCAATGTAATACGGATGCTGCGTAATCTAACACATTCATACGCTCATTTTCTGAAAACATTCAGCGTTTCTATCTACCCAGCCGTATTCCTTTTTTCGTTCCCCTTCTTCGCCGCAATGTTCCCCGCCATTTGCCGTATATCTTCGACGAAGTCAATCTCACCGACGATAAGGCGTCAGAGGTCGACCTGCGCCCACCCAGCCGCCGATACCACCGCTGACATGATAGACCTTTTTGTAACCGGCCTGCTCGGACAGAAACTGCGCAGCCACACGTGTACGTTTACCGCTGCGGCAGATCAGAATCAGCGGCTGTTCCGGCCCGGCAATTGGGCGTGCTGCGGCCAGCCATTGCGCCGGATCCGCCCGACCATGCTCATCGAAGAAAGTCAGCAGCCGGCTACCGGCAATCACGCCGCTGCTTTTCCATTCGCTTTCGGTACGAATATCAATCAGCGGGATGCCTTTGGCCGTCAGACGCGCCAGTTCGGCGGCGTCGATTTCGACAACTTCAGCCTGCGCCGTCATGGCTGATACGCCCAGCGCTACTGCCAGCGCCAACTGCCTGTATAAAGTCTTCATTTTCAATTTTCATCCTTTTCTTTCATTACGAAACCTTTAGTACGAAACGGTACACGCTCTGTGCGCACCCAGGGCTTCACCCCTGAAGGCACGCTGCGTCGATCAGCCGGCGGGCAATACTGACTGGATCGGGCAGCGGCGGCAGAGCGTCCCGACGAAACCAGCCGGCGGCTTCGATTTCCGCCGGATCGGGCGAAATCGTGCCGCCCGCGTAATCGGCGAAGAATGCCAGCATCAGCGAATCCGGGAACGGCCAGGGCTGGCTGCTGAAGTACCGTAAATTGGTAATTTCAATATTGACTTCCTCGCGCACCTCGCGGACGGCGCAGGCTTCCAGCGTCTCGCCTGCTTCGACGAAACCGGCCAGCGCACTGAAAACGCCCGGTTTGAAATGCGGGCTGCGCGCCAGCAGCAATTCGTCGCCGCGCGATATCAGCACCATGATGGCCGGAGAAATACGTGGATACGCGAGCAGCCCGCAGGCCGGACATTCCATCGCAAATTCGGTGGTTTTCATGCGTGTCGGCGTGGCACAACGACCGCAAAAATGATGGTTGTGCCGCCAGTCCAGCAACTGCGTCGCACGACCGGCCAGGGCAAAAGCTTCCATACCGCCCAGACCATATAGCGCACGCACTGGCGTCAAACTACCGGGCGCATCAGATGGCAGCACGTCCAGATCGACGGCATAGCACGGTTCCCCCTGCCATTGACCAATACGCAGCACCCCCGCCGGACACCCCCAGTCCGCCGCTGCTGCTGCCGGAAAAATACCGGCAGCGCCCTTGCCGCCGACCGCCAGCACCTCATTCTTGTGGCGAACGATCCAGTAACCGAACAGATCACTCATGGAAATACATACACATACGCTGAAAACTCTCTGACTCAAGATAAGCGCTCAATGATTACGACAGAGAGTGCAATGACACAAAAGTTCCGTGGATTCTCGCATAGCCGTAATCATCATGCCATCGTCGCCATCATTCGGAGGAAATCCGTGCACAAAACCGGAGTCCTCCGGAACAGGCGCATGGAATCACTCTCCAGGCGTCTCTGGCAGGCGGATCAGGGCAACATCAGGGGCCCTAATTGCGTGAGGCGTACAGTGCATGCTTGACGGCCCGGCGACACCGCCATCTTTCATCGCTTATCATTCCGCCAAACACTTAAGGAAGCGTTGCCATGAAAGCCAGCATACCGATTTTGATCGGCGGACGCCCATTGGGCGGGGACGCCATGCCCGCCATCATCACGCCGCTGGTCGGCAGGACGCGCGCCATGATTTTCGAAGAAGTCGCCGCAATCGCCCCCAAAAAACCCAATCTGCTCGAATGGCGGATCGACTTTTTTGAAGCGATCGGCGATCACCAGGCCGTCATCGACACGGCTCTGGCGATTCGTCAGGCCGCATCCATTCCCGTACTGCTGACTCGCCGCAGCGTCGCCGAAGGCGGCCAATCGCTAGCGATCGACGAGGCAGCCGTCATGGCCATGTACACCGCCGCCTGCCAGGCCAAATGCATTGAGCTGATCGACTATGAACTCTCCAGCGCCCCCGCCGACATCGAAGCGCTGCGCAAGGTCTCGCGCGCCAACGGCATCGGCATGATCTTGTCGTACCACAACTTTCAGATGACGCCCGATGCATCAACGCTCGACGAGAAATTTGCCGCTGCCGTACGCCTGGGCGCCGACGTAGCCAAGGTAGCGGTCATGCCGCACAACGACCGTGACGTGCTCGAACTATTGGCGGCCACTCGCCGCGCTCGTGAGAAGCACGATCTGCCGTTGATCAGCATCGCCATGGGCGGCCTCGGCGCACTTTCGCGTATTGCGGGCTGGATCTACGGTTCGTCAGCCACCTTTGCCATCGGTCAGGGCTGCTCGGCGCCGGGTCAAATCGCTATTGAAGATCTGCGCACCGCACTGTCGATCATCCGGCATGCCGTTCTCGGCGAGTCACCCGGCACGCCATTTGGATCGTGAACAGGCGCGCGCGCCTGCCCGCGTAAATTCCGGCTACCGATTGTAACCGCCACGCGGCCCAGCGCATCCGGTCACCGAAAAACCATACCCGCGTACCGACACAGACAGCCCTGAAAACGGGCGAAATAGACAATCTGCGGCAAGGCACAAGTTCACGTCCGTCAACGATGCGACTCACCGCCGCCCGTTATTCCTGCGCTGCATCGGGGGCTGACATCAGATCGGCCAGCAGGCGTTGATACTCGGCCGATTGCCTGAGCAGTATGGGGGCGGCGGACTTCAACAAATTGATGTCTTCATGCGGCAGATAGAAGCTGGTAGGGATGTTCAGCAATTCGCGGCGCAACGGCGAATCGGGTAAATCATGCAGATTCAGGCTGACGAAGTACGCGTTCACCTTGTCGCCATTCCTGTTGTACGCCGACGCATTGATTTCGTCGATTATGCGGCGAAAACGCCGCAGCGACTCCTGGGAATTCTGGTCGATGGGAATATTGATGGCGGCATTGAGTACATCGGCAAACCCCGGCACGACCGCGCTCTGGTCAATGTCACTATTGATCTGATTCTGTGCGTTGATGGCGATCACGATGATGCGCCGAATCTTCCCGCCGAGCAGCCGGTTGTTGAGCGTGGAAGGCGCGTAAATTTCATTCAGTTCAAGCAAATGCCGTAAACCGAGATTATCAGTCAGCCCGCCATCGAGCAGGTGCAGATACGGGCGCTCGCTGCTCTTTGCGTAGTGCCCGATATACGCCAGGTATTCCCGACGGGTTTGCCGTTGCAGCGCATGCGCTTCCTGGCCGATCAGCGCATCGCGCATCGGCTCCGGCAGCGTATAGCCGCAATTGCCACCATTGTTGTTGAGCGTCACCGGCGCAAAAACGAGAGGAACGGCACTGGAAGCGGCGACCGCACGGGCGATCCCGAAAGTGGACAGGTTCAGGCACAGAACATCGAAATACTCCTGCGTAAAATCGATGCGTCGCCCCGCCGTCATATCCGTCGCGCTAATGACGGCAAACGGACCGCGGCGGCGTTGCGCCAGATCACCGAACGTCGCCTTGCCAAACAGGGTGTTTTCGAACTGTTCCTGCAATAAATCGCCGCGCCCGAATTCCGGCGAACGGAGGCGCGGCATATTGGCGAACGAAAGTATCTGCCGGCTGATTTGGCGCTGGAAGTTCTGTTTCAGGAAGCGATTCTCGAAGTCGGGGATCGTATCCCTGCCGTGCAGGGCAAGATACGCCGCCAGCACTGCCCCTCCTGAGACGCCGTACACCACATCGATATGATCCAGCCACGTGCTGCGCCGCCCGTGCAGGTAAATCGGCTGGCTATCCAGCGCTTCCAGAATCCCATAGCCAAAAGCCGCTGCCCGCGTACCGCCGCCGGAAATCATCATCACGATGAAATTTTCCTTTTCCCTGGCGAGATCCATCGCCTGCTGCAAGCGATAGCCCTCGCCGACGCACACCTGATCGATCGTTTCCACCGGGCGGAACTGCACGACGGAACACGCCGAAAGGAGAAAAATCCAAAGCGCGAGGCATTGTTTTTTCAAGCGGCCTAACCCGCCATTCCGGCGTGACTTCATTTCATGAAAAGCATTGTCAAATTAAAAAAACGGCTACGGCATTGGCCGATACCGGCATCCGTCCTGAAAATCAGGTGTTCATAAAAAGATGGCAGGATGGAGCGGCAGAGCGGGCGAACGGAAAGTACGGAAAGTACGCCGAATGCGGCAAGGCAGGCCCTCCGTAGAAGGCATGTTGATATTTATCAACGCCTCCTGCTCCCGGCCGAAAGATACCACCGAGGCATGTCGAACCGCCGTCTTCACCGGCTTCCTTGCCCTCACTCCTTACGCTTGCATCCGCCTATTCACCTACAACGCCTTGCCAGCCGCCGCCAAGTGCTTTGTAAAGTCCAACCAGTGTCTGAGCGCGCGCCAATTGTGCGGCAATCAGGTTTTCTTGCGCCTGAATTTCGTGAAGGCGCGCAGTCAAAACATTGTCCAGCGTTTTGCCGCCGTATCGGAAAAGTTTTTCCGCGTCCGCCGCCTGCTTGTCCGTCTGACGATGCGCCTGCACCAGCAACGCATTCTGCCGCACCAGGGCATTCTGGTTGTGATAGGCCGTATCGACCTCGGCCAGGGCTTGCAGCAACGTTCGGTCATATTGCAGCAACGCCGTTTTCAGCCGTGCATCGGCGGCGTCAATGTTGGCCTGGATACGGCCATTGGTCAGCAGCGGGACCTGGAGACCGACCGAAAGCAGACTACTCCAGCCACTCAGGCTGCGCTCGCCGTCGATGCCGATCATGCCCTGCCCCAAAAAATTAATGGAGAAGCGCGGTAACAAATCGGCCCGGGCGCTGGCCAGCCTGGCCGCATATGCCTGAACCTGCGCGGCGGCGGCGCGAATATCGGGGCGGCGCTCGACCATGCCCTGCGGCGTGTGTCCGCCCGGCGCCTCCGGAAGCTTATCCAGCAGGTCGCTATGACTTTCGGCCAGCCGGAATGTCTGCGGAACGTGCCCCGTCAAAACGGCAATGGCGCGAACATGGGCGGCGTATTCCGCCGTCAGTGTACTTTCGCGCGCCTGTGCGGCAGAGAGCTGGGCGCGCGCCTGTTCAATCTCGTAGGCACTCAGATGCCCCGCCTGAAAGCGGCTCTGCACATAGTCGGTCAGGCGCTTCAGGACGGCAATACTGCGCTCGGCGGCACGTTGGCGAGATTGGGCGGCACGCGCCTGCAGGTAGTGCGTCGCAATATCGCCGGCGACGAGAAGCTGCGCGCCATAGGCCTGTTCCTGCGCACCGAGCGCAGCGTAGCGGGCGGCATCGGCATCACTGCGCTTTTGACCAAAGATGTCAGGCTCCCACGCGGCGTTCAAACCACCGCTGAGACTGGAACCCTCCAGGGTGAAGTGATCTCGATTGAGTGCCGCCGCTTGTGGATAGCGCCCCAGCCCATCACGTGCACGATCGTTCAGCGGATTGTCGATGCGCGCATCCATACGCATGAATGTTGCCGACGCACCCACTTTCGGCCCCAGATCGGCCTGTGCAAGACGGGCCACAGCGCGCGCTTCTTCCAGACGACTGCGGGCAATGGCAATGTCGTAGTTCTGCTGCAAGCCACGTTCGATCAGCGCATCCAGCACCGGATCGCGCCACTGCTGCCACCACTGCGCGATGTCGGCACTGTTCCGGGCGTTTTGGGCATGGTCAAACGCCGCCGGCAAAGCAACGCTACTTGGTCTCGAAATCACCGTATTCTGGCAGGCAGCAAGTAATGCAAGGGCAAGCGGCAATAAACGGTAGGGATGCAGGTTCATGGTTTTTTCCGAGACAATATATTCAGGTCAACGTTGATCGCGCAGCGCACTTGCATTTGCGGATATGTGCGGATTTTCGTACGAAAACCGGTACAAGGCACAACAGCAACCGCATTGATAGGCTCCCATCACAGGTATTTTTGCGCCTCGCGGAGACTCAGCCGGCTCATGCCTTGCCGGTAGTCTGCGATGAAGCGGCGCACCCAGTCGGGGTGGGTTTTGCTGTAATCGCGCAGCGCCCAGCCGATAGCCTTGTTGATGAAAAATTCGCTCTGCCCCAGGTTGTTGCGCAGAATTTGCTCCAGCAGCGCGGTATCGGTCTTTTCTTTACGCAACAGCTGGTGGTCGATGGCGACGCGCCGCAGCCAGATGTTTTCGCTCTGGCTCCAGACCAGCAACACCGCATTCACTTCGGGATGGCGCAAGGCGATGCCGCCGACGATGCGGTCGAGAAAATCCGCCGTGTCCCACCACGATTTGGTGGTGATCAGTTGTTGCAGCCGGGGAATGTCTTGCGGCGTCAGCTTGGATTGCACGGCGCGCAGGTATTCAAGCGCGCAGTATTGCAGCTCGCGGTGCGGGTCTGCCCAGCATTGCTGCACAAAGCGCCAATCCACATCGGCCTGGGCCGCGCCTTTGAAAAACGGCTTGCACACCCGCATCAATTGCGGCTTGGCAATGCCGAGAAAGTCGAAGCGGTTTTTCATGTAAGCCCGCATGGGCGCGGCGCGCGCCGGGTCGGCAGTACAGGCCAACATCGTCAGCAAGGCATCAAAATTCATCGTCCGCCTTTCCTATTCACCCGCAGACGGCTTGCACCATCTGGCGCCAAATATCTCAAAAGCCCCAAAAGCGTGGAATCTCATGAAGTCCTTCAGGTCATCCTGCCTTTTTCTGTTTTCCTGAAAAGTTTCCGGCACATCCGGCCAGCCGTTTGTTGCATCCGCAGCCCTATCCACAGTTGCCGGACAATGGCCGTACCGGTACGGCAAGGCGACTGACGGAGTGGGCGATATGACTCAACTCACCACCCAGCGCCTCGCCTGCCGCTGAATCAAGAAAAGGGCAGGCAAAACATCGCCGCATGGGGAATCAATGGCAATTTCTTCGCGGCTAATCTGGGCTTTCGGCGCTCTGGCATGCCTTTAGCCCTGTTTCTCCAGCATCTTTCGGAACCGCACCAAAGCCAGTCCAAGAAACAGCGCGCCGGTAATTGCCATGATCACCAGATTGTGCCACACGATCTCCACGCCGCCGCCACGGGCGACGACACTTTGACTGAACTGATAAAACTGCGTGCTCGGCCAGTACTCACTGATCCACTGCGCCGTCTGCGGCATATTGTTGCGCGAAGTGTGCATGCCGGAGAACATGATCATCGTCAGATACAGCGGCAATACCAGCAGGCTGAACTGCGGCATGGTCGGCGTAAACGTGGCAAGCATGATCGCCATTGACGCTACGGAAAAAAGATACACCACCGTCCCCGCCACAAACAGGGCGATTGAGCCGTTGATCGGCATTCCAAGAGCCAGATGCGCGATGAAATACAGCGACAGGGTCGATGCAAGCAAGATCACCACGCCGTTGGAGATGATTTTGGCCAGCATGATTTCGGCCGCCGATACGGGCATCACCAGCAGATGTTCCATTGTCCCGCGTTCGCGTTCGCGGATAACCGCCGAGCCGACCAACAACATCAGGAGCAGCATAATCGCGCCGTTGATCGCGCCGGTAGGAATCTGGTAGGCGTTATCGGCATTGGCGT
Organism: Dentiradicibacter hellwigii; assembly: GCF_041770905.1. Classification (NCBI taxonomy): domain Bacteria; kingdom Pseudomonadati; phylum Pseudomonadota; class Betaproteobacteria; order Rhodocyclales; family Rhodocyclaceae; genus Dentiradicibacter; species Dentiradicibacter hellwigii. Next base: position 1,421,931 of record NZ_JBEUWX010000002.1, read on the forward strand.
TGTAGCGCATCCGCACGACGGGGGTAACGGGTAATGGCGGCTGCACGCCGATGAAATTGCGGATTTCACGCTCGAACATCTGGCTGATGTAGCCTGTGCCGATGCCTGCCTGCGACATCCGCGTCGCATCCACCTGCAGCAGCACTTTCGGCCGTCGCCCCAGCTGGACATCGCGCTGGAAATTGGGGGGAAATTCCAGCGTAAACACATAGTTGCCCTTATCCATGCCAATTTCCGCCTGCTGTGGCGTCGTCTCTTCAGGCATCAGGAAATACGGTGCGCCGATGGCATCGCGGATACGGTAGGACAGTATGGAACGGTCGTAATCCACCACGGCCACGGCGACATTCCGCAGCTCCGAGCTGGCTTTCGTCTGCGACGCCACCATGCCGGTAAACATATAGGCAATCAGGATAACCATGGTCAGGTCGGCAAACAGGCTGCGATATTCTTTGCGAATCAATGCGTGCAGATTCGTCAGAAAGGTTTTCATAGGCTCTGTCTTGGCTGGATTTTGGCTGCTTTTCGGGTGCTTCCTGGCTCGGTTCAGATGGCAAAGATGGCGGGCAATGACACGTCCCCGGGCGCAACCTTGCCAATGCCGGATTTCATCTGCATCCACGCGCAATTTTTGCCGGCTGGGTGACCTTCCCTGTCCAATCGCGAAGGCTGCGTTTCCAACGCATACGCACCCCCTGAATCAATCGGTTTTGAGGCTATTGCCATGGTGATGTCCTGAGAAATTTTCGTGACCGTCGATTGCATGACCGCCTGCATGCAGATTGCAAACCGTACATCCGCTTCGCCTGAAAGCTATGCCTCCTGTTTTTTCAGACAGATGCACGCCAGTGTGAAAAACAGTACGTAAAACCCCGCCAACACAACCAGTTCCTGCGCAAGTTCGGCAAACCTCAACCCCTTGGTGAAGGTGCCGACGGTGATAGTGTTGTACCACGAATAAGGCAGAATTCTGCCCGCCACATAAGCGCTGCCCTGCAAAGACGTCACCGGAGTTATAAAGCCCGAAAAACTTATGGCCGGCGCGGACGTGACGATGGCGGTCAGAAAAATCGCTGCCACCTGCGAACGCATAAAGCACGACACCAGTAGCCCCATCGCAGTGGTCGTGCAGACGAACAGCAACGTTCCCAGCACCAGCGCTGCCGCCGAGCCTTTCAGCGACACGCCGAACCACAGCACGATCATCAGATACAGCGCAACAAAGCTGGCCATGCTGGCCACCACATACGGCAACTGCTTGCCAAACAGAAACTGCAATTTCCCTGCCGGCGAACCGTAGAAATTGGAAATCGAACCGAGTTCACGCTCGCGCACCACGCCCACCGCCGCCATCATGGCGGGGAACAGCGTCAGCGCCATCATCAAAATGCCAGGCGCAATGGAAAAAACGCTTTTGAAATCCTGGTTGTAAATAAAACGCGGCTCGATACCGGCGGCCGACTGTAGTGGGGGCAAGCCATTTTTACGGGCAAATTCCTTCAGATAAGCCGTTACGGCGCCGTTGGCATAGGCGATAATGTTACTGGCGTTGAAAGTCTCGGCGCCGTCGATGAACAGGCCGATTTCAGGCGCACCGCCGCGCAGCAGGTCGCGCCCGAAATGGGGCGGAATATCAATCACCAGTTTGGCGTCGGTGCTCTCCAGCGCGTGATCGGCATCGGTATCGGCGGCCAGCGGCGGGCGTTCGGTAAAATAGGCCGAACCGCGAAACTGCTCCAGCAGACGGCGGCTTTCCACACTTTGGTCACGATCGAGTACGGCGAAACTCAGTCCGTTCACATCAAATGACACGCCCCACGAGACGGCGGCCATCAGAACCACGGGGCCGAACACGGCAAAAAATGTACGCACGCGGTCGCGCAGCAATTCCTTCGCTTCGCGCGCGGCAAAGGTGAGGATGGTCGCAAACCAGTATTTCATGGCGCTTCCTTTGCGAAGCGGACAGACCAGCCGGCGCGCCCACACCGGAAACCTGCCGAAACCACCCAAACCCGCCAAACCGCCCAAACCACCCAAACCTTATGCCAGCCGGCGCCTTTCCCGCGCGGCGGCACGGGGCATGGAGCGCAGCCGGATGCGCAGCTTTTATTGGCCTGAAACACGGTTATTCCTCAATTGCCACATAACCCGTTCTATTAATCAATATCTTGCCCTGCGGCGATTTTATCCATGCGATGAACTGCTGCACGGCCGGACTCTCGTTGCCTGTAGTCACTACGTAAAACGCTTTCGCGTAAGGATACGTGCCATTGATGATGTTGTCGCGCGTGGGCGCAACGCCGTTGATGTTCAACAACTTGATCTGATTGTTTTTCAGCATGGTTTGCGTGTAATACAGGAATGAATAACCCAGCGCGTTGCTGTAATTGCGGTAATCCGCCACGTCATTGACGATGCCGCCCATGCTGCCGAGGCGGTCTTCGCGCGGCGGTGTCATCAGGGGCGTATTGCCCATAATCTTCTGCATGGTGGACTGGCTGCCGGAATTTTCATTACGCTGGAAAGCGCGAATGGCCTGATCCGGCCCGCCCACTTCGCGCCAGTTTTTCAGGCGGCCCGAATAAATGTCGACCACCTGCCCCGTCGTCAAATTGCTCACCGGGTTCTGCCCATTCACGAAGAAGACAAATGCTTCCTTGCCGATCGGCGTGAGCTTGAAGGTTTTGCCCGCGGCCTTGGCGGCCTTGACCTGTTCGTCGGACGGCGCGGCGACAAAAATCATGTCCGTCTCCCCCGCGATTAGACGCTCATACGCCTGTGGCGTATTGGTCATGCGCACGAAGTCGGACGACCAGTGGTCGTATTCCCGCGTATCTCCAGCGCCGGGCGGCGGATAAACCGCTTGAACAAAAGCGGCGTAAAGCGGATACAGCGCCACCGCCCCATCCAGCCGCGGACGCTCTCCGGCAGGGATTTGCAGGGTACTGGGCGCATCCAGCCTCGCCAGTTGGTTGTTCTGGGAAAACGGTTCATACACGCGCAAGTCGATGTTACCGGCCGTCATTTGCGGCACTTTGCGCGCCTGCTCGTATTGCCACATATGGTAGCCGTAATGCCCACCGCCTATCACGGCCGAAAGCAACATGACGATGCCCGTCTGCTTTTTATAGCGCGTAAACAGGCACAGCAGCAGCGCCAGCAGAAAAATGACCAGGCAGGGCACGGCGACTTCGGGATGGCCGGTAAACACGATCATCACCATCCCCCAAAAGCCGACAAAGGCAAGGACGCCGGCGGTCATCAGAAAGAGAAGAAACTTGACTATGGGGTGCATAGCAAACAATGTCCTGAGAAAAAGTCCGATTGATCGAAGTCAATATTTTAATTTACAGCGTCAGCCCGCTTGCACCTCCCGAACTGGACGCCGGCAGAGCCACCCGCCAAACGGCGGAAAATGAACGGCACGCTCGCCTGATAGCGCCCCGCCTGCGCACCCACTTAACTTTTAAATTGCGGCATTGCGTACGGTCAGACCGCTCGAGGGCTGGCGCCGACCGTACCCACGGGCTTCATTGCAACCAGAGGAATGCCTGCCAGTTCTGCCGTGCCGTTTTCCAGATTGCAGCGCCCGTGGGTCAGCAGGATTTTTTCAGGCTGCCTGAACAGGCAGGCGGCTTGCTGGCCTTGCCGCGCATATCTAAAAATCGTCATAGTGTTGCGCGGCCTTGTCGTACGCCCTGTACTGTCTGCGGCGGCGGATTGAACGTCTACGACGGCTGCCCGGAAGCCCGCGTCCTTTGGGCGTTTCAGAGGGGGCATCGCTGGAACCCGCGTCAATTGAGCATTTGCGGAAAGGCATCGCTGAAACCCTTATCCCACGTGGGGTTCGGGCCTGCTCCATCGCTACCGGCGTCTGCCTGCATTGCGCGTTAAGCAGGCAGCGTCTGCGCTCGGTGCGCTGAACGTCTGTCGCGTCGGAACATCCGCGGCGAATACCCATCCGCAGTAGCTGCCCGGAAGCCCGCGTCCTTTTGGCGTTTCAGAGGGGGCATCGCTGGAACCCGCGTCCCTTGGGCATTTGCGGGAAGGCATCGCTGAAACCCTTATTCCACGCGGGGTTCGGGCCTGCCCCATCGCTACCGGCGTCTGCCTGCATTGCGCGTTAAGCGCGGCAGCGTCTGTGTGCGGCGGGCTGGACGTCTGTGGCGTCGGAACATCCGCGGCGAATACCCATCAGCAGTAGCTGCCCGGAAGCCCGCGTCCTTTGGGCGTTTCAGAGGGGGCAGCGCTGGAACCCGCGTCAATTGGGCATTTGCGGGAAGGCATCGCTGAAACCCTTATTCCACGCGGGGTTTGGGCCCGCCCCATCGCTACCGGCGTCTGCCTGCATTGCGCGTTAAGCGCGGCAGCGTCTGCGCACGGTGCGCTGAACGTCTGTGGCGTCCGAACATCCGCATCGAATACCCATCCGCAGTAGCTGCCGGGAAGCCCGCGTCCTTTGGGCGTTTCAGAGGGGGCATTGCTAAAACCCGCGTCAATTGCGCATTTCAGACAGGGCATCGCTGAAACCAGGCGAACGGCAGGGCTGGTTTCCGGCGGCCTGACGGCCCAATCCGTTTGCCGACGGCATCACGCCTATTACAGCGCCGCCAGCCAGGCCAGATAGTCCGCCGCGCTCCGCGCTACCGCCTGCTGCGCGGCTTCGCTGTACCCTGCGTTGCTGTCTATCGTATGGAAGGTAAACGGCGGGCGGTAATCCGCGTTGCAGTATTTCGCCGTGAGTTCAAACGGGCGCAGCGCTTCGGCAACGGTGCAGCCAACGGCACCGTCTGCGCGGTAGTCTCCGGCAGGCGCGCCGAGCGAAACGGCGAGCGCGATTTTTCTGCCTGTTAGCGCTTTGCCTGTCGAGCCGTATGCCCAGCCATAGGTCAGCACTTCATCGATCCACTGCTTCAGCAACGGCGGGCAGTTAAACCAGTACACGGGAAACTGCCACACCAGCGCATCGTGGGTTTCTACCAATGTCTGTTCGGCGGCCACGTCAATCTTGCCCTGGGGGTAGACGGCGTAGAGTTCGTGAACCGTGAAGCGATCGGCGTGCTGCTTGAGCGCGGCCACCCAGTGTTTATTAACGGTGGATTGAGCAAGATTGGGATGGGCAAGAATGATCAGGGTTTTAGGCATGGCAATCTCCTCGAATGAAGTGAAATAAAAGCGCCGGGCCGGTATTTCCATCGGGCCGGCCGACATCTCGCCCAGCGCTGCCCGGTTTTGCGAAACGGCCGGGGCACGGGCGCTCAGCTACAGGATAACGGGATCGTGGATTGCCGGGCCTGGACATTTCAGGCAACCGGAAAAAACGCCTTAACTGCGGCCCACACCATTTCGGGCTGTTCTTTCATCGCTTCGTGCGCGGCAAAAGGCACATTCATCAGATGCACATCCGGCAGTTCGCCGGCAAGCGCCGCCCAATCGGCAAAGGCGTAGAGAAAATCCGCTTCGCCGCGGATCGCCAGCACGGGCGCTTTGATTTTGCGCATGGCTTCATTCGGATACCCGCTTGCGCGTTCGTCCAGCCACATGGCTTTCAGGCTGGCCGCCATTTTGTCCACGTCGGGCGCAGGATTGCATGCCTGGTAGGCCGCCAGCTGATCGGGCAAATTTTCTTTGAGAAATTTTGCGTCTATCGCTTCGAACATCGGGCGATTTCCGGCCAGATGGTCTTTGTGCCAATCGGCACCCACGGTAATGATCTTTTGCACATTTTCATCTTCTGCGCCGAGACGGTAGGCGGTTGTCCCGCCGTCGCTGAAGCCAAACAGGCTGTATGCACCAACGCCGAGCCGACGCAGGATGCAACGCACGTCATCGGCCGCCTGGGCATAGGTCAGCGCGACGTCGCCAAAGGTGGAACGCCCGTGTCCGCGGGTATCCACAGCAATCACGCGAAACCTTTCCTGCAAGCGCGGCAGCAGCGGAGAAAAATCGTCTATCGATCCCAAACCACCGTGCAGCAGCACGAGTATGGGCGCTTGCACCTGTCCGCCGGTTTGGTAATGCAGGCGTGCGCCCTGGTATTCAAGCGTCTGGGATAACATGGTGGCACTCCTCTCTGAATAAATCATGGGTTGGGCCTGCACGGCCGGTGGCTGAGCGCAGGCACGGCGGGCGCCGACGCCCGAGACAACGGCGGCGGCAACGCCCGCTTTGAGCAAGGCGCGGCGACTGATAAAGCGCGGCGTATTCATCGAAATTCCTGTTCGCCCAGAAAAAGCCGAAAAGGCAAAGCACTGGGAATCAAACGTCTATTGCCCCCATTGCATGCGCCTGCTCGGCATCTTTTTCCAGATAATAAATGAACGCCTCTTCTGTATTCGCCTGCCCGCTTTGTTCCAGCAGTTGCGCCGGCGTGCCCACCGCCAGCACGCGCCCCCTGTTCATCAGCGACGTGCGGTCGCAGCGCTCTACCTCATTCATGAAATGGGTAGAAACAAAAATAGTGATTTTGTCCTGGCGCGACAGCTTCAACAAATGCCGCCAGAACATATCGCGCGCAGCCGGATCGACGCCCGATGTAGGCTCATCGAGAATCAGCACTTCAGGGTGGTGCAGGCAGGCAGCGGCGAGTTGCAACCGCTGGCGAATGCCGAGCGGCAGGGCGGCGGGCGCGGTGTCGGCCACATCGGCCAGGTCGAATTGCCGCAAGGCTTCTTCTACCGCCGCTGCGCCCTTGTCGCCCATCTGGTAGAGCCGGGCGTGCAGCTCCAGATTCTGGCGCACGGTCAACTCTTCATACAGCGAAAACGCCTGCGACATATAACCCACGCGCATCCGCGTGGCGATGTTGCCTGCATCGACCGGCTGACCGAGGAGTTCGGCCGTGCCTTCAGTCGCATCGAGAAGGCCGGTGAGCATCTTCATGGTGGTGGACTTGCCGCAACCATTGGCACCGAGAAAGCCGAAAATTTCCCCTTTTTCAATTTTGAAGCTGACATGATCCACGGCGGTGAAATCGCCGAAACGCTTGGTCAGTCCATGCGCCTCAATCACCGGCGGAGCGTTCGCTTCGGGAACAAAAGGGGTGAGCGTCAACCCGCCCGCGCCTTGCTGTTTCTCGGGGGGCAGCATGGCGATATATGCTTCTTCCAGCGTGGCCGTACCGTATTGCGCCAGCACTTCGCGGGTGTGTTTGTTGACCAGCAACTTGCCGGCATCCATGGCCAGCAGGTATTCAAACTGCTCGGCTTCTTCGATGTAAGCAGTGGCGACGATAACCGTCATATTCCTGGTTTCCTGGCGCAATTCGTTGACAAGCGCCCAAAACTGGCGGCGCGAGAGCGGGTCAACGCCCGTCGTCGGTTCATCCAGAATCAGCAAATCGGGCGAATGCACCAGCGCGCAGCACAGGCTGAGTTTCTGCTTCATCCCGCCAGAAAGCTTTCCCGCCGCACGATCCGGAAACGGCGCCAGTCCTGTTGCATTGAGCAACCGCTGGATGCGCGCCTTGCGTTCGGCTGCGTTCAAACCAAACAGCCGCGCGTGAAAATCGATGTTTTCCTGCACGCTCAGCGTGGGATACAGGTTTTTACCCAAGCCCTGTGGCATATACGCAATACGCAGCGACAAGCCCTCGCGCGCTTTTTTATTGGCCATATCGCCGCCCAGCACCTGCACGCTGCCCGTTTGAATAGCGCGCACACCCGCCACCAGCGATAGCAAGGTCGATTTGCCCACCCCGTCAGGGCCGATTAACCCTACCGTTACGCCTTGCGGAATGGACAATGACACATCATGGAGCGCCTGCGTTTTACCGTAACGATGCGAAACCCCTTGCAAGGAAACGGCGAGAGGCGTTGCGGTTTTCATCTTGCCCGTCATCTTTGCTTCTGATCTGCGTCACCGTTCATGCCTGCCTCATGATGGATTTCCCGCCGCACGTCCACGCGGCAGTGCAACGAGGCGTTGCGTTCAGGCAGCTTAGGCAAATACGTTTCAGATCTCCCGATAAATTTCGCCAAACGGCAGCCTGAAGCGCTCGCCCCAGATGCCGTGGCCTGCTTTGCGGATGCCGCAGGCGACAATCATGTTGATTTCGGCGCCACGCGGCAGCTTAAGAATGCGTTTGACGCGACGGCTGTCCAGCCCCTCCATCGGGCAGGTGTCGTAGCCCGCTTCCGCCATCGCCAGCATAAAAGTTTGCGCGGCCAGCCCGCAGCTTTTGTGCACCACCACGCGCATATCGGCTTCGGATACGTCGCGTGTCATCGGGCGGAACAGGCCGATACTCCAGGCCAGCACTTTGCGGAATGCGCCGAGCAGGCCGCAGCAGCGGGCATAGAGAAAAGGCATGAGTTTGCCGTAATACACCTCACTTGTCTTGATCCGTCCTGCCTGCTTTTCTGGTGGGCTGCTGCGTGCGATGTTGCCACGCTCAAATTCCAATACAGCCTGGGCGCGGCGGCGGTGCAGATCCTGGCGGGTGACGAACACGACCATCTGCTGCGCGGTAGTGGCGGCCTGCTGGCCGAGGCAGGCGACGGCAAGCCCTTGCAATACGGCGGGGTCGGTCACGTGGTAGAACTCGTAAAGCTGCATGTTCGAGCTGCTGGGAGCAAGCTGTGCAGTGCGCAGGCAGTGGCGCACAACATCGGCGTCGAGGGGCGCGGCTTCATCGTAATGACGCACGGAGCGGCGCCGGTTGAGGATGTCGTTCAGCGTCACGGTGCTTTACTCCTGATTTCTTGCCTCCGGCGCCGGCTGGGCTTCCGGATCCAAGGCGGCGACGGCCGCGCGCAGCCACTGCCAAGCCAATGTCTGCTGTTCGCCAAAGGCGTTCCACAGCGCGTCTTCGCTCATCACGCTGTATTCGCCTTGGGTGCGCAAGTCCACGTCCAACCCGTTCGCCAGCGCGTTGTAATAGCGGTTGTATTCACCGCCAAAGTAAAACTGCGCCAGCTTTTGCATGATGGCGGCAGCGTGCTGCCAATCGCTCTGCGCGGCTTGCAGTTTGGGCTGCCACTGCATCCATTCGCGGTAAAGCTGCTGGATTTCATCGATGCGCGTTTGTGCTTCGGCAAGCGTCGGTTCGGAGTTCATCGTTGTCCTTTCTGTTATGGATCACGCTTTCCCAACTTTTCCCAAGTTCCAAATACGGATGAACGGCTGAGTGAAAAGAAAAGCACCGTGCCGTCACTGCGGCAGCTTCACCGCCAAATCGGCAGGCCATTGCGCCTGCTCGTTCAGGCGCACGTAGCCGTTGCCCGTCATGCCGCCTTTGAGCAGGCCCTTATATTGCAGGGCGGTTGCCGACGGCACTTTCAGTTTGACCTTGAACATCAGCTTCGCCCGTTCGTTGACGGTTTCCACATTTTTCGGCGTGAACTGGGCATCGCTGGCAACGTAGCTGATTCTGGCGGGGAACACGGCATCAATGCTGTCGAGCACAATGCGCGCTTCGTCGCCCAGCTTCAACTGCGCGACCTGCGGCGCGGGCAGGAAGATATTCATGCTGGCATCGGCCGGGTCAAGCAAGCTGACGACCTTGCCGCCCGCCGCCAGCACGTTGCCAACATCGGCGATTTTATATTCCACGCGCCCGTCAATCGGGCTGCGGATGAGCATGTCGTCGTTGGCCGAAGCCGCTTCGCTCATCTGCGCCTGCGCGGCGCTGATGGCCGCCTGCGCTTCGGCGTGCGCGGCCTTGGCGGCGGCCACCGACGCGGCGGCGCTGTCGCGTTCGGCGCGGCGCTTGCGCAGCTCGCTGTCGGAAATCAGTTCGCTACGGCGCATAGCGTGTGCGTTATCCAGCTCCAGTTGCGCCACGTGCAACCGCTGTTCGTAAGCTTTGATTTCGGCATTGGCGCGGGCAGCCGTTTCTTGCACCCGCTGTTTCTGCGCCTTGGCCGCTTCGACACGGCTGGATGCCGTATCGGATGACAGCTCGGCCAGCACATCGCCTGCGCGCACTTCATCGCCCTCTTCGGCGAGCACGGCCTTCACCCGCCCCGGATACAGCGTCGCCACATCGATACGCTCCAGTTCCAGCCGGCCGTTAGATCGGGCCAGACCGGCGGGCGGCGCGCCAAGCTGTTCCTGCCGGTGAATAAGCCAGCCGCCCACCACCAGTACGGCAAGTACGATGATGCCAAGAATGACGGGCAAGATTTTTTTCATAGACAATCTTCCAAAAAATATTTATGCGCCACTCGATGTTTTTAGCAATTGCACAGAATGTGGTGCCTAATGAAAATCATGGCAAAGTCGTGTCGGGCATCCGGACAGCACTACTGACAGAAGGTATAAATGCTTCGCCAAGGCGTCCTTGAAATACGGATTTGGGCGTTTGACCAAAAAAACGGGAAAAAGCAACGCTGAAATTTCCCGGGTGCTCATAACCGACGGCATAGGCTGCTTCAGCTACCTGACAGCCGCGCTCCAGGAGCTGCCGCGCTTTGTGCATCCGCGCTGCCAGCAACCATCGCGCAGGACTTTGTCGATAACGTTCTGCAAACAGGCGACGCAACTTGTTTTCACTGACACCAATTGCGCACGCCAGTTCATTCAGGCCAACATGGCGATCGGCATTTGCTTCTAGATAGCGTTGTGCCGCCTCCGCTTGCTGTTGTTGTTTTTCTCGTTGACGCAAGCATCCTGAAACCACACCAAGGGCGCGCAAGATTTCAGATAGCAAGGACAAGGCGTAAATATGTGTTTGTACGACATCTTCGGGTACTTCGCATACCTGTCGCAACAAAGCCTGGACGCAGAACGCAACGGACGGCGTCATATCGAGACAAGCCAACTGCCGTAAAGACGGACGCCTGACAAGCATGTACCGTCCTTCGCCAACAATGTAACGCTGCAAGCTGGACTCTCCCAGCACCAAGCGCAATTGGCGCGTTTCGCCAGTGCAGTAGCGTCGCTCGCCTCGAACATCAAGAAAACTGGCAACCACGATGCTACCGGCACGAAAGCGTAAAGCGCCTTCTGTTTCCGCGCAGAAAACTGATTCTCCGAACAACGACAGCGTAATGGCTAGTAAAGGCGCTTCATCATGCCGCAAGCTTTCCTCAACCAGCGGTACACGAGGCCGGTAAACGCTATGAAGAAGATGGAAGTCATCAGCTAAGGCAAGACTATCAGTATAACAATTGCCGAACCGGGCTGGCAAATACTGGTGCTGCCAACCACCAGCCTGCTTACGTATCAGACGTTCAACATCAGACCCGACACGCTGAGAGACATCGCTACTTTTACGAGAGGGGCCAAGAATGACAGAAGGCATAAGGAATCAGTGCATTTTCATAGATAAATAAAAGTAAGCGTTTCTCATTTTATAAGAGAATTTTAATGCTTCTAACGTTGCCACTTCGGCACTGCGACGGCACAACGTACCACCTCAAGGAATTGATCATGCTATCGAAAAAACGATGCCGGATATTTTTCATATCAAGGCAAATGAAATATCAGGCTTATGACTTATACACCAGGAAAATAACAATACAGTTTTTTCTGGGGGCGTTATCCATTTTATTTACAGGCGCAATAAACGCCCAAAACACAGAGGCAGAAGATATCAGCGAACTGCCAACTATAACGGTCACTGCCAACAAACAGAGTGAAACGCTAGCAACGGTTACAGGAAGCATCACAGCATTTGACGGCAACGATCTGGAGAATATTGGGGCACGCAGTCTGGCAGACGTAGCAACAATGACGCCTAGTTTCAGTTTTCAGGAAACGGGGCAGAGCACATTATCACCTCCGGTCATACGTGGCATGACCGCCAATATTATTTCTTTTTCTTCTTCAGCAGTATTGCTTGTCGATGGCGTACCGACTCTGCACGCCTGGGGATTTGGCGACAGACTATTTGGTGTCGAACGCGTGGAGGTTTTACGTGGGCCTCAGTCAACGCTTTACGGACGCAACGCTGAAGCCGGCGTAGTCAATGTGGTTACACGTTTGCCTGATATGCATCCGCATACTTTCGTCAGCGCCGATCTGGGCAGCCACGGCAAAAAGGTATTACGTGCCGATATCAGCCGAATGCTGGTTGAGAATCGGCTCTATGCCAGTTTTGCGGGCGAAACGACGCGTCAGGACGGGTTTATCGATAATGTTTTCACCGGAGGGAAAACAGACGACCGCGCCTTGCACAGCGGGCGCCTTGCATTACGTTGGACGCCTAGCACTGCAACCGATGTCGTTTTACGCGCATCAGCACAACGCTACGACGACGGCGGTGCAACCTGGGGAGCTGTCACCGCACCGCGTTACACCGTACATTCAGGAACGGAAAGCTGGTTGCGCGCTTCGGGGCAAACCGTATCGTTGGATATCAATCATGAAATCTCACCTTATCTGCAGTTGCGTTCGATTACCGCGCGCAACCTTTTCCGTGACCACATGCAGCAAGACACCGATTTTTTACCGACTGAACGCATGTTCATCGGACGTGATTATCATTTTGACACGATATCCCAAGAGCTTCGGCTAGAAGGCTATACAGACGACCGTCTGAACGGTATCCGCTGGATAGCGGGCGTTTATGCTGACCGTGACGATAACGACTGGCGCTTCACACAAAAAACACCAAGGGCCTTGACTCGCACACAAGCCAAGCAGAAAGCACACACAACAGCGCTTTTCACCCACTGGACAATCCCTTTGGCAACACACTGGAATTTGTTGGCTGGTGTCCGCCTGGAAGAAAACAATGTGCGTCTCAAGTTATATGGCAAAAACGAAGCTGAACAACAGCACATCTGGCGGCACACCTCACCCAAGCTTGCGCTGCAATATCAGAATGGCCCGATACAGGTATATGCAGGCTATTCCAATGGCTTCCGCGCCGGTGGTTTTAATGCTTTTTCTTCTCTCGCCAGCCAGCGTGCCTATCAACCGGAAAAATTAGACGCTTGGGAAATAGGCATCAAAGGTTATGCCCTTGCGCATCGGCTTTTTTATAGCGCAGCAATTTATCGCATGAACGTGCATGATATGCAGGTTCAGCAAATGCCGGCACCTGGACAGGTTTTCATCAGTAATGCTGCACGCGCACATTCGACAGGAGCGGAAGCCGAACTACGCTACCGCATCAGCAATAACTGGCAGGTACAAGCTGGGGTTGCACTCAATCGCACACGTTTCAATGAATATCATGATGGCGTCAATAATTACGAAGGCTATCGAAATCCTTTTGCCCCGGATTTGCAGGGAAATTTGAGTCTACGCTATGAAGCCCCACAAGGCTGGTGGGCACAAGCCCGACTACATGGAATGGGAAAAATTTACCTTGATGCCGCTAACCATTACCAGCGTCCAAACTATACTCTTCTTGATCTATCAGCAGGATATTTGTTAGCCAACGCGGAATTGGTTGCTTATATCAACAATGCAACTGGCAAGCGTTACGACGCCATTGGCTATCTCAACGGCATGGCAACTGCCTACAGCGCTCCGCGTGAGTACGGTCTGCGCCTATCCTATCGCTTCTAATGGAGGAACCACATGAGTGCTGACACGCCTCACCCTCTACAGATTTTTTGGGATCAGGCATTGGCTTCAATACATACCGGTGCGTTACTGGCTGCTTTCGAGCATGGACTATTTTTAGAACTTGCGGAAAATGCACCAATATCAGCACCGATACTGGCCCGGCGTTTGGGGTTAAATATTACCCGGACAGAGCACTGGCTAGAACTACTTTGGGGAATGGGCATCTTAGATCGTGCAGAAAAAACCCAGGAAAATGAAAACAGCACATGGTGCTACTACGTACCACCCAGCTTAACTAATTATTTATTCAACGGCACTCAATGCTGCCACGAGGCACTGGCTTTTCGACTACGAGCCATGCATCAATTCGGAAAAAATCTCTCCGGCTGGCTACGCGAAGATTGCAACGTCCTGCCAAAAAGTGCAAATGATGCTGGATGGGCAGCAGCCGCACAAAAGCAAATTGGACAAGAGCAATGTGCCGTAACCGCCGATACGGCTTTGACTTGTGTAGCGTACGCAGAAATTTCTAAAGCATCATGCCGATTCCTTGACTTGGGCGGTGGCCCTGGCTGCGTCGCCATTGCCTTAGCAAAACAGTACGCTGACTGGAATGGTGTCATCTTCGACCTTCCGGAAACAGTTCATGTGGCACGTCAGAACATCGCATTAACTGGGCTGCAACAACGTCTGGAGACACTAGGTGGCGACTTCACTACAGCAGACATCGGCGCAAACTATGATCTGATTTGGTGCTCATCGCTACTGTATTTCACTCATGATCTGGAAATGTCGGCACACAAGCTGCTGGCAGCGCTTGCGCCCGGCGGTACGCTCGTTGCCGTTCATGCAGAACTTCCCAATACACGCAGTGAAGCTGAGCGGATCTTAGCCTATTGTCTGCCTTTGCAATTGCGCGGATGCCAGGTCTGGCGCCAGGGGGAATTCGCCCGAATTTTATGTAAGTCCGGATTCACCATACTGGCGTCTTTCCCTTGCATGCGCTTTCCGCTTGCACCAATGCAAGTCATTATCGCTCGTAAAGAGGAAGCAGGATGAAAACCGCAGATAGTCAAAATATCTGCTGGTGCTGGTATCAGTTCAGTTTCGGCACACTCAATCTTGCTCTAGCGACCCCTGCCATCTATCTGGCTATAGGACTTCCCCTCATTACGCGCCAACACGGCTGGTCAGGAACTGAAATCGGCGTCTTCCAGCTCATGGGATTTCCTGCACTGTTCAAAATCATTATGGCCTGGCCTGTTGAAAACCAGCATGACATTGCAGTGACAAAACATTATGTCCGCTGGGCAACTCTGCTTGGCAGCGCATATCTTCTTGTTTTACTGGCGCTTGCCATGAGTGGTATCGATGCCAATAGATGGCAATTGTTCACCCTGGGTTTGCTCGCTAGCGGACTATCGGCATGGGCAGATATTCCAGTCAATGCACTGGCGATTTATCTATTGCCCCCAGAAGAACGCATACGCGCCGGCGGCATCCGTTCCGCTGCATTATGCCTAGCTGCCATTCTCGGCGGCGGTCTAATGTTACTGGCACAACAAAACTGGGGGTGGCATGCGCCATTTATTTTCATGGCTTCACTGTTATTTGCCGCACTATGGTTACTGTCGACTCTAAGGAAGACGGGGAAAACAGCGAAGACAGAACACCTTGCATTGGTTCCTGAAACGGCATGGCTAGCTACATGGCGAGACTTTTTTCGCCAGCCCGGTGCATGGCGCTGGACACTCCTGTTATTGGGATATTTTCCTTTTGTCGCTACGGGCTGGGTCTATCTCAAACCGCTTTTACTTGATTATGGATTCGCAGCAAAAGAAGTCGCATGGATTGCCGGAGTCGGTGGTGGCGGATGTGCCGCTTTAGCTAGCCTTGCAACTGCTCGTCTGGTAAATCACGGCACCTTGGGGCGCTCCGTACCCTTATGTGCATTCGCCGGATTTGCTACGCTTGTTTTCCTAGCAGCAGCCATCTGGCACCATGCAGATCATAGGGTAATGATTGTTACCAGTCTGTTATTAGCGGCAAGCATGGGAACCACAGCGTCACTCGCATTCAGTTTGATGATGGAATTTGCCCGAGTGCGCCACCAGGCGGTCGATTATGGGCTGCAAGCCAGTCTTTTTACATTGGGGCGACTAACCATACCGCCTATCGCCGGCTTTATACTGGACAGGTTCAACTATGTCGGCATGCTGGCTGCGCTGGCCCTTGGGGCATTAATCATGGCCATGTTTAGCTACATTGCGCCGCTCATTTTAGATCGGCACAAAACAGAATAGATTCGAGTCGCAACAAGTTAATTTAATCTGTACGCGGCGCGGCACCCGGCGGCAGAATCACCCACATCTGCCCCTGCTGGCGCATTTTGCCTGCCCGGTCGCCGGCTTCCGCGCCGAAGCCCCAAAAATAATCGGCGCGCACGACGCCGCGAATGGCGCCGCCCGTATCCTGCGCCAGCATCAGACGATGCAGCGGTGCTGCCGAGTCCGGCTGCGTTGTCGCCAGAAAAACGGGCGCCCCCAGCGGTACATGGCGCGGATCGACAGCAATGCTGCGCCCGGCGGTCAATGGCACGCCCAGCGCGCCGTTCGGCCCTTCGTCGCCATTGACGGCGGATTCGCGGAAAAACACGTAGCTCGGATTGCTGTTGAACAAAGCGCCCGCCCGGCCCGGATTGGCGCGCACCCAGGTGCGGATGCCTTGCATCGACGCCTGTTCGACCGTCAATTCACCGCGCTCGACCAGTTCGCGGCCAATGCTGCGGTAGGGGTGCCCGTTCTGGTTGGCGTAACTGAGCCGCACCATGCGGCCATCGGTCAGGCGCACACGCCCGGAGCCTTGCACCTGCAAAAAGAACAGGTCGACCGCATCATCCACCCAGAGCAGCGCATGATCGGCGTATTTCTGCATCTGACTGGTGATTTCGGCGCGCGAGTAGTACGGCACCACCTTATTGCCCTGTAAACGGCCGCGCAGACGCTGGTGCTTGAGGTCAGGCAGAACCGCGGACAGTTCGATGGTCAGCAGGTCGTCCGGCACACCCAGCGCCGGATAGGCGAATTTTGCCGTGCGCTGGCGGGCGCCTTGCAGTAGTGGCTCGTAATAGCCGGTGATGAGGCCGCTCGTCGAGCCATCCGGGTTGGTTAGGCGATAGGGACGAAAATGCGCCTCGAAAAAGCGGCGCAGCGTGGCCTGATCCGTCACCACGAGCGGTTTCGCCGCCTCACACGCCGCCCGCCATTGCGGCCATTGCGGGCGCTTTGACAGCGCCAGGCAAGATTGCAGGAAGGCCGGCCAGGCGGCGGACAGATCTTCGTTTTCCCAGCCGGGCAGATCGCGCCAGCTGGCCGGCTGCATCGGTCTCACCGACCTGTCTGCCGGCAGATCAGCCACCGTATCAGAAGCCGTTTTTGCCGGCGGCGAAGAGGTTGCCGGTGTCGTCGGGCAAACCGGGCATTCCGGCGCCGTCGAACACGCCGAAAGCCACAGCGCCGCCAGCGCGGCGGCATAAAAACGCATCGCCTGCTTGGGTCTTTCTTGCATCATTTGATAGAGTAAAGATTCTTCTGAAAGCACGAAGTATAGCCAAACACGCTGTTTTCCTACGGCATTGCCGCTTTTTGCAGCGCCCTCTGCCACCCGCCTGTTTGGCTTTATTTCTTGTCGCCGAACCCGCGATTGATCAGGCCACACAGCGTCCAGAAAAAACCACTGGCCGACGCGCCTACCGCCTATCCATCGCGGAAAGACGAACAGGACCCTACACCGAAAAGACAATTTGAAAAGGCAATTCGCGCCATGACCGACACCACCCGCAAAACCGACCAGAGACCCGATCAGACCTTCGCCCCTTTTTTGCATTTTCTGCAACGCGCCGAAACGCTGTTTGATCGCCTCGACCCTTTGCTGCCGCCCGCTTCCGCCGCTCCCGACTGGCGCGATGCCGTGGCCTTCCGCTGGCGCAAGCAGGGCGCGGCCGGCTTCCTGGCGCCGGTGCGCAAGCTTTCCCGAATCCGCCTCAGCGACCTGAAGGACATCGACGAGCAGAAAGCACGCATCAACGCCAATACGCGCCAGTTCGTCGCCGGCCAGCCGGCCAACAACGTCCTGCTCACCGGCACGCGCGGTTCCGGAAAGTCCTCGCTGATCAAGGCACTGCTCAATGAATATGCGAAAAAAAGCCTGCGCGTCATCGAGGTTGACAAGAACGATCTCGTCGATCTGCCGCTGATCGTCGAACTTATCGAGGAACGCCCCGAACGCTTCATCGTCTTTTGCGACGACCTTTCTTTTGATGCCGGCGATGCCACCTACAAGGCGCTCAAAGTCGCGCTCGACGGCTCGCTGGCTTCGGCGCCGGAGAACGTCCTGATCTACGCCACGTCGAACCGCCGCCACCTGATGCCGGAATATTTTGAGGAGAACCTTGAAACCAGCCGCGTCGGCGAAGAAATCCACCCTGGCGAAGCGATCGAAGAAAAAATCTCGCTCTCCGAACGTTTTGGCCTCTGGCTCTCGTTCTATCCTTTCGACCAGGATGCCTATCTCAATATCGTCGCCCACTGGCTCAAGCATTTTGGCTGCGACAAGAATGCCATTGCCCGCGCCGAGCGCGATGCGCTCAACTGGGCATTGATGCGCGGTTCCCGCAGCGGCCGTGTTGCCTGGCAGTTCGCCAAGGACTGGGCCGGCGCACAGGCTGTCCAATCTGCGGGGAAAACGGCGAAAAAAGCGCCATGAACGCATCGCTCAGCGGCATTACCCAGGTTTCGGCGGGAATCATTCTGCGCAGCGGAAAAAATGATCGAGACGAAAACAAAAACAGCGAATATCTGCTCGCCCAGCGCCCGTCAGGCAAGGTCTATGCGGGCTACTGGGAATTTCCGGGCGGCAAGGTCGAATCGGGTGAAACCTACCACGACGCGCTGACGCGCGAATTGCGCGAAGAGTTGGGTATCAGCGTCACGCACGCCTGGCCGTGGCTGATGCGGGAATTCGTCTATCCGCACGCGCGCGTCCGCCTGAAATTCTTCCGCGTCACGGCCTGGCGCGGCGATATTGTGCCGCTCGAACACAGCGGCATCACCTGGACGCGCATCGGCGATTCCCCGGCCGTTTCGCCTGTCCTGCCCGCCAACGGGCCGATTCTGCGCGCGCTCGGCCTGCCGCCGGTTTACGCGCTGACGAATGCGGAAGAAAACGGAATCGACGCCGAGCTTGCCCGTCTGGAAGACGCGCTGCACAACGGCCTGCGCCTGATTCAGATCCGCGACAAGGGGCTGCCGCCAGCATCGCGGCTGCGCTTTGCACAAGCCGTCATGCAGAAAACCCGGAACTACGCAGACGCCATTGTGCTGGTCAATGATGACGAGGCGCTGGCACGCCAAATCGGCGCGCAGGGCCTGCATCTTTCTGCCGCGCGCCTGATGGCGCTCGATGCCTGCCACAACCTGCGCGCCAGTTTCTCCTGGCTGGCGGCCTCATGCCATACGGACGAGGAACTGACCCGCGCCGCGGCGCTCGATCTTGACTTTGCGCTGCTCAGCCCCGTGCTGCCAACGCCCTCCCACCCCGGCTCGACGGGCATGGGCTGGCGGCCGTTTGCCCGCCGTGTCGAAAATGCGCCGCTGCCCGTCTTTGCGCTCGGCGGCATGACGCCGGCGCGGCTCGATGAGGCCTGTACCCACGGCGCGCACGGCATCGCCATGCTACGCGGCTGGTGAGCCGCCCGCCGGCGAGATGCCATTTCCGCCATCGCCTGCATTCCCAGCATCGGGATCGTCAGCCGGCGCCTGCGCCGGGATGCGGTAGGACTCCGAGGCCCAGGCGCCCAAATCGATCAGCTTGCAGCGCTGGCTGCAAAACGGCCGGTAGGGATTTTCCGGACTCCAGCGCGAATCGCCGCCACACTGCGGGCAGCGCACGATGCGTTCGGCAGGCGAGGTGTTTTCGGAATTTTCAGAGCGTTTCATAGAATGCAGAACACGAGATCGAACGGCACCTCGACATCGCTCCCGCACTGGCGGGAACGCTGCCCGCTGAGCCCCAGCTGCGTGAAGCGGATATTAAGCGCGTAGCGGTTGGCGCTGATTTCGGGGATAAACGGGGTCTGCGGGTCGAGCATGACACGCACCATCTGCTGGGAGACGATGCCGCTCATCATGCGCTGGAACGCCCCGCCTGGCGCCAGGTGATGCTCCGGCTTACCGCTGCTGCCGCGCAGCAGACGGAGGACGACCTCCACGCCCTGCCGCAAGGGCTGGAAGGGGTAGAACCAGCCCAGCAGCTCCTCGCTCCGCACTTCCGGCGGCAGGTGCAGCCAGTAATGATAGGACGGCAGATCGAACTCACACATGCCGCCGGGGATCGACGAGCGGCTCTTGATCGCCATCAGCCAATCGTTATCGCGCAGATGCTGCCCCAGTTTGCCGGGCATGGCGAGCAGGGCGGTCGATGCCTGCTCCAGTTCAGCAAGCACGCTGGACAGCGCATCTTCAGAAATAGCCGGATTATTGCGAAAACCGAGCAAAGCCTGGCGCTGGCGTTCCAGCTCCTGAATCAGGTCCAGCTTCAGATCGACGCGCCCGGAAACGTCAATGATCTCAAAGAGCGCCAGCAGCGCCGCATGATCTTCATACGCGCCACTCTGCGCAAGGAAATAGTCAGCCTTGGCGAACAGATCCTCCAGCCGCAACAGCGTGCGAATCCGTTCGCTGAAAGGATATTCGTAAATAATCATGCGCTTACTGGCTCGGTATCACGGGCATCATTCTGCGGCATTTAGCGCAAAATCTCAACTGAAGGGGGATCGCCGCAAAACCCGAAGCGCCCGCGCCAGCCAGACCCTTCCCAAAAGGATGCACGCCAGCCCCCGTATTTCGGGCATCTCCGGGCACACTGTCCGCAAACGCCCTATTTATAAGGGTTTCAGACGTTCCTGCCTGGAAACGTCCTATCCACGCGGGTTTCAGGGCACTTATATTTGAGACACCCAAAATATAGCGGCTCGACTTTGCCAAAAGACAAGGCGGTAAAGCCGCAGGCAGCACAAATAGTACGGCAAGGCCAGGCCAACACAGCAAGGCAGTATTTTGACAAAGGAATCCGCTATTTTTCCGGTTTATATTTTTTGATGATCTGAATCCCTTTATTTACGGGGACATCCGGGCATTTTATGTTTTCTGCTTCGTTTCTTCGGGGCTCAGGGCCGCTTTTCTGACGCTGCTAAATAGCGATCATGCAGCGCTTCGACCTGCGGGATGAGTGCCGCCAGATCGCCGTTGTTGTCGATGATGTCGTCCGCCGCCGCACGCCGCTCGGCGCGGGCGGCCTGGGTGGACATGATGCGGCGCACTTCATCGGCCGCCAGACCGCTGCGCGCCATGACGCGCTGCTCTTGCACTGCCTCGTCGCAGTCGACCACCAGCACGCGCCGGATGTGCGCGCGGTAGGCGCCGGATTCGACGAGCAAAGGCACCGCCAGAATGACGTAGGGGGAATGCTGCGAAAGCGCCTGTTCGCAGCGCGCCAGCGCTTCGTGCCGGATCATGGGATGCAGGATGTCTTCCAGCCGCTGCCGGACGCCGGCGTCGGCAAAGGCCAGGCGACGCATGGCGGCGCGGTCGAGCGCGCCGGCGGCCGACACGACCGCCGAGCCAAACGCCGCGGCGATCGCGGGCATGGCTGCGCCACCAGCGCCGGTCAGTTCATGGGCAATGGCATCGGTATCGACGACGGCAATGCCCAGATCGGCAAAGCGGGCGGCGACTGCGCTTTTGCCGCTGCCGATGCCGCCGGTCAGGCCAACGATAAAGCCCATGATTTACCCGCCCATGCCGGCGTCTATTTTGCCTTGCAGGACGCCAGCCGCGCTTTGGGCAGCGCGCCGGCAATGGCCTGCCGCAAAGCGCCGGCCCGCGGTTCCGGCCCGCGCAGTTCAAGCTGGTAGGTTGCCGAGCGCGTCTCGCGCTCGCCCACACGCGCAGCATCGATGCCTTTGAGGCGCAGATCGGTTCGCCGTTCCTCGGCCGCTTCGCGGGTCGAGAACACGCCCAGCGAAATGGCAAAGCGCATGGCTGGCGGTTCCTGCACGATAAAGAATTCCGGCGCCCCGGCCCGCTTGAGCGCCTCGCTCTGACGATCGGCCGCCTGCCGGCTGCCCAGCGGCGGAATGAATACCCAATAGCTCCGGCTGCCGGCAGAGGAACGGCGATCGACACGAAAATCGCGGAAACGGCCGCCGGTGATCTCCGTAACGCGCGCCAGCTCGTCGGCGTTCAGATCATTCAGCGTCAGGCAAACCATGCTGACGGGTTTTTCCGTCTTGCCCGGTTCGGTTTTTTCCGGTGCCGGCTTTGCGGGGGCGTTTTCTTCCGCCCGTCTGTCCGTGCTTTGCGGCGTTTCCCGAGCCGGCTGATCGCCCTGCACGGGGCTTGCGCGGTCCGCCGGCATTTGCGGCGCAACCGCTTCGTTTTGTTTTTCCGGCGCAACCGGCTCGTTTTGTTTTTCCGGCGCTTTCGCCGTCGGCGCGGCCGAGGATTCGTCACGCGCGATGATATTCACCCGTTCCGCCATAAGCTGCCGCCGCTGCATCTGCCCGGCGCTCATCGACGCCTCATCGCCGAAATACCCCCGTGTCCAAGCCAGAAACAGCAGGTTGGCCACCCCTAGAAAAAACACCAGCGCACGCATTTGTCGACCCTCCCGATCTTTTCCGCCGACGCCTTGACCCGCTCTCCCTGACCGTCTGACGTGGTCTTTCAGGACGCGGCGTCAGCCGCTTAGCCGACCTGCGGCAAGCATTTCAGGGATTTTTCAATGGCCGCTTCCGGATAGGAGAAGTCCTCCAGCTCGCCGGAGAAATAGCGGTCGTAAGACCCCATGTCGAAATGCCCGTGCCCGGTCAGGTTGAACAGAATCGTTTTCGGTTCGCCGCTTTCCTTGCAGCGCAGCGCCTCGTCGATGGCGGCGCGAATGGCATGGCAGGATTCCGGCGCAGGAATGATCCCTTCGGAATGGGCGAACATGACGCCGGCTTCAAACGTTGCCAGTTGCGGCACGGCCACCGCTTCAATCAGCTTTTCGTGATACAGCTGTGAAACCAGCGGCGAAGCGCCGTGGTAACGCAAGCCGCCGGCATGGATGCCCGGCGGCATAAAGTCGTGGCCGAGCGTATACATTTTCATGATCGGCGTAAAGCCGGAGGCATCGCCAAAATCGTAGGCATACTTGCCGCGCGTCAATGACGGGCACGAGGCCGGTTCGACGGCCACCAGCCGCACCTGTTTGCCATGATGGCCGCCGGCGGCGTTATCGGCAAAAAACGGAAAGGCCATCCCCGCGAACGATGAGCCGCCGCCGCACGGCGCAAAAACGACATCGGGCCAGTCTTCGGCCAGTTCGAACTGCTTTTTCGCCTCCAGACCGATGATTGTTTGATGCAGCGCCACGTGATTGAGCACCGAGCCGAGCGCGTAATTGGTATCGGCGCGCGCAGCCGCTTCTTCCACGGCTTCCGAAATCGCCAGCCCCAAGGAACCCTGGTTATTGGGATCGCGCGCCAGCGCATCGCGGCCGGTCTGGGTCATTTCCGACGGGCTGGCGAACACTTCCGCGCCCCAGGTTTGCATCATCGAACGGCGATATGGTTTTTGCTCGTAGCTGACCTTGACCATGTAGACGCGCACGTCGAGACCGAACATTTGCCCGGCCAAGGCCATTGAACTGCCCCACTGTCCGGCCCCCGTTTCCGTCGTGATGCGCCGGATGCCGGCCTGCTGGTTGTAATACGCCTGCGCCACCGCCGTGTTCGGCTTGTGCGAACCGGCCGGCGAAACGCCTTCGTTCTTATAGTAGATGCGCGCCGGCGTGCCCAGCATCTGTTCCAGCCGCGCCGCGCGCACCAGGGGCGAGGGCCGCCACAGACGATAGATTTCGCGCACCGGCTGCGGAATAGGAATCCAGCGCTCCGACGACATCTCCTGTTCCAGGATCGCGGTCGGGAAAATCGCCGCCATCTGCTCCGGCTTGGCCGGCTGCCCGTCGGCGCCCAGCGGCGGGAGGGGCGGCGTCGGTAGGTCGGCGGCAACGTTGTACCAATGAGTGGGGATTTCGGACTGGGGCAGAACAAAGCGCAACGATTCCATGAAAACTCCAAAGACAGTCAGTGCAAATGCAGTCAATAAGATTCAAAAATGCCAAGAACGTAAGTATAGCCTTGTCCGCCGCCTTGCACACCGCCTATCTGCCTGCCTTATCGGCCGCCACTATCCGCCGACCCTATCTGCCGGCTATCCCTACTGGCGGAGATATCGCGCGTGCGCCCGCTTATACGGGCGGCGTGCCGATCTGTCCACGCACGATCTCGCGCTGTACGCAGCGGTGCGGGCAGAAGCGGGCGATGAGCTGCGCAAACGCGGCGCGCGCCGCCGCACTGTTGTCGCGGCTAAAGTTGCAAACGTAAAGATCGAGCGTCACCGCCCGCAATTCAGGCCAGGTATGCACGGCCAGATGCGATTCGGCGAGCACCACCGCGCCGGTCGCACCCGCCAGACGGCTGCCGTCCATGAACTGATGGAAAGCCTGCGCCACCGGCGTCAGCCCGGGGCTGGCGCAAACCGCCAGGCACACTTCACGCAGCGTTTCGACGCGATCGAGCAGATCGCGAGCGCAGGTGCATTCATGAAGTTCGGCGATGAGGTGCAATCCGTGCATATCGTTTTTTCTCGTTCTCTTCCCGTGTTTCTGGCGTCTTTTTGACCTTCTTTGCCCCGATATAACGCTGCTGGTTTTTTATGTCGATGCCGGCGAATCTGCGCGTGCGCCGGGGACAAGGGATGAAACAAAATTTCTGCCCAGCTGCCGCATCACCCGCTCTGCCGCCAGCACGCCGCGATATTGCGCTTCCTCGAACAGCGAAAAACCGCTGACATCGGCATGGGCAAAGTGTAAACGTTCTCCCGCCCGCCTGCCGCTGTCGGCAAACAGCCGCCGTTCAGGCCCCCAGATCAGGCCGGGCGCAGGACGCACCATCGCATGGGCGTTGCGGTAAATATCGATGTATTCCGTCGCCTGCCGGATATCCGGATGCGCGCGCTCCAGATCGGACAAGATCTGTTCCGCCCAGTGCGCGTAAGACATGGCTTCGAGCTGGGCGCGGCCAGCCGACGGCGCCAGGCCGGACAATGCGCGGTAATACGTCCACACGGTGCGCTGCGGCCACTGGCGGATCATCTGATGCGTGGCGACGACATAGCCGAGACCGGGACTGTCATAGAGCACGTTGTCCCAGGCCAGCGGGACGCCGGCCCGGTCTTCCGGAGCATGTGAAAGCGTCAGGTTGGCGATCAGCCAGGGCACGGCGGCAAAACGCCGGGCAGCGTTCGCCAACCGTTCACGGCCGGAAAAGACGTAGGGCACGATGAACAGCGGCGCCGCCCAGATCAAGTGTCCGGCCAGCACGCGCACGCTGCGCTGCGCCGTCGGCTGCCACAGGTCGATCGCAACGTGCTCGCCCGCTTCCTGTACGCGCCAGGCCAGCGTGCCCGTCATCACCCGCTCGCCGGCATGCGTCCGAACCGAATCGGCCAGCCCGCGCGCCAGCCAGGCATTGCCGCCGGGCGAGGTGAGCACCGTATCGCCCGCCGCATCCTGCGCTTCGCCGCTGCGGCAGGCAAAGTAATGAATGCCCGCCCAGGCCGAGGTTTCGCCGCTGCCCGTGCCATAGTCGTCGCGGCAGGCGTAATCGACGTACCAGTGCAGATGCGGCGAATCGAACCCCTGCGCCCACAGCCAGTCGCGCATTGTCAGTCGGTCAAGCGCAAGCAGATCGCTGGCGCGGCTGGAATTTTCCATGGGCAGGGCGAACGCTGGGCGGCCGTCGTCTCTGCGCTGCCGAAAGGCGGCCATCAGTGCATAAAAACGCCGATATTGCGCCCGCTCGGCCGCTGCAACGCCGATATGCGGCAGCAGGCCGTCTTCCCACCAGCCATTGCGATACAGCCGCTCCTGCGGCACGGCGCACAGATAGCGCTCGTCATAGCGCGGCCGCCGTGCAAACGGATCGCCTGCCAGCACGCCCAGTTCGGCCAGCAGTTCGCGCACGGCACGGGCTTCGGGCGCAGGCAGGGGCAAATAGTGCGCCGACAGCGGGTATTCGCTCACCGCATTGCGACCGGCGCGCGCGTTGCCGCCCGGCTCAGCCTCCAGTTCAAACAGCAGAAAATCCTTGCACCCCGACTTTGCCAGCTTCCACGCCGCCGAGAGGCCGCCGATGCCGCCGCCAACGATCGCTACGGGGATACGCAGGGTTTCCGACGGCGGCGGCAGTTTATCCGGCTCGCGCAGCGCATGCCCCCAATCTGCCGAGGCGCCGGACAGCCTCCCCGGCGGCAAATGCTGTTGTGCCGGGCGCGAACAGCCTGCCAGCGGCGACAGTCCGGCTGCCGCCAGCGAGGTCAGGAAAGCCCGGCGATCCATAGCCTTACGCCCCGGTCAAGGCCGCACATCGGCGTATAGGCGTAAGGCAGCAATACACGCAGCACATGATGGGCGCCTCATAAAGTTGCGCATCGCACCGTCTCATCGGATCGCTTGCTCCCATTCGCGTTCAAAGTAGCGGACCAGCGCCTGATTGTTGAGGCGGTTCACCTCGGCCTCGACGCGCGCCATGTCCTTGGGAAAATCGAACAGCGCCGGCGTCGTTTCCGGCGTCAGAAAGCGCGTCGCCACATCGTATTTCTCCGGCGGCCGGTAGGTGCGCCGGCCGGCCAGCACGTAACCCCATTCGCCGAAGGAAGGTACCAGCGCGTGGTAAGGCGTTGCCGTCAGGCCGACGCTCTCCAGCGTCGTCACAATGCACCAGAACGATTGCCGGGCATAAAACGGCGAGGTGGACTGGATGACGGCCAGCGAATCAGCATGCATGTGTTTTGCCAGCAAACGGTAAAACGCCGCGCTGTAAAGCTTGCCGATGGCGAAATTGGACGGGTCGGGAAAATCGATGATGATGAAGTCGAAGCGTTCGTCGTTCTCCTCCAGCCATTTGAGCGCATCGCTATTGATGAGGCGCAGTTTCGGCGAATTGAGCGCGTCGGCGTTCAGCCGGCGTAGCGCCGGCGCGGTTGAAAACAGCCGGGTCATGGCCGGGTCGAGATCGACCAGCGTGATCGATTCGATCTGCGGATACTTGAGCACCTCGCGCGCCGCCATGCCGTCACCGCCGCCGAGAATCAGCACACGCTGCGCCTGCGGCAGGCTTGCCAGGCCAGGATGCACCAGCGCCTCATGGTAACGGTACTCGTCGCGCGAGGAAAATTGCAGATTGTTGTTGAGGAACAAACGCAGGTCGTCGCGCCAGCGCGTGATGACGATGCGCTGGTAGGGCGAGCTTTCGGCATGAATGATCTCATCGGCATAAAGCTGCGCCTCGGCAAAATCCGTAAACCACCCGGCGCCGACAAAGCCGGCCGCTAATGCCACCAGCGACACGCCCGCCTGCGCCTTGAGGCCGAACGCACCATGCAGCTGCGCACGAAACAGCCAGAACGCCCATATGGCAACCAGCACATTGAGCAGCCCGAACAACAGCCCGCTACGCACCAGTCCGAGATACGGCACCAGCAGCACGGGAAAGAGAATGGAGACAACCAGCGCACCGAGATAATCGAAAGTCAGCACCTGTGAAACAACGTCCTTGAAACTGAGGTCGTTTTTGAGAATGCGCATGATCAGGGGGATCTCGATACCGACGAGGATGCCGATGAGCAGCACCATCAGATACAGCGCCAGCTTGAACGGCCCGGAAAACCAGACAAAGATAAAGAACAGTGCGGCGGCCGAGAACCCACCCAGGACGCCGACCATGAGTTCGATCTGCACAAAGCGCGCCGGCAGCTTGCGGTCAATGAAGCGGGACAGCCAGGAACCGATCCCCATGGCGAACAGGTAGGCGCCGATCACCGTCGAGAATTGCATGACCGAATCGCCGAGCAGGTAGCTCGACAGCGCGCCGGCGATCAGCTCGTAAGCCAGTCCGCAGGAAGCGACGATGAAGACGGAAAACAGCAGCGCCTGATTCACGGCGGCCTCATCCCTCAACGATCACCGTGTGGCATCGGGCATCCCGTCGGCTACAGCGCCAGGGGTTTTGCGATGACTGGCGCCCACAACAGCAGCGCGCCGGCCACATCAGCGCCGCTGCATGATTGCTGTTGCCGCCCAAGCCGCCACGCACCGCCATTACTTGTGGTACGTCCGGCCCAGGCCGCCCGCATGCCTCGGGACAGGCGAGGCCGTCGATTCAAATAAATTCCAGCCCTGGTACTGGGCATGGGAAAAAAGCGCCAGCATCAGCAGCCCGATCATGATATTGGTCTTGAACATCTGCAATGACTCCCGCCGCTTCGACTAGACGCCCGATTTTTCCATACAGCGTTGCAGCGCCTTGCCGCATATTTTGTTTCCCCGCCGGATACATACGGCAGCGCTTGGGCCACCACCGGATTGATGGTTTATCCGCCGGATCATTCGTCGTCATCCTCCTCTTCTTCTTCGGCATAATCGCTTTCAGCCCAGCGCGCCGTCTCGAAATTGGAACGCCGCAAACACGCCTGAAGCGGGAAAGCCGCCAGGACCAGGATGAGCAGAAAATAGCTCGACCAGCCCACCGGATTGAACGTCAGCGACACCCTGTCGGCAACGCGATAGTCCGCCCTCTTGACGTCACTCCCCAATTCGTACTCGATGTTGAGATAGTAAGTGCCGGCGGGAAGGTTCCTGAAAATGGTAGCGTCCGAGCGTGAACCCTCCGACCAGCGTTCGCCGTCATCGACACCGTAGTAATACCCGATCTCCTGGTCCGCACGATACGCCGCCCCGGTTTGTTTTTCGACCAGCACACTGGACAGCCCCACCCAGTTGTTATCAATATCCGTCTGATGCTGTAGACGCAACGCCCGCACCGGTTCCTTCAGTACGAATTCCTGCGAAGTCAGCAATGGCTCCGCGTTATCTGCGGACAGGATGAAA
The DNA here is from genome assembly GCF_041770905.1 of Dentiradicibacter hellwigii. Taxonomy (NCBI): domain Bacteria; kingdom Pseudomonadati; phylum Pseudomonadota; class Betaproteobacteria; order Rhodocyclales; family Rhodocyclaceae; genus Dentiradicibacter; species Dentiradicibacter hellwigii. The sequence continues at coordinate 1,450,443 of NZ_JBEUWX010000002.1, forward strand.
TCTTGCTTAAGAACGCTGCCGCTGGGGGAGAACAGAAGAAAAGCAATCTGTATCAGCGTCGCCACCAGCATCAATACACCATTTAGCCACAGGCTCTTCCGGAATGCCGCATTCCACGGATTGGGCTGGTTAGCATAGACACCACTCTGCTTGGGCGAATCAGCAGTAACGCCGAACGCCTGGCGAATCAGATTCGCCTCGGTATACACGCCTTCCGACCAGGTAACCTCATTTTTCGTAACTTCGCGCGAAAGCATTCTGGGCGGGCAAATGAAGTCATCGACACTGCACGTTTCGCCCACACGGACACGCCAGTAGAATTCACCCAGCACATAATCGACCTCGGCCTGCGCCAGGCTGAAATGCTCAAACCTCGTCTGGGCGTAGCGGATCAGGCGTCTGCTCTGCTGCGGCACCGTCGGCGGACTGGACAGCGTGCGGACGAAATTCCAGTGCCCGTCATATTCCGTCAGCCAGGCAAAACCCTCCTTGGCATTGAATAGCAGGTATTCTCGCCAGAAATATTTTTCACCCCCCGCCCGGGAGAAGCGCTGCATGAAACCGATCGCCTCCCAATCAACACCCGCCAGCCGCCCCTTGCTGCCCAGCGGCAGCCACGGCTGGATACGCAGCTTCTGCGCCGCCTTGGAAAGCTGCTGCACCTTGTCGTTCTCGACGCCAAGCAAAGTTCCGCATCCAGGGCAGCCGATACTTTTGATCGCTATCGAATGAATGGTCAGTGGCGCCGCGCAGTTCGGGCAGCTGAACGCTTCGACCTTAAGGCGCCGACCCGCGTCGGCCGTAGAAAACGATTCGGCAGGCGATTCGTTCAGATTGCTCAGCGCCAGCGCGTCGAATTTCACCGGTTCACCGAGGAACAACAATGGCGGCGATTCGCTGTAGTCGATGGTGGCGAACTTCTGGCCATCGCGCAGGTCGGCGGTATTGACGTCGTAGCCGCTGGCAACCTTGAAGGGCAGCTCGCCTTGCCCGGCAATGCAGCGCGCCGTGGTCAGATTGGTGACCGTAAAGCGCTGGCCATCGATTGCTACATGCGCTTCCGGGCTGAGCGACTTGAAGGACGGCAGTTCCCCCTCGGACGATAGCTGCCTACTGAGCACGTACTCGCCGCCAGCTTCCGATAGCCATGCGGTACGGCCGTCGTCGAACAGGATGTGCCATTCGTTCCACAAACCCGCGTCATAGCTAAGCTGGATGCGCCCGATGACGCCAAAGTGCACGCCCTGGTATTTCCCCTCAGTACCGATCCGGATCAGTGAGGGATCGTCCATCAGATCGGCCATGCGGCCGAGGTTCTCGAGCGATTCGCCATCGCGCAGCAAGGTGCTGCGGCAGAACTCGCAGACGGCATAGACCGACGCCGCCGATTTAAATACGACGGGCGCGCCGCAGGATGGGCAATGGGCGGTTTTCACGGGGAATCCTGAATCGGCGGGAGCGCGTAAATCGATGGTTCCGGATCAGGCAAGCCGACCCAGCAGCTCCGCTTTTTTGGCGTTGAACTCATCCTGCGTCAGGATGCCTTTGGTCATCAGTCCGTGCAGTTTTTCCAGCGTCGCAGCCACTTCGTCGGCCGAAATCGCCGCCGCTGCGCCCCCCGCCGCAGCGGCATTCGCTGGAGTGGCCGGGGACGCCGGCGCTGCCGGCGTAGCCGCTGGCGCAGTTCCACCGGTTTGCAGGGCCTGCGCCATTGCCTGACCGACCAGCTGCCCGGTTCCCAGCCCCACGCCAAGTCCCGCGCCCAGGCCGGCCAGTCCGCCTTCGTTCTGCGCCGCCAGCGGAATTGCATCCGCGGCCTGCATCTGCGTATAGGCCTGCATGCCGCCGATCATGTTGATGCCAATGCGCTTATCGAGCAGCTGCTGCAATTCCTCAGGCAGAGACACATTCTGAACGACAAATGAGTCAAGCAACAGCCCGTAGCGCTCGAAGGCAGGCACCAGCCTTTCCTGGAGCTTTTCGGCCAGCGCCGTCTGGTTCGCCGCCATATCGATGAAAGGCACCCCGGATTCGCCGAACAGGCCGCTGATACCCGCAATGACGAGATTGCGTAGCTGGCCATCGAGGTCGTCGGCGGTATAGCTTTCCCGCGTCCCCATGACTTCCTTGTAGAACTTCTTCGGGTCGGCAAGCCGGTACGAGTAGATGCCGAATGCACGCATGCGCACCATGCCAAAATCCTTGTCGCGAATCGTCACCGGATTTGGCGTCCCCCATTTGCGGTCAAGCTGCAAGCGCGTCGAGAAAAAATAAACGTCCGACTTGAAGGGCGATTCGAACAGCTTGTCCCAATTCTTGAGGTTGGTCAGCAGCGGCAAAGTATCCGTTTTCAAGGTATACAAACCAGGTCCGAACACATCGGCAAGCTGCCCTTTGTCGACGAAAACGGCGATCTGCGAGTCGCGCACAGTCAGCTTCGCCCCGTTCTGGATTTCAAAATCCTGCATCGGGTAGCGATAGGCTAGGATGCCGTCGTTTTCCTCGGTCCAGTGAATAACGTCGATAAACTGCTTCTTGGCAAAGCCCATCAGGCCCCGTTTAAAATCAAAACCGTCCATGAGAGTCTCCCGATACAGAAAAATCAGTGAGAAATCAGTAGGTCATACAGGCCGCATTGATCAAGCCGATGACGACCGATAGTGCGGCCAGCAATGTCGCTTCGGAAATCTTGCCGGAAGGAATATCCACGGCTAGGCGCGGCAGCGTCAAACGTACAACCAGATAGGTGAGCAGCTGAATGAGACCGGCAATTGCGCCCCAGGCGGCGAGATCGGCCAGCGAATCGCTGTGGGCAATGACATTAGCGATCGGCATGGCGAAGCCGATCAACGCCCCAGAAAGGCTGATCGCCGCCGCGGTGTTCCCCTGCTCGATCAGCACCAGTTCGTTGTACGGCGTCACATTGACATAGATCAGCAGAAACGCGGCCAATAGTGCAACGGCAACCGCAAAATAGGCGATGAAAGATGGCAGCGTCGATACCAATTTGGGCAGCATCGAGGTCCTCCGTATCTGATAAACATCTGAGAGATGGGTGAAACGGCTGCGTCAGGCTATTTGCGCATTGGCAAAATGCGCTAGCCCGTCGAGGATGAGATTTTCCTCCAGTACATGTGGAATATTCAAGTACGGCGCAATCACCGCCGCCGCGCCGCCGGTCAGCAAACAGCCAGCCCCCGCCGGCAGAGAAATAAAACGGCTGGTGATGGCCGCACACTGGGCAAACAGGCAGCCGCTGGTAATTGCGTCGGCAGTTGAACGCGGCTCGGCGCAAAAGCGGCCTTCAGCCAGCGGCAGATTTGCGGTATTGCGCGCCAGCGAAGCGCGCATCAGGTGCAGGCCAGGCAGGATCAGCCCCCCACGAAAGACCCCTTCGGCATCGAGATGATCGATGGTCGTCGCCGTGCCGGCGCAGACAACGAGACAGTCGCTCTGGTTGCGGCTACGCGCGCCGATCAATGCGGCCCAGCGGTCAGCACCCAGCGTTTCCGGTCGCTCATAGGCATTGCGAACGCCACACGCAGCCTTGCTCGCACGCAGCCAGCACACGGCATATCGGCCTTGCAGGGCCGCTGTGACGGCATCCTCCGCCGTTTGGCCGGCGACATTGCAGGCAACGGCCCGAGCCTGAACCGGCCAGCCTGTCGCCACATCGGCGAGCGCGGCCGCTTCTGCCGTCGGCAGCGTACCGCGCACACGCCATCCGCGACCATCATGCACCCCCCATTTGAGTCGGCTGTTACCAACGTCGATCGCAACGATCATGACGCTGCCCGCAGGCTAACATCGCCGGACAAGCAGCGGATAACGCCTGCCGGCGTCTGCACGAGCAGCGTGCCATCAACGTCAACGCCGCAACATAGCCCTTCCGCCACAACACGGCCATCACGCAACACGCGCACCGGACGTGTCTGCCAAGCATGGCGCGCCAGCCATTCGTCGCGCAGCCCGGCAAATCCCGTTTGGGCAAAGCGGTCGAGCATCGCCGCCAGCGCTTTGAGTATCGCCGCCAGAAGAAGGTTGCGCTCGGGCACAGGCGAGACCATGGCATCGACCGAAGTCGCCGGCATCATGAATGCTTCTGCGCCGCTATCCGGTTTTCCCGTTTTATCGGCATCCGGCGGCAGCAGGTTCAGTCCGATGCCGATCACTGCCTGAGCCTGCGCCGGATCACCACACAGTTCGATCAGGATGCCGGCCAGCTTGGCATCATGGTAAAGCACGTCATTCGGCCACTTGAGCATCGCGCCTCGCACACCGCAATCATCCAGTGCGCGCACGACAGCCAGCCCGACGCCCAGCGAGAGACCGGAAAGCTGCGCCTGCTCGCACGTGAAATGCCAGAGTAGCGAAAACGTCAGACTGGCCTGTGGTGAAGCCGACCAGCGGCGGCCACGGCTGCCGCGCCCCGCCGTCTGCCGGTCGCATACGATGACGCTGCCAGACGGCGCCCCTTGGGCGCTACAGGCAAGCAGAAGGGTGCTGGTCGACGGACATTCGGCCAGGGCAGTGATGGAAAAACGGTGGCGCGCCTCGCCCAGGCAGGCATTCAGGCGTGCATTGTCAATCAGAACGGAAGGGGCCTGTGTCTGGGCAACAGATGAAACCGTCAAAGCAGTAGCAGCGATGGATTTGGAGGATGACATGGACAATAAACGGGAGCAATAAAACGACGGGCGCAACAAAGGCAACAGGCGCAATCAGAACGAAAAAGTGATGATGCCGATCAGATCGACCGGTGCATTCAATGCCACCTGATAGACGATGCAGCCACCATCGGCCGCCCGCTAAGCACGCGTAGAAAATTCGCAGAACGCTGGTGCTGTGGCTGGATCATCATCCCGCCCGGCGTGATGTTTTACGGACACCAGCATCGTATTCTGCGTCGGTAACGGCCCGGCGGATTCGCACACCGCAAAACTGGTACGACGCCCCTAGCGCACGCGCTTAAGCTCAGATTCGATCGATTCTATATTACGCTCGTGTAGCGAAACCTTATCCTTGAACGGCTGGATACGATCCAGCACTTTCTGATAGTTGCGCTCATTGCCGTTACGAATCGCTTCCTGGGCGGCCAATGCCTGTTTGGCTTCATCAAGACTTTGCTGCTCGGCGGCCAGTTCGCCTTCGAGAATACGCCGTCGGTCATTATCCCGCGCCTTTTGCGCATCATTCTCGACTCTGGGGAAGGATGAAGGCGTCGAGGTACTCGCCGTTGTTTTTGGCGATGAGGAAGGCGTCGAAGAAACCGTCGGCAGCGGATCCAGGTGGAGCCGCGTACAACCACGCTTGGTCACGTTGGAATACGTGATACGTCCCCCCTCGCCAATACACTTATAAATATCGGCATATACCGGGGAAGCCGCCAGCCACAGCAAGCTACCCGCAATCAACAAAATTCTAGTTTGCATTGTTACTCCATCATACAGCCAGCGCGCACAATGCACGCTCTTACCCATAGCTGACAGTGTATTGGATGATTTCCGGAAATACAATGAAAAACAAGGGGGATTGTCCAAACACTGTCCACTCCGCACCGATAATATCCATCCCGTCCTGGAGCGAGGCACAGGCAACACCACTGGAACCTTCTACACCCCGTTCTCACACGGCACGTAAAACCGGCAGCACACTGCCCGCAGAAGAAAGAAACATCGTCCGCGCTTATCCGATTTTGCTCAGGACATCCCCACCCTATCCCTATTCAGGAATAGACACACATCACACCGTGCGTGCACAACGGCCTTGATAATTTCGGCCGCCACCCCAACCCTTTACCGGTATCCGGGCCTCCCCCAGTTTTTCTTTGCGCAACCGTCCCAAAGAAGCAAGCGTTCAGCAACTGTAATACAGGTCAAACTCCACCGGATGCGTCGTCATCCGCACCTTGTTCACTTCATCCATTTTCAGTGCAAGATAAGCGTCGATCCAGTCGTTGGAAAAAACACCGCCTCTGGTCAGGAATGTGCGATCCTGATCGAGATGACCCAATGCTTCCTCCAGGCTGGCGCACACGGTCGGAATGCGCTTTTCTTCTTCTGGCGGCAGGTCGTAGAGATTCTTATCCGCCGGGTCGCCCGGATGAATCTTGTTCTGAATGCCATCCAGCCCTGCCATCAGCAACGCCGCAAAGCACAAATACGGATTGGCGATCGGATCCGGAAAACGGGCTTCGACACGACGTGCCTTATCCGACACGGCATAAGGCACACGGATGGAGGCCGAGCGGTTCTTCGCCGAATAAGCCAGCTTGACGGGCGCCTCAAAGTGCGGCACGAGACGTTTGTACGAATTGGTGCCAGGATTGGTAATCGCATTCAGCGCCCTGGCGTGCTTGATAATGCCGCCGATATAGAACAGCGCGGCTTCCGATAGCCCCGCGTAGCCGTTACCCGCAAACAGGTTTTTGCCATCCTTCCAGATCGACTGATGCACATGCATGCCCGAACCGTTGTCGCCGACGATGGGCTTAGGCATAAACGTTGCCGTTTTGCCGTACTGATGCGCCGTATTATGAACAACGTACTTGAGCGTTTGCGTCCAGTCGGCACGACGTACCAGCGTGCTGAAAACGCTGCCGATCTCGCATTGCCCGGCATTGGCGACTTCGTGGTGGTGCACTTCAACAGGGATACCTAAGGATTCGAGCGTCAGCACCATTGCCGAGCGGATGTCATGCAGGCTGTCAACCGGCGGTACCGGAAAATATCCGCCCTTGATACCCGGACGATGGCCGGAAAAGCCATCGCCGCCATTGCGCTCCCCCGGATTCCAGGCGGCTTCGGATGAATGGATTTTCAGGCTACATCCCGACATGTCGGCCGACCATTCAACACCGTCGAAAACGAAGAACTCCGGTTCCGGGCCAAAGTAGGCAATATCGCCGATGCCGGAGGATTTCAGATACGCCTCGGCGCGCTTGCCGATCGAACGCGGGTCTCGGTCATAGCCACGGCCATCGGCCGGATCGACGACATCGCAGGTCAGCACCACGGTCGTCGCGTCGTAGAAAGGATCGAGATACGCAGTGTCAGCGTCCGGCATGAGCAGCATGTCGGACGCCTGAACGCCCTTCCAGCCGGCGAACGAAGAACCATCGAACGCATGGCCGCTTTCAAATTTATCCTCATCGAAATGCGATACAGGCACGGTCACATGCTGCCCCTTGCCGATGGTATCGGTAAAACGCAAATCGACAAATTTGGCGTCATTCTCTTCGATCATCTTAATGACATCTTGCGGACCTGCCATGATCAAAATCTCCTCAACAGCCACCTGCAACTACGATGGCGACAAAAATAAACAATGACCGGATACTTCGATCGCCTCGACACAAACACGGCGGCGAAAACAAAAACGTAAAACAATGATGGCGCGTCCCTTTAAAAACGCGCCAGTAATGTGCGCTATTTTAGGCCATCCCGACCAACGCAGGAATGATGAGGCATCTTTAACCTCTTCGGCACCCGATTGATCGACCAGGCTGAAATCGCCCAACGCCAGAAATCCGCCAACGGCGCGCCGTACAGATTGATCGGCGGCGGATGCCCAAGAAAGGCGCATACCTCACACAACAAGCGGCTGCCCTGCGCAACATCCACTTCCGGTGCACGCGTCTGTTTCGAGAGCTTCTCTCCCGCCGCATTGACGGCAACTGGCAAATGCGCATAAGACGGCGCAGGCAAGCCCAGGCACTGCTGCAGCCAAATTTGGCGCACCACCGAATCAATCAGATCTGCGCCGCGCACGACGGCATTGACGCCCTGTGCGGCGTCATCGACGACCACGGCCAACTGATAAGCGAACAACCCGTCCGCACGCAACACGACGAAATCGCCCGTATCCCGTGCCAGATTTTGCCGAACTTCGCCCTGAACCCGATCGCTGAACCTCCATTCCCGATCGGGAACGCGCAAGCGCCATGCACGCGCCGTCCGCCTAGCGGCCAGACCGGCGCGGCATGTGCCCGGATAGAGTAAACCGCCATCGATAGACTTCCGGCCGGCAACAGCGGCGATCTCACTACGCGAACAGCCACAAGGGTAAACATGACCTGCTGCCTGCAAACGGGCGAGCGCATCACGATAGGCCTCGCTGCGGCGGCTTTGCCGCCACACCTCGCCGTCCCACACGAAACCAAACCCTTCCAGGGTGCGCAAAATTGCATCCCCCGCGCCGGGTACAGCGCGCGGTGTATCGACATCCTCGATACGCACCAACCACCGGCCGCCATGCACGCACGCATCGAGATAACTTCCTACGGCCGCCACCAGTGACCCAAAGTGCAGCAATCCGGTCGGCGACGGCGCAAAACGGCCGCAATAAACTCGGGGACAGCATAAAGAGGTTTCAGACATCATCAGGGCAGCCAATATCGCTGCGGACATTTTCAAACATTCAACAAAGGGAGAAAGGCGGCTTTGTAAAGAATCGGGACGATCTCATCGTGCAGAAATGGTTAAAAATACACGAACTGCTGGCATTGCCAAGCCACCGGAATGGCTAAATAAGTAATTCTTTCAAAAAATGACCGCTGATAGGGTGGACAAAATTCACTCCGCTCTCAAGTCCTTGACGGGATAGAAAATGATTGCAGTTCCAACGAAATGCCTTATATACCGGAAGTATTTAATTTTCCACGTCGCCCATTTGAAGAAATTTCATACAGTGCCGCCGCACGGCGCAGTCTGGTCTACTGCAATAGATCAAGAAATACACCTGAAAGCCAAAACCCGTACTAAAACGGCCTAGGAAATAATCAGCAGCAAGCAAATAATCAACACCCCGTACGTAATATCAAGATGGCTTAGTCAGCATCCTTGATTAGCATTTTGCTCTTTTCTCCTCGACAGTCCGTCCAGCAGCTAAACCATAGACTCACAAAAGCAACGAGCGCCGTGTAACACGGCGCTCGTCCACTTAGTCGTTCGATCAGTATTGCTTAGTCACTACCAGCAGAGCAGTTAGTGTCTGAATCATCTACAGGCCGACAGACGCGCGCACGGCCCGATTTTGAGATTTTCAGACGGCGCGTGTAGCGGGGGCCTGTTACATCGTTGCGCTGAATATTGATAGTTACGTTGGAAAAGGTACTCCCCACGCCAGCATAGCCCGAGGCGTTGAATATGATACTGGGCGAGCTGCCGGTTGCCGAGCCGGTACCAGCAATGCTGATATAGACAGGCGGCGCTGCCTGTTCCAGTAACAGCACGTCCTGATTCACGTCGTAGGTTTTATTCATATTCTTATCCACGAATACCCGCCAGCCCGTATTCCAGTCGGTGCCCTCGCTGGGTACTACCATCGCATAGGCACTGTACTTCATGGCTTCGCCACGAGCGGAATTGACAGCAGCCAGAAGCGTGTTGGTAAGGGAAGTCAATTCGCTGTTACGTTGATATTCCCTGAAACTAGGTGCTGCAATCGTCATCAGTATGGCGGCGATCAAAATGGTCACCATCAGTTCGATCAGCGTGAACCCGCGCGCCGCACACAGATGCACGTGCGAAGCTGTAAAAAGGTGTTGTGTTTTCATGGCCAGCACACCTTAAAATCCGCGCTGCCACTGGCTATGTCAGCGCCACCAGAATCTGTACACGTCTTGACGCCGGTACTGGTCAGGCTCAGGCTGCCCACACGCGGATCCTTGAATCTTGACGTGGGGGTGGCGGTTGCCAGTACACACTCCCGGATGGTACGCCCTGTGCAGGCTTCTACACTCAGTGTGTAAGTCGCCTCGCCCAAGCTGTTGCCGACAAAGGTTTTGAACGGCACTCCCGTAGCGCCCCCAGAAAACGCCAGATAGGTATTGTTCTGCGTCATATAGCGTTCCTGCTGCTGTATCAGCTCGGCGAGCGCCGCGCGCGCTTCGGCGCGCCGGCCCTTGCGTACCGACTCCTGGTAGGAGGGATAAGCGATCGCCGCCAGAATAGCGATAATTAGCATGACGACCATTAACTCCAGCAGAGTAAAGCCTGCACTGACCCTACGTCTGGCCGGCAGCCTGGATATATACGCCCTCATGGTTTCACTAATTTTCATTGTTTCTCAGCTCCCGATAGTTATTGATCTGACGCCAGCTTAACCGTCTGGCGGCGAGAAGATCATCGTCATCAGATGTCTCCTCGGCACTTAATTTTTCGGAACCTGGCTGCAAGGTAACAACACCACGCTTATCCAGGCCACGCCCAGTACTGTCAGCCTTGCCTCTCTTGGTGGTTTCCTTATTGAACAGCACGATAGGCTGTCCCGGTATACCCACGGTGACGAGGCGGCGCTGACCAATGCCACCAAACAGATCCATGGTGTAGAGATTTCCGTTCCCGCCCTTGGTGCCGCAAACGCCGGAAGCACCCGCCGCATTGGGCAGCAGACTGCTGAACTGCACCTTAGTAGTCAGCGGGATATAGGTAGAATCATAGACGACACGCTCGCCCTGTTTCGGCAGATCATAATACCAGCCCGCACGCTCCTTACTGTTCGCCGATTTAGGTCGCGCCCAAACGAAAGGACTTTCCGGCTTGAGTTTGCCCTCCTCATCAGAAACCACTTTTTGCAAGTAGTTGCGCCCGTCAATGCCGACGGTACCGGGGCGATCGCCGCCTTTACCGTGGTCATACAGCGCATAGTAGGTGTTCTGGCGTGCAGACGTGGCATCGGACGGCTCGATATATTTGCCCGTACCGAAACCAACGACATGCTCCCCGTCGGCACCGCTGACACGCAGGATGGTGGGCGCTGCCGTAATCGGCTGGATATTGCCCGAGGCGTCCTTGGCAATGTACATCGGATACGCACCACTACTCCCAGTGGTAAACTTCGACAAGTTACCTGCCGTCCATTTTTCTGCGCCATACTTGGTGAAATCCAGCGCCCACAGATTACCGTGCAGGTCACCGGCAAACACGTATTCCGTGATGCCCATTCCTTTCCGGTCAGTCATCGCTTCCAGATTGATGATGCCCGTACCCTTGGTGGTCGACAGCGCGGTATCGAAAGGCAGGGAAATCTTGTAGTAATTATTTCCCTCAACCCATGCCTCACGGGCTGGCTTATCAAGCGCCAACAGGAAAATGGCCGGCCTGCCGGTGCTGCTGAAAATGCGGTCATAGGTACGTGGATCGGCATTGTTATTTTCGTAATCGGCGAGGTTTTTGTACACCTTATCCTCAACGTAGTTATTTACGCCAGAGGGCACCATGGCGAACCAGCGGTAAACCGCATCACCCTTCTCTACGCTGCCGCTGACGCGCAGGCGCACAATGCGCGGCTTGCCGATCACAAAGCCCATGTCCGCATCGTTCAGGTGTGTGAACTCCCACATCACTTTCGACGGGTCGAAGTTTGTCGGATCGGTCACGTCCAAGGCGAATACGCCGCGTCCGCCGCCGCCCGTCCCACCGACCAGCACGGTCTTCCAGTCGCTGGCACCGGTTCCGCTGCCTGTTTTGGCGTCACCGATGACCGGCGTGGCATCCACATAAGCCTGATGTTCACTATTGTAGCCGGGGTCAGTCAGCGCACTCAGCTTTGGCCCCATCCAGCTGGGGATATAGGCAAAGCGCTCATCACCCGTTTCCGCGTCAAACGCATGCAGCATACCGTCGTTGGCGCCAATGTAGACCGTAGCTCCGCGTTCAGCATGCTCCTTGGCGAAATCGGCGCGGCCTTCCCGCATATAGCCCGAAGTTCCCGGGGCGCCCACATACCGTGCACCGGAGTTCACGATATCGGCCAGCGCACCTTTACGCACGCGGAACGGCGAGCCTTCCTTGCTCTTGTCGCCACGCAGGTAATTCAAACGTTCTTTCCATTGACCATCGCTGGCTGATATCGGTGAAGCACGGCTCAGATCGACGATCAGTTCTCCCTCCGCGGCAATCCCCTCATGGGTAAACCAGGTGCCCGCCGTGTTGGGATTGGCACCGCGCCGGCCGATGACAATCTTGCGTCCCGCCAAACCGTTAGGCGTCGCAATTCTTGCCGCCAGTCGCTCTTCGGCAGACCATGTCGCCGTGCTGGGGTTCATGTCGGACGAGGTAATATGGTACGCCTTCAGATCACCCGTCCAATGTTCCGTATCGTACAAGGCCTGATAGCTGTACAAACCCTCGTTCGTCAGACTGCTGCCCGACGCAGCCGCACCGGCGATACTGCGCTCGGCCGTCACAACGTTGCTGAAGATTTTTTCAAATGCTTCCAGCACTCCGCGCGCATTACTTTGAATGAAGTACGTCTCTGGCTCATTTGGCCGAACATAGACGCCCTCCTTCTTGCCCTGATCTTGCCACACGTCGTTGTTAGCCGTACCATTCTGGTCATAGAAGGGGTTGCCCTCGACATTATAAATATCGCTTCCTTGCCCCAGCTGGGTAAAGAAACCGCCGTATTTAGCCGCCAGGTAATACTGGTTGTTGCTGCGACGTTTTGCAGGATCGGATTCGAGGTTGAATTCGTTCACATCAAAAAAGAATGATCTCACCCGCAGGCCGGGGCGCTGCTTATCCGGCTCGGTCGTCCAGCCCTTTCCGCGAATGTCGTGCGTATGCGCCCAGTAGGCCAGGCCGATAATTTCGCTGTTCTGACCACGCGCCTGACTACCATTTTTCGACATATTCATATCGAGCGTCCCCACAAAACCAGACGTAGCGCCATTGGGGTTCCGGGTAGTGCGCGTGTTACCGCTGCCATCCACATAGTTCATAGTCTGCGCACGTTCAAAATGTTGGACTACGCTCAGCCAATAGGCCATATCAGGAATATTTCCTGCCGGATTGGCCGTGGGCATACGGCTCTTTGTGTAATACCTGGAATCGTGCGTATTGACGTCGCCGATCAGGGCAATATTGCTCTTGAGGCAGGAGTAATCTTCTTCCTTGCTGCGACCATCGCCATAGGGATCCAGCCCCGCCCAGTTAGTGTAGATCGGGAAACCGTCGTACATGGCGGACGTCAGGCCTTCTACTGCAGCTGGCGACGGCCCCAACCCCTGCAGGTAACGCAGAGTTTGGTAATACAGCTCGCTGGCCGGGTCATATTTCTTGTAGATACCCATTTCCGTCGGATTGGTACGCCCAAACCGGTTCAGGTAATTGATGACACCGCTGGTGGTCAGTATGCCGGTTTCGGCCGAGGACTGTACACCTTCCGGGTTATCAAAAAATACGCCTGTCCGTGCATCCCATTCAGCGCGCGGGTTGCCACCGGCCGGCGTATTCTCCCTGCCGTTTTTGTCATACGTGTTGAGACCCACATATTTTGCCGGCACCCGCAGCACACCGCCAAAACGACCTTCTTTACCAGTACTATTGTTCCAGCTCAACCTTTGGTCGAGCGCATAACCAAAGACTGCCAGGCGCAATTTATTGCTGTATTTCTGGATGACGCCGGTAGGTTTGAAATGTCCGCTGGGGTATTTTTTGCAAAAGTTGAAATCGCGCTTGTCAAGCAGCCCCCCCCCAGAATCCTCACTGCAAACCTCCACCCGAGAATAAAAGAAGCCGTCGGAGTTCAGACTATTAGCCGACTTGGGCGGCATCCAATCGCCGGTATATGGGCGCACATAGCATTTCTTTACTATATTGTTAGCAGGATCCCCAAACGTGTTGTTATCGCAGGTAAACTCACCTCTAACCGGCGTTACGTTCCAACGCTTAGCGCCTGCATCGCCGTACCAAACCTCCTGTACGCTAGTGCTGGCATTACATTTTGCCCACTCATTCGCACAGAACTTCGCATCGGCAGGCAGATCTTGACCTGTGCGCCCGACTGTCGAGCCTTTGGCAAACGAAGTATCGGCCATCAGCGTATAACCCGATGTGTCTGTGCATGTCCCGTGCGCGTTATCACCTGCACGAAAGTAAATACGGTTGAGCGTATTGGCCACCCAGATGGGTTTGCCATTTGCGGCATTAATCATGGCGCCAGGAACGGCTCCTGGCGCTTCCCCTGTTGTCAGTTTTTTGGCGGGAAAGTTTGTGGAATTCCACATACAGGTGGGATTGCCATTGGGCAGCACCGCGCGCTGCAGAATAGTCAATTTCGGCTCGTCGACGATGCGGTCGCCACCAGAAAGCGCCAGGCGCAACATATCAATCGCCGAATTGCTGGCCCAGTTCAGGAAATTACCGCTAAAGGCATTAGTGCAGCGGCGCCCGGTCGCCTTTCCGCTGATCACAAAGCGTTTGTAATCCGTCTTGCTTTTACCCGCCTTGGGCGTTTCACCCGGCGCATCCTGGTAGACGTAGCACATCTCGGCGTTGTAGTAGCCGATATATTCTTTCGAAGATTTGTAAGAATCGTCAGTCGTTCCATTTGCCTCAAAGTTATACTGCGCGCCTACCGTCGGGAATTCCACCGACAGCGCTAGCGCCAGCAGTGGTTTGTCGCCCTGCGTGGCGGCATGCAGCGGTTCGGTCGCAATATTAATCGGTGGAATATTGGGCGGTGTGGCTTGCCCCGTGGCGACCAGTGAAAATACGGCACCGCCGACTACCAGCGGTGCGCCGATCCACAGCACGGCACGATTGATGCGCTTTTTGAAGGCGGTTTGAACGCCCGGATTACGCGTCGGGTGGTTTGAAGTGTTGAGCATGATCACTCTCCCGGAATAGGTTTTCAGTCTAATGTTCCAAATTAGTTTCTGATCAGGGCCTGCATTACGACCTGTACATCGCTGCGCGGCCCAAAGCCAATCGCCGTGACGCGGTATATGCGCCCTGCCGCTTCTTCACCCGTCTTAGGGGCGGATTTATAGCTGGCCGTCACCATGCCACCTCCCGCATTGGCGGAGTCAGTGACGGAAACGTCTTCCATGATGTAACGCGGCGCCAGGGCTGGCTGAATGCCTGTACCCAAATCAGCACCGGCATTCTTGTAAGAACGGCCTGTATATGTCCCTAACGCAACCGACTGTGCATCTCTACCGGTTTTGGTGAAATCCACCAGCAGCCACGTCGGTTTATCTTTCCCATCGGTTTTCGGAGAACAGAAACCGCGCCATTCTGCGGAAGCATCACAACCGGACAGGGGAATTTGAGGATTGCTGCGAATTTTATTTGTGCGGCTTTTAGGATCGTGGTTCGGTCCCCGCAATTCGATTTCGGCGTCGACCAACGCCGCTTCCGCTGATTGCCAAGCAATCTGCATATCACGGTCGTTACGCGCACCGCGTTCACCCATCATCGCAATCTGCATACTGGCAATGCCCAGCATGGAAACAATGACGAGCAGCAACAGAACAACGATCAATGACACACCACTTTGGCGGGCATGAAGATGTATATGAGCGTACCTATTACTATAAGTGCTATTGGTTATAGGGGTCATGAGTGCATTTCCTTGCATGAAATTCCGATGCATGGCGTCCAGGACGCGGCGAC
This sequence comes from Dentiradicibacter hellwigii, assembly GCF_041770905.1. Lineage (NCBI taxonomy): Bacteria > Pseudomonadati > Pseudomonadota > Betaproteobacteria > Rhodocyclales > Rhodocyclaceae > Dentiradicibacter > Dentiradicibacter hellwigii. The sequence goes on from NZ_JBEUWX010000002.1 coordinate 1,465,844, forward strand.
GGAAAAAATCATTCGGGCAGGACGACATCGCACGGCTGCTCCGAATTGGCCGGCTGGTAGCCCTGGTTCTGGCAATTACGCAGTTGTACGGTGAAAGTTACGGTCTGACGCAGGCGTGAGGTAAGATCGGCACCAGACTGGCTAGAAATCTCCATCTCGCTCCCCGGGTCGTTACGGCTGTCGTATGGATACTCCTTGTTACCCAAGGGATAGAAGGTGCCACCGAGATTTTCATGCGCCGAACGTGCCGGCCCACGCAGCACCATGCCGATGCGCAGGCTGCGTACCCGCCGCCAGTTAGCATAAGTGGCAGCCGTATTGCCGCTCACGGTTAACTGATCAGCACGCAGATAGCGGTCGGGCACGCTATCGGCCGGTTTGGGGCTGGCTTCGGTTGCGGAACCGGCCGCCACCTTCGACGGTAAGGGCGAGATCGCCTTGCCCGGCTCAACGTTATCTACACCGTAAAGCACCTGGAAGTTTTCAACCCCTTTGAGAATAGGCTCCGGATTAGACCATCCACTACTACCTTGCGTTATGCACATCAACGCCAAGTCCCCCTGGCTTTCGTCCACATACAGGACGCTGGCGATACGGTCATCACGTCTGATGGATGATTTGTCGGGGGCGAGACCGTTGCAGTTGATGATACTACCGTCGGAGGTCGTACCGGCGCCCTTATCCAGATCAGCCTTGACCGTTTGGTATTGCAGGATCAGTACGTCGCTGCCATTACCTTTGTCTAACCCGGATCGTGTTGTGGCTTTGTTCAGCGGATCTTTCGGGCTGGGCAACGCATTATTGAAACCAAAGATGTTGGGCTGCAGGGTGTTGATATTGACGCTTTTGTTGACAAGACTATAGTGCGCCGGGGAACCCTTGTTCGGTATAGTGGCGGTGTCCAGATCCTCAAAACCGGTCTGTACGGCCAGACGCTGGATCAACTCGGTAGCAAAGCGCGCGTCGTCGCGCAGTTGTGCCGCAGCGTCCACCACGACCGCGCCGCGCTGGCTGAAAATCATCACCGTAGTTGCCACCAGAACGATCAACAGCCCGATGGCCATCGCCACCAGCAATTCAATCAAGGTTAAGCCACGACTGGCAGCCGGGCCGGAAAAGCAGCCATGAGTGTGATAGTGGGCGCGGCTCAGCGGCTTCCGCTGCTGCATGCCGCACTGTTGATGCAGTGAAAGATACTGGCGATTCATTACAATTGTCCTCCCGGCGCAATGGACAGTACGACAGAGGGACGCGCCGCACTGGCGCTTTCCAGCTGCCCTTGGGTATTGGCGCGTGTCCAGCCGATCTTGATATAGGCGACGTTATCGCTGGCTTTGGTCGGCGCAGTGCACGCCCACATCGGCAATCCGTTACCATCGTAGGGTGCGGTATCGCGGCAGATACTCACGCGCGCATTGGGCAGCGCTGTACCGACGCGCGAGAGCCATTCGGTCATTTCTGCCCGCGCCACATCGTTCGTTGTGTTACAACCGCCCTGAGCGATATCCAGGCAGTTCGAACGGGCCGATGGCGCCAGCAGCCCATTGGCATCCGCCCTGAAGTCGCCGTAATAGGGGCTACTTTGATCTCCGGCCACCTGAACGTTGGCGCGCATCATCTCGGCCATCTCGCGTGCCAGGCTGATCGCCACCGATTGCAGGCGCGCGTCCTGGTTGCTTTTCAGTGCAGCGGCCTGCAGACCGGCAACACCGAGCAAGCCGAATGAAAGCACCACGATGGAAACAAGCACCTCAATCATCGAAAAGCCACGCATGCCGGCAAGCCGGCGCGAAGGCTGAGACGGGCGACCCCGATAGCGCAAATGGCCGGGGCAGTTTGCAATGTTGGGAACAGTAGTCATGGTCGTCGACACAGATATTCAATATGTGGATTGAATGGTAGACGAACGCACACCGTGTACCGAAGCATTTCGTCGGGCCTCAGCGCCCGTTTGTCGGCCATGCGGTCCGGATGGCTCACACGGGCGCATCTGATGGATAGGGCCATTGGCCTGAAGACAGCCCGTCTTCCCCGTCAGGCCAAACCGCCGTCTATCCCACGCCGAGTCTCCGACCCCTACCCAGCCCTAGACCGCTCCCGCCCCGCAACGGGCCAGTCGACCAAATCCGCCGCCATCCATACGGTCGGTCGCAGCAATCGACACACGTTTAAATGAGAAGGTGCAGGCAGCGTCACAAACGCCGCAGCGGCATGACCTACCCGTTCCAGAAATACCGCAACGAGGCCGAAGCGTGATGCAAACGCTGTAAATGCCGCGGCAACCCCCTACAGTCGCCCAGCCCAGACCGTCAGACGTTAAACAGAAAATTCAGCACATCTCCGTCTTTGACGACGTAATCCTTGCCTTCGGCACGCATCTTGCCGGCTTCCCGGGCGCCGTGTTCGCCGCCGCAGGCGATGAAATCCTCATACGCGATGGTCTGCGCACGGATAAATCCGCGTTCGAAATCCGTATGGATGACGCCGGCAGCCTGCGGCGCGGTGTCGCCCTTGTGAATCGTCCAGGCGCGCACTTCTTTGACGCCAGCGGTGAAGTACGTCTGCAAACCAAGCAGGTGATAACCGGCATGAATCAGGCGATCCAGCCCCGGTTCCTCCAGCCCGAGATCGGCAAGAAAAAGTTGTTTTTCTTCATCGTCCAGATCGGCGATTTCCGCTTCGATGGCGGCACACACGGCGACGACCTCGGCGTTCTCCGCCTTCGCGCGGGCGCGCACAGCCTCCAGATGCGGATTGTCCGCAAAGCCGTCTTCGGCCACGTTGGCGGCATACAGCACGGGCTTGGCGGTGATCAGGCAGAAAGGCTTAAGACTCGCCTTTTCTTCTTTTGACAAAGCGAGCGCGCGCAGCGGCTTGCCCTGGTCGAGCTGGGCAAAGCACTTTTCGAGCAGGCTCACCAACAGTTTGGCTTCCTTGTCGCCAGCGCCCGCCGGTTTGCGGTAACGGTTCAGCGCCTTTTCCACGGTCGCCAGATCGGCAAGCGCCAGCTCGGTGTCGATGATTTCGATGTCGCGGAGCGGATCAACCGTGCCGGACACGTGCACGACGTTGTCGTCGGCAAAGCAACGCACAACGTGCAGCACGGCATCGGTTTCGCGGATGTTGGCGAGAAACTGGTTGCCCAGCCCTTCGCCCTTCGAGGCGCCGGCGACCAGACCGGCAATATCGACAAATTCAGTCACAGCCGGCACGATGCGCTGCGGTTTGACGATGGCGGCCAACGCGGCAAGGCGCTTGTCCGGAACCTCGACGACGCCGACCGAAGGATCGATGGTGCAGAAAGGATAGTTCTCCGCCGCGACGCCCGCTTTGGTCAGCGCATTGAACAGGGTGGACTTACCCACATTGGGCAGGCCGACGATCCCGCATTTGAGTGACATGAACGCCCTCGCATCCCTGGTAATCTAATTGAACCAACCGGTGCTCAGTGCTTGCACACTTTGTCGGCGCAGGTGTTAAAGCCTGTTCCGTCGGCAACGAATTTGCCTTTGGCTTCGAGAAAATCGATCAGCTGCTCGGCCGTCATATCGTCCGCGCTGCACGTATGAAAACGCGCATCCGCGCCAAAACGCGCGACGATGGCCTCGCGCAGACTTTGCTTGGTGAAGCTGCCGCCGTGTTCCATCATCAAATGCATGACTTCGTGACCGTGAATTGACTCGCTCATCGGAATTGTCCTTTCAGTAGCTTGCCGCGACGGCAAGATGGATCGCTTGGAGAAATTTTGAAGAAATATAAAAATCTCGCGGCCGTCATTCTAGCAGTTCCCATACAGCGTTCCGTCAGCACCCCGCCGAATCTCCCGCCATGCTTAGCGCCCGCGCCACATACCCATCGCCCGCACGCCCTCTCGATCCGCGCCCACGCGCTCCGCAGCAGAAACCAGACCACCAATAAGCGCGCCAATCTCTCGACCCGCGCCCGCGCCGCACGCCCGAAATGCCGATACAATGCCGGCCATGCTGATTCTTGGAATCGAATCCTCCTGCGATGAAACCGGTCTCGCCCTCTACGATGCGGCGCATGATCGCCTGCTCGCACACGCCCTGCACAGCCAGATCCGCATGCATCAGGACTATGGCGGCGTCGTGCCCGAACTGGCCTCGCGCGACCATATCCGGCGCACGGTTCCCCTGCTGCGGCAGGTGCTGCGTGAAAGCGAACGGACACTGGGCGAAATCGCCGCCATTGCCTATACGCAGGGGCCGGGACTGGCGGGCGCCCTGCTCGTCGGCGCCGCTTTTGCCGAAGGGCTGGCCACCGCCTTGGGCGTGCCGGTCATTCCCATCCATCATCTTGAAGGCCACCTGCTCTCGCCGCTGCTCTCGCCGCGACCGCCAGCCTTTCCTTTCATCGCCCTGCTCGTTTCCGGCGGCCACACGCAGCTCATGCGCGTCGCGGGCATCGGCGACTACACGCTGCTCGGCGAAACGCTTGACGACGCTGCCGGTGAAGCGTTCGACAAAACCGCCAAACTGCTCGGCCTGCCCTACCCCGGCGGCGCAGCGCTTTCGGAACTGGCGCAGCACGGCCATCCCGGTGCCATTAACTTTCCGCGCCCAATGCTCAATTCCGGCGACCTCAATTTCAGCTTTAGTGGCCTGAAGACGGCCGTTCTGACCAAGGTGCGCGAATTCGGCGCGCCTGACGATGGGCAGCGCGCCGACATCGCCCGCGGTTTTCAGGATGCGATCGTCGAGGTGCTCGTTAAAAAGGCGATGCGCGCTGTCCGCAATACCGGGCTGAACCGGCTTGTCGTCGCCGGCGGCGTCGGCGCCAACCGCGAACTGCGCCGCCAGCTCGACGCACGCGCGGCGCGCGGCGCCATTACGGTGTATTACCCGGAACTGGAGTTCTGTACCGACAATGGCGCCATGATCGCGCTGGCGGGGGCGCTGCGCTTTCGTGCCGGCCTGTCGATCAAGGCTGCCGGCGGTTTTGCCGTCCGCCCGCGCTGGCCGCTTGCCGATCTGAGCGCCGCCGTTTCAGGGAATCAGCGCACACTTGCATCGCCGCCGGCTTCTCGCCGCTGAGCCCAATTTCTCAAATTCCTAATTCCCCTATCCGCCAATCCATTAATTGGCCATCCGTTTTCGGCGCCGCGCCTGACCGTCCTTGACCGCTCCGCCTCCTTGACCGCCCCGCCGCCTCCGCGATGCGCCGCACAGCGCACATCGGCTTCGTCAATGATTAATAGGCATGCCCGCAAACGCCCAATCTACGCGGGCTACAGAGGTGCCACTCGATGCATTCCGCATACCCCAGCCCGTATATCGGGCCACTCGTCAGCCCGGATGGGTCATCATTAATCTAACGCCGGTTTCTTACGCTTTTTTCTTGCCGCCGATCTTCGGTTCCGTTCCCGCCATTAGACGTTGCAGGTTCGGCCAGTGCTTGCCGATCAGGATCATGGCGATCACGCCAACGCCCACGGCTTGCAGATTAGCGCCCCAGATCATGAATGCGGTCAGCGGCGCGACGACGGCCGCGACCAGCGCGGCGAGGGAAGAATAGCGAAAGACGAAAGCCACGCCCAGCCACGTACCGAGGGCAATCAGGCCGAGCGCCGGATCGAGCGCCAGCAGCACGCCCGCCGCCGTGGCGACGCCTTTGCCGCCCTTAAAGCCGAGAAAGACTGAAAAAACGTGTCCGAGAAACGCCGCCACGGCCGCCAGCGCAATCACGCCCGACCCCAACCCCAGGCGTGCGCTCAGCATCTGCGCCAGAAACACGGCCAGCCAGCCTTTGCCGGCATCGCCGAGCAGGGTCAGCAAGGCGGCCATTTTATTGCCGCTGCGCAATACGTTGGTCGCGCCGGGGTTCCCGGAACCGTAGCTGCGCGGATCGGCCAGGCCAAACAGGCGGCTGGAGACCACGGCAAAGGGGATCGAGCCGATGAGATAGGCCGCCGTCAGCATAGCCACGGGAAACAGCAGGGATGAATACATGGGCAGCGAAGAAGACATAAAGCACTTCCCAAAAGGATGAATCATCGTGAGTTAGAATGCCGGACAGGATTGCTGCCCGAAGACATTCGCGCATCTTACACCGAGCCTAATACTGAACACACCCGGTACGCATGGACATCATCTTTATCGACGATTTTCGCATCGCCACCCTGATCGGCGTTTATCCGCGCGAACAAAGCGTGCCGCAGACGGTTGAAATTTCCCTGCAAATCGGCCTCCCTGCGCAGAACGCGGGACGCAGCGACGATCTGCGCGACACGATCGATTACGCCGCTGTCGTCGAGCGGCTACGCCACGAACTGAGCAGCCGGCATTTCAGCCTGCTCGAGGCGCTCGCCGAATACATCGCCGAACTCCTGCGCAAAGACTTCCACGCGCGCTGGGTGCGCGTTTCTGTCGCCAAGCCCGGCGTCATGCCCGGCATTCGCCGCGCCGGCATTCTGATCGAGCGCGGGGAAAAAGAGGACGCTTCCGCCACGCCCGCCTAAACAGCAGCCGGCGCACGCGCCAGACAAAACATCGGAAACGGAAGGCGGGCGGCGAAGCCCCAGGTATTCCGGCTTCCCCGCCCCTTTGCCTCCTCGCATCCCCGCCTACCGATAGTCGGCCATCACCCAATATTCGGATGATGTACGCTCGATTGCCGCTGATGCTGAGCCTGCCGTCAAAATTTTAGTGTTTGGCAACTTCAGTGTTCCGGACACAGGAAATCGCAGACCGGAGCGCCAAACAGGCGACTCTCACGGAAAACAAGCAGACACGCCTGTGACGTCCGTCAGCCTTTCCCCCGCCGTACCCACTGCTTTACGCACTTCAACCCGTCTATTTCCGGTCTCAATTTCCCCGGCTCCGATTCAGCGCCCGGGCAGCGCCACATTGACCGGCACCGGCGCCAGCAGGCTGACCAGATCGTGCGGGTGAATGCCGACCAAAAATCCGCGATGGCCGCCGTTGATATAAATCAGCGGCAGATCAAGGATGCTCTGTTCCAGATACACCGGCATTTTTTTACGCACGCCAAAGGGACTGGTGCCGCCGACCAGATAGCCGCTATGGCGGTTGGCGACTTCCGGTTTGCACGGTTCGATGCGTTTGCAGCCAATCTGACGCGCCAGCTCTTTGGTCGACACCTGACGGTCACCGTGCATCAGCACGATAAGCGGTCGGGCGGCTTCGTCCTCCATGATCAACGTCTTGATCACGGCGTGCTCGCTGACATTCAGCTCGCGCGCGGAAACACGCGTGCCGCCATATTCTTCATAAGCGTAGCAGTGCGAAGAAAAGGCGACGCCATGCTGGCGAAGAAAGCGGGTCGCCTGCGTTTCAGGCGCGTGCATGGACTTCATGATGGACTCCTCAAAAGTATCAGGGCGAACGCTTTATCAGCCCCGCCGATTCACCCGGCTTTCCCGACGGCACCCGCTTAGCCTCACGTATTCCGGGCAGGCGAACCGCCCTGTTTACGGCGCGCTGCTTCGGATAAAAAAATCCGTTTCACCGACTATAGCAGAGATCGCCCAAGCCCCGTTTTGGCGCTCCACCGCAGTGCCGGCGCCGCCGTTCGGTAGCCAAAAAATGCACTTTCGGCGAGAATCGGTCAGAATGCTTGCCTTGCACGCGCGTGTCTTTGCACTTTTTTGCCCAATACGAAGATCATGCCCTGGATTTCCCTCCGTATCGAAACGGACTGCCAGCATGCCGACAGGCTGGCCGACGCATTCATCGAACACGGCGCCCTGTCCGCCAGTATCGAGGATGCCGATGCCGGCACGCCCGCCGAACAGCCGCAGTTCGGCGAACCCGGCTCGCCCACAACGCCGGGCTGGGCGCGTTCGCGCGTTATTGTCCTGCTCGATGAGACAGCCGATCCCGACATCCTGCTTGCCATCTGCGCGCCGCTGGCCGGGCTTGAGCGCACGCCGCCTTACTGCTGCGAAACCGTCGCCGAACAAAATTGGGTGCAGATCACACAGGCACAATTTGAACCGATCCGCATTTCCGAACGTCTGTGGATCGTCCCCTCCTGGCACGAACCGCCTGACCCGGAAGCCATCGCACTCGTCCTCGATCCGGGAATGGCCTTCGGCACCGGCTCGCACCCGACGACCCGGTTGTGCCTGGAATGGCTGGAGCGCGCCGTCTCTCCCGGTGTTTCCGTGCTAGATTACGGCTGCGGTTCAGGCATTCTCGCCATCGCGGCGGCACGCTTCGGCGCCGCCGAGGTGCTGGGCGTCGACATCGACGCGCAGGCAGTTGCCGTTGCCCGCAGCAACGCCGAACGCAATGGCGTTCGCGCACATTTTGCCGATTCGGCCAACACACTCCAAGGACAATTCGACATCGTCGTCGCCAATATTCTTTCCAACCCGCTCAAAGCGCTCGCCCCGGCGCTGTGCGCCCACGTCCGCCCGGGCGGCAGACTGGCGCTTTCGGGCATTCTCGCCGAACAAACCGATGAACTGATCGCCGCTTACGCGCCCTGGCTGCCCCTGACGGTTGCCGCCGAATGCGAGGGCTGGGTCTGTCTGAGCGGCATCAAGGATTGTGCATGAAAACCTGTTGTCCCAATTGTCAGACGATTTTTCGCATCACTCCGGAACAATTGAAAGCGCGCGCCGGTAGGGTGCGCTGCGGCCAGTGCCGGACTGTTTTCAACGCACTCGACGCCTTGCTCGAAGATGCGAAAGACACGCATGCCGCAGAATCCCACACGGCCCATCGCAGGGTTTCGCCCGCCCAATACGGTTCAGCCGCCCTGAGTGGTCAGATGGGTGGGCAGAAGGCCGTTCCCCATCCGCTATCGACGTCGGCGAGTCGCACGCCCTCACCAGTAAACGACCCTTCGGTACGCATTCTGCTCGAACCGACGCAGGTCTCCAGCGGGCTGCGCGCTGAACCCTCGCTCCCAACCGCCGAGGATGCGCCGCCACCGCCGATGAGCGATGCCGAAACCCAGGCGTTCGGCAAGGCCGCAGGACTCATCATGCCGCGCGACATCACCGAAGCGCCCGGCTACGATAAATGGTCCAGCGGTGTCATGGCCGAATCACCAACGACATCTGCCGAGAAACCGCCGCGCTGGCCCTATGCGCTGGCCGCTGTCGTCCTTTTGCTGGCGCTGCTCGGCCAGCTCGCCTTCCATTTCCGCGGTGAACTGGCAATCCGCGCCCCGGCCATGCGGCCAGCGCTGACGGCGTTTTCCCGCCTGTTCGGCGCTGAAATTCCCCTGCCGCGCCACAGCGAACTGATCAGCATCGAAGCCTCCGATCTGCAAACCGATCCCGCTCATGCCAATCTGCTCACGCTCAACGCGACGCTGCGCAATCGCGCAGCCTATGCGCAGGCGTTCCCATCACTGGAACTGACGCTGACCAACACCGACGACAATGCCATCGCCCGGCGCATTCTGTCGCCCGCCGATTACCTGCCAGCACGGCTGAAAAATGCGCCCGCCTTCACCGCCAATACGGACATCACCGTGCATTTGTGGGTCGAGACCACTAACCTGAGCGCCGCCGGATACCGCTTATATGTCTTTTATCCATGACGCCCGCGGCAGCGCGCACAGACTGCCCGGTATAATCCGCCGCATTTTTGGTACTCAACTCATTCCGCAGATTCTTCTGCTTCCAACAACGCTGATTTCATTCAACATTCTCTTATGTCCACGCTGATTTGCGGCTCGATCGCCTACGATAACATCATGGTCTTCAATGACCGTTTTAAGAACCACATCCTGCCTGAGCAAATTCACATCCTCAACGTCTCTTTTCTGGTTCCGGAAATGCGCCGGGAATTCGGCGGCTGCGCCGGCAACATCGCCTACAACCTCAAACTGTTGGGCGGCGACCCGCTGATCATGGCGACCGTCGGCGACGACGCCGATCTTTATCTACGCCGACTGGAGACGCTGAACCTGTCGTGTGCATTCATCCGACAGATCGCCGGCAGTTTCACGGCGCAGGCCTTCATCACTACCGACCTCGATGACAACCAGATCACCGCTTTTCACCCCGGTGCGATGAGTTTTTCGCACCAGAACCATGTTGCCAACGCCACGCAAGCCACACTTGCCATCGTCGCCCCGGACGGACGCGACGGCATGCTGCAGCATGCACGTGATTTAGTCGCCGCCGGCATTCCCTTCGTCTTCGATCCGGGCCAGGGACTGCCGCTGTTTTCGGGCGAAGAACTGCTGCATTTCCTCGAACAGAGCGACTACGCCTGCTTCAACGACTACGAAGCGCGGCTGACCAGCGAGCGCACCGGATTGCCGCTCGAACGGCTGGCGGAACATGTGCGGGCGCTTATCGTCACGCTTGGGCCGGCCGGCTCGCATATCTACGCGGGCGGACGGCGTTACGACATCCCCTGTGCCCCGGCCGACGCGATTCTTGATCCCACCGGGTGCGGCGACGCCTATCGCGCCGGTCTGCTTTATGGCATTGAGCAGGGCTGGGACTGGGAAAAAACGGGGCGTTTGGCGGCCATCATGGGTGCGATCAAGATTGCGCATCGCGGCGGACAAAATCACCGATCCGACCGCGAAGACATCGCCGCGCGCTACGCCAAGGCATTCGGCCAGAAGCCCTGGTAACGCACGCATAGCCGCCTTTGGCCATCATGCCGACCGTGAGCGGAGAATCACAGGACCTCGGTCAAGCCGCTGCAACAGACACGACAGACACCTTCGCCACCCCCCCTCACCGCCGCTACCGCCCACGCCGTACGGGGTCTTCGGCTGGCGTTGCCTGCGCCTTGGACTGCATTTTGTCTGGGGTAGTCTGGTCACGGCGGCAATCTACCCCTGGATCAACGAGGCGAAGCGCCTGCGGATTAAACAACGTTGGTCGCGCCGTACGCTCGAACTACTATCCATCCACATCGACGCCCCGCTGGTCGATATGCCGCCAGGCTGCCTGATCGTCGCCAATCATATTTCCTGGTTCGATATTTTTGCCATCAACGCGCTGCGCCCAGCGGATTTCATTGCCAAATCGGAAGTACGACGCTGGCCCTTCATCGGCTGGTTATCGGCGCGCAACGACACCCTTTTTCTGCACCGCGGCAGCCGCACTCACTCCCGGGGAAATCAATCGCGAGATTGCCACCCGGCTTCATCACAAAGCAGACATTGCCGTTTTTCCGGAAGGCACAACATCGGACGGAACACTGCTGCACGGCTTTCATGCTGCGCTGCTGCAACCGGCCATTGACGCCGGTCGGCCGTTGCTGCCGCTGGCGCTGAACTACCGCGATGCGCACGGGAACTTTAGCCCGGCGCCCTCTTACGCCGGAGAAATTACGCTCATGCAGTGTTTTTCGGAAATTCTGGCCTGTCGCGCGCTCACTGTGCGGATCCTGCCCGCATCGCTGATCTTTCCGGCCAACCAGTCGCGGCGTGCGCTGGCCGATGCCGCACATGCAGCCATTGCCCGGCAACTCGGCCTTTAACGACGAGCGGGCACATTACGCATTGTGCGACCTTCGCGCATCCATGCTGGGCCAACGCACAAATAAGCTGCAATAAAGACGACCCTGCCCTCCGCAAGAAAACCACACAATGAAGGTACGGGCGGAAGATGGCACCGAGGCGGCATCAGGCAGATAGCGGGCAGGCTTCTTCCGGCAGGCACGGCACCTGAAACACGGCCCGGTCTTCCAGCCGTATCGCCGTCAGCATGCCTCCCCAGACACAGCCCGAATCCGTTGCCAGCAGATGAGGCCACACCTTTAACCCAAGCGCCGACCAATGTCCGAAAATCAGCGTCGCATCCGCGCTACGCCGGCCCGGCACCGCGAACCACGGTAAATACCCGGCCGGCGCAGATGCCGTTTCGCCCTTGGTCTGAAAATCCATCGTCCCTTCCGGCGTACAAAAGCGCAGACGCGTCATGGCATTGACGATGACGCGCAGACGCGCCCAGCCCGTCAGATCCGCATCCCATGCCGCCGGTTCGCTTCCCCACAGGTGGGCGAGAAATTCGCGCCAGTTCGCGCCGGTCAGCGCGTTCTCGACTTCTCTGGCCAGCACCTGCGCCAGCATCACGTCCCATGCCGGCAACAACCCGGCATGCACCAGGCAGAAACCGTCTTCTACATGGCAGAGAGGTTGATGACGCAGCCAATCGAGCAGTTCGGTACGATCTGTTGCCGTCAGTACGTCATCGAACGTATCGCCGCGGCTGCGCTTGCCCAAACCTTCCGCAGCCATCAGCAAAGAGAGGTCATGATTGCCGAGAACTGTCAAAGCGGACGCGCCCAGATTGCGTACAAAACGCAGCGTTTCCAGCGATCGCGGGCCGCGATTGACAAGATCTCCCGCAAACCAGAGCCGATCACGCGCTGCGTCAAAAGCGATGCGCTCCAGCAGACAGCACAGCGTCCCAAAACAGCCCTGAACGTCACCGATTGCGTAGGTAGCCATTTTTATGATTGATCAAACAGAACGATGCCTCAACGATTGTGGCACTCACGCCCCTTTACTCCCAGGACGATGCACGGACTGGCAAATCATGTAAAGGCGCAGGAGATTCCGCATAAAGCGTCAAGAGTTCGTTGACGTACGATTCGATGGATTTAGGCGGCGCACAATGCGCGCTAAGGCGTGTGAGAAGCCCCGCCTCATCATGCAGACGTTTGAGACACTGTGCCAGTGCATCAACATTGCCTGGCGTAAAAGTCAGGCCATTCACCCCATTTTCAACGACTTCGGACATTCCCGGAAAATCAGAAGTAATCACCGGCCGCCTGGCTGCCAGCGCAGAATATATGACGAGCGGCGTATTTTCGTACCATACTGATGGCACGACCAAAGCATCGACGCGACTCAGCACTTGCGCAATATCAGTGTTGGGAAAAGTCCCCATAAATTCAATACCGTCATACCCCTCGGACATGCGTTGCAGCCTATGCACATAATCAGGGAAGTCATTCAAGTTGCCATAAATTTTGAGTCGCACACCCTCAGTATTCAAACGCCGAAAGGCATCGATCAGCACATGACAACCTTTGTGCTGCGCCAAAGTGCCAATGTAAGCGAGGATCAGGGGGCGCTTACCGTTGTACTCGCACGGCATGGCGGCATCAAAACCGTTCATATCGATGCCATAGGCGGATTGGTGGATAAGCCGGGCATCGACCCCATTTCGAGTCAATACGTCAGTCATCAGCCTGGTTGGTGAAAAAATGGCAGACAACGCATTGAGACGCGCGATGTTTAATTGTGCACGCCTGCTCAATCCTGCGATATCACCGCGAAAAGGTAACTGCCCGCGTACGGGCGATTTGGCCAGCCAGGCAATCGTATCGGCAGCAAGAGTTGGCAGGTACTTCAGCAATCCGGCGCGATTTTTCCAACGCGTTAGCGCCGCCACGTGTTTGATGCAATTACCGGCATGGCGACTGGGGCCTGGACAAATCTGCCCATCATCAAGAAGCAATTGGCAAGTTGGGCAAACCGCCCAGAAGTCAGTCGGCGTGTAGTACGCTGGTATCTGTTTTTGCCGAGCAATGTCGATCACGGAAGAACTCAAGCGGCCGAAATGAAAAAAATGGATGATATTTGGCGCAATCTCGTCGATCAGTGCGGAAAAATATCTGGCTGACAAATGATTGTCGTACTCCAATTCGGATAATACATGCTGATCACCCATCGGCATAAAGCCATGATGGAATCTGCGAACTTGTATTCCTTCAATCTCATACGCATCGAAGCGCTTCCAATCGGGCAGTATTTCCTTCGTCGGATAGCCCGTATAAACAGATACTTCATGTCCACGTTGCAAAAGGTTCTTGGCGACGCTCAACGTCAATATTTCAGTGCCAGCAAAATATTCCGGAACAAATTGGTGTACTGTAAGCAGTATCTTCAAACTCACGCACCTTTTATTAGAAGAGCTTTAATCTAACCCCTTACCACACCCCAATCAAACCAAAATAAAGCCATTTTGACGGCTCAATAATCCATCATAATATTTTAACAAATGGTACTTAAAATACGCTCACTCATATTCATATATCCAGCTTACCAGACTAACTTATCAATCACATGGTACCCGCTAATTTTAGTTCGCTAAAATCAATCAATATCCGTCGGCCATCAAAATCAGTCCGTGGATAAGAAACGCGATAAGGTTTCCTTGGATCATCATAAAGCGCTATGCCAATGCCTACAGACCGGTCATCTACTAGCCGGTTAGGGATCAAAACACGCTCAAGCCACAATTGCCCATCTGAAAGCCCCTGGCTTTTAACCAAAAGAGTGTCAATTTGGGAAACAATCTGCCCGTCCTTTGCCACAATATGTACTGCTAAATGAGTAGATTTAGTAATTCGCTTTGCACGAAATACCATCTCTAGAAACTTCCCTTCCTGACTAGGCGCTTGTTTTAAACGTATAGCAAGTAAATCAGCATAACGGTCAAAACCTGCCGATGGAATGAGAGAAAATTGTGAAACAAAATTTTCACATTCTGCTGTACATGCCTCGTAAGAAATCAATCCAGGTAAATACTTAAAGGCCAAAAGAGAAGAAATCAGCAAACAAAGGAATAAGGATTGTCGTCCTCCAAAAAAAATCTTTATCAAAACAGGCTTTCCAATTTGGCCAAATTTTAGTATCGCAATTCTGCAAGGATTTTCTATTGACTTATACAATAGCCAGGCTATATAAATACTTAGTAACCAATATAATCCAGCCACAACAGGTTTTGGAAAAAATACAAAATGCGATATATTATTCTCATACCAGTTAAGTATAGGCATATGCACGAGGTAAAGAGCAAAACTAACCTCGCCAAGCCATACCATAGGAGAAAGCGAAAGCATCCTCGATATAAAACCTCTACCAAACGCAAAAATAAAGATCAGTATTGCAAATACTGGGGCAGAACCTGCTTTAACAAGATAATAATTAAATACTGCCCCTCCTTGGCCTTCAAGCCCCCAAAAACTAGTCAATCTTGGCGTCAACCACATTGAAAAGAGCGCCAAAGTAACAACCATTAACTCAATTAATGTAAATGTATACGTAGGGAATTTATACATTTGTTCCACAATTCTTTTGGTTAAAAAAACACGGCAACAAACAACACCCAAGAAAAACTCAAAAAGACGCACTAATGGGTTGACATACAGCAACCCCATAAGTGTTATTGTAGGAAGTGACTCATCGCTTGAAATATTACAGACAATACTCAGCCATAAAAATAGACATAAAGTAAAGAACACACCTACCAACTTAAAGAACCAAGAAATTCTTGTAATAAGAAGCGGAAAAAATAAATAAAAGAAAAACTCAGTGGAAATACTCCAAGCCACACCGTTAAAAGCCAAGAAAACATCTTTTATAGGTATGGCTGACTGAAATAAAAAGAAATTAGCAATCGCCGTAAATAACACCATTGAAATATTAGGAAGTCCACCCACATTCAATGCACCTGTTAGCAAAAATAACAAGACAATTGCAGCAATATGTGAAGGCCAAATACGTGCTATACGCGCTTTAAAAAAACGCAATACATCACTTTTCGCAGGCAAAAATGGGTAATTGTAGGCCAGAATAAAACCAGAAAGGACAAAAAAGAAAGAAACGCCTTGAGCAAAAGAAAAAATATTTGCCAAATTCATAGAACCAATAAGGCGATGGGAATGGCCTGAAACAATCATTGCGGCAGCAAAAAATCGCAACGAAGTTAACGGATCAAGTTTCTTTCTAACTTGCATATAAATTTTTAAAAAATTTATTAGATTTAAAAACTAAAAATGTCAATAGCTCAAATATCAGATCGAGTATAGCTCGAATGTTTCCTGTGCCATATTTTTTGTCGTTCGCTCATAATTTGTCGTTTCTGTCAATGCATATAGATCATCTGGGTGTGAAACCAGTTTGTGTAAATACTGATATAGACTATCGACATTTCCACGTTCAAATGCATAGCCATTAATGCCCGGGTTGAGAAATTCCGTCATGCCCGCCACATCGGAAACTAGTACGGGGGTATGGGTAGCAAGTGCATTAAGTAGTACAAGCGGACTATTTTCATACCACCGCGAAGGAATGACCAATAAATCGAGATCAGCCATAACGGTTAGCATACTTTCTTTTTTGAAAGTCCCCCGAAATTCAATCAGTGATGTATCGGCCAGCCTTTCGAGAGATTCCATATACTGGCGATCCTGATCAGCTGGACCATACACTAGCAAACGCGCCGCACCTTTAGACAATCTATTAAAAGCCGAAAGTAACAAATCCGTTCCTTTATGAGGCGCAATCTGACCAATGAAACCAATTGTAGGAATATGCTCTCGTGAGCGTACCGGTTTAGCGGCGCGATCAATATCAACGCCAAAATGAATATAGTACAGCGGCGTACTAATTCCATTTTTTTTGTACGCGTCCCCTAAAAAGTGGGTTGGTGCCACGGCAGCGCGATACGCATTATTATAAAGCGTCGATAAGATATCAGGCCGATGTACGATATCCTCCACCATCCCATCAGTGGGACCTTTGCAGACACCAGGAAAACGGCGTATCACATCCAAACCATAGGCCATCGCCTCTGCCACTTTAGGGTATTTTGCATAACGTAGTATGCCGCCAGGCCCACCTGCATCTGTTGCAGCTTTTAGATGGCATGCCACGCAATTGAGGCGAGAAGCCAAAGGGCCAGCGCACAGCCCACCATGAGCATTCTCCAATTTATTATTCAGGCAAAAGCCAAAGAAATCAGTAAATGTCGCATAAGTCGGTATGCCTCGCGCCTGAGTTACCTCCAGAAGCGTCGCTGTATGATTGATCAGATGCGTCACATGCACCACATCAGGCGCCAATTCATCCATGAGTTCATGGAAAACAGCCTTCATGTCTGCTTGGTAATACGTTTCTTTGATTCGCGAATGTGGGAGGTGGTTCTTATCAATTGACACAACAGGAATGCCCTGAAAACAATACTGTTTTAACAAGACATCTTGCCGTGGTTCGCCTTGAAATATTGCGGAAACCACGATGACTTCATGGCCAAAATCCTGATAATGCTTAGCCAACTCAAGCGTATAAGTTTCCGTGCCGTAAAAATGATTCGGAAAAAAACAATGGACAAAAAATACAACTTTCATTCCGGCATACCTGTCAACTCACGGTACAATCTTGCGTAAGCATCTACCATTGCCTGTACTGAAAAATTTGACTGTGCACGCTGACATTGGAATTCACCGATTTTTTTCCTCTCTTCGGCATCATCAAGCAGACGAACAATGATATCCGCCAATCCGTCAGCATCTCCGGCCGGTGCTAACACATCTCTATCATCAGTAATCTCTCCAATCGCACCTACATCGTAACCACAAACGGGTATCCGCATACTCATCGCAAAAGGACTGACCTGCCCAAAACTTTCCTTCCAGACAGGCGCAACAAAAACTGTCATCTTACGATAGTAATCAGGCAAGCTGTCATAACTCACATAACCTGTGAACTCAAATTTGTCATTTAGCCCCGCAGCTTGCACTGCCCTTTGAAATACCTCCAATAAACTCCCTCCGCCGACAATTAATGCCTTAGTATTAGGCCGTTTTTGCACAGCTTTAATTAGAGGAACAATTGAAGACTCATTTAACTTATCAGTCTCAAGTCGATAAACCATACCAATACAATTTTCTGGCAAGACATCATCAGGCTTACGCGTAAACAATGAAAAATCAGACCCCGGATAAATCGTAATATGTTCTGGTTTGTTTTGACCAAACTTATGGCGTACATAGTTGCTTACATATATGTAACGATATACTGAAGGAGAAATATAAGGAGCTATTGGCGTATTGATATTCTCTATTACTTTTAGCCCTAATTTCTCTGCTGATCGAATCGCCAATGTATACCATAACTTATCACACTCTCCCCAGTAATGAAAATGAATAAAATCTGCTTTTCTTGATTTCAAGTAAGCAATAAAAGGCTGCTCATTCTTGGAATGAGAGATCTCATCAACATCAACTCCTTGATATGCAGGAGGATTAGGCGCATAGCTCGTCAATATTTTATGTTCATAAAAATGACCAAGGTTTTCAATCAGATCAATAACAAGACGAGAAGATCCTCCCAAACAGAAATTCGCAATTATATGAACAACACATGGACGCCGCCCCGGTATTGGTGCAGGCTGTTTAACACGATAAGCCTGATGCTGATCATACTCAACAGCCTTAGTAACTATGCTTGTGCGATCCTGACTTCGAATCATATTACGCAGTATACGTTTTATCGATACTGGCAATACCATTTTAGCAACCAATATAGTTGCGGTATGGATGCCTCGCCAAGAGAATCTTTCTGTCCGAAGCGTTGTTCCCAGTTGATGCCAATTAGATGACTTAATTTCTGTGATTATATTTTGTAAAGATGTATTAGAAGCATTTAGCTCCGCAATTTTGGCCGTCAACATTTCTGCCTGTATCTGATACCTATCCAATGTTGCTTTTAGCTTTTTAATAGAATCCAACTGATTACTAAGCTGCTCATTCAGATTTTTAATAGAGTCTGACTGGTTACCAAGTAGCTCATTTTGAGAATAACACGTAAAACGTATCAGGTTTACCTTATTCTCCTGACTCAAAAAATCACGAATCACATCACGGGAATTATTAAAAACAACAGCTGGTACTATATTTTGTAACTTAGTTTTTGAACAAAAAGCAATATAAGCTAAGGGTGGTTTCTTATCTTTCTGTTGCCCGAGAATTTCCAGCGGTTTCTTGGGTAAGTCCACATCGTCAAAAGTCACGCTTTCCCGAACTCTTTGGTCAAGCATATGGATATGCGCAAAGCTTTCTGACAACAATTCCAGAAACTCTTCGCGCGACATTTCGCGCAGATGATACGGGTTTTCTCCATACAAGCTTGTTACTTCCGGATTAGGCGTTGAAATAATCAATATGCCGTCATCTCGCAATAAACGAGCAGCAGAGGCTAACGTCGCGCACTGCGTCTCAAAATTTACATGTTCGATCATTTCGAAACACGTCACCACATCAAACGAGGCTTCCGGTAAAGTGCCTCCTAAATCATCACAACAGTAAAACTCCAGATTCAAACCAGAACGACAGTGTGTCGTTTTTGCCCAATCAATTGCGGACGCGTCAATATCCAAACCAACGACTTTATCCGCGCACTCCGCCAGCATTGCCGAGCCATACCCGGAGCCACAACCGAAATCAAGCACCGCTTTTCCTTGAACAAAACGCCGCGCCAGTTCATAACGTGGCAAATGTTCATATTCGGCAATTTTCGACCAAGTTCCGGGTACATAGCGTTCATGCATAAACTCGGTAAAATCACTTCCTTCCGCTATAGCTACCAAGCCACCGTAATCGGCGAATGTAAGCGCTTTTGTTCCCTCTGGAATCAACGGATAGATGCCGTGTACATCAATATTTGTAAAACGCAGCTTTTGCAGAAAGAAGCGTAAAGTTTCTGCATGAAAATAAACAAGATGTGAGGGTGGATGACGATATGCCCAGGTTTTAGGATCCTTTTCCGCCTCACTCGATCCGGCATTAGGCGTACTAATGATTACACGTGTTTTTGGCGTAATTGCACCTATCGAGAAAAGGCTAAAAAACAAGGGGTATGGGTCGGGAAAATGCTCGACGACATCAAGCATCAGAACCACATCGAATTCATGCGGAATAAGATCGGCAGCACTTTCAACGATATACGCCCGGCCTTCAAGCCGACTTTGTGCAATCTTGCGTGCGTAATCGGACAATTCGACGCCAAAACATTTCCAGCCAAGCTCAGCGGCTATATTTAAATGTGAGCCGTAACCACAACCGACATCCAATATCGAGAGACCTTGCTTCGTTCCGTACGCCTCAAGCAAAGGCTTAATCATCGCAACAGAGGCCGAAGTTTGCCTGTCGTAATCCTCGTAGCCACCGCGCTCGCCACCTTCGAACCACTGTTTACGATCATAGTAAGCCTTCAGCATCTCAGCATCCGGCATCGGCGATACAAACTCCGCACCGCAGCGCTTACACCCTCGAATGGTATAACCGTCAACTTCACACAGATGGGAGTTATTTTCGCTGCTCTGGCATACCGGACACGGAAAAAGTTTTTGTGTATTCATTTCCAATTTCTCTTTAAGTTTCGTAGACATTCTTTTTCCAATTCTCCAATTTCAGTGCTTTTACTTTATTTCGCTAAATTTTTTGGGCAAGCATCAGCCTATAGTTTTTCTACGATACACATCCATCCCAACGTATCGTCCGTATCGGCAAGCCGGCCATCCAGCCACAAGGAAATTCGATTGATGATGCTGGCTGTAAATTGGCCACGCTTCCCTTTCTCATTTCGATAATCCATGAAAGCTTGGCCCAACATGGCAAAAAACCCACCACAAGGACGAAAATCGAGAATACCGAAACCGGAGTCCTCTATGCTTTTCCAAAGACCAAAACGGGTAAAGCGCCAGTAATCGTAAGGGGTTTCATGGTGGCGCCAATGCATGGGCGCGCTTAGAATCATTTTGCCGCCTGGTCGCAACAAGCGGCTGCAATCTGCCAGATATGACTTGAAATCATAAACGTGTTCCAGCACCTGCGTAGAAAGAATGGTATCTATAGAGGCATCTGGCAAAGGAGCCGGTTTGCCTGGCGTCAAAACGACATCTGGCTTGATACCGGCAGCCGCCGCGACATCTGCACCAATATAACGGGTAGCGTAGCACTCCAATAAACGCCGGTAAGGCTGACCGCCGCAGCCATAATCGAGCACCACACCACTTGCCATAGGCGCAGCAACCGTTTCCATCCACGCGTTCAGCAAGCTCAGCACGATGTAATGATGATGATCTATGGGAACCTCGGCCACACGAATCCGTTCCAGCCCCGTTTGAACCTCGCTTTGCTCGCTCTGACTCACGCCTCACCTCCAATAACCCAAACACCAGGATGGTGAAATTTTCCCCACGTTGGGAAATCGGCTCGAACAGAAAATGGTAGACACAAATCGGTCAGTGCAAAGCACAGAGAATAATCCTCCGCATACGCAGCAAATGCCACAAGATACTCGCCCGGTGCCAAACACAAGGGATTCAGGATTAACGTGCCGGAACACTCCTGGCCTGCCTTGGGCGCATCCCAGAACACCCCGTCATCACGGCTTGTTTGCCCAACCAGCCAATCACCATCCGCACGGTAAATACTGACGGCAAATACAATTTTCGGCAGATCTGTCTGCGCCCGAAGAACAAAACCCAAGCGTAAAGGCTGCCCTACCCGGTAATGCGCTTCACCGCCATTGAGCAAGCGCAACTCGGTAAAGCGTGCCTTGCCGGTTTCTTGTTGCGGCGGCAGAAAACTTCGATCCACCGTCAATTGCGTTCCACCATCCGGCAGCATATCAACGTAATAATCTTGGGAAATCGACACAGGATTGCCGCTAGCCCGCAGCTGCCCATTGGACAGCCAGAGCACGCGCGTGCATAGCAACTGGAGCGTGCTCAGATCGTGGGTGACAAAAAGCACGGTTACGCCGCGCGCCATCATTCGTTGGATAACTTCAATGCACTTGTTGCGGAAAGTAATGTCTCCGACGCTCAGGGCTTCGTCCACGACCAGAATATCGGGCTGAACATGTACGGCAACAGAAAACGCCAAGCGCACAAACATTCCGCTCGAATAGGTTTTGACGGGCTGCTCAATGAAATTACCAATATCGGCAAACGCAACAATTTCGTCGTAACGCGCATCGATTTCCTGCCGACTCAATCCAAGCAGCGCGGCATTCATATAAATATTTTCACGCCCGGTAAACTCCGGGTTGAACCCGGACCCGAGCTCCAGTAACGCCGCAATACGCCCGCACGTTTCAACTCGGCCGCACGTCGGGCCAAGTACGCCGCAAATCATTTGCAGCAAGGTAGATTTTCCGCTGCCATTGCGCCCGATAATACCGACCGCTTCACCCTTTTCGATCTTGAAACTAACGTCTTTCAGCGCCCAGAATTCTCGAAAATATGTTTGTACAGGCATTCCCGCCAAGCGTTGCAGGCGCGGGAAGAGCATCTGTTTGAGGCGGTCGCGGGGTTGTTCATAAATCTGATAACACTTTCCGAGATTTTCAACTTCGATCATGGTTTCAGAGCACATCAGCAAACCCTTTGCGCGTCTTCTGGAACCAAACAAAACCTAACCATGCGAACATAAGCGTCAAAATCCAATAAATGGCTAGCAAGACAAAATCCGGAGAACGTCCGAAGAACAGCACCGCCCTCACTTCCTCAATGACCAGCGTCAAAGGGTTGAGAAACAGAATTTGGCGGTATGCCTCGGGTAGAGCAGTCGCTGGATAAAAAATCGGACTAAGAAACATGAACATGGAAGTCAGAACACCAATGAATTGGGCCACATCACGCAAATAGACGCCAAGAGAAGCCAGCGCCCAGGTCACGCCCATGATCATGAAAGCAAAAGGCAGCAGAATCAGCGGTAAATAAAACACTGTCAGCGGTGGGGCTCCAAAAAACAGAATGTAAGCCAATAACCAGACGCCTAAACTAATTAAGCAATGAAAAAGCGCCGATACCAGAGCAATGGCAGGCAAAATTTCCAGGGGGAAAACCACTTTTTTGACGTAATTGACATTTGCCAATACCAGAGCTGGGGCACGATTAACGCATTCGGCAAACAGGTTAAAAACAATGAGTCCGGCGAACAGCATCAGCGCAAACTGCATTTTTGATTCGTTTTCGACGCCCCAGCGAGCCTTAAATACTTCACCGAAAACAAATGTATACACCGCCAGCATGCATAGCGGAGTAAATACCGACCAGAACAGCCCCATGAACGATCCGCGGTAACGTCCCAGTACTTCCCGCCGAGCCGACGCCAAGATCAACTCTCGGTTTCGCCATAGCGAGGCGAACATCTCCACGGGATTCGTCAAAAAATCCTGCATAAAGCTTTAAATTCCCATCTTGGAGTACTTTCCAGCAGCCTGGGTAAATCGATAAACCTGATTTCCCATGCGTATATATTTTTGCCTTTCTGTACTGGTCATATTCTCGCCGAGCGTAAAACCAACATATCGATCGTATTTGTATTTGATTACCATCTTGCCAAAATCGTAACTGCTGCGTACATGGCAAATATGGCAGAAAAAAGTTTGTACCTTACATTTTTTTGAAAAAGAATGCCACGAACAGACCAAGACTATCCACCCATGATTGCCGATGGACGCCCGAATGCCATAGTGCAACGAGCCCTGGCAACCTGGGCAATGTCCGCGCATGGGAAAAGCCGTCCATGATTTTCCGATTTTCCGGAGTCAGCCTTTCCTGTAACCGCCGCAACGCGATCAGGTTGGCCTCGTTCCACCTTCGAAAGCGCCCATCCCAGAGTAGACGCCAGCGTTCAAACCTTGCACCAACACCCGTATTCATGCCGACGAGATTGTCGCCATGTTGCCGATAGCGCAGAGAAGGCACGGCATCATAAAGAACCTCGCCACCACACCCAGCCACCACCATGTAAGTCCACCAATCGTGGGATACGGCCGGAACATCTGCCCCTGCCTGGCAAAGCAATGCACGGGCAGCGGCGTTGAATACCATCGTGTTGCCACCGCCGATGCTTTGTACCAGTGCATTAGAAAATGCCGGCGGTTTGCTGAACAAAGCCGACATACCAATTTCCCGGTTCTCTTCGTCAACGAACAAAGTCCGCGAGCAATACAGCGCCGGCACAGCCCGCGGTAAGGAAGTGAGCCATTTGATAGCCCGCTCAAGTTTGTCATTCAGCCAAATGTCATCCTGATCGGCGTAGGCATAGAAGTCCGCCTGTACATCGTCGCGGCAAGCCAGGGAAAGGAAATTGGCAACAAACCCACGCCCCGGCCCGTGCACAACAGCAAGCCGCTCATGGCCGAGCTTTTCCCGGTAAGCGTCCAGAATGCCCAACGTGCCATCGGTCGAACCATCGTCGGAAGCCCAGACCTTCCAGGATCCGTAAGTCTGGGAAAGGAAAGAATCGATCTGCTCAGACAAAAACCGCTCGCCCTGATACGTACACAGCAAGATGGCGACCTGCGCCGGTTTGTCCTGAAAATCAGGGTGGACAGAATCGTTACGGCCGCAAGATGCAGCCGGTACGCATAGCATAGGTTCACTCATTGTGTCAGCACGACATGGACAAGCCAAACTGCATCCCCATCAAATTTTTTCCATTTCAAAAAACAATACGACATAAGGTAGATACAGACCTTTGCAACACCTGGCGAAAGCTTGTTTTAAGGAGTTTGCCAACCTAAATTTTTAATCAATTATGAACGAACACTATGAAAAACCAGGGAAGTTTATAAAAACCTCAGGTCGTAAATGAGCCGCCTACAACGTCCGATGCGTGTTTCGTGTTCCATCGACCCGTCGCTAATGACCGGTCACCAATCCAGGCTGAATTGTACTGTGTGCGCCGGCAGCCGGACAAACCGCCCGCCGTATCATTGCTGACGTTTCACTCAGCTGATCGCTACCGATCCGCCACGTCATCTACCGGACATCGGCGGAGTCCTCCCGGCATCGCGTAAAATGCGCCCTTACACATTGTGTAAGCGGACGGAACGCGGGCAATTATCGGCCATGTACCATGTAATTACTCATGACTGCCGTCCGTACATTTGCCCCATTCACGAAGGAGCGCTGTACATGAGTCATGCCAAGCATTGCCTGGTTCTGGGCGGCCGAGGATTCATCGGTTCCCATCTTGTCGACGCCTTACTGGCCGCAGGTCACCGGGTACGTTGCTTTGACCGCCCCAATGTCAAGCGGCTGGAAGCGCCTTCGAGCGGCGGCGTAAATCCGTCAGGCAACTTCGAGCTGTTGGAAGGGGATTTGGGCAACGACGCTGATATTGCACAAGCGCTCGCGGGGTGCGACGTCTGTTTTCATCTCATTTCGACCACCCTGCCGCAATCTTCAAACGCCGATCCCGTCTTCGATATCGAAAGCAACCTCATCGGTACGCTCCGACTTCTCAAACGTGCGGTTCAGGCTAAAGTGGGAAAAATCGTGTTCGTCTCCTCAGGCGGCACAGTCTACGGTATTCCGCAGTACACCCCCATCGACGAGCGCCATCCAACCAACCCGTTGTGTTCGTATGGCATTGCCAAGCTGGCCATCGAAAAATACCTGCACCTGTTCCGCGAACTGCATGGCCTGAACTACACGATACTGCGCCTGGCCAATCCTTTCGGTGAACGGCAGCGCACGCATGCTAGCCAGGGGGCGGTTGCCGTTTTTGTTGGCAAGGCGCTGCGCGGGGAAACCATCGACATCTGGGGCGACGGCACGGTCGTTCGCGATTACATTCACATTGCCGACGTCGCCTCGGCGCTGCTGGCCGCAATGGATCACGACAAGGCCAATGACGTTTTCAATATTGGCTCCGGACAGGGGTTGAGCCTCAACGACATCCTGGATGCCATCGAATCAGTCACCGGACACCCGACACAGCGCAACTATCTGCCCGGGCGCACATTTGACGTTCCCGTCAACTACCTGGACATCAGCCACGCCCGCCGCCATCTGGGCTGGACGCCGACCATATCCTTCGCAGAAGGGTTGCGCCGATTCGTCGCCTGGGTGAAACAGAACGAATCATGACTGCCGGCCTTGCCCTTGCCCGCGCCCTGGCGTTTTCGCCGCGCGCCTTTCGGCAGACGGCATTCCCTATACGCCGCCACTCGGTGTAGATAGCGCATTTCCAAAGGGGTGGCCTGAGATCCGCGTATTCAGGGCCTCTCCGGGGAGGGTGCCCGCAAGCCCTTTATCCATGCGTGTTTCCGAGGTATCTGCCCGGAAACGCCCTATCCACGCGGACTCCAGCGGTGCCTGTCAGAAAGGTGTTCAGAAATGCCCTGCCTGTCATTTCAAGGGGTTTGATCGCGCCTAAAGCTTTGCAGCCGACACAGCACGGCGATTTTCAGCACTTTTTTGTTTCTGCGACCTTCACTCGATCACTCAGTGCACGCTATCGCCGCTACTTTCCTGCTCCAGACAAACCCAATCGACCACGCCGTCGCTCGGCGTATAGCCGGAAACCAGCGCTTTCAACATCGCCCGTAGCGCATTGACATCGCTCGCGGCGAGCACCTTTTCCAGCTCCGCCATTTTTTCCGCCAATTGCGGCCAGGGCAGAAAGGCCTCACGGGCTTTCATGATGCGTGGATGTGGCGTCGGCTGCGGGTGATCGCCGATCAGCAGTTCTTCGTATAGCTTCTCACCGGGACGCAGCCCCGTGATACGGATTTCAATGTCGCCCTCCGGATTTTCATCGTCCTTGCAGGTCAGGCCGGAGAGTTGCACCATGCGGCGCGCCAGATCGATGATCTTCACCGGCTGCCCCATATCCAGGAGAAATACGTCGCCGCCCTGGGACAGCGCGGCCGCCTGGATGACAAGCTGCGCCGCTTCGGGAATGGTCATGAAATAGCGGGTCATCTCTGCGTGCGTCAAGGTGATCGGCCCGCCGTCACGGATTTGCCGACGAAACATCGGCACGACGGAACCGGAAGACCCCAGCACATTACCAAAGCGCACCATGGTGAAGCAGGTGCATCCGCCGCGCTCTGCCGCCCGCGCAGCCAGGGCCTGCAAAACCATTTCCGCGAACCGCTTGCTGGCGCCCATGATGTTGGTCGGACGCACGGCCTTGTCGGTACTGATCAGCACAAAATCGGCAACGCCGCTTTCCTCTGCCGCCTGCGCAGCCCGCAAAGTACCCAGCACATTATTCTTCACGCCTTCGACAGGATTGTGCTCGACCAGCGGCACATGCTTATAGGCTGCCGCATGGAAAACCGTGCTGGGCGACCAGGCCGCCATGATTTCGCGCAGGCGCCCCACATCCTGCACCGAAGCCAGCAACGGAATCGCTTCCAGCCCGTCCTCGGCAAACTTCTCGCGCAGTTCCTGGTGGATCGTATATAGGGCAAACTCGCTCTGTTCAACCAGCAGCAGTTTTGCCGGGCCGATCGCGGCGATCTGACGGCACAACTCACTGCCGATCGAGCCGCCCGCCCCCGTAACCATGACCACCTTCCCCGCCACATTCTTCGCCAGCAGCGCCGCATCCGGCGGCACCGGCTCGCGGCCGAGCAGATCGTCCTCGTCCAGATCGTGAACATCGGCAGCACTGACCCGCCCTTGAATCAGGTCGCTCATGTTCGGCAGCGTGCGCACCGCCACGCGGGCCGATCGGATCCGTTCCAGAATTTCATTGCGGCGTCGTCGGGACGCTGATGGAAAAGCCAGCAGCACCGTACTGATATTTTCAGCCGCAATGATTTCCTCAAGCGCATCGGAACTGTGGATCGGCAGGCCGTTGACGATTTGCCCATGCAGGCGGTCGTCGTCATCGAGAAAACCGACAGCGCGCATTTCGTGGCTGTTGGCGATCGCCGCAGCCAACTGGCGCCCCGCCGAACCGGCACCGTAAATCAGCACCTTGGGCAAAGAGGAACGGCGCAACTGCTCGCGGTACAGGCCGCCCAGCCAATAACGCGCCAGCGCCCGCGAAGCGCCGACCGCCAGCAGTAGCAACATGGGCTGAATGATGCCCACACTGCGCGGCACGCCAGAAATGCCGATACCGGCAATCAGCGCCGCATACAACGCCGCATAGAGTGCGAAGGCGCGCAGCATCATGCCCAGGGCGGACAGCCCGGAATGGCGAAAAATGACGCGGTAGAAACCGTGTTTGATAAAGATGGGCAGCGCCAGCAGCATGGACGCCATCGCCGCACGCACCGGCTGGAAATAGACTTCGGAAAATCCCAGCCACAGATCGAGGCGCAGATAGAAAGCCAGCCAGACCGTCAGCGCGCACAGCCCAGCGTCGCCGACAAGTACGATCAGGCGCTTAGCAAAACGCGGCAAGGCCAGCACCGACAAGGAAAATCGAATCAGGGATCGCAAAAGACGCGCCCTCCAAAACTCATGGTATCGCTCCGAAAAATTGAAAAATAGGGATGAATGCTCGCGGCACAGACTAATGCGAGACCCCATCGCGGCGCAATACCTTGATCGCCGTTCGCCACAGAATCAGCAGATCGAAGGCGAAAGAACGCCGCCGCAGATACTCGGCATCCAGCCGCACCTTTTCCGGAATCGGCAGCTCGTCCCGCCCGTTGATCTGCGCCCAGCCGGTCAATCCCGGCGTCAGCACATGAACCCCGGCTTCCGTGCGCAGCGCAATCAGGTCATCCTGGTTGAACAGCGCCGGACGCGGCCCGACAAAACTCATCTCTCCGGTCAGAATGTTCCATAACTGCGGCAGCTCGTCCAGACTCGAACGGCGTAAAAACGACCCGATCGGCGTCATGCAGGCTTCCGGGTCCGCCAGCAGATGCGTTGCCACGGCGGGCGTATCGACGCGCATGCTGCGGAACTTGGGCATGTGAAAGATCCTGTTTTTCCGACCGACCCGATCCGACCAGTACAGCGCCGGCCCCGGCGAAGTCAGGCGGACAAGCAAAGCCAGCGCCAGCAATACCGGCAGAAACAGCACGCCAAGGCCGATGGCAAGCGCAATATCAAAAATGCGCTTCATGCCGGCGGTGCCCTATCCCTATCCGCCCACGTTCGATACCATGCGGCGGTCGCCGCCAGCCCCTGACGCATCGTATAAGGAGGCCGCCAGCCGAGATCCGTGCGGATCGCGCGGCTATCGACAGTCAGCGAGCCGAGCAGCCGGTCGGCGGCATCCCCCCGGCCCATCAGACGCGCCGCCAGATACAGCCAGCGCGGCGGCACGGCCATGAGGCGCGGCGCCCGTCCGAGCGCTTCGGCAATGCGCCGTACCAGCTCAGCGCTGGAAACATCTTCGCCATCGCTCAGCAAATAGGTCTTTCCCGCGGCGTTTGGGTGCGTCAGGCACCGCGCCGTCGCATCGGCCAGATTGCCCAGGTAAATCAGGCTGCGCCGGTTAGCGACTGCACCGAGCGGCAAAGGAATCCGTCGATCGATGGCGCGCATAAGGCTAAAAAAATTCGCCTTGACGCCGCGTCCATAAACAAGCGTCGGGCGCAGCACGACCAGTTCCATGCCGCTGCGCCCGGCAATCTCGTGCAGGCGCTGTTCCGCCTCCCATTTCGCCGCCGCATACGTGCCGACCGGCGCGGGCGCGTCGCTTTCCCGGTACGAACACGCGCGTCCCTCGCCCATGACCTTGACGCTGCTCATAAAGATAAACCGGCGCACGCCAGCAGCCGCGCACTGTTCGGCCAGGCGCACCGCCCCGGCCACGTTTGTCTGGCGGCAGATTTCGGCATCGCCGGCAATCGCCCGCGTCACATGCGCCCGCGCGGCCAGATGCACCACGGCTTCCGGCGCCTGCCGCAGCGCCGCATCCCACACCGTTTCGCCATTCACCTCACCCACCGCCAACGCATCCGGCGCGCCCGGCTTGTCCGATGGCGCCAAGCCGCGAACAGCGCGCACCAGCGCATAGCCGCGCTGCGCCAGCACGGCACAGACGCCGCGCCCGACAAAACCATTCGCGCCCGTGACAAGAACTTTCAAAGCCGCTCCACCCAATGATCCGAAGCAATCAATATCAGGCCGACATGATACCGGCCTCGGTCAGGGAAAAGCCAATGCGGAAAACACCTGCCCGCCAGCCCGCGTATTCTGGGCATCTCCGAAGAGGTATAGCGTCTTCCTTTACCAAAATACGAAAATACGGCGTTGCTGTGTTGGCCTGGCCTTGGCGTACTGAATGGTCTGCCTGCGGCTTAGCGCCTTGTCTTTGGCAACGTCGAGCCATAGCGGCTTCCTTTGCCAAGATACGGCGTTGGCTCGCCTTGCCGTACTACTCGTACTGTCAGCGGCTCGCCGCCTTGTCTTTTGGCAAAGTCGAGCCGCTATTAAGCTTCTGGAGCACCCCTCTGAAATCCGTAAAAACAGGGCAGAAAACATAAAATGCCCTGAAGCCCTCTAAACACGCGGGGCTCAGGGCATCAAAAAACATAAACAGGAACACCGTGCCCGACCAATCCTCAGAAACCCGCATGGATAAAGGAGTTTCAAGCAGGGTGCCCGGAGAAGCCCTGTTTACAAGGGCTCCGGAGCATCCCTCTTGGAGATGCCCTAAATACGCGGGCTTCAGGCCACCTCTTTTTGGAGATTCACCTGCGCTTCCGCCCCCCCCGTTTTTCCAATTCTCTCCCTGTCGGGGAAATGTTCCGAAACCCGCGCGGATAAAGACTTCAAGTCAGGTGCCCTGAAACCGGTGTAGATAGGGCGTTTTCGAAAATGCACCTTTGAAACGCCCTATTTATAAGGGTTCCGGGGCACCCCTTCGGAGATGCCCTAAATACGCGGGCTATCGGGCAGGTGCCCTGAGATACTTTAAATATAGGAATCGCCACAGCCTGCGCGCTGACTTCCACCCACGGAACTTCTCTTGATGCCGTTGCGCTGTGCGGCAGCGCACCCCGCTGACTTTCTTTGCCTCGCCAAAGAAAGTCAGCAAAGAAACGCGACCCCGAGGCGCAGAAAACCCCTTGTCGCGGGTTTGCCTGGCGGCGGGCTTGATTAACTCGCTCACGCTCAAACAATCAAGCCCTTGTTCCCGCCAAGCTGCCCCGCGCCTGCGGCTGCGCCTAAGGGGTTTCTGGGCGCTTCGTAGTGATCGAATACGCAAAGGTGTATGCCCGGAACCCCGTGTAGATAGGCTATTTCCGGGTAGGCGCCTCTGGAACCCTTATAAATAAAGGGCTGGCGGGCAGGAAGTCCTGAAATGCCCTAAATACGCGGGCTTCAGGGCACCTCTGTTTAGAGATACGCCTGCGCTTCTACCTTCTGAGTTTTTCCAATTCTTTCCTTGTCGGTGAGATGCCCGGAAACCCGCGTGGATAAAGGACTTCCGGGCGCCCCTCGGAGATGCCCGTAAATAAAGGGGCTCCGGGCATCTCATTTGCTGATTGCTTTATACTTGCCGCCCGAACAGCCGACAGACATTCCGGCAACATTTTGCGGAATCCGCTGTCGATAGAATCACTTTGCCTCCGATCGCGGGGGCTTTATTGAAAGAGAGCGAAGGATTTTTGATGCCACCTGCACACACCGACCGTAGCGCCGAACTCCAGGCCTTGTTACAGGAGCGCCTGCTGATTCTCGACGGCGCCATGGGCACGATGATTCAGCGCCACAACTTGCAGGAGGCCGACTATCGCGGCGAACGCTTCCGCGACCACGCGCGCGACCTGAAAGGCAATAACGACCTGCTGCTGCTCACCCGCCCCGACATCATCCGTGGCATCCATGCCGATTACCTGGCAGCCGGCGCAGATATTCTGGAAACCTGCACGTTCAATTCGAACGCCCCCTCACAGGCCGATTACGGATTGCAGGCGCTGGTTTATGAACTCAATCTTGCCGGCGCACGCCTGGCGCGCGAAGTCTGCGACGAATTCACCGCCCGGAACCTGGCCAAGCCGCGCTTCGTCGCCGGCGTGCTGGGGCCGACCTCACGCACGGCATCCATCTCGCCAGACGTGAATGACCCCGGCTACCGCAACATCAGCTTCGACGAACTGGTCGCCGCCTATACCGAAGCCATCCGCGGGTTGACGGAAGGCGGCGCCGACCTCCTGCTCGTCGAAACCGTCTTTGACACGCTCAACGCCAAGGCAGCGCTCTTTGCCCTGGAAAGCTTCTTCGAGCACGCCGGCCGGCGCTGGCCGGTGATGGTTTCGGGGACGATTACCGACGCGTCCGGGCGCACGCTTTCGGGACAAACGCCGGAAGCCTTCTGGAATGCGCTTCGCCACGTGCAACCGCTGTCTTTTGGTTTCAACTGTGCGCTCGGTGCGAAAGACCTGCGCCCGCATGTGGAAACCCTCTCCCGCCTGTGCGACTGCTTCGTTTCGGCGCACCCCAACGCCGGGCTGCCCAACGCCTTCGGCGGTTACGACGAGACGCCCGAGCAGCTTGCCACCGAAATCGCCGACTGGGCGCGCAACGGTTATGTCAATATCGTCGGCGGCTGCTGCGGCACAACGCCGGAGCACATCGCCGCCATCGCCCGCGCCGTAGCGGACATTGCACCGCGCCGGCGGCCGGTCATCGCACCAAAGCTGCGCCTGTCGGGGCTGGAAGCGTTCAATGTTGATGCCGAATCACTGTTCGTCAATGTCGGCGAACGCACCAACGTCACCGGCTCGAAGGCCTTTGCCCGCCTGATCCGCGAAGCGCGCTTCGACGAAGCCCTGGCCGTCGCCCGCCAGCAGGTCGAAAACGGCGCCCAGATCATCGACATCAACATGGACGATGCCATGCTCGACGGCATTGCGGCGATGGATCGTTTCCTGAAGCTGATCGCCGCCGAACCGGACATTGCCCGCGTGCCGGTCATGCTCGATTCTTCCAAATGGGAAATCATCGAAACCGGGCTGAAATGCATCCAGGGCAAAGGCATCGTCAATTCGATTTCGATGAAAGAAGGCGAGGCCGCTTTCATCGAACACGCCCGCCTGGCCCGGCGTTATGGCGCGGCCGTTGTCGTCATGGCCTTCGACGAGCGCGGCCAGGCCGATACGTATGCGCGCAAGATCGAAATCTGCGAGCGCGCTTACCGGCTGCTGACCGGCATCGGCTTTCCGGCAGAAGACATCATCTTCGACCCGAATATCTTCGCTATCGCCACCGGCATCGAAGCGCACGACAACTATGCGGTCGACTTCATCGAAGCCTGCCGCTGGATTCGCGCCCATCTACCGCAGACACAGATTTCCGGCGGCGTCTCCAACGTCAGCTTCAGCTTCCGCGGCAACGACCCGGTGCGTGAGGCCATCCACACGGTATTTCTCTACCACGCCATTCAGGCTGGGCTGTCGATGGGTATCGTCAACGCCGGCATGCTCGGCGTGTATGACGATCTCGACCCCACCCTGCGTGAAAAGGTCGAGGACGTGGTGCTCAACCGCTCGCCGGAAGCGGGCGAACGGCTTGTCGAATACGCGCAACAGCTCGCGCGGACAGCGACATCCGGCCCGGCGAAAAACGCTGCGCCCGATCTGGCCTGGCGCGCGCAACCCGTCGAGAAGCGGCTTGAACACGCGCTGATTCGGGGTATTACCGAGTTCATCGTCGCCGACACGGAAGAATGCCGCGCCGCGCTTGAGGCCGCCGGCCAGCCGCCGCTAGCCGTCATCGAAGGCCCCCTGATGGCCGGCATGAATGCCGTCGGCGACTTATTCGGCGCCGGCAAAATGTTCCTGCCACAGGTCGTCAAATCGGCGCGCGTCATGAAACTGGCCGTCGCCCATCTGGTGCCTTTCATTGAGGAAGAAAAGCGGCGTACCGGCGCCGCCAGCAAGGGCAAGATCGTCATGGCCACGGTCAAGGGCGATGTACACGACATCGGCAAAAACATCGTCGGCGTCGTCCTCGGCTGCAATGGCTACGAAGTCGTCGACGTCGGCGTCATGGCGCCCTGCGAAAAAATCCTGCACACGGCGCGCGAGCACGGCGCACAAGCCATCGGGCTATCCGGCCTGATCACGCCGTCGCTGGAAGAAATGAGCTTTATCGCCAGCGAAATGCAGCGGCAGGGCATGAATGTCCCGCTGCTGATCGGCGGCGCAACGACGAGCCGCGCGCATACCGCCATCAAGATCGCGCCGAATTACGAAGGCGCGGTGGTCTATGTGGCCGACGCCTCACGGGCCGTCGGCGTCGTCACGCGCCTGCTGTCAGCCGAACAATCCGCCGCCTACCGGCAGGAGATCGCCGATGATTATGCGCGCGTGCGCGAACAGCATGCGCAGAAAAAAGGACTCAAGCTCCTCACGCTCGACGCAGCGCGGCAAAACCGTTTCGTCTGGAACGCTGACCCCGCCTACCGCCCCACGGCGCCCGCCTGCCCTGGCCTGCACGTGCTGCGTAGTGTCAATCTGGCCGAAGTGGCCGAATTTTTTGATTGGGGGCCGTTCTTTCAGACCTGGGATCTGGCCGGCGCTTTCCCGAAGATTCTCGACGACGCCGTCGTCGGCGAAACGGCGCGCGCCGTGTATGCGGACGGACAGGCCATGCTGGCGCGCATCATCGAGGAGGGCTGGCTGACGGCGAATGCCGTCTTTGGCCTCTATCCGGCCAATGCCGTCGGCGACGACATCGAAATCTACGCCGACGAAACGCGCCAGCATTGCCGCATGGTCTGGTACAACCTACGCCAGCAGCACGACCGGCCGACACGCCAGCCGAATTACTGCCTGACCGACTTCGTTGCCGACAAAGGCACACCGGACTGGATCGGCGCGTTCGCCGTCACAGCGGGCATCGGCATCGAGAAAAAACTGGCCGAATTTGAAGCGGCGCACGACGATTACCACGCCATCATGCTCAAGGCGCTGGCCGACCGCCTGGCCGAAGCTTGCGCCGAGTGGTTGCACGCACGCGTGCGCCGTGAATACTGGGGCTATGCACCTGACGAACAACTCGACAACAGCGCGCTGATCCGGGAGGAATATCGCGGCATCCGCCCTGCGCCCGGATACCCCGCCTGTCCGGACCACACCGCCAAGGGCGGGCTCTTTGCCCTGCTCAATGCACCCGGCAACGCCGGCATGACGCTGACCGAAAACTTCGCCATGTCACCGGCCGCGTCGGTCTCCGGTTTCTACCTCGCGCACCCGCAGGCGCGTTATTTCGGCGTCAGCAAAATCGCTGCCGACCAGCTCGAAGATTGGGCCAAACGCCAGGGCATGCCGCTGGACGCAGCTCGACGCTGGCTCGCACCGCTGTTGTAATTGGCAAACGCATGGCCGCCCGAAAAGAAATATGCGGAAAGAACGTCGCCAGTACTGCTGCACCTCGTGCAGAGCAGGCTTGATCGGCCTGTGTATTCGCCACACCATGCCTCTATACCGCAATGAATACCTCCGCCTTATTGCCGGCACAACCATTCGCCAGGCACACCCTTAGCCGGTAAGATGCGCGCCATGTCTGCCGCCCGATCCGCTTTCCCAGCCAATTCCTCTTCCTCCGCTGCTGCGTCCACTACAGCGCCCCCTCAGGCTCCCCTGGCCGCGGAGGATTCCACACCTGCCGTTGCTCCCGCCCCGCACGCCTGGCCTGTTGCGCACTCGGTCGACCTGTCGCCCTTCAATACGCTGGCCTTGCCCAGCTGCGCCGCACGTTATCTGAAAATCACCGATCCGGCGCAGCTGACCGCGCCAGACATTGCCGGTACCCGGCGTTTCGTACTCGGCGGCGGCAGCAATCTGGTGCTGACCGGCGACATCGACGGCCTGGTGCTGCACATGGCGATCGCCGGCAAGGCGAAGACGGGCGAAGACGCCGAGGCCGTGTACGTCACCGCGGGCGCGGGCGAGCGTTGGCACGATTTCGTGCAATGGACGCTGGCGCAGGGCTGGCCGGGGCTGGAAAACCTGTCCCTGATTCCCGGCACGGTCGGCGCCGCGCCGGTGCAAAACATCGGCGCTTACGGCATGGAAGTTGCCGAGCGCATCCACTCATTGACGGCATACGACCTGGATACCGGCACAGTCCGCCGGTTTGACCGCGCCGCCTGCCGCTTTGCCTACCGCGACAGCGTTTTCAAGCAGGAAGGCTGGCATCTCGACGGGCGCTTCGCCATCACCGAAGTCACTTTTCGCCTGCCTAAACACTGGCGGCCGAACATCCGCTATGCCGGTATCGCCGAGGAACTGGCGATGCGAGGCATCGAAACGGCGATGGAGATGACGACGGCGACGCCCGCCGATACGCGCCATTGCCCCACGCCCCGGCAGATTGCCGATGCCGTGATTGCCTTGCGCCGGCGCAAACTGCCCGACCCGGCCGTATTGCCCAACGCTGGCAGTTTTTTCCAGAACCCTGTCGTCGCGGCAACCGCCGCCGCAACGCTTTGCACCGCGCATCCGGGCCTGCCCGTCTATCCGCAGGCGAACGGCCGGGTCAAGCTGGCCGCAGGCTGGCTGATCGAACAGGCCGGCTGGAAGGGTCGCCGTCTCGGCCCCGTCGGCATGTATGCGCATCAGGCGCTGGCGCTGGTCAACCACGGCGGCGCCAGGGGACGGGACGTGCTGGCGCTGGCGCATGCCGTGCAGAATGACGTGCGGCGAATTTTCGGCGTTGAACTGACGCCTGAGCCGGTGTACATGCCAAATATCGCCTTCGACCCATCAGACACATACGAAAACGGCACGCTGCGAGAAAAAAGCACAGAGCAGTGATCCTGGCCTGATCGCATGAACGGTGCCTGATCGACACATTGATGTCGATACATCCATTTTTCAGCAGGTATTTGTCCGCTCTGCACGCCTGAGGATTGGCTAACGGCCGGCATGGGTCTGCTGGGCCGGTAGAAACACCACCATTGCCCATGCTTCGGCCGGCTGGAAAAACGGCTGCATCGAACGAGAAGAATCCGCTAGAATTTTGCGCTTGAACGATCAATGAGATTTGCAGAAACGACATGCACGGAAAAACGGCGTTGATTACCGGCGCGGCAAAGCGGGTGGGACGGGCCATCGCCAGTGAGCTACACGCTGCGGGCGCCTGCGTCGCGGTGCATTACCGAAGCGCCGCCGGAGCCGCCGAGGCGCTGGTTCGGGAACTCAATGCCGTGCGTCCCGGTTCGGCCTGCGCGGTGGCGGCCGATCTACGCGCGGCAAAAGCCCCGGAGCGGCTCGTCGAGGCTGTCATCGCCCGCTTTGGCCGGCTCGATGCGCTGGTCAACAACGCATCGACCTTCTTTGCAACGCCGCTGGGCAGCATCGACACCGCCGCCTGGGATGACCTGATCGGCAGCAACCTGAAGGCGCCGCTTTTTTTGACGCAGGCGGCCGCTCCCTATCTGCGCGCGGCGCGCGGCGCCGTCGTCAATGTGACCGACGTGCATGCCGAACGGCCGCTGGCCGGCTACCCGCTGTACTGCGCCGCCAAGGCCGGGCTGCTCGGCCTGACGCGGGCGCTGGCGATCGAGCTGGCGCCCGAAGTGCGCGTCAACGCCGTGGCGCCTGGCCCGATCCTCTGGCCGGAAGCCGAAGAAACCTCCCATGCCGACGCGCCGTCCGCCCCTTCCTCTTTCCCTTTTCCTTCCTCCGCCTGCGGCTTTGATGCTGATGAGCGGGCGCGCATTGTCGCCCACACGCTGCTCAAACGCACCGGCGAAGCCGGCGATATCGCCCGGACGGTGCGCTTCCTGCTGGCCGAGGCGCCCTACATTACGGGGCAGGTGATCAATGTCGACGGCGGGCGCACGGCGCATCTTTAGGCTCGCCGACCCGATGCTCAGTGGTACATTCTCCGAAACCCGTGCCATGTGCGCCATGTGTACCCTGTGTGTTATATGGCCATTGCACCCATTTCATCCGCCCATTTCAGTTGTCGAGGTTATGTGGAACATTCAAACACCCTGAAGCGGCTGTCCAAAACCCTGGAACGACAGACCGGCAAGGCGATTGCCGATTACAACATGATCGAACAGGGCGATACGGTG
Source organism: Dentiradicibacter hellwigii (assembly GCF_041770905.1). Classification (NCBI taxonomy): domain Bacteria; kingdom Pseudomonadati; phylum Pseudomonadota; class Betaproteobacteria; order Rhodocyclales; family Rhodocyclaceae; genus Dentiradicibacter; species Dentiradicibacter hellwigii. The sequence goes on from NZ_JBEUWX010000002.1 coordinate 1,503,361, forward strand.
CTGGTTTGCCTCTCCGGCGGCAAGGATTCGCACACCCTGCTTGCGCTGCTGATGGCGCTGCACAAGCGCGCGCCCATCGACTTTCGCCTGATCGCGATGAATCTCGACCAGAAACAGCCCGGCTTTCCGGCCGACGTATTGCCAAAGTATCTGGCCGGACTCGGCATCGAATACCACATCATCGAACAGGACACCTACTCGATCGTCAAGGAGAAGATTCCGGAGGGCAAAACCACCTGCTCGCTCTGCTCCCGCCTGCGCCGCGGCGTGATCTACCGCATCGCCAAGGAACTGGGCGCCAACAAGATCGCGCTCGGCCACCATCGCGATGATATGGTGCATACGCTGTTCCTCAACCTGCTGTTCGGCGGTAAGCTCAAGGGCATGCCGCCCAAACTGCTGACCGACGACGGTGCGCACATCGTCATCCGCCCACTCGCCTACTGTAACGAGCGCGACATCGCCCGCTACGCGCGCGGGATGGCTTTCCCGATTATTCCCTGCAACCTGTGCGGCTCGCAGGACAATCTGCAACGTCAGAAAGTCCGCGAAATGATGGCCGAATGGGACCGGCGTTACCCCGGCCGAACCGAGTCGGTATTTACCGCCATGCAAAATATTGTTCTCTCCCACCTGGCGGATACGGCGCGCTTCGACTTCAAAGGGCTGCGGGTCGGCAAGCCACCAGCTGCTGGCGACGGGGCAGCGCTCGACGAAGATCCCTTTGCGCCGGCGGTCGCCACGCTGCCCCGCGATTTTCTTCCGCTGATGCCGCTGCCGGCAGGCTCCGCCCCATAGAAAGCCCCAAACCATGAACACGCACGGGAACGCCGCAAACTCACTGCTGCTGATCGGCATCGACCACGGCGATTGTCCAACGGACAGCGCCATGCAGGCCGTTATCGCACATTGCCGCAGACTGACCCTGCGCTGCATCGAAATTTTTGGCGGACACACGCCTAGCCCGCAATCAGCGCCGATCATTGCCGCCTTCAGCTCGGCCAACACCGCCTGCCGGGCGGCGCTCGTTATCCGCGAAAAAACCGCCGCCCTGCTGGCGGCCGAAAGCGGCCGCGCCGCGCCGGGCATCCCGATCATCTGCCTCCAGGAGCGCGAATACGTCAGCATACAAACCGGCAGTCTTCTGATGGAAAAGCTCTCGCCCATCATCGACGCCCTGATGACAGGCGAGGTCGCCGGACGCATGCATATCGATACGGACACGCTCAAGGCGCTTTCGCCCGATTTGCAGCGCCATTTCCAGCCGGAAGTTGACGCGCCGGCGCATCGCCTGCCGGCCGGCCACCGTTTCTACCGATACCTGGCCGTCCGCGACACCGACGCTACCGAAATGGCCGCGCCCGCGGCCTATGGCCATGCCTCGCTCGTTCCGGCGGCGCAACCGCCGCGCGCGCAGACGCCGGTTCCCGCCATACACGACACGCAGCCGGCCGGCCCTGCCCGCCTCTACCTCACCCACGCCGACACGCGCATTGTGCTCGACGGCAACCAGCAAACCTTCACCATCGGCCGCAACCGAAGCTGTCATCTTTGCATTACCGGCGCCAACATCTCGCGCCTGCACGCCTGGATTCACGAAGAAAGCGGACGCTTCATCCTGCTCGACCAAAGCACAAACGGCACCTTCGTCAGAATCGGCAACGCACCGGAAATTTATCTGCATCGTCAGGAAATCGTCCTGCGCGAAGCGGGCCTCATCGGCCTTGCCGGTTCGACGAAGGACCCTGCCATCCCGCAGATTGCGTTTCAAGTCAGCCGCGCGGGGTCATAGCATCACGACAGTGCCGCCGCCCACATTCCAGGCGGGTGCATGGCCGCGCCCCAATCGCCCTCATTTATGCATCTTGCGGGATAGCCGGCCGGAAACGCCCAATCCACGCGGGTTACAGAGCAGCAGGCTGGAAATGCCCAATCCACGCGGGGTTCCGGGCAGCCGGATCGCTCAGGATCGGCATCATCGGGTATTTTTGAGAGGCATTAGCGGCACTGTTTCAACGCGGGAATACGCATCAGCTGCGGCGCGCTGTCTTGCCCTGATTGGGAAAGAACGGCGCGCCCAATAAACTTTGGCGCTGCTGCCGGAAATGGCCAGCAATGGCGGCATTTCGGACAAAAGAAATATTCGATGAATGCGCGAATGCACATCGCCACTCGGGAAACAACATCCTCATGAAATTTCGGGCGACTGCTTTTCGGCGGCTCGTCCCCAGCGCATCGCAAAATTCACCCAATGTACTTTTTTCCGCCGATCTCCGAACACTCGTCGCTTTCCGGCAGAGTAGGGAAAGAAGGCGCCGGAAAATCTGATCGACCTTTTATCGGCCGTCCTGCCCGTCGCGCAGCGCCTGCTGCTGGCGGCTGATGAATTCGCCCATGCTGTCGATGCCGCGCAACTGGAGAATATGGTTGAGCACGGCCGCTTCGAGCAACACTGCAAGGTTGCGCCCCGGCGCAACGTGAAAGGTCACTTTCCTGACCGATACGCCCAGAATTTCCTGCGACTGCGCTTCCAGCGGCAGACGCGGGAGTTCCGCGACCGCGACCTGCCGTTGCAGGTGTACGATCAGCCGGAGCCGCTTTTTGCGGCGTGCGGCCGCTTCGCCGAAGATCGTCCGGATGTTGAGCATCCCCAGGCCGCGCACTTCAAGGTAGTCACGCAGCATCGGCGGGCAGCGCCCTTCCAGCGTATTCGGCGCGGTATGCGACAGGTCGACAATATCGTCGGCCACCAGGCCGTGACCGCGCGAGATGAGTTCCAGCGCCAGTTCGCTTTTGCCGATGCCGGCATCGCCGGTAATCAGTACGCCGATGCCGTAAACATCCATGAATACGCCGTGCATCGACACGGTGTCGGCAAATTCGCGCGCCAGATAGAGGTGCAGCGCGTCGATGACCATCGAGCAGGGCTTCGGCGTCACAAACAGGGGCGTGCTATGGCGTTCGCACAGCGTCGTGAGCATTTCGGACGGCGGATAGTCGTCAGCGACGATGATTGCCGGCGGCCGGGCGGCCATCATCATCTCCACCTGACGCCGCCAGTCCGCCTCGCCCACCCGGGCGATCCAGCGACACTCGGCGTTACCGATCACCTGAATGCGATGGCTGTAGATGAGGTTGAAGTGACCGACAACGTCAGGGCCGAAGACTTCGTGATCGGCCAGTTCGACTTCACGGTCGATATCCTGCGCGACGATCCAGCGCAGGCCAAGTTTTTCGGCATGTTCGCGGTAGATTCTGGCAATGCTGAGCGAACGGGCCGCGCTCATGCCGGCGCCTCCCGACAGGCAAAAACGGCGCGCACCTCATCGATAGATGCCGCCGCCTGCAAGGCTTCGCGGCGCGCGCGATCAGAAAACAGCCCGGCCAGTTCCGCCAGAATCTGCAAATGCTGTTCCGCCGCCTGCTCAGGCACGAGCAGGGCGAAAAGCATGGAAACCGGCAGACCGTCCGGCGATTCAAAAGGCACCGGCGAGGCCAGGCGGATGAAGGCGCCCTGTGGCGCCCTGAGTCCCTCGATGCGCCCGTGCGGAATGGCGATGCCCTGCCCCAGACCGGTCGAACCGAGCCGTTCGCGGGCCAGCAGGCTGTCAAAGACGACGCGCTGCCCAATGCCCTGATTGTTTTCAAAGAGCAGGCCGATGTGCTCGAACACCCGCTTTTTACTGGTTGCCTGAAAATCAAGCAGGATATTCTCTGGAGGCAGCAGGCGGGAAAGAGGCTTCATGGGAATTGGCTGACTGCAATAAAAAGACAATAAAAAATCTGACCTTACCAGCGTCGGGGTGCCAGGCGCTGCGCACCGTTACCGGTGCGGCGCCCGGGCGGCGCGCTCAGTTTACGTCTGCCTTCTGGCTGCGATGATTCTGGAGTTTTTCTTTGTAGCGCTGGATCTGGCGGTCCAGCTTATCGGCCAGCGCATCGATGGCGGCGTACAGATCGGCTTCATCCGCCTCGACATGCACATCCTTGCCCGGCATACGGACAGTCACCTCGGCACGCTGCTTTAGTTTTTCCACCGACAGGGTCACATTGGCATCGATCACATGGTCGAAATGGCGGACGACGCGTCCGATTTTTTCCAGCGCATAATCATGAATCGCCGGTGTAACTTCGACATGACGTCCACTGATTTTCAGGTTCATGCGTGACTCCTTTCTTTTCGTGTTACCGGCCGCTACCGGCCGCCCTCATGCCTTGCGGGCTGGACCGCATCCTGCAAGGCGCATTGAAACCACTCCCCAATTCAGCAATCCAACCGGCGCCTGTCCGGTACGCCCACGCGTACCTAAAGCGCCTTTCTCAGCTTGACGGGCGGAATACCCAAAGCTTCCCGGTATTTCGCCACAGTTCGCCGCGCCACGACAACCCCCTGCTCGCCGAGCAAGTCGACAAGCTGGCTGTCGGAGAGCGGTTTTTTCACGTCTTCGGCAGCGACCAGCTGCTTGATCAGCGCCCGGATAGACGTGGCCGAACAGGCGCCGCCCGCATCGGTCGCCACATGGCTGCCGAAAAAATACTTCAGTTCAAAGATGCCGCGCGGCGTCGCCATGTATTTCTGCGTCGTCACCCGCGATACCGTCGATTCATGCAAACCGAGGAGGTCGGCGACCTCACGCAGCACCATCGGCCGCATGGCGATCTCGCCATGGTCGAAAAACTGCCGTTGGCGCTCAACGATCGTCTGCGCCACACGCAGAATGGTGTTGAAACGTTGTTCGACATTCTTGATCAGCCAGCGCGCTTCCTGTAGCTGTCCGGCCAGCCCGGAACCGCGCTGGCCGGAGAGAATCTGCGCATACAGGCTGTTGATGCGCAGTCGCGGATAGGCGTCGGCATTGATGCTCGCCGTCCATTGTCCACGCACCTTGCGCACCACCACGTCGGGCGTGATATAGCGCGTATCGGCCGTATCGTAAGGCGCGCCAGGACGCGGATCGAGGCTGCGGATCAGTGATTGCGCCTCGCGCAAGGCGTCATCGTCGCAGGCAAGAAGTTTTTTCAGCCTGGCGAAGTCGCGGCTGGCCAGCAGATCGAGATGGTCACGCACGATAGCCAGCGCCAGATCGCGCGTTGCCCCAGCCGGCTGCAGCGCCAGTTGCAGCGCCAGGCATTCGCTGACATTGCGCGCACCAACGCCCGCCGGCTCGAGGTGTTGAAGCCGCCGAAGCGCAATCTGCAATTCTTCCGGCTCGATTTCCAGCTCGGCAGGCAAGGCCTCGGCCACATCCTCCAGCGACATGGTCAGATACCCGCCTTCATCGACGGCATCGACCAGGCATTGCAGCAACACACGATCGCGTTCGGACAGTTTCAGCAAGCCGACCTGCTGCGTGAGATGTTCGCGCAGCGAAATCCGGGCGGCCTGAATGTCCTGGTAATCGCCGTCATCGTCATCGGGCGAGCTGGGCGGCCCCGAAAAATGCGGTTCATCGGCGTCGGCAAACCAGCTTTCGCCATCATCGGCAAGGGAAGCCGGCAGGCTGTCCTCCCTTTCCCCGTCGGCGGACTCCGGAACATCGTGCGTATCGCCCGCCCCATCCGGAATCCCCCCGTTTACATGCATGTCATCGCCCTGTACATGGGCGTTGGACAGCGTAGCGTATTCGTTTTCCACACGCTCCAGCAGCGGATTTTCCTGAAGGAATTTTTCCAGCTCCTGCTCCAGTTCCAGCGTAGAGAGTTGCAGCAGGCGAATCGACTGCTGCAACTGAGGCGTCAGTGCCAAATGCTGTGAAAGCTTGAGCTGTAGGGACGGTTTCATAAAATGATCGGTAGCGTATCGCCCGCCCGGACGATGGGACCGCGCGATGGCCGGATCAGGCCGGACTGGCCATCGGTAAACCGCGCGGCGATTTAGAGGCGGAAGTTCTCGCCGAGATACACCTTACGGACGTCTTCATTATAAATGATTTCATCGGGCCGACCGGCCGCCAATACCATGCCGTCATTGAGAATATACGCGTGATCGCAAATGCCGAGCGTCTCGCGCACGTTATGGTCGGTAATCAGCACACCGATGTTGCGCTCTTTGAGAAAACGGATGATTTTCTGGATGTCGAGCACGGCGATCGGATCAATTCCGGCGAATGGTTCGTCGAGCAGGATAAAGCGCGGCTGCGTCGCCAAAGCGCGTGCGATCTCGACACGCCGCCGCTCGCCGCCGGACAGCGCTGCCGCCGGGCTGTTGCGGATATGGCCAATGTGCAGATCTTCGATCAGATCACTGGTGCGGCGTTCGACTTCCGCCGCCGAGTGCCCTTGCAGCTCCAGAACGGCGCGGATATTCTCGGTCACGCTCAGCTTGCGGAACACCGAGGCTTCCTGCGGCAGATAGGAAATCCCCATATGGGCGCGGCAATGAATCGGCAGGTGCGTGATCCGTTGGCCGTCGATGAGCACCTCGCCGCTATCGCAGGCGACCAGCCCGACCACCATATAAAAGCAGGTGGTTTTACCCGCGCCGTTTGGCCCCAGCAGCCCGACGACCTCGCCGCTGCACACCTCAAGCGAAACGCCCTGTACGACCTGGCGTTTTTTGTAATGCTTGCGTAAATCCTGCGTCGCCAGCGTACTTTGCACGCGGATCGGATTCTCGACAGGATCGCCGTCGGCATTGCTGTCAACGTGGCTGTTTTCGGCTTCGTTCATGCTTTATTCTTCATCAAAATCCGCGCCCAGGGCGCGGCGGATGGTTTCGCCGGAAAATCCCCGGCGCATCAGAAAGCGCACCTGCTTCGCCCGTCCGGCGACATCCAGCGCTGGCGGCTGCGCACCAAACCGGCGCTGCCACACCTGGCGCGCCCGCGCGACTTCATCCCCACAGGCAGCCAGTGCCGTCTCGACCAGCGCGGCGTCGACGCCACGGGCGCGCAGTTCCTGCGACAGACGCCGATTGCCATAACGCGCACCACGCGCATTCAGGCGCGCTTCCACATAACGCGCGTCGGAAAGCAGGCGACGCGCTTCCAGATCGTCGAGTAGCGCAGCCAGCACCTCGTCCGACTCGGCGTATGCGGCCAGTTTACGCGCCAACTCGGCGCGGGAATGTTCACGGCGGGCCAACATGCCCAGCGCCCGCGCGCGCAGGCTGATGCCGGAATTCGCCGTATTGCGCGCGCGGTCAAGGCGCCTTGCCGCATCTTCCGGCGGCCTTTCGACGCCGCTTCCGTCATCGCCGATTCCCTCTTCGGCGCCGTATGCAGCCTTGTGCCCGAACCGGCGGGCTTTACCTTCCTGGCGCGCTTTTTCCCGCCACATCGGCATCTGGCCCGCTGCTGTGCCTTGCCTAGGCCTCATCCGCCTGCGGCAACGGCACATTGACGGCAGCGCGGATCTTCGCCTCGATTTCACCCGCCACCTGCGGATTGACGCGCAGATATTCGCGCACGTTGTCTTTGCCCTGGCCGATCTTGTCGCCGTTGTAGGCGTACCAGGAGCCGGATTTGTCGATCAGCTTGTGGGTTACGCCCAGCTCGATGATCTCGCCTTCGCGCGAAATGCCTTCACCGTACAGAATGTCGAAAATCGCTTCGCGGAAAGGCGGAGAAACCTTGTTTTTAACTACTTTGACGCGGGTTTCGTTGCCAATCACCTCATCGCCCTTCTTGATGGCGCCGATGCGGCGGATATCCAGGCGCACCGAGGCATAGAACTTGAGCGCATTGCCGCCGGTCGTCGTTTCCGGGTTGCCGAACATGACGCCGATCTTCATGCGAATCTGGTTGATGAAGATAACCAGCGTATTGGTGCGATTAATGTTCGCCGTCAGCTTGCGCAAGGCCTGACTCATCAGACGGGCGTGCAGGCCCGGCAGCGAATCCCCCATATCCCCCTCAATTTCCGCTTTGGGCACCAGCGCCGCCACCGAGTCGATGACCACGACGTCGACACTGCCCGAACGCACCAGCATATCGGCGATTTCGAGCGCCTGCTCTCCGGTATCCGGCTGCGAGATGAGCAGATCGTCGAGCTTGACGCCCAGCTTCTGCGCATACACCGGATCGAGCGCATGCTCGGCGTCGATGAAAGCCGCCGTCCCGCCGAGTTTCTGCATCTCGGCGATGACCTGAAGCGTCAGCGTTGTCTTGCCGGAAGATTCCGGACCGTAAATCTCGATGACCCGCCCGCGCGGCAGGCCGCCGACACCCAGCGCAATGTCAAGACCGAGCGAGCCGGTCGAAACCACCTGCAAATCCTTTTCGACGCTGCCCTCGCCCATTTTCATGATCGAGCCTTTGCCGAACTGCCTTTCGATCTGGGCCAGCGCCGCGGCTAGCGCCTTTGCCTTGTTATCGTCCATGGCGTGTCCTCTTCATCCTTTTCGTTCCTTCGTCCTTTTCGTCTATCTGAATGATGCCGTCCGTCGCCCGAATTGCCCGGCAACCAGGCGAAACAAATACGGCCGGATTATCGCACGATGCCGGACAGGCACATGTGCGGAATACGCGATCTTTATATACCGGATCACTGTAATTATATACAGCTTTTACCCGTAAAAACCAATCATGCGCGCTGTTTATGCGCACTGCTTATGCGCTCATGACGCCGACCGCACTATCTTCAGGTTCCGCCAGCAGGCCGCTCAAGGCATAGGCCACCGCCTGCGCCCGCACCTGGGCGCGCGTTCCAGAAAAACGGCGCGTGCTGACGCGCAATGCACCGCTCCGCGCCGCCCAGGCAAAACAGACCAGACCGACCGGCTTTTCCGCCGAACCGCCGCTCGGCCCGGCCACGCCGGTAATTGCCAGCGCAAAATCAGCGCAGCTGTGCGCCAGCGCACCGGTAGCCATAGCTGCCGCCGTGGCTTCGCTGACCGCCCCGTGCAGGGCCAGCGTTTCCGCAGCGACGCCGAGCATTTCCTGCTTGGCCGCGTTGGAATAAGTGACGAAACCGCGCTCGAACCAGACGGAACTGCCGGCAATCGCCGTCAGGCATTGCGCCACCCAGCCGCCGGTACACGATTCCGCTGTCGCCAGCCGCTGCCCGCGTGTGCCCAGCATCTCGCCCACACGCGCAGCCAGCGCTTCAAGCGCCGCCTGAGTGGGCGCGGAAATAGGCGCAGAAGCAGGCATAGGGTCGGCATCCGTCATGTTTTCCCTCCTCAAACTCCGAAAAATTGCACGATGGCCAGCACCAGAATCGCATAACAGGCGGCGAACAGATCGTCGGCCATGACGCCAAAAGCATTCTTCACCTGCGTATCGAAATACCGGGCCGGTTGCGGCTTAACAATATCGAAAAAGCGAAACAGCAAAAACGCCGCCCCCTGCCACGCCCAGCCCGGCGGGCAGCAGAGCAGCACCAGCCAGAACGGCACGATCTCATCCCAGACGATGCTCCCGTGATCAACCGCGCCCAGATCGGCGCCTGTTTTCTGCACGGCCGGCACGCCGAGGGCAAAGCACACGGCCAAAAGGCCCGCCAACTGTGCATCGCCCAGCCACGCCCGCAACGGCAGAAACAAGACCCAGGCCAGCAGCGTCCCGGCCGTCCCCGGCGCCAGCGGCGACAGGCCGCTGCCAAAACCGCAGGCGACAAAATGCGCCGGATGCGAGAACAGAAAACGCAAGGACAGCGCTTTACGGGGCAAGATATCGATGCCGGACATATCAATGCACTTTAGCAATATTGGAAACAGAGGGAATGAATCCCACGTTTATAGAAAAAACTGCTCCAGAAACATCCATAATAGCGCCATCAACATTCCAAATATTGATATTTTAATCATCCACTTTAACTGGGATGCACTACGACGAAGTTCATTTTTAATTATCTTGAGATCTCTTTTGTGCTGCTTTAATTGTTGCGCCTGATCGGGCAGTAATTCATTCTCTTGCCCATCCTCTATATTGACGCTATTTTCTGAAATACGTCTTACCGCATCATTGTACGCATCGGAAAGCCATGGTTTCCAATCATACTGGCGCCCCGTAGCCTTGTCCCAAAGTGATTTGGCCGCCATTTCAATTGTTTCCGGCGTTTCGCATTTACTATGTAATGCAATACTAATATTAAAATATTTAGCCCTGGTGCGTACCAGACTTAAATAAACAAGTATTCTCCATAACCAGCTATGTTTTTTCAGTATAGACTCGCTATTTTTAACATGAAAAAATAAAGTGTAATGACGCGAGTCAAATATATTTTCTTGGAGCAAAAGATAAATGCCAAAAACCTGATGCCAGGGAATAAAACCGTATCGAGGTGTAAAAAAGCCATCCTGGCTCAGCTCACACGCAGGCTTTCCCAAATAAGGAATAATATTAGAGAGATACAAAACCGCTATAGCCAGCACGCAACTACTTACTAATATAGCTTTCCAATCTACCGGGTCTGATGCCATTTCATTGCGTATCAGAATGGGGCCCATCACGATAAAAAATAGACTAAACAAAAGCATGCCGAACTCTAGCTCAGAGTCGGTTTTTAATACTTTTTCAGCAGGCCGGGAACCTATTTCCCTCAGGTTTTGTATTTCTTTGACCATTTTTTGGAAATATCTTCTTTCTTTCTCCTTCAAATATTTTTTATCTAGAATATTTGCGCATATAATTATCACCACACCCAAGATAATAACAATGACCGCCATATCCATATCGCTAAGACTTAGTGCGATTCCGACGCCAATTATTATTATCCCCAGCACCAATAACAACATACTTATTACACGCAACATTTCAGTCAAATAATAAATAAAGGTTGATTGATTCGGACAATTCGTACATTCAAACTTCTTAAATTACCGGCTTATCACAAATTTTCCGCACATTTTGCCTTTTCAAACTTCAAGCTGACTCAAAATGATCGAAACCCCGGCGTTGCGGCGTAACGCGCTGGCCGTCGGCATCGATAAGATTCACCGCGCCGGGCACATCGTCCCGCCCAACTGCGCCTCCCTGAACGGCCGCGCTTACCTGCCCGATCCGCCAGAGCGGCAGGTCGAGCCGCGCGGCAAGCGCAGCGAGCGCGGCACGCCGATCGGGCGCGACCGTAAAAGCCAGTTCGTAATCGTCGCCGCCGGCGAGCTGGCAATCACGCGCCAGCACCGGGTCGGCCCCCGCCGGCAGGCACGGCAGGTGCGCCATCCACACGTCGATGCAGCAGCGCGAACGCTCGGCGATATGGCCGACATCCGCCAGCAGACCGTCGGAAACGTCGATCGCGGCGTGCGCCAGAGCGTCCTGACGCAAGGCCAGCCCCAGCTCGACGCGCGGCAGCGGCTGCTGCAAGGCGTCGACGCAACGCTTCGCCAGCGCGGCGGGCAACGCCGTGCGGCCTTGCAGATGCGCCAACCCCAGCGCCGCCAGCCCCGGCTGCCCGGACACCCACAGGTCGTCGCCGGCTTGCGCGCCGTCGCGCCGCAAAGCCATGCCGGCGGGGGTTTCGCCAATGGCCGTGACGCAGAAATTGAGCGGCCCGCGCGTCGTGTCGCCGCCGATGAGGTCGACGCCATAACGCCCGGCGCAGGCAAAAAGTCCCTCGGCAAACGCCGCCAGCCAGGCCTCATCGGCCTGCGGCAGGCTGCCGGCGAGCAGGATCCAGCGCGGTCGCGCGCCCATGGCGGCGAGGTCGGAAAGATTGACCGCCAGCGTTTTCCAGCCCAGCTGACGCGGGTCGGTCTCCGGCAAAAAATGCGTGCCGGAAACCAGCATATCGGTCGTGATCGCCAGTTCCATGCCCGGTGCGGGCGCGATCAGGGCGCAATCGTCACCGGGGCCGAGTGCGGTCTGCGGCGTCGGGCGGGCAAAATAACGGTCGATCAGGGCAAATTCGGAGCGTTTTTCAGAGGTCATGGCGCGATGTTATACGATTCGGCTACGGCGCGGCAGCCCGTCGGCAATGGAAAAAAACGGGGAAAGCAATGCCCGGAAGCCCGCGTATTTAGGGCTTCTCCGCCAAGGCTGCCCGGTAAGGCGCGTGGATAGGGCGACGCAGCGCCCCCTACTCGAAAACCCAGCATTTATAAGGATTTCAGAGATACCAACCCTCAAGCCCAGTATCCATAAGGCTCCCAGAGATGCCTACCCGCAAACCCTTTATCCATAAGCCTTCCAGAGGCACCTGCCCGCAAACGCCCTAAATACGCGGGCTTCAGCGGGGCATTCGATACGGCGGGTGCGCGGGGTAAGGTCGTTGCCCAGCCTAGCGGTTTTTCCGTGCGCGGATGTGCTGGGTGTGCGTGGTGTGCTCGATACTCTGGGTGCGCTGGGCGCGTTCAGTTGCGTGCATTAGACGCGAATGACCGGCGGATTGGCGGAAGGACGAAGCCGCGCCGGCAATGCGGCAGCCCGCTGGCAATGGGAAAAACGGGAAAGGCAATGCCCGGAAGCCGGCGTATTTAGGGACTCTCCGCCGAGGCTGCCCGGCAAGACGCATGGATAGGGTAACGCAGCATCCTCGCCCGTAAGTCCGCTATTCATAAGCCTCCCAGAGATGCCTGCCTGCAAGTCCAGTACTCATGCGGTCTTCAGCGACACCTACCCAAAAAACCACTATCCATGAGGACTCCAGAGACACTCACCCGAAATCCCTTTATCCACAAGGGTTTCAGAGACCCATGCCCGCAAACCCTTTATCCATAAGCCTTTCAGAGGCGCCTGCCCGCAAACGCCCTAAATACGCGGGCTTCAGCGGGGCTTCGATACGGCGGGTGAGCGGGGTAAGGTCGTTGCCCAGCCTAGTAGTTTTTCCGCGCACGGATGTGCTGGGTGCGCTAGATGCGCCGTGTGCGTTAGATGGGGATCACCGGCGGGCAGGCGATCTTTTACGCACCGCCACGCCGTGGGGTCAGGGCTGGCGGTTGACTGCGTCGTTCTCCGTATCGGCCGCCGTTTTGGCGCTCTCGGCGTTCTCGACACGCTCGGCCGTCCCTGGCTGATCGGGCGCTTTTTCCGACGCTTTCCCGGATGCTTTTCCGGATACCTTCCCGCCGGTCTTGCCGGCAGCGCGGCGGGCATTTACCTCGGCCGGGCGCAGTTTGGCGGCCAGCCGGTCGAGCACGCCGTTGACGTATTTGTGGCCGTCCGCGCCGCCAAAGCCTTTGGTCAGCTCGATGGCTTCGTTGATGATGACGCGGTACGGCGTTTCCGGGTTGTTGCCCAGTTCGTAAGCGCCCGCCAGCAGAATGCTGGCCTCGACGGGCGAGAGTTCGGCAAAGGGGCGGTCGAGAAATTCCTGCAATTGCGCCTGCAACTGGTTTTCCTGGGCAAGCACGCCATGCAGCAGTGCGGAAAAGAATTCGCGGTCGGCCCGGCCAAAACCTTCGCTGTCGCGCAGATGCGCTTCGATGGCCGCTTCGTCGTTTCCGGACAGACGCCACTGGTACAGGCCCTGCATGGCGAACTCGCGGGCGCGGCGGCGCGGCGAGCGTGCGGCGGCGCGGCCAGACGGGGCAGATGGGCTGGATGGGCGGTTCGGGCGATTTTTCATCGCGCCGGGCGGCGTTTGGCCGTGAGGCGCCGCCTGCGCATCCTGCGCGTCCTGTGTGTCCGGCATCGTCTGCCCTTCCGTTATGCGGCCGGGCGTATGCATGTCGTGCATGTCATTCATGCCATTCGTGTCACGCGTGCCGTTCATGCCGGTCTTTCGTTGATGGCGCGCAGCAGATGGGCCATCTCGACGGCGGCGCGAGCGCAGTCGGTCCCTTTTTCGCGCGTGCGCGCCTGCGCCTGCGCGTCAGTTTCGCAGGTCAAAATGCCGTTGGCGACTGGGATGCCGGTATCGAGCTGCACTTCCATGAGGCCGCGTGAGGAATCGTTGGAAACGACCTCGAAATGGTAGGTTTCACCGCGCAGCACCGCGCCCAGCGCGATCAGCGCGTCGTAGCGGCGGCTCTGCGCCATGCTTTGCAGGGCCAGCGGAATTTCCAGCGCGCCCGGCACGGTGGCAATTTCGATATCCGCATCGGATAGCCCCAGCCGCCGCAATTCTTCGATGCAGGCGGAGCGCAGCGCCTCGCCGATCTCCGGATTGAAGCGGCTCATGACAATGCCGACGCGCACGCCGCCGCCGGTCAGATCGTTCGGATACTCAAAAATGTCGAATCGGGGCATGGTGCGTCCTTCAAAAACAGATCAAAACAGTCGGTTGCAACCGGCCTTAAGCGGCCGACGCCGACGATGGCGGCAATGCATCCGCCTCGCCAGGCCGCGTGATGTAGCCGGTGACCTCCAGGCCAAACCCAGCCATGCTCGGGATGCGGCGGGGGCTGCCCAGCAGGCGCATTTTGCGCACGCCGAGATCGCGCAGAATCTGCGCGCCGATGCCGAAAATGTGCGGGTCCCAGCGCGTCGCATGCGTTTCGCGCGGCGTCGCCTGCGCCTTCAGGATATCCGCGCCGCTTTCCGGGCTGCGCAGCAGCACGATCACGCCCGATTCGCTGCGCGCCAGCAGATGCAGAGCGTCGTTGAGCGAAAAAGTATGGCGGCTGTTATCGAGATCGAGAAAATCGAGCACGCTGAGCGGTTCATGGACACGCACCAGCGTTTCCCTGTCCGGCGCGATCTCGCCGCGAGTCAGCGCCAGATGCACGTCGTTGGCGGCGCGGTCAGCGTAGGCATGCAGGATAAACTCGCCGTACACCGTCCGCACCGGTTTCGAGAAACAGCGCTCGACCAGCGTCTCATGGCGGCTGCGGAACTCTATGAGATCGGCGATCGTGCCGACTTTCAGCCCATGACGCGCGGCGAATTCAAGCAGGTCGGGCAGGCGCGCCATGGTACCGTCCTCACGCAGCACCTCGCAGATCACGGACGCCGGCTCCAGGCCGGCCATCTGCGCCAGATCGCAGCCCGCCTCGGTATGGCCGGCACGCACCAGCACGCCGCCTTCGCGCGCGATGATCGGGAAAACATGCCCAGGCTGCACCACATCTTCCGGCCGGGCATGGCGCGCCACGGCAGCCTGCACGGTGCGCGCGCGGTCGTGCGCCGAAATGCCGGTGGTCACGCCTTTGGCGGCTTCGATCGAAACGGTAAAGGCGGTGTGAAAGGGGCTGCGGTTATCACGCGCCATCGGCGTCAGCCCTAGCTGGCGTGCGCGCGCCGCCGTCAGGGTCAAACAGACGAGGCCGCGCGCATGCGTCACCATGAAATTGATCGCGTCCGGCGTAATGTGTTCGGCGGCAATCAGCAGATCCCCTTCGTTTTCGCGGTCTTCCTCATCGACGAGGATCACCATGCGACCGTTGCGCAGTTCGGTGACGATCTCCTCGATCGGCGCGATGGCCGATGATGTGTGCTCGGGCGACATCAGTGCGCCTCCTGAGAATTATCGCCCTCGCCGGCTTCGTCGGCATTCAGCATGCGCTCGACGTAGCGCGCGATCAGGTCGACTTCCAGATTGATGGCATCGCCCACTTTGAGTTCGCCCAGCGTCGTTGCCGTCAGAGTGTGGGGAATCAGGTTGATGGAAAAATCCGCCACTTCAACCGTGTTGGTAGTCAGGCTGACGCCATTGACGGTAATCGACCCTTTGCGCGCGATATACCGCGCCAGCGCCGCCGGCGCGCGGATGACAAGTAGGCGGTTGTCGCCCAGCGCATCAAAGCGCAGCACCCGACCGACGCCGTCGACGTGGCCGGAAACAAGATGCCCGCCCAGCCGATCAGAGAGGCGCAGCGCCTTTTCCAGATTGATGGCGCCCGGCGCGGCCAGCCCGACGGTGCAGGAAAGCGTTTCCGGAGAGACATCGACGCTGAAGGTCGTATCCTTCATCTCGACGACGGTGAGGCAAACGCCGTTACAGGCAATCGAATCGCCGATGGCAACATCGGCCAAATCCAGCGCGCCGGCCTCGATGGTCAGACGCACGGTTGATGCGCCGTCGTTACGCGGCGTCAGAGCAGTAATGCGGCCTATGGCCGCGATGATTCCGGAAAACATGGCAGGAGCGTTTCACAGCGATCAAAAGATAGCGGTGATTCTAGCATTGCCGCTCCACGCGCGTCGCGGGGAAGCCAATGAACATCGACGTACCCCCTGCCCACCGCGCGCGCAGAAAGAAAGTTCGCTATCCACGCTGAAGAACTCCCGCTGCAGCCACCTGTCGCCTTGTGCGCGGGGCGGAAAGAAAGGTCCAATCATTGCCGGCTGCTACGGTTGGATGATATTCACCTGGCTTAACATCATCAAAGCCCAAGCCGAGCAACTCATTGAAAAATACGGCGGTTAATTTCTTTTAGGTGTGCTGCATCGAAGTCGCCACGCACTGGACTAGCACGCAGATCAATGATACGAAAAGCCATCTGCTCAGCTTCTAACGCATACCTCTCTTGAGGGGTCAGCGTCAGCTTATCGCTCATGGCGATAGCCTTTAACAAGCTCTTCTATGCTAATTTCGCCATTGATGTAGCGGAGTGCATGCTGCTCTGCAGCTTCGCTAAGTTTGAAGCCTTCCAGTCCGACGGAAGCACGTGCATACTTGAAGGCTTCTTCTCTGCGCTCGCGCTCTTCTGGCGAAATGGATGCCGTGCGGTTACGCACTTGCTGCACATAGTTACTCATCAACTCGCGCAATACTTGCACGGCCGGGCGGTGATCTGCCTCGGCTGCACTGTAAAAATTGGCTTGAAGCTCTGCCTCAACTTGAAATGTCATGGTGGCTTCTTTAGTCATAACTTGCTCCTATATTTCAACTCGCTGCCGTCAACAAATTCAAACATACACGGGAAATTTCAACCTCTTCATCCTGCCCGTTGTCCTCGTATCTGATAAATATCAAACCGTCTTTTGATGGCCTACGATTCAGCAGCAACATGACAGCACGTGCATTGTAAATACCCAAAAGCAAAGGTTTCTTCAAGGTCATTGAGTCAGACATAGCAGGCTTCTGCTCTTTTTCGATGTCGGAATTGTGGTACGGAAGCTTGCTTGCCGCATCACCATCGCTACCGCTATCAGAAACTTCGTCATGACGAAGTTTTTTACTGCCTGTTTCTACTATTACATCCGAAAGTGCATCTTCATCTGTCTTGTTAGGCAGTAGGGCAGTGGGATTCCGCAGACTTTCTTCCAAAATCGCGATACTCCTGCGAGTAATGTCCTGTTCTTTATTGGCAACCCAAGATTAAACCTGCTCGGGAAAATGAAAGAAAGTTTGTTATCACGCTGAAGAACTCCCGCTGTAGTTTCCTGCCGCCTCGCACGCGGGTGCGGGCGCCGCCATAGCTCTCACGCATATCCATCATCCATAGACAGGCACTCATGCTACCAAACGGAGAAAGGCCGTATGCCGCATCCACCGCCCGTTTCGGACAAGAGCGCTGATGGTGGATACGGCATTGGTGTCGCCGGGCGTTGGTGCTAGAGTGGTGCCCTGCCCACGCCAGGCCAGTTACGCAACCGCGGCAGTCGTGCCCGCTGGGCGTTTATCGTTTATCTATCTGCTTCATCCGCCCTCTGTTCATCTGACGTTCATCCGCCCGCCCATGTCAGCCAGACCGCCCGCGCCTGTCCCTCCCTCTCCCCCGATATCCCAGCCCGGAGATCCCCGCCGGCTGTCCAGTACAGTGGCTTGGCTATGCGCGTTTTTCGCCTTTCTGAATATCTACGCCATGCAGCCTGTGCTGCCTATGGTTATGCGCGACTTCGGCGCCACGCCGGTGCAGGCCGGATTCACCGTGGGCGCAACGATTTTCGCGCTGGCGCTGATGTCGCCGTTCATCGGCATGCTGTCCGACGCTGCGGGGCGTAAATCGGTCGTGTTCTTTTCGCTGCTCGGGCTATGCCTGCCAACGGCGCTGGTGCCTTTTGCCGACAGCCTGCGCATGCTCATCGTCCTGCGCTTTCTGCAAGGCTTATTCATTCCCGGCATCGTCGTCGTGCTGCTGGCCTATATCGGCGAGGAGTTTGAAGGGGAGGCGATTGCGCGCTTGAACGGCGTTTTTATGAGCGGCGCGGTCATAGGCGGCTTCTGCGGCCGCTTTATCACCGGCCATTTGGGGCATCTTTTCGGCTGGCGCAGCGCCTTCGTTGCGCTGACGCTGCTCGATGCGCTCGGCGCGCTGATCGTATGGCGCGGAATACCCGCTTCACGCCATTTCACGGCTAACCGCGATTTTGGCAATGCCTTGCGCATCCTCGCCCGGCATCTGCACAACATTCCGCTGCTCACCGCCTGCGTGGTTGGCTTCTGCGTACTGTTCTCGCTGATCGGCACCTTTACCTATGTGGTCGTATTGCTCGGCTTTCCGCCTTTCAACCTGTCGGTCGCCGCGCTGGCAAACATCTTCTCCATCTATCTGGTCGGCGCGTTTATCACGCATTTTTCCGGGCGCTTCATCGCCCGCATCGGCAGCCGCGCGGCGCTCCTCATTGCTCTGGCGTTGTCTTCCGGCGGACTGTGCCTGGCGCTGCTGCCCTCGCTCTTCGCCGTTCTCGCCGGCTTGACGCTGTGTTCCTCGGCGATATTCATCTGCCAGGCCGCGGCGTTCAGCGCCATTGCCCATAATGTCAGCGAGGGTCGTTCGCTGGCCAGCGGCCTGTATTACATGGCCTATTACGGCGGCGGCGCAACCGGCGCCTGGGTGGCCGGGCTGGCGTTCGAGGCATACGGCTGGAGCGGATCGGTCATTTCCATGATTCTGGCTCAGGCCGTCGCCGCCGTCGCTGCCTGGTTCGGCTGGCGTCAGGCCACGCCAACAACGTCGCCGCACACCCCTCCGGAAAACTAGGTTTCAGATTTCATCGGTGGCTGCTTCATGCGCCTTGCGCGCGAGCGACTGCGGCGGCTGATCGCCGATTTGCCGGCGGTTTACCGGATGAGGCGATTGGCGCCGCTAACCAGCGCTTTGAGCGAAGCGGTCACGATATTCTCATCCAGGCCGACGCCGTAGCATTCATGCTCGCCGTTGCCGGCCATCACTTCCATGAAGGCGCAGGCGCGGGCATCGCCGCCCTTGCCCATCGAGCGTTCCTCGTAGCTGCGCACCTGCAGGCTGATCCCGATGGCCGCCAGCGCCTGCACGGCGGCGTCGATCGGGCCGTTGCCGCGCCCATCAATGGCCTGGGCGATGCCATCGTGCTCGACGGTCAGCCGGATGCCCTGCTGCACGCCGGCGTCGAACAGCTGATGGCTGACGTAACGCACAGGGGCGGCGGTATTCAAATAAGTGCGCGCAAAAAGCGACCAGATATCGCCCGCGTCCATCTCACCGCCGTAATGGTCGGTATACCGCTGCACCTCGCCGGAAAATTCGACCTGCAAGCGCCGTGGCATGGCAATGCCGTACTCGGTTTCCAGCAAGTAGGCGATACCGCCCTTGCCCGACTGGCTGTTGATGCGAATGACGGAATCGTAGCTGCGGCCAAGGTCGCTCGGATCGATCGGCAGATAGGGCATATTCCACCGCTGCGCACCATTCTGCATGGCGAAGCCTTTCTTGATCGCGTCCTGATGCGAGCCGGAAAAGGCCGTGAAGACAAGGTCGCCAACATAGGGATGGCGCGGATGGATCGGCATCTGCGTGCAATGTTCGTAGCAGCGCGCAACTTCGTTGATATTGGAAAAATCAAGTTGCGGATCGACGCCCTGCGTATACATATTGAGCGCCAGCGCGACAATATCGACGTTGCCGGTGCGCTCGCCGTTGCCGAAAAGGCAGCCTTCCACGCGGTCGGCGCCGGCCATCAGCCCCAGCTCCGCCGCCGCCACGGCCGTGCCGCGGTCATTGTGCGGGTGCAGGCTGAGGATCACGCTGTCGCGCCGCGCCAGATGGCGGTGCATCCATTCGATCTGGTCGGCGTACACATTGGGCGTCGCCATTTCCACCGTCGTCGGCAGATTGAGGATGATTTTGCGCTGCGGCGTCGCCCCCCACGCCGCACTGACGGCATCGCAGACTTCCAGGGCAAAATCCAGTTCGGTGCCGGTGAAATGCTCCGGGCTGTATTCGAGCATCCACTCGGTTTCCGGCTGCGCCTCGCACAGATTGCGCGCCAGCTTGACGGCGGAGACGGCCATATCGACGACTTCCGCCTTGCTCAGGTGGAAGACGAATTCGCGGAAAGGTTTGGACGTGGCGTTGTAAAGATGAACGATGGCGCGCTTTACCCCCCGGAGCGACTCGAAGGTGCGGCGGATCAGCTCCTCGCGCGCCGGCGCCAGCACTTCGATGGCGACATCGTCAGGAATATGATTTCCCTCGATCAGCATGCGCACGAAGTCGAAATCGGTCTGCGAAGCGGATGGGAAACCGATCTCGATTTCCTTGAAGCCGATCTGGCACAGCGTGCGGAACATGCGCATCTTGCGCTCGCTGTCCATCGGCTCAAACAGCGCCTGATTGCCATCGCGCAGATCCGAACTCATCCAGATCGGCGCCTTGTCGATGGTGCGGCCCGGCCACTGGCGGTCAGCGAGGGGTATCGGGGGAAACGGCGTGTATTTGCTGGCGGGATTTTTCAACATGATGCGCTCTTTCGGAAGTCGTTGTTCAGACAAGTTTTCGATAACGGAATCATACTCCGGGCGCCGGCGCAGACGATTGCGATTTTTTCCTGAGAATGGCTCAAATACGAAATAAAATACCCCAAATAAGAAAATATTCGGCAGAATATTGCCAATATATCCCTTTCAGGAAAAAATCATGCAAATCGACCGCATCGACCGCCAGATGCTTCGGCACCTCCAGCAGGACGGGCGCATCAGCAACCAGGAACTCGCCGACCGCGTTGGTCTCTCGCCCTCACCCTGCCTGCGCCGCCTGCGCGCGCTTGAAGAGGCCGGCATCATCGCCGGCTATCACACGCGGCTCGATGCCAAACAGCTCGGCTATACGCTGATGGCGCTCATCCACATCTCGATGGACGCCCACACGCCCGAGCGCTTCGAGCATTTCGACCAGGAGATCGCCGCCATGCCGGAAGTGCTCGAATGCCTGCTAATCACCGGGCAGGAAGCCGACTACCAGCTCAAGGTCATCGTGCCCGACATGGACGCCTTTCAGGAACTGCTGCTCAACCGAATCACGCGCATTCCCGGCGTGACCGGCGTGCATTCGAGCTTTGTCCTGCGCCGGGTCGTCGACCGCACGGATATTCCGGTATGACGCCGCCGGATGCAGAGGTCGCGCACGCCCTGGCAACGCTTTTGATCGGGAAATGGCCGCACTCATTCTGTAGCCGTCCTCATTCTGTCCAGCAAAAAGCTCATTGC
The DNA here is from genome assembly GCF_041770905.1 of Dentiradicibacter hellwigii. Classification (NCBI taxonomy): domain Bacteria; kingdom Pseudomonadati; phylum Pseudomonadota; class Betaproteobacteria; order Rhodocyclales; family Rhodocyclaceae; genus Dentiradicibacter; species Dentiradicibacter hellwigii. The sequence continues at coordinate 1,524,535 of NZ_JBEUWX010000002.1, forward strand.
GCCTATAAAATGCGGAGCGCTTCCACTTTTGCTGCCGTCAAACCGCGCGCCGTCCCCAGGCAGCCGCCCGATGCTGGCGCAACAGGTAACCATCGCCAATGCCGTGCGTCCGGGGTATGCACGGCACGAGGGATCGAGCGCCGGCCGCGTACCGACAACCCCGTGCACAACCCATGAAGACTGACTACCACCACCGCCTGCGGCCCGTCATCCGCCATCTGGAGCTGCATTACGCCGAGCCGATTGATCTGCATGAAATGGCGCGCCTGGCCGCCTTTTCGCCACATCACTTTCACCGCGTTTTCAAGGCAGTCACCGGCGAAACGCCGGCGGCCTATTTGCGCCGCCTGCGGCTGGAAGCCGCGGCCCGGCAGCTTTTTTACGACGATAGCGCCCACATCACTGCGCTGGCGCTGGAATACGGTTTTTCTTCCTCGCAGGCGCTCGCCAAGGCATTTCGCCAGCACTTTGGCGTGCCGCCCAGCGAGATTCGCGCCTGCACCGATCTGGAAAGCATCATCCGCACTATGCACAACAGCAAGATCGGACACCTCTTGCACAAAAGCGGACACGCCAGCGCCCCCGCCAATCCGCATCATGAGGCCTCTGCAACCCAACAGGAGCGTCCCATGAAAACCGAACGTCTTACCCCCTGCACCGTCGCCTACATCCGCGTGACCGGCTCTTACGGCCAAGGCTACGAAGCGGCCACGAACCGCCTGTACCAATGGGCCGGCGCGCATGGCCTGGCCGATGGCGAATGCCTGTTTATCTATTTCGACAACCCGGAAACCACGCCCGCCGAAAAGTGCCGCACCGACATTGCCATCACCCTGCCCGACGCGGTGGCAGACAGCGTGCCGCTACAAGGCGACATCGAAAAACGGCATCTGCCCGGCGGTAGCTACGCGACCCTGCGCCGCACCGTGACAGCGCCCGAGCAATACCGCCAGTATTGGCAAGAGGCCATTGCCGCCATCATCGCCGCGCATCTGGAGATTGACGACGCCCGTCCCTGCTTTGAGCGTTACCACCGCTACGATATGGCCACAGGCGAGGCGGACGTGAGTTTTTGCACGGCTGTCCGCCTCTGACGGGATGCCGCACACAGTCCTCCCTCTCACAGGCAGCGCAAGGCGTAGGATTTCGTACGATTTGTATGATTCGGCAAAATTCCTGCCTCGTGCACCGGCGCGGAACAGCATATCCTGCACCTGGGGAAATGCGCACCCAGCCGCATAGTGCTGAACCTGCGATATGCGCCGATCACTTTCTGCCATCCCGTAATCGCCGCCGGTCTGAACAACCGGCGGCCGGGCGCAGCCGCATCACGCGCTTGCGCAGATCAAGCTGCCCCATTCTTGGCCCCGCCTTCCTGGCCGGCGAGCCAGCGTCGTGCCGGAACTGGCGCCTGCCGTCATACTCCCTCGGCTGAAGCCCATGTCTTTTGGGCGTTTCCGGGCATCCATGCCGGAAACCCGCGTCCCTTGGGCATTTCCGGGCACCCATCGCCAGAACCCGCGTCCTATAAGGCACTCCGGGCAGGCAGGCCGACTACCAGCTCAAGGTCATCGTGCCCGACATGGACGCCTTTCAGGAACTGCTGCTCAACCGCATCACGCGCATTCCGGGCGTGACCGGCGTGCATTCGAGCTTTGTCCTGCGCCGGGTCGTCGACCGTACCGACGTGCCGGTGTAGCCGGTTTCGCCGGAATTACACCTTCAAACCTTAACTTGTCCCATTTCTTAGTTAAGAAAAATGGATTAACCTTAACTAAAAAAGATGCTTAGTTAAGGAAATGCGATTAACTTTAACTAACACAGGCGCTTAAGTTAAACTAATCGCCACCCAGCCCACATTCCATCTTTCCATCATTCCATCTATCCGGCACCGCCCATCTTGCCTATGAAATTCGAGAACTTCACCCCCGGCCGCTGGCAGCAGCGCCTGCAATATAAGAGTTTTGAACCCGTTCCGGTCAATCATGACTGGGCCTGGGAAGACCCACAAATCAACCTGCTGCTGGAATCCGCCAACCGCGCGCTGGGCGAGCTCAATGCTTTTTCGTTGATCGTGCCGGATATTGACCTGTTCATTGCAATGCACGTAGTCAAGGAAGCGCAAACCTCCAGCCGCATCGAAGGCACGCGCACAAGCATTGACGAAGCCGTCCTGCCCGAAGAGCAAATCACCCCCGAAAAACGCGATGACTGGCACGAAGTCAATAACTACGTCGAGGCCGTCAATTACGCCATAGCCGAGCTGCATAGCCTGCCGCTATCCAACCGTCTGCTGCGTCAAACCCATACCATTTTGATGCGCGGCGTACGCGGGCAGCACAAGCAGCCCGGCGAATTCCGCATCAGTCAAAACTGGATTGGTGGCTCCAGCCTCGCCGATGCCGCGTTCATCCCCCCGCATCACGACAATGTGCCGGAACTGATGGGCGATCTGGAAAAATTCTGGCACAACGAAGCCATTACCTTGCCGCACCTGATTCGGGTGGCGATCAGCCATTACCAGTTCGAAACCATTCACCCGTTTCTCGACGGCAACGGCCGCATCGGCCGCCTGTTGATTCCGCTTTATCTGGTCAGCAATGGCCTGCTAGCCAAACCCTCGCTCTATCTGTCGGATTTCTTCGAGCGCAACCGGGGCAGCTACTACGATGCGCTGACCCGCGTGCGCACTTCCGGCGACCTGATTCACTGGGTGTGTTTTTTTCTGCAAGGCGTTGCCGAAACCTCGATCAAAGGGCGCGAAACGTTCAGAAAAATTCTTGCCTTACGCACAGATGCGGAACAGCGCATCCTGAGCCTGGGCAAACGCACGCCCAATGCCCATACCGCACTGAACCTGCTATACAGCCGCCCCATCATCGCCGCCGCCCATCTGGAACAAGCGCTTGGCGTATCCACGCCCACGGCGCAGGCCTTGATCAAAGATCTGGTTCGCCTCGACATTCTGAGCGAAATCACCAGCCAGAAACGCGCCCGGCTGTACTCCTTCAAATCCTACCTCGACCTGTTCCTCGGCTAAGAGAAACCGATTGACTTTAACGAATATGAAAAATTCTGGAATTACCTAATTTTTCATATTGCGTTGGAAATGCTTGCCGTACAAAAAACCACTGCACCCAGGTGAATGCATTTAAACCTCAACCAATTGCAGTGCGGGCAGCATAGCGCCGACGAAGCCCTTATAAACAGGGCGTTTCCGGGCACCCATGTCGGAAACCCGCGTCCCTTGGGTGTTTCCAGCCACCCCTCGCCAGAACCCGCGTCCTATAAGGCGTTCCGGATAGGCCGGCCGGAAATGCCCGATAGACAAGGGCTAGCGGCCAGCGGCATAAATTATCGGACAGAGAGACAGACGGCAGTAATCAATCACTGACCAGAGAGGCAAGCGGCGGTATACGTTCCGGAAGGCTTCCCGAAATGGACCCAAACCTTGCCTCAGCCTGCGCCTCAGTTGAGGGCGCCGGTCAAGCTGAATGGACGGCCGTGCCGGGTTACAGCCGCCCCATCTTTGCCCCCGCCTTCCTGACCGGCAAGCCAGCGCCGTGCCGGAACTGGCGTCTGTCGCCATACCCCTCGGCTGAAGCCCGCGTCTTTTGGGCGTTTCCGGGCACCTATCGCCAGAACCCGCGTCCTATAAGGCGTTCCGGGCAGGCAGGCTGGAAACGCCCGATAGACAAGGGCTAGCGGCCAGCGGCCGACGAAATAAATTATCGGGCAGGGGGGCGGACGGCGGCTTTACAGCAGCACGATATCGTACTGCTCCGGCGCATAGCTCGGCTCGGCTTGAAGGGAGACCGGCTTGCCGATGAAATCGGACAGCTTCGCCAGCCCCTGCGACTCTTCGTCGAGAAAGACGTCGATCACCGGCACGCCGGCGAGAATGCGGTATTCGCGCGCGTTGAACTGGCGCGCCTCGCGCAGCAGATCGCGCAGGATTTCATAGGCGACGGTGCGCGCCGTCTTCACTTCGCCGCGGCCGCCGCAGGTCGGGCATTCTTCGCACAGGATGTGCGCCAGCGACTCGCGCGTGCGCTTGCGCGTCATTTCGACCAGCCCAAGGGCGCTGAAGCCGTTGACCGTCAGGCGGGTGTGGTCGCTGGACAGCGCTTTGTTGAATTCGGCCAGCACGGCGGTGCGGTGCTCGTCGCTATCCATGTCGATGAAGTCGATGATGATGATGCCGCCGAGATTGCGCAGGCGAAGCTGGCGGGCAATAGCCTGCGCGGCTTCCAGATTGGTTTTGAACACGGTGTCGTCGAAGTTGCGCACGCCGACAAAGCCGCCGGTGTTGACGTCGATCGTCGTCATCGCCTCGGTCTGGTCGAAGATCAGATAGCCGCCGGATTTTAGATCGACACGCCGCGCCAGCGCTTTCTGGATTTCTTCCTCGACGCCGTGCAGGTCGAACAGCGGGCGGTCGCCGCCGTAGTGCGCCAGCAGCGGGACGACATCCGGCGTATACGTTTCGGCAAAGGTGCGCAGCGCCTGAAAATTTTCGCGCGAGTCGATGACGATTCCCTGCGTCTCCGGATTGACAAAATCACGCAGTACGCGCAATCCCAGCGACAACTCACAGTAAATTGCCGAAGGCGCCGGCCGGATTTGTGCACGCGCCTCGATATCCGCCCACAGCTTGCGCAGATAGGCCATGTCCTTGAGCAGTTCTTCGTCGCTGGCGTTCTCGGCCATCGTGCGCACGATGAAGCCGCCCGATTCTTCGTCCGGCACCAGTTGCGCGAGCCTTTCGCGCAGCGCTTCGCGCCCCGCTTCGTCGCCAATGCGCTGCGAGATGCCGATATGTTTCTCTTTTGGCAGATAGACGAGCAATCGCCCGGCCAGCGACATCTGTGTTGACAGGCGCGCGCCCTTGCTGCCGATCGGATCCTTGATGACCTGGACGATCAGGCTCTGCCCTTCGTGCAGAATGCGCTCGATCGGCCGCGGCGAATCGCCGTTGGTGCGCGGCTCGTAAATATCGGCGACATGCAGAAAGGCCGTGCGCTCCAGGCCGACATCGATAAAGGCCGACTGCATGCCCGGCAGCACGCGCACGACCTTGCCCAGGTAGATGTTGCCGACCAGACCGCGGCTGGCGGTGCGCTCGATGTGCAACTCCTGCACGGACCCTTGGTCGATCACGGCGACGCGCGTTTCCTGCGGCGTGAAGTTGATGAAAATTTCTTCTGACATGGCAAACAAAAGCGTTAAACAAACGCTGTAGAATGTTGAAATTCCGGGCATTCTACCGCGATCTCTCCGCCTTTCTTTTCGCTTTTTTCCTCTGCCTTCTCACGTCAATCCCGTCATGGTCGTTCCCGAACTGCTTTCTCCCGCCGGCTCGCTGGCCATGATGCGCCGCGCTTTTGCCTTCGGCGCCGACGCCGTTTACGCCGGCCAGCCGCGTTACAGCCTGCGTGTGCGCAACAACGAATTCGGCGATGCGGCGCGGCTCGGCCAGGCTATCGACGAAGCGCACGCCGCGGGCAAGGCGTTTTACCTCGTCAGCAATGTCGTGCCGCACAATGCCAAGGTGCGCACCTATCTGGCCGACATGGAAGACATTGTCGCGCTTTCGCCGGATGCCCTGATCATGGCTGACCCCGGCCTGATCGACCTGGTGCGCGAACGCTGGCCGGATATGCCGATTCACCTTTCGGTGCAGGCCAATACCGTCAATTTCGCCGCCGTGCGTTTCTGGCAGAAGCTCGGCCTGCGGCGCATCATTCTCTCGCGCGAGCTGTCGATTCCGGAAATCGCCGAAATTCGCCAGCAGTGCCCGGACATCGAACTGGAAGTTTTCATCCACGGCGCGCTGTGCATCGCCTATTCCGGCCGCTGCCTGCTGTCCGGCTACTTCAACCGGCGCGACGCCAACCAGGGCGCCTGCACCAATGCCTGCCGCTGGAACTACACGCTGAACGCGGCGGCCGCGGACGCCGCCGGCGATGTCTGGCTGCTGGAAGAGCGCGAGCGCCCCGGCGAGATGATGCCGATCGAGGAGGATGAACACGGCACTTACATTCTCAATTCCAAAGACCTGCGCGCCGTCGAGCACGTCCAGCGTCTGGTCGAGATCGGCGTCGATTCGCTGAAAATCGAGGGGCGAACCAAGTCGCCGTACTACGCCGCGCGCACCGCGCAAATTTACCGCCGCGCCATTGATGACGCCGTCACCGGCCGGCCGTTTGATCCGCGCCTGCTCAGCGCGCTGGAAAGCCTCGCCAACCGTGGCTATACCGACGGCTTTTACCGGCCGCGGCGCAACGCCGATCTGGCCGACCAGGCCCGGCTGCAAAACTACCAGCGCGGCAGTTCCGAGTCCGAACACAGCCGCTACGTTGGCGACGTGCTCAACTGGGATGAAACACGCCAACTCGCTGAAGTCGACGTCAAAAACCATTTTGCCGTCGGCGACCGTCTAGAACTCATCCACCCGTCGGGCAATGTCACCCTGCGCCTTGAACGCATGGAAAACGCCGACGGGCAAGCGATCCCGACGGCGCCCGGCAACGGCCATCGCGTCTGGATTCCGCTGCCGGCGCCGCGCCCGACGCCGCTAGCGGAAGCCATGTTGGCGCGGTTTTCCTGAAACACCGGCGCCGTGACCGTTGCCCGGTGAACAGCCCTCCCACGCCCAGACGCAGCATGGCCCAAGCGCAGACACATAACGCCGCCGCAGGCACCGATCCGGGCGGCCGTTCGCTCGCACATTCGGTCACACCTCCGGCCGCGCACCTGTTCGTTGATATTTCTGCGCATGGCTTCGGCCATCTCGCTCAGGCCGCGCCGATTCTCAATGCCTTACAGCGGCAGCGCCCCGGCCTGCGCCTGACGCTACGCAGCGCCTTGCCGGAAGCGCGGCTGAAAAGCCGTATCGACGGCGCGTTCACGCACATCGCCGCCGCTTCCGATTTCGGCTTTGCCATGCATAACGCCCTCAATATCGACCTGCCAGCCACATTGCGGCGCTACCGCCGGCAGCACGCGGACTGGGCGCGGCGCGTCGATGCCGAAGCGCGTTTTCTGGACACGCTGCGCCCCGATCTGGTGCTCACCGATGTCGCCTATCTGCCGCTCGCCGGTGCGGCGCACGCCGGCATTCCCGCCTGGTCGATGTGTTCGCTCAACTGGGCCGACCTGTTTGCCCATTTTTTCGTCGATCGGGGAAATGATGATCACGGACAAGATGCGGCCGCCCGCCGCAAGCGCGAGGAGCGTTGCAAAATCCACGGCGAAATTCTGGCCGCCTACCGCAGTGCGGCGCCTTTTCTACGCCTGACGCCGGCCATGCCGATGCACGATTTCGGCAACACGCGCGCCATCGCCCCCGTCGCTGCACTGGGCACGCCGCGCCGCGCCGAACTGGCGGAGAAACTGGCACTTGCGCCCGACGAGCGCCTGGTGCTCATCACCTACGGCGGGTTTGATCACGATCTGGGCGCCGCCCGCTGGCCGCACCTGCCGGGCATCCGCTGGCTGGTTCCGCAGTCGTGGCAGATCCGGCGACCGGACATGACGGCGCTCGAATCATTGCTTTCCCCCGACTTCACCTTTTCCGATCTGCTGGCCAGCGCCGATGCACTGCTCGCCAAGCCGGGCTACGGCACCTTCGTCGAAGCCGCCTGCAACGGCATCCCCGTGCTCTACCAGCGGCGAGGCGACTGGCCGGAACAGGATTATCTGATCGACTGGCTGGAAAAAAACGCCTGCTGCCGGGAAATCGCGCCGGAAATGCTGGCACGCGGCGCCTTGGCAAGCAGCCTGAAAGCGCTCTGGCGGGATGCCGAGGAAACGCCGAACAGGCCGCCGCGCCCGGACGGCATCGCCGAAGCCGCCCAGCTGCTATCGGCACAGCTCACGCGCTGAATTGGGAATCCCGACAGGCACCGCTAAAGCCCGCGCAAACAGGGCATTCCAGAGTTTGCTGCCCTGCAGCCTTTTATCCATAAGGGTTTCAGAAGTATCCACCCGGAAACGCCCTATTTATAAGGGGCTTCAGGGCATACCTCCCGGAGATGCCCTAAATACGCGGGATAGCGGGCAGCACTCCTTTGGGGGAAGGTGTCACGGAGCCGTCGCGTCAGTGGTCGATGGATTTTTGATTCTCCCCTTGTGGGGGAGATTCTCCGAAGGGGCAGAGAGGGCAACACGCCGAAGGCTTCGGTTTCTGTTATTTCAGATGGGATTTGATTTTTCCCCTGCGCTCTTTTTGCTTTTTTACTTTCTCCCCAAATTCCCCTCCCAAAGGACGAGAGGATTTTCGGGTACCCTGAACCCCGCGTGGATAAGGTGTTTGCGGGCGGGCACTTCCAAAACCCGCATGGATAAAGGTGCTCCGGGTAGGGTGTCTGGATATGCCCTATTTATAAGGGCTTCAAGGCAGGGGTTCCGGAGATGCCCTAAATACGCGGGGTTCAGGGCACCCACATTTGATTGAGACGCCCAAAATATAGCGGCTTGGCTTTACCAAAAAACAAGGCGGTAAACCGCTGACAGTACGCGTAGTACGGCAAGGCAAGGCCAACGCCGTAGTTTGGCGAAGAAAGCCGCTATCTCAGGGCATGACTTTGAACTGCCGCAGCAACTCGCCGGTTTCAAAGAGCGGCAGCCCCACCACGCCGCTGAAGCTGCCGACCAGATGCTGGATGAACAGCCCCGCGCCGCCCTGGATGCCATAAGCCCCCGCCTTGTCGAGCGGCTCGCCGGTGGCGACGTAGCGGCGGATGCCCGCTTCATCAAGCGGAGAAAAGCGGACTTCGCTGATCGACAGCGCCGATTCGATGTGCGCCGCATCGGCGACCGACACGGCCGTCAACACGCGGTGGGTTTGTCCGGAGAGGCATTTGAGGATACGCACGGCGTCTTCTTCATCCACCGGTTTGCCGATGATTTCGCCTTCAAATTCGATCGTCGTATCCGCCGCCAGTACCGGACACGGCGGCAGATTGCGCCAGGTCACCAGCCGCCGGCCATGTTCCGCCTTGGCCAGGGCGATGCGCTGCACGTAGTCGATCGCCGCCTCGCCGGGCAATACCGCCTCACTGACTTCCGGGTCTTCGCGCGGCGGCAGGCGAAAGAGCAGCGGCCGGAAACGGATGCCGATCTGCTTGAGCAGCTCACGCCGGCGCGGGCTGCGTGAGGCGAGATAAATTTGCGGCGCCTTGATGTCATCAACCGCTTCGCTGGCGGCAATTTCGGGCATATCAATTGTGGTTTCAGAGCTTATTTCGTTCATGGCATGTCATGGAGTGATTGCTGGGGAAGCGCATTTCTCCGCCGATTGGCGCGCCCCGTCGTTTTTGGGTCGGGCTGCACGCGCTTCGCTTCGCCGCTGCGCTGGCAGTACGGATGATCGCGTCCTCTGCGTCGGATGGTTGGAGAGATGCCGGGCGGACACGACTACTCAGCCCTCCCGGTGATAAGGGTGGTTCTTGACGATGCTGACCGCGCGATAAAGCTGCTCGCACAGCACCAGCCGCGCCAGCGCATGCGGCAGGGTCAGGCTGGAAAGGCGCAGCCTCATGTGGGCACGCTGTTTGATGTCTTCATCAAGGCCGTCGGCGCCGCCAATGACAAAAGCGGTATCACCGCCTTCGCGCAGCCAGTCTTGCAAGCGCTGCGCCAGCTGCATCGTGGGTAGATCTTCGCCGCGCTCATCGAGGACAACGATCCGCGCATATCCTGGCAGAGCCGCCAGCAGGCGCGTTTTTTCCGCGGCCAGCAGTTGCGCGCGCGTTTTGCCGGCGCGCGCTTCGGGCTTGATTTCGGTCACGCTCACCGACAGTTCGCGCGGCAGCCGTTTGAGATATTCCTCGCAGCCTTCCGCCACCCAGCCCGGCAGCCGGTGCCCCACCGCCAGAATGCCCAGTTTCATCGGCTGTCACATCCCCTCGCTTACGCGGAGGCATCCGTTGCCTGAGATTGAGTGGCCTCGCGCACGCGCAGCGGCCCTTTTCCGCCCCAGAGTTCTTCCAGGTTGTAGTAGCTGCGGATGGCCGGCTGCATGATATGCACGACGACGTCGCCGAGATCGACGAGCACCCATTCGCCCGCATCCTCGCCTTCGGTTGACAGGATGTCGATGCCGGCTTCGCGCGCCTTGTCGGTCACGCTGCGCGCCAGCGAACGCACCTGCCGGTTGGAGTCACCGCTGGCGATAACGATGCTCTCGAACAGCGACGTCAGCTTTTTCGTGCTGATGACCTCGATCTCCTTGCCCTTGATGTCTTCCAGGGCGGCGATGACGATTTTTTCAATCTGGCTGCGGGTTGGGCGGCGGGTGCTCATGAAGGTTTCAATGCTCCGTATAAAGGTTATGGCGGCGAATGTAGTCGATGACCGCGTCGGGCAGCAAGTAGCGCGGCGTCATGCCCCGCACCAGAAACGCCCGAATGCGGGTTGCGGAAATATCGAGCGGCGTCATGGCGAAGGCTACGATCTGTCCGGCGGGCGATGCAGACAGCGCGGCGAGGTCATCGACGCAGCGCGCGCGGAACGCCGCCGCCAGCGCTGGCGACAAGTCTTCCGCACGCAATGAATAGCCGGGGCGGCAGACGACGGCGATATGCGCCAGTTCAAACAGCTGCCGCCAGCGATGCCACGCCTCCAGGCGGAGGAACGCATCGACGCCGGTGAGCAGCACCAGCGGCTGCCTGCTGCCGCAAACCTCCGCGCGGCGCAGGCGCTCCAGCGTTGGCACGGTATAGCTGACACGCTCGCTCGCCACTTCGGCATCGTCAAGGATAAAGCGCGGATTGTCGGCAATGGCGCACCGCGTCATCGCCAGCCGGTGCGCAGCGCTTGCCTGCGGCACCGCGCGCAGCGCCGGCTGCCCGGCCGGTATCCAGCGGACGGAAGACAGCCCCAGCGCTTCGGCGGCTTCCTCGGCCAGGCGCAGATGGCCGTAATGCACCGGGTCGAAGGTGCCGCCGAACACCCCCTGCGGAGCTAGAGAAGACGACGGGGCAAGCCCCCGTGTTTCGGGCATTTCAGGCCTTTCAACCCTGATCGCCGCCCGCCACGAACACATCGCGGTAGCTGACGTAGAAACTGGCATACAGCACCGGCATGGCGAGGAAGAAAAACAGCAGTACGGCGGGGATGCTCTGCGCCACGCGCGGCAGGCTGGCGGGCAGCCAGGAAGCCATCATGCCGGCGACGATGGTCATCAGAATCATCAGCATGATCAGCGAGCAGGTATAAACAACGAAGGCCCGCCAGTTGCGCAGGCAGGCAAAGAGGCTGAAAAACAGGGACTTGCCCACCGAATGCCCATGCCAGGCGACGAGTATCGGCGCGTACCAGTACGCCATGGCCACCGGCAGCATCAGCAACAGCAAAGCCCAGGTCGCCAGCGGGTTGGCCTCGGCCGCATCCAGTTTCCCACCCATGAGAAACACGTGAAAGAAACGGCCGCCATCGATCAGCGCCACGACGCCCAGCGCCGCCGCCAGCACGACGATGTACATCACGCCCAGCAACAGCAACGCGCCCATGTGGCTGGAAAGTCCGGAAAGCAGGGCCGAAGGCGCCTTCGTATCCTCCTGATCGAGATAGCGGCAAAGCCCCATCAGGCCGACCGATATGGCCGGCATACAGATCGTCGCCAGCAGCCTGCCGATTTGAGGCACCTGGCTGCCGACCAGCCCCATCAGCAGCCAGAAGCCAATGACCGCCAACGCCAGCAGCATGCGGTTTTTGCCATAAATACGGCTGCCTTCGGCAATCCATTGCCAGCCATTTCTGGCAGGAACAATCAGGGTTTTTGTTTGCATGGGGCTTACGATTGGCTGGCAAAAATATCTTTGTACGAAGCCAGCATCGAGCCGAATATGATGGGCAGCAAAACGAGGAAGCCAAGCATGAAAGGCAGCGCCGCAACGATTGAGGCGATAAACATCAACAGCCCATAGACGATAAAGGGCACGATATTTTTCCAGCAGGCGCTGAAACTGGCCTTGATCGCATCAATGGGCGAGGCGTCTTCAAAGAAGACCAGCGCCGGCGCAAACCACATGGCCATCATCACGGGAACAAAGAGAATTATTGACAACACAAATGCGACCAGCACGCTGCCAATCGCCATCCCAACGCCGGTCATATCGCCGCGCATTGCACCGCTGAAGATAGCGCCGCCGACAATCAGAAACAAGACCAGCATAATGAGCAGGTTGGCTGCGGTATACAGCGCGCCGAGGATCATCAGGCTGATAGGTTTCTGGCTGAAGCCGACAAACATGCTTTCGAAGGTGGGATCCTGTTCATCATCCACACGCTGGGCGACGTACAACATGCCGGCGACGAAAACCGGCGTCAGTAAAATGGCAAGCAGGTTGCCCAGCAAGGGAATGAGCGACAACACCAGCATGATGACGATCAGCACCAGCGTCATCAGCAGCCATTGCGCCGGCTCAGCCATGAATAGCAACCATCCGCGCTGCAACCAGTCAAAGACGCGATTGACATCGACGACGCGGCTCTCGCCGGTAAATTTGCGGACGGGGACAGGCAGTTGCTCCATAAAATGACCTTCCTTGTTTAGAAAATTCAAGGTGACAGGAAAAAGAAAAAAGCTGAAAGCAAAGATAAATGGCAAATGCCGCCGCAGCTTCTACGCACCGCGCTCAGAATGTGCCGAGAACCCACATCGGCACGGCAATCTGCGGCGCGCCCTGGTCGATCTGCACAAAGGTGCCGTCGCCCTTCGGATCGACCAGAACATAGGGCACGCCGTGCGCTGGCGTGACGACGATCTTGTAGAGTCGCCCTTTGATGCGGTGTTCCTCAATGGTGTCGCCGTCGCGCTTGCGGATCGTCACGTCCGGCTCGAAATCATCGTCGATGATCTCCAGCGGGGGCGGCGGCGCATCGGCGGCAGGCGGTGGTGCCGCCTGCGACTGCGCCGCGGCGGGCGCCGTGGCGGCAATGAGCGCGATAAACGGCAGGGTCAGTAGAAAGGTAAAACGGTGAGCGGTGTGGCGCATGGCAATCGTCCAGGGAAGGGAATCGGGCGGTAAACACGCTCCGGAACACGGCCTGAAACACCGATGAACACACGGAAACACGCTTGCTGCGCGTCTTCGCTCCAGGCCAGGAAACACAATCTCATTGTATTACAGATTGAGCAGCAGCTCGTGTTCGGACGGCAGCGGCGCAAAACCGCGCGTTGCGTAATGGTCGAAAATCGCGTCGACGACTTCTTCGGGACGGTCGAGCACCTGAAGCAGTTGCATATCTTCCGGCGCAATCATCTGTTCCTCGACCAGACGGGCGCCCAGCCAGTCGACGAGTCCGCGCCAGAAGGGCGAATGCACAAGGATGATCGGAATTTTCTGGCTTTTCCCCGTCTGCACCAGCGTCAGCGCTTCGAGCAACTCGTCGAGCGTGCCGAAGCCGCCGGGCATGACGACGTAGGCGCTGGCAAAACGCACGAACATATATTTGCGTGCAAAAAAATGGCGGAAAGTCTGCGAAATATCCTGATAGCCGTTGCTGACCTGCTCGCGCGGCAACTGGATATTGAGGCCGACGCTCGGCGATTTGCCGTGGTACGCCCCCTTGTTGGCGGCCTCCATGATGCCCGGCCCGCCGCCGGAAATCACCGAAAAACCGGCATCGGACAGTTTGCGCGCGATCTCCTCGGTCAAGACGTAATACGGCGAGCCGGGCGGCGTGCGCGCACTGCCGAAGATCGACACCGCCGGACGAATGGCCGAGAGACGCTGCGTAGCCTCGACGAACTCTGACATAATGCCGAAAACCCGCCACGCCTCCTGCGCAGCGGTGAATTTTGACTCGGCGATATCCGCCGGCTCCGGGATTTTTGCTTTCTCGCTCATCTTGAGTTTCAGTCCTTCATTTGAATCGTTCGGTTCTTTGCCATGCCAACCCTGCTTCTGGTCGACGGATCATCCTACCTCTACCGCGCCTTTCACGCCCTGCCCGACCTGCGCAATTCGCGCGACGAGCCGACGGGAGCGATTTACGGCGTCCTCAACATGCTGCGCCGGCTCGACGCCGACACGCGACAGCGAAACATAGCTTACAAGGCTTGCGTGTTCGATGCCAAGGGAAAAACCTTCCGCGACGACTGGTATCCCGATTACAAGGCCAACCGGCCGTCCATGCCGGATGACCTGGTGCGCCAGATCGCGCCCATTCACGCCGGCGTCGCCGCGCTCGGCTGGCCGATCCTGAGCGTCCCCGGCGTTGAGGCTGACGACGTGATCGGCACGCTGGCGCGGCGTGCGGCAGCGCAGGGACTCGAAGTCATCATTTCAACCGGCGACAAGGACCTCTCGCAGATCGTCGATGACCGCATCACGCTGGTCAATACGATGAGCGGCGAAACGCTGGATACCGCCGGCGTCCTCGCCAAGTTCGGCGTGCCGCCGGAACGCATCGTCGATTATCTGACGCTGGTCGGCGATGCGGTCGACAACGTGCCGGGCGTGGCCAAAGTCGGGCCAAAAACGGCGGTCAAATGGCTGACGCAGTACGGCTCGCTCGACGGCGTTATCGCCGCCGCCAATGACATCGGCGGTGCGGTCGGCCAGAATCTGCGCGCGGCGCTGGATTTTCTGCCGCTCGGCCGCCGGCTGGTGACGGTTCGCTGCGATCTCGATCCGGCCGAGCTGCCGCAGCTGCCCGATAGTCTTGCGCCGCTCACGCCGCAATTGCCGCAGCGGGATACGCTGATCGAATTCTTCACGCGCTACGAAATGAAATCCTGGCTCAAGGAAGCGCAGCGTCTGGAGCCATCGCAGCCCTTTCCCGTCGGCCATTCCGCCAGCACGTCCGCCTCGTCGGCACGGGCCGCAAAGGCCGTCAATACGGCATCTGCGGAAGCCGCCAGCCCCGAACCGACGGCCTTTCCAACGCCGCCGGAAAAGCATTACGAGACGATCCTCGACTGGCCGACGTTTGAACGCTGGCTGACAAAAATCAGCGCCGCGCCGCTAACCGCGCTCGACACCGAAACGACCAGCCTCGACCCCTTGAACGCACGTATCGTCGGCGTGTCCTTTGCCGTCGCGCCCGGCGAAGCGGCCTACCTGCCGCTTGCCCACGATTATGCCGGCGCACCGGCGCAGTTGCCGATCGACGAGGCGCTGGCGCGCCTGAAGCCCTGGCTGGAATCGCCGCAGCACGCCAAGATCGGCCAGCATTTGAAGTACGACGAACACGTTTTTGCCAACCACGGCATCGCCCTGCGCGGCATCGCCCACGATACGCTGCTGGAATCTTACGTGCTCGAATCGGGCAAATCCGGTGTGCGCGGACACGACCTCGGTCAACTGGCCGAGCGCCATCTCGGCCTGGCGACAATTTCTTTTGAAAGCCTGTGCGGCAAGGGTGCCAGCCAGATCGGTTTCAACCAGGTCGCCGTCGAGCAGGCCGCCGAATACGGCGCGGAAGACGCCGATCTCTGCCTGCGCCTGCACGCCTGCTTTTACCCGCAGATCGCCGCCCATGCCGGGCTCGCCTATATTTACGGCGATATCGAGATACCGGCGCGCGAAGTGCTGTTCCGCATGGAGCGCAACGGCGTGCTGATTGACGCCGAGGCGCTGGCGCGGCAGAGCAACGCACTCGGCCAGCGCCTGCTGGAACTGGAAGCGCAGATTTACGAAGCCGCCGGCCAGCCGTTCAACATCAATTCCCCCAAACAGCTCGGCAACATCCTGTTCAGCAAACTGGGCCTGCCCGCCCGCAAAAAAACGCCGTCGGGCACGCCCTCGACCGACGAAGAAGTGCTCTCCGAACTCGCGCTCGACTACCCGCTGCCCAAGCTGCTGCTCGAATCGCGCCAGATCGTTAAGCTCAAGGGCACCTACGCCGACAAGCTGCCGAAAATGATCGACCCGAAAACCGGCCGCGTACACACCCATTTCGCACAAGCGGTCGCCGTCACCGGCCGATTAGCCTCCAGCGACCCCAATCTGCAAAACATTCCCGTGCGCACCGCCGAGGGACGGCGCATCCGCGCCGCCTTCGTCGCACCGCCCGGCAGCCGCATCGTTTCGGCCGACTACTCGCAAATCGAATTGCGCATCATGGCGCACCTTTCGCAGGACGCCGGCCTGCTCGATGCATTCGCCCACGGCGAGGACGTACACCGCGCCACAGCGGCCGAAATCTTCGGCCTCACGCCACCCGAAGTCAGCGCCGACCAGCGGCGTGTCGCCAAGGTCATCAACTTCGGCCTCATCTACGGCATGAGCGCCTTTGGCCTTGCCCGTCAGCTCGGCCTTGAACGCAGCGCCGCGCAGGGCTACATCGAGCGCTACTTCGCCCGCTACCCCGGCGTTGCCCGCTACATGGAAGAAACGCGCCATGAGGCACGGATGAACGGCTACGTCGAAACAGTGTTCGGCCGCCGGCTCTGGCTGCCCGACATCCGCGCAGCGCAAGCCGGCCGCCGCCAGGGCGCCGAACGCGCCGCCATCAATGCGCCGATGCAGGGCACTGCCGCCGATCTCATCAAACTGGCCATGATTGCCGTGCAGGACTGGATCAGCCACGAACACCTGCACACGCGACTGATTCTGCAAGTGCACGACGAACTCGTGCTGGAAGTGCCGGAAGCCGAACTCCCCCGCCTGCGTGCCGAACTGCCGCCGCTTATGACGCGCGTCGCCGCGTTGCGCGTACCGCTGGCCGTCGAAGTCGGCGTCGGCGCCAACTGGGACGAAGCACATTGACGCGACGCCCGCACAGGCCACGATGCACCTTTCGTTAGAAGGCCCGCCAGCCCGCGTGGAATGGGCATCTCCGGAACCCCTGCCCTGAAACCCTTATAAATAGGGCATATCCAGACACCCTACCCGGAGCGCCTTTATCCATGCGGGTTTTGGAAGTGCCTGCCCGCAGACGCCCTATCCACTTGGGCTTCAGAGGGATGCCATAATCCCCTTACATAGCAGCTCGGCTTTGCCAAAAGACAAGGCGGCGAGCCGCTGACAGTACGTTTAGTACAGCAAGGCCAGGCCAACACAGCAACGCCGTATTTTGGCAAAGAAAGCCGCGATTTCAGAAAGACACGGGGCGGCTTGGCGGGAACAAGGGCTTGATTGTCTGAGCGTAGCGAGTTAATCAAGCCCGCCGCCAAGCGGCCCGCGACAAGGAGTCTCCTGCGCCTCGGGGTCGTGTTTCTTTGCTGACTTTCTTTGGCGAGATAAAGAAAGAAGGTAGGAAAGTCAGCGGGGCGCGCTGCCGCTCAGCGCAACGGCATCAAAAAGAGTTCCGTGGATGAAAGTCAGCGCGCAGGCTGTGGCGATCCTTGTTTTTTAGTTTTTAGGGCATCTATCTTTAGGCACCTACCCGAAATTCCTTGTAAACAGGGCGTTTCAGAAGGGATGCCCTGAAGTCCTTTATCCGCGCGGGTTTCGGAGCCTCTCCCCAACGAGAAAAAAATTGGAAAAACACAGTGGCAGAAGCGCAGGCGCATCTCCAAAAAAAGGTGGCCTGAAGCCCGTGTATTTAGGGCGTTTCCGGGCGCCCTGCCCGCCAGCCCTTTATTTATAAGGGGTTTAGAGGTGCCTGCCCGCAAACACCCTATCCACGCGGGTTTCCGAGGGGGTGCTCTGAAAGCTTAATAGCGGCTCGACTTTGCCAAAAGACAAGGCGGCAAGCCGCTGACAGACCACTCAGTACGGCAAGGCGAAGCCAACGCCGTATTTTGGCAAAGGAAGCCGCTATTTCAACGGGGTTGCCCGGGACCCCTTGTCTTTAGGGCATTTCCGAACAGGTACTTTTCCGGCCGGGCAGCGATAGCTGCCCTGTGGGGGTTCGAGCCTTACTCCACCGTCACCGACTTGGCGAGGTTGCGCGGTTTATCCACATCGGTGCCGCGCACCAGCGCGACATGGTAGGCGAGCAGTTGCAGCGGGATCGTATGCAGCAGCGCCGAGAGCTGACCATAGTGTTCGGGCAGACGCAGGATGTGCAGGCCGTCGGACGCTGACATTTCGCTGTCGGCGTCGGCGAATACGAACAGTTCGCCCCCGCGTGCGCGCACTTCCTGCAAATTGGATTTGAGTTTTTCCAGCAAGGCGTCGTTCGGAGCAACGGCAATCACCGGCATGTCCTGATCGACGAGCGCCAGCGGCCCATGCTTGAGTTCGCCGGCCGGATAGGCTTCGGCATGGATGTACGTAATTTCCTTGAGCTTGAGCGCGCCTTCCATGGCAATCGGGTAATGGCGGCCGCGTCCGAGGAACAGCGCATTCTGTTTCATGGCAAAGCGTTCTGCCCAGACGCGAATGTGGGGTTCAAGCTCGAGCACCTTGCCAACGGCGACGGGTAAATGGCGCAAGGCGCTCAGTCCTTTCCCCTCATTGGCAGGCGTCAGCCGGCCGCGCAGTTTTGCCAGCGTCAGCGTCAGCAGATAAAGCGCGGCCAGCTGCGTCGTAAAGGCTTTGGTCGAGGCGACGCCGATCTCCGGCCCTGCGCGCGTAATGAAGCGCAAGGCATTTTCGCGCACCAGCGAGGATTCCGGCACGTTGCAGATACAGAGCGTATGCCGCATTCCCAGCAATTTGGCGTGTTGCAGCGCAGCCAGCGTATCGGCCGTTTCGCCGGACTGGGAAAGGGTCACGACGAGCGTTGCCGGGTCAGCGACCGAATCGCGGTAGCGGTATTCGCTGGCGACCTCGACGCTGCAGGGCAGGCCGGCAATCGCCTCCAGCCAGTAACGCGCCGTCAAACCGGCATGGTAGCTGGTGCCGCAGGCAAGAATGAGCACCTGACGCGCCGCCCTGAGCACCGGCTCTGCCGATGCGCCGAACAGTCCGGGCTGCACGCTGTGCGTGGTACCCAGCATTTCCAGCGTATTGGACAAGGCGGCGGGCTGCTCGAAAATTTCCTTCTGCATGTAATGACGATACTGGCCCAGCTCCACCGCATCTGCCGACAGTTGCGATTCCGACTCGAGGCGCTTAACAGGCGTCCCGTCGACGCGGGTGATCCGGAAACCGTCGCGGGTTATCTCGGCGCAATCGCCGTTTTCTAGATAAACGATACGCCGCGTTACCTGCAACAGCGCGGAAACATCCGATGCGGCATAGTGACCGTTCTCGCCGATGCCGAGCAGCAATGGCGCGCCGTCACGCGCCATGACGATCCGCCCCGGTTCGCTTTTGCGGAGGATGGCCAAGGCAAAAGCGCCGCGCAGTTGGGCGATTGCGGCGCGTGCGGCAGCAAAGAAATCATCGTGCTTTTTCAGCTCCGAGGCGATCAGATGCGCCACAACCTCGGTATCGGTTTCCGAAACGAATTCGTAACCTTCCGCCCGCAGGCGGGTGCGCAGAGGCTCGTGATTTTCGATGATGCCGTTATGAACGACCGCCAAACCGCCCGATACATGCGGATGTGCGTTGCGCTCGCTCGGGACGCCATGCGTCGCCCAGCGCGTATGGGCAATGCCCGTTTCACCGCTGGCGGCGGACTGCTCGGCCTGCGCCGCCAGTTCTGAAACGCGCCCGACGGCGCGCAGACACTGCAAACCGCCCTGACCGATCAACGCCAGCCCGGCCGAGTCATAGCCGCGATACTCAAGCCGCCGCAAGCCTTCCAGCAATACGGATACAACATTGCGATCAGCGACCGCAGCAACGATGCCACACATTTTTACTCCGCATCTCAAACAGAATATTCAACGTCTCAACGAGCAGAAGGACAGGCGCGCAGAGCGCTTGCGTTGCCCTCAATCGGAAGCGGCTGTCCTCTGATCGCGCTCATTGCGCCTTCATCGCCCTAAAAAAGGGCGAGTCCAGTCAAAATCATGGATGGGCGCAAGCTTATCACCGTTCCTTACGGGGGCGTTTCCAGCCGGGAATCGAAGTCTGCCGGGCGCGCGAAATAGTCAACGCATCGGCTGGCGCGTCCTTCGTCAGCGTCGTACCAGCGCCCAGAGTGGCTCCACGGCCCACCGTTACCGGCGCAACCAGTTGGGTATCCGATCCGATGAAGGCATCGTCCTCAATCACCGTCTGATGTTTATGGGCGCCGTCGTAATTGCAGGTGATCGTCCCCGCGCCGATATTGACGCGCTGGCCGACGCTGGCATCACCGATATAGGCGAGATGATTGGCCTTGGCGTGCGCTGCAAACGCACTCTGTTTGACTTCGACGAAATTACCAATATGGACGTCCTCAGCCAGCGTCGTCCCCGGGCGCAGGCGGGCAAAAGGACCAATACGGCCATGCGCGCCGACGACAGCTTCTTCGATATGCGTAAAGGCGGCCAGGCGACTGCCCGCTTCGATGACGGCATCCTTAAGCACGCAGTTGGGTCCCAGCTCAACGCCGTCGCCCAGCGCCACCCGCCCTTCAAAAACGCAATTGACGTCGATGAATACGTCGCGCCCGCAAACAAGCTCGCCGCGCACGTCGATACGCGCCGGGTCGGCCAGGCGCACGCCCTGCGCCATGAGCCGCTCGGCCTGACGGCGCTGGTAGATACGCTCCAGTTCCGCCAGCTGTGCCTTGTCATTAACGCCAAGCGCTTCCCACGGTGCATCCGGCTGCGTAGTGCGCACCGGCACGCCGTCGGCAATCGCCATGCCCACGATGTCGGTCAGGTAATACTCATGCTGCGCGTTGTCATTCGACAGGCGCTGGAGCCACCCGCCAAGGCAGGCCGTGGGCGCAGCGATCACGCCGGTATTGATCTCACGGATAGCGCATTCTGCCGGTGTCGCATCCTTCTGCTCGACAATCCGCACGACTTCGCCCGCGGCATTGCGCACGATACGACCATAGCCGTAGGGATCGGCGGGTTCGACAGTCAGAATTGCCAGCGCATTGTGCGCCTCGCAAACCAGTCGCTGCAGTGTTTCTTTGCGGATCAATGGCCCGT
This sequence comes from Dentiradicibacter hellwigii, assembly GCF_041770905.1. Lineage (NCBI taxonomy): Bacteria > Pseudomonadati > Pseudomonadota > Betaproteobacteria > Rhodocyclales > Rhodocyclaceae > Dentiradicibacter > Dentiradicibacter hellwigii. The sequence continues at coordinate 1,545,416 of NZ_JBEUWX010000002.1, forward strand.
CGCCATTGAGTATCAGCGTCGTTTCCGCCGCAGCCGCCAGATGCGGCAACGCCTGCATGACGGCGTGCCCCGTCCCCAGCAGCGGTGACTGCAATGCCCAGGAAATATCCGGCGCATCCAGGGCAGTACGCACGGCTTCGCCGCCATATCCATAGACCACGCACAGTGTTTCCGGATGCAGGCTGCGCGCCGTGTCGATAACGTGCGCGACCAGCGCCTTTCCGGCAAGGGGATGCAACACCTTGGGCAAGTCAGAATGCATCCGCTTTCCCTGCCCGGCCGCCAGAATGACAATATTCATCGTTTCAACTCCACACTCCATGAAGCCGTCGCGGCGCAATGAGCCGCTCTCGGCGTATTTTGCGAACCCTTTACGCCCGCTTCCCAAATATCGGGAAACTGGCAGCGAAATTGGCGGCAAAAAACGCCATCAGCAATAAAGATTTTGATTTTCATAGCATAACAGCCTTCTTTCCAGCCGTCGCGCGTCACGCGGAACCGAAGCGAACGCCACTGCCGACGGCGGTTTGCTGATTGTCGCGCGTCAGGCGCAGATACGCCCGGACAATACCGACCTATGCCGCCGGAGAAATTTGTCGGGCAGCGTTCGATCAATACATTCGACCGCTCGATTGGCGACACAGGCCGGCCGGCTATTCTATGCAACAGGAAGACCGCATCTGCTGATACGGCCGGCAATTTGGCCGCACACTCGTCTTTCACAAACAGGTCATACGATCCAATCGCCCCCTTGCAGAGGCCTGAACAGGCAGAAATTGGATGGAAATGATACGCAACGGGTTGTTCGGCAAGCGCGATTTCTTCTGCCAAACGGTTTGCCGTGATACGATTTTGTCCTTGTCGAAAGGACTGCTGTGCCGGAACCTTGCGTCCATGACGGTAGAAATGCATGACTAATGACGCGGGGCAGCTTTGATTGTCGTATTTACTGCCCGCGCGCTCCGTGGTTTTTCTCCCGTTCGCACGATGCATTTTCGGTCGAATTTTCCGGAAGCTTCTTGTGATTTACGCACGATCATAAAAAACCTCCCGCAAGTACCCTGCCGACAATCCAAAATACCTCTGTTCTCATGACATGGAGCTTTAAATGCCACTGACTATTGGCGTGCCGCGCGAAATTTTTCCCGGCGAAAAACGGGTTGCGACTGTTCCCGATGTCGTCGAAAAGCTGATCAAGCTTGGATTCAAGGTTGCGATTGAGTCTGGCGCGGGCGAAGCAGCGAATTTCAATGACGAGACCTATCGCGCAGCCGGCGCAGACATTGTCGCCGACGCCGCCCAGCTCTGGGCTGGCGCTGACATCATTTTCAAGGTACGCGGCCCGACGGTAGAAGAAGTCGCGCTGATGCGCGAAGGCAGTACGCTGATCTCCTTCATCTGGCCCGCCCAGAATCCGGAACTCATGGAGCAACTCGCTGCCCGGAAAGCCACCGTTCTGGCCATCGACTCTCTGCCTCGCCAGCTTTCCCGCGCCCAGAAAATGGATGCGTTGACCTCGATGGCCGGCATCAGCGGCTACCGGGCCGTCATTGAAGCGGCAAATGCTTTTGGCCGTTTTTTCAATGGTCAGATTACGGCCGCCGGCAAGGTGCCTCCCGCCAAAGTGTTCATTGCCGGGGCGGGTGTCGCCGGCCTGGCGGCGATCGGCACGGCGGCCAACCTGGGCGCCATCGTGCGCGCCAACGATACGCGCGCCGAAGTCGCCGACCAAGTCAAGTCGCTGGGGGGTGAATTCGTCAAGGTAGATTACGAAGAGGACGGCTCTGGCGGCGGCGGTTACGCCAAGGTGATGAGCGAAGGCTTCCAGCAGGCGCAGCGCAAGATGTATGCCCAGCAAGCCAAGGAAGCAGACATCATCATCACGACCGCGCTGATTCCCGGCAAGCCGGCGCCCAAACTGATCACCGAAGACATGGTGAAAAGTATGAAACCGGGCAGCGTCATCGTCGATATGGCGGGCGAACAGGGTGGCAACTGCGAGCTGACCGAGCCGGGCCAGGCTATCGTCAAATATGGCGTCACGATCATCGGTTACACGGATCTGCCCAGCCGTCTGTCGAAACAGTCTTCGACACTGTACGCCACCAATCTGCTTCGTTTAACCGAAGAGTTGTGCAAGACCAAGGACGGCACCCTGAACGTTAATATGGAAGATGATGCCATTCGCGGCTTGACCGTCATCAAGAACGGCGAGATCACCTGGCCGCCCCCTCCGCTGAAACTTCCCGCGCCGCCGCCCGCCAAGCCTGCGGCCGCAGCCCCTGCGCCTGCCGCGAAAAAAGGGCATGGACACGGCGCCAGTGGAGAGCCGATGCCGGCCAGTACGCTAGCCATCATCGGCGGCATCATTGCCGTGCTCTTCGTGCTGGTCGGCCTGACGGCACCGCCCGCCTTCTTGTCGCACTTTACCGTGTTCGTGCTGGCCTGTTTCGTAGGCTATATGGTGGTTTGGAATGTCACACCTTCACTCCATACGCCGTTGATGAGCGTCACCAACGCCATTAGCAGCATCATCGCCATCGGCGCGCTGGTGCAAATCGCGCCGCCGCTCACCGACATTCCCGCCGATATCATTGCCGGCCGTTCCGTAGACTGGATCCGCTGTTTTGCCATCGGCGGCATCGTGCTGGCAACGATCAACATGTTTGGCGGCTTTGCGGTCACACAGCGCATGCTGCAAATGTTCCGCAAATAAGAAAAGGGAGAAAAACTCATGCCTACCAGTTTGGCTACTGTCGCCTATATCGGGGCCACCATCCTTTTCATTCTTTGCCTTGGCGGGCTGTCGAACCAGGAAACCGCACGACGCGGCAACCTGTACGGCGTCATCGGCATGGCAATTGCCGTCATCGCCACGGTATTTGGGCCGCGCGTCCTGAGCGCCGGGCTGCCGTGGATCATCGGTTGCATGGTCGTCGGCGGTGCAATCGGGCTGTATCTGGCGCGCGTCGTCCAGATGACACAGATGCCCGAGCTAGTCGCTTTCATGCATAGCATGGTCGGCCTGGCGGCGATGTTCATCGGTTATGCAAGCTTTATCGACCCGGCCGCCTCGGTCGGCCTTTCGCCCGCAGAGCAAACCGTGCACGAGGTTGAAATGTACGTGGGCGTTCTGATCGGCGCGGTGACTTTTTCCGGATCGGTCGTTGCCTTCGGCAAACTGTCCGGCCGCATTGGCGGAAAACCCTTTTTGCTGCCCGGCCGCCATTTGATCAATCTTGTCGGCCTGCTCGTCGTCATCTGGTATGGCCGCGAGTTCCTCAACGCGCAAAGCGTTGCCGAAGGCATTACGCCAATGGTCATCATGACGGTTATTTCGCTGCTTTTTGGCGTGCATATGGTTATGGCCATCGGCGGCGCCGACATGCCTGTCGTTGTTTCGATGCTCAATAGCTACTCAGGCTGGGCGGCGGCGGCTACCGGTTTTATGTTGTCCAACGACCTTCTGATCGTAACCGGTGCGCTGGTCGGTTCGAGCGGCGCCATTTTGTCGTACATCATGTGTAATGCCATGAACCGCAACTTCCTCAGCGTCATCAGCGGCGGCTTCGGTTCGGGCGGCAATGCGTCCAAACCGGCGTCGGGCGGCGACGCGGCGCCAGCGGGTGAAACGACACCGATCTCGGCCGCGGAAACTGCCGAGCTTCTGAGCGAAGCCAAAAATGTCATCATCGTCCCCGGTTACGGCATGGCCGTTGCTCAGGCACAGCATAGCGTCTATGAAATTACGCGCGTCCTGCGCGAGCGTGGCGTCAATGTCCGCTTTGGCATCCACCCGGTGGCGGGACGGATGCCCGGCCACATGAATGTTCTGCTCGCCGAAGCCAAAGTGCCCTACGATATCGTGCTTGAAATGGACGAGATCAATGACGACTTTGCCGACACGGATGTCGCCATCGTGATTGGCGCCAACGATATCGTCAATCCGGCTGCGCAAGAAAATCCGAACAGCCCGATCGCGGGTATGCCGATTCTCGAAGTATGGAAAGCAAAGACATCGATTGTCATGAAGCGCAGTATGGCTTCCGGCTATGCCGGTGTCGATAACCCGCTGTTCTACAAAGAGAACAACCGGATGCTTTTTGGCGATGCCAAGAAAATGCTGGACGAGGTACTCAATACGCTCAACGCGTCCAAATAAAATGCCGTCTGCCTGCGGCAGACACCTCGAAGACAATCGAACCAAGGGCTTCCATCTTTCATGGAAGCCCTTGTTTTATGGCATTTCGGAGGAGGCGCCCGGAAGCCCTTTATCCATACGAATTTCAGAGAGGCATGCCCGCAAATGCCCTATCCACGCGGGTTCTGGAGCGCCCCAAAAGCCTCTCGCACTTTGGGAAAAGGATTTAGAGAAGGGCAAGGCGGTAAAAAGAGCGTCAAGGGCAAAAAAGGTAGAAAAAGTGCCGAGCGCAAAATCAAACCCCATCTGAAATAAAGAAACCGAAGCCTTCGGCTTGCTACGCTCTCCGCCCCTGCGGGGCATCTGCCTCACAGTGGGAGAATTAAAAACCCATCGACCGCCTACGCTATATCGCTCCGTTACGCCCTCCTAAAGAGGATGCCCGAAAGCCAGCGTATTTGGGGCATTTCAGAGAAGGGTTCCCGCAAGCCCTTTATTTACGGGCATCTCAGAGGGGATGCTCTGGAACTCTTGTAAACAGAGCATCTCCGAGCACCTGCCCGCCAGTCCTTTATTTATAAGGGTTCCAGAGTACCCTGCCCTGAGATCCTTTATCCATACGAATTTCAGAGAGGCATGCCCGCAAATGCCCTATCCACGGGGAGTTCAGGGCGCCCATATTTAGGACATTTAAAACATAGCGGACCGACTTTGCAAAAGACAAGGCGGCGGAACCGCAGACAGTACACTCAGCACAGCAAGGCGAGCCAGCGCCGTATTCTGGCAAAGGAAACCGCCATATTCAGAAGGGCTGCCCGGAGATCCTTTACCACGCGGAATTTAGGGCGCCTAGTTTCCGACCAGGGGAGTGAGGCCACCTGACGCGCAAACCCGTTGCCAAGCATGCCGCCGCGACACAATGTACGAGTGGCTAAGAGCGTGCGCAGATTGCGTTGCTAATTGCCGTCGGCGTCGCCGTATCAACGATAAGCGCCTCACCCAGCCGTTTGAGCAGCACCAATCGCATTTTCCCGCCCTGTACTTTTTTGTCACGCCACATCAGTTCAAGGTAGCGATCCACCGGCATGGCCGGACCGCGCACGGGCAAGCCAATGCGCACGAACAGTTGCTCGATGCGCGCAATATCGCCGCGTGACAGCCAGCCCTGATCGGCAGAGAGCTCGGCTGCCATCAATATACCGGCAGCAACCGCTTCTCCATGCAACCATGCACCATAGCCCAGCCCTGTTTCGATAGCATGGCCGAAAGTATGGCCTAGATTAAGCAAGGCGCGTTCGCCATGTTCCTGTTCATCGTTGGCCACAATCTCGGCCTTGTGTTGACACGAGCGATAAATGGCGTATTCGAGTGCGGCAGAATCCTTGTTCAACAGGGCATCTAGATGCGTTTCCAGCCAGTCCAGAAACGCCATATCCCGAATCAGCGCGTACTTGATGACTTCCGCCAGTCCCGCGCGCAATTCACGATCCGGTAAGGTTTTCAGCACATCCGTATCCGCCAATACCAGGTGAGGTTGATAAAACGCACCAATCATGTTTTTGCCCAGGGGATGATTGATTGCCGTCTTACCCCCCACGGAAGAATCCACCTGCGCCAGCAGCGTCGTTGGAATTTGGATAAACGGGATGCCACGCTGATAACACGCAGCGGCAAATCCTGTCATATCACCCACCACGCCACCGCCCAGTGCGATCAGGGTAGTCGAACGCTCACAACGCCCTACCAGCAAAGCGTCGAAAATCATATTCAGCGTTTCCCAGTTCTTATAGATCTCGCCATCCGGCAGAATCGTTTCCGCTGACACGGTAATACCCAGACGTTCCATCAAAGTGCGCAGCGTTGGCAAATACAGCGGCGCAACGGTGACATTACTGACGATAGCCACCCGATGTACCGACTGAAAATATCCGGATAGCAGCCGCTTACTGCCCAGCAGACCCGCACCGATCAAAATCGAATAGGTGCGCGCGCCAAGCGCCACATTTAGCGATTCCATCGTTCGCTGACCTCCTTAACGAGTAACTGAACCACAGAACGTATATTTCCCCGTCTTTCATTGACCACAAAATCGGCGACTTCCTGGTAAAGCGGATGGCGGCTCACAAACAATTCCTGTAATTTCTGCAAGGGATCTTTTACCTTTAGTAGCGGACGGTTTTTATCATTGCGCGTACGTTCCCATAAGACATGCGGCGGTGCATTCAGATAAACGACAAAGCCATTTTTCTGGAGATTTTTCCGGTTTTCTTCATGCAAGATTACCCCTCCGCCTGTCGCTAGGACATACCCATTCAGTGCCGTTAAATCTTTGATTATCCGTGCCTCGCGTTTGCGAAACCCTTCTTCACCTTCAATTTCGAATATCGTTGAAATATTTACACCTGTACGACTTTCGATCTCTCGATCAGAATCCACGAAGTCCAGCCCCAGACGACGAGATAACATACGGCCAACCGTCGTCTTACCTGCGCCCATCAATCCAACCAGAAAAATATTCTTTGTTTCGTACTTTTTTTCCATAAAAGCATTTTACCGCATGCTTTTTCTGCTTTTTTAGGGCATAAAAAACCGGCCTTGCGGCCGGTTTTTTGCTTTAAGAGTTGGTCAGCGAATAGACAGCCCTTCCGCCATAATTCTCGGTGTAATAAATACCAGCAATTCTGTTTTGTCGTCGATCCATTCTCGGTTCTTAAACAGCCAACCGATGTAGGGCAAATCTCCCAAGAGTGGAATACGGTTGGTATTGCTGCTCGTGGTTTGCGTATAAATACCGCCAATTACCACCGTCCCGCCGTTATCCACCAAAACTTCCGTCTTGACGTGCTTGGTGTCAATAGCCACACCTGAACCGGTTGAAAGCGAGGTATTCGGCGTATCTTTGTTGATATCCAGAATCATGGCTACCTTGCCATCAGGCGTAATCTGTGGCTTAACTTTCAGCGACAGGTTTGCCTTCTTGAAAGATACACTCGTAGCACCAGAACTACTCGCTTCCTGATAAGGAATTTCCACGCCCTGTTCAATCAGCGCTTCGTTCTGGTTTGAGGTCATCACACGCGGGCTGGAAATAATCTTACCTTTGCCATCCGCTTCCAGCGCCGAGATTTCGGCAGTAATAAACCGCGACATACCTCTATTAAATAGCGTCAGCGCATAGCTACCTGCATTGGAGGCACGCGGCGTTGCTGGCAAGTTAACAGAACCTTTGTGCCCAGTGTAATTATTTGCGATAAACGCCTTGTCAGTTGGCTTAAACGTATAAGTAAGGTTACCAGTATTTGAATCTTTCTTCGTTTCCAGTTCCACTGCGCCCATAGACAGGCGAATTCCCAAGTTTTTGGCAAAAGAGTCACCCGCTTCGACAATACGCGCTTCGATCATCACCTGACGCAGAGGAATATCGATCTGAGCAAGCATCGTACGAATATCTTCAATTCGTTTCTGCGTATCCTTGATGATCATGATGTTTGAGCGGCTATCCAGCAACACGCTACCTCGCTTCGAAAGCATGCTTTGCTTGGGATCAATCATCAGTTTGCGCAACTCTTCGCCCTTAACATAATTCATCGTGAAAGTTTCGGTGACAAGTGGCTCCAAGTCATCAAGCTGCGCTCTCGCCTCATAAGCGAGTTTTTCTTTGGCAGCAAACTCTTCACGCGGCGCAACCAGAATGACATTCCCGTTCTTGCGCATATCAAGATCTTTTTGCTTCAAGATGATATCCAGCGCCTGATCCCAGGGAACATCTTTCAGAATCAGCGTAATCGATCCGCTCACAGAATCGCTTACCACAATATTCATTCCAGTGAATTCACCAATTACCTGCAACAGACGGCGAACTTCGACATTCTGGAAGTTTAATGAAAGTTTTTCACCCTGATAGCCGCCGCGAGTCCCTTGAACCAATTTGGTCGGGTCAACGATAACTTTTCTAACCTCAATCACAAACTGGCCATCGCTTTGATAAGCATTGTGTTCCCATAATCCGTGCGAGTTAATCTTGATTCGCGCATTAGCACCATCCTGAAGCGTGTCAACCGAAACGACAGGTGTTGCAAAATCGGTAACATCCAGACGCTTACGTAGTGAATCCGGCACATTAGTTTTCAGGAAAATAGCGGAAAGTTCCTTTCCATGCTGGCGAATATCAATCCCGGCATTAGGATCGCTAAGATTTACAATAATTCTACCTTCGCCATCCTTTCCGCGGCGAAATGCGATATCACGAATAATATTTGAAGTCAGCAATGACGGCGCCTGAGAAAAATGCTCAACCTTCGAGATAACGCCACTCGTCGATTCGTTACCAGGATTGGGCGTCAAGCTCACGATCAGATTATTGCCATCCAAATGGCTTTCATACGCCGCCATCTTCAGCAGGTTCAGAACGACGCGCGTTTTTCCAGCGGCCTGGGCAATATTGACACTACGCAAATCACCTTCCTTATAGGTCTGCGAGTTTTTTCCCAAACCATTGGTTGTATTCAACAGATCAAACGCAATCCGCGCGGGATTTGCCACACTAAAATTTGGTGGAACCGCCGTTAGTGCATCCCTGAAAGTCATTCTGACATTTAGCGTCGCACCTTGCTGCGCAACCGCAATCGATTCAAGCGAATTAGGTGGTGCATCTTGTGCGTGCACCGGAATGGCCATAAACAGGGTTGCAACCAGGCCAAGAAAATACCGTTTGATTTGATTCACTTTCCACCCTCCTGTTCTTGCAGCTGCAACGAACTGTCTCTTTCAGTCCAGTCGCCAACCGGATCTTGTACCAGTTCTTTCAATAAAACTTCGGTCTCGTTGATTTTTGTAATCACTCCAAAGTCTTGTCCCATGTAATTTCCCGTCCTTACCTGATACAGCGCATCATCAACCTGAATCAAAGCATAGGTTTTCTTTTTCTTCGTCATGAAGCCTACATATTTCAGCGACTCCAAAGGATAGGCTTCCAGCGGTTCTTTCGGACGATCCATATCCGGACGCAGTCCCCCTCCCTCTTTTTTCTTTTCTGCACCAATTATTTTTCCAGGTTTGAAAGGATCAAGAAGGTTGCCCACATCGTAGGGCACAGGTTCATAGGGTTTAACCTGCGGCAAAGGCGGCACTTTCCCTCGGAGATCTTTTGAGGCATCAGCCATCCAGGCGCGCAAATCGCTATGCTCTTCACTGGCGCAGCCGGCCAGAATTACCGCTATGACTGCAACAAGGATATGTTTCATTTTCTCCCGCCCTTGGCAGCTTGAGCCGCTTTTTTATTTGCGGCAATTTCTTCTTCATCAAGATAACGGAACGTCCGCGCAACGGCATCCATTACCAGACTATCGTCCTTGGCCTGTTTATTTACACCAATCGAAATATTGCTCAACGCCACGATTCTTGACAAGGCGGCAATATCACCAGCAAATGCCCCAAAATCATGGTATACCCCTGTCAGACGCACGCTAATCGGCAATTCAGCATAGAAATCCTTGACAATCTCGGCATTTGGCTTGAACAGCTCAAACTGAAGTCCGCGCCCCATTCCTGACTGGTTGATCTCAACCAAAAGCGATTCCACTTCCGCCTTGCTAGGCAGCTGCTTGAGAAGTGCCCCAAATGAACGATCAATCTCATTAAGTTGTTGTGTATAAAGATCCAGATTCACTGCTTGGCCTTTTTTTGCAATGAATTCATCTTTGAGTTTTAACTCTTCTTGCTGGCGCTGATCCAATTCGTCCAGCTGATCTTTCCACAAGAACCACCACCCCCCCAGCAAAATAAAACACAGCACGCCAACTAGAACAGCAATTCGCGGAGCCGCAGGCCATGCACCGACATCCTGATTTAAATTACGAAAGTCATCAGCAATTGATTGAAAATCAATCTTCTGGGAAGTAAGAGAACTCATTTTACCCCCTCATCCTGTTTATCCTGTTGTGGCTGTTCCCGCTTCATTGACAATTCCAACGTAAACTCATTCAGCCGCCGTTTATCTACCGTCGAAGCCTTGATCTCGATCAACTGGGGATTCGTCAGCCACGGTGACGCCTCAACATTCCGCATCAACGTCGAAACGCGGGCATTTGATTGCGTAAAGCCATTGAGCGTAACTTTTTCACCGACTTGTTTGAGTGAGCGGATATACACACCTTCTGGCATCTGCTTTGTTAACTCACTCAACAAATGGACAGCATCCGCACGGTCTTGCTGCAATGACTCAATGATCTGTTTACGCGCAAGCAATGCCTGAATCTGCTCTTTGAGGCGTTTGATTTGTTCGATTTCTTTATCAAGAACAGCAATTTCTTTTTTCAGGAAATCATTTCTGCTTTCCTGTGCAGAGATATAACCATTGATAATGGTATACCCCAAAAACACCATCAAGCAGGCCAACACCCCAACCAAACCAAGCGACACATAAAACTGTTGCCGTTTAGCCTTGCGCTTCTCTTCCCGATGAGGAAGTAAGTTGATGCGTATCATTCGTCAAACCTCCGAAGCGCGAGGCCGCAAGCCGTTACTAACGATGAAGCATCCGCCAGCAAACGCTTGGTGGAAACCTTGCCAGAAAAAGTCATGCCGGAAAATGGGTTAGCCACACGCGTATTTGCCTGGGTACGCGTAGCCACCGCTCCTTCTGCGCCAGGCAAAGCCGCACAGCCCCCAGATAACACAATATAATCGACTTTGGAAAACTGAGTTGAAGTAAAGAAAAACTGCAGCGCCCGAGAAACTTCAAGTGCCATATTTTCGACAAACGGATGAAGCAATTCGGTTTCGTAATTTTCCGGGAGATTATTGCGCCGCTTTTCTGCCTCAGCCTCCTCAAATGCCATTCCAAACAGACGGGCAATATCCTGAGTCAATTGATTGCCGCCAAAAGCCTGCTCTCTGGCATAAAGTTGCTGCCCATCTTTCAAGACCATAAGATTCGTCGTATTGGCACCAATATCTACTACGGCAATAACACACCCCTTGCCGCCGCTGGGCAACTGTTGCTCAATCAGTTCCAGCGCAGAAAGAACAGCATAAGATTCAACATCCATTACGGCGGTTTTTAATCCGGCCGCCTCAACTACCGCCACGCGATCCTCGACCTTCTCCTTGCGCGAAGCAGCAATCAACACTTCGACTTCATCTGGTGACGACGGCGCAACCCCCAACACTTGAAAGTCTAAATTCACCTCTTCAAGTGCAAAGGGGATATATTGGCTAGCCTCAGATTCCACTTGTACTTCAAGCTCATCTTCGCGCATCCCGGCCGGCACAATAATCTTTTTAGTGATTACGTGTGAGGGAGGCAACGCGACAGCTACAGAACGCGTCGAGGAATCCAGACGCTTCCAGGCTAATCGCACAGTATCAGCTGTCGCCTCAAGGTTGACGATATTGCCGTCGGCAACTGCGTCTCTTGGCAACATCTCAATTGCATAACGCTCGACGCGATAGCCTTTCTTGCCGTCAACCGACGGCTCGACCATCTTGATTGCAGACGAGCTAATGTCCAGCCCGATGAGGGATCGGGACTGCGAACCTAAAAATGGCAGACCGAGTTGCAAGATTTTACTCCTTGCTAGAAAAACCCTTGGATAATTTATAGTTAGATTGTTTATCGATAATCTGCTTTAGATGCTAACAGCAAGCCTTAAGATATGTAAAGCGAATTTTATGAAAAAAACACAAATCGTCGCTTTGTCGCCACACCCCTAACCACTGATGATATCGGTAAGCATCTTATTTATAATATGAGAGATGGTACCTTTTAACTTTTCGGACAAAACTTTACCCAGCGTTTCCCGCTGGGTACTTTATGGTTTTATGGTCGTCATCGGCGCCATTGCCGTCGTTGCAGGTATGGTTGCCGTCGTTCTGGCGCTCACCTACCCCAACCTACCCTCGCTGGATATTCTCACCGACTATCAGCCCAAAATTCCTTTGCGCGTCTACTCAGCTGACGATCATCTAATCGGCGAATTTGGCGAAGAACGACGGGCTTTCGTGCATATCGGAGATATTCCCGAGGTCATGAAACAAGCGATCCTGGCGGCCGAAGACGACCGTTTTTATCAGCATGGCGGCATCGACGCCACTGGGGTACTACGCGCGATCATTCAGAATATTCTGGGCGGTGCTAAAAAACAGGGGGCATCGACCATCACGCAACAGGTCGCCCGTAATTTCTACCTATCACCGGAAAAAACTTACCTCCGCAAGATCTACGAAGCGCTACTCGCCTTCAAAATCGAAGCAAATCTCAGCAAAGATCAGATTTTCGAGCTATACATCAACCAGATTTTTCTCGGGCACCGTGCCTATGGCTTTGCTGCCGCCTCGCAGATCTATTACGGCAAACCACTCAAGGAAATCACCACGGCCGAAGCCGCCATGCTCGCCGGGCTCCCAAAAGCGCCGTCGGCTTTCAACCCGATTGTCAACCCGCAGCGCGCCCGCCTTCGACAGCAATATGTACTACGTCGCATGCGCGAACTCGGCTTCATTACTGATCAGCAACACAAAGAAGCGCTCGACCAAACACTGGTCATCAAGCGTGAACCCAGCGGTTTCTCCATGCATGCTGAATACGTTGCGGAAATGGCGCGCCAGATGGTCGTCGAACAGTTCCCGGACGGCGTCTATCAGCACGGCTTAAAGGTCTATACGACAATTCGTAAAGAAGACCAGGATGCGGCCTACGACAGTTTGCGCAAGGGCGTACTCGACTACGACCGGCGCCACGGCTATCGCGGCGCCGAAGCCTACGTGGACTTGAGCGAAATCAAATCCGACCAGGATGAAACCTTGGACGAGCTTTTGCAGGACTTTGAAGATTCGCCCGACCTGCATCCGGCAATCGTGCTCGAAGCCAGCACCAAGCAAATTCGCGCCTACCGGCACGGCGGCGAGATCGTCACTCTAGCGGGCAATGAGCTCAGACCAGCGCTTAGAATGCTCGACAGCAAAGCGCCGGCGAACAAACGCCTGCGGCGTGGCGCCGTTATCCGCCTACAATCAGACAGCAAAAATAAATGGCGCATCACGCAAATGCCGGATGTTGAAGCTGCCTTCATTGCCGCTGACCCGCAGACAGGCGCCATTCGCGCACTCGTCGGTGGCTTTGACTTCAACCGCAACAAGTTCAACCATGCCACCCAAGCATGGCGACAGCCGGGATCGAGCTTCAAGCCGTTTATTTATTCCGGCTCGCTTGAAAAAGGTTTTACGGCCGCCTCGGTCATCGACGACAGCCCCATCAGTATTCCCGCCTCCGTAACCGGCAGCCAGGCCTGGGAACCGAAAAACTACGATGGCCGTTATGATGGGCCGATGCGTATGCGTACAGCGCTCGCCCGATCCAAGAATATGGTGTCGATCCGCCTGCTGCAAGCCAGTGGGGTCAATTTCATCCAGGATTACGTGACCCGTTTCGGCTTTGAGTCCAGCAAACATCCGCCTTATCTCACTATGGCGCTTGGCGCAGGCTCGGTGACACCTTGGCAAATGGTCACAGCTTACTCGGTATTCGCCAATGGCGGCCACCGCATCCAGCCGTATATCGTCAGCGAAATCCGCGATGCCAGGGATCAGGTCATAGCGCAGGCGCGGCCTGTCAAGGCCGCTGATGCGCCGCTGGTCATCGATCCACGCAACGCCTATATCATGGATAGCATGATGCGCGACGTGACTATTTACGGCACTGCTGGCCGCGCCGCAGCAACACTCAAACGGCGTGATCTGGCAGGCAAAACAGGCACGACAAACGATCACGTCGATGCCTGGTTCTGCGGGTATCAGCGCACCATCGTCGGCTGTTCCTGGATCGGCTTCGACCAGCCCAAAAATATGGGGCGAGGAGAGACCGGCGGTACGACGGCGCTCCCTATCTGGATCGGCTACATGAAAACAGCGCTTAAAAATGTTCCGCAGACTTTCCTGCCGCAACCGCCAGGATTAGTTTCCGTTGAAACGCCGTGGTCAAGCCGGGAAATTTTCTATAAGGAAAACGTGCCCGATCTCACACCACCCGAGCCTGAACCTGACAGTCCTGTAGAAGAAGATACGCAGAACGACCCTATTTACGATCACCTGCAGCAGTTCCACTGACCACTACACAGAACCACACAAACACGCGACAAAACGGTTATGCCGAATTAGGCAATTTGCTGTTTGCACGCTTCAGGCCAGATTGACACTCTCACCTGCCTGCGCAGACGCCAGCTGGGCAAGCGAACTCATTAGCTCCGTCCCATCTCGGGTATCATGCCACGCCGCCCCATCCCAGCGAAAGTGATAACCACCAGAACGCGCCGCCACCCACAACTCTTGGGCTGCCAAGTGGCGGTTCACCACAATTTTGCTGTTATCGGCAAACTCGATCTCAATGATACCGTCCCCCACCCAAGCGTAATCAAGGTCAGCCCCACTTGCCTCCAATGCCGATTCGATTCGCGCCAAGGCAACATCGGCCAACGCATTAAATTCTGCTTCAGTCATCCTATGCTACCATCCAGGTTCTGATTAATTCCGCTTGATACCCATGTTTCCAAAACCTGCGCATACTTCGCATGCGCATTTTCCCGCACGGCGCTCACTAAGGATTTCTCGGTGTTTCTCACTTCTTCTGCCCGTGATTGCCGTCGCCTGCGGCGTCAGTGCCTGCGGTACGCGAGGCCCGCTGACACTCCCGCCCCAGTCGGCACAAAAGGCCGCACCCCCTGCACCAACACCGACAAATACTAACACCAATACCCCACAGGACGCGTCCCGATGAACGCCTTCACGCTGAAAAACGGTCAGCTATACGCCGAATCTGTCGCCCTGTCCGATATTGCCGCCCGCTTTGGCACACCCTGCTATGTCTACTCACGCACAGCGCTGGAAGCGGCACTTGACGAATATCTGCAAGAATTAATGGGCGTCGATGCACTTGTCTGTTTCGCCGTCAAGGCCAACGGCAATCTCGCTATTCTTGATGTTTTTTCCCGTCTCGGTGCGGGCTTTGACATTGTTTCAGGCGGCGAACTCAAACGAGTTCTGGCAGCCGATGGCGACCCGAAGAAGGTGGTCTTTTCCGGCGTCGGCAAGTCGCGCGAAGAAATGAAGCTGGCGCTCGAACACAATATTTTTTGTTTCAACGTCGAATCAGCGCCCGAACTTGAGCGGCTCAATGAAGTCGCTGGTGTGCTGGGAAAAAAAGCGCCCATCAGCTTGCGTGTCAATCCCAACGTCGATCCCAAAACACATCCGTATATTTCTACCGGCCTCAAGAAGAACAAGTTTGGCGTGGCCTATGATGATGCGCTTTCCCTTTACCAGCACGCAGTGACATTGCCGAATCTTGAAATCACTGGCATCGATTGCCATATCGGCTCGCAACTGCTCGATCCTTCGCCGTTCGCCGAAGCGCTCGACAAAATTCTGATACTCGTCGATCAGCTTGCCTCTAACGGCATCCAACTGCGCCACATCGACCTGGGTGGCGGCCTCGGTATCCGCTACAAGGATGAGCAGGAACCAACTGTCAAAAGCTATCTGCAGCCTCTACTGACAAAGCTCAAAGGACGCGGTCTAAAAATCATCCTGGAGCCTGGTCGCCGCCTGGTCGGCAATGCCGGCGTTTTGCTCACCAAAATTGAATATCTCAAGCCCGGCGAGGCAAAAAATTTCGCCATTGTCGACGCCGCCATGAATGACCTTGCCCGGCCAGCGCTCTACGACGCCTGGCATGAAATCGTTCCGGTTCAACCACGCCATGATGCACCACGCACATGGGAAATTGTCGGCCCCATCTGCGAAACGGGCGATTTTATTGGTCATGACCGTTCTCTTGCGCTGAAAGCCGGCGATCTGCTTGCTGTTCTTTCGGCGGGCGCATACGGCATGACCATGAGTTCAAACTACAATTCGCGCCCGCGCGCCGCTGAGGTTATGGTTGATGGCAGCATCGTGCATCTGATTCGTCACCGTGAAACCGAGGAAGCACTGTACGCCCTGGAGTCCCGGCTTCCCTGACATTTTTTCCGTCCTTCGCCGGCCATACCTAAACAATGGCTACGGATTAATCACTGACTACCCTTTAAGCTGCTAAACGACTGTCTGCCACATCCATCTTGGATACGGCACGTAGTCTTGTGCAGATCATTCCCGTCAATTTGCCGATCAGTAAACGGCCTCCGCACAGTACCACGGTACTTAGCTACTAGCGCCCAAGAATATTCCGCCGTTGCACCACAACAGGACAGATCGTTATCGCTCGAGGCACATTACGGCAGGGCTTGTGGCTTTCCACATTTTGTATCGCATCTCCTTGTCCGACCACAAGCGATACAGTAGGATTAATCGTTACAGGCGCGTTTTGATAGTCTGTAATGCCGTATTGATTCTGCGCTTTGGTATCACCGCGCTTTTGTCCGATACGGCGGATTGCATCTCAAGTTGAAAACGAAAAGTTTTCATTTCCTGAAAGGTAAAGTCATGTCCAATGATAAATTTTCCGATTCGTCCAATCTGGACGCCTGGCAAAAAGCAGCAACCAAATCCGCCCCAGGCGGCGATGTTGCCAAACTGAACTGGGTCACTTCCGAAGGCATCGTCGTCAAGCCGCTCTACACGAAGGCGGACGTCGCCAACCTGCCCTACTCGGATACCTTGCCCGGCCTGCCCCCCTACATCCGTGGCCCACAGGCCACCATGTATGCCGTGCGTCCATGGACCATCCGCCAATACGCCGGTTTCTCGACCGCGGAAGCCTCCAATGCGTTTTACCGCAAGGCACTGGCTGCCGGTGGTCAGGGCGTTTCGGTTGCCTTCGACCTGGCAACGCACCGCGGCTATGACTCCGACAACGCTCGCGTTGTCGGTGACGTCGGTAAAGCTGGCGTAGCCGTTGATTCCGTTGAAGACATGAAGATCCTGTTCAACGGCATTCCGCTCGACAAGATCTCCGTCTCAATGACCATGAACGGTGCGGTACTTCCGGTACTGGCCGGCTACGTCGTTGCTGCCGAAGAACAAGGCGTCAAGCAAGAGCAACTGACCGGCACGATCCAAAATGACATCCTCAAAGAGTTCATGGTGCGGAATACCTACATCTATCCGCCCAAGCCCTCAATGAAGATCATCTCGGACATCTTCGCCTATACCTCGAAGAACATGCCGAAGTTCAACTCAATCTCGATCTCCGGCTACCATATCTCCGAAGCAGGTGCTAACCAAGCGCTTGAACTGGCCTTTACGCTTGCCGATGGTAAAGAATACGTGCAAACCGGCATCAACGCGGGGATGGACGTCGACGTTTTCGCAGGTCGTCTGTCCTTCTTCTGGGCCGTCGGCATGAATTTCTATCTGGAAATTGCCAAAATGCGCGCCGCGCGTCTGCTGTGGCACCGCATCATGAGCGGCTTCGGCGCCAAGAACGCCAAGTCCATGATGCTGCGTACGCACAGCCAGACTTCCGGCTGGTCGCTGACCGAACAGGATCCGTACAACAACGTGATCCGTACCACCATCGAAGCGATGGCGGCGGTATTTGGTGGCACGCAGTCCCTGCACACCAATGCGCTCGACGAAGCGATCGCCCTGCCGACGGAATTCTCGGCACGCATCGCGCGTAACACGCAAATCATCATTCAGGAAGAAACCCACATCTGCAACGTCGTCGACCCGTGGGCCGGTTCCTACATGATGGAAAAACTGACTCAGGACATGGCCGACAAGGCTTGGGCCATCATCGAGCAGATCGACAAGATGGGCGGCATGGTCAAGGCGGTCGAATCGGGCTGGGCGAAGATGGAAGTCGAAAAGTGCGCAGCCGAAACCCAGGCGCTGATCGATTCCGGCAAAAAAGTCATCGTCGGCGTCAACAAGTACAAGCTGGCCAAGGAAGCCGAAATCGAAATTCTCGATATCGACAACTTTGCCGTGCGCGAATCGCAGATTGCTCGCCTCAAGAAGATTCGCGAAACCCGCGACAACACTGCAGTCAACGCAGCACTTGCGGCGCTTACCAAGTGTGCTGAAACCGGTGAAGGCAACTTGCTCGACCTGACGATCAAGGCCATGCGCCTGCGCGCCACGGTCGGTGAAGTCTCGGATGCGCTGGAAAAGGTCTTCGGCCGTTACCGCGCCAACAATCAAACCATCTCTGGCGTTTACGGAGGCATCGTGGCTGGCGAAAGTGATTGGGAAAGTATCAAGGCGGATATCGAGAAATTTGCTGCCAAGGAAGGCCGTCGTCCGCGTATCATGGTCGCCAAGCTCGGTCAGGACGGTCACGACCGTGGGGCGAAGGTGGTTGCTACCGCCTATGCTGACCTTGGTTTCGACGTCGATGTCGGTCCGCTGTTCCAGACACCGGAAGAAGCTGCTCGCCTGGCTATTGAAAACGACGTGCACGCCGTTGCCTGCTCGTCACTGGCTGCCGGCCACAAAACACTAGTTCCGCAACTTGTTAAGGCGCTGAAGGATCAAGGTGCTGACGATATCGTGGTTTTTGCTGGCGGCGTTATCCCGGTACAAGACTACGATGCGCTGTATGCTGGCGGCGCCAAGGCCGTATTTGGTCCTGGTACCCGTATTGAAGACTCCGCCCGCAAGGTGCTGGAAGAAATCATTAAGGCCAACAGAAAGTAATTTTGTTTTATCTGGCCAAACTCCGGGGGTCTCCGCCGGAGTTTGGCTTTTTTTCTTTTTTGACGGCGATGTGCTCAGTTGCCGTCAGAACTAAAAGCAGTACTAACGAGATAGCTGAATAAAAAAGACAGTCACAAGAAGAAACGCTACTACAATGGAACGACAGGGGTAGCGCAACATCGCGTCACTGATTTTTAGACATTTAGCTATAGTTTCGGAAAAATTAACTTTTCCCTAAAACAGCGGGCCAGAAACAGCACGGATCGGTAAGTCAACGCAATAAGGAAAGATCTGGTTTATCGATTATTGATGCTTTTGCGCCTCACTTTACCAATCGTTGCTTTGGCCTTTTTAAACAAAACGAAAGCTCAATCATGGATGCCAACACCCCACGCAATACGCTTTCCGAAGCAGATCAGCAGCTTGTTAATGGCGTACTGGCCGGACAGCGGCGCGCGCTTGCAAAAACCATCACGCTGATTGAATCGACCCGCGATGATCACCAAGAGCGGGCAAACGAAATTCTTGGAGAATTGCTGCCACATTCCGGCAAAGCGATTCGTCTTGGTATTTCTGGAGTACCCGGCGCGGGAAAATCGACATTTATTGAAGCGCTGGGTATCTGGCTTATTGATCACGGCTACAAGCTTGCCGTTTTGGCTGTCGATCCCTCATCTTCGGTGTCTGGCGGATCGATCCTGGGGGATAAAACGCGTATGGAGCAGCTTTGCCAGCGCCCCGGAGCTTTCATTCGTCCCAGCCCCTCTGCAGGTTCTCTGGGCGGTGTTGCTGCCAAAACGCGCGAATCTATGCTGGCCTGCGAGGCTGCCGGCTACGACGTCATCCTCGTCGAAACTGTCGGCGTCGGTCAAAGCGAAACGACCGTTGCCGGCATGGTCGACATGTTTATCTTGGTGCAACTGCCTAATGCTGGGGATGATTTACAGGCTATCAAAAAAGGCATTGTCGAAATTGCAGATCTCGTTGCCATTAATAAGAGCGACATCAACCCGCAAATGTCAGCTATTGCCTGCGCACAATGGAAACAGGCCATTCAGATGCTGCGTCCAACTTCACCCAACTGGCGTCCCCCAGTTATCACACTGAGTGCCTTACAAAAACAGGGGATCGACGATTTCTGGAGTGAAATCGAAAAATTCCGTGAAATTATGACAAAAACAGGCGAGCTGGAAGAAAAACGGAAAAAGCAGGCGCTTGCCTGGATGTGGAGCATGATAGAGGGTGGTCTGCGTCAACGCTTTCGCAACCATCCCCAAGTTCACGCCGCACTGCCCAAACTTTCCGGCGAAGTCGCCAGCGGACAAATCACGCCGGGGGTTGCCGCACGTACGCTGCTTGATTATCTCGATCAACATTGATATTGAGTACCGAACTTTTAAAAAACAGTGTGTGATTGATGAAATAAGGTGGGCAAAGACCCGCCTTATTTTTTATCAACAGCGTTAGCAATGTTTGTTTGGCCTTATCGAATTGCACCTACTTTATTACCAGAAAATATATTTTGTCAGCTGCTATTGCACGCTTTTTTCTAATGCTATAAAGCATTACGGATGAATTTCTCCGATGGATCAAACATTTTAAGTCCATTGATTGCGTGAGAGGAGTTTTGCTGTTTTATATAACAATACATTTTTACCGCACGTTTTGATTATTGACGAGCAGCAATAAAAAAGCCCGCAATTGCGGGCTTTTTGTGAGGCAGCGCCCCAAGGAGACAGAAAAGGTTCTAGCCGCCCGCACCCATGAGTGCAAGTACGACACCCCCAGCAACCACCGAAGCAACCTGACCCGCCGCGTTGGCGCCCATCGCGTGCATCAGCAGGAAGTTCTGGAAGTTTTCTTTCTGTGCCAGCTGTTGGCAAACCCGCGCCGCCATCGGGAAGGCGCTGATACCAGCCGCTCCAATGATGGGGTTGACCTTGCCGCCGCTGAGGAAGTTGAGCAGTTTGGCGAAAAGAACGCCTGCCGCACAGTCAACACCAAAGGCGAGTAGCCCGAGCCCGAGAATGAACAGGGTTTCCGATTTGAGGAAGGCTTCGCCCCCCATGGTGGAGCCAATGGCCAGTCCCAGGAAGAGGGTAACCATATTAGCGATTTCATTCGACGAGGCTTGGGTGAGCCGTTCGACGGCGCCCGATTCGCGCATGAGGTTGCCGAGCATGAGCATGCCGATCAGGGGGGTGGCAAAAGGTACCAGGCTGCCCACCATGACGGTGATGATGATCGGGAAGATAATGCGGGTGCGACGGCTGATCTTGCGCGAGCTGTAGGCCATTTCAATGCCGCGCTCGTGCTTGGTCGTCAGGGCGTAGATGACCGGCGGCATGATGATCGGTACCAGCGACATGTAGCTGTAGGCAGCCACGGTGATGGGTCCGAGCAAATGCGGGGCCAGCAGGCCGGAGACGTAGATCGAGGTGGGGCCGTCAATGGCGCCAATGATGCCGATGGAGGCGGCTTCTTTTTGGTTAAAGCCGAGCACTAGGGCCAGGATCAGGGTCATGAAGATGCCGAACTGGCCCGCCGCACCGAGAAGAACGAATTTCGGGTTTTCTAGTAGTGGCCCGAAGTCGGTCATGGCGCCAATGCCGACAAAGATGAGCAGCGGGTAGAGCTCGTTTTCGACCCCAACTTGGTAGAGGATCTTGAGCATGCCGTGCTCGTCCATGAGCGGCGATAGGGGAAGGTTGGCGAGCATGCAGCCTGCGCCAATAGGGAGAAGAAGCAGCGGTTCGTAGTCCTTGACGATTGCTAGGTAGAACAGGACGAACGAGACGCCGATCATGACCATCGACTGCCAGGTGATGTGGGTGAGCCCTTTCATCAGCAGTTCGATCGTTTGTTGATCGATCATTGTTTAGCCCTCCGCAAAGGTGACGATAACGTCGCCGTGACCGACGTTTTGGCCGGCCGCAACGCACACTTCTGCAATCGTGCCGTCGTGCGGCGCTCCAATTACGTTGTGCATCTTCATGGCGTCAAGTACCGCAACTTGTTGCCCTCGCGTGACTTTGTCGCCCGCTTTGACGTTAACTTCAAGAATGACTCCCGGCATCGGGGCTTTGAGCGCTCCTTTGCCACCACCGCCCGCAGGTTTCTTCGGCGCCGCCGCTTTCGGAGCCGCCGCTGCCGGCGCGGGCGCTGCCGCCTTCGGCGCAGATGCTGCCGGGGCCGGCGCCGCCGCTACGGGAGCCGCCGCCGGAGCCGCGGATACCCCACCAACCGATTGGTCTTCCGTCAGACTGACACTGTAACTCTGCCCGCCTACTTGGACTTCAAATTGATCAAAATCCGTCTCTTGTACGTCTACTACGTAGTCTTTCCCACTTATGTTCAGTGTATAGCGTCGCATGGTGATTATCCTTTCGGGGTCCAAGTACTGGTTTGACGAACTCTGCCAGCGGCAGCCCACCGGCTGGGTTGTGTGCCCGGCCAGTTGGTGCGCACCATGGGCGCAGCTTCGCCCCGCAGAATCAGTTTGTGTTTCATGGCAGCAACCATGATTGCTGCCAGAACATCCGCAGCCATACCGTCGATCGTCTGACCATTATCAGACGCGGACACAGCAGCTGTCGCAGTTTCGGCTTCCTCAGCTGCGTCATCGTCCGCTGCATCGTCGTCCGCCGCAGAGGCTTCTTCGACTTCTTCTTCCTTGTCGAACTTAAGCACAATCGTCAGTATCAACCACAACAACGCTAGCATGGCAAAGACCAGCCCCATGCCGAGAACGGTCATCTCAAGACCCCAGTCTAAATGCTCCATTGTCTTCTCTCGTAATTAGTTAAAGAAAAGGCCATCAAACCGGCATCAAACCGTGTTTGCGCGGCGGATTTTGGACGACCTTGGTACGCAGGATCTCGAGCGCCATAGCCAGCCGCGGACGGGTTTCCTTCGGCTCGATAACTTCATCGATCTGGCCGATGTCAGCAGCACGGTACGGATTGAGGAACTCTTCATGATAAGCGGCAAGAATTTCCTCTTTGCGCTTCTTCGGATCTTCGGCCTTCTTGATTTCGTCACGGAAGAGAATGTTAACCGCACCTTCAGCGCCCATCACGGCAATTTGACCTGTCGGCCAGGAGAAGGCCACGTCAGCACGCATTTGACGCGAGTTCATGGCGAGGTGAGCGCCGCCGTAGGACTTGCGGGTAATGACTGAAACCATTGGCACAGTCGCTTCGCAGTAGGCGTACAGCACTTTGGCGCCGTGACGGATAACACCACCGTATTCCTGACCCGTACCCGGCAGGAAGCCCGGGCAGTCGACAAAGGTGACGATCGGCAGATTGAAGGCGTCACAAATGCGGATGTGGCGGGCGATTTTGTCACTCGAATTGATGTCGAGCGCACCGGCCATATAGCAGGGCTGGTTAGCAATAATGCCGACCGCGTAGCCATCCATACGTGCAAAACCAACGACAGCGTTCTGCGCGTAGGCAGGCTGGATTTCCATGAAGCTGTCACGGTCGAAGACGGCATCAATCACGTCACGAATGTCGTACGGGCTATTCGGACCATCGGGAACGATGCTGTTGAGCGATTCTTCCATGCGGCCGATCGAATCTTCGGGAACAACGCGCGGCGGCTCTTCGTTGTTATTCTGCGGCAGATAGCTGAGCAGCTTCTTGACAAGGTTAAGGCCATCTTCTTCCGATTCCGCGGACAGATGCGCCACGCCGCTGGTGCCCATGTGCACGCCCGCGCCGCCCAGGTCATCAACCGAAACCTGCTCGCCCGTCACGGACTTGATAACTTCCGGCCCGGTCAGGAACATATAGCTTTGGCCGGCCATGATGATGAAATCGGTCAAAGCCGGCGAATACACTGCGCCGCCTGCGCACGGACCAAGAATGACGGAAATCTGCGGGATGACGCCGGAAGATTCGACGTTACGCACGAACACTTCGCCGTAAGCAGCCAAGCTGCGCACGCCTTCCTGAATACGGGCGCCGCCCGAGTCACCCAGGCCGATGCAGGGAATACCGGCTTCCAGCGCCTTGTCCATGACGCGGGTAATTTTTTGCGACTGCACTTCGGAGAAAGAGCCGCCCAGCACCGTGAAATCCTGTGCATAAATGGCAACGCGACGACCGTTGATCTTACCGAAACCGGTGACAACGGCATCACCGACGAAACGCTGTTTATCGAGACCAAATGTAGTCAGGTTATGCGTCGCCATCATACCGATTTCTTGGAACGACCCTTCGTCGAGCAGAAGATTGATCCGCTCGCGCGCCGTCAGTTTGCCGCGTGCGTGCTGCGCGTCGATACGCTTCTGACCACCGCCCAGCATTGCGCCTTCGCGTTTTTTACGCAGTCCATCCAGAAGTTTCTTTGTCATTCCATCCATCGTCAGAACTCCATCAGGTTAAACAACTTAACGTTTTGAAAATAATTGGGCCACGCGCAAATAACGTGGCCTTCCCTACTATCGTCGGGATGTATGCACCCTCATACACTAAGAAACTATCATCTTTCTATCCCTAAATCTCAATTGTGGGAATCCACAAGGCCATATTCCGAATTTAATACCACGCCCCCGAGAAGGGCATTCACGCTTGCCCTTACATACCCAGGGTGCATTGTTACCAGCAGCAACCTTAAAACAGCCACGCGTCTGTGGCTTTCCGTAATGGCTAATCCTGCAGAATGCCTGCATATTAAATAGGGTAATTTGCTCTGTGCCATCGGATACACTCGGCAAGCACCGCTTTTTAAGTTTGTGAAAGCGTTAGTCAGCGCCATAGCGCTCTGGCCATTTATTTATCTATGTTTCCAGTGGCATCCAGGCATTCGCCGACAGCACACTGACACCCTGTTCCGCACCAATACAACCTATGCCGCCAATGTCTGGTGATGAAGACAACCCTGATAAAACTCTTGCTCCTGGTTCTGTTGCATGGCTTTGCGCCGATGCCGGCAAACGCAAAGTTGCCGATCGTGATCAAGTTCAGTCATGTCGTCACCCCTGACACACCCAAAGGGAAAGCCGCCAACTATTTTGCCCAACGCGCCGCCGAGCTGACCGAAGGCGCAGTCAGTGTCGAAGTCTTCCCGAATTCGACGCTGTACAAGGACAAGGATGAAATACAGGCCTTGCAGCTCGGTGCCGTCCAGATGCTCGCGCCTTCTCTGGCCAAACTAACCCAACTGGGCATCCACGAATTCGAGGTATTCGATCTGCCCTATTTATTCGATGACATCCAGACGCTGCACCGGGTCACAGAAGGTTGGCTCGGCGCCAATCTGCTAGGGCGGCTCGAAACGAAGGGCGTGAAAGGACTGGCGTTCTGGGATAACGGCTTCAAATCCTTCTCGGCCAATCGCCCTTTGCACGATTTGCCCAGCTTCAAGGGGCTGAGGATCCGCATCCAGCCCTCAAAAGTTCTCGAAGCGCAGATTCGCACCCTTGGCGCCCAGCCCTCGGCGCTACCTTTCTCCGGCACCTACCAGGCGCTGCGCACGGGTTTTATTGACGGCGCGGAAAACCCGCACTCGAACTTCTTTACACAAAAAATATACGAAGTGCAAAAACACATCGTACTGACCAACCACGGCTACCTGGGCTATGCGGTCATCGCCAACAAACGCTTCTGGGACAACCTGCCCGCCCGCATCCGCTACCAACTGACACAGGCCATCGGGGAAGCCACCGAGTACGCTAACCGCATTGCACAGGAAGAAAACGACCAAGCGCTCCAGAAAATCAAGGCGACCGGCAAAACCCGCATTTATACGCTCAGCGCGGCGGAGCGCGCCGAACTGCGGCGCGCCATGCTCGCAACGCATGCAAAAATGGCGCCTTATATCGGCCAAAGCGTCGTTAACGCGGTCTACGAAGAAACAGGGTTCGATCCCAACAAGCAATAGCCGACGCCCCCGCCCATTCCGTCCACGCTGCGTCTGACGGATTTTTCATAGGCCTTGCCGCTATAATCGGCCAATGATCGATTCATCTCCGTCCTCGTTCCCTGCCATCCGCCGCCTGCCCGATCCGCTCATCAGTCAGATTGCCGCAGGCGAAGTCGTTGAACGTCCTGCTTCCGTACTCAAGGAGCTGCTGGAAAATGCGCTCGATGCCGGCAGTGCATCCCTGCAAATACAACTCGAAGAGGGCGGCGTCAAACTGATTCGGGTCACGGATGACGGCGCCGGCATCGCCAAGGATGAACTGGCACTGGCGCTTACCCGCCATGCCACTTCCAAAATCGCCTCGCTCAACGATCTTGAACATGTCAGCACGTTTGGTTTCCGCGGCGAAGCACTGGCTTCGATCGCCTCGGTTGCCCGCCTGACGCTCATCAGCTGCCGTGCAGGCGCCCCCCATGCCTGGCGCTTGGCAGCCGATGCTGACCTGCCTGAACCGGCTGCGCTGGCGCAGGGCACCCTCGTCGAGATGCGCGATCTCTACTACAACACGCCGGCACGCCGGAAATTTCTCAAATCCGAAGCCACTGAACTGGCGCATTGTCTGGAAGCCATCAAGCGCGTCGCGATGGCCTATCCGGAAGTCGCCATCATGGCGTCACACAATGGCCGCACCAGCCTGCGTCTGCCCAAAAGCGACATGCAGGCGCGCATCGGCGCCATTCTCGGCGATGCCTTCACGGCGGAATCGCGCCTTGTCACTGCGGATGCCGGCGTGCTCAAACTCACCGGCTACTGTGCCCTACCCGCACACTCGCGGGCGCGCAGCGACGCCCAATATTGTTACGTCAACGGCCGTTTTGTGCGCGACAAACTGCTCATGCACGCCCTGCGCGAAGCCTACCGCGACATGCTGCACGGCAGCCGCTATCCCGCCTATTGCATTTTCCTCGACATCGATCCGGCGGCGGTCGATGTCAATGTCCACCCAGCCAAAAGCGAAGTCCGTTTCCGCGATGCGCGCGCCGTACACCAGTTCGTTTTCCACGCCGTTCAGAAAGTGCTGTCCAGCCCCTTGCATGCCCTCTCGAACCCTGTGTCGCCCCGCTTTTCCGATCACAGCGCGCCAATACAGGCGACGACACAACCCGCTGAAGCCACCGCCTCGCCCGATTCAGTCGCTCCAACCGCCAGACCGGCTTCATACACCGCTGCGCGTCAGGCCTCGCTGCGCATCAACGAACCGGCGGTCTCGGCTTACACCAGCTTTGCCCAGGCTGCCTTTTCCCGCCCTGCCGCCTCGCCCGCACACGGCGAAGTGTCTCGCCCAATCTATGCGGAAACGGGTACGGCGGAAGAGGAAAAAAACGCCCCGCCGCTCGGCTACGCGCTGGGACAACTGCACGGCATCTACATCCTGGCGCAGAACGCGCACGGCCTGGTGCTCATCGATATGCACGCGGCACACGAACGCATTCTTTATGAACGGCTCAAGGCGGCCGTCGATAGCCGCCGTATCGCCGCGCAAACGCTGCTCATCCCCGCCGTTTTCAGTGCGGATGCGCTCGATATCGCCGCCGCCGGAGAGCACGCGGACACCCTGAGTGCGCTCGGTTTTGAAATCACGCCGGCAGGGCCGACACAACTGGCCGTTCGCGCCGTTCCGGCGCTGTTACAGGCCAGCGACCCGGCAGCGCTGGTACGCGCCGTCCTGGCCGACCTGCGCGAACATGGCGTGACACAATTGACGCTCGCCCGCCGCAACGAACTGCTCTCGACGATGGCCTGTCACGGCGCGGTACGCGCCCATCGCCTGCTCACGATTCCCGAAATGAATGCGCTGCTGCGCCAGATGGAAGCCACCGAGCGCGCCGATCAATGCAATCATGGCCGGCCGACCTGGACACAGCTCTCGCTCGGTGAACTCGACCGTCTCTTTCTGCGCGGACGATAAACGATGTCCGTCGATTCGACGCCCGCACAAATGGCCGGCCAGCCCCCCGCCATTCTGCTGATGGGCCCCACCGCCAGCGGTAAAACCGCCCTTGCCCTGGCGTTGGCGCGCCGTTTTCCGGTCGGGATCATCAGCGTCGACTCGGCACAAGTTTTCCGTGACATGAACATCGGCACGGCCAAGCCCGATCACGAAACACTGGCCGCCACTCCGCACCGGCTGATCGATCTCGTCAGTCCGGAAGAACGCTACTCGGCCGCGCGCTTTCGCGCCGACGCCCTGGCTGCCATGGCCGACATTGCCGCCGCCGGGCGTATTCCGCTGCTCGTCGGCGGCACCATGCTCTATTACAAAGCGCTGCTAGAAGGGTTGGCCGTACTGCCGCAGGCCGACCCGACCGTCCGCGCCGAGATTGATGCACTGGCTGCCGCGCATGGCTGGCCGCATGTGCATCGCCTGCTGGCGCAGGTCGACCCGCATACTGCGGCGCGCCTGCCGCCCACTGACGCCCAACGTATTCAGCGCGCACTGGAAATCTATCGCCTCAGCGGCCGCCCGATGTCGGCGCTGCTGGCCGAATCGGCGGCACCCAAACCATCAGGAAGATTCTTGAAGCTCGGCCTGCTGCCTGCCAACCGCACCGCATTGCACGCGCGCATTGCCGAGCGTTTCGACGCCATGCTCGCCGCCGGCCTGGAAGAGGAAGTCGGCGGATTACGCAGCAAATATCGCCTCTCGCCCGACCTGCCGTCGATGCGCTGCGTCGGCTACCGGCAGGTCTGGGAAGCGCAGGACGGCCTCATCCCGCACAAGGCGCTGCGTGAACGCGGCATCTACGCCACGCGGCAGCTGGCCAAGCGACAGATCACCTGGATGAACAACACGCTGAAGCCGGAAATCTTCGACTGCCTCGCAGCCGACCTGAGCGCACGCATCATCTCGCGCGTCGCCGAAGCTTTACCGGAACTTAGCGCTCCAGCAGCGTCACCGGCTTGACGATGCTGATGCTGTGTCGGGAAAGCTCCGCCACCGCCCGATCGGGATCGGAGAAACGGATAATCACGACGGCGTTCCGGCCAACCGCCGTGCTGAATGCGTACATGTACTCGATGTTCAACCCCGCTGCATCCGTCTCGGCCAGCACCCGCGCCAAACCGCCGGCATCGTCGGGCACTTCGACCGCGATCACATCCGTCAGCCGCACGGTATAGCCGGCCGCCTCAAGCGCGGCCTTGCCGGCTTCCGGATCGGCGACGATCAGGCGCAGGATGCCGAATTCGGCGGTATCCGCCAGTGAGAGCGTGCGGATATTGACGCCCCGCGCGGCAAGCGCCATACACGCTGCGTGCAGGCGGCCAGGGCGATTTTCGATAAAGCAGGAAAGCTGGGTAATTTTCATGGCTCAAACCCCTGTGCAAAGAAAGATCCGTCGATCCGGCTCGCCACGGCGCGCTGAGCACAGATCACCCGGCAATCCGTCATCGTCATCATCGGCAGAATGCCTCGCGCAGTCACGACCGACACGGGTTTTTAGGAACACTCAACCACGGCGCAGATCGAGAACACGCTGGATCTTGCCTTCGCTGCGCGGCAAAGTGTTCGGCTCGACCAGGCGGACGCCGGCGCGGATGCCGGTAATACGTTCGATGGAGTGCGAAAGGCGCTTATGCACCTTCTCTATGGCGCTGACCTTGTCGCTGAACAGCTCGGGACCGACTTCGACCTCGACGCCCAGCTGATCCAGCCCGCCTTCGCGCGTCAGCACGATCCGGTAATGCGGCAAGACGCCTTCCACCGCCAACAGCGCCGCTTCGATCTGCGTGGGGAAAACATTGACGCCGCGAATGATGAACATGTCGTCGCTGCGCCGCGCCACACGGGCGATACGGCGCACGGTGCGGCCGCATTCGCAGGGTTCGGCGATCAGGCGCGTAATATCGCGCGTGCGGTAGCGGATCATCGGCATCGCGCGTTTGGAAAGCGTCGTCAATACGAGCTCCCCTTCCTCGCCATCCGGCAGTACGCGGCCGCTCTCCGAATCAATGATTTCTGGGTAGAAGTGGTCTTCGAAAATGTGCAGCCCGTGCTGCGCTGTGCACTCCCCGCCAATGCCCGGCCCGATGATTTCCGACAAGCCATAAATATCAAAAGCGCGAATGCCGCTGTCGCGTTCGATGCGTGCGCGCATATCGTCCGACCAGGGCTCGGCGCCGAAGATGCCGGTGCGCAGCGGGAGCGTATGCAAATCAATCCCCAGCGCCGCAGCGCGTTCGATCATGTGCAGAAAATAGCTGGGCGTACAGCAGATTGCCGTGACGCCGAAATCACGCATGAGCATGATCTGCCGATCCGTATTGCCGCCGGAGGTCGGCACCACGGTTGCTCCCAGCGCCTCCAGACCATAATGCACGCCGAGCCCGCCGGTAAACAGGCCGTAGCCGAAGGCATTCTGGACAATATCGCCACGATGGATCCCCGCAGCGGCAAAGGCGCGCAGCACGACGGAGGACCAAACGCGCAGATCCTCGCGGGTATAGGCAACGACGATCGGCTTGCCGGTGGTGCCGCTGGAGGCGTGCAGCCTGACGATTTCCTGCATCGGACTGGCAAAGAGGCCGAACGGATAGTTGTCACGCAGATCGGCCTTGGCCGAGAAAGGCAGTTGGGCGATGTCCTCCAGACGCTCGACCGAAGCCGGCGTCAATTGCCGTGCCTCCATCCGGGCGCGGAACGGCGCAACATTGGCATAGGCGCGTGCAACCACGGCCTTCAACCGCCGCAGCTGCAATTGGCGTAACTGCGGCGCCGGCAAGTAATCCAGCGCACTGACGGGATGGATACCGTGGCCGCAGTCGTTCCAGCTATCCCGGTTGTCCTGGTTATCCCATTCGTTCCAGTTTTCCTCAAGCATTTCGCGCCTCTTGTCGTGTGACCTGCTGTTTTCCTTGCCTCATGCGCCCCATCTCAACGTTCAACGCTCAACTTGATTTCCGCCGCGCGCCGCCTTCGTCCGGTCAGGCTCTTTCAGGCCCTTTCAGGCCCTTTCAGGCCATTTGCCGGCCAAGCTGGAAAGCCTCCAGGTTGAGCCGATGATGCTTTTCCGCCAGATTGGCGCGAATCGCCGCTTCCCAGTGTTCGACCGGAATGTCGAGCTGGCGGCTCAACAGGCCGAGCAAAGCAACATTGACCGATTTGGCAGGCAGTTTGCCTGGCGCACCGGCCAGCAGCGCCGGTGAAATCAGCCTGCCGCCGGCTTTCAGCGCCGGACGATTGACGTCAACCTGATCGGCGGCAACAACGACCAGAAAATCCGCCTGACCAGGCGAAATCATCGGGCTATCAACCTTAGGCCCGAAGCGTACGTCGCTGGAGACCGAACCGCCACGCTGGCTCATGCCGTGCAGTTCGCTTTTTTTGACGTCCAGTCCCTGCCGGAACGCCGCATCGGCCAGGATATCCGAGGCCTTGACCACGCCCTGCCCGCCGAGGCCGGCAATGACGACATTCACCGCCCGATTCGCTGTTTTTTCCGTCACCATCTTCGATCACCGTTCCACGATTTTTCATTGCTCCATCATTACAGCTCCCGAACGCCTCACGCCGGCGCTAAGACGCCTCGGCGCCGCTCCCCTGCCGGCCGCTTTCTGCGGTCTTTTTCTTTTCAATGATGATTTTTTCGTACTGACGGATTTTCGGCGCCGCCAGAATACAGGGGCGGCGCGCGACAATGACGCTCAGTTTGCCACTGTCAAGCGCTTCACGAATCACCTGGTCGAGATCGGTGCCGCTAGCCATTGGATCGACCGTCACCACAGAATCAACGCCCATGGCGCGCAGCACATCCTCAAAGACGATCTTGCCCGCCGCCTCGTGCATGAGGCCGCGCCCGGTGCCCGGATGCTCCTGCTGGCCGGTCATGGCCGTCGTTCCGTTATCCAGAATCATCAGCACATGGCCGCCAGGCGGCGGGTTATAGACCATCTCGGCAACCCCGGTCAGCCCGCTGTGCATGAAAGTCGAATCGCCGATGACGCTGACCACGCGCCGCGCCTGCGCGGCAGGCAGCACATGCCGCAAGCCAAGGCCGACGCCAATGCTCGCGCCCATGCAGACGCAGGTATCCATGCCGGAAAATGGCGGCAGCACGCCCAGCGTATAGCAACCAATATCACCGGCCACAATGCAGTCAAGCCGGTGCAGCGCCTCAAATACCGGGCGGTGCGAGCAGCCTTCGCACAAAGCCGGCGGCTTGCCGGCCAGCGGCGCGGCCTCCGGCGAATCGTCATGCGCCAGGATACGCCGCACGCGCTCTGTATTAAGTTCGCCGAAACGGAACGAATCGGGCTTACCCTCGACGGCCAGCCCATCCGCCCGCAGCTCGGTCAGGAGAATCGGATCGCCTTCCTCGATCACCACGCAATGTTCGACCGAGGCGACAAAATCGCGGATCGCCTGCATCGGCAAAGGATAGGAAAACCCCAATTGCAGAATACTGGCTTCGGGCGCGGCTTCACGCGCATGGGCCGCGGCAACGCCAGACGCGATAATCCCCAGCGCCTTGCCCTTCATGTCGACGACTGTCTGGGCACAATGCTCGGCATATTCCGCCGCCAGCGCCAACTTGTGACGCAATTTACGGTGTGCAGGTCGGGCATAGGCAGGAATCATCACGCGCGATGGCACATCCCGCCGAAAATCCGGATCGCCGGCCGGCGGCGGCACGGGGGTTTGTTCGACAATGCTCTTTGAATGACAGACACGGGTCGTCATGCGCAGCATGACGGGCAGCTGAAAGCGTTCGGAAAGGGCAAAAGCCGCCCCGGTGAAATCATAGGCCTGCTGCGAATCGGCCGGCTCCAGCATGAGGATACCTGCCGCCCGCGCATAATGGCGGTTATCCTGTTCGTTCTGGCTCGACGCCATGCCCGGGTCGTCGGCCGAAACCAATACCAGGCCGCCGCTCACGCCGGTGTAGGCCGCCGTAAATAGCGCATCCGCCGCGACATTGACGCCGACGTGCTTCATCGTTATCAATGTCCGCGCCCCGCCGAAGGCGGCGCCCAGCGCCACTTCAAGCGCAACCTTTTCATTCGGCGCCCATTGCGCCTTACCGCCCAGGCGGGCAAAGGCTTCGAGGATTTCTGTAGATGGCGTGCCCGGGTACCCCGTCCCCAGACGGACACCGGCATTGAAGGCGGCAAGGGCAACGGCTTCGTCCCCCGACAAGAGCATGCGATCGGCAAGTATGGCAGCCATGAAAAACCTCGGTTGAAGTAAGAAATCACCAGCATGAAGCGTCGAAGTATCGCCGTCTTGCCCACCGTGGTCAATCCAGACATGCCGCGGGCAGACAAATTGGCCGTGCCAGATAACAAGCGCTCATGCTAGATTCGCGTCTTGCGATTCTTCATGAAACCTCGATGGAACATTCATGATTATGGAAAGTGACGCGACACGCGCTATGGATAGCGAAAACCGGACGTACTGGGAAAGCGAGCTCGAAACCCTGCCGCGCGCCGAGCTTGAAAAACTACAGCTCCGGCGACTGAACGAATCGCTGCATCTGGCCGCACGTTCGCCGCATTATGCGAAATGCGCACAGATCGGGCGGATGCTGCGCGAAGGGATCAAGTCGATCGAGCAGATCCGCGAACTGCCATTCACGACCAAGGACGACCTGCGTCAGGATTTCCCGTGGGGCTTTCTCGCCGCCGACAAACGCGAAGTCATCCGTCTGCACAGTTCAAGCGGTACGACCGGCAATCCAACCGTCGTATTTCACAATCAGCATGATCTCGCAAGTTGGGCGAACCTGATGGCGCGCTCGCTCTACGCCGCCGGCGTTCGCCAGACGGACGTTTTCCAGAACATGTCCGGTTACGGATTATTTACCGGTGGCCTCGGTTTCCAGTATGGCATCGAACGGCTTGGCTGCCTCTCGATCCCGGCCGGCGCCGGCAACAGCTTGCGCCAGATCAAGCTGATGCGCGATTTTGGCACGACAGTGGCGCATGCCATTCCGAGCTATCTGGGGCGGTTGCACGAAGTTTTCTTGGCCGAAGGACTCGATCCGCGCCGCGACACGCAGTTGCACACGCTGGTCATCGGCGCCGAGCCACATACCGAGGAACAACGGCGGCGCATCGAGGCAATGTTCGGCGTCAAAGCCTACAACTCGTTTGGGCTTTCCGAGATGAACGGTCCGGGCGTCGCCTTCGAGTGTACCGAACAGAACGGGCTACACATCTGGGAAGACGCCTACATTGTCGAGATCATCGACCCGCAGACGCTGGAACCGCTCCCCGACGGCGAGCGCGGCGAACTGGTGATGACGACGCTCGACCGGCAGGCAATGCCGGTGATCCGTTATCGCACGCGCGACCTGACCCGTATCCTGCCCGGGGCGTGCCCTTGCGGCCGCACGCACCGCCGGATCGACCGGATTACCGGCCGCTCGGACGACATGTTCATCATCAAGGGTTGCAACGTCTTTCCGATGCAGGTCGAAGGCATATTGATGAAATTGCCGGAAGTCGGTGACAATTACCGCATCATTCTCGACCACCTTGACGACCAAGATGAAATGATCGTCGAGGTGGAACTGAAACGGGAATGGTTCAGCGGCGACGTGGAACGGCTCACCCGTCTGCAGCGCCGCATCGCACACCTGCTGCGCGACGAGGTGCTCTTGCGGCCATTGGTGCGGCTCGTCGAACCAGGATCCCTCCCCAGGACGGAGAGCAAAGCGGTGCGGGTCATCGACCGGCGCAAAACGTCAAAATAAGCTGCGGGGAAACGACAATGAGTCATCAGGTTTCAGTATTTCTCGAAAATAAGCTGGGCAGCATCGAGAAGGTCACGGCAGTGCTGAGCGCGGCGCAAATCGATATCCGCTCGCTCCATCTCAATCACACGGCAAATGGCTGGGGGGTGCTCAACCTCGTCGTTTCCGATCCGGAAGAAGCGCAGCGGCGGCTGTCAGCGCAGGGGATGGCGTCAGCCCTGCGCGAAATCGCCGTCGTGGAGATGCCGGATCGCCCTGGGGGGCTGGATGAACTGCTCAAAAGCGTCGTGCGTGCCGGCGTGAGCTTCACCAATGCTTACGGTCACACGATACGCGACGGCGAAAGCGCCTTTTTTGTCATTGACATCCAGGATATGCCGGAGGCCAGGGAACGTTTGCGCGCCATCGGCCTGCGGATTCTCGACGACAGCGCGGTATATGGCCCGCGCGGGAAGCGCCAATAAATCTGAAAAAACCATGCGCACCATGCGCACATACGGCACAGAGTGATCTCGCATCCACACGTGCGACAAGTGCGTCAGTGCATTTCAGCCAGCGGACGCCCTGCGTCAATTTTTTCGGCTTCTCCCTGCGGTAAGGCACCACGATAGACGCGCACCTGTTGAGGGAACGCCGCATTCGCTGCCTGCCCGCCTGCTGTCTGTCCGCCGCTGTTCGTCCGCGATTTCCTGACCGCCGATCTGAAAATTCAGCTCTCCCCCCGCATCTACCTGCGCCCGCTGGCGGCGGCAAGGGCAAGGGCTTCGTCCCTCGACAAGAGCATGCGATCGGCACGTATGGCAGCCATGAGTGCCTCGCTCAAAATCACTACGTTATGGCGTAAACATTGGCAACGCACCGGAAATTTCGCTACCCCGCAATGTCAGTGCGGGTTGACTGCAATCACCCCTTGTCTGCAACACACTGTTGGCTACAATGCGCCCTTGAGGGGCTGCCGGTACTGCCCTGGCAGCTTTATCGGGGCGCACATCACCTCGCCGGTTTCGCCGCCGCCTGGCAGGATTTTTCAGAAAGTTCAGAAAGGAAAACGCTCATGCCAACCCATCCGCTCCGCTTTATTCGCCATTTCGCCCTGCTGGCCGGTACGCTGCTGGCTTTTGGCTGTTTCGCCGAACCGGCGCAGCCCGCCCAGACGGTGCTTGCCGAGCGCATCGACCTGATTCGCCACGGCGAGAGCGAGGACAATCTCAATGAGGGAAAAACCGTCGTTCGCCTCGACGGCACGTTGATGCCAAGCAAAGGCAAAGTGCTGAGCGGGTGGAACTCCGCCAGCCTGACCATGCGCGGCGTCAGCCAGGCCGTTAAAGCGGGGGAAGTCCTGCTCAAACAGGAAAAAGAGGCAGAAAAGAACGCTGGCGACACCGCCGGCGCCGCATCCCCCAAACTGCGTGACGCCCTCTGGCTGTACTCGCCCCTGCTGCGCACCAAACAAACGCTTTCGGGCGTATTGCTCGGCGCGCAACTGGACAACGAAAAGGCATTGAAACTCCGCCCGGATACCCGCATTTTCGAGCGCTCGGCCGGAAGCCTCACCAACCTCACCTGGCCGGAAGCCGCACAGCACTGGCCGGAAATGGCCAAAGGACGCCAGGCTACCGTCTTCCATCAAGCGGACGCTGCCTATCCGAACGGCGAATCCCTGGCGCTCGTCTACCGCCGCGCTTCGGCGGCCATCGACGAAGCCCTGACCCAGGAACGCCGCATTATCGTCATCTCGCATGAACTGACGATCAAAACCCTGGTCGCCCACCTTACGCGCGGCAAGATCGACGACAACGCCTTCGCCACCAAGGTTGAAAACGCCAAGCCGATCACCCTGATCCGCCGCGGCGACCGCTGGGAAATCCAACTCGCCCAACCCTGAGCGCGCATCGCCTATCGGCGCGCGCCGCCATCTGCAAAACGATGTAAGACCTGCCCGGAAGCCCGCGTATTTTGGGCGTTTGCGGGCAGGTGCCTCTGGAAGCCGCATAAACACTGGGCTTGCGGGCAGGGTACGCCAGAACCCTTGCCAGCAGCGGGCTGCAGAGCAGGCATCTCGACATCGACCGGCCCATGCGGGCTACAGGGCGCTCTCCGCAGTCAGATCGTCGATGCGCTGACATCCGCGCATCGCTTACCGCAAGGCCCGTCGGGATGCGGACACCCCGCGCGCCGTCAGCCGAGCAGCACGCACGCCCAAACCACCGCCGCATTGACGAGCGAGAACAATACGGCGGCGCTACCCGCATCCTTGGCGCGCTTGGCCAGCGGAACCTACAAACCTGTTAAAAGTGTCGAGCAGCAACGTGAGGAAGAAAAATCTGCGGTCGGCTCCGCCACAGGCGACAAGGATGCCGTTGCCAATCAACACCAGTCCAATATGGGCACCGTTGACAGCCAGAGAAGGACGTTGGGCGCGCCTGATCCGACCAAGATGCCCAATACCGACAACCTGAAAAACAACGTCAACCAGTCCATTTCAGACATTAACAAAAATATCATGTTCGGTCAGTCCGGCGCTTCCTACAAGACCGGGCTTAACCGCTTGGCGGATGTTATCTCCAATAAACAGTCAGTGGTGTTCCGTACCCTGGTCGCCACAGAAGGCGCTAAAAACGCCCCGAAGAGTTTCTCCAGGACATCGACAAAACGGCTTCGCAGGCCCCGAAACTTTATCAGGTGCTGGTCAAGGCCAGAAACCGGGGGCACATTGATGAATGAGGATGTTGAAAAAACGCTGACCAGAAATATTGCAGCGTTCAACCTGAAACGTCTTACCGAGGCAATCGCCAATTTAATCAAAGACAACTCTTAGCAAGCCGGGGATATGGTAAGAACGGCCATCCCCGGTGTTGGCAGACGCATCGCAGGAGCAGCAGTTAAAAAAAGAGCCAACTGGATATTCGGTGAAGGCAAAGAGCAGATCGAACAAGAAGGTGAAGAAACTATGAACCGGCTCAGGTGGTGTTTCTAAAACCATAAAGTGACAAAAAGCAATAAAAATATTTCTGAACAAGAGAAATCAATGGCGTATAATCGCAACATCTAAAGAAATATTGCCCGGCTAGCTCATATCTGCCCTGGGCAGAGAAGGCAAAGATGTCTGCATCTGTTGCATGTCTGTCAATTTAGTCAATAGTAAAATTTACTTAATATTGATGGGCTAAATATACCCAATTCTTAAACTTTAAAAAGGAGGGGGTTATGAAGTACTTTTTCTTAACTGATACAGTCAACTTTTTTCATACTATATACGTGAGCATTACATTCTTAAGGTAAATAAAATATGATTTTAAATTCGACACAACTTGATAAATATTTAGGAAAACATATTTCGTATTTTTGTGGCAGGACTGGATATATATCTGATTCCGATAATCATTGCGCTCACTTTGTATCGCATGCACTCAAAATAAACTATGGCACCACATGCGCCACAATGTCACATGGTGCTAAACTGGCAGCAAGCTTGCGTGTTCAAGAGCTTTTCTCGCACTGCCCTGAAGTAGGAAATTGGGATGAAAAACCTAATGATGTCACACAGTGTTTTATTTTCATTACGGCAGCCAATCATGTAAATTTGGGGAGTAAGCGTATGGATAATATCCCAAGAAAGCATATTGGAATTTTTTGCCAAGGCTATATATGGCATTATTCCAACACTAAAGATAAAGTTATCAAACAAGCGCTCAATGAGTTTTCAAATCATTATAGAAGTCCATACAACTCGCTTTTCTGGGGGAGTCTGCCACCTGAAGCACAGTTTGCAGGAGAATTTGATAATGTATAAAAAAGTTTTTTTCGCATTAGCAATATGTTCAACTCCGGTATTGGCCACTTCTTCAGTGAAAGATCAGATATCCTGCCCTTCCTGCATAAGAAGCAAACCGTCTGACCAAGAGGTTATTGCAATGGTATTTGCTAGTCATGCCATTCCTTTGAGCATTCACCCCAGCTGCAAAAGTGTTGGCACTTCGGAAGAAGATAAGAACTTGGGACAATATATTGCTGGACTAATGGCCTACATGAATGAAGATATGAATAACCGCCTTACGGTCAACGTGCAGGATATGCCGGAAAAAGAAAAATGGCTTGCTCGCTTTATGCTTTCACAAGAGAAAGATGAAACTGTGTGGCGTTATGGTCTGGAATTTTCGATTAGTAAGAAAACGGGCTTGTTGGATAAACAAAGCTACCGCTGTATTGGCGCATAATAATGTGACAAAACGTTTGCTACCCAAAAGCTCTGGTTTAACAAGAAAATCATAGACGGCTTGGCGACATGTACTGGTCAGAAATATAGAACGCCTGCCCTAGGTCACTACAGTACGGGTTGATGTAGTCAGTACTCTTGGCCTTGCCGGGGGATACTCGGATCAAGTACTCCACCACCAGCACCGTATTTGTGAACGTGCATTTGTGTCGCCAACCATTCCTCCACAACTACCACTACTTCCGCCACCAACTGTACGCCGCTGCAGAGCAACAAGATTACGGTTCGCACGGCCTGTAGCCTGAACTTGTGTCAATACGAAGCTTCCACACCCTTTCCCTGCATGGTTTGTAATCACCGAAGTTGCTAAGCTTTACCCGGTAAATGCGCCGGTCAATGGCGATCTTCACCTGACCGTCCTTCCTATCGCGCCAGTCCGCAAACACATCGCGGCCGCCATCGGCAAGGACCTTTCACTGCGCCGATCTTATCCCGACTGCGTTCCAGTACCGCCAGGCAACCTTTCCTGTCGGTAACATCGGTTGTCATGACCACAACGGCATGTAGAAAACCCTGCGTGTCAACCGCGATATGTCGCTTGATGCCGCTAACTTTCTTGCCTGCATCGTAGCCTTTTTCCCCTGCGGCATCGGTGTTCTTCACGCTTTGCGCATCAACGATCAGCAAGGCGGTTTTTTTCATTGCCTCCCTGTTTGAGGCGCGCTGCGGCAACCTGATTTTTTAACGCTTCCTCAAGGAGGCTGATGCTATTCTCGCGAGACCCGATCCCTCTCTGGAAGTAGGGACGGACCGTACGCCATTTGGGGAAATTGCCCGGCAAGGCGCGCCAGGCGCGGCCAGTGCGCTAAAGATAAGGATGGCACAGACATCGCGTAAATCCACTCTGCCGTGCGCCTGCCGGCACTTTCCAGCAGTGAAGGAGGTGCTTAAATTGTGTGCGACGCATATCGCTCGGTCAGGCCTTTCTGTTCATGCCGATATTTTATGGAGATTATGAACATATTCTCAGGCATATCTAAACAGATACGCCGCCCATGTGTAATGTGTACCTTGGGCAGAAGAGTCAAAATGACTGACCGTTATATGTTTGGGATACGGGAAAAAGCGACTAATGCCGACCATTGGCTCCCTCTACTGAATCCTGACCCATATGTTCAGTCGAGCAGCACGCACGCCCAAACCACCGCCGCATTGACGAGCGAGAACAATACGGCGGCGCTGCCCGCATCCTTGGCGCGCTTGGCGAGCGGATGCCGTTCCAGGGAAATCCGGTCGATGGCGGCCTCGATCGCCGAATTGAGCAGTTCGACAATCAGAATGAGCAATACGCTGAAGATCATCAATCCGCGGCCGATACCGCCGACCGGTAGGAAAAAGCTCAAGGGGACGAGCACCGCGACGAGCAGTGCTTCCTGACGGAAAGCCGCTTCGCTGCGCCAGGCTTGGCGCAGGCCGTCGGCGGAATAGCGGCAGGCATTCCAGAGACGCTGAACACCGGATTTTCCTTTGAATGGGCTTTCTTCTGACACGCGCTTCCTTTCAGCCGGATTGATGTGCGGAGAGCAACGACGACGCCATGACTCGCCATCGCTCCGATACACCTGATATGCCTGATACGCGCCCATTGTATCGCCAGACACCGCCGCTGCAGGCGGAAGCCCACGGGACGCTGGCAAACTACAACGGTTGCAACGGTTGCACATGCGGCAAAAAGGAGCAGCGGAGAAATTAACATGCCGGCAATGCCACGGAGAAAACCAGGTCTATCCCCATCAACGGACCCATCGTATAGCCTGCGCGCAGGCTCCGCTATACAATGACCGCACCTCTTTACCGACGGGGCGGGTTCGCCATAAATGTCATGGGACAGGATGATCTCAAACGGGCTGCCGCACGCGCAGCGCTTGATTACGTTGTAGCAGGGCGCATTGTCGGTGTCGGCACGGGATCGACGGCGCGCTGCTTCATTGATGCCCTGGCCGGCATCAAGGACAAAATCGCCGGCGCGGTTGCCAGTTCGGAAGATACCCGCCGCCGCCTCGAAGCCTACGGCATCAAGGTCTATGACCTCAATGACATCGACGACCTGCCTGTCTACATCGACGGCGCCGATGAAATTACGCCACAACTGCACATGATCAAGGGCGGCGGCGGCGCATTGACGCGGGAAAAAATTATCGCTGCGGTCACCGCAAAATTCGTCTGCATCGTCGACAGCTCAAAATCCGTCGACACACTGGGCAGATTCCCGCTGCCGATTGAGGTCATTCCTATGGCGCGCGCGCAGGTTGCCCGCGAATTGATGCGCCTGGGCGGGCGTCCGACGCTGCGCGAAGGTTTTGTCACCGACAACGGCAATATCATTCTCGACGTGCATGGCCTGCACATCGCTGACCCCGTCAGCCTGGAAACTGCGCTTGACCATATCGTCGGCATCGTCGCCAG
This sequence comes from Dentiradicibacter hellwigii, assembly GCF_041770905.1. NCBI lineage: Bacteria > Pseudomonadati > Pseudomonadota > Betaproteobacteria > Rhodocyclales > Rhodocyclaceae > Dentiradicibacter > Dentiradicibacter hellwigii. Next base: position 1,586,496 of record NZ_JBEUWX010000002.1, read on the forward strand.
CGGGCTGTTTGCGCGCCGCCCAGCCGATGTCTGCCTGATGGGCACCGACAAGGGTGTCGTCACCCTGGGCGGATAAAAACGCAAGGCGCCAAACAAACGCCGAAGCACGCGGCGGGCGGTGCGCCATCGGATGGTCTACAGGCAACACCCGCACGATTGGCGGCGTTCGGCCGCCGCTGCACTGCTGCACTACGACCGCCGCGCCGCCTGATCCGCCAGTTTATTGCTGCGGCGGCACGTATCCCTGCAATTTGTCCGCGCCTTCGCCGAAAAAGTGTTTTTCGAGCTGCTCGGCCAGGTACTTGCGGTGCGCGGCATTGGCCAGATTCAGGTGGTTTTCATTGATGATCATCGTCTGCATGCGCACCCACTGCTGCCACGCTTCCTGGGAAACATGCTCATAGATACGCTTGCCGAGTTCCCCCGGATAAGGCGGCGCGGCCAGCCCTTCGGCCTCGCAGCCGAGTTTGACGCATTTCACCATTCTTGCCATGAATCGCACTCCCTTGCATCAAAAATAAACCGACGGACAAAAAAGCCGTAAAGAAAGACCATGAAAAGGCCGTCAATCGGCAATGGCAGGATTGTAGCGCGCTGCTGGCCGCCAGAAACCACGCGGCCTACAGTGCCTTAGAAAAGACTTTGGAGCGGCGTTGCAGGTTGTACATCAGCCGTTTTTCCTCCGGCAGATCTTCGACCGACTGCTCAACGAAACCGCGTTCGCGGAACCAGTGCGAGGTGACTGTCGTCAGGACAAACAGGCGGCGGATACCCACGGCGCGCGCGCGCGCCTCAATGCGCCGGAGCAGTTTTTCGCCATACCCCCAGCGTCTAAAGTCCGGATGCACCGCCAGGCACGCCAGCTCGGCCTGATCGTCGCCATAGGGATAGAGTGCGGCAGAACCGACGATCATGCCGTCGTGCTCAACGACCGAAAAACGGGAAATCTCGCGTTCGAGCAGCTCGCGCGAGCGGCGCACAAGAATGCCGGCGTCTTCCATCGGTTCGATCAGGGCGATCAGGCCGCCGATATCGTCCGGCCGCGCATCGCGCAGGATTTCCAGCGACTCACGAGTGATGATGGTGCCCACACCGTCGCGCGAAAACAGTTCGCGCAGCAGCGTGCCGTCTTCGGCATAACTGATCAGGTGCACGCGCCCGACCCCCGCCCGGCTGGCGCGCACGGCCGCCGGCAGATAACGGCGGACATCGGGCGAAAGCCAGTCGCCTTCTGCCATGACGCGCTCGGCCGCATCGACCGTCAGTTCATCAAGCAGCTCGCCCTGGCGATTCGTCACGCCCTGGCTGTCGGAAAGAAAAATCAGCTTGTCCGCGCCGATGGCAATGGCCGTCGCCTCTGCCACCTCCTCCATCGACAGATTGAAAATCTCACCCGTCGGACTCACGCCGATCGGCGATACGGCAACGATATTGCCGATACGCAGCTGCGCCTTGATCCCTTCGGCATCGACCTTGCGCACGCTGCCGGCATACTGCATATCGACGCCGTCGATCACGCCCAGCGGCTTGGCCACGAGGTAATTGCCGCCGATCACGCGCATCCGGCTGTTGGCCATCGGCGTATCCGGCAGTCCCTGCGAAAGCAAGGCCTCAATTTCCAGATAAACACTGCCGACGGCATCGATCACGCAATCGAGCGTCACGGCGTCAGTCACCCGGCAACCGTCGTGGAATTTCGATTCCATGCCTTTCTCGCGCAGTTCCTCCTCGATCTGCGGGCGCGCGCCATGCACCAGCACCAGATGTACGCCCAGCGCCGCCAACAGATTCGCATCATAGGCCAGCGCCCGCGCAAACGGACCGGCGATTGCGCGGCCGCCAAAGGCGACGACAAACGTTTTGCCGCGAAACAGATTGATATAGGGCGCCACCGCGCGAAACAACGAAACGAACTGAGCGTTTCCCGAATATTCGGTCATCGCATCACCACTCCTTGCCAGCCGGAAAAGCGGGCGCCGATGTACGTCGGCTTGCCAGCAAACTTCCGGTTAATTTTCTGATTCCAGACGCGCTTTGCAGCGCCTTCCCCGTCGATCACGAAGGCGGATAACACTCGCACCGACCCGAACCTTCTGCCGCCGCAAACACCAGGCGAAATCCTGACGCACCGCCGGCCGGTGCGCAATAGTTTTGGCCAGCGCGCCGTCTGCCGCCGTCGCATTGCCGACACGCGCCGACACGGCATGCCACGGCGCAGCCCCGGCGGAAAGCGGGAAAAGCAGCGGCATGCGCTGGGTATATGCTAGGTATATGCCGGGTACGCGCTGGAATTGAGCGGCATCCGTCCTGACGCCTTGTCAGCCACCGCCGCACACTCTACCGACCGCAAGCGGGGCATGCGCGGCGGCGTGCCTGTACAGCCATCAATCGCTCATCAAGCGGCGCATCCCGAGGCCCAATCGCCCCATAGCGCCTGAATAGCAGCCACCGCCGCCATCCCAGCCGTTTCCGTACGCAGCACGCGCGGCCCGAGCCGAACGGCGCGGAAGCCGGCGTCGGCAGCCAAGGCCATCTCTTCCGCATCCAGCCCGCCTTCCGCACCGATCAGCAGATCGACGCACCTCCCCGGCGCAGGCGGCATCAACGTCGACAAAGCCGCATCCGCAGCCGGCGACAGGCACAGGCGCAACGCAGGCAATTCCGCCGAGGCAGGCGACATGGGCCGCTGCGTCAGCCAGGCATCAAGATCAGTAATTTCCTCCACAACCGGCAAACGATTGCGGCCGCACTGCTCACACGCCGCCGCGACCACCGCGCGCCAATGCGCGACCCGGCGCGCGGCGCGTTCGCCGTCCAGGCGCAGCACGCTGCGATGCGAGCGCACCGGCACAATGCGCGCCACGCCCAGTTCGACCGCCTTCTGCACGGTAGCGTCCATTTTGTCGCCCGTTTGCAGCGCCTGGATCAAGGTCACCGGCAAATGCGATTCACGTTCGCAGTCGAGCCATGCCAGCACGTCGACGCAAACGCGCGCGCGCCCGGCAGAAACGATACGTCCCCGATATTCGCCGCCCCGGCCGTCAAACAGCGTCAGCGCATCTCCTTCGCGCAGACGCAGGACACGGCAGGCGTGACGGGCCTGCGCCTCAGGCAAATCAAGGGTCGTGCCGGGCCGCAGGGGTGCGGGGCAATAAAAACGGGGGGGCGTCATGCCGACATTATAGGGAAGCCCGCGGATCGCCAGAAATGTGCTGCGAATCATCAATCAAGGCTTGGCAGTGTGCGGCAAGCTCTGGCATGATGGCAACGCGAAGAAACGAAACGACAACGAGAAAGACAGGAAGGAGATCACATGCATGCGTTGAAAGCCCTGGTCACGGGGCATTCGCGCGGTCTGGGCGCCGCGGTGGCCGAGGCGCTCCTGCAACGCGGCATTCCCGTGCTGGCCTGTGCGCGCCAAGAAAATACCGCGCTGGCGGCACGTTTTCCGGAGCTATTGCGCCAGCAGCGCATCGACCTGGCGGATACCGGCGCGCTGGCGGCATGGCTCGACGGCGAGGCGCTCGACCTGTTCTGTGCCGATGCCAGCGCCCTGATTCTGATCAACAATGCCGGCGTGCTCGGCCCGGTCGGCTCGCTGGACAGCCAGAATCCCGCAGCCATCGGCCAGGCCGTCGCGCTGAATGTCGGCGCGCCGTTGATGCTTGCGGCGGCGCTGGCGCAGCGGCACGACGGAGAACTGCGCATTTTGCACATCTCCAGCGGCGCGGCGCGCTTCGCCTACCCCGGCTGGTCGATCTACGGCGCAACCAAGGCGGCGCTCGACCAGCACGCGCGCGCCGTTGCGGCGGGGAACCGCGACGACCGCCGCATTTGCAGCCTGGCGCCCGGCGTCATCGATACGGATATGCAGGCGGAAATTCGCGGCCTGTCCGAAACGAGTTTCCCCATGCTGAAAAAATTCCAGAAACTCAAACGCAACGGCCTGCTGACTCCGCCTGCCGAAGCCGCCGCCCGCATCGTCGATTATGTGCTCGACCCGGAATTCGGCGCGCTCGCCACGGCCGATCTGCGCGAGCTGATCAGCGGCGAATAGCCGACCCGCAGCGCCGGAGCAGGAAACCTCAGAAGAGCTGCCTGGAGCGCCTATATTTACGGATGTTTCCAAGGGGCGCCCTGAAGCCCTTGTAAACAGGGCGTTCCGGGAACCCTGCCCGGAAGTCCTTTATTCACACGGGTTTCAGAGGCGCCTACCCGCCAGCCCTTTATTTATAAGGATTCCAGAGGCATCTGACTGGAACTTCTTTATCCATGCTGGTTTCAGAAGGCTGGCCGGGCACGGTGTTCCAGTTTATGTTTTTTGATGCCCTGCGCCCCTCGTATTTAAAGGACTTCAGGGCATTTTATGTTTTCTGGCCTGTTTGCGTGGCTCTCAGCGCATCTTCTTTTTGCCTTCTGAGGCGCCCTGTTCACGCGGGCTTCAGAGGAGACGTTTGGAAACGCCCTATTGACGCGGGCTCCAAAGGCGTCTGCCGGCAGCGCATCGGAACCCCGCCGATACACTGTGACACCCACACGGATACGCAGCGCGCGTTTCGTCAAATGCAGGGCTTGCCGTAAAATCCCCTCTACTTTCTTCCACTCGATTTCAGCCTGTCTTAGCGAGAAACTCATTATGTCCAGCCAAAATATCGCCGATAAAGCATCCGGCTTCCTCGAACGCGTCAATGACAAACTGCTCAATGTGGTCGCTGCCGATCCAGCGACGGCAAACGACAAGGAGCGGTATCGCGCACTTACCCACGTCGCCCGCGAGCAGCTTTCCAGGCGCTGGGTCAAAACACAGATTGAAGACCGCGAGAACCAGGCGCGACGCATCTACTACCTATCGATGGAATTCCTGATCGGCCGCGCGCTGAACAATGCGCTCTCAGCGCTGGGTCTGCACGAGCAGGCGGAGGCCGCATTCTCCGAACCCGGCGGACCCTCGCTCGCCGACGCGCTCGAATGCGAACCGGATGCCGCGCTTGGTAACGGCGGTCTTGGCCGCCTCGCCGCTTGCTTCCTCGACTCGATGGCAACGCTGGAACTGCCGTCATGGGGCTACGGCATGCGTTACGAATACGGCATGTTCGCGCAGTCCATCGTCAACGGTATGCAGGTCGAGCGGCCCGATGCCTGGTTGACGGAAGGCGCACCATGGGAATTCTTCCGTCCCGGTACCGTTTATACGGTGCATTTTGGCGGAACAGAGGAACATTACGGCGAGTGGGCGGAATGGAACGCCGCCGAATCCGTTGAAGCGCGCGCCTACGATTACGTGATTCCCGGCCACGGCACCGAGCGCGTCAGCACCCTGCGCCTATGGAAGGCGGGCGCACCGGCGCAGATAGACCTGAATGCCTTCAATTCCGGCGACTACGGCCGCGCCGCCGAATTCAAGAACCGCTTCGAAAACATTTCCTGGGTGCTCTATCCGAACGACAGCACCGCCGCCGGCCGCGAACTGCGGCTGCGTCAAGAATATTTCTTCGTCTCGGCCTCACTGCAGGACATTCTCCAGAATCATCTGGAAGAGTACGGCAACCTCAACAACCTCGCCGACAAAGTCGCCATTCACCTCAACGATACGCACCCGGCCATCAGCATCGCCGAGCTGATGCGCCTGCTCTGCGACGAGCACGGCATCCTCTGGGCGCACGCCTGGGAGCAATGCCAGCGCATTTTCTCCTACACCAACCACACGCTGATGCCCGAAGCGCTGGAGACCTGGCCAGTCGGCCTGATGCAGTACCTGCTGCCGCGTCACATGCGCATCATTTACCGTATCAATCAGGAGTTTCTCAGCGAGGTCGAACAGCGCTTCCCCGGTGATATCGAGCTGATCCGCCGCGTTTCCCTGATCGACGATACCAGCGGCGATGCCAACAACAGGCGCGTGCGGATGGCCAATCTTTCCATCGTCGGCAGTCACCGCGTCAATGGCGTCTCGAAGCTGCATTCCGACCTGATGGTGCAAACCATCTTCGCCGACTTTGCCCGCCTCTATCCCGACCGCTTCGACAACAAGACCAACGGCGTCACGCCGCGCCGCTGGCTGGCGCAGGCCAACCCCGGCCTTGCCGCCCTGCTCGATCAGCGGCTGGGCGGTCCCGGCTGGCGGCTGCATCTCGACCGCCTGTCCGCGCTGCGTTCGGCGGCCGACGACGCCCAGTTCCGCAGTGACTTTGCCGCCGTCAAACGGGCAAACAAGCTGCGTCTGGCCGAATACATCAAACGCGAGCTGGACATCACGCTCGACCCCGACGCGCTGTTCGACGTACAGATCAAGCGCATCCACGAATACAAGCGGCAACTGCTCAACGTGCTGCACGTCATCTCCCACTACAACGCCATCATTCACGGCATCGCCGACGATGCGCCGCCGCGCTGCGTCATCTTCGCCGGCAAGGCCGCGTCGTCCTACGCCATGGCTAAGAGCATCATTCACCTGATTCATGACGTAGCCAACGTCGTCAATAACGATGCGCGCGTGCGTGACCGCCTGAAAGTCGTTTTCGTGCCGAACTACGGCGTTTCCCTGGCCGAAATCATCATTCCGGCGGCCAACCTGTCGGAACAGATTTCCACCGCCGGCACCGAGGCTTCCGGCACCGGCAACATGAAATTCGCGCTCAACGGCGCGCTGACCATCGGCACCGAGGACGGCGCCAACATCGAAATCCGCGATCAGGTCGGCGCCGACAACATCTTTATCTTCGGCAACAGTGCCGCGCAGGTCGAAGCGCTGCGCCGCGAGGGTTATGACCCGCGCGCCATCTACCAGAATGACCCGGCACTCAACGAAACGCTGAACAAGATCGACGGCGGCTATTTCGCGCCGAACGACCGTAAGCGCTACCACGACATCTTCAATTCGCTGGTCAATTACGGCGACCACTACCAGCTGCTCGCCGATTTCGCCAGTTACATGGAAACGCAGCAACGCGTCGGTGCGCTTTACCGTTCGTCGGACGAATGGCAGCGCAAGGCCATTCTCAACGTGGCCGGGATGGGCATATTCTCCTCCGACCGCACCATCCGCGAATATGCGACCGAGACCTGGGATCTGGCCGCAGCCCTGAAACCCGAATGAACGAATGCCACCGCATTCAAGTTTTCAACCCGTCTGAGGCCAATCCTCACCAACCATCGGGAGAGCGAGCATGCTGAACAAGGACGAAGCGCTGGCGCTTTGCCGCGCCGAACACGGCGACCCATTCGCTGTTCTGGGGCCGCACAAAGATGCCGAGGGGTGCTTATGGCTGCGAACCCTGCAGCCGGGCGCCGACGCCGTGTACGCGATCGACGCGGAGAGCGGCCAGTTTCTGGTCGAGCTGAAGCAGCGCGAAATCGAACCTTTCGGCGCTTTTTCAGGCCTGTTCGAGGCGCAAATACCGGCGCGGCCCGCCGCCGGCGACGCCGCACCGCCACGCTATCGCCTGCGCATCGTTTGGCCCGGCGGCGTTCAGGAAGCCGACGATCCGTACCGCTTCCCGCCTGTGCTGGGCGAGATGGACGTTTGGCTGCTGGCCGAAGGCTCCCATCTTCGCCCTTTTGAACGGCTTGGCGCACACCCGTGCCAGATCGATGGCGTCGACGGCGTCGCCTTCGCCGTCTGGGCGCCGGACGCCCAACGCGTCAGCGTCGTCGGCGATTTCAATACCTGGGACAGTCGCCGCCACCCGATGCGCCAGCGACCGGAATGCGGTGTTTGGGAAATCTTCCTCCCCGGTATCGATGTCGGCGCGCGCTACAAGTATGAGATCCGCGCGCGCAGCGGCGAAATCATGCCGCACAAGGCCGACCCCTACGGTTTTGCCGCCGAGCTGCGCCCGGCCACCGCTTCCATCGTCACCCATATGCCGCCGCCCGCGCCGCGTCAGCATCAGGAAACGCGCCTCGACCAACCGGTCTCGATCTACGAAGTGCATCTCGGTTCCTGGCAGCGTAACAGCGACGGCGGTTTTCTCGACTGGCAGGAAATGGCGCAACGCCTGATTCCCTACGCAGCCGACCTCGGCTTCACCCATCTCGAACTGCTGCCCGTGTCGGAACATCCGTTCGACGGCTCCTGGGGCTATCAGCCGCTGGGGCTTTACGCGCCGACCGCGCGCTTTGGCTCACCGCAAGGCTTCCGCGATTTTGTCGCCGCCTGCCATGCCGCCGGACTGCAAGTCATCGTTGACTGGGTGCCCGCGCATTTTCCAAGCGACGCCCACGGCCTGGCGCGCTTTGACGGACAGGCGCTCTACGAGCACGCCGACCCGCGTGAAGGCAGGCATCAGGACTGGGGCACATTGATCTACAACTTCGGCCGCCGCGAGGTCTTCAATTTCCTGACCGGCAACGCCCTGTTCTGGATCGAGCGTTACGGCATCGACGGTCTGCGCGTCGACGCCGTTGCCTCAATGCTCTACCGCGACTACAGCCGCAAGGAAGGCGAGTGGATTCCCAACGCCTTCGGCGGCCGCGAAAATCTGGAAGCCGTGCATTTCTTGCGCCGCATGAATGAAGTCATCGGTCAGGAATGTCCCGGCGCAGCCACTTACGCCGAGGAATCGACCGCCTGGCCGTCAGTCAGCCGTCCGCCGTCGATGGGCGGACTCGGCTTTCATTACAAATGGAACATGGGCTGGATGCACGATGTGCTCGACTACATGACGCGCGACCCGATTCATCGCCGTTATCACCACAACCAGCTTACCTTCGGCCTGCTTTACGCTTTTACCGAAAACTTCGTCCTGCCGCTCTCCCACGATGAAGTCGTCCACGGCAAAGGCTCGCTGATCAGCAAGATGCCGGGCGACTACTGGCAGAAATTCGCCAATCTGCGCGCCCTGTACGGCTTTATGTGGGGCCATCCGGGCAAGAAGCTGTTGTTCATGGGCGGAGAATTTGCCCAGTGGAACGAATGGAACGATGCCGGCGCGCTCGACTGGAACCTGCTTGACTTCCCGATGCACGACGGCGTGCGCCGCTTGATCCGTGACCTCAACCAGCTCTACCGCCACACGCCCGCTTTGTACGAGATCGACTTTGAACATCAAGGCTTCGAATGGATTTCGGCAAACGATTCCGACAACTCGGTCATCGCCTTTCTGCGTTATGGACGTGACCGCGCGCGCACCGTACTCTGCGTCTGCAACTTCACGCCGGTCGTCCGCCACGACTACCGGCTCGGCGTCCCCGGGCCGGGGCGCTTTGTCGAGCGGATCAACACTGACTCGCATTATTATGGCGGCAGCAACGTCGGTAATCCTTTCGGCGGCGCCTATGCCGAAAATATTCCCTCGCACGGGCGCGACTGGTCAGTATCGCTGACCTTGCCGCCACTGGCCACGGTGATTTTTGAATGGGAGCATTGAACCACGTGACCACACAGACACCGGAAAAAACGCTGGAAACCGGCCGCCCGTGGCCGCTCGGATCACGCTGGGATGGCGCCGGCGTCAATTTTGCCCTGTTTTCGGCGCATGCCGCGCGCGTCGAATTATGTCTGTTTGACGGCGGGCAGGAACGCCGCCTGACGCTGCCCGGGAGAACCGACCAGATCTGGCACGGCTATCTGCCCGGCGCGCGTCCCGGCCTGCGTTACGGCTATCGCGTCTATGGGCCGGAGGAAGGGAAAGCGTGCGCGGCAGTCCCCGGCAACCGCTTTGCCCCCCAACACCTGCTGCTCGATCCCTATGCGCGCGAACTGGCCGGCGACCGGCAGCTTTTCCAGGCCGACTCTGGCACCGGCGCTGCTCCCGCCTGGGCCCTCCTGACATCCCGCGTCGCCGACCCCACTTCCTTCGATTGGGGCAACGATGCCCCGCCTGATATTCCACTGGCCGATTCGGTGATTTATGAGATTCACGTTAAAGGCGCCACGCAAATGCATCCCGACGTCCCCGAAGCACAGCGTGGAACCTATGCCGGCCTCACCTCTCCCGCCATGCTGCAGCACTTTAAGAAGCTCGGCGTCACTGCCCTCGAATTGTTGCCTGTGCACGCCTTCATCGACGAGCCACGACTGGCAAGCAGCGGCCTGAAAAATTACTGGGGCTACAACACGCTGGCCTTTTTCGCACCGGAATCACGCTACGCCGGCGGCGAACAGCCGGTCATTGATGAATTCCGAACCATGGTGCGGACACTGCACCGGGAAGGCATTGAGATCATTCTCGACGTCGTTTTCAACCACACGGCCGAGAGTGACGAATCCGGCCCGACGCTGAGTTTTCGCGGCATCGACAACGTCAGCTACTACCGCCTGCCGGCCGACGACCCGATGCGCTATGAAAATTTTAGCGGCTGCGGCAATACGCTGAATCTCACGCATCCGCGCGTTTTGCAACTGGTCATGGACGCACTGCGTTACTGGGTCGAGGAAATGCACATCGACGGCTTCCGCTTCGATCTGGCCACGGCACTGACGCGCGAGAGCGCCTTTCTCGCCGCGATCCGCCAGGACCCGGTGCTCCAGCGCGTCAAGCTGATTGCCGAGCCCTGGGATCTGGGCATGGATGGCTATCGGCTCGGCCGCTTCCCGCCCGGCTGGAGCGAGTGGAACGATCGTTTCCGCGACGACGTGCGCGCCTTCTGGCTGACGGGTGAGGCCGGTATCGGCGCACTGGCGCAGCGGCTGGCCGGGTCGAGCGAAGTTTTCCGGCATGATGGGCGGCTACCGCAGGCGGGCATCAATTTCATCACCGCACACGACGGCTTTACCCTGCGCGATTTGGTCAGCTACCGGCACAAACACAATGCGGCGAACGGCGAAGGCAACCGCGACGGCCACAGCCATAATTTTTCGTCGAACTGCGGCGTCGAAGGCGACAGCGACGATCCCGTTGTCAACGAATGCCGACGCCGTCTGCAACGCGCCCTGCTTGCTACCTTGTTTGCCGCGCAGGGCGTACCGATGCTGCAAGGCGGTGACGAAATTGGCCGTACGCAACGGGGCAACAACAACGCCTATTGTCAGGATAATCCGCTGACCTGGATCGACTGGACGCGTGTCGATAGTGAATTGTTCGACTTTACGGCCGGCCTGATTGCGCTGCGCAAGCGGCTGCCACACTTGCGCCGGCGCGCCTGGTTGACCGGCCGTTCCGCGGCGTGTGGACGCCGCGATGTCATCTGGCTGCATGCCGAAGGACGCGAAATGCGCCAGGACGACTGGCAGGCAACGCCGTCGGGCGTGCAACAAAATATGCTCGGCTGCCTGCTCGATGACGCTGCCGGGAAGCTGCTACTGCTGTTCAATCGCGGCGCCGACGCGCAGAACTTTGTTTTGCCGACGGGCCGCTGGCAAATGCTGTGCGACACTGCCGCCGACGTGCCGTTCGCCGAACGCAGCATGTGCGGCTGCACGACGCTGGCGGGCCGCAGCGTGCAGTGGCTGCGGCAAGACTGACCGGCAAATCGCTGCGGATAACAACGGACACTGGAATTTTTACTGGGATTTTCATGTCAAGCAAACGACTCAGCGGCATTCTGCTGCACCCGACCTCATTGCCTGGCCCGCATGGTTCCGGCGACTTTGGCGAAGCCGCCCGGCATTTCATCGACTGGCTGGCCGCCGGCGCACAGACGCTCTGGCAAATTCTGCCGCTGAGCGGCATCGGTCCCGGCAATTCGCCCTATATGAGTCCGTCGGCCTTCGCTGGCAACGAATTGCTGATCGACCTGACGCAACTCCACCATAGCGGCTGGCTGCGCGCCGAGGACATCGCACCCGAATCCGCGCTGCGCGACGAGCGTGTCGACTACTCGGCCGTGATCCCCTACCGCATGCGGCGCCTGCGTCTGGCGGCCGAACGCTTTTTCAGCGAAACGCACGGGCACGAGGAAGCCCATCAGGACTTTGCCGCCTTCTGCGCCGAAGCACAGTCATGGCTGGACGATTACGCGCTGTTCATGGCGCTCGATCAACAATACGGCGGCGAGGGCAAACTTTGGCAGGATTGGCCCGCGACATTGGCGCTGCGAGACCCCGATGCCCTGCAAGAAGCCGCGCAAACGCTGGCCGGCGAATGCGATTTCTGGAAATTCTGCCAATGGTGTTTCGACCGCCAATGGCACGCGATCAAGCAATATGCCAATGAACGCGGCATTCGCATCATCGGCGACATGCCCATTTTTGTTTCCGCACATAGCGCCGATGTCTGGATGCATCAAGCGCTGTTCGATCTAGGCGCCGACGGCCGCCCGCGCGTCATTGCCGGCGTCCCGCCCGATTACTTCAGCGCTACGGGGCAGCGCTGGGGCAACCCGCTCTATCGCTGGAATATTCACGCACAGAACGGCTATCGCTGGTGGATCGCGCGTATCCGGCGCGTGCTCTCACTCTGCGACGGCGTGCGCATCGACCACTTCCGCGGCTTTGAGTCCTACTGGGAAATTCCCGCCGATGCGGAGATGGCCGTTCACGGCCACTGGCAGCCGGGGCCCGGCCTCGCCCTCTTCGAGGCCATTCGCCAGGCCGGCCTGTTCGACGAGATGAACAGCGCGGACGGCGGCACCCCAAAAATCTTCGCCGAAGACCTCGGCATCCTCACCCCAGAAGTCGTTGCCCTGCGCCGTACCGTCGGTTTGCCCGGCATGCGCATCCTGCAATTTGCCTTCGACGGCCAAAGCGACAACCTCTACCTGCCGCATAACTTTACGCCGGACACCGTCGTCTATACCGGTACCCACGACAATGACACCAGCCTCGGCTGGTGGAACGCGCTCGGCACGCACCAGCAGGACGATGTACGCCGTTACCTCGACACCGACGGCAGCGCCATACACTGGGCGTTGATCCGCGCCGCTGCCGCTTCGGTTGCCGCGATCAGCATCGCCCCCATGCAGGACGTGCTTGGCCTCGATACGCACAGCCGCATGAACCGGCCCGGACAAAGCCACGGCAACTGGGAATGGCGCTTCCAGTGGCGTCAAGTCGAACCCTGGCACGCCGGGCGCCTCGCCGAACTGGCGCATCTATACGGCCGTCACCCCAACGCCCCTCGGCCGGCATTTGCATAACGCCCGCACCGCGATGCGCCTGCTTCCGTGCATCGCGCCATGCCACGGCATTCGACGCCATTTTTATGCCCTTGCTGAAACATTCCAGCGCATTTCCTGAATGCCATTTTCTGAATGCTATACTGAAAGTGCACCGTCCCCAACCCCTGAAAGGAAGCGCTATGACCGGCACCGCAAAAACCACCAGAAAGGGAACTGCCACTGCTAAACCGGCCGCGAAATCCGCTGCAAAAACCGCAGCCGCCACCAAGAAACCGGCGGCCAAGGCAAATGCCGCAGCCTTAAACAAGGCTGCAGTACAACCTGCACCGAAAAAAACGGTTAAGACAGCGAGCAGGCTGACCGGCTTATCGACGGCACCCGCCCCAGTTTCGCCGCCTCCCGTCGAAATCGTGCAAAAAAGATTGATCGTCGTTAGTGAGGACGAACGCTATCGTATGATTGCCGAGGCCGCTTACTACCGCGCCGAGAACAGTCAGTTCCAAAGCGATCCAGTCAGCGACTGGGTCGAGGCGGAAAAGGAAATCGCCACCCTGCTCGGCAAGGACTAAAAAACCGGCGGCGGCACGGCGAGCGATATTTCGCTGGCCGCCGCCGTTTTTGCGCGTATGCGCACACTTTATCCAGTATCCCGACACGAATGCACAATGCCTGCATACGACGCAGGCAATACAGCGCACGTATCTGGATCGGTCTGCGTTCAAGTCCTTTGACCGGCGTATCTGGGGCGACGGAGAAACAAATACAAAGAGGGCGACAAACCCGAAAGCTTAACGAAAACGCCGATACTCACCGTGCAGCGTATCTATGGCAATCAACCGCAGGCGGACGAAACCGGCGTTTTTTCGACCGGCGCTGCCCAAGACCGCTGGTTTTCGCACCTCTCCGTGACCGTGCCTAAAGAAGCCGCCAGCAGGGAATAGTGCGAACCAGTTGGTGCTGCCGAATATATGGGGCGCCCTGCCCCAGCGCCTTTCCCCGTTGATTCGGGCGGAAGCTGTAACCAACCCATCATCCGTCGCCGTACCTTCCTGATCCTACCCGTCGCCGCAGGCGCCACTCTGCCTGTTGCCCCGTATAATCCCCTGTACCCCCAAGCACGGAGAAAAAACCATGAACCACATCGAGAACAAGGTCGTCATCATCACCGGCGCCTCATCGGGCATCGGCGAAGCCACCGCTTACAAGCTGGCCGAAGCGGGCGCCAAGCTGGTGCTGGGCGCGCGCCGTGAAGAAAAACTCAAAGCCATCGCCGACAGCATCAATGGCAAGGGCGGCGCTGCGGTCTATCGCGTGACCGACGTCGTCAACCCCTCAGACAGCAAAGCACTGGTACAACTCGCGCTGGATAGTTTTGGCAAAGTGGACGCCATCTTCCTCAATGCCGGGCTGATGCCGAACTCGCCCTTCGCTGCGCTGGAAACCGACAACTGGAACGCGATGGTGGACGTCAATATCAAAGGCGTCCTGAATGGCATCGCCGCCGTGCTGCCGACGTTCATCGCACAAAAATCCGGACATGTGCTGGCGACTTCGTCGGTGGCCGGGCTGAAAGCCTACCCGGGCGCGGGCGTGTACTGCGGCACTAAATGGGCGGTCAAGGCCATCATGGAATCGTTGCGCATGGAGTCGGCCCAGGCGGGAACAAATATCCGCACCGCGACCATCTACCCGGCAGCGGTACAGTCCGAACTGGTCGACCACATCACCGACAGCGCCACCTCCGGCAGCTACCGCAAGCTCTACGACACTTACGAAATCCCCGCCGAACGCGTTGCCAGCGTGGTCGCCTTCGCCCTGAACCAGCCGGATGACACCAATATCAGCGAGTTCACCATCGGCCCGACCACCCAGCCGTGGTAATACCCAGCCCAGGAACAACCTGAATGTAACGGGTCTCCTCACCGTATTACTGGAATCTGTCCGCAGCGCACTGCTTTTTCGGCCTGATTTTTGGAATGAAGCGATATGCGCTCATTGGGTAAAAAAGAAACCGCCCCGAAGGGCGGTTTTTTGCGACCAGGCGATTAACTGTAACGCGGCTGCCACATTGCATCCTGCACCGCCTGCACCCAATTATCCGTCTGCTTGGTGGCGACGCCGTCTTTCACCGCCTGTTTGGCGACGGCGACCGCGACAGTGGCGGACGAGGCGCGCAGATTATCCACCGGCGGCAACAGCGATGCGCCTACGTCTTGCGGGTTGACCTGTGAAGCGACGGCTTCGGCGGCAGCAAGCAGCATGCCGTCGGTAACGTGTTTGGCTCCAGAGACGATGACCCCCAGGCCAAGGCCAGGGTAAAGCATGGCGTTGTTGGCCTGACCGATGACGTAATTCACGCCTTTATACGGTACGGGCGGCACGGGAATGCCGACCGACAACAACGCCTTTCCGTCCGACCAGGCAATGGCGTCAGCGGGCATCACTTCGATGCGCTCGGTCGGGTTGGATAGCGGCAACAGGATGGGGCGCTCCACCCCGGCGCACAGCGCCTTGATGACGGCCTCGGTAAAGGCGCCGTGATCGGTGGACGTGCCGATAAGGATAGTCGGCTTCACCTGCTTCACCACTTCGAGCAGGCCGATTTTGCCGTCCGCTTTCTGCCAGCCGGCCACTTCGGCGGCGGGGCGGGCGTATGCCTGCTGATAGTCGGGTAGGTCGGACATATCGTCGGTAACAAGACCGTTGCGGTCGATCAGCCACACCCGTTTCTTCGCTTCTTCGCGCGAGAGGCCGTCGCGTTCCATCGCCGCGCTGATTTGATCCGCCATGCCGGTGCCCGCCGTGCCCGCGCCGTAAACGACCAACCGCTGTTCGGCGAAGGTTTGCTTAGTGACTTTCAGCCCGGAGAAGACGGCGGCCATAACGATGGCGCCCGTGCCCTGCATATCGTCGTTGAAAATACGGTATTTATCGCGGTTCTGTACAAGGATGCGGCGGGCATTGGACGGGCCGAAGTCTTCAAAATGCAGCAGCGCGTGCGGGAAGAGTTCCGTCGCCACTTTCAGGTATTCGGCGATCAGCGCATCGTAACGTTCGCCGCGCACGCGGGCGTGGCGATTGCCGAGGTAGGCGGGGTCATTGAGCAGCGCTTCGTTGTCGGTGCCGACATCAAGATTGACAGCGATGGTGCGCGCGGGGTGGATACCTGCCGCTGCGGTGTACACCGCCAGCTTGCCCACGGAAATATCCGTGCCGTTCACGCCCCAGTCGCCGATGCCGAGGATTTCTTCCGCGTCCGACACCACCAGCAAATCGACATCATCCGCGCCAAGGCCCAGCGTCGCAAACGAAGCGCGGATATTCTCCGGATGGTTCACATCCAGATACACGGCGCGCGAGCGGCGGTAATCGCGGCTCCACTGCTTGATCGCCTCACCGACGGTCGGGTCATAAACAATCGGCAGCATTTCCGCGAGATGATCGGTCAAGAGCTTGTAGTAGAGCACCTCGTTGCGGTTGTGCAGCTGGTCGAGAAAAATGTATTTCTCCATGTCATTCTCGTAGGACGCGAACTGGCGATAGGCGCGCGCCGCCTGCTGGTCGAGGGTTTCCACGGCGACGGGCAGTCGGCCGGTGAGGCCATATTTTGCACGTTCATCGGCCGTGAACGCGGTGCCTTTGTTGGTCAGCGGGTTTTGCATGACATCGGGGGTATTACTCATCGTTGTCTCCTATGGGGATATTGAAGGGAAAGGGTTTAAAGGGGCAGCCATGCCAGCAACCAATCCACCAGCGGCACTACCACCACAAAGAGCAGCGTGCTGGTGGTCACAACATTGGTGGCGAAGCGCACGTCGCCCCTGGCCTCGTTCGCCAGAATCGGCAGGACAGCCAACGCGGATACGGACGACTGCACAATCAAAGTCTTGGCCTCCGCCGCAGGCAGCGCCAGCCAACTTTTGCCAAGATAAATCAGGACGAACATCAACAGCGGCGCAAAGACAAATTTACCCAGCAGCGCGGCGATGGTATCGCGGTCGAAGCGGATGCTTGCCAGCCCCGCATCGCACAAGGTGATTCCGATATAGAGAAGCGAAAGCGGCGTTACCGTCGCGCCGATATAGCCGAGCGCGGCATGGGCGAACGACGGCACCGGAATATCGGCCAGCAGGAAGACCATCGCCAGCAAAAAGCCCAAGAGCGGCGCGGGCAATAGTTTTTTCCAGTCAAATTTTTTCTGCGGTGCGGCGGATTGTCCGGGCAGCGGGTCTCGGGCAATCAGAAAGACCCCGAACGCCCAGGTCGAGACCGTATTCAACACGTAATAGACCAGAAAATACGGCATGGCCACATCGCCGAACAGCGCCACATTGAGCGGCAGGCCGATAAAAATCGTATTGGCATTAACGATGGTGTTGATAAATACCCCACGCCGCCCCGGACGCACCTTCAATACCTTCACCATCAGCCAGGCCATCGGATAACCCAACAAAAGCGATACCACACCATATATCAGTCCGTCCGATAATGCGGCGAGCTGGTCGCGGTGAAGATACGTCAGCACCGACACGAAAATCGATGCCGGTAGCGCAATATTCATAATCAGCCGCGAGATGTTGGCAGCGAACGTATCGGCAAACCAGCCGCGCTGTCGCAACACGAAACCCAGCGCAATCAGCAACACGACGGACAGGACACTTTCCACAGCGGTGAGGAAGATCATGGGTGGCGCCTCGGCCATAACCGGCGGAAGAAGAAAGGAAAATCACAATACAGGCGGTAACAGGACAGCCCGCGTCGTCGCATTGTACGTCCACTATCCAAACTATGAAGATGATTTACCGCATCGAAAACTTCTTAACCACTCCGTCAAAAGGTCGGGCATTCAGCCTACAAGAGCCAAAAGAAACAGAGAAATGAACCTAAATCATAGCGACATTGCTAAACGCATCGGCAGCGCCATTGTCAAATGCCGCCAGCAAAGTAGGCCTATGCAGGAACAGGTGGCGATGCTGTACATCGGCAAAGCACGAAGCCGCTTTGCGCATGAAATACGGCCTGTTTACGCTCAACGTCGTACGCCTGCTCGAACAGGCAGTCAGGGGGGAATGCCCTATAAGCAGCGTCGAATCATAACCATTCCAGGAATTAAGCTGAGAAGACGGCGCATCGAAAACAGTACAGATAGTTCGGCAAAACGAGCCAACGCGGTACCAATCCTATTTGGAACGACTATACAATCCGCCATTCATCCATAATTCATCCTCCCCCATGTCGCAACACGCCTTCATGATGCAGCGCATCGTTAGATTATGGCTGCCGCTTGCCGTCGCCTTGCTCGGCATCGCCTGGTTCTCGCAATGGCGTTATGACCCCAACAAAGAAGCGAAAGCGGGACTGGAACGCCTCAACCGCTGGCGGATGCAGGCAGGAGTGCAGGAATTGCGCCCCAACCCTGCGCTGGCCAAAGCGGCGCAGAATCACGCCGCCTACCTCGGCAAGGACGCACACGGCCACAGCGAAAACAACCGCCGCAACCCGTACTACACCGGCGCTGACCCGCAGACGCGCGCCACCGCCGCCGGTTACCCCGCTCCGGTGGTAGAAAACCTCACTGCCGGCAACTTTGCGCGCAGCGGCATCCGCAGCACCGACGGCCTGATGACCGCCCTTTATCACCGCCTCACCCTGCTCAACCCCGACCATGACGAAGCGGGCGCCGCCTGGGTGCGCGGCCGCCATGCTGCCTTCGTCATCGTGCAGGGCAGCCGCCGCGAACGCGAGCTGTGCGCGCAGGCGGGCAATCAAGCGAGCAAGCGCTACGTCCTCACCATGGAATGCAACGGCCAGGCGGTAAAAATTCCGTTGGATACCGTGCCACACCGCTACATCGGCGCAGTCAAATACCCCGCCGGCGGCAACATCGAGCCTGCCTACGACGGCAAGGAAATCCCCAACCCCATGCCCGGCAAGAAAGCCGTCGGCAACCCGGTCAGCATCGCCTTTTACGGCACGACGGCCCCCGTGGAAATGCGCGCCTTCACCCTGCGTTCCAACAAAGGCGAAATCCGCAACCCGACCATCCTCACCGCCACCAATGACCGAAACCGCCTGATGCAGGCAAACGAATTTGCCCTGTTCGCCCCTGCCCCGCTTGATTACGACACCGAATACACCGCCGAATTTCGCTACACCCAGGGTGGCAAGGAACAAACGGAACGCTGGACCTTCCGCACCCGCAAGCGCAGAACCTTTGAGTGGTAATAGGGCGTCGAGATAGGCTGTCAATTTATAGCGCAGCGATAAATGGAGCCGGGTCGTAAGGTGGGCCTTGGCTACCATCTAAATCATATAAATGGGAAGCTAAAGCCCGCCCGACATTGCTGAGACAGCGGCGCGCCGCAGACGGTATTGGAATACGGCACGGGTTTCCCATAAAAATCGCTACACGGCTTTATGAGTACCCGCTCAGGCGCGCCAACACACTCAGACTATTTTCTGGGACGTGTACCAAACCGCAAGGAGACACTCATGAACGTCAACGACACCGTTTTCCGCCAACTGGTCACAGCCGCCACCCGGGCACCGTCCGGACACAACAGCCAGCCCTGGCGTTTCTATGCCACCACCGATGGTATCACCATCCTACCCGACCCGGCGCGGACACTGCCCGCCGTCGATGGCGACCAGCGCGAACTCCTCATCAGCCTCGGCTGCGCGCTGGAAAACCTCTGTCTGCACGCCACCACCCTGCACTACGCCGGCACAGCCACCATCGGCACCGACGGTCGCATTGACGTACATCTGCGTGCGGATGATACCCTGCCTGCCGACCCGCTCGCTGCCAGTATCACACGCCGCCAGACCAACCGCGCGACCTGCGACGGGCGAATGGTGCCGGATGACGTTCTGCAAATCCTGCTGGCGGAAGCAACCGCGAACATCCACATCCATGCCTTCGCCCGCGACACGCCGGCCTTCACCCAACTGGGCGATGCTATCCGCCGGGGTAACGACGTACAGATGAACGACCCCGCCTTCAAAAACGAACTGCTGAGATGGATACGTTACAACCGGAAACACAGCGAGGCGCACAACGACGGCATCAGCAATGCCGTGCTGGGCGCGCCCAACCTGCCACGCTGGCTGGCGAAAATCATCGTCAAAAGCATGATGAACGGCAAAATCCAGAACAAAACCGACGCCAAACATCTCGCCGCCGCCTCTCACATGCTCCTTATCAGCAGCGACAGCGATGACAACGCCGCCCGCATCGCTACCGGCCGCGTCCTGCAACGCCTGCTATTGCGCCTGAGCGCTGCGAACCTCGCCTGCGCCTTTCTCAACCAGCCCTGCGAAGTGGTAGCCATCCGTGCCGAACTGCGCGGAACGCTGCCCATCGGCCACGCCTATCCGCAGATCCTGCTGCGCATCGGCTATGCCGCTGCACAACCCTACTCGCTCCGCCGCCCTATTGACGAAGTGATTGTGTCCGAGGCTTGAACCAACCTACCACCGGGAAAAACCGCCACTTCCGTTAGATAAAAATACCTGCTTATCATAAACTACAGCCGCGTAAAATAAACGAATCTTCTCGTGCAGCCTTCACCGCCTAACCATCACCAACTCCCTATCAATCACCCACAGAAAGTACGCCGTGGCACAAATTCTCACCCCTCTGAAAAAAAGCAAAATGACCGTCGGCGAATGGCGCTTTGCTAGCCTGCTGCGCGACTACCTCGATGATGGTTACCTTGTTTGGTATAACGTCCCCAGCAATGGCGAACATCGCCGCTACCCGGATTTCCTCATTTTTCACCCCAGTCACGGCTTGTGGTGTTTGGAAATCAAGGACTGGCATATGGGCAACATCAAAACCATAAACAAAAATAGCGTAATCCTGAAAATCGGCGATGACCAACTCACCACAACCGCCAACCCCATTGAGCAGGCGCGTGACTGCTGTTTCCCCGTCATTGATCACATGAAAAAAGACAGCCTGCTGTGCCAAGCAGACGGCAAATATCAAGGCAAGCTGCGCTTCCCCTGGGGTTTCGGTGCGGTGATGTGCAACTGGCAGCGCAGTCGCATCAGCGAAGCTGCGCGGGAACTTCTGGGAGACTGCTTCCCGCCGCGCCTCACCTGGTACAAAGAAGACATCCTCGAAGGCGTCCTCAGCCGACACGAATTTCTTGCCAAACTGCACGGCATGCTGCCATACAAATTCCCGGTAAAACTCAGTGACGAACAATGCCGCCGCGTGCGTGCGCACATCTACCCTGAATACATCGCCAACGCCCAGGAAGAACTCTTCAAAGCCGACCCCGACCGCGTCGAAACCATTAAAATCATGGACAAAGCCCAGGAACGCCTTGCGCGCGAACTCGGCGACGGCCACCGTGTCATCCACGGTGTCGCTGGCTCGGGTAAGACCATCATCCTGCAACACCGTGTACGTCAACTCGCTAAAGCCCACCCCCAAAAACCCATTCTTGTTATCTGCTACAACATCCTGCTGGCCAGCCTGCTTAAAGCCCGTTTAGACGATGTGGCAAATATCGAAGTCTGCCATTTCCATGACTGGTGCGCGCAGATGAAAACGCAGTACGACATCAAAATCCCGCGCAGCAGCAACTACGCCGATAAACTGGCTGAAACCATCTGTGCTGCTGTGATTGACGGCAAAATCCCGGGAGGGCAATACCATGCCGTGCTGATTGACGAAGGGCACGACTTCGCCGAAGAGTGGCTGCGCGCGCTCGCCAAGATGCCGGAAGGCGCAGATGCCAAAGAACAACGACTACTGCTGCTCTACGACGACGCGCAAACCCTCTATGCTGATCGCCACAGCATCGACTTCTCGCTCACTTCCGTCGGCATCCAGGCACAAGGACGCACCCGCATCCTGCGTGTGAACTACCGCAACAGTGAAGAAATCTGCCACTACGCCAATGACTTTAAACACCGCTTTATGACCGATACCCCCATCAGCAGCGAAGAAACCGGCGAAGAAGACGAGGAAAACGAAAACACCGCAGAAAATGAAGCGCAGCCCATTCCCATCATTGCCGTCGAAAGTGGCGGCGGCAATAGCGGCATCGCGCCTGAATACCGGCAAACCGCCAACCGCAGCGAAGAAATCCGCACCATCACCGACGCCATCCGCGCCTGGCACGCAGCGGGCACGCCCTACGGCGACATTGCCGTCCTCTATTACAAAAAAGACCAGTGCAGAGAACTTGGTACGGCGCTACAACAGGCAGGCATCCCGCTGCAAAATCCCATTAGCAGCGACGAACGCAAACATTACCGCCCTGACCCAGACAAAATTCTGGTCTGTACCATTCACAGTAGCAAAGGCGGCGAATTCCCATGCGTCATCATCAGCGGCGTGGACACCCTGCATGACGATAGCGAAGAACAGCGCCAGAAAAACGCCCGCCTGCTCTACGTTGGCATGACCCGCGCGCAAAACCACCTGCTGCTGACCGCCGCTGGCGAGAACACCTACACCCGCTTACTAGAACAACGATAAATCATCTGCGCCAAAACCATGCACACCCGCATGGTTTCATCCCGATGCCCGAAAGAAACGCTATCGTCTCCTGCGAAATTACATGACCACTTACAACCACGGCGCCCACGCTCTGCCCGATTGTTAAGGCTGCGACACCGCCCTGCTTGGTGACACTACCGCCTGAGCGCATACCAATACGACAAAGACGGGGGCGAGCCGTTAAGCGACAGGGAACTGTCCTACATCGTAGCCAACTGCAAAGGCCGCCTGTTCTACCGCGCCTGGGGCAAAACCCGGCCTATACCGCTGAAAATCTGGCTATGCGGGGCGATAAAAAATGCGCAGAGGGGAATCGCGTGCAAGCCGGGGCTGCCCAACCGCTTCGATGCCGCCCACCGCCTGCGCGAATTGCCGCAGCTACCGCTGTAAAATTAAGCCGAAAGAAAGACGGCACGTCGAAGACAGTACAGGTAATGCGAATGAAAAATGCAGTGATCTACATACATGGTCAAGGTGGAAATGCGAAAGAAGCCGAACACTATAAAAAATTCTTTAGCGATGAATATGACATTATCGGGTTTGATTACAAATCGGAATTTCCCTGGGATGCCAAAGAGGAATTTTCCAAATTCTTTGTTTCCATCGCCCCGCGATATAACAAGATTTTTTTGATAGCAAATAGTATTGGTGCTTATTACGCCATGCTGTCACTGGCGGATAGCCCTATTGAGAAAGCGATGTTCATCTCTCCTATCGTTGACATGGAGAAATTGATTTTGAACATGCTGGCCCGCTCAAACGTAACAGAAGAAGAACTGCATAAAGAAAAAGTAATCGAAACATCCTTTGGAGAATCTTTATCCTGGGAATATCTTTCTTATGTGAGAAATCATCCGATAATTTGGCATATACCGACCCATATTCTTTACGCAGAGAAAGACACGATGACTTCATTGGAAACCATAACGGATTTTGCCAATAAAATTGGCGCGAATCTGACCGTGATGAAGAATGGCGAACATTGGTTTCATACAGAGGAGCAAATGATTTCCCTGGATAATTGGTTTAAGGAATTTATATAACCAGTTCTGATACCTGCGCTATTTCTTTCAGACAATTTTCCTCAAACAAGGAAACTTAGAATCCCCCCATCCTCTCAACGCCATTCCCCCGTTAACAGCAAAATCTTTGCGGAAATCCACGTCATCGTCGGCGAAAACGCGCTGAAAATCGCTGAGCTATCGGGAGCGTTCCGCACGCAGGCGCAAATCCGCGCTGTGCTTGCCGACTTCAAAAACGATACCCCAAACTATTTGCACGTTAACCTGCTGTTTTACAGCCGCTGCGGCAGGCATATCCGCATCAATCGCGGCGTGTTTAACAATTCGAGCGCAATGTTTACCGATTTGGGCGGCATCACGCTGGAAGAAGATGTTTTGATTGCCCCGCGCATGAGCGTCCTGACCGTGGGCCACCCCGAGAACCCCGCACAACAGCGCGGCTTAACGTTCATCATCAAAAAGAACACATGGATAGATGCAGGCGTAATCATATTGCCGAACGCTACCGTCGGCGAAAATGCAATCGTCGCGGCAGGCGCAGTGGTCAACAAAGACGTGCCGGCGAATACGCTAGTTAGTAGCGTGCCCGCCAAGGTGTTGAAAACAATTGACGACGTTTGAAAAAATTGTTGGTTTGAAAAACACTATCTTGCAAGCAAGATAATTACAAGAAGTAAATCTGGTTTTATTTGCCCCTTTCTCCATGAAAAGGAATCTCCATGCAAAAGAAAGCTGTACTTACCTTTATTGCAACCGCCCTGTGCGGGCTTTGCGCTCATTCTCAAAGCGGTCAGAATCATCAGGCAGCATCGCAAACACCTGGCAATCAGACGCAGGCAGGCAGCGCCACCATCAACCACAAACAGCAGTGCCTTGCTCTGAAAAACACCCCAATCGCCGACACCACCATCACCAAAGCCGAATGGTCGAACGGCGAAATCAGTACCGACAGAATGTCGTCCCTCACCGGCGGCTCGACCAATGTCTTGCAGGCGAAACCGCATTGCGTGGTGGAAGGCGAAATCGGCGCACGCACGGGTGCGGACGGCAAACACTACGGCACGAAATTCCAACTCAGGCTGCCTGAAAACTGGAACGGCAGCTTCCTGTTCCAAGGCGGCGGCGGAGTGGACGGCTTTGTCGCCCCTGCCGTCGGCAGCATTCCCGTGCGCAGCTCCACCGCCAGGCCCGCACTGATGCGCGGTTACGCTGTGGTTTCCATGGACGGCGGCCACCCCACGCCCACGCCCGATTTCGGCGCCGACCAGCAGGCGCGGCTGGATTTTGCCTACCAGTCCACCGGTAAAGTCACCACGGTTGCCAAGCAGTTGATTCAGAAAATGTATGCCGCCGCCCCGCAACATAGCTACTTCATGGGCTGCTCCAACGGCGGGCGTGAAGCAATGATGGCCGCCCAGCGTTATCCGCTGGAATTTGACGGCGTGATTGCCGCCAACCCGGGCTTTCGCCTGTCGCGCGCCGCCGTTGCCCAGCAGTGGGATTACCAACAGTTCATGAAAATCGCCCCCAAAGACGCGCAGGGCAACAAAATCCTGGCCAACGCGCTGACCCAAGCCGATTTAAACAAAGTGAGCGAAGCGGTGAAAAACCGCTGCGACGCGCGCGACGGCCTGAAAGACGGCGTGATTAATGCTTGGGAAAGCTGCGATTTCAAAGCCGAACACGCAGGCCTCTCCCCCGCCAAAACCGCCGCGCTCAAAGCCGTGATGGATGGCGTGCGCGACTCACGTGGCAACCCGATTTACAGCGGCTGGTATTACGACACCGGCCTGAACCAGCCCGACTGGCGCGCATGGAAACTCGGCAGCTCGCAAACCGCCAAGCCCGATGCCATCAGCACAACGCTCGGCGCAGGTGCGCTCACTTGGTATTTCATGACTCCTGCTGTGCCGAACTTTGATTTGAACAAATTTGATTTCGACCGCGACACGCCCAAAACCTACCAAACCGGCGCGATTAACGATGCCGTATCCACCGATTTGAGCAGCTTCCGCGCACGCGGCGGCAAACTGATTGTGCTTACCGGCGTGTCCGACCCCGTGTTCTCCGCCAAAGACCAAGTGGCATGGTTCCGCCAAATGAATGCCGATATGAAAAACGCCCAGGATTTCAGCCGCCTGTTTATGGTGCCCGGCATGAACCACTGCGGCAGCGGGCAAGCCTTCAACGACTTCGACCCGCTCACGCTTCTGGAAAACTGGCACGGCAAAAACCAAGCGCCCGAGCGCATGATTGCCCAAGGCAAATCTTTCCCTGGCAAACAAATGCCCGTTTGCGCCTATCCCAAAGCCGCGTTTTATACTGGCGGCGATGAGAACAAGGCGGAAAGCTTCGAATGCCGATGAAATGGGTTCTATTATTTATTGATGTTTGACGCCCTATCCGGTGAGTCAACGACCGGGGTCTATGCCGAGATCCGTAAGTCGGGCATTTATGCCCGACTTACTTATATCTAGATGGCGTATTCGATAAATCGCTCAATCCAATACTTCCACCGTACCGTTGCGGCCGTCTATCCGCACACGCTGGCCGTTTTTCAGGCGGTGGCAGGCGTTGCGGATGCCCATCACTGCGGGGATGCCAAGTTCGCGGGCGGTTACGGCACCGTGTGAGAGGGGGCCGCCACTTTCGGTAATAACACCGGCGGCGTGATAGAACAGAGGTGTCCAGGCGGGGTTGGTAGTGCGGGCGACGAGGATGGCGCCTTGCGGGAAGTCGGGGAATTGGGTGGGGTCGGTAATGACGAATACGCTGCCTTCTGCGCTGCCCGGGCTGCCGCCCAAGCCCTGCCAGGCCTCCGCTGCAGTTTGGGCAGGGGTATGGGAATGGGCGCTGCCGTATTCCCATTCGGCAGGACGAGCCCAGGCGGCCTGATAGGCGGCTTTTTCACGTTCGGCAATCGGGCGCAGGCGGCGGAAGTCGTCGTCGGCCACGGCTTGATCGATGTCGGCGGGCGGCAGGAAGAAGATGTCCCAGGCATCATCCAGCGCGCCAAGATTGACGAGGCGGCGGCCGGTTTCGTAGGCGGCGCAGCGGAAAGGAATGGTGAGGCGGGTGGTTTGGTAGTGTTCCAAATCGTCCAGCGCGGTGTAGGTGCGGACGAGGCGCAGCAGTTCGTGTAGGAAAAAGTGGAGGTTAGCGGGGGCAGCCTGAAACAGTTCATGTTCGGCGGTATACATGGCGTCTTTGGCGAGCCAGTAGCGGCGTTCGCGTTCGGTATCGTCTTGGCCGGACATCATTTGGATTTGGCTGAACACGGTGTGCGGGGCTTCGATCCAGGTAGGGCGGTAGGAATCGAAGTCGGTTTCGCGGTGACCGTGTTGGGCAAGAAACTGCTTGAAGCGGCTTTGTATTTCAGGCTGCCTATCCAGTGCATGCCACAGCGCTTCGGGGCTGTGAAAGCGTTCGGCGGCGAGTGCGGGTTGGGCGCGCAGCAGGCGGGAGAGTTGCCACATGGCTTGGTTGACATCGGCGGTTTTGGTGTCAGAAACGGCGGTGAGACGGTCAAACAGGTCTTGCGGCTGCGGGCAACCGATAATCGCCAGCACGCGCTGCAAGACGCGGTAGAGCAGAGTTTGGGTGAGGGAAATGGCGATGTTAGGCAGGAAATAGCGGGTGCCTTCGGCACTAATATCGCGTACGGTCTGCCAGCATTCGGCGATGTTTTTGCCGGTGTAATCGAGGGCGTTGAAGCGGCCGATAGCGAGCAGGTAGCCGTCGAGGTCGTTCATCCAGCGGGTGGGCAGTTCGCTGATCCAGGCAAAGCGCCACAAGCCGCCGTTTTCCACGAAACGGGCCAGGGCTTCAGCGTCGCTCAGCGGGACGGCCGGCAGGCGACCGGCGTAGATTTCCACGGCGTTCTGGTTGCCGTAGACATAGCCGTCTTTGAGGGCAAACCATTTGTCGTAAAACGGGGGCAGACCCATCAGGCGGAAGGAATAGTTGAGCGATTCGTGGAAACCAGCTTCGCAAAGCTGCCAAGTAAGGGGGGTGATAGGGTTGGGGAAGCGTTCGGCGGATTCGTCGCGCGTCCAGCGGGGGGCGAAGCGGGTAACGGGGCGGGATTGCAGCAGGTAGAGGCTACCGCCGGAAAATGCCCATTCGGTGTCCTGCGGAAAGCCGAAATGGGCTTCGGCGCGGCGTGCAAGTTCGGCGACTTGTGCGGCTTGCACGGAGGTGAGGGCGGGCTGGGTTTGGCGGTTTTCAGGCAGCCTAAAAACTTCGCTGCCGCCGTTTGCGCCGCGTATCAGGGCGGCGGATTTGGCAGCGATGTGGCGTTCTACGGTTTCTCCCGCACGGTTCACGCGATATTCGTCTACGGGTTCGCCGCCGGCCACCACAGTTTCGCCTAGTCCGAAGGCGGCGTTAATTAATACGTTATCAAGGCTGCCGCGCACGGGGTCGATGGAAAAGGCGACGCCGGCGGCTTCGTCTGCGCCCACGTCGGCCATTTGCTGGATGACGACGGCCATGGCGGCATCTTCGTGTGCCAGGCCGAGCCGTTCGCGGTAGGGCAGCACTTCAGCGTTCCACAGGCTCAGCCAGCATTGTTTGACCGCGGCTGCAAGGTTTTCTGCGCCACGCACGTTGAGCAGGGTGTCATGCAGCCCGGCAAAGGCGGCGCCAGGCAGGTCTTCGGCACTGCCGGAGGAACGCACGGCGAAATAGGTTTCAGGCTGCCTTTGCTGCCATTGGGTGAGCGCATCGGTTAATTCTTGCGGCAGCGGCTGGGTTTTCAGGTAGCTTTGCACAGCGGCGCTACGGGCAGTGTCGTCTGTTTCGCGGCGCAGTATGTCGCGCACGGCGGCACGGTGCGGGGCGAACCAGGCGCGGTAGCTTTCGGTGGAGAGTACCGCGCCGTCGGGAACAGGCAGCCCGGCCTGTGCCGCGCGCGCCAAACCGACACCTTTGCCGCCGGCCAGGGCGGTGTCGAGTGCGGCGGATGAGTGGAAGAAAAGGAGGTGGGGATGGTGTGTTTGGGTCATGGTGGGTCTTCTTTCGGTCGTGTGGAAAAAAGGGCATTGGATTGGGTCTTTCACCGAAAAGCCGTTTTCAGGCTGTCTTCGGCGCATAACGCCACGCAAACGCCGCCGCCAGCAGTATGCCCACCAGCACGTCCACGCCGTAGTGATAGCGCAGGAACACGGTCGCCCCCACAATGCCGAGCGACACGGGCAGCAGCGCCAACGCAGTTTTGCAGCAGCCGTCGCGCCACAAAAATGCGGTGATAAACAGCGGCAGCGCGGTATGCAAACTGGGGAACACGTCCATGCCGGTTACGCCGTCGTTTACAACGGCGATAACGTGCGGGGCAATGAGACCGCGCGCGCCGCCGTCTGGCAGGGTGGTAAACGCGGGGCCGGCGGCGGGCAGCAGCAGGTAGCCCATCAACCCGAACAGGTAAATCCCCAGCAGGCCGTTGAAAAAGGCGGGGGCGGACGCGCGGCGGCGCACGGCGTAATAGGCGGACGCCCCGGCAACGGTGAAGAAAAAGGCGAAATAGCAGGCGGCAAACACATCCGCCGCCAGCGGAAAGTCTTCGTAGCGGAAATAGGCGGGCAGGATTTTTCCACCCCACAAGGCGCTGTCCGCCGCCGATAATAGGCCGTCGGCATGCCACGCCAGCCAATATGCGTTCACCGCTTTGAGCAGGGGGAACACCAGCCACACCAGCGCGAACAGCGCCACATTCTGCCAAGAGGAACGGGCGAGATGCAGCTGCAGCACGGCCAACCACGCGGTAGCAGCGGCATAGGGCAGCCACGGATTCAGCGGGCGCAACGCGGCCGACACGATGATGGCGGCCAGCAGGGCAAGCAGGGGGCGAGCAATACGGGGGCTTATGGGCATGTTGTCCATTCAAAATGGCAACCTGAAAAACAGGCGGCTGGGGTTCGGGTTTTAACTTCGTTGAAGCTTCGCATTCAGGCTGCCTCAGGCTGTCCCTTCCCCGTCCGCTTCGGTGAGAGGGATGGGCAGAGGTTCGGGATAAAAATACCAGCCGGCAACGCCCGCCGCAAGCCAAAGCAGCACGGCGGCAGGGGAAAACAGCAGCAACGTCAGCCAGCAGGCAACCTGAAACAGCGCGCCATACACACCGCCGACCACCCGCAGGAAAGAAACGTTGTTGCGCCCGTCCGAGCGGCATTGCGCCCAAAGCGCGGCGGCAGCGGGCAGCGGAAAGCTCGCAGCAAAAAGGATCTTTGCCCACGTCCGCACGGGAGGCGACGGGGGCGGCACGTCGGAACGACAACCCGTTTCCTGCGCTACCAAAAAAGCCGCGCCGAAATCTTCCCCATTTTGCACGGCCTGCCAGGCGGCAGACTGAGCGGCATTGAAAGCCTCAACATCGGCACAACAGACGGAAACCCGATCCAACGCATCGGCCAGTTCTGCCTGCAAAGCCTTCACACCGTCCGCCTGCGGGTAAAACGCCTCGCCCATCACAATCGACACGCGGCTGCGGAAACCGTCCGGTTTGCTGTAAAACACTCCCAGCGGCTGCACGACGAAGTCCGCACCCGCCGCTTTGAGTTTGGCCGCCATCACCCCCATGCCGCCTAGATAAGGCTGCGGGCGGGGCTGCCATTCGCTGGTGCCTTCGGGATACAGGCACAGGCTGCCGCCCGCGCGGATTTGTTCGATACCCGCCGCCAGCGGGGAAGGAACGGCATCGGCACGTATGCCGTAACGCGCGCGGTCGGTGTCGCGCACCACCGGAATTCCGTTTATAAACAGCCGCAAAAATGGGCTGCGTAAAAGCTGAACCGACACCAACGAAGGCACATCGCCCAGCGCTTCGGCATACACCGATCCGTCCGCCCCGCCGTTGCGGTGGCTGGCGATAAAAAGCGTGGGCTTGGCGGACAACGGCGCACCAACCACATCGACACGGCGGAAATAAAAGCGGCGAATGAGCGCGGCAAACAGGGTGATGCGGCGTGAAAGTTTCAGCGGCGGAGCGAATGGGGCGGTCATGGCAGATGCGGAAAGACAGCCTGAAAACGGGCAAAAAGCGTTTTAACTTCGTTGAAACTTCGCTTTCAGGCTACCCTAATGCTTGGCGGAGTTGGTTATTGTACGGAATTTGCGGGTGTGCGCCGCTTTCCCGCAACGGAATTTGCGAGGAAAGTTTGGGTTAAATCAAAAGATATGCGAAGCGGAATGGCAAAAGTGGTTTGCCCGCCGCTGCGGGATGCAACACTTAGTTGTGTTATCAATTACTTAGGGTCTTAGGGATCAAACGTTTCCCCAAGGGTCATCTCTGAGCAGTTTAAGCAATGTCTTGTAGAGATCAAGGTGCCGGTGGTTGAAACGGAATTCGGTCTCCTTGAGATGCAGCTCGAACTTGTCCCTTCGCACGCCATGAAACTGCGTCAGCCGATTGTTTGGCATCGCTCCAGAAAGACTCGATGCCGTTGACATGCCTAGAGCCTTTGACGAATTCGTTGTTGCCGTAATATCAGCCCACCAAAACCAAAGGAATGCGATGGAACAGCATATCAACTACATCATGCTCGGCGTCGGCGACCTTGCCATGTCGCGCCGTTTCTACCAAGACGTATTCGGCTGGAAGGGGACGGCGGACAGCAATGAAAACATTGCGTTTTTTCAAGCAGGAAAGGCGCTGCGGTTCGCTCTGTTCAGCAAGGAAGCCTTGGCAGAAGACGCGCAGGTATCGGCGCGGGACAGCGGTTTTCCACGTTTTACGCTGGCGCACAATGTCAGCAGCGAAGCCGAAGTGGACGCGCTGTTTGCCGCGTTTGCCGCAAAAAATGTGCATATCGTCAAAGCCCCGCAGAAAGTGTTTTGGGGCGGATACAGCGGCTATATCGCCGACCCCGACGGCTTTTTATGGGAAATTGCCTTTAATCCGTTTTTGCAGGAATTGCGCTGAAACAGCGCATTGATGCCGTTTGAAAAAGATTTGTAGATACCACTTACCGAATACTATTTTCCGGCGACCGGCAAACACGATTCCCTTTTACATCAAAACACTCCACTATGGAGACTCCATAAAAACTCTTGTCGCCCTCTGCGCCGCGCTACTATTCATGCCCAGCCTATAGCTACTGCTAGATGAATAAAGGCCGCCTGAACTTTTTAGGTAGCCTTTTATGATGAATCATCAATCTGTCCGCATTACTCCAGCTTCACGCCTTCGCTTTCCATTTTGGCCTGCAACGCTGCCAACTTCTTCTGTGGATCGAGCAGCGGGTTGCAAACGTAGTCCAGCAGCGCATCGGCAGAAGCACGCACGGCTTCGTTATCAGCAGCCACCGCGCCGTGGAAAATAAATGGCGGCAGGAACACGGTTTGCAATAGGGAAGCGGTTTGCACCAAGGGTTTCAAAAACTCGCTCATGGAAAAGCGGTTGTAGCCGCCCGCCTGATAGGAATCTGCCGGCCCACCTGTAGAAATCGCCGACAGCCATTCTTTGCCCGCCAGCGCGTTACCGCCCGGGCCATATGCCCAGCCGTAGGTCAGCACGTCGTCGAGCCACTGCTTCATCAGCGGCGGAGTGGAATACCAATAAAACGGGTGCTGGAACACCAAGCGCTCGTGTTCGGCCAAAGCCTGCTGTTCGGCGGCCACATCGATTTTTCCGTCGGGGTAGAGCGCATACAGCCTGCGCAGGGTAATGCCAGGCTGGTTGGCGAGACGCTCCGCCCAAGCACGGTTTACAACGGAGCGTTCAAGGTGCGGATGGAACAGATTGACCAAAACTTTCATAACAAAACTCCTTGGTAAAAAACGCGGTTATCATCGACTTCCATACTGTTTGCAGTCAGGAAGCCAATCAGGCAGGCGTCGACAATATTTTCAGGTAGTCGTAGCAACTGTATTTTCCACCCATCGGGCAAAAATACTAGAAACTGAAAATCACCCTTCCATCACCCAAACATACGAGGCGCCCCCATGAATCGAGCCACCCTTATCCGCCATATCAAAGAACGCTACCGCGCCGCACCCGAACACCTGTGGGCGCGCACCCCGGATTACGCCGTATTCCGCCACACGGACAACCGCAAATGGTTCTGTGTGCTGCTAAACATTTCCGGCGACAAACTCGGCCTCGATGACCACAGCGTGATTGACATACTGGACTTAAAAGCCCGCCCTGAATATATCGGCGGGCTGCGTCAGATAAAAGGCGTGTTCCCCGGCTACCACATGAACAAAGAACACTGGATCAGCGTCATCCTCGACGGCTGGCTGGACGATGAAACCATCCGGCAACTGCTTGATGACAGCTATCACCTCACCCGCTAAGCACACCGTATGGGCACACAAAACATCACCGATGCTTTACTGGCTGCCTAAAAACCAGCCGTATCGGCGTGGCCGTTGTACCCGCCTACTGATCGTCTTGTTTGTCTGGTCTGCGGGATGCCGCCTTTTCGGCTTAATGCCCCAAATTGGCCTTGATTTCAGGCATTGAAATAAAAATATGCTGCCGCTATTGATCTTTTATCGACGCAGTTTATAGCCCGCCGTCGGCATTGAAGACGCGGATAGCTGCATTGGCCACGGCATTTTCCAGCATTTGCCGCAGCAGCTCCGGCGAGAGGGTGCAGGTGTGTGCGCCAGCATCGAGCGCATGCAGAATTTGCCGGGTGTTTTTGAAACTCGCGCCGACGATGCGGCAGTCGATGGCGTGGTTGTCGTAGTAGCGGCGGCTGGTGGCAATCACTGTATACGGGTCGATGCCGTTGTTTTCCATGCGGTTCACGTAGGGCGCAACATAAGCGCAGCCGG
Source organism: Dentiradicibacter hellwigii (assembly GCF_041770905.1). NCBI lineage: Bacteria > Pseudomonadati > Pseudomonadota > Betaproteobacteria > Rhodocyclales > Rhodocyclaceae > Dentiradicibacter > Dentiradicibacter hellwigii. The sequence goes on from NZ_JBEUWX010000002.1 coordinate 1,619,814, forward strand.
CGATACCGGCGAGGATGGCCTGCCCAGCGGAGTAGATGGCGGTACCGAGCAGCGGGACATCCGGCCGCCGTTCACGCATCCGCTTCACCGCCATCATGCCGGCGGTGTTGATGGGGACTTTGATGCCAAGCGGCGCTTTGGGAAAGGCGGCAAGTAGATACTCGAAGTCTTCAACCAGCGCGTCTGCGCTGTTACCCAGCACCTGCACGAAAAGCAGGTTGGGACGGGTAGCGAGGATGGCGGCAAGCTGCTCATGGCGCGGCGCCGGATGCTGTTTGAGCAGGGTCGGGTTGGTGGTGATGCCTTTGAGGATGCCGAGGTCGCGGTAGTATTCAATGTCGGGCAGACTGGCGGTATCGAGGAACATGGTAGGGGCTCCGTAGTTGGGATTACCGCTATTGTAGAACCTCACCTCACCAGTCTGCCTACATGACGACGCCGGCAGGTAGGCAACGCGGTTGGCGGCTGTGAATTGATACCGTTTGAGGCAGGCCGCTAAAGCGCCGTCACAACGCATTTTTCGGGTCGTCCCCCCCCAAGCGCTCCATCTTCAATCGCACGGTTTCGCGCACGCCATGCAGCATGAGTACGTTCCTTGTTGGTTGGAAGCGGAATGATCGTAGTTTCGTGTCTACCAAACGGTATGGCACAAAAAACCGCCTTCTAACGCCCCTCGCCCCTCGCTCCTTGGAACTCCTGGGGACGGCCTGTTTTTGGCGGACTTTGCAAAAAGTTGCCTCGCAGGAAAAACTTAGCCTCGCCGACCGCAGGAGCAAAGCGTAAAGCAATCTATTCGGCGCGTTGAAGCCGGCTGTCCCCCGGCCGCGCGGGTGAAGCATCACCGTCCGAAGCACAGCCGCCGCGACTGGAGACAGGCAACAACGCCTGCCCCGCAGCCCGCGTAAAACGGGCGTTTCCGGAGGGGCTGCCCGCTAGCCCAGTGTTTACTTGGCTTTCCAGCCTGCCTATCCGCAAACCCACTGTTTACGGGCGTTTCCAGCCGGTCTGTCTTCAATCCCTCTATTTACGTGGGTTTCCGGATGGCCTGCCGGCAGGCGTCCGAGTTTGGCGCCCCCCCAATTTTTATGGGTGCCCGGCAAAATGCGCCAGCACACCCGGATTATTTTCTGGGATCGGTATCAGATGATTTTTATGGATTAAGCGCCAACCCGTACGGACTGAAAACGAGCACCGCACACGGCCGCCAATGGCCGCAAACCTGGACACAGCAAAATCTCAGGCAAGGCAGTTGCCAGACTCGTCCAGTTAATGCGTAGTCCGCCGGGGATGGCTGTTGCTGCGGTTTATCTACCCACCAATGTGGTGAGGCTTTGGAAAGCGACTTTTATCGTACCAAGGGGATGATTGCCATAGCCGCGCGCTTTTGCCAGCGCGTCAGTTCTGGTTCTGTACGCTGCCGTGTTCGCCGTTTTCGTGCAGGTAATCGAGCAGGACGGCGATGTGCGAGTGTTCGGGTTGCTTAACGGCGGTAAGCAGCACGGTGTGCGGGCGTGCCTGGCTGAGCCGCCATAGTTCGGCTAGCGCCGCCTGATGGACGGGGTCAAGCAATTCCGCGCGGTAGCGTGCGGCGAATTCGGCGTAGCGATTGCCGCTGTCGGCGTGGTACCAGCGGCGCAGTTCAGCTGAGGGAGTCAGGTCTTTCAGCCAGACCACCTGCGCCATCAATTCCTTATGGACGCCGCGTGGATAGAGGCGGTCGAGGAATACGCCGGTGCTATCCGCTTGGGGGGTGTAGTCGTAGATGCGCTGGACGCTGAACATGGTTTTTCCTTTCAGAGGAGGACACGATTTCGTACCGTTTGTTGTAATCATTCGGCAGATCGCCGTCAACGTCTGATCCGACACCGCAGGATTCGCCCGGGATGCGGGCGATAAACCGCTGGATCACAGCATCAGCGGTTACGGATTCTGGTGGCAAAAAACAGCACAACAATGGTTAGGACAACGCCGCAGCCGCAGGCGAGATGCACGCCGTCCAGCATGCGCAGCGGGGCAGTTGCCTGAGTAGAAAAACGTTCGCCCACGCCGGTTACGCCGACAAAAAACGCCGCGCCGAGGGCGCCTGCAATCGGGTTAATGGTGGAAATGATGGCGGTGCCGTGCGGGTTGAGGTGTTTCGGCAGGGCATTCAGGCCGTGCGTTTCGCAGGTCATCGCGCTGGCGATGGCGATGGCGAAGCAGGCAAAGAGAACGGCCAGCCGCACGGTATTGCCGCTGGCGTCGAGGCTGGCATACAGCGCGAGAAAACTCGCCGCCATGATGATGCCGCCGGGCAGCATGACGTAGCGCGCGCCTTTGCGGTCGAGCACCCAGCCAAACAGCGGCGCGCAAACAGCTTCGACGATACTCGCTGGCAGAAGAACCAGCCCCGTGACCGTACCGGAAAGCAGCAGCACCTGCTGCATATACATGGGCAGCAGCAATTCCAGACCAAGAAAAAGGAAAAAAGCCAGGGCGAGAATAATCATCGCATAGCGGTATTGCGGATACATGAAGGCGCGCACATCCAGCAGAGGTTCTTGCAGCGATAACTGGCGGCGGCAAAACCAGGCAATCAACAGGATGGCGGCAACAAATAAGCCGCCAAATTGCGGCAGCGTCAAATGGCTGAATTGACTGCCGGCAAAAACCAGACTGCCGAATCCCGTCATCGCCAATAAGGCCGATAAACCGTCAATACGCGGTTTGGTGGTCGGAATAATATTGACCTTTAGTACCGTGACGACAATCAGCATCGCCGCGATAAAGAATGGCATCGTAAAAATAAACAAATAGCGCCAGCCATAATGATCGACAATAAAACCGGATAAGGTCGGGCCAATGGCCGGGGCGGCGGTAAAAATCATCGCGACCAGGCTCATCGCCCGACCGCGTTGCTGCGGCGGGTAAATGGCGAGCAGCACATTCATCAGCAGCGGTATCTGAATGGCGGCGCCGATAGCCTGTATCAGGCGACCGGCCAAGAGGACGGAAAAATTGGGCGCAAAGGCGCAAATAACCGTTCCCGTTAAAAAAATGCCGAGGGTCAGGAGCGCCGTCATGCGTGTACTGAACCATTGAATAACATTGGCAGTAATCGGCGTTAACGCCCCCATAATCAACAGAAAACCGGTGGTCATCCATTGCACTGTACTTTTATCAATGGAGAAGTAGTGCATGATATGGGTCAGGGCAACATTCAATAACGTTTCATTCAAGAAGCCAAAGAATGCACCGAGGAATAAGGTGCCGATAATCAGCACGGCGGGGAAATCAGGATCTTGGGCGAAATAGTCGTAACGGCTTAGCATGGGGCTGTGCGTGAAGAAGTCAGGCGCTATTGTTTACAGTTGAATAAATAACCAGGCATACCGATGCGGTAGCGCTTGAAATATCCGCAGAACAGCTCGAGGCATTTAGCCGGCTTGAACAGCCGGCTAAATGCCTCGTGATATTACAGGGGTTGGCAGCGGATGGAATAAAACTGGGACGAATCCTACGCGGCGTTCACAAACTCGTCACGCATGTGATTATTCCCAGCACGACACCGGGTGCGTTAGCAATCGCAATTGGCCAATCGCGATCTTTCTTGAAAAGGCCATACACCACCCACAGCGTGCAGTTGATTGCGGCGCAGAGCGGTTGGATCGGGCTTCCTTTATTCCCGGCCAAATTATTTTGAATTTGAAAAACATAAGATACATACATACAAATGGAAGCAACTGTAGCAACAACAGCTAAAAGACGAATTTGTTTTTCAGTCATGATTAAACGTGTCCTATGGTAAATAATAATCTTAGGGATATAGTATAACATATTTATTTTTCTATACGTGACAAACTCGTCCGTATATCATAATTACTTTTCTATACTTTGCGTGCTTTTACTATCGATCAATATTGGACTAATAATTAACAAGCTTTATAGAATACTATATATAGCAACCTGCAATAACAGCAATACCATAAATATTACAGCCGCCACCAATCTATTGATATAGTAAAAAATGAATTTCTCTATTATCCGTGATGCGCTATTATAAACCGCGTAAAATGTCTTTAAGTCCACCTTCCCGGAGCACCATCTCATGAAACTCTATACCAGCACCACTTCCCCCTACGCCCGCATGGTCATGCTCGCCGCCCTCGCGCGCGGCATGGACGAGTTGCAACTCGCTTACGTCGATCCGTGGACGACGCCGGCCGAACTCACCGCCATCAACCCGCTCTCGCAAGTGCCAACGCTCATTGCCGACAACGGCGCCATCATCACCAACAGCCCGCTCATTCTCGACTACCTTTTCGACCACCCCTTCCAGGGCGCGCAGCAGGCGGCGCTGGCGGGCTATGGCTACGAACTGCTCGACCAGGTCGTAAAAGCCTACTCGCTCGCCCGCTTCCAGCCAGAAAACGCCCCCGCGCACCCGCACATCGCGCGCGCCCGTGATGCCGTTGCGCGTGGCCTGGCCCACTGCCCGCCGCTCGACCCGGCAAGCAACGACGTTGCCACCCACGTTCTTGGCATGGCGCTGTCTTACGCTGAACTGCGCCACGGCGACCTCTACCGCGCCCACCTCAGCGCCGCCAACCAGCAAGCCTTTGCTACTTACTGCCAACGCCCCGATGTGCGCGCCGTCGCCATCACCCAACTGGAACAGCACCCCGCCAGCATCGGCGAATTGCGCCACGCGGTGCAATAAACCCAACCTTCCGCCCAGCAAGGCACATCGGCCGCATCGGCAAAACGCCCGAAAATATGAAAATATTTTTTTGGAATTGCCAAGGAAACTTGCGCGCCAAAATCCAGTTATTGAAATCAATAAACGCCGACTTGTTTGTTATCGCAGAATGTGAAAACCCTGAAACAACAGCATCTGAAGAATACAAAAAATGGGCGATTAACCATATCTGGACAGGACTGATCCCTTATAAGGGATTGGCAATTATTGCTAACTCACAAATAAAACTGGAAGCCTGTGACTGGCCAGACTATTTATTTAGAAACTATCTTCCGGCCAGAATCAATGATAATATAATAATACAGTTATTATAGGAGATTTTAATAGTAATATTATTTGGGACAAAAAAATGATTTTCGTAACCATTCCTACCTTAATCAAAAATTATCTGAAAAAGGATTATTTTCTATTTATCACACTTTACATCAGGTGATATTTGGTAAAGAAAACCAACCAACATTTTTTATGCATCACAACCTTAATAAATCATACCATATCGACTATTGTTATTGTTCAAAATTAATAATGAAATCGTGCGAAATTCTTAGCACTGAAAAATGGCATAAAGCAAGCGACCATAACCCAATAATTGTTGAGCTAAATTTACCCTATTAAAGCCTTTACTTATTTTAGAATAAGGATATATTTTACTTAATCGCTTTTAATAAAACTTACTATCCATTTTATGATTTTATTATCTAGTCATTTAGGCAGCTCTTTACTCGCGCTTTTTTACTGATCGCCAGTTTGGCGTATACGAGTAAATAAATTCTAGTGCGCCCACACACCCCTTGGAGACAATTTATCTGGTGCTAATAGGCAATATGCTATACTCAATACTACCTATTCTTGCGCGGGTAAATACAGGCAAATTCACCGCTTATACCACGCAAGGTGCTTTTTACCATTCAAAGACATCTGATACGGCAATTGATAATTGACGTATTTGTCACCCGGAACATGTTCAAACTTAAGCGCCCTATTTCGCCGCCGGAAGAAGCTTCGGCGCAACCCAGAAAAGACGCCGGAGAAAATCTGCCGCCGTTGCAGGAACACAAACGCCAGTGTTTGTGCAAGCTGACGCGGCTGGTCGGCGCTGCGGGGGTTGCGACCGCGATGTGGCCGCTACTTTCCGCTTTGGGGCCGGACGAGAAAACCCTGGCCGATGGCGAACCTATCGATATTGCGCTGGGAGATATCGCGCCCGGTCAGACGGTACGCCGCCTCTGGCGCGGCCGGCTGGTGCTGATTCGCCACCGGACGGAAGAAGAAATCGCACAGGCCAGGGCGCTGGACGGCAAGACAGTGATTTCGCCGCAAGCGGATGCCGAGCGGGTCAAGCCGGGCCACGAGCAGTGGCTGGTGGTGTATGGTCACTGCCCGCATGCCGGCTGTATTCCCAATGAGCTGGCAGGCGGAAATCTCGGCTGGCTGTGCCCCTGCCATGGTTCCGAATTCGATCTGTCCGGGCGGGTGACGCGCGGCCCGTCCACCGAAAATTTGGCGATTCCCGACTACGCTTTCCATGCGGACGGACTCACGCTTCGCCTGGGCGTAAAGAGCGTATAAGCCGCCCGGTGCGTACAAGGGCAAAGACAAACGATGGCGCAGAAAGCAGACAATGATTAATACGCAGCCAGATGCTCCGGCAGAACGCGCCAGCATGCTGAGGCGCTTTCTGGCGCGCTTTCCGCGGCCTGCTTCCACGCGCAGCTTCTGGTTGTTCGCCGCCGGCGCCATCCTGCTGGTCATGCTGGCCATCGAAATGATTTCCGGCCTGGCGCTGGCGATGTTTTACGTGCCCACGGCCGACCAGGCCTGGGATTCCATCATTCACATCATGCGCCACGTCCACCACGGCGAGCTGATCCGCAACGTGCACGGCATCGGCGCGTCGCTGCTTTTTTTCGCCTGCTATCTGCACATGTTCCGCGCAATGCATTACGCCACCTACCGCAGGCCCTATATCAAAATGTGGATGATCAGCGTCACGCTGTATGTACTGCTGATTGCCACGGCATTCCTCGGTTACAGCCTGGTGGGCGGGCAGAAAAGTTACTGGGCGGCAACAGTCATCACCGGGTTTGCGCGCGCCATTCCGTTCATCGGCGCGGATATCCAGAGCTTTCTGATCGGCGGCTATGCCGTGGGCACACCGACGTTCGGGCGCTTCTTCGTACTGCATTTTCTCATCCCGCTCATTATTACCGGCATGGCCGTCGTACACGTCAGGACAGTGCGCCGTGCCTTTGCCGATGCCATCAAAAAAGAATTCACTCCCCAGGAGAACCAGCGCCTGCTGCTGGACTACCGGATCACGGACGAAGATACGGCCAAAATCACCCTCTACCTGATACTTTTTACCTGGGGCGTATTTTTTGCGCCGAACTATTTCAGCAGCGCCGACAACTTCATTAAAGCCGACCCGACCGTGACGCCGCTGATCGTCACGCCGGAATGGTATTTCCTACCGCTGTTTTCCATTCTGCGCTGCTTCCCGGACGAAGTGACGGGCATCGTCCTGATGTTTGGCGCGATAGCGATTTTCTACTTTCTGCCGTGGCTGGATACATCAAATTCGCGTTTCCGCCATCATAGCCCTTGGATCAAGGCAGGCTTCTTTCTCTGGATTCTCAACATGGTCTGGCTGGGCTGGATGGGATCCAAGGCGCTAGTCGGGCCGGATTTTATCGACTGGTTATTCGGGCGCAGCGCCGAACCCGGCTGGATACGCCCACTGTCGCAACTCTCCACGGTGCTCTATTTCGCGTGGTTCGTCGTCGTGCTGCCCTGCCGGCGCTGGCTGGAAAAGCAGGAACCGCGGCAGGAAAAAAAGCGGGAAGGGCAAAAACCATGACAGCACAAATCCGGCGTGCGTTCCGGCGTACATTCCCGCGTACATGGTTGACGCTGGCCGGCTTTGTTGTGTGGCTTGCCACCGCGACAATGTACGCGACCGCCGCACCGACCGGGGACATCCCGCCGCGGCAGACGTGGAGTTTTTCCGGCCTCAATGGCGCCTACGACAAAGCGCAGCTTCGGCGCGGCTTACAAATTTATGAACAGAAATGCCGCGCCTGTCACAGCATGAAGCATCTGGATTTTCGCGCGCTCACCCGACCAGGCGGCCCGGAACTGACTCTGAAAGAAGCGCAAGAGATCGCAGCCAGCTACGAATTTTCGACCGTCAGCGATGACGGCGAACCGGCCAAGCGCGCAGGCCGGTTGAGCGACCATTTCATTTCACCCTACGCCAACCCGGAGCAGGCGAAATACCTCAATCTCGGCGTCGCGCCGCCGGATTTGACCTACATGACGCTGGCGCGCAGCTACGACCGCAGCTTCACGCAATTTGTCCGCGACCTGTTCATTCCCTATGCCGAGCAGGGCAGCGACTACGTTTACGCCATCCTCACCGGCTATGACGACCAGGACCCGGCGCTGACGACCAACCGCTACGCGCCGGGCGGCAAGCTCAACATGGCCAAACCGCTGTTTGACGACGAATTTGAATACCCGAAAAACGCCGCCGGCGAGCCAGAAGCGCCGCAGACGGAAGCCCAGTACGCCAAAGACGTCACGGCCTTCCTCACCTGGGCGGCCGATCCGGACCGCGCCGCCCGCCAACGCACGGGATGGTATGTGCTCGGCTACCTGACGGTCTTCCTTGGGCTGCTGCTGGCCACCATGCACTACCGCAGAAAATAGCGGCTTTCTTTACCAAAATACTGCGTTAGCTCGCCTTGTCTTTTGGCAAAGTCGAGCCGCTCTTTAAACTTGCGAAGTCCCCTATAAAATCCGTAAAAACAGGCCAGAAAACATAAAATGCCCTGAGATCCCCTAAATACAAGGGGTTCAGGGCATCAAAAAACATAAAAACCCCTCAGCCCTTCGGGCTGCTCCCCTTTAGAAGAGAGGAGCAAGTGGGGTGCCTTGGGACCCTTTATCCACGTACATCTCCGGGTAGCAGCCCCGATGCCGGGCGATATTGGGAGCTGCCCTGCAACCGGAGCGTTAGTTTTTTTAATCCGTTGATCTGCGCGCCACCCTCTATATCAGGCCTAGCGGAAAGCGCCGGTATCGGGCCCATGACGTGAAAAGTGAAGCGCAATGCGACAGAGAGCAAATGCGGCGGCCGGTAACGAAATGGCTACGCGCCGAAGAATCAGGGCTTCGCCAAATAATCCATTCGATCATCCGCACGCGGATCAGGATGAGCACGCCGAATACGGGCTGCCCTCGAAATTCCGCGTGATACTATGCGCCTTTGTTAAAGGTTGAAAATGATAATGAATTCTACTAGTACGATCGATACGATTCGCGAGTTACTGCACGTAGTCTCCGGCGTCCTGGTCTGGCCCGTATTGATTGCCCTGTTGCTGCTTGCTGCATTGACCTTAGTGGCGCTGGGAGCTTTTATTCAGGAATGTTGGTCGCGGCGCGGCAAGCGGCGTCCATGGCAGCAGATCACCGGCGCCGCTTTGGAAGCGGCGGCCGCCGATCAGACCTCGCCAGACCCGCTGGACATACGGCTGGAGCGCGTATTGCAGGATAGCGAGCGACGGCGGTGGTCGGCTTTGGCCTTGCTACGCCAGGGCGTGCGGATTGGCCCCGCACTGGGCCTGATGGGCACGCTGATTCCAATGGCCAACGCCTTGCAGGGTCTGGCCGACGGCAATCTTCCTTCGCTGGCGTCCAATATGGTGACGGCTTTTGCCGCCACTGTCATCGGCCTGGCCATCAGCGTGACCATTTACCTGATTACGTCTATACGCGAGCAATGGATTCGCGAAGATAATCAGGCATTGGCTTTTCGCGCAGAGGCGCTCCTGCAGGCTGCTAACGCACCGGCCGCACGGCAACAGGATTGACGGCCATGCGCTTCGTTCGTCACCGCAACACCTCGGAACCGCATGGGCATGACGAGGACCCCCTGGCCGGCATCGCCAACCTGTTCGATGTCAGCGTGGCATTCATTGTCGCCCTGCTGATTGCCATGTTTACCTTGTTCTCCGCTGTCGAGTTTCTCAACCCGCAGAGCAGCGTCACGATGGTCAAGCAGAACGAAGACGGCACGATAGAAATCATTTCCAAGCAGCGTGAGGAAATCAAAGTACAGCGGGTCACTGACAAGACGCTCTCCGGCCAGGGGGTTCGTCTGGGCGTTGCCTACAAGCTCTCCAACGGGCAGGTGGTCTATGTGCCGGAGGGCCAGGCGCCGCCCGGCGGTTCGTAATGCCGAAAACCGCCGCAGGATGACTGTCGTTTTCCGCAAGGCACGAGCCTTGACGCTCGGTGTGAATTTTCCCGATTGACAATCCATTATGAGATTTCTATTTCTGCTCCTCACCGTGCTGTTCACCGTGGCGCCGTCGCTGTCCATGGCTTCCCCGCGCATCGCCATTATTTATGAAGGCGGAGAATCTACCGGGCCCGCGGAATTGCGGTATGCATTGGCGCAATCATCCGCTCCCGTGCAGGTGGATATCTATTCACCGGGGCCAGGCGGCATGGTGTTGCCCCAAGACACAGACTTGCATGCCTACGCGCTGGTATTCATCGACGGCGCGGCCAAGGGATTGCCGCTGAATGCCGCGAAAATCCAACAACTAGCACAGACTACACGACTGGTCGTGGTCAATCCGCAAGCCGGTCTGCAGGGTAATGTGCCGCTGGCACGGCATCCCGACATCGCTCGCTACTGGGCGAATCGCTCCGCCGACAATGACGCAGCGCTGCTGGCCTACCTGAGTAGCCGGATACTGAATATCCCGTGCAAAGAACCGATTCCCAGGCCTATCGTCTATCCGGCGCATGCCTTCTACCATCCGGCGGCGCCGGCCTTGTTCGACTCGCTGGATGCCTATCTGGACTGGTATCGGCGACGCAAGGGCGGCCATGCATACGACCCCAAAGCGCTGACGCTGGGCCTGCTGATCCATCATGCCAACGTGCGGCGCAAAGATCTCGGCGCCTGGGATGCCCTCATTGCCGCAACCGAGAAGCGCGGCCAGAACGCTATTGCCCTGGTCGGCAACGCCAGCCCCGATCTGCTGCAGTTCCGGAAAAACGGGCATACGCTGATCGATGCGCTGTTATACGGCGCAGGCGTACTGAACTTCAATGATCGCGCCAAGGCTCACGCCCAGGCCGCACAGCTTGGCGTGCCGATACTGATGGCGCTCAACCACCATCGCCTGAGCCCGGAAGAATATCGTAAAGCGCCCGGGGGTTACATTCCCGACCTGGCCTTCCGAATCGTCGGCGGCGAGCGTGACGGCAGCTTCGAGCCCATGGTCGTAGCTGCCAGGAATGCCCAACAGGCAGTCGGCCGCCAGCAGCCGCTTGATGAACAGATCGAATGGCGCATTACCCGCGCACTGGCCTGGGCAAAACTGCACCGTGCCGCCAATGCCGACAAAAAAGTGGTGTTGACCTACTGGAGCGAGGCCGGCGGCAAATCCGACGTCGGCGGCGACCCGGATGACTTCCTTGATGTACAGGGTACGCTGGCCATGCTTCTGCCCGCCATGCGCGAGCGCGGTTACAACGTGGGGAAAGGGGCATTGCCCGATGCCGAAACACTGGCTCAACGAATGGCGCGCGAAGCCTCCAACATGGGCAACTGGGCGCCGGGAGAAATCGCCAAACGGGTAGCCGAGTCAAATCCGATACTGATCCCGGAAGCCGAGTACAGCGAATGGTTTAACGCCATTCCCGAGCAGCGCCGCAAGGAAATTGAGGCCGTCTGGGGGCCGGCGCCAGGCAAGACCATGATTTACACCAATGCGCAAGGGCAGCGTTTCATCGTTATTCCGCGCATCGAATACGGCAACGTGTTGATCGCCCCGCACCCCATGTGGGGCTATCTGGAAAATCAAAAGGCGCTGTTATCGAGAGAGGCGCTGCCGCCACACCATCAATATCTGGCCTTTTTCCTGTGGCTGCAGAAGAAATGGCATGCCGACGCCTGGGTCAGCCTGTTTACGAATATCGTGCTGCAACCAGGCAACGTGCAGGGGCCGCTGGCCGACGACCATATCGGTATCCTGCTCGGCGGGCTGCCGCACATCCATCCTGAACGCCTGGGCGCCAACGGCGGCACGGGTAACAAGCGCAAGGCGCTGGCGGCATTACCCGGCTGGTACAACATCGTCGTGCCGTCCGATTCCTATGAAAACCTGGGCGAACTGCGCGCCCTGATCGCACGTTATCGCAGCGCCAATGACACCGCGACCCGCGACGGCATCGTACCAAGTTTGCGCCAGGCGATCCACGATGCAGGCATCGACCGTGCGCTGGCGCAGCATGTCGATGTGGAACATGCGCCGGCGGAGGTTCTGCTGGGAGCTATTGACACCTATCTTGCCGAACTCGAAAAAGCCAACATGCCATGGGGCGGCAAAGTGCTTGGCACGACACCGCAAGGGCCAGCCATGAGCGCCATGGTCGCTGGCATGCTGGGCAAGGATCTGACCGACGCCTTGCATGGCCTGACCGATGAGCCCGCGATTGTCGCCCGCCAGTTGGTGGATGCCGTGCTCAACGCGCACCTGACGGCCGATGCCGCTGTACAGAAATTTCTCGGTCGGCGCGCCGAAAATGCCAAACACGCCAAACGCATCGCGGCCCAGTTGAAACTGGCGCAGCGCCACGCCGACGCACTGCGTAAGGCGCCGCGCGAGGTAGCCGCCATCTTTGCCGAGCTGGGTGGCCAATGGGTCGAGCCGGGCCCGATGGGAGAACCGTTCCGTCGGCCGGAGGTGCTGCCTCCGGGGCGCGTCCTCCATAATTTCGACCTGAGCCTGGTGCCCACCGTCGAAGCCGAGGCGATCGGCATCCGTCAAGCCAACGCACAGATCGAAATCTGGCGCAAAGAGCATCACGGCGCCTATCCGCAAAAATTCGCCTACGTACTATGGTCGGCCGAGATTGCCAAAAATAACGGCATTACCGAAGCGCAGATTCTCCACATGCTCGGCACCCGCGCCGTGCGCAACTGGCGCGGCGAAGTGGTGGACGTGGAATTGATTCCGCGCGAGGCGCTTGGGCGGCCTCGCATCGACGTGCTGGTAACCACCAGCGGCGCCTATCGCGACGGCTACCAGAGCAAGGTGGAATTGATCGCCAAAGCTACGCAACTGGCCGCGGCCAGCCCCGAGCCCGACAATCCGGTAGCCCGCACTACACAGGCGGCGGAAGCAGATCTGATCAAAGGGGGGGAAAATGCGGCCAACGCCCACCGGCTGGCATTGGCGCGGGTATTTTCACCGGCGCCGGGCGCCTATTCGCCCAACATCCAGTTCCTGGCCAAATCCGGCGACCAGCGCGGCGGCGAATCACGCATGGCCGACCTTTATACGCAACGGCTCGCGCATGCCTATGGCGGCGGCCTGTATGGCACATATGCGCGCCCTGCCTTTGAAGGCAACCTGGCCAGAACCGATGCCGCAACCTTGCCGCGCAGCAGTGACGTCAACGGTTTGCTTGATCATTCTCAGTCCGCCGCGTTTCTTGGTGGCCTGAACCTGGCGGCTAAAGCGCTCACCGGAAAGGACATCAAACTCTATGTAAGCAACCTGCGCGATTCCGCAAATCCGCAGATAGAAAGCGCGGCACGTGCGTTGCAGACGGAAATGCGCACGCGCTACTTCAATCCGAAATGGATCAAGGAAAACATGGCGCACGGCTATGACGGCGCCCGCAACTTCATGTTCCTGACCGATCACCTCGACCTCTGGGATTCAACCGCAACCCATGAAGTCAGTAGCGCCGATTGGTCCGAAGTCAAAAGCGTATACGTAGACGACAAGTTTGGTCTGCATATGCAAGAGTTCTTCGACAACCACAACCCGTTCGCACAGCAAATGCTGCTGACCAATCTACTGGGCGCCGCCCAACGCGGGCATTGGCAAGCCAGCGCCGAAGAACTGGCCTCGGTCGCGCAAAAACTCGTGCACAGCGTCAGCGAACACGGGCCGGCGTGTGAGGCCAACCAGTGTCGCAACGCCGAAATGACTGAGTTTGTTGGCAAGGCCCTGGCGACCCTGCCCGATGCGGCACCTCTGCTGGAGGCCTACCAGGCCGCCATCGCCCAAGCCGCCGCCGGGCCAGCGCCCGCACCCGGCGCGCAGCAAGTCAGCGGTCAGGTCGTGGAAGAAGTGCAGCGGCCAACGGCGGAAACCTTCCGGGCAACGGCATGGATCTGGTCTTGGCTGGCCGGCCTGGCGGCATTCTTGTTCTCTCTCGGCTGGTGGCTGCAACAGCGACGGATGGTGCAACTTACGAATGGCCGGATCGGCGCCGCCGTGGCTGTACGAAAGTGATCGCCCCGGAAACCGGCGTGCCGGTCTGTACGAAATACAGACGGATCGGCAAACCGCGGTTTTCGGCGTAATGGACTCCAAAGGCATTTGGGGCGTCACGGCCAAAATAAGGCTGAAGGATTCTGCACCGCGCACCTTTTGCTACGAAGCATGCCACACACCGCGCCAGCCCATGTATTCAGTGCATCCCCGAAGAGCTGCCCTGAAACCCTTATAAACAGGGCACATCAGAGCACCCGCCCGCAAAAGCCTTATCTGCGCGGGTTTCGGAGGAGGTTCGGAAAATGCCCTGTTTACGCAGGATCGCAGGCATATCCTTTCGCGCATACGATAACGACGAAGCACCCCAAAACCTCCTTAACCCGCATTTCTCACACTCTCACGGTTCGGCGCCCCCGTTGGCGCGGCTTTTTCCTTCACGCGTTGCCGTGACCGCGAGGATTCAGGCCCGCGAGCGGCCAATGGAGTGCAGGCGGGTGAGGTTCTGCGGGCGGTCAGGTGCGTTGAGGGGGCAAGCGGCGCTGTTTGGGCATGAGACCGCCTCGCGCGAACGGGAGCGCGATCGGATCAGCAGGGCCACGGTGGCGTGGCGGATCAGCCGGGGGCGAGTCTGGCCTGGGCCAGGCGCCAGGTGGTCTGGAACGGATGACTGCTGGCCATGCTGACATGGATGCGGCGCACGCTGATCTTGACCCGTGCGCCGATCTTGAGCAGTTTCAGGCGCAGGCTCTCGCAGGTGGCCTCGGCCAGTTCGGTGCCAGCCAGCCCGATGCGGCGCAGCGCTTCGAGCATGACGTAGGCGAAGGAGGCGAACCACAGCCGCAGCTGATTGGCCCGCATCGTCGCCGTTGAGGTGCGATCGGCGAACAGGTGTAGCTGGCACTCCTTGATGCGGTTCTCCATTTCGCCTCGGGCGCAGTACAGCGCCTCGTACAGTTCGCGTGCCGGCCAGCGCTGAGCGTCCAGGCTGGTGACGATGAAGCGCGGATTGGCCTTGCCCGGCAGCTGCTCGGCCTTGCCGACGACCCGCCGGGCGCACGACCAGCTGTCAAGGGTGCGGTAGGTGAAGTCGCGAAACCGCCGTGCGGGCTTGCCGGTCTGGGTGCATTCGGCCTGCGCCTGGCTCATCTCGGTTTCGATCTGGGCCTTGAGCCGGTCGTTCTTGGCCAGCCCGAAGACGAAGTCGATGTGCGTCTGCTCGCACCAACTCATCAAGGCATCGCGCGCAAAGCCCGAGTCGGCACGCAGCACGATGCGCACCTCCGGCCAGTGGCGGCGGATCTGGGTGACGATGCGTTCGAGTTCATCGATGCTGCCCGCCGAGGCATCCGTGTTGGCCCGGCGCAGCTTGGCGGCGAGCAGATGTCGGCCGCAGAAGATGTACAGCGGCAGGTAGCAGTAGCCGCCGTAGTAACCATGGAAGAAACGCCCTTCCTGCTGGCCGTGCAGCGGGTCGTCGGTGGCGTCCAGATCGAGGATGATCTCGTCAGGTGCCTGCTCGTGCGCCTCAATGAAGCACGCGACGAACAGCGACTCGAAGGCCGCCGGATCGTGAGCGATCTTGTGATAGCGCGAACCGTCCTTGGTGTCGGGGGCATGTTCGAGCCGGTTCAAGGTCGACTTGCCCGCCAGCGGCTCGCAGCCCTTGCGCCGAGCGCTGAGCTTACCGGCCAGCGTGGCCAGTACCGGGTCACGGCGCAATTGATCGTGATCGTTCAGGTCCTCGTAGCCCAGCGCGATCCCCACGATCCGTTGCATCACCAACGTGTGCACCGTGTGTTCGATCAGCTCCGGATCGCGCCCATCCTCGAAGCAGGCCGCCACCCGTTCGGTCAGCCGCAAGGTGCGATCGACCTCGCGCAGCAACAGCGCGCCCGCATCCGAACTGATCTGCCCTCCGTCGAAATCCACCGCCACCTGGCGGCCATCAATACGCTTCGCGCATGGGCTGACTACGGTACACTGTGTCGGCATCGCGGCTTCCTCAGAGATATGGTTAAGTCGTTCTCGCAAAAAAACTTTCTCATATCTCCGGCCGCGATGCACCTTCTATCTGTGAGAAATGCGGGTTAGGCGCAGCCGCAGGCGCGGGGAGCTTGGCGGAGGCAAGGGCTTGATTGTCTGAGCGCAAGCAAGTGATCAAGCCCGCTGCACAAGTACCACTCCAACCCGCGACAAGGAGTTTTCTGCGCCTAGAGTCGCATTTACTCACTTCGCTCGCACTGCGTGCCGTTGCTAAAGCAACATTCAAAATCTTTCAGATTTTGCTTTGCTGACTTTCTTTGGCGAGGCAAAGAAAGTCAGCGGGGCGCGCTGCCGCTTAGCGCAACGACATCAAGAGAAGTCGTGGGTGAAGGTCAGCGCGTAGGCCTTGGCAATCCCTATATTTAAAGTATCTCAGGGTGTCTGCACTGAAGCCCTTGTATTTAGGGAATTTCCGAGGGGATGCCTGGAAACGCCCTATCCGCGCGGGTTTCCGGGTATCCCTTTTGAGGCGCTAAAAAATAGCGGCTCGAATTTGCCAAAAGACAAGGCAGTAAAGCCACTGACAGTACATTTAGTACGACAATGCTAAGCCAACACAGCAACGCCGTATTTTGGCAAAGAAAGGCGCTATAAAAAGCACGGCAAGTTAATGCGGCCTTCCTGTAAAGGAAGCCGCTATTTTTCCGGTTTATGTTTTTTGATGCTCTGTACCCCTTGTATTTAAAGGGCTTCAGGGCATTTTATGTTTTCTGCCCTACTTGCACGGGTTTGTGGGAAGCTTTTTTGTAGGCTTTTATTCGCTTTGTCGCAGGCTTTGATAGAGCGCTTCGTAATGTGCAGCGGCATCGTCCCAGGAAAAATCCTGCCGCATGGCGCATTGCTGCACCTGCCGCCAGGCTGCCGCGTCGTGATAAAACTGGCTGGCTTCGCGGATGCGTGCGCCCAGTGCGTAGCGCGTCGCTTCTTCAAACACGAATCCCGTCGCACAGCCGGATTGCAGATTTTCCGGCGAAGCATCGACAACGGTATCGGCCAGCCCGCCCACGCGCCGCACGAGCGGGAGAGTGCCGTAGCGCAAGGCATAAAGCTGGGTCAGACCGCAGGGTTCAAAGCGGGAAGGGACGAGTAGAACATCCGCACCGGCGATGACGCGATGCGACATGGCTTCGTCGTAGCCCAGATGAATGGCGACCTGGCCGGGATGTGCCGCAGCGGCATCACGAAAGCCCGTTTCCAGTTCAGCGTCGCCCGTGCCGAGGACGACCAGTTGGCCGCCTTCCTGCAACAGTTCGGGCAAAGCGGCCAGCAGCAGATCCATCCCTTTCTGCGCGGTCAGGCGGCTGACCACGCCGAACAGCGGTCCTTTCGCCGCGCGGTCGAGCTTAAACTCGGCTTGTAGCGCCTGTTTGACGGCTTGCTTACCCTTCAAGTTGTCTGCACTGTAGGGCTTGGCGATTAGCGGATCGTCCGGTCGCCAGACGGCGTAATCGACGCCATTGAGAATACCGGACAGATCCTGGCCGTGGTCACGCATGACGCCTTCCAGGCCACAGCCGAATTCGGCGGTGCAGATTTCCTGCGCGTAGGTGGGGCTGACGGTGGTGATTTTGCTGGAATAGACGAGGCCAGCCTTCATGAATGAGAGATTGCCGTGAAATTCCATACCCATCGGCGTCATGGCGCTCATCGGCAAGTCCAGTTCATAGCGGCAGTCCATCGGAAAAATACCGCGGAAGGCCATGTTGTGGATGGTAAAGACGGTTTTCGTATCCAGCGCAGGATTCTGGCGCAGGTAAGCGGCGGCCAGTCCGGCATGCCAGTCGTGGGCGTGAATAATGTCAGGCGTCCAGCCGGTATCAAGTTCGCCAGAGGCCAGGTGTGCAGCCGCCCAGCCGAGCAGGGCGAAGCGGCGGTGATTGTCCGCCCAGTCCTGGCCTTCCGGCCCCAGATAGGGGTTGCCCGGACGTCGGTATAAAAAAGGCGCGTCGATCACGTAGGCCGGCAGCCCGCTATCCGGCAGACGGCCGGATAGCAGCCTGACCGCCGCTGCGCCGAAAACAGGGCCAATGGCGCACACCGGTTTGAGTGATTCCATGCCGGCTAGAATGCCGGGAAAACCGGGCAGCAGCATGCGCACATCCAGTCCGCGCCGAACCAGCGCCGGCGGCAGGGCGGCGGTAACATCGGCCAGCCCGCCGGTTTTAACCAGGGGAAAAATTTCCGAAGCAACGTGAAGGATTTTCATGGCATCGCCTGCGCCTGTTGGAATGGCCGCGGCGGCGTCCGGCCGGACGAGCCAGACGCCGACAGCATTCACACGGATTGATTTATGTATTCACTCACGACGGTTTCTGCAATAGCACGCAAGAGTACGGCGGTTCAGGATACCACCTGATCCATCATCTTCTGCGTCACCAGCGTAATGCCGTTCGACGTGCGCCGGAAGCGGCGCGCATCCGCTTCGGGATCTTCGCCGATGACGAAGCCCGGTGGAATCTTGACACCGTAGTCGATGATGCAACGACTCAAACGCGCCCCACGCCCCACTTCGACCTCCGGCAGGAGCACCGACCAGTCGATACGGGTGTGCGAGTGCGCGCGGCATGAGGAAAAAAGCAATGAACGGTTGATTTCGCCGGAAATGATGCAACCGTCGGAAACAACCGATTCGATGGCAATGCCGCGCCGGTCGGCCTGGTTATGCACGAATTTGGCTGGCGGCAACTGTTGCTGGTACGTCCAGATCGGCCAGGCGCGGTCGTAGAGATTGAGCGCCGGATCGGTCGCCGTCAGATCGATATTCGCTTCCCAATAGGCGTCGATCGTGCCGACATCGCGCCAGTAGTGCTCTTTGCCAGGGCCTTCTTCCGGGGCATGCACGCAGCTCAGATGGAAGGGATGCGCCTTGGCCCGCCCATTTTTGACTGCATGCGGAATGATATCCTTGCCAAAGTCGTGACTCGATTCAGGATCTTCGATATCACGCCGCAGCTCGCTATAGAGGTATTTGGCATTGAAAATGTAAATGCCCATGCTGCACAGCGAGGCATCCGGCTTGCCCGGCATGGGGGGCGGATCAGCCGGTTTTTCGACGAAGTCGGTGATTTTCCACTGATCGTCGATCGCCATCACGCCAAAGCCGGTAGCGTCCTTGCGCGGCACCTCGATGCAGGCGATCGTGCATTCCGCGCCGCCTTCCACATGATCGACGAGCATGGCCGCATAGTTCATCCGGTAGATATGGTCGCCAGCGAGGATAACGACGTATTCCGGTGTCGGCAGATAGGTCTCAACAATGTCCAGGTTCTGGTAAACCGCATCGGCCGTACCGCGATACCACGACTCCTCATCCACCCGCTGCTGCGCCGGCAGAAGGTCGACAAACTCGTTGATTTCGGCGCGCAAAAAGCTCCAGCCGCGCTGCAAATGCCGCAGCAAGCTGTGCGACTTGTACTGGGTCACGACGCCGATTCGGCGAATACCGGAATTGACGCAATTGGACAGGGCAAAATCGACGATGCGGTATTCGCCGCCAAAATAGACGGCCGGTTTCGCGCGCCAGTCGGTCAGTTCATACAAACGGCTGCCGCGCCCACCCGCCAATACCAGCGCCACGGCCCGTCCGGGCAATCGAAACGTTCGTTTATCGATCATCTTCCGCTCCCAGGTCATTCATCCATTCAAGATTCAAAGGGCTGCGTTCCACAAAAATGCTTATACGGCACGCAACCGCCAGACCGCCACCCCATCAACTGATCACATCCGGCTTCGTCCTGCCCGTCGTGGCCGTGATCTGCGCCACACTTTCGGCTAAGGCAATCAGCGGCGCCAGCGCCTGCTGGGTCGGCACGCTATGCTGTGCCGGGTCGGCAACATAGCGTTCCAGATAAAGCCGGATCGTCGCGCCTTCGGTACCGGTGCCCGACAGCCGGAACACCACACGCGAACCATCCTCAAGCAGAATGCGGACGCCTTGGTGCTCGCTGCGCGCGCCATCGACCGGGTCGGTGTAGCTAAAGTCGTCGGCCATGCGCACACGCATGCCTCCAATCGTCTGCCCAGCCAGCGTCGGCAGCTTGCCGCGCAGCGCCGTGAACATCGCCTCCGCCTTCGCTGATTCGACGCCTTCATAGTCATGGCGGGAATAGACGTTGCGGCCGTATTTCTGCCAGTGGGCACGCACGATCTGTTCGACGGACTCATTGCGCGCAGCCAGAATATTGAGCCAGTAGAGCACCGCCCATAAGCCGTCTTTCTCGCGCACGTGATTAGAGCCTGTGCCGGAGCTTTCCTCGCCGCACAGCGTGGCTTTTCCGGCATCGAGCAGCGAGCCGAAGAATTTCCACCCGGTCGGCGTTTCAAAACACGGGATGCCGAAATCGGCGGCCACCCGATCCACCGCGCAGCTCGTCGGCATGGAGCGCGCCACGCCGGCCAGCCCCTTGGCATAGGCCGGAATCAGAGAATAATTGGCCGTCAGTATCGCCAGACTGTCGCTCGGGCTGACGATGAAATTGCTGCCGACGATCATGTTGCGATCGCCATCGCCGTCGGAGGCGGCGCCAAACGACAGGCCCAGCCCGGGGTCGGCCATGGCATTAACCAGATCGGCGGCATAGACGGGATTGGGGTCGGGATGCCCGCCGCCGAAATCGGCCAAGGGCGTGCCGTTGACGACCGTACCGGCCGGCGCGCCCAGGCGCCGTTCCAGCAAGGCTTTGGCATAGGGGCCGGTGACAGCGTGCATGGCATCAAAACGCATGCGGAAACCGGGACGCGCCAGCAGAGCGGCAATGCGCTCAAAGTCAAACAGCGATTCGAGTAGTTCGGCATAGTCGGCCACCGGGTCGATAACTTCGACCGTCATTGCGCCGATGCGCGTTTCACCCAAACGGGAAAGATCAATGTCGTCCGCCTCGACGTAACGGTATTCGGTGATGCCCTGCGTCCGCTGATATACCGCGTCGGTAAAGGTTTCGTTGGCCGGCCCGCCGTTAGCCAGGTTGTACTTGATGCCGAAATCACCCTCGACACCGCCGGGATTATGACTGGCCGAAAGAATGATGCCGCCAAACGCGGCGCGTTTGCGGATGACTGCACTCGCCGCCGGCGTCGACAAGATTCCGCCCTGCCCGACCAGGACGCGCCCAAAGCCGGCCGCTGCTGCCATGCGCAAAATAATCTGGATGGCAACGTCGTTGAAATAGCGGCCATCCCCCCCCAGCACCAGCGTCTGGCCTTGCTGACCGTTCAAGGTATCGAAAATCGACTGGACGAAATTTTCCAGATAACCGGGCTGGCTGAAAACCTTGACCTTCTTGCGCAGCCCGGAGGTTCCGGGTTTCTGGCCGGCGAAGGGCCGGGTTGCCACTGTTTTGACGCTCATTGCACGCTTCCTCCCGTTCGTTCCAATGTCTCAAACCATTTACGACCCCAGGCCGGCAAGCCATGAATCCGCCGCCTTTCGCCCTTTCGCCAACATCCGCCGCACGCGAATCGTGCGAACGCCCGCAGCGCCTCAGTCAAGATGCCGGCGGCTGAAATCGAGCAGCGCCTGTGTCGAGGCATCCAGCCCCTGCGCCTGCGCGGCGTCACGCACAGCCGGCAGGATCTGGCTGGCCATGGCTTTGCCCAGTTCAACCCCCCACTGGTCGAACGAATTGACGCCCCAGAGCATGCCCTGCACCGCGACCTTGTGCTCATACAGCGCCACCAGCGCGCCCAATGTCGCCGGCGTCAGGCCGTCGAGTAGCAGCGTCGAGGACGGCTGGTTGCCTTTGAAAACGCGGTGCGGCAGCAAGCGCTCGATTTCATGGACGGGCAGCATCGCTTTTTCCATATCCCTGCGCGCCTCGGCGTCGGTCTTGCCGAAGGCCAAGGCAGCGCTCTGGGCAAAACAGTTGGACAGAAGCGCTTCCTGATGCCCGGGCAGTGGAAAATCGGCGTGCACGGCGGCGATGAAGTCGCAGGGGATAAGACGCCCGCCCTGATGGAGCAGCTGAAAGAAAGCGTGCTGCCCATTGTTGCCCAGTTCGCCCCAGACGATCGGGCAGGCGGGCATCGCCAGCGGCTCACCGTCGCGGCTGACCGATTTGCCATTACTCTCCATCTCCAGTTGCTGGAGGAAAGACGGGAAATATTTGAGCGACTCGTTGTAGGGCAGCACAGCCAAACTTTCCGCGCCCAGAAAACTGGTGTTCCAGAAACCGATCAACGCCATTGTGACCGGCAGGTTCCGCTCGAACGGCGCGCTGGCAAAATGCCTATCCATGCGCTCGGCGCCCGCCAGCATTTCATCGAAAGCTTGCGGGCCGATGGCGATCATCAGTGCCAGACCCACCGCCGACCACAAGGAATAGCGGCCGCCAACCCAGTCCCAGATTGGAAAGATGCAGTCCTTATTGACGCCGAATTCGACGGCGCGTTCGGGTTTACTCGACACCGCCGCGAAATGGTTCTGCAGCACCACATCCTCGCCCAGATTGGCGCGCAGCCAGGTACGCGCGGTATTGGCGTTGAACAGCGTCTCCTGCGTCGTAAATGTTTTACTGACGACAATGAACAGCGTCGTGCGCGGATCGAGGGTCTGTAGCAGCGTCGCCATCTGCGCGCCGTCGAGGTTAGAAACGTAATGCACGCCCAGCGACGGATGCGCGACCGAACGCAGCGCATAATTCATCATTTTCGGCCCCAGATCGGAGCCGCCGATGCCGATATTGACGACATCCTTGATCGGCGCGCCCTGGTGGCCCAGACATTTTCCGGCGCGCAGGCGGTCGGCGAATTCGGCCATCCGGCGGCGCGTTGCCAGCACTTCCGGCATCACGTCGACGCCTGCGGAAGGGAACGGCGTGCCGGAATGGCGTAGCGCTACATGCAGCGCGGCACGGTCTTCGGTATTGTTAATGTGCTCGCCGGCGAACATGCGCCGAATGCCTTCCTCTACGCCGTGCTCTTGCGCCAGCGCGCGCAGCAGCTGCAATGTCTGCCCCGTGAGGCGCTGCTTGGAAAAATCGTAGAACAAACCTTCAAACGAGAAACTGAGCGCAGCAACCCGTTGTGGGTCTTCCGCGAACAGTTCGCGCAACGATTTCTCTGCCAGCGCCTGACGATGCGCTTCAAGATCCCGCCATGTCTTCGAACGCGTCAGCATCATGATGCTTTCCCTTTCCCCTTGATTCATCTTTTCTGTTCCCCGCCCGCCTTACGGCATGCAGCGTTCCTGCCATACCATTATGGCAAAGAACCGGCGCATACAACAGGCTGACGGCAAAAAAATCTGTGCTTGCGGAGCCGGTTGGCGGAACTCCGGCATGCCAGAAAACGCTCGCTCTTAAATGCGGCCAAACAATGCCAAAAAGCAGGCAAAAGCATGGGATAATAGCGGGTGACGTCGCGGGACAAGCAGGAAGCAGGCAGAAAAAACTGCGCGCCGCCAGGGTTCGTATCAGCCCCCACGCAAGGGGCGTGTCCCCGAACCCTTCCG
Organism: Dentiradicibacter hellwigii; assembly: GCF_041770905.1. Classification (NCBI taxonomy): domain Bacteria; kingdom Pseudomonadati; phylum Pseudomonadota; class Betaproteobacteria; order Rhodocyclales; family Rhodocyclaceae; genus Dentiradicibacter; species Dentiradicibacter hellwigii. Next base: position 1,643,350 of record NZ_JBEUWX010000002.1, read on the forward strand.
TGATCAAAAGGCATCTTGCATCGAATGCGTCTATCGGCATGCATCGCTTTGTCGATAAGACGCTGCCGTAAATTTCGTCGATGGTATTTGTATTATTGTTGAACCGGATTATCAGATTTTTTCACTGTATATAAAGGAAAGCAGTCATGGCTATTAAAGTAGGCATCAACGGTTTTGGTCGTATCGGAAGAATGGTGTTCCGCGCCGCTGTTCAGAATTTCAAGGATATCGAGATCGTCGGCATCAACGATCTGCTCGAACCCGACTATGTCGCCTATATGCTGAAATTCGATTCTGTTCATGGTCGCTTCAAGGGCGATGTGTCGGTCGAAGGCAACTTTCTGGTCGTCAACGGCAAAAAGATTCGTCTGACCGCCTGCAAGGACCCTGCCGAACTGAAATGGAGTGAGGTCGGCGCAGACATCATTGTTGAATCCACCGGCTTGTTCCTAACGAAAGAAACGGCGCAGAAGCACATCGACGCGGGCGCCAAGAAAGTCATCATGTCGGCGCCATCGAAGGATGACACGCCAATGTTCGTCTTTGGCGTCAACTGCGCCTCTTATGCGGGCGAGCCGATTATCTCCAATGCTTCGTGTACAACCAACTGCCTGGCGCCACTGGCCAAGGTCATCAACGACACCTTCGGCATCAAGCGCGGCCTGATGACCACGGTACACGCCACGACCAATACGCAGAAAACGGTCGATGCGCCGTCGAACAAGGACTGGCGCGGCGGCCGCGGCATCCTGGAAAACATCATCCCGTCCTCGACCGGCGCCGCCAAGGCCGTCGGCAAGGTCATTCCCGCGCTGAACAAGAAACTCACCGGTATGGCCTTCCGCGTACCGACCTCCGACGTTTCCGTTGTCGACCTGACCTGCGAGCTTGAAAAACCGGCTTCTTATGAGGAAATCTGCGCTGCGCTCAAGGCCGCATCGGAAGGCGCACTCAAGGGCGTGCTCGGTTATACCGAGGATAAGGTCGTCTCGACCGATTTCCGTGGGGAAGCCTGTACTTCAGTATTCGACGCCGACGCCGGTATTGCGCTTGACCCAACTTTCGTCAAGCTGGTTTCCTGGTATGACAATGAATGGGGCTATTCCAACAAGGTGCTGGAAATGATCCGCGTTATGGCGGCCAAGTAAGCGCCCGGCTGCGACCAACTGTTCCCAGCCAGGCAATGCCGCGGCGGTTACACACAGGGAAGGCGGAAGAGTGCATTGCTCCAAACGCCTTCCCTATTTTTTTGTTTCGACTTTTTAACGGATGACTGTCATGACTTTCAAACGCCTGACCGATCTTGATGTCAGCGGCAAGCGCGTCTTTATCCGCGCCGACCTCAACGTGCCGCAGGACGACCACCTCGCCATTACCGACGATACGCGCATTCGCGCCGCTTTGCCGGGCATCCGCTACGCCTTGTCCAAAGGCGCCGCGGTCATGGTGACTTCGCACCTGGGCCGTCCGACCGAAGGCGAATGCAAACCTGAAGATTCGCTCGCCCCCGTTGCCAAACGTATGTCCGAACTGCTTGGGCAACCTGTCCGTCTGGTACAAAACTGGGTTGATGGCGGTTTCGAGGTCACCCCCGGCGAAGTCGTTATGCTCGAAAACAGCCGGTGCAACAAGGGCGAAAAAAAGTGCGACGATGGCCTTTCACAGAAAATGGCATCGCTCTGTGACATCTGGGTCATGGACGCTTTCGGCACCGCACACCGCGCCGAAGCCACCACCTATGGCATGGGCAAGTACGCAAAAATCGCCTGCGCCGGCCCCTGTGTCGCCTCCGAGCTGGAAGCGCTGACCAAAGCACTGGCGCAACCGGCACGCCCGCTTGTCGCCATCGTCGGCGGTTCCAAGGTCTCGACCAAGCTGACCGTGCTGGAAAGTCTGTCCGCCAAGGTCGACCAGCTGATTGTCGGCGGCGGCATCGCCAATACCTTCCTGCTTGCTACTGGCAAGAAAATCGGCAAGTCGCTTGCCGAGCCCGATCTCGTTGACCAGGCCAAAGCCGTCATGGCCAAAGTCAAGGTGCCATTACCAACCGATGTTGTCGTCGCCAAGGAATTCTCGGCTACAGCGCAGGCGACAGTCAAAAGCGTCGATGAAGTCGCCGACGACGATATGATCCTCGACATCGGGCCACAATCAGCCAAGGCGCTGGCGGACATCATCGCCCAGGCCGGCACTGTCGTTTGGAACGGGCCGGTCGGCGTTTTTGAAATGGCGCCTTTTGCAGGCGGCACCAAAGCGCTGGCAGAAGCTGTCGCGGCTTCCAAGGCGTTTACCCTGGCTGGCGGCGGCGACACCGTATCGGCCATCCACGTTTTCGGTATCGAAGACAAGGTCGGCTATATCTCTACCGCAGGTGGCGCCTTTCTCGAATTTCTCGAAGGCAAACGCCTGCCTGCCGTGGAAATTCTCGAATCGCGTAACGCAGGCTGAGGCTACGGCGTAGGCATCGGCCATACGAACATTCAGGTCCTGCAACACTGGCATAATCCGCCTCTTTCTCGGTTTCTGCTAAAAATGGCCGGATGCATGAAGCAGCCCGCAAATGCGCGCTTGGCTTGTATGTGCGAACGGTTTGCAGGAAAATCAAAAATCGAGTGCATGAGAAAACTTATCGAAAAGGTCACATAACATGGATATTCATCTCTATTTCTCGCTGATCCCGGAAGCGCTCATCGCCTCCAATCTGCCGCCGGAACGGTTCGGTCAGTATTATTCGACAGGCAACAGCTATAAGTCCAAGGGACAGAGCATGTTCTTCGAGGTCGATCCGAATTTTCGCAACGAATATTTCGACATCGATAGTGCCTTTGCCCGCTGCGTCCCCAATGCCGAGGGCCGCCCCAAACATTCGGTGTACATCTCGGTCTATCGCGTGCTCGAACACCTGCCGGTCAGCGCGCTCGGCAAGCTTTATTTGACGACCGCTTACGGTCACGCCATCGGTATCGAACGGGGCAGCAGCATTCCGCGCGATCCGGAATACAGCCTGCATCTGTATCAGGACATGGTGCCGGTCAACAGTCTCGTCGTCAGCAACCTTGACCCGGGGCATTTCTACGAAAGCGTGACGCTTCACCCGGAAAAATTCATCCGCTTCCCTGGTCTGTTCTTCGTCGAGCTTGAACTCGGCGCTCTGGCTAACGACCCGGAAAACGGGCCGGTCGGCGACCTGCCCTACTCGTTCATCCATCACTTGCGCGAGGCCTTGCTTGAACTCAAGCCGCCAACAGGGACGGCGCCAAGCATCAAGCAGACCAAGCTGGTACACCGCGTACATTCGCTCGAATTCCCCTACCGGATGGTCAAGCGCGGCTTCTACATCGGCAACGGTCATGACATGGCTTTTTATCCGATGCCCTCACACCACGAACTGCGCGACAAATACAGCAAGTGGTGGCATTCGGCCAACCTCTAAACACGATGCAACCGCGCTGTAAACCGCCCTGTGGCCAGAGGGCGGTTTACAGTAGAATTTCAGCGAAATCGCCCCCTGGACAGCGATTTCAAACGGCAGCATTTCCAATGCCTCCCCTGCGGTTTTGCCGGCCGCGTTTTAAGGGTACGCCATGATTCGCCACACCAAAATCGTTGCCACACTCGGCCCGGCCTCCAGCAGCCCGCAGGCACTGGAGCGCCTGTTGCAGGCCGGCGTCGATGTCGTTCGGCTGAATTTTTCACATGGCAAGGCGGAGGATCACATCGCACTGGCCGATACCGTGCGGCAGGTCGCTGCCCGCCTCAAGCGTCCCGTCGGTATTCTGGCCGACCTGCAGGGGCCGAAAATCCGCATTGGCAAATTTGAGAACGGCAAAATTCTGCTTAAAGAAGGCGACAGCTTCATTCTCGATGCCCAGTGCACGCTCGGCAACCAGGCGCGCGTCGGCCTCGACTACAAGGATCTACCGCACGATGTCAACCGCGGCAGCATCTTGCTGCTAGACGACGGTCGCCTCGTCTTGGAGGTCAGCCATGTGGCCGGCGCGGAAATCCATACGCGCGTGCGCCACGGCGGCGAGCTTTCGAACAACAAGGGCATCAACCGTCAGGGCGGCGGCCTCTCAGCGCCGGCGCTGACCGCCAAGGATATGGACGACATCAAGACGGCGGCGCAGATGGGTGCGGACTTCCTCGCCGTTTCTTTCCCCAAGAGCGCCTCGGACATGTACATGGCGCGCCAGTTGATGCGGGCTGCGGGCGGGAGCGCATTGACCATCGCAAAAATCGAACGTGTCGAGGCCGTCGATGCGCTGGCGGAAATCCTCGACGCCTCCGACGGGCTGATGGTCGCACGCGGCGATCTGGCGGTCGAAGTCGGCGATGCAGCGGTGCCGGCACTGCAAAAACGGATGATCCGCATGGCACGCGAACGGAACAAACTGGCGATCACGGCGACGCAAATGATGGAATCGATGATTCACGCGCCGACACCGACCCGTGCCGAAGTTTCCGACGTCGCCAACGCAGTCATCGACGGAACCGACGCCGTTATGCTTTCGGCCGAAACCGCTGTAGGGGCCTACCCGGAGCAGACGGTCGAGGCCATGGCGCGCATCTGCCGGGCAGCGGAAAAATCAATGCCGATCACGCTTGACCGCGAATTTCTCGATCGCGTTTTTACCCGTATCGACCAATCGATTGCCCTGTCCGCACTGTTTGCCGCCTATCACCTGAACGTCAAGGCGATCGTTGCGCTGACCAGCTCCGGTTCTACGGCGCTCTGGATGAGCCGCCTTGATTGCGGCGTGCCGATTTTTGCGCTGACGCAGGAAGCCGCCTCATTACCCAAAATGTCACTTTTCCGCCAGGTCACGCCCCTGCTGATCGATCCAATGCCCGACGACCGAGCCGGTATGCGGCGCGAAATCGAGCGTCGGCTAATAGAAGCTGACGTTGCCGCCGAAGGCGACCTTATCGTCCTTACCTACGGCGACCGTCACGGCACACCCGGCGGCACCAACACACTGTCCATCATGCGTATCGGTGAAGGCGCCCAGACAGCCGTCCCGAACATGCACATTCCACCGTTTCATTGACCAAGGAGAAAACCATGCCACTCGTTTCATTGCGCCAGTTGCTCGACCACGCCGCCGAACATAGCTACGGCCTGCCGGCATTCAACGTCAATAACATGGAGCAAGTCATCGCCATCATGGAAGCCGCCCGCGAAACCGACTCGCCCGTCATCATGCAGGCCTCGGCCGGCGCACGCAAATATGCCGGTGAACCTTTCCTGCGCCACCAGATCCTGGCTGCGCTCGAAGCCTATCCCGACACCCCCATCGTCATGCACCAGGATCACGGCCAATCGCCGGCAGTCTGCATGGCGGCTATCCGCTCCGGCTTCTCTTCGGTGATGATGGACGGCTCGCTCCAGGCGGACGGAAAAACGGTCTCTTCCTACGAATATAACGTGGCAACGACGAAGAAAGTCACCGAATTCTCCCACTCGATTGGCGTTTCGGTGGAAGGGGAATTGGGCGTACTCGGTTCGCTCGAAACGATGAAAGGCGACAAGGAAGACGGCCACGGCGCCGAAGGCACGATGACGCGCGAGCAGCTGCTCACCGATGTCGAACAGGCCGCCGACTTCGTCAAGCAGACGCAGTGCGACGCACTGGCTATCGCCATCGGCACCAGCCACGGCGCATACAAGTTCACCAAGAAGCCCACCGGCGACATTCTGGCCATCGACCGCATTGCCGAAATCCACGCGCGCATCCCAAATACCCACCTGGTCATGCACGGCTCCTCGTCGGTACCGCAGGAACTGCTCGCCGAAATCCGCGAATTCGGCGGTGACATGAAGGAAACTTACGGCGTGCCGGTCGAAGAAATCGTGCGCGGCATCAAGCACGGCGTACGCAAGGTCAACATCGACACCGACATTCGTCTGGCAATGACGGGCGCGATTCGCCGCTACTTTGTCGAGAACCCCGGCAAATTCGACCCACGCGATTACCTCAAACCCGCGCGCGAAGCTGCCAAGAAACTCTGCCGCGCCCGTTTTGAAGCCTTTGGCGCCGCCGGACAGGCCGGCAAGATCAAGGCGATTCCGCTCAGCAAGATGGCTGAACGCTACAGTCAAGGCGAACTCGATCAGATCGTCCGCTGATGACTTGTCGCGCCACCGAAGTCTGTCGTGCCGACCCGTATCCACGCGCGATACGGGCGGCCTGAAGCATCGGCAGGGCCAGGCAGATCAACAATTAGCTTGGTCTTGCCGCTTTCTGCGGTCGGCGTTCCAACACAGCACGACACATGAGGCGGCGTATGTTGCGCTGTTATGTGCTGTCCCGATTTGAAAGAAATTAAGCACTTCCAATAACCCCTGGTTCTACTGCCCTGAAAAAGCGGCGTTTCGACCAAAAAGCAATATTTGATGAACCTGATTTTTCCTGCAATGTCGGCATGTTTTGCCGTATTGCCTGCGGCACGCCCTTTCGCGCTTTCACGGAGAGGGCGTTTTTCACCGACCGGCCATACCGGCCTAACCATTTGCTGCATTCCGCTTTACGACCCCGGCCGGCGGCAATTTCCTTTTTATTTTCCTGCCACTCATCATGACCCAAGCTCTTTATCAGTCCTCGCTCAAAAGTCTGCCGCTGCTCGGGCGCGGCAAGGTCCGCGACATCTACGCCATCGATGACGACCGACTGTTGATCGTCACCAGCGACCGCCTTTCCGCCTTCGACGCCGTACTGCCCGACCCGATTCCGCACAAGGGCCAGGTGCTCACGCAACTGGCCAATTTCTGGTTCGACAGGCTGGCGCATGTCCTGCCCAACCAACTGACCGGAATCGACCCGGAATCGGTCGTCACACCGGAAGAACGCGCGCAGGTACGCAACCGCAGTCTCGTCGTCAAACGGCTTCGGCCGCTGCCGATCGAAGCCGTCGTGCGCGGCTACCTGATCGGTTCCGGCTGGAAGGATTATCAGCGCAGCGGCGCCGTCTGCGGCATCGCACTGCCGCCGGGTCTGCCACTGGCGGCCCGCCTGCCCGAACCCATCTTCACACCGGCCAGCAAAGCCACGGTAGGCCACGACGAGAATATTTCCTTCGCCCGGATGCAGGCCGACTGTGAGGCAGCCCTCTCAGACATCCTGCCCCGCGCAGGCAAAACCGGCGCGCAGATTGCCGAGCAGGCGCGTGCGGCGGCCCTTCAGCTTTATACGGAAGCCGCTGCCTACGCGCTTGAACGCGGCATCATCATTGCCGACACCAAGTTTGAATTCGGCGTTGACGCCGCCGGTACGCTGCATCTGATCGACGAGGCGCTCACGCCCGATTCATCGCGTTTCTGGCCCAAAGACAGTTATCAGCCCGGCCACAATCCGCCTTCATACGACAAGCAATATGTGCGCGACCATCTGGAAGCGATCGGCTGGAACAAGCAGCCGCCTGCGCCGGCACTGCCCGCCGAGGTCATTGCGCGTACCAGCGCCAAATACATTGAGGCCTACCAACAACTGACCGGCCGGAAGCTGGCTGACCCGCACTGAGCATCGCCCTGCCTGCCGGCTTGCCCCGGCGCATTTGCGCTGATCCGGCAAGCCTTTCTGCAAGGCGGTGGGGCGACGCCGTAGAGGATCTAAACCCATCGGATACGATAGCACGGCGTGCAGCCGCAACTGCCGGCCGTGCCTGAAATACCGCTCCCGAACCCATCATCCATCAAACCGTTTTATTCACCATGACTGACGCCAATCCTTTACTCGATTTTTCTGGACTTCCCCGTTTTGACCGCATCGAACCGGCACACGTCCGCCCCGCCATCGATGCGCTGCTCACCGAATCCCGCGCACTCGTCGCACGGCTGACGACAGGCACCGTTCCCGCCACCTGGAAAGATTTTGTCGCGCCGCTCAATGACGGTATCGAACGCCTCGCGCGCGCTTGGGGCATTGTCGGCCATCTGCATTCGGTCAATGACACTCCCCACTGGCGCGAAGCCTACAACGCCCTGCTACCCGAAGTGTCCCGTTTCTACGCCGAACTGGGGCAGAATCTCGCGCTGTTCGCCCAATACAAGGCGCTGCGCGACAGTGCCGACTATGCCTCGCTGTCGGCGGCGCAACAGCGCATCATCGACAACGAGCTACGCGACTTCCGCCTCTCCGGCGCAGGACTGCCGGAGGCGCAGAAACCGCGTTTTCAGGCAATTCAGGAAGAACAGGCCGCGCTATCCGCCAAATTTTCTGAAAACCTGCTCGACGCCACCAATGCTTTTGCCGAGTACGTCAGTGACGAATCCGAACTCGCCGGCCTGCCAAACGATGTCATCCAGGCCGCGCGTGAGGCGGCGGAGAAAGAAGGCAAAAATGGCTGGAAATTCACGCTGCACATGCCCTCTTATCTCCCCGTCATGCAATATGCCGACAGCCGCCGGCTGCGCGCCGCGCTCTATCGCGCCTATGTCACGCGCGCCTCGGAATTCGGCCCGCCTGCGCTGAACAATGCCCCCCTCATACGCCGTCTGCTCGAACTGCGGCAGGAAGAAGCCCACATGCTGGGCTACGCCAATTTTGCCGAGGTCTCGCTGACGCCGAAAATGGCTGAATCGGTCGAGCAGGTATTGGTTTTCCTGCGCGACCTGGCCGCCAAGGCGCGCCCGTTCGCCGAGAAAGACCTGGCCGAGCTGCGTGAGTTTGCCGCCAAAACGCTGGGGTTGCCGGTACTGGAAGCCTGGGATTACGCCTATGCCGCCGAAAAGCTGCGACAGGCGCGTTACGACTTTTCCGCTCAGGAAGTCAAACCTTATTTCACGGAGCCGACTGTCCTCGCTGGCCTCTTCCGCGCTATCGAAACGCTGTACGGCGTCCGCATTACGCCCGACACCGCGCCGGTCTGGAATGCCGACGTGCGTTTCTTCCGTATTACGGACGCGACCGGTCAGCGCGTCGGACAGTTCTATCTTGACCTGTACGCGCGCGAAACAAAACGGGGCGGCGCCTGGATGGACGAAGCCATCGCCCGGCGCAGGCTGCCCGACGGCTCCGTGCAAACGCCCGTCGCCTATCTGGTCTGCAACTTTGCGCGCCCGGTTGGTGAAAAAGACGGCCGCCCGCTGCCCGCCACCCTGACGCATGATGAAGTCGAAACGCTGTTCCACGAAACCGGGCACGGCCTGCACCATTTGCTGACGCGGGTCGACGAATTGGGCGTGTCCGGCATCCGCGGCGTCGAATGGGATGCCGTCGAACTGCCTTCGCAGTTCATGGAAAACTATTGCTGGGAATGGTCGGTCATCGAGACGTTGAGCGCGCACATTGAAAGCGGCGCACCGCTGCCGCGCGCGTTGTTCGAGAAAATGCGCGCGGCAAAAAATTTCCAGAGCGGCATGCAGATGTTGCGCCAAATCGAATTTTCGCTGTTCGACATGCTACTGCACAGCCGCTTCGATCCGGCTGCCGGCGAAGAGGGGATCCTGCAACTGCTCGAGGCCGTGCGGCGCGAAGTCGCGGTCATATTCCCGCCGGAGTGGAACCGTTTTGCCAACAGCTTCTCGCACATTTTCGCGGGCGGCTACGCGGCGGGCTATTACAGCTACAAATGGGCGGAAGTCCTTTCCGCCGACTGTTACGCCGCGTTCGAAGAAGCCGGCAATCCTTTCGATCCGACGACCGGCAAACGTTTTCTTGACGAAATCCTTTCCGTCGGCGGCTCACGCCCGGCCCCTGACAGCTTCCGCGCATTTCGCGGCCGCGAACCTCGGGTGGACGCCCTGTTGCGTCACAGTGGTATGATTATCGAATAAAGGAGGAGACCATGAACGTCAAAATTGCCCTGCGCTCCGCGCTGCTGTTCACCGCCTTGACCTGTATCGCTACGGCGCATGCCCAAACGACCTACCGCTGGGTCGACAAGAAAAGCGGTCGCACGGTCTATTCCGACCAACCGCCGCCTGCGGGCATCAACGCGACCATCAATAACAAATCAGCGGCAGCAGGCTCATCGCCGATTCCCTACGCCGCGCGGCAGGCCGCCGAAAGATTTCCGGTGACGCTCTACACGAGCGCCGATTGCGTGGATCTATGCAAACAGGCGCGCGACCTGCTCAACAAACGCGGCGTGCCCTTCACCGAAAAAATGATGCGCGACAAGCAGGAAATCGACGATCTAAACAAGCGTTTCGGCGGCCAGATGGTTGCTCCGAGTATCAGCATCGGCTCGCAGAACCTGCTAGGGCTTGACCCGACCGCCTGGAACAACATCCTCGATCTGGCAGGCTATCCCACCACGGCCCCCTATGGCAGCAAGCCGTCGGGCGCATTCACCGAATCCCAATAAGCGGATAAATCGGCGCCGTCGGCACCCGGCATACCATTGCGCCTGTTCGGCGTGAAACCGGAAGCGGCAAAAATGCGCGAACCACGGAAGGGGACGAATCGTCATGGAGCTTGCTAGCTGGAATGTCAACTCACTGAAGGTTCGTCTGCCGCAACTGCTGGAATGGCTGATAGTACGTCAGCCGGATATTGTCTGCTTACAGGAAACCAAGCTGGAGGACGCCAAATTTCCTCGCCTCGAAATTGAGGCTGCGGGCTATAGTGTCGCCTTTGCCGGACAGAAGACCTATAACGGCGTCGCTTTGCTCGCACGACAGCCGCTCGTCGACATCGCCATCGGCAACCCGTATTTTCCCGACCCGCAGCAACGCCTGATCGCGGCAACGATTGGCGGCATCCGCGTCATCTGTGCCTACGTGCCGAACGGTCAGGAAGTCGGCAGCGAGAAATATGCCTACAAACTTGCCTGGCTGGCGGCGCTCGCCCGCTGGTTGCGTGAAGAAGTCGCCGAGTACCCGCATCTGGCCATCGCCGGCGATTTCAACATCGCGCCGGATGACCGTGATGTGCATAACCCGGTTGTCTGGGCAGGAAAAATTCTTTGCTCGGAGGCCGAGCGCACCGCCTTCCGCGCGCTGCTCGATTGCGGTCTGAAAGATAGTTTTCGCCTGTTCGACCAGCCCGAGAAAAGTTTCTCCTGGTGGGATTACCGCATGCTGGGCTTCCAGAAAAACTTAGGCCTGCGCATCGATCATCTCCTGCTTTCCACGCCGCTTGCACAGCGCTGCACGGCGTCCCTGATCGACCGCGAGATGCGCAAGCATGAGCGTCCTTCCGATCATGCGCCGGTTATCACCGTGCTGGAACCATAATCGCGACGAAGTGCCGCACCGCGAAGAAACGCGGCAGACCTTTGCTGACGTCGTTTAATAAACAGTTCGAACCATTGGCCGCGCCGCATGGCCCCGCACAAGGTACGCCACGGAAAGAAGACAGATCCCACGCCCGTACTAAAGCGTGCGTTGCATTTGCCCTGCATTGGTCTTTTCGACAAAACGCTAACCGATGAAGTGATCTTCCCGTCGCGAAAAGCGGCCGATATTCTTGGCTGTTCGCGCTTGCGCATTGGCGTAAAAAAGGGCATAAAAACAGCGCAGTTTCACTGTCTTGCCAACCGAAAAGGGAAACGCCATGAAAGCTCACAAAATTGCAGTCATTGCCGGTGACGGCATTGGCAAAGAGGTCATGCCGGAAGGGTTGCGCTGCATCGACGCGGCAGCGCGCAAGCATGGTATCGCCATCCAGTGGGACGAGTTTGATTGGAGCTGCGATTACTATCTCAAGCACGGAACGATGATGCCCGCCGACTGGAAGGCGCAGATCGGAAACCATGATGCGATCTTTTTCGGCGCCGTCGGCGACCCGGCGCGCGTGCCCGATCATGTCTCGCTTTGGGGGTCTCTCCTCAAATTTCGGCGCGAATTTGACCAGTACGTCAATCTGCGTCCGGCGCGCCTGATGCCGGGCGTCAAGTCGCCGCTGGTCGGCCGTGAGCCGGGCGACATCGATTTTTTCATCGTGCGCGAAAATACCGAGGGCGAGTATTCCAGCATCGGCGGCAAGATGTTCGCAGGCACCGAACGCGAATTCGTCGTGCAGGAGAGCATATTCACGCGCATCGGCGTCGACCGCGTCATCCGCTTCGCCTACCAGCTGGCGCAGCGGCGCGACAAAAAGCACCTGACTTCCGCGACCAAATCGAACGGCATCTCGATCTCCATGCCTTACTGGGACGAGCGCTTCGCCGCCATCGGCGAAGAGTTTCCCGACGTGCGCACGGACAAGTTTCACATCGACATCCTGACCGCCAATTTCGTCCGGCGGCCGGATTATTTCGATGTCGTCGTCGCTTCTAACTTATTTGGCGATATTCTCTCCGACCTCGGCCCGGCCTGCACCGGCACCATCGCCATCGCGCCATCAGCCAATCTCAACCCGGAGCGCCGCTTCCCTTCGCTGTTCGAGCCGGTACACGGTTCCGCGCCGGATATTTACGGACAGCAGATCGCCAATCCGATCGGGCAGATCTGGGCCGGCTCAATGATGCTCGATCACCTGGGCTATCCGCAGGCAGCGGCTGACGTACTGCGCGCTATCGAAACGGTACTGGCCGAGGGGCCACACACCCCCGACCTTGGTGGCAAAGCCAAAACGGGCGATCTTGGCAAAGCCATCGCCGAAGTCATTGCCGGCAACTGAAGACAGAAAGGCGGAAAACAGATTTATATTTTTTGATGCCCTGAAGCCCTTTATTTACGGGGGCTTCAGGGCATTTTATGTTTTCTTTACTATTTTTGCAGATTTCGGAAGGGGCGCTCTGAGACCCTTGTAAACAGGACATCTCAGCGGGAAACGCTCTGAGTTCCTTTATCCGCGAGGGTTTCCGGGCATCTCCCCGACAGGGGGAAAATTAGAAAAACCCAGGGGCGAAAGCGCGGGCGCATCTACCAAAAGAGGTGGCCTGAAGCCCGCGTATTTAGGGCATCTCCAAGTGGAGTGCTCTGAAACCCTTATAAACAGGGCATCTCCTGGCGCCCTGCCCGCCAGCCCTTTATTTATAAGGGCTCCAGAGCCACCTGCCTGGAAACGCCCCGTTGTTTACATCCTGAAACAAGCTGATCACTTTGCGTGTTACATTTTTTCCCTACAATTTGTGCCTCAATTTCATGAACGTGTAACGGAGTATCCATGAACAACTTTACCCGGGTAATGTACTGCGGCCTTGCCGCAGCGGGCATCCTGCTCATGACGGCGGCGCTCAATCTGCTTGCCCGCCCGAAAGAAATCAGCATGGCGGCAAGCCCGCTGCAACAACGTCTACTCGCCCTGAAGGATGTGGACGGCAATCCGGCCGCTAAACATCTCGATCCGGCCAAACCGACGCTCGTCAAATTCTGGGCGAGCTGGTGCCCGCTCTGCCTGTCCACGCTCGAGGAAACGCGGAAGTGGCATGACGACAAGGCGCTTGCCGGCATCAACATTATCTCGCTGGCCTCGCCCGGTTATCTGAGCGAACAGCCGGAAGCGGATTTCGTCCAGTGGTATCGCGGCCTCGACCGCCCCAAACCGGCGACGCTGATCGACACCGGCGGCAGCATCGCGCGCGACATCGGCATTGCCGTCTACCCGAGCTGGGCGCTGCTCGATAGCAAAGGCAATATCCAGCGCGTGATCAAAGGCAACATCCAGCGCGAGCAGCTTGTTGCCTTGATGGCCAATCCGCAGGCCGACATCAGCGCCAAAAAAACCTTCTACAAACCCACACAAAAGAAAGCCGTAAACATGAACAGCAAAACCATCTACCTTGCCGGCGGCTGCTTCTGGGGGCTGGAAGCCTACTTTGAACGCATCAACGGCGTGACCGACGCCGTTTCCGGCTACGCCAACGGCAAAACCCAGAAACCCAGCTACGAAGACGTGATCCGCGGCAGCGGCCACGCCGAAACCGTGAAAGTGACCTACGATCCCGAACGCATCAGCCTGGATGACATCTTGCAGTACTACTTCCGCGTCATCGACCCGACCAGCCTCAACAAACAGGGCAACGACCGCGGCGCGCAGTACCGCACCGGCATCTATTCAATCGACCCTGCCGAACGCCCTGTTATCGACAAGGCGCTTGCGCGCGAACAGAAAAAACATAAAAAGCCGCTGGTCGTGGAAAACCTGCCGCTACAAGCCTTCTACGAAGCCGAGGAATACCATCAGGACTACCTTGCAAAAAATCCCAACGGCTACTGCCACATCGACATCCGGCAGGCCGACATTCCGCTCTCGCCGTCGGAAAAGTCCGCCGAATCCGCTGCGAACGTTACCGACAACACACAGCAAACCACGCTAGATAATGAGGGTAACCCCATCATCGATCCGGCCAAATACCGCAAACCCGACAAGGCCGCACTGCGCAGTACGCTCAACGACATGCAATACGATGTGACACAGAACGGCGCGACGGAATACGCCTTCAGCCACGAATACGACCATTTATTCGAGCCAGGTCTCTACGTGGACATTGTCAGTGGTGAACCGCTCTTTTCCTCTGCCGATAAATACAACAGCGGCTGCGGCTGGCCGAGCTTTACCCGGCCCATCAGCCGCACCGTCATCACCGAGCATGAGGACACCAGTTACAACATGCGCCGCACCGAAGTTCGCAGCCGCGTCGCCGACGCCCATCTTGGTCACGTTTTTCCAGACGGCCCCAAAGACAAGGGCGGCCTGCGTTACTGCATCAACGGCGCCAGCCTGCGTTTCATCCCGCTCTCTCAAATGCAGGCGGCCGGTTACGGCGATCTTGTCGAATTCATCCGGCGCAGCGAGACAAAAAAATAAAAATGCCCGCCTTCGCCGCATCGGCGATTTCGGGCCATTTCGCGCTGTTATCTCGACGGGCTAACCGGGCTAACACCGGCCACATAACGCAAACGGAGACGCGCCATGCGTCTCCGTTTGCTGTTTTCTCACCCGCTGCCCGCGCTACAAAGAATGCGCAGGGGCGCAGTATGCCGACGCCTCGCTGGCAGGCTCAGAACGGAATATCGTCGTCCATGTCCTCAAAGGCGGCTTTCTTCGCCGGTGTGGGTTTGGCGCCGCCATAAGAAGCCCGGGGCGCCGCCTCGCCGCCACCATAGGAAGATGAAGACGACGGATCGCCCTGCCCCTGGCGGCTACCGAGCATCTGCATTTCCGTCGCTTCGATTTCGGTCGTATAACGTTCCTGGCCTTCCTTATCCTGCCATTTACGCGTGCGGATACGGCCTTCGATATAGACAGGCGAGCCTTTCTTCAGATATTGCCCGACGATCTCGGCCAGGCGCCGGTAGAAGACGACACGATGCCATTCGGTCATTTCGCGCCGCTCGCCGCTGGCCTTGTCTTTCCACGACTCGGTTGTTGCCATGCGGATATTGGCTACGGCATCGCCGTTGGTCATGTAGCGCACTTCCGGGTCGGCGCCCAGATTGCCGACGAGAATGACTTTGTTCACCGAGGCCATGTTATCTCCACAAAAAAATGAAAGGCGTCAATGGATGATAGTCATTATAAAGGCTTATCGGATTTGCCGCTTTCCGGCGGCAAGCCGGAGAGCCATCGGCCGGATCACGTCCGTTTCGGGAATTGGTTCGTACGGCCAGAAACGCGTATATTAGGCGCGAATTTCAGCATGACAATACAAACAAAAGACTAAAAAGCGACTGACAAGGCAGCATTGGATGGAAGACCTTCAACATATCCGCATTCGCGGCGCACGCACGCACAACCTCAAGAACATCGACCTCGACCTGCCGCGCAACCGGCTGATTGTCATCACCGGGCTATCCGGATCGGGCAAATCCTCGCTGGCTTTCGACACGCTTTATGCCGAGGGGCAACGCCGTTATGTCGAGTCGCTCTCGGCCTATGCACGGCAGTTCCTGCAAATGATGGACAAGCCCGACGTCGATCTGATCGAGGGGTTGTCGCCGGCCATTTCCATTGAACAGAAAGCGACCAGCCATAACCCGCGCTCGACGGTTGGTACCGTCACCGAAATTCACGACTACCTGCGCCTGTTGTTCGCGCGCACGGGCACGCCGTACTGCCCGGAACACGGTTTGCCGCTGGCATCGCAAACCGTCTCGCAAATGGTCGATCAGGCGCTGGCGCTACCTGCCGACACGCGCCTGATGATTCTGGCGCCGGTGGTCGCCAACCGCAAAGGCGAACAGCAGGAACTGTTTGCCGAATTACGCGCGCAAGGGTTCGCGCGTTTGCGTATCGATGGCGAAATTCATGAAATCGATGCGTTGCCCAAGCTTGCCAAAACGAAGAAACACACGATCGATGTCGTCGTCGACCGCCTGAAAGTACGCGACAATCTGCGCCAGCGCCTGGCCGAATCCTTTGAAACCGCGCTACGCCAGGCCGACGGCCGCGCCATTGCGCTGGAAATGGACAGCGGACGGGAGCATCTGTTCTCCGCCCGCTTTGCCTGCCCGGTCTGCGCCTATTCGCTGCCCGAACTCGAACCACGGCTGTTCTCGTTCAATAACCCGGTAGGCGCCTGTCCGAAGTGCGATGGCCTGGGTGTCATCCAGTTCTTTGACCCCAAGCGAATTGTCGCTCACCCGGAGCTTTCACTGGCGGCGGGCGCTATCCGCGGCTGGGACAGGAAAAGCCATTTTTATTTCCAGTTTACGATGGCGCTGGCCGAACACTATGGCTTTGACGTAGAAACGCCATTCAACCGATTGCCGGAAAAAATCCGCAATGCCATTCTGTACGGTTCTGGCAGCGAGCCGATCCGCTTCCGCTACATCAGCGATTTCGGCGGTAGGCACTACGACAAGACCCATCCGTTCGAAGGCATCGTTAACAACTACGCCCGGCGTTATCGGGAAAGCAGTTCCCCCGGCGCACGGGAAGACCTGGCCAAGTACATCAGCGATCAGGTTTGCCCCGAATGCGGTGGTGCCCGGCTATGCAGCGAGGCGCGCCATGTACGTATCGGCGAAGGTGCGCAGGCGCTGACGCTGCATGATATCAACCGCCTGACGCTCACCGACGCGCACCACTATTTTCGCCATCTTGTCTTGGCGGGCAATAAGGCACAGATTGCCGAAAAGGTACTCAAGGAAATTATCAGCCGCCTGCAGTTTCTCATTAATGTCGGCCTCGATTACCTGTCGCTCGACCGTTCGGCAGAAACGCTCTCCGGCGGTGAAGCACAGCGCATCCGCCTGGCCTCGCAGATTGGCTCCGGGCTGACCGGTGTCATGTACGTACTCGACGAACCGTCAATCGGCTTGCACCAGCGCGATAACCGTCGTCTGTTGGAGACGCTGGAACGCCTGCGCGACATCGGCAATACGGTGATCGTCGTCGAGCATGACGAAGACGCCATTCATTGCGCTGATTACGTCGTCGATATCGGCCCCGGTGCGGGCGTACATGGCGGCGCCGTTGTTGCGCAAGGCACCCCCGACGAAATTTCCGCCAATCCGGCTTCGCTCACAGGCGACTATCTCTCCGGCCGCCGCCGTATCGAATCGCCGGGCGCACCGCGCAAGCCTGACCCTGAACACTGGCTGAAGATCGTCGGCGCGCGCGGCAATAACTTAAAGAACGTCACGCTGGAGCTACCTGTTGGCCTGTTCACCTGCATCACCGGCGTTTCCGGCTCCGGCAAGTCGACACTGGTCAACGATACGCTCTACGCCGCCGCTGCCAAGCATCTCTACGGTTCAACACTCGACCCCGCCGAACACGACGCCATCGTCGGTCTTGACCAGTTCGACAAAGTCATCAACGTCGACCAGTCACCGATCGGGCGCACTCCACGCTCCAATCCGGCCACCTACACCGGCCTCCTGACGCCGATCCGCGAGCTGTTCGCCGGCGTCCCCGAATCACGCGCACGCGGCTACGCACCGGGACGCTTTTCTTTCAATGTCAAGGGAGGGCGCTGCGAGGCCTGCCAGGGAGACGGCGTCGTGACTGTTGAGATGCATTTCCTGCCCGATATTTACGTCGCCTGCGACATTTGCCACGGCCAGCGCTACAACCGCGAGACGCTGGAAATCCGCTACAAGGGCAAAAACATTCACGAAGTGCTGCAAATGACAGTCGAGCAGGCTCGCGAATTTTTCGACGCCGTGCCCGTCGTGGCACGCAAACTGCAAACGTTGATAGACGTCGGCCTTTCCTATATCACGCTGGGGCAAAGCGCAACGACGCTTTCTGGCGGCGAAGCGCAACGTGTCAAGCTGGCGCTCGAACTGTCCAAGCGCGATACCGGGCGCACGCTCTACATCCTCGACGAACCGACGACTGGCCTGCATTTCCAGGATATCGAAATGCTGCTGCGCGTACTGCATCGCCTCGCCGCCAACGGCAACACCGTCGTCGTCATCGAACATAATCTGGATGTGATCAAAACCGCTGACTGGATCGTTGACCTCGGCCCGGAAGGCGGCGCGGGCGGCGGCAGAATTCTTGCCACCGGTTCGCCAGAAGCCATCGCTCGTGCCAAAAATAGTTATACCGGCGTATTCCTCAAACCCCTGCTGACACGCCGGCAAAAAGGAAATACCTCCGAAAAGCCATAGAAATGCGCCACTTTTACATTTTTTCCTGAAAAATCCCGGGATATGCCCTTTCCATCGGACATATAAAATGCCAGAATCGCGCCAGAGGTCCTATCGGACTCTCACCAATCATCAATAGGAGATACTATGAACAAATCTGAATTGATTGATGCAATCGCCGCTAAAAGCGAGCTATCCAAAGCGGCTTCCGGTCAGGCACTGGATGCCGTGATTCAGACGATTGTGCAGGCTGTTGCCAAAGGCGATAGCGTCAGCCTTGTCGGGTTCGGCACCTTTAAATCCACCGCACGTGCCGCACGCGATGGCAAGAACCCGAGGACCGGTGAGAAACTCAAAATTCCTGCTACGGTTATTCCAAAATTCACGCCAGGCGCAACCTTCAAAGCAACGGTTGCAGCTAAAGGAAAGAAGAAAAAATAAGCGACACCAGAATCAGGAAATACAAAAAGGGCTTGCGGTCAGCAAGCCTTTTTTATCAGGGACGCACGGAGCATTCCGACAGATCCATCTTGACCGCTTCGTACCTACAATCCAGCGAATGTCAGCATTCTTAGGCAGTATTCAAGGCGAAGCATTTGCCGAATTTCTAGGGTTCACTATATGTTGTCGGCCGGCGATTCTCTGGCGCTTCGCCAGACACGATAAACCTCTAAAGCACACATAAATACAGACCAATCAACACGACGAAATCACGAAACAGACTCAATCATGATGATTCCCGCCAACTCCCAGGAAAACCATAAATTAGATATTTCTTAGAATATGGAGAACATCAAAGTTGTTGCTGAATTACTGGCAAAGTTTTCCCTACTCGACTGGATTGGTCTGGCATGGTTTTTAGTTTGCTGGATCGGTATCGAACTGATTATCAGCTACGGCTGGCTGGGTTATGCGACCCTGCACGGGGAAGCCAACAAACTGCGCCTTGCCTGGGGAAGAGCAATGGTGCAGCGGGAACAGCGCATCATCGACAGTTCGCTGATCGGCAACCTGCTGCAGAGTATTTCCTACTACGCCAATACCTCGATCTATATCATCGGCGCCTTGTTCGCCGCACTCGGTGCCCTCGACCAACTCATTGCCATGGCCTCGGAGCTGCCTTTTGCGCGCGCCCCTTCGCGTGAGGTGGCGGAATTAAAGTTATTGATCCTGTTCGGCATATTCGTTCTGGCCTATTTCAAATTTACTTGGGCGCTACGCCAGTTCAACCTGCTGCTGATTACGCTCGGCTCGGTACCGCAAATGCCAAGCGAGGAAGAAATCGAGCATTTCTCCCTGAAATTTGCCGCCGTCAATACTTGCGCTGGCAACGATTTCAACCGAGGACTGCGCGCCTATTATTTTGGTATGGCCGTCATGTCCTGGATGGTCTCGGCCACCGCGTTCATTATCTCGACATTTATCATCGTTTACGTTCTGGCCCGCCGTGAGTTTGTTTCGCCAGTACTCAAAGGCCTGCTGATCAGTAGCGCATCCGGAAAAACTGAATAATGCCGGCGGGAGGGCATTCGCTGAGCATCGCTTTGTCCCACCCCCGGTAACGCATCAGCGGCGCACAATAGCCTTCTTTTAAGAAAAATCTTCTGAAATAAAAAAGCCGCCTACAGGCGGCTTTTTAGGCAGAACAAAAAATACTTTAAGAGTTTTTAAACTTCGTTTCGAAGGCATCGCGGATCACTGCGAGCTTGGCAGGCAGCTTGGACCCCATCTTGGCGAACCATTCCTTGACGCCCGCGAGTTCAGATAACCAGGTTTCTTTGTCGAGCTTGGTGACGTTGTTGAACTGCTCCTTCGAAAAATCCAGTCCCGTCCAGTCGATATCTTCATAGTTGGGCATCGTGCCAAGCACAGACTCGACACCGCCGACCTTGCCTTCGCAACGCTCAATGATCCATTTGAGGACACGCGCATTATCACCAAAGCCCGGCCAGGCGAAATTGCCTTTTTCATCGGTGCGGAACCAGTTGACCATAAAGATCGGCACCTGTTTCGTCGTGACCGAGCCCATCTGCAACCAGTGGTTATAGTAATCCGCCATGTGGTAGCCGCAGAAGGGCAGCATGGCGAACGGATCGCGGCGAACAACGCCTTGCGCGCCAAAAGCAGCGGCTGTTGTTTCTGAACCCAGCGTCGCAGCGATATAAACGCCGTGGTCCCAGTCAGCGCTTTGACAAACCAGCGGCACGGTCGAAGCACGGCGACCGCCAAAGATGAAGGCCGAAATCGGCACGCCGTCGCCATTCGACCAGTCCTTGTCGATACATGGACATTGCGAGGCCGGCGCAGTAAAGCGCGAGTTCGGATGGGCGGCCTTGGTGCCTTTCTCCTTGGCAATTTCCGGCGTCCAATCATTGCCTTGCCAGTCGATGGCGTGTGCCGGCGCCGGCCCCATGCCTTCCCACCAGACATCGCCGTCATCGGTCAGCGCGACGTTGGTGAAGATGGTATTTTCGGCTAGCGAAGCCATGGCGTTGTGATTGGTCTTGTCGTTGGTACCGGGCGCAACGCCAAAGAAGCCGGCTTCCGGATTGATGGCGTAAAAGCGGGTCACGCCGTCCTTGTCCTTACGCGGCTTGATCCAGGCGATGTCGTCGCCAATCGTGGTGATCTTCCAGCCCTTCAGCCCAGCCGGCGGAATCAGCATGGCAAAGTTGGTCTTGCCGCAGGCCGAGGGGAAGGCCGCTGCCACATAATGCTTCTTGCCTTCGGGCGACTCGACGCCGAGAATCAGCATATGCTCGGCCAGCCAGCCATCCTTGCGCGCCATCGAGGAAGCGATGCGCAGGGCAAGGCATTTTTTGCCGAGCAGCGCATTGCCGCCATAGCCTGAGCCGTATGACCAGATTTCACGGGTTTCGGGATAGTGAACGATGTACTTGGTCGTCGGGTTGCACGGCCACCTCGGATCCTTCTGACCCGGCGCTTTCGGGGCGCCGATCGAATGTACGCACGGTACAAACTCACCATCCGTTCCGAGAATCGGAAAAATATCCTTGCCCATGCGCGTCATGATGCGCATATTGACGACAACGTAAGCCGAGTCGGTAATCTCGAAGCCGATCTGGGCAATCGGCGAACCGAGAGGCCCCATCGAGAACGGAATCACATACATAGTGCGCCCCTTCATGCAGCCCTTGAACAGGCCATTCAGGGTTTCGCGCATCTTTTTTGGATCTTCCCAGTTATTGGTCGGGCCAGCGTCTTCCTGTTTTTCAGAACAAATAAATGTTCGATCTTCGACACGTGCAACATCCGAAGGATCAGAACACGCCAAAAAAGAATTTTTGCGCTTTTTCAGTTTGACGAAGGTGCCGGCATCAACCAGTTCCTGGCACAGGCGATCATATTCTTCCTGAGACCCGTCGACCCACACAACACGTTCAGGCGTCGTCAGGGCAGCGATTTCGGCGACCCATTTTTTGAGTCCCTCATGTTTGACATATTCAGGGGCATTGATTGCAACAGTCTGATTCATAGTGGCACTCTCTCTTCTACAGGATTAAATGAAAAACGAACATGCAATCTTTCAGAAACACAATCCTTTCAGCCGGCAAAAACGATCTTGATCTTCCATGCCTGATGGAAGCAGTCAAACAACACCGGTGATACAAATGAATCAATTACTACAAAAACTGTAAAATCGCGCAGATTTCACAGCAAACACCCACTGCTACGGGTAGCAAACCATGCTGGGAAATCAATTATTTCCTGATTCGATGCCATGCTATCACATCGAATTCCCTTTATCGACCAATGCTGTGCACCTTGGCGTCCAAAAGATTTTTTAATTTCCGCACAGAAAGAAGTTGCATTTTTTATTTAATGCTTTATATTAGCTAACACTCATAGCCCCATGTTTTTTAATATTTTTAGTATTTTCTAAAAATACTCCGAATTTATAGGATTTTGCGCTAGGAAGGAGAAGGCATCGTGCGCTCAAAGCTGGGACCCACCCTACTGTCCATCATTCTGATGTACAGCGGCGCGACCTTGGTGGCCGCCGCGCCCGCAAATAAGAGCAAACAGCGTCCCATCGCGCAAAAAATCAAGGGATCATCTGCACCACATACCAAACAGGCAAATAAGCAACCGGCTAATCTCACGGTATCGGTACGTAAAGCGCCCGCCCGAAACGCAGCGCTCCCCGCCAAGCAGGCAGAAAAAACGTTAGCGAAAGGCCGGACGTCCACGACGAAACAGGCCAAAACTGCAGCGCCCTCTCGTTCCGCCAAGTCCATGACAAAATCACAGGCGCGCCTGGCAAAACATGCGGAGAAATTCTCCCGCTCGGCAAAGCGCGTCGTGAAATCCCGTTTCCCGCACCGCCCACTGGCACAAGCGGCCGAGCAATGGCAGGTTTCCCAGCATCTTGCCGTGAATTCCGCATCGGCGCTGGTTTTTGATCAGAAAACAGGCAATGCGCTTTTTCAAAAGAATGCCAGCGAAATTACACCAATCGCCTCGATCACCAAGCTGATGACTGCCATGGTCGTGCTGGATAGCGCACCCGATTTACAAGCCATGATTTCAATCGGCGAAGACGATATCGACTCTCTACGCGGCAGCCGTTCCCGTCTGCCGGTCGGACTGTCGATCAGCCGCGAAACGGCATTGCTACTGGCACTGATGTCCTCCGAAAACCGTGCGGCGCATGCCCTGGCCAGACATTATCCGGGCGGTATGCCGGCGTTCATTACGGCGATGAACGCCAAGGCAAACGCCCTGGGCATGTACAACACACGCTTTGACGATCCCACCGGACTGAGCAGCGCCAATGTATCCACGGCACACGATTTGGCACGCATGGTCGCAGCCGCTTATCGCTACCCGCTGATCCGCGCATGGTCGACAACAGCCGAGGCATCTATCGACATCAGCGGGCAGTCACTGACATTCCGTAACACCAACCCGCTGGTCAGCCATTCCGACTGGGCGGTCGGGCTATCGAAAACGGGCTATATCCACGAAGCCGGCCGCTGCCTGGTCATGCAGGCCTGGCTGACCGACAAGCCCGTCGTCATCGTTTTACTCGATTCGGCAGGCAAGCTGACGCGCGTCGGCGATGCGAACCGCATCAAGCGCTGGATGGAATACACACAACAACGTGACACGGCACGCGCCCTCGCCGCATCCGGCAACGCTAGCTAGTTAGGCCGGTGTCCGCGGACGATAGCCGATCGCATATGAAATCGCATCCGCCGTCCGCTTGAGCTCAAGCTCCCAGTCATACCGCTGACGGTCTGTGGGCGCCGAAATCGACAGACCGGCGGCAATTTCACCTTCGCTATCGAAAATCGGCGTGGCAATGCAACGCAAGCCGATTTCCGCTTCCTCGACATCGTAAGCAATGCCGGTGCTGCGCACTTTATCGAGATCGTTTTCCAGCGCTTCGAGATGGGTCAGCGAGTAGAACGTCTTGCCGGGTAACCCCGTGCGTTCGGCATAAGCATGCACTTCTTCCGGCGTATCGGCCGCCAGAAACAGTTTGCCGAGCGACGTCAGATGCAGCGGCGCGCGCGACCCGACCAGATAGACGACGCGCACCAGCGACTGCCCGCCCGACGTGCGCTCGACATACACCACTTCATCCCGGTCGCGGATGGCGAGATTAATGACTTCGCCGATCTCTTTGTGCAGCGCTTGCATGAACGGCCGTGCAATCGCCCCGATCTCAATACGCGACTTGACGATACTGCCCAATTCGAGCAAGCGCATGCCCAGCGTATACGCCCCATTTCCATGGCGTCTGACCAACCGCGTGTGGCACATAACGCCGAGGATGCGATGCGCCGTCGACGGATGTAATCCCGTACGCTGTGCCAGCACCTTCAGTGTCGCCGGCTCACTATTCTCCGAAAGCGCATCAAGCAGAGACATCATCCGCTCGATCACCTGAATTGAACCTTTAGATTCCTGCTGCGCAGACATGATGACCTGACAATCTTCCGAGTTCACTGCCACCGGCCAACGATGATGATCGCGCCGTCCTTAAAAATACGTGCGCAATGGTATCACCCTCCCCAAACGGCAGGCGAAATCACCGCAGAGGTCGACACCGACATGATGCTCAAACGAGTGTCTGTTCATCGATAGGCAGCCTAAGCCCAGTATGCCAAGCTAACGCTCAGCGCATGGGGCTATAATGGCTTTATTATGAGCGATGCACATCATCATTCTCACGTTGGCGGGCATGCGCATCACCACCATCATCATGGCGTGGATGCCGGCCCACGCCTGATCGCAGCCTTGGCATTGACGCTGGGTTTTGCCGGCGTCGAAGCATTTGCCGGTCTGTGGTCTGGTTCACTCGCGCTGCTGGGCGATGCCGGCCACATGCTGACCGACAGCGCTTCGCTGGGATTGGCCGCCGTCGCCGCCAAACTGGCACAACGTCCCCCCTCGCGCCAGCATACCTATGGACTGGGGCGCGTCGAGACTTTGGCAGCACTGGGTAACGTTCTTTTCATGGCCTTGATCGTCGTCGGCATCGCAGTCGCCGCCGTGCGCCGGCTGCTCGAGCCAACGATGATTCACGGCGAAACGGTGACGCTGGTTGCCATCGTCGGCCTGTTTGTAAATATCGGTGCTGCCGCGCTGCTGATGCACGGCGAACAGACAATGAATACACGCGGCGCATTGTTGCATGTACTGGGCGATCTGCTTGGTTCAGTCGCGGCGCTCGTCGCCGGCGCGGTGATTTGGTGGGTCGGCTGGATGCAGATCGACCCGCTGCTTTCCCTGCTGATTTGCGGCCTGATCCTCTTCTCCAGCCTGCGCCTGCTACGTGAAATTGTCCAGGCTTTGCTGGAAGGCGTCCCGGAACATCTTTCCGTTGAAAAGATCGGCCATATGCTGGCGACCGTACCCGGCGTCCTCTCTGTACATGATCTGCATATCTGGACCCTGTCGTCGAACCGCATCGCCTTGTCCGCACACCTGGTGGTCAACTCGCTCGATACCTGGGCGGAAACGCTGGCCGAGGCGCAGCACACGCTGCTTCATGCCGGCATCGGACACGTCACCCTGCAGCCGGAAGTTCAGGTATACGCCATACATTGGCTAGCCAAGAACTCCGACGCGCTCCCACCCGAACAGGCGGCGCCATGAGAACCGTCGTGCAGCGGGTACGCGAGGCGCAGGTTGATGCCTTCGGCAGCACCGTGGGCCGCATTGGACAAGGGCTACTGGTACTCGTCGGCTGTGAAGAGGGTGACGGCGAAGAAGACGCCCGTTGGCTTTCGGCCAAACTCACCGGTCTGCGCATTTTTGATGACGAAGCCGGCGTTATGAATCGCAGCGTGCGCGATGTCGGCGGCGAAATTCTGGCAGTCAGTCAATTCACTCTGTTCGCTTCGGTCAAAAAAGGCAATCGCCCTTCCTGGAACCGTGCCGCGAGGCCGGAAGTAGCGCAGCCGCAATTCGAATATTTCCTGCATTGCCTGGAAATCGAGCTGGGACGCCCGATCCAGGCGGGCATCTTCGGCGCCAACATGCAGGTTTCCTTGATCAACGACGGACCGGTCACGCTATTGATCGACACCAAAGCGCGCTAGATAGACAATCCGCTCGGCACCGCTTTCACGGCAACCTTCGCCGATGCGTGAATCGGGCAAATTATGTGGAAAGCCGCAACCGCGGCATCTTCCCCATGCGCTACTATTTCCTGGTTGCACATTTCCTTTCAGCCTGTCTGACTAACTGTCTATCTAAAAAAGGAGTTTTCGAAATGGCACTACCTTTCCCGATTCTCACTGCCGAAGAAGCGGCTGAATTAATCAAGGATGGTCAAAAAATCGGTTTTAGCGGCTTTACGCCGGCGGGCGCCGCCAAAGCCGTTCCTGCCGCACTGGCGCAAAAAGCCAAGCGTGAACACGACGCGGGGCGTCCCTTCAAAATCAGCGTCCTGACGGGCGCATCGACCGGCAAGTCGCTCGACGGCGCGCTCGCCGAAGCCGAAGCCACGCTCTTCCGTACGCCCTACATGGGCAACCCCAACCTGCGCAAACAAATCAATGCCGGAGATGTCCATTACGTCGATATGCACCTTTCCGTATTGCCGCAGACCGTACGCTACGGCGCGCTGGGCAAGATCGACTGGGCCGTCGTCGAAGTGTGCGACATCCTCGCGGGCGGCGGCGTTGTCCTGACGACCTCGGTCGGTGCAGCGCCGACCTATCTGGCACATGCGGAAAAAATCATCCTCGAACTTAACTCCGCGCACCCAGCCACGCTGCTCGGCTTGCACGACATTCTCGAACCGCAGGATCCGCCCTTCCGCCGCGAAATCCCGATCTACTCGGCGTCCGACCGGGTTGGCTCGCCGATCTGCGTCGTGGATCCGAAAAAAATCGTTGCTGTTGTGCTGAACAACCAGCAGGATGAAACCGGCGGCTTCGATCCTTCCACGCCGGAAACCGACAGAATCGGCCAGAACGTTGCCGACTTCCTGGTTGGTGAAATGAAAGCCGGCCGTATTCCAAAATCTTTCCTGCCGTTGCAATCGGGCGTCGGCAACATCGCCAATGCCGTACTCGCTGCCATCGGTAAGAGCAAGGATATTCCGACCTTCCAGATGTACACCGAAGTGCTGCAGGATTCCGTCATCCCGCTGATCGAAGCCGGCCGTTGCTCGTTCGCCTCGACGACTGCGCTGACGCTCAGCCATGAAGCGATGAAGAAAGTCATTGACGACCTGGATTTTTACAAGCGCCACATTCTGCTGCGCCCGCAGGAAATTTCCAACAATCCGGAAATTGTCCGCCGCATCGGCGTCGTCTCAATGAACACGGCTATCGAATTCGACCTTGCAGGTAACGTCAACTCTACGCACGTAATGGGCAAGACGATGATGAACGGTATCGGTGGCTCGGGCGACTTCACACGCGCGGCCTATGTCTCGATCTTCTCGTGCCCGTCAACCGCCAAAGGCGGCAAGATCTCAGCCGTCGTTCCATTCGTCTCACACCTGGATCACAGCGAGCACTCAGTCTCTGTCGTCGTCACTGATCAAGGCGTGGCCGACCTGCGCGGTAAGGATCCGCTGCAACGTGCCGAGCTGATCATCAACAACTGCGTACATCCCGACTTCAAGGATCAGCTGCGCGACTACATGGGACGCATCAAGAAGATCAACCATCAGCCGTTCTCGCTCAGCATGGCCTACGGCATGCATCGTCAGTTCGAGAAAACCGGCGATATGCGCGGCATCAACTGGGCCGATTATTGCTGATTCCGCACGATCTGCTGATGCGCGTCAAGCATTCATCAGCGCACCAAAAAGCCCCGCACAAAGCGGGGCTTTTTCATGGTCAGCGAACGGAAACGATTGATAACTACGATTAGACCGGTCTACGCCATGTACTGTTTAGCGGTTCAGCGCAACTTTTTCTTGGCGGCCATTTCACGGGCCATGCGCATCACATCCGCCTCCAACGTGCCCGTGTCCGTACCGTAGCAACCCACCATATCAATTTCTTCAATAGCCGAGCTGCCGCTGCGGCCACGCGTCTCTACATTCGGTGTCAGTTTTTCCCTTTGTCGGAGGAGTGCCAGCTCTTCGGCATTCAGGCTACCTTGCATACTCTCCGGCACTTTTACGCCAAGTTCGATCAGAAGCCTGACAACATCCCGTTTATTGCCCCGCAGCGCCATAGATAGCGGAGATGTCGAAATGCTGTTGTCGGCCAGATTCACCTTGGCGCCATGTTGAACAAGCGCTTTGACGATAGCCACATGCCCAAGAAAACAGGCCATCGCTATCGGCAGTCCCGGCTGGCCATGGCTGCCGTCGATATCAACGGGAACGCCGGCATTCAGCAGGGCGCGCACTTTATCCAGTTCGCCGTTGCGAATACTCTTGATCAGATCATCAGAAGAACTCACAGAATCAGCTCCAAAAAAATACCATCTCGGCGAATAGTATAAACCCTATAGCCGTTTCGCAAGCTGATTATGATGCACGGATGCGCGCTGTCTGCCTGCTCGGCAATCCATTTCTGCCCTGCTTACCTGCCTTAGCAGAGGGCGTCAGGCCGCTTCACCGTAAGATCTGCCATACGCCCCAATAGCGGCCCAGAATGCTCACCGGGTCGATCAGCCGGCTCAGAGCACGTAGCGGGACAAATCCTCATTCTGCGACAAATCCGCAAGGCGCGCATCGACATACGCTGCATCGATGCGAACATTTTTTGCCTGCCCGGCATTGCCCGCAGAAAACGACACCTCTTCCAGAAGCCGTTCGATGACCGTATACAAACGACGCGCGCCAATATTTTCCGTCCGCTCATTAACCGACCAAGCCACTTCGGCCATACGTCGGATGCCATCCGGTATAAATTCCAGCGCCAGCCCTTCAGTCGCCATCAAAGCCTGATACTGCATGGTCAGGCAGGCGTCGGTCTGTGTCAGGATACGCTCGAAATCGCCGACCGACAGTGATTCCAGCTCCACCCGGATAGGAAAGCGCCCCTGAAGTTCCGGAATCAGATCCGAAGGTTTGGACAAATGGAAGGCACCGCTGGCGATAAACAGAATGTGATCGGTACGGATCATGCCGTATTTAGTCGATACTGTCGTCCCTTCGACCAGAGGCAGCAAATCCCGCTGCACGCCCTGCCTGGAAACATCGGCGCCACCCACTTCACTGCGCGACGCGATCTTGTCGATCTCGTCGAGAAAGACAATGCCGTTCTGTTCGACATTACTGACAGCAGCCAGCTTGACTTCCTCATCATTGACCAGCTTGGCGGCCTCTTCGTCAACCAGCAGCTTACGCGCTTCAGCAATACGCAACTTACGCGTTTTCTTGCGCCCGCTACCCATGTTTTGAAACATGCCCTGAATCTGCGAAGTCAACTCTTCCATGCCCGGCGGCGCAAAAATCTCCGCTTGTATGGACGGGCCATCCACTTCGATCTCGATTTCCTTATCGTCGAGTGCGCCTTCCCGCAAACGTTTGCGAAATTTCTGGCGCGTTGCGTTCTCATCATCCACCGCGCCGTCACCGACAACGCCGCCGCGCGCCGGCGGCAGCAAGACATCCAGGATGCGATCCTCGGCCGCATCCTCGGCGCGCACACGCACAGCCTTCATCGCCTGTTCACGCCCGCTCTTGACGGCAATCTCCGCCAGATCACGGATGATCGTCTCGACATCGCGTCCGACATAACCGACCTCGGTAAACTTCGTCGCCTCGACCTTGATGAACGGAGCATTAGCCAGCCGCGCCAGGCGCCGTGCAATTTCCGTTTTACCAACGCCCGTCGGCCCAATCATTAAAATATTTTTGGGTGTAATTTCCTGACGCAGCGGCTCGGCCACCTGTGCGCGCCGCCAGCGGTTGCGCAAGGCAATGGCGACAGCCTTCTTGGCTTGATCCTGCCCGACGATGTGTTTATCGAGTTCGTGAACGATTTCCTGGGGCGTCATCTGCATGGTGTTTGGCATAGACAGCAATCAACAAAACAAAAGGGTTGAAAATGAACGAAGCCCTGCGCAATACGAATACCGGAGCAAGCGAATGCCAACGCCAGAGAAGGTGCCGTGTCAATGATGGGCACGGCTCAATCCAGCGCTTCGATGGTGAAATTCCGATTCGTGTAGATACACAGATCGCCGGCGATCTCCAGCGATCTGCGCACGACTTCGACAGGCGCAAAATCAGTATTCTCGATCAGCGCTCGCGCGGCCGACTGGGCATATGCGCCGCCCGAACCGATGGCGACAATGCCGTACTCCGGCTCCAGCACATCGCCATTGCCGGTAATGATCAGAGAATGCTCGCGGTCGGCGACGGCCAGCATCGCTTCCAGACGGCGCAAGGCGCGATCACTGCGCCAGTCCTTAGCCAGCTCGACGGCCGAACGCAACAGGTTCCCCTGATGCTTATCCAGCTTGGCCTCGAAGCGTTCAAACAGGGTAAAAGCATCGGCCGTACCGCCAGCGAATCCAGCGAGAATGCGCTCCTGATAAATTCTGCGCACCTTGCGCGCACTCGCTTTGATAACGATATTTCCCAGCGTCACCTGGCCGTCGCCGCCCATGGCAACCTGGTTGCCGCGGCGCACGGAAAGAATCGTCGTACCGTGATACTGCTCCATGACAGGCTCGAAATCAGTCAGGGTTTAGGCAAAATCATTCGCGCCGAGGCATTCAGGCCAAGCACGCGGAACAGGCCGGCAACCATATAGTTAGGCTGATACAGCACGACCGGCCTCCCCTGGCGCTTGAGTCCCGCCAAGATATTCGCCAGCACGCCGGCGCTGACAAAATCCATGCAGACCAGGCGGGTACAGTCGATCACAATATTCTCATGCGCCTCGGCAAATTCGCCGAAGTCGTCAAAACGCACGCCGCGCACATCGCCTTCCAGCACATAGGCATTGGTCGGCGTTTCCTGCTCGACATTTTTATCCTCGTCCTCGGCAGTCTCTGCGGGGCGCCTGGACGCTGCAACGCGCGTTTCGTCCCATGAAGGCGGCGACAACTCAAAGGTTACGGCGTAGTCGATTGCCGTATTTTCAAAGAGCTCCTGTTTTCCCTGCCGCTGGCATAGCTCAAGAAACAAAAGCCAGGATTCCTGCTCTTTCGCTTCGCCGGGAACAAGCCGCGCCTGCAAGAGGTTCGCCAACGGATCCACACCCAGTAAATCGATTTCTTTCTGCTTCTGCCGGGCTTCCTGGATCAGTGCCAGCAGGCTGGCGCAACCTGCCGCATCAGCCTGTCGCGTCCGCGAAAAATCGATACGCAGACGCTTCCTTTTTTCCAGCGTCTGACGGATCGATGCGAATGCAGGTTTGTTTGATCCCACCAGATCGCCGTTGAAGTTCATGCCGCCGACAAGCGCCGATGACTTCGACTGGCTGTCGGTTTCTCCATGCCAGACCGGAGGCGATTTTTCAAAGGCTTTCGCATATTCGATGCCCATCGCGTCAAACGCCTTGTGGTCGCCAATAATCCGGTACAGATCGAACAGCATTCGCCACAGCCATTCGCCAGCTTCACGTTTACGATGCCTAACAGCCTCTTCCAGTACGCTTCGCGCCTCGTCGTTCTGGCGGTTGGCGTACAGCATCGCCGCCTCTTCGGCATCCGCATCGGCATGGGAGCTATCTTCTTCGACAATGATGCTTCCCTGGCTTTCATTGGGAGAAAAATCCGAAAAACGGGAATTTTCTACATCCGCATTGTCAGCATCCGGATTTTGCGCTTCCCCGTTCTGAGTGGCAGCTTCCGAAGCTGTTGTTTTTGATGACTTCTTGAAAAGGGAAAAAATCATAATTCCGTCGAAAGTTCTTGTGTTGTACAGCCTGGCCCCTACAGCCCGGGCCCCTCAAGGCAGAGCAATCGCGGCTTTATTTTTAGCATAAGCCCGCCATCAGGGCAAATTGAATTTTGCACCGCTATCATCTTGCGCGCCGCACTGTTTGGCGCCCCGTTGACCGTCTTGCGCCGCATCCTGCGCTTTATCCTGCATTTCACCCCTCACGCCATCCCGTTTAGCGCGCGGATGTGTGTCATCGTAGACCCTGGAGAGATACTGAAAATCAAGATGCGTGTACACCTGCGTCGAGGCAATACTGGCGTGGCCGAGCATCTCCTGCACGGCGCGCAAGTCGCCCGAAGACTGCAAAATATGCGTTGCAAAGGAATGCCGCAACATATGCGGATGCACACCGACCGGCATTCCCTGTTTGACTGCCAGGCGTTGCAGGCAAATCTCGATCATCCGCATGCTGATACGCCCGCCGCGCCGGCTGACGAACAAAGCCGTTTCTCCGGGGCGCGCCAACTGGCTGCGCTGCTGCACCCAGCGGCTCACCGCCTCGCGCGCAAAACGCCCGACCGGCACCAGCCGCTCCTTGCGACGTTTGCCCAGCACCCGGACTTCTCCCGCCAACAGATCGGGCACCCCGTCCATATCCAGCGCCGCCAACTCGGAGAGGCGCAAACCGGATGAATAGCACAACTCAAACATCGCCTGATCACGGATTTCCAGCAGCGTATCGACCTTGCGCGCCAATAATCGGCTTGCCTCGTCCGTCGACAACGCCTTGGGCAACCCCCTGTCGCTTTTTGGCGCACGCACGCCATCGACCGGATTGGCGGAAATCTCGCCGCGCCGCCCCAGCCAGCGATAGAAGCCGCGCCAGGCCGACAGGGTGCGCGCCAGCGAGCGGCCGGACAGTCCGCGAGCGTGCAGCTGCACCGCAAAGCGCCGGATATGATGCGCCTGCAAGGTCGGCAAACCGCCCGATGATTGGACAAGATCGGCATGCAGGCGAGACAACACCTCCAGGTCGCGCCGATAGCTGGCCACCGTCAGCGGCGACTGCCGGCGCTGCTGCGCCAATTCATCGAGATAGGCCTCGACCAGCCTCTCCCCGCTGGCTTTATCCGGGCGACTCGTATTCGTGCCGGCGTCGGATGTGGTCACAGTCTTGCCTGCGGCTGCTTCGTCTGCCGTGGCCGCCCCTCTAGACAAAGCGCTGCACACGAACCAGCGCTGCCGAGAGCATTTCGCCAATCCGTTCGAGATAGAGCGTTCCCATATCTTCGTAAAAATGGTCGCCCTCTTTACTGCCAAGCGCCAGCAAGGCGATCGCGCCACCGCCCGAACGCAGCGTAATCAATGCCTGCGAGCGAACTTCCGGTGCCTTTTCGCCAAACCACGCCGCCGCATCATGCGCGGGCGCCGCGCCGCAATAAGGCTGTGTCAGCGTCTCGGCAAACGACCGCAGCGCGCGATTAACCCCGACAAAGTCCGGCACTTCGGCAATGGCGTCGGGACGCTCCCAAAAGCACAAGGCAAAATACGGCACGCCAAAATCATCGCGCAGATAAAAATTAAGCGAATGCAGCACCGCTTGCAGCGTCGCCGCCGAAATCATCGCCACCGCCAGTCGATGCACCTTGTCGCTGAGCGCGTCATTATCCTCACCGAAGCGCAGCAATTCGCCCAGTTTATTTTCCAGTTTGCGGTTCTTTTCGCGCAGGCTCACCATCTGCCGTTCGGTGATGGAAATCATCCGTCCGCCATGCGGATGCGGAATAGGAATATGCGACAGCAGTTCGGCATGTTCCTCAAAAAACTGCGGGTTTTCCTGCAAATAACTCAAGACCTCCTGGGACTTCATGGCTTGATTTCTCCATTGAAAACGGTACCGGTTTCGATCATTATAAAATTGTGCGCCGCTTCCGGCCATTCAGGCCGCCTTCCGTGCCAATTGAAACACCGTCCGGAATCCAGAAAACAAACCTTCCAGCAACCATGCTTAAACGACTTCTGAGCCAGCTTGCCGTCACCCTGCTTTGGCTGCTGCACTTCCTGCCGCAGCCGCTGCTGGCGGCCATGGGCAGCGGCGTAGGCCGGCTCTTTTTCCTGCTCGGCGCACAACGGCGGCACATCGCGCAAACCAATCTGGCGCTGTGTTTCCCCGAACTCGACGATACCGCCAGAAAAGCGCTTGTCAAAGCGCATTTCCGCGTGCTCGGTCAAAGCCTGTTCGAGCGCAGCCTGCTCTGGTGGAGCCGCCCCGCACGCCTAAACCGGCTGATCCGCGTCGACGGCGAGGAAAAAATCCGCGCCCTGCTCGATGCCGGCCAGCCCGTCATCATGCTGGCGCCGCACTTCGTCGGCCTGGACGCCGGCGGCGTCGCGCTCGCCATGCGCTTTGACGCGCTGAGCATCTACTCCGCGCAAAAAAATCCCGTCTTCGACGCGCTGCTCTACCGCGGCCGCAAACGCTTCCGCGACCAGATGTTGCTTTCCCGGCAGGACGGCGCGCTGGCCACCATCAAAGCCATGCGCGCCGGACGGCCGTTTTACTACTTGCCGGACATGGACTTTGGCCGCCGCGACTCGATTTTTGTCCCCTTCTTCGGCATCCAGACCGCCACGATTACCGGCCTCTCCCGCCTGGCGCGCGCCGCCAAAGCGCTCGTGCTTTTTACGATCACCCGCCGCCTGCCCGGCAACCAGGGCTACGTCCTCGAAATCGGCGACCCCTGGCCGGACTTCCCCAGCAACGACGTCGAAGCCGACACGCAGCGCATGAACCAGATGATCGAAGCGCAAATCCGCACCATGCCCGAGCAATACTACTGGGTGCACCGCCGCTTCAAAACGCGCCCGGAAGGCGAAGCGAGCCTCTACTGAGCAGCGGCGCAGGCGCTCCGACCGCTCCGCTCCCGATGGACTTGGCCGCCAGCGCTGCCCGGAAGCCCGCGTATTTACGGTCTTTCCGCGAGGGATGCCCTGAAAGGACTGTGAATAGCGCGTTTCCAGCCATACCCCTCCAAGACCCGCATGAATAGGGCATTCCAGCGCCCCCTGCCCCGCAGCCCAGTGTTTACGCGGGTTACCGCGGCGGCTGCCCGCAAACGCCCTAAATACACGGGCTTGCGAGCAGGGCGTTTTTCGAATTGCAATCAACGAAAGGCGGGCGAATGTTCCCGCTCCCGCGGGGTGGAGAAGGCAGTGTGAGGATGGAGGGGATGACCAGACGCAGCGGGTAATTCAAGCTGCCCCGACCTTCTCCCATCCTGTTCTTCTCTCGCATCCCGACCTTTCACCGCATCCCAGCCTTCCCAGCATCCTAGCCTTTCTCCCATCCCAGCTTTCTCCATCAGGGAGAGAAAGCGACCGGCGAGCAGGCGGATGGGCACAGGCGCGCCGAACCCGCACCGTTCAGGCATAGCGGCCGGGGCTGTTCAGATGTTTCGGCTGCGCTCTTCTGGTCGGCTTTGCAAGCGGTGCTGCCCGGAAGCCCTTGTATTTACGGCCTTTCCGCGAAGGGCGCCCTGAAAGGCTTATGAATAGCGGGTTTCCAGCCATACGCCTCCAAAACCCGCATGAATAGGGCATCCTAGCGCCCCCTGCCCTGTAGCCCAATGTTTACGCGGGTTACAGCGGCACCTGCCCGCAAACGCCCTATTCACTAGGGCTACAGGGCATTGAATATCAAGGGGTTTTCGATAGCGCGGCGGATGCCGGCCAGCGTTACGGCAAGTGCAAGCATTTCTGATGCTTCCCAAGGCAGGCGCCCATGCGCCGTTGTCGCCGGCCTGGCGCTGAATCCGTGTAATCCCTTAATCCCGCCGCATCCGCTGTTGCCGTTCGACGATCTTGGCGTATTTCATGAAGCTGTTGAAGCAGCCGATGGCGATATGCACCAGCCCCGGCAGCCCGTCGCGGAAGCCGCCGCGCAAAAAATAGAACTTGACGAAGCGCACGAGCGGCGAGACGACCAGCCGCAGCGCCGGTACGCCCTGCGCGGGGTCGGCCATGCCTGCGCCCAGGGAGGTGTAACGGTTCTGCTTGTTCAGGTAGTTTTCCAGCGATTCGGCCGAGTCGTGCAGCAGGTCGCCGGCCAAGGTGCCGACGGGCTCATCGCACAGGACTTTTTCGTGCACTTCGTCGTCCGACCAGCGGGCGCGCCGCCGGTCGAAGAGGCGCAGGTTCCAGTCGGGATAGCCTTCACCGTGGCGCAGGTAGCGGCCGAGGAACTTGTTGGCGCGGGCGAAGCGGTAGGCGGAAAACTGCGGCGCGGCAAGCGCCTGGCGGATGCTTGTGGCCAGTTCGGGCGTCAGGCGCTCGTCGGCGTCCAGACACAGCACCCAGTCGTGGCGGGCCAGTTCGACGGCGCGCTGCTTGGTTTTGCCAAAACCGCGCCAGGCTTCTTCATACACGCGCACGCCGCGCGCCGCGCACAGCGCCTGCGTGCCATCGACGCTGCCCGAATCGAGCGCGACGATGTCGTCGCTCAGCCCGGCGACGCTGTCTAAACAGGGCACGATGTTCGATGCCTCGTCTTGGGTGATGATCGCCACGCTAAGCGGCGGTGTGCGTGGGGGCGTGACGGGCTGCATGGCAAAAAATCCGCTCCAAAATGATTCAGGCGGTAAGCCTAACATCCGTCACCGGCAAATGCCATTTTCCTTTTCGCTTTATGGCAGCGTGCATCCGGTAACAGGCTTCCGGTTTAAGGCGGCGCGGTCAGCCGTAAATCGGCGCGGCCGGGTATAATCCGCGCGTATCCGCCGCAGGATGCAGCCATGTCAGGCAGAAGCGTCAGGCACAGGCCGGGCCAGCGCCCGCATCGGCGAGGCAGGCGCCGGGGACTGACTTCGCACCGGAGCGGGCAGGTGCAAATTGTCGGGGGCGCCCGGCCGAACCTTGTCGCTACGGCTGATCGACATCCCCATTTTCTCGATTGTTTGGATTGCGCTTCGTTTCCCACATGTCAGACACCGCTACGCCGCTTGATAGCCGCCGCCTTTATCTCCGCCTGCTCGGCTACGTCCGCCCCTATTGGTTTGCTTTCGTCGCGGCAATTGTCTGCATGGGGATTTCCTCGATTGTCGAGCCGGTGTTTCCGGCAGTCATGAAGAGCCTGCTCGACCGCGGCTTTTCCGGCGCGACCGGCCGCCTCGACTGGCTGCTCTATCCGCTCGGCATCCTCGTTTTTTTCATCATTCGCGCCTTGCTCGGCTTCGTTGGCGACTACGCCATGAGCTGGGTGTCAAACAACGTCGTCTCCGAGCTGCGCGAGGCGATGTTCGAGCGCATCATCAGGTTGCCGGCCCATTATTTCAGCGATCATACGTCCGGACGCCTTATGTCGCGCGTCACTTACGATGTCAGCGGCGTTACCGGCGCGGCGACCGGCGCGCTGACCACACTGGTCAAGGACAGCTTGTCGGTTTTTGGCCTGCTGTGCTGGCTGGTCTATCTCAATTGGAAGCTGACGCTGGTCGCCATCGCTACCTTCCCGTTCATCGCCATTGCGGTACGCGCCTTCAGCGGGCGGCTGCGACGCATCTCGCGCGGCATTCAGGAATCACAAGGCGTTATTACGCAGGTTCTGCAAGAGTCGATCGAAGGGCACAAAATCGTCAAGATTTTCGGCGGGCAGGATTACGAGCGCGAACGGTTTGTCAGCACGGTACAGCTACAGCGTCGGCTGGCAATGCGCGCCACCATCGCCGCTGCCGCACAAAGCCCCATCGTGCAATTTTTCGCCGCCGTGGCGCTGGCCATCATCATGGCTGTCGCCTTGCGGCAGGCCGCCAACGACCAAACGACGGTCGGCGGTTTCGTCTCCTTCATCACGGCGATGCTGATGCTGCTGGCGCCGCTCAGGCGGCTTACCGACATCAACGCGACGATCCAGCGCGGGCTGGCCGCGGCCGAAAGCGTTTTTACCGTGATCGATGAGCAGCCCGAACTCGATCAGGGCACGATCGAACTGGAGAATATCCAAGGGAAAATCGAATTCGATTCGGTGCATTTCACCTATCCGGGCGCCACGGACGAGGCGCTCAAGGGGGTGAGCTTCACCACGCAGCCCGGTGAATGCGTGGCGCTGGTCGGCCCGTCGGGCAGCGGCAAAACGACCATCGCCAATCTGCTGCCGCGCTTTTATCCGGTCAGCCAGGGCGCGATACGCGTCGACGGCGAGAACATCAACGACATTCGCATCGACAGCCTGCGCAGCCATATCGCGCTGGTCAGCCAGGAGGTCATCCTGTTCAACGACACCGTCGCCGCCAATATCGCCTACGGCGCGCGTCGCAACGCCAGCCGTGAGGAAATATACGCCGCCGCCAAAGCCGCGAACGCGCTCGAATTCATCGAAACGATGCCGCAAGGTTTCGACACGCTGGTGGGCGAAAAAGGCGTCAAACTCTCCGGTGGGCAGCGGCAGCGGCTAGCGATTGCCCGCGCCCTCCTGAAAAATGCGCCGATCCTGATTCTTGACGAAGCGACCTCGGCACTCGATTCGGAATCGGAACGCCGCGTGCAGGACGCGCTGGATACCCTCATGCAAGGGCGCACCACGCTGGTCATCGCACACAGGCTGTCGACCATCGAAAATGCCGACCGGATCGTCGTCATGCAGCATGGACGCATCGTCGAAACCGGCACGCACGCCGAACTCATCGTCCGGAGCGGTGTGTATGCGCATTTGTACCAGATCCAGTACGCGCAGGAAGAACGCAGCCGCGACGAGGCAGAAAAAACCGGCGCCAACGACTTGCACAGGCACCTGCAAAGGCAATGACGGACATGCTGCCGAACCCCTTGGAAAAACAGCCGCCAGCGCCCTTCTCCATCCTGCACACCGAATGGTCGGATGGCTGGGGCGGCCAGGAGCGCCGCATTCTCTCTGAAATGACCGGCATGGCCGAACGCGGGCACCGCTTGATTCTGGCCACCCGGCGACAGGCAAAGCTGGCCGCGCAAGCGCGGAAGTGCGGCATCGAAACGATTGATCTGCCGTTTTCCGGCAAATTCGACCTGCGCTCGATTCTGCCGCTTTCGCGCCTTATCCGGCGCGAGCGCATCGACATCGTCAACACGCATAGCGGCATCGACAGTTGGGTCGGGGCGTTCGCCGCCCGCCTCGGCGGCGCGCATCTGGTGCGCACGCGGCACTTGAACCTGCCCTTGCATCGGCATTGGTACAACTTCGTGCATTTCATGGCGCAGCGCGTCGTCAGTTGCGGCGAAACGATGCGTCGCAACCTGATCGACAACTGCGGGTTTCCGGAAGCGCAGGTTGTCAGCATTCCAACCGGCATTGATTTTGAAACCTTCGTCGCCCAGCGTACGCGCGCCGAAACCCGCCGCGACCTGGGCGTCGACGATGCCGCCTTCGTCATTTTGATGGTCGGCATCATCCGGTCTGTCAAACGTCACGAAGTCGCCTTGCGCGCTTTCGCCAGATTCCACGCCTCAACGCCGCAGGCCGTGCTGCTGCTCGCCGGCGACGGGCCGATGCGCGGCGACATGGAGCGGCTGGCGCAAGATCTCGGCCTTGCCGGCACCGTGCGCTTTCTTGGCTATCGGGAAGACGTGCCCGATCTTTTCGCCGCCGCAGACTGCGCCCTGCTCACCTCCCGCTCCGAAGGCGTGCCGCAGGCCGTCACGCAAGGGCTGGGCTGCGGCCTACCGACCATTGCCACGCGGGTTGGCGGCGTCCCCGAACTGATCGAGGACGGCAAGACCGGGCTGCTTGTCGCGCCGGAAGATACCGAGGCCATCGCAGCCGGGCTCAGCCGCTTTGCCGCAGACCCGGATTTCGCCCATCGGCTCGGCGCCGCCGGCCGCGCACACGTTCATCGCCATTTCAGCCGCGCCGCCATGCTCGAGGCCACCGAGCGCCTTTATGCCGAAATCTGCGGCCGCGCCCTGCCGCCGCACGGGAGGCGCGGATCGTGACAGCGCGCGCCCTGCCCATCCTGATGTATCACCACGTCTGCCCGCAGCCTGGACTGGTGACGCTATCGCCAGAAAATTTCGCCGCCCAGATGGAATATCTCGCCGCTTCCGGTTATCACACCGTCGGCTGCGCCGGGTTGGAAAGCTTTTTACGCGGCGAGCCGTTGCCGGACAAATCGCTGCTGATTACCTTCGACGATGGGTATCTGGACAACTATGTGTACGCCTACCCGATACTCCGCCGGCTGGGCCTGCATGCCGTCATTTTTCTGGTGACTGACTGGATCGGCGAGCACGGCGAAGCGCGCGCCCTGGCCGGCGAGCCGGGCGCGCCGTCGACGCTCAACCACCGGCAATGCATGGAAGTCGTTGCCGCCGGCCGGGCGGACGCAGCCATGATGCGCTGGTCGGAGGTCTTGCGCATGCGCGATGAAGGCGTTTTTGAATTCCATTCGCACACCGCATCGCACACGCGCTGGGACAAGCGCTGCGCCCATGCCGAAGAAAAATCGGCGGCGCTAGCCGACGATCTGCAACGCTCGCGCTCGACGCTGAAACAGCAGCTGGGAATTGAAGACCGCCACCTGTGCTGGCCGCAAGGTTACTTCGATGCGGACTATCAACGCATTGCCGCCGCACAAGGCTTCACGCATCTTTATACAACGCAGCCCGGTACCGTCATCGTTGGCGGCGAGGCCACGGCATTACCGCGCATCGTCGTCAAGGACAAAGGCGCGGGCTGGCTGGCCAGCCGCTTGCGCATTTACCAAAGCCCCTTGCTGACGCGCTGGTACGGCCGCATTAGGGGCCGACGCTGATGGGGACTCGTCTCCGCGAAACCCTGTTGCTTCACGGTCTGCGTCTGCTGCATAAATTCGATGCCCGGCAGCCCGCCCCGCACCGGCTCGGCACCAAGGCTATTCGCCGCATTCTCGCCATTTCTTCGACAGCCATCGGCGACACGCTGTTATCGACGCCCGCCTTACGCAGCCTGCGCCTGGCTTATCCACAGGCGCAGATCAGCGTGCTGCTGAACACCGATTACACGGCGCTCTTTGCCAACAATCCCGATATCGACGAGATCATTCCCTATGCCGGCGGTTATCGCCGCTTTCTGCGGCTGGCCTGCTCATTGCGCCGCCGCCATTTCGACATGGTCGTCATCCTGCACGGCAACGAGCCGCAGGCAACGCCGCTGGCCTATCTCTCGGGCGCGGATTTCCGCTTCAAGCTGCCCAATAACAACGACTTCCGCTTTTTGCTCAGTAATCATGAAGCCGAACATGGCTGGGATGCGTTTGCGCACGGCATCGACCAGCGCCTTGCCGTCGCCGCATTGGCGGGCGGCGCACCAACCGACCATCGCATGACCCTGCCCGTCGCAGAAGCTCATGCCGCCGCGCTGGATCAGCGCCTTGCCAGTCGCGGCATCACTGGCAAGGCCACGTTAATCGGCTTTCAGCCAGGCGCTTCAACAATCAGCCGGCGCTGGTCGGCCAACAACTTTGCTGAACTTGGCCGCCGCCTGCTGGCGCGTTATCCGGATTGCCATCTGATTCTGACCGGCTCGCCCAAGGAGCGGAAACTTGCTGCCGGCATTGCCGAGGCAATTGCCGCGCCGCGCGTCTGGAATACCGCGGGCGAGCTGCCGCTCGCAGAGCTGCCCGCTCTGATGCAACGTCTAGCGCTGCTGGTCACTGGCGATACCGGCCCGATGCATATGGCCGTTGCCGTCGATACGCCGGTGGTGGCGTTGTTTGCAGTCTCCGACTGGCAGTGCTCCGGACCGCCCGCCGGAGAGAAGGGCAGCCGCCATTTCGTCATCCAGAAATGGCGTACCTGCACTCCCTGCCTGTCGAAGCGCTGTCCGTACGCCGAGCCGCCATGCATGGCCAATATCAGCGTCGATGAGGTGGAAACAGCGGTTACCGATTGTCTGGCCGGCAAGCCGGGCCGAGTTTCTCGCGCCAGCGCGCCGCCGGAGATCTTTTTATGAAACCGGCTCCCGGCCCGGCCGTCACGCCGGCTCACACCCAGCCCGTCAAGCGCATTTTGTTACTTGACACCGGCAAGGAATGGGGCGGCGGTACAAACAGCATGTTTGAACTGCTCAAGCGCATCGATCGCCAGCGCTTTAGCGTCACCGCGCTGTTTTACCGCAATTACGCAAAGGGCAAGGACTCCGATCTGCGACGCGAGCTTGCCGCCATCGGCATCCCGCTGATCATCGAACCGCCACGCCCGCAGCCGCTCTGGGCCAAGCTGGCGAAGGAGCTTGTCCGCGGCATTTTTTGGCCTTTTCCGACGCTGCGTAGGCGCGCGTTGTTCGCCATCGAACAGCGCTGGCGGATCGTTCCGGCCGCGCGCAGAATCGCCAGCCAATTACGTGGCGACGGGGAAAGCAGCGGCTACGACCTGCTTTACATGAACAACCAGCCGTCTTCCAATTTGGAGGGCTATCTGGCCGCAGAAATGACGGGCAAGCCGCTCGTTCAGCACGCGCGCAGCAATGCCGATCTCAGCGCGCCGGAGCGCGTGATCGTCAATCGCCTCATCCGCCGCGCCAACGCGTGCATCATCTGTGTCTCGCACGGCGTCAAGGATCATCTTGTCGCACAGGGCGTCCTGGCTGAAAAATGCCACGTCATCCACAACGCCATCGATATCAGGCAGCCCTTGCCCGCCCCGGCCACACTGCCGCAGCCTGTTGGGAACACGGTGGTCGTCGGCTCGGTAGGTTCCTTGTTGCCGCGCAAGGCGCAAGACCATCTGATCCGCGCGCTCGCCGCAGTACGGCCACGGCTCAACACCGGCGTTCAGCTCGTTCTGGTCGGCGACGGAACAGAACGCGAACGTCTGACGCGGCTCGCCGAAGCGTGCGGTCTGGCGTCCATCATCACTTTTGCCGGTTTCCGCTCAGATGTCCTGGCCTGGCTGGCGACGATGGATATCGTCGTCCTCTCATCGAACAACGAGGGGTTTCCGCGTACGATTC
Source organism: Dentiradicibacter hellwigii (assembly GCF_041770905.1). NCBI lineage: Bacteria > Pseudomonadati > Pseudomonadota > Betaproteobacteria > Rhodocyclales > Rhodocyclaceae > Dentiradicibacter > Dentiradicibacter hellwigii. The sequence continues at coordinate 1,686,022 of NZ_JBEUWX010000002.1, forward strand.
TCGAAGCCATGCTGTTATCCAAACCCGTGATTGCCAGTAACGTGATCGGTTCGCGCGAACTGGTCGCCGATGGCATTAGCGGCCGGCTCTATCCCTTCGGCGATATCCCGGCGCTGGCGGCGCATCTGGAATGCCTGATCAGCGATTCTCGGTTGCGCGCGCGCATGGGCGCTGCCGGCCGCGCCATCGTCGAAAAAGATTATGCGATTGAAGGCTATGTCAACGCGGTCGAACGTGTTCTGGAAAGCGCATCCGCATGATGTATTTATTGCTGACTTGGCTACTCTCGCCGCTGGCATTCTTACGGCTCGCGCGGGCAAAAACGCCCACCGCGCAGCGAAATATCCTACTTATCCAGACGGCCAAAATCGGGGATTACATCTGCTCCACGCCGATTATCGAAGCGTTGCGTAAAAGCTGGCCGACGGCCCGCATCTGCCTGCTGGTCGCCCCGGTCACCGAGCCGTTGGCGCGCCACCAGCCGGGCATTGCCCAGGTATTTGTGCTGCCCGGAGGCAAAGTACGCGGAGCGGCCGGGCGCTACTGGCTTTACCGCCTGCTCAAACGCGAGCGCTTTGACACAACGATTTGCCTTAGCCCCAACCAGGCTTTTCTCACCATGCCGTTCCTCGCGGGCGTTACATGCAGGGCGTCAATCCTGCCGAACTTCGCCATACGCAGTTATCGCCTGGCGACGCCGTTTCTTAGCGCTGCGGAGCGTCATCTACAAGGACGCATGACGGTTGAAACGGGCATGGCCTTACTGGCGCAACTGGGCATCGACGCACCGCTGCCCAAAAAACGCATCGTACCGGAACCCGGCGCGGACGCCTGGGTCGAGGCGCAGTTTCCGGCGTTGAAGCATGGTTGCTGGATCGGCCTCGGCATCAGCAGCGGCAACAAGCTCAAGGAGCTGGGCAAGGAAAAGCTGCTGGATCTGATATCCCGACTGCTAGCGCTGGCGCCCGGCATTCAGGTTGCACTGGTCGGAGCGCCATCGGATAGCCCGCTTGCCAGCGAATTGCTGGCAGAGTTGTCGGCCGTATCACAAGCCGCGAACGCCTCCGGCAATCGCGTGCTCGACACCACAGGCCGTATTCCGCTTGAGCGACTGGCTGCGTTGGTAGACAGGTTCCGGCTTTACGTCGGCGTCGATTCGGGCATTACCTATCTTGCCGACGCGCGCGGCATTCCCGTCATTGACATCATGGGTCCGGCCGACCCGCAAGACCAGCGCCCGACAGGCGCGCAAGTCATCCTCCTTCGCCGCGACCTGCCCTGCGCACCGTGCTCACACGCTTTTCACGCGCCATATACTTGCGCCACGGGGACACGCGCCTGCATTCTGGAGATAGACAACCATACCGTCACCGCCGCTATACGAAAGGAACTTTTTGATGAAACTCGCTGTTTTTAGCGACCATGGTATTGGGCGTTATTTCGCCCAGTTGTTTGACAATATTCCAGAAGCTACTTTTTTATCTGAGAGGGCACGCACGCATTATGATGCCCGAAAAAATAGCGAAGCATTGAGATTGTGTTTATTCACGGTACACAAACAACAAACTGTCGGTTGCTAAGGCCATACCGTGAACCGTCGTGATTTTTCATTGACACGCCGTGACGGCATCTTTTACGGCGTCATCTTTTCACTGGTCTTCGTCTGGTCTGTACCGGGGACCATTGCGCTCAGATATGGCCTGCTGCTCATCGCGCTGGTAATGGGGACACACAGGATTTTCAGCCCCCACAACGGCGCGCCAGACAAAGTACATTGGGATCTTCCACGCGCACCTCTCATCGCACTCACCGTATTTTCCATTTGGCTGCTAGTTCAGGCGTTATTCATTTCCCAGGAGACGAAATGGGCACTTTCTGAACTCAAAGGGCAGCTTCTGCTCCCACTGATCGCCGGCGTTATTGGCATTCTGGGCGCACGCATCGACAAGGACGCTTCCGGCAAGAACGGCTCATTCCTGTGGTCCGGCATCGTACTGGTCTTTGCGCTGCAATCGGCCATTGCCATCGGCCAATCAGTCTGGCACTGGATCGAGCACGGCAGCCTGCTGCGACATATCGTGCCATTAACCGGCACCAAGCTGGAATTGAGCTTCATCGTAAACATCATGCTCGCCATCATCGCCGTTGATCTTTTTTTTCGCGCCGCGACAGGACAACGCTTCCTGCGTCTGTCGGTGAGTACCATGCTTACCTGCCTGGCGCTTGGCGTGGGCGCCAATTACACGGCCAGCGCGCGTAATGGCATGATTGGCATGGTATTGCTTGCCTTGACAACGGTTGCGCTGTTTCTGTTCAGGGCGCGCGCGCAACTCGGGCTGCACAAAGTCCTGGGAATCGCCGCAGCGGTCATTGTCAGCATGGGGATATTCGCAACCGCCAGCTACAAAGCTGACCCGCGTTGGCAGGTGTTTGCCGAAACGGCACGTATCGCCATCGACATTGATACGCATCGGTCGTGGTACGCCCCGGATATTTATCCCCTGCCATTACTTGCCAACGGCCAGCCTGTTGACGAATCGGCCTATCAGAGAATCGCCTGGTTGCGCTCTAGCGCGCGCATTGCCACGGCAGTGCCGTTGGGCGTCGGTTACGGCCGCAACGCCTATCGTCGGGCGCTTGTGCGCATGGGCTACGAAGCGCACCTGGGGCATTCACACAGCGGGTTCGTTGATCTCCTTGCCGGGGGTGGCATTCCCGCCGTGATCCTGTGGCTGGTTTTTTTCGGTACGCTGTTCGTGACCGGTTGGCGCGCTTTCATCCGCTGCAACCTCCCGGCCGGCTTATTGTTGGCGATCCTGGTTGCCGGATTCGCCAGCCGCATGGTACTTGAAAGCATCGGCCGCGATCACATGCTGCAAATCTTCTTTTTCTTAAACGGCGCACTGCTTACCGCCATTGCGCATAATGCGAGCCGCGACCTACACATGGCACCCTCACCAGCAGCCTCCAATCAAGGCGCCTGACCACTACCGACGCCGGCATTTCTACGCACACTCCACGCCGTAAGCCAAGCGCACTACAGTTTTGCGTCGGCCCTTTGTACATACCACGGCATTGCCAGCGCAATTCCGTCGGCAAGCCGATGTGTCGGGGCATAACCGAGTAAACGCTGCGCTTTGCCGATGTCGGCAAGACTGTGACGCACATCGCCTACACGGAAGTCGCGGTATTCGGGCATCGAAGAAGACACCACGCCAAGTCTGGCAAGATTCTCGCGCAATAGGCCAAACAAGGCGTTGAGCGTCGTGCGCTCTCCAACGGCAACGTTATATACCTGATTCAGTGCCTCGGCCTGCTTCGTAGTCGCCGCCAACAGATTGGCTTGCACGACATTGGCGATAAAGCAGAAGTCGCGGCTGGTTTCGCCGTCACCATTGATAAACACGGCCTCGTCGTGCACAAGCGCGGCCGCCCATTTGGGAATAACCGCCGCATAGGCGCCATCAGGATCCTGACGCGGGCCAAACACGTTGAAATAACGCAGGCCAATTGTCTGCATCCCATAGGCACGTGCAAAAACGTCTGCATACAACTCATTGACGTACTTGGTCACCGCGTAGGGACTCAGCAGCTTGCCAATTTTGTCCTCGACCTTTGGCAAATCCGGGTGATCGCCATACGTGCTGCTACTGGCTGCATAGGTAAAACTGGCAACCTTTGCGTCGCGCGCGGCAACGAGCATATTGAGGAAGCCGGAAATATTGACCGCGTTGGTCGTCACGGGATCGGCCAGGCTGCGCGGAACGCTGCCCAACGCCGCCTGATGCAAAACATGATCAACGCCAGCGCATACGTCGCGGCAAATATCAGGGTTGCGGATATCCCCCTCGACGAACCGGAAGTTTGCCCAACGATCCTCGCCAACCAGCCTGCGCACCTCTTCAAGATTGCGCGCGAATCCGGTAGAAAAATTATCCAGCCCGACAACCTTCTGATTAAGCATCAGCAAGGTTTCCAGCAGGTTGCTACCGATAAAGCCGGCGACGCCGGTGACCAGCCAAACTTCCGGAAACGCGGACAGGCGGGTTTTCAATTCGCTAAAAGCATGGGGCTCAGGCATCATCATGGCAATCTTTACGGGGATTGAAAGGTGGTTACAGGCGCAGATCCGATGCGTCTGGCGGGAGCAAATACTTCAGGTCATAGAGCACATGGTTTTCCCGCCCCAGTTGTCGAATCGCGGCTGCTCCCATTTCCACAAACTGATGGTGCGCAACCGCCAGCACAATGGCGTCAAACATGCCCGCTTCAGGCTCGGCAACCATCTCGATCCCGTATTCGCGGCGCGCCTCCTCGGGAGAAACCCAGGGATCGTAAACCTCCACCCGGCAGCCGTATTCACGCAGATCATTGACGATGTCGACAACGCGGGTATTGCGCAAATCCGGGCAGTTCTCCTTGAACGTCAGTCCCATGATCAAAATGCGCGCGCCATTGACCTGGATACGTCGGCAGACCATGGCCTTGACCAGTTGCGCGACGACATACGCGCCCATGCCATCGTTCAGGCGACGCCCGGCAAGGATGATTTCGGGGTGATAGCCGATGCTTTGCGCCTTGTGCGTCAGGTAATAGGGATCGACGCCAATGCAATGGCCACCCACCAAGCCGGGGCGAAACGGCAGAAAATTCCATTTGCTGCCCGCCGCCAACAACACGGCCTCGGTGTCGATGCCCATCCGGTTGAAAATCAAGGCCAGCTCATTAACCAGTGCGATATTCAGGTCGCGCTGGGTGTTTTCGATGACTTTGGCCGCCTCGGCCACCTTGATGCTGGGTGCGGGATGCGTGCCAACGGAAATAATCTCGTTATACAGCGCGTCAACCTGCGCGGCAATTTCCGGCGTCGACCCCGAAGTTACCTTACGAATTGTTGTCAGCCGATGCGCCTTGTCGCCCGGATTGATCCGCTCCGGACTATAGCCGACAAAGAAATCCTGATTGAATTTCAAGCCAGACACCTTTTCCAGCACGGGCACGCAGTCTTCTTCGGTACATCCCGGATAGACCGTCGATTCGTAGATAACGATGTCTCCCGCCTTGAGGACCGAACCAACGATTTCACTGGCCCGCAGCAGTGGTGTCAGATCAGGCCGCTTGTGGCAGTCAATCGGCGTCGGCACGGTGACGATAAAGCAGTTGCACGCGCGCAGTTCATCGACCTGCGTCGTAAAACTCAGACCCTTGGCAGCGGCAAGCGCTTCCTCCGCCGTTTCCAGCGTATGGTCATAGCCGGCGCTCAGTTCCGCGATCCGTGATTTGCTGATATCGAATCCGACAACACGCCGCGTTTTGCCAAACTCAACGGCCAGCGGCAAACCGACGTAGCCCAGTCCGATAACTGCCAGTTTGATTTCAGAAGGTTTCATTCGCTCGTTCGCGTCCGATTATGGTTCCATGTTCAAGACATCGCTGCATATCCGCGCAGAGTCCAGGCTTTTGTGCGGAACGCCTCAAGATGGCGAGCCATCCATGCAAAAAATATGGGCTGGATTTTACAGACATCCATGATGAGCGACCATAGTGACTGGCCTTTACTCCGCTTTGTCCATGCCGATCCGGCTGCAAACAAGGCGTATGGCTTGCCGGAAATTCCGGCGCACTTTGCCATTCATCTCTGGCGATGAATGGCAAGCAACAGACGGCAAAGTCCCATTTGATAGGGCGGGGCTTGCATGGATTACAAATTTCATCGGCTGTAGAATCCGCCCATGCTCAAAGACGCCATTCCTCTCGACCAGATCCGGCGTGCCCTCGTCATCAAGCTACGCCACCACGGCGACGTACTGCTCAGCTCGCCCGTCCTTTCGGTATTGAAATCTCATGCCCCGCACGCGGAAATTGATGCGCTGGTCTACGCCGAAACGGCGGAAATGCTTTCCTTGCACCCGGCTCTCGCCCAATTGCACGTCATTGACCGGAACTGGAAAAAACTCGGCGCGTTGCAGTATCTATCTGCCGAATGGCGTTTACTGAAAGCCCTGCGCGATCGCCATTACGACCTCATCGTTCATCTCACCGACCACCCGCGCGGCGCCTGGATCACATATATGTGCAATGCACGCTGGGCGGTGACACGGCGCATTGGTGGACGCGGACGCTGGTGGCGAAAAGCCTTCAGTCACACGTATCCAACGCCGGCAAATGCCCGGCGCCACACCGTTGAGCAGCATCTCGACGCTTTGCGCCGCATCGGTATCCAACCCACGCCGCAAGAGCGGCGTCTTGTCCTGGTTCCCGGCCATGCGGCGGAAGCGCGCGTCACCACGCTGCTGACAGAGGCCGGGCTGAACGGGCGGCCTTTCATTCATATCCACCCGGCTTCGCGCTGGTTTTTCAAATGTTGGGACAGCCACCGAATGGCGCACTTGATCAATCGTCTTCAGGCGGGCGGCCATACCGTCGTCTTGACGGCCGCGCCCGACACGACAGAGCGCAAAATGATTGATGAGATCCAGTCGAAAACCCGTACGCCGGCCGTCAGTTTTGCCGGACAGCTTTCACTCAAGGAGCTGGCCGCCTTGACCGCGCGCGCGCGACTCTTCATTGGCGTCGACTCCGCGCCAATGCATATTGCCGCGGCCATGAATACGCCGGTTGTCGCACTATTTGGCCCATCCGGCGATAAGGAATGGGGGCCTTGGGATGGGCCTCTGGGTTCGTCGCACCGTATCGTCACTAGCCTCGCCCACCCTTGCCGCCCCTGTGGCATGGACGGCTGCGCGGGCAGCAAAATCAGCGACTGCCTCGCTTCTTTGCCGCTTGAACCAGTATGGCACGCCGTCCAGGAACTGTTGGCCCAATGAATCTGCAAACACATTCCCAAACGCAGCCGCTGCGCATCGCCTTTATCCGTCAGCGCTACAACCCATACGGCGGCGCAGAGCGCTTCATCGAACGGGCGCTCGGCAAACTCGTGCGCAAGGGCGCCGAAATCACGCTGATCACGCGCAACTGGGATGGCGCTCCGCCTCACGACTACCGGCACATCATTTGCGACCCACACTATTCGCGCCATTTCGGCGGCCGCGCCGCGCGTGACCGCAGTTTCGCCGCCAGCGCACAACGCGCGATGCGTGAAGGCAATTACGACATCACGCAAGCGCACGAGCGTATTCCCGGATGCATGATTTTCCGCGCCGGCGACGGCGTACATGCCGCCTGGCTGGATCATCGCGGCCGCGACCAGTCGCCGCTGGCGCGCATGGCAACACGCATTTCCGCCTTCCACCGCTTCATTCTCCACCAAGAAGCGGCCATGCTTGCCGCGCCCGAACTGCGCGCGGTCATTTGCAATTCAGACATGGTGCGTGAAGAAATGCGCCGTTATTATGCCGTGCCGGATGAAAAGCTCGTCGTCATTGAGAACGGCGTGGATCTCAATCATTTTCATCCCGCGCTGGCCGATGAATGGCGGATACGCCAGCGTCAGGCGCTCGGTATCGACGCTGACGTGCCGGTGTTTCTCTACGTCGGCGGCGGCTTCATGCGCAAAGGCGTGCCGCAACTCATTGCCGCGCTGGCCCGCTGTACAAGCCAGCATGGCCGCAACAGCTGCCTGGTTATTGTCGGCGAAGACCGGCATCTGAAGACCTATCAACGACAAGCGGAAAAAGCAGGGCTATCGGCGCGCGTGCTATTTACCGGGCCGCGACGCGACGTATACGCGCTCTATGGCATGGCCGACGCCTTTGTTTTGCCTACGCGCTATGACCCCATGCCGAATGCCGCGCTCGAAGCCCTGGCCTGCGGTCTGCCGGTGCTGACCTCGCCCACCTGCGGCATCGCTTCACGAATCATCGAAGGCGAAAACGGGTTTGTCGTCGATGCCCTGGATGTCGATACGTTGGCGCGCCGCATCGACACGCTGGCCGCGCCGGGCAAAGCCGAGAGGATGCGCGCGGCGGCGCGCGCCTCGGTCATTGACCTCGATCTCGACACCCTGGCCGGGAAACTGCTTAGCCTCTATGAACGCCTGCGCTAGAATTTAGCGGTTTCACCTCCATTACACACAAACTCCCGGGCTTTGATGACCTATGAAAATCACTCTGATTGGCGCCGGTTATGTCGGCCTCGTCACCGGAACCTGTCTCGCCGAAGTCGGCAACAACGTACTGTGCCTCGACGTTGACCCGCACAAGATCGCCACGCTCAAATCCGGCGGCATCCCCATCTACGAACCGGGGCTGGAAGATATGGTGCGCCGCAACGTCGCCGCCGGACGGTTGGATTTCACTACGGATATCGCCGCCGCCGTGCAGTTTGGCGACATCCAGTTCATCGCCGTCGGAACGCCGCCGGATGAGGACGGCTCGGCCGATTTGCAATACGTCCTCGACGCCGCGCGCAACATCGGGCGGCATATGAACGGCTTCAAGCTGGTCGTCGACAAATCCACGGTGCCCGTCGGCACCGCCGACCGCGTGCGCGCCACCATCGCAGAAACACTGGCTTCTCGCGGGCTGGAGGTCGATTTCTGCGTCGCTTCCAATCCGGAATTTCTCAAGGAAGGCGCAGCCATCAACGATTTCATGAGTCCCGACCGCATCGTCATCGGCACGGACAGCGAGCGCGCCACGCAATTGCTGCGCCGCCTCTATGCGCCGTTCCAGCGCAACCACGAGCGGCTGGTCGTGATGGATGTGCGTTCGGCCGAGTTGACCAAATATGCGGCCAACGCCATGCTGGCAACGCGTATTTCGTTCATGAACGAACTGGCCTTGCTCGCCGAAAAACTGGGTGCCGACATCGAACGGGTCCGCCAGGGAATCGGCTCCGACCCGCGCATCGGCTACCACTTTCTCTACGCCGGCTGCGGCTACGGCGGCTCCTGCTTTCCCAAGGACGTACAGGCGCTGCGCCGCACGGCGCGGGAGTACGGCGCGCCACTGCGCATCCTCGACGCCGTCGAGACCGCCAACGAAGCGCAAAAGCGGATACTGGTCGAAAAGCTCAAATCCCGCTTCGGCGCGCAGCTCGACGGCCGCCGCTTCGCGCTCTGGGGGCTGGCCTTCAAACCCAATACCGACGATATGCGCGAAGCGCCAAGCCGCGTGATCATGGAAGCGCTCTGGGCGATGGGCGCCACTGTCGCCGCCTACGACCCGGTAGCCATGCCTGAAACACGACGTCTCTACGGCGAGCATCCCAGCCTGATGCTGGCACCGCACCCGATGGACGCGCTACGGGACGCCGATGCGCTGCTTATCGTCACCGAATGGAAAGCCTTCCGCAGCGCGGATTTCGCGGCGATGAAAGCCTTGCTCAGACAACCGGTGATTTTTGACGGCCGCAACCTCTACGACCCGGCGACGATGCGCCGCGAAGGTTTTGAATACTTCCCGATCGGGCGACAGGCATGAAAGTCCTCGTCACCGGCGTCGCCGGCTTCATCGGCATGCACGTTGCACAGCGCCTGCTCGCCCGCGGCGATGAAGTGGTCGGTCTCGATAACCTCAACGACTATTACGACCCGCAACTCAAACAGGCGCGGCTTGATGCGCTGACGCAAAACACGGCGTGCGCCGCCTTTCGTTTTGAAAAACTCGATCTGGGCGACACCGCCGGCATTATGGCGCTGTTCGCCGCCCAGCGCTCCCGGCGCTTCGAGCGCGTCATTCACCTCGCGGCGCAAGCCGGCGTGCGCTATTCACTGGTCAATCCGCATGCCTACGCGCACAGCAATCTGGCCGGTTTCCTCAACATCCTCGAAGCCTGCCGGCAATACGGCATCGAACACCTCGTTTATGCCAGCAGTTCCAGCGTGTACGGCGCCAATGCCAAAACTCCCTTTTCGGTCCATGATGCCGTCGATCACCCGGTCAGTCTTTATGCCGCCACCAAAAAAGCCAACGAACTGATGGCGCACAGCTACAGCCACCTCTACGGCTTGCCCACCACCGGTTTGCGCTACTTTACTGTCTATGGTCCGTGGGGACGCCCGGACATGTCGCCCTGGCTGTTTTCCGACGCCATCCTTGCCGGTAGGCCCATCCAGATTTTCAACCACGGCAAAATGCGCCGCGATTTCACCTACATCGACGATATCGCCGAAGGCACCATCCGCGTCATGGACGTCATCGCCCAGCCCGACCCCGGTTTCGATGCGGAACACCCCGACCCGAGCCGCAGCCGTGCGCCCTACCGGATTTACAACATCGGCAACCACCAGCCGGTCGAGCTGATGACCTTCATCGAAACCCTCGAAAACGCGCTGGGCAAAACCGCGCGCAAAGAATTCCTGCCCATGCAGGCCGGCGACGTGCTGGAGACCTATGCGGACACCGACGACCTGTGCCGCGACTTCGACTTCGCACCGCGCACCCCGCTGGCCGAGGGTCTCGCCCGCTGGGCGGATTGGTTCCGCGCCTACCGCGGGCGCTAGGGCAAGCAGGATAGCGTCGGCACGCCAGCAATCGTAAGGCTGTAAAAATACGGTCAGGTATTGCCCGCCCGGCAGCGGCACATCTCGCGGCGCAGCCGCGAGTTTAAGCTTACTGTTTTGTTCACTTTCGATTCTGCCAATCAACGCTGCCGCTGCACGCCGCTTTGAATTTCGGCCTGCCGCATCCGCTGCCAGCGCTGGCTGACCCAAACGCTTGTCGTCCGGTAACAGTACTTGCCGCCGGCAATGGGGCTTTCCGGCCTTGACTGGCGCGTAGCGGACTTAAGAAGCGACGCTCTCCGGCGGTGGTTCGGCGCCGGCGGGGTGTTTATAGCGGTTGTAGCCCCACAGGTATTGCTGCGGGCATTGGCGAATCAGCGCTTCGATTTCGTGGTTGATCTGCTGGGCGCGTTCCACGATATCACCGCTGATCGGCTGCGTCGGCGCTTGCAGATGGAAATGGTAGCCCGCCCCACCCGGCAGGCGTTCCGCCCAGACCATGATCACTGCCGCGCCGCTCTCCGTCAGCCGTGCCGCCAGCGTCATCGTGTAAGCCGGCTTACCGAAATAGTCGAGCCAGCGCCCCTCGCCCTTCTTGGGCGCCTGGTCGGGCAGCAGCCCCACTGCCTCGCCCTTTTTCAACGCCTTGAGCAGCGTACGCACACCCGCCAGGTCGGCGGCGGCAATATGCAGCTGCGCGCGCTGGCGCCCGGTTTCGATCAATGTCTGCATCCAGGCGCGCTTGGGCGGACGATAGAGAACGGTGATCGGCGCTTGCGTCGACAGATATTGCGCTGTGATTTCAAAGCAGCCCAAATGCGGCGTCAGATAGACAATGCCCTTGCCAGCGCGCACGGCCGCTTCGATATGCGCCCAGCCGGAAATGCGGACAACGCGGGCAGCCACTTCCTCTAAGGGACGCAGCCAGATTTTAGGCAGTTCAATGAACTGCCGCCCGGCGTGGGCAATGGCGGCGTTGCGGATACGCCGCGCGCCCGCCTCGCCCAGCGCCAAAACCATGTTCTCGCGCATATGCCGCCGGTAGGTCGGCGAACCCATCCAGACCAGCCAGCCCAGCGCCGCACCAAGGATGTGCAGCCAGGCCAGCGACAGGCGGCTAAGAAAGCGGAAAAATGTAATCATGCGATGATTTATGGGTTGTCGATTCAGGGAAATTTGACGAAGGGAGCTTTCTTTCTATAATTATCGCATCCGCCGAGTTAATGAGGACAACTTGCAGGGCGGACACAAGAAAAGTGCAACGAGTCGTCACAAAGCATGTTTCGCGCTCGCCGGCCGCTTGTGAAAATACTGCTAAAGCGTCGTCTGCTCAAACCCCGGAGCCGGCCACGCAGCCTGACCGGGGTTTTTATTTGGAGCAGAAACAAGATGTCACGCGAATTCCTTTTCACTTCGGAATCAGTATCCGAAGGCCATCCTGATAAAGTTGCCGACCAGATTTCGGATACCGTGCTCGACGCGGTGCTGGCCGAAGACCCCCACGGCCGCGTCGCCTGCGAAACGCTGGTATCCACCGGCCTTGTCGTCATCTCCGGCGAAATCACCACCAAGGCGCACATCAACTACCGGGAAATCGCGCAAAACACCATACGCCGCATCGGCTACAACGATTCGGACATCGGCTTTGATTACAAGAGCTGCGCCATCCTGACGGCGATCAACCGCCAGTCGCCGGATATCGCACAGGGCGTCAACGAGGGCGAAGGCATCGACCTCGACCAGGGCGCGGGCGACCAGGGGCTGATGTTCGGCTATGCCTGCAACGAAACGCCGGCGCTGATGCCGCTGCCGATCTACTATGCGCACCGTATCATGCAGCGGCAGGCCGAAGTCCGGCGCGACGGGCGCCTGCCCTGGCTGCGCCCCGATGCCAAGAGCCAGCTCACCGTCCGCTACGTGGACGGCAAGCCGGTCGAGATCGACGCCATCGTCGTCTCCACCCAGCACAACCCGGACGTCTCGCATGCACAACTATCCGAAGCGGTCATTGAGGAAATTATCAAGCCGGTGCTGCCCAAGGAACTGCTCGGCGGCAATATCCGCTACCTGATCAACCCAACCGGGCGCTTCGTCGTTGGCGGCCCGCACGGCGACTGCGGCCTGACCGGGCGCAAAATCATCGTCGACACCTATGGCGGCACCGCACGGCACGGCGGCGGCGCCTTCTCCGGCAAAGACCCGTCCAAGGTCGACCGGTCGGCCGCCTACGCCGCCCGGCACGTGGCCAAGAACATCGTCGCCGCCGGCCTGGCTGATCGCTGCGAGGTTCAGATTGCCTACGCTATCGGCGTCGCCAAGCCGGTATCGTTGATGGTCGACACCTTCGGCACGGGCAAGATTCCCGAGGAGAAAATTGTCAAGCTGATCGAAAAGCATTTCGACCTGCGTCCGAAAGGCATCATCCAGACGCTCAACCTGCTGCGCCCGATCTACACAAAGACCGCGGCCTACGGCCATTTTGGCCGCGACGAACCGGAATTCACCTGGGAAGCGCTCGACAAGGTTCAGGCACTGAAGGCAGACGCCGGGCGATAAGCCCCCTCCCAAGGCTCGCAACAGCCCAGCAAAGCGCCGGCTCCCCGCCGGCGTTTTTATTGCCCGGCGTTTTTTATTGCCCGACGCTTTGACCGCCGCCACTGCCTGATGCCGCTGCACCGGCGCATCACGGATGCGCTCCCCATCGGCCATCCCACCCAGAATGCCACAATTCACCACGGCGCAGGCCAGGTAAATCAAGGGCTGCCGCGGCCCTGTAGCCCGCGTGGATTGGGCATTTGCGGGCAGGCATCGCTGAATCCCGCGTGGACACTGGGCTGGCTGGCAGGTCTATCGAGAGATTTTCCTTATGGGGTGGACGGCCGTGCGTAGCACGGAAAATCCGTGGCGAACACGGCAAGGCCGGACAATTTCACGTTATGGGGCAAGCGCGGTTATCGACTATAATCCGCCCTATCCGAGGAGCGCTGCAAAACTGCCGGTAGACCTTGCAAATCCTGCAAAGCCCACAGTTTCAGGCTCGGAATCACCAACGGCGCTCACCTGACCAACCCGCGCCGGCGCGGGTACCGTGGAACGGGTGGCGGGTGACAAGGCAGCAGCCGCCAAACGATGGCGCCGACCCGCAACAGCCATTCTCCGCCGTTTTCCTCATTCTGCGCTCCGCGCCGGCCACTGTTCCAAGGAGAACTGCTGTGGCACGCTTTACCGACTACACCATCGCCGACCTGTCGCTGGCCGACTGGGGGCGCAAGGAAATCCGCATCGCCGAAACCGAAATGCCGGGGCTGATGGCCATCCGCGAAGAATACGCAGCCAGCCAGCCGCTGCGCGGCGCGCGCATCGCTGGCTCGCTGCACATGACGATCCAGACCGCCGTGCTGATCGAGACGCTGACTGCGCTGGGCGCGCAAGTCCGCTGGGCCTCGTGCAATATTTTCTCGACGCAGGATCACGCTGCCGCCGCCATTGCTGCGAGCGGCGTGCCCGTTTTCGCCGTCAAGGGCGAAACGCTCGCCGATTATTGGGAATACACGCACCGCATTTTTGAATGGCCGGACGGCACGCCCGCCAACATGATCCTGGATGATGGCGGCGACGCAACGCTGCTGCTGCATCTGGGCGCACGCGCGGAACAGGATATTTCCGTGCTCGCCCATCCCGAATCGGAAGAAGAAACCGTCCTCTTTGCCGCGATCAAGGCGCATCTGGCGACCGACCCGGCCTGGTATTCGAGCCGCCTGGCGCACATCCGCGGCGTGACCGAGGAAACGACGACCGGCGTACACCGCCTCTACCAGATGCACGCGCGCGGCGAACTGAAGATTCCGGCCATCAACGTCAATGACTCGGTGACCAAATCGAAGTTCGACAACCTTTACGGCTGCCGCGAATCGCTGGTTGACGGCATCAAGCGCGCAACCGATGTGATGGTCGCCGGCAAGATCGCCGTCGTCTGCGGTTATGGCGATGTCGGCAAAGGCTGCTCGCAGGCGCTGCGCGCGCTTTCGGCGCAGGTCTGGATCACGGAAATCGACCCGATCTGCGCGCTGCAGGCGGCGATGGAAGGCTACCGCGTCGTGACCATGGAACAGGCCGCGCCGCTCGCCGACATCTTCGTCACCACCACCGGCAACTATCACGTCATCACCCACGACCACATGGCGGCGATGAAGGATCAGGCCATCGTCTGCAATATCGGCCACTTCGACAACGAGATCGACGTTGCTTCGCTGGCCAACTATCAGTGGGAAGAAATCAAGCCGCAGGTCGACCACGTCATCTTTCCGCCGATGAACGGCAAGCCTGAGAAGCGCATCATCCTGCTGGCCAAGGGGCGGCTGGTCAATCTGGGCTGCGCCACCGGCCATCCCAGCTACGTCATGTCCTCGTCCTTCGCCAATCAGACGATCGCGCAGATCGAACTGTTTACGCGCACGCAGGATTATCCGGTCGGCGTCTATACGCTGCCCAAGCAGCTCGACGAAAAGGTTGCCCGCCTGCAACTGAAAAAATTCGACGCGCCGCTCACCGTCCTGACCGCACAACAGGCCGCCTACATCGGCGTACCGGTCGAAGGCCCGTACAAGGCGGAACATTACCGCTACTAGGCAATCTCAGCGAAAGCAAGCCGATCAACCTAAACCATGGCGGTTTAACTTTGCCAAACGACAAGGCAAACCAACGCCGTATTTTGGCAAAGGAAGCCGCCATAACCGAAAGGAGTGTGTGCCATGCGTCTTATTCTGCTCTGGATACTCAACGCCGTTGCCCTGCTCGCCGTCGCCTACCTGATGCCATCGATCAGGATCGGATCGTTCAGCGCAGCCATGCTGGCCGCACTCCTTCTCGGCCTGGTCAATGCCGTCATCCGCCCGCTACTGGTCGTTCTCACCCTGCCCGTCACGCTGCTGACGCTCGGCCTGTTCATCTTCGTCATCAACGGGCTGATGTTCTGGCTGGCCGGCTCCATTTTCCAGGGCTTCACGGTCAACGGCTTCTGGCCGGCGGTTTTCGGCTCCATCATCTACAGCATCGTCTCCTGGGTGCTGACCGGCGCCCTGCTCGGCAGCCGCTGATTTTTCCCCGACTCCTCTGATTTCCGATCCATATCACGCCCATGCAACTTTCCATCGAATTTTTCCCTCCGCAAACCGGCGAGGGACTTGAAAAACTGCGCGCCGTGCGGAGCCAACTGGCGGCGCTCCAGCCCGATTTCTTCTCCGTCACCTTCGGCGCCGGCGGCTCGACGCGCGAACGTACCTTCGCCGTCTGCCGGGACATTGCCGAAGCCGGCCAGCCCGTTGCCCCGCATCTTTCCTGCATCGGCTCGACGCGCGAAAACATCCGCGAAATCCTCGCCGATTACCAGGCGCGCGGCATCCGCCGCCTCGTCGCACTGCGCGGCGACCTGCCCTCCGGCATGGCCGAAGCCGGGGAATTCCGCTACGCCAGCGAACTCGTCGAATTCATCCGCGCCGAAACCGGCGACACCTTCCGCCTCGCCGTCGCCGCCTACCCAGAATGGCACCCGCAGGCGCGCTCCCCGCGCGAGGACCTTGACGCCTTTGCCCGCAAAGCCAAGGCCGGCGCCAATCTGGCGATCACCCAATACTTCTATAACGCCGACGCCTATTTCCACTTCGTCGACGAAATCCGCGCGCGCGGCGTCGACATCCCCGTCATTCCCGGCATCATGCCGATCGTCAGCTTCTTCAAGCTGGCGCGCTTTTCCGACGCCTGCGGCGCCGAACTGCCGCGCTGGATGCGGCGGACTTTCGAAAGCCTCGGCGACGACACGGCGTCCATCCGCGCTTTCGGCCTCGACCTCGTCACCCGCCTGTGCGAACGCCTGCTCGCCGGCGGCGCACCCGGCCTGCACTTCTACTCGATGAACCAGGCCGAACTCACCCTGGAAATCTGCCGGCGGCTCGGGCGGTGTTGACCGAATATCGATTTATTCAGCAAATAAAAGATATTAATTAATTGGCGTAAAGAATTAATTGATATAACTTCAGGGTAAGGATTTTTTTATTGTTAAATTAGAATACTTAAGAATCTCAGACAATATATTTATATAGTAATTAGAACATGGACACATCACTTAATCTAATAATTTCATTAATATCTGGAGTAATAGGTGGCGCAATAACTGCTTACATTGGCAACCGCAAAATCCAGATTAAAAATATTACACAGGAAAGAGCAAAATGGAGGGATAAAATTAGGGAATTATCCATTGAAGTTTATAAAGCTGCTATAGAAGGAAAATATCAAGAAATCGATAAATTACAAATAGAATTTGCGGTTAGGTTAAACCCATATGACGATGAAGATATTGGCATTCTTGAAACCATTTATAAACTAAAAGATAAACAAAATCAGGAAGAAAGCCTATCTAAAAAACTAGAGGAATTTTCCGATCGCGTTGCGTTATTGCTTAAACATGACTGGGAGCGGGCAAAATATGAAGCAGAGCCTTGGTACTCCCATTTATCCTTATTAAAAAATAAAATATTTGAGCATCCACCAGGGCGTACGTTTTACTCTTACGAGAAACTAAAAAAACACCTAACAAAGGAAGAATGTAAAAAAGAAGAATATAAAAAATATACTCATATAATCCCTTATGAAAAAAATCCATCAAGTAGCCAGCCATCCCCAGATTAAAGGGATTTGACTTTACTTTATTACCATTCAAATTCATTTAGCGCCGCTTCGAGCCGCCGAGGATCGAGCCGAGGACGCCGCGGATGATTTCGCGGCCAACCTGCGGGCCGTTTGCCCTGAAAGGCGCAGGCTGCTGCTAAGTCTGCAAGACAGAGAGCGGCGTGCATCAATCCGCCCATCGTTGATCGGAATCCGAAAATAGCCTGCCCGGAAGCCCGCGTATTTAGGGCGTTTGCGGGCAGGTGCCGCTGCAGCCCGCGTAAACACTGGGCTGGCGGGTAGGCATCGCTGCGTCGCCTTATTCATGCGGGTTTCAGGTCACCTACCCGGAGATCCTTTATCCACGCGGGTTCCAGAGGCGTGCCCCGAAAGCTTAATAGCAGCTGGACTTTGCATGTAAAAAACGGTTACCCCTCAGCCCTTCAGGCAGCGCCTCTTTAAAAAGGGGCGAGGCGGGCAGACAAACATTTTGGCAGATGGAACCGCCATGTTCAGAGCGGGCACTGGATTAGGCAGATAGATTCCCGGCATAATCGCCCCATGCTCATTCTTCCTGTTAGCCGTGGCCTGGACTGGCGCATTCCGCCGCTGGTCACGCTGCTTCTGATTCTAGTCAACACACTGATTTATTTCGGCGTGCAGCACGATGAGAATGTGCGCGCGATACGCGCTTACTACTATTACGCAGAGTCAACGTTGCCGCAGATCGAATTGCCGCGCTACGTCAAACATCTCGAAGCGCGCGGGCATGTGCGCGAGGCCATAGACGCCGAACAGGCGCTTGCCCAAATGGACCAAAACGACAAATGGTTTCCTGTGCTTCAGAAAATGGAAACGGACGAGGTCTTCATGCAGCAGTTGCGCGCAGACAAAATCATCGCCCCCAGCGACGTCAAATACGCCGAATGGCGGGAAGCGCGCAACGAATATGAGCGGCGGCAAAACAAGCGTCCCCCACTGACCGACCGCTTCGGCTTTAAAACCGCCGCGCCCACGTTGGCGTCGCTGTTCGGGCACATGTTCCTGCACGGCGATTTTTCCCACCTGCTCGGCAACATGGCGATTCTGTTCATCATCGGCTGCCTGGTCGAGAAGACGCTGGGCTGGCGACGTTATCTCTGTTTCTACCTGTTGTCTGGCCTGGGTGCAGTGGCTTTTTTCTGGCTATTCAGCAGTGCGAATATGAATACGGTCATCGGCGCATCGGGGGCGATTTCGGGCGTGATGGCGATGTTCGTGGCGCTGTACGGCTTTCAGAAAATCCGCTTTTTCTACTGGGCGCTTGTCTATTTTGGTTTCTTTACCGCGCCGGCAATCATCATGCTGCCGTGCTGGCTGATTGGGGAGCTGTATCAGCATTTTTTCGCCCGCGGCAGCGGGGTCGCCTACATGGCGCACTTTGGCGGCCTGGTGACGGGCGCAGCGCTGATTGCCGCGCTGCGTGTGTACGAAAAAATCCTTGGCCGGCCGCGCGCCGCCGCGCCGACAAACGAAGCGCCCACCGCCCCTTTGCCGCCTTTGCTGCCTGGGCAACTGGCGAAAATTGATGCGCTGCTGGGCGAGCTGCGCATCGACGAAGCGCGCCAGGCGCTCGCTCGCCTTGCCCGCAAACACCCGCGTGACATCGCGGTGCTGGAACGTTATTACCAGGTGGCGCGCTACGCGCCGGTGAGTGAGGATTATCACCGCGCGGCGGCGCTGATTTTTACGCTGCCCGAAAACGCGCCCGACAGCGAACGCCTGGTACACGAGTGCTTTGTTGATTACCTCAAGCGGGCGCAGCCGACGGTGCGTTTGAGCGCCGACCTACTGGTTTCGCTGATCCGCCATCTGGCGCGCGCGGGCTACACCGCCGACGCCGAGCGGCTGACGCAGGCGCTGGCGCGGCGCGCGCCGGAAGATGCGCGCCTGCCCGATTTGCTCCTGCGGGTGGCCGGGGCATACCAGAAAGCTGGCAATGCCGCCGGGCGCGATGCGCTGATCGCGCGCCTGCACGCGCAGCACCCGGATAGCGAAGCGGCGCGCACGGCGGCAATCATCAGAAACTAAAGCTGCGTTCTTCCCTGCCCGCCGCTATTTCGTCTGCTATTTCGTCTGCTATTGCGCCGGCGGCTTCGCCTGCATCTGCGCAATCACCGCGAGCAACTGGCGCGCCTCTATCCGCACTGGGTGATCCGGGTAGCGCGCCAGCAAGCCGTTTAATATCTGTTGCGCGAGTGCGTCCTGATGCAGGTTTTCGCTCAGAACCTGCGCGACAAAAAGGTAGACGGCGGGGATGTCGGCGTGACCCGGAAAGCGTTTGTCGAAGCCCTTGAGCAGAACCAGTGCCTCTTTAAAGCGCCGCCGTCCGCGCAGCGCCCTAGCCAGCGGCAAAAGCTGCGCCGGCTGCTCTGGCGCAAAGTCGGCGTCGCGCGCGCGCATTTCGTCAAACAGCTTCAGCGCCTCGTCGCCGCGCTTTTTGTCCAGCAGCAACGTGAGGTAGGTTCTGGCGTGTTCCCGCAGGCGATCTTCGCGCCCCGCCAGCGCCAGCAGCTTGTGGTAACGCGCATTGGCGCGCAGGTCGTCCGGTGCGCTGAGCTGCGCGTCCTCGGCCAGATCCAGCGCTTCTTCAATCTGGCCGGCGCCGATGAGCTGGCCGATGGCATCCTCCGCAGACAGGGGCGCTTCGCCCCCGTCTGTGCGCGCGTTGTTTGGCGGCGTCAGTACGTCGATGCCCAGCGCCTGATGGTTCTGATACACCACGTAGCCCATCATGTGGAACATGATCAGCGTGAAATACATGTCGACAAAATTGCGCACGGGCATAATCAGCCAGAGTGGCAGATGCGGCTTCAGCAGCGCCAGCAGCGTCGCATCACTGGCAAAAAGCAGAAAGAGAAAAGCGCACAGCGCCAGATACGGCAGGCCGATGGTCGTCATGACGCTGATGGCGGCGAGGGGGTTAACACCCGCCCAGAAGCTGCGCGTCATCGTCAGGTTGATTACGCTGGCCGGCAGCGAGAGCAGGATAAAAATCAGCACCGCGCCGTAGATCAGCCCGCCGGCGCGCGCAGCAAAGGCCAGCAAAAAGATCAGCGCCACAAAAATGGCAAACTGCTTGTACGGCAGACTGTCGCGCCCCGAAGCGCTGGACACGTGGTACTTGTCTGGGTCGAGGCGGCCGATGGCCGTTTCATCGAGCACCTCATAGGCATAGCGGATGAAAAACAGCCACGCGACCAACTGCACGAACCGCGGCGAAAACAGCGCGCCGACCAGCATCGCCAGCGACCAAAAGACCATATGCGTGAGCGGCTCGGCGTGCAGCGGATAGCGGAAAAATTCCGGCAAACGCTGCCAGAAGGGCACAATGTCCGGCGCATCGGCCTCCTGCATGGTGAATACCGTTTGCGCCTCGTCCGACCCGGCGCGCCGCCCGCTGCGGCGGTGAGTTTTGCGTTCGTCTGATTGCTGCGCCATGCTCCCTCCAGAATCTTGTCTGGCGATTATAGTCAGGCGCACCGCGCGCGATAAGCCCCTGCCCGGAGAGGCCCTATCCACGCGGGTTTCGGAGAGGGTACCGGGGAACGCCCTATCCACGCGGGTTTCATCGGAGCACTCCGAAAGCTTAAATAGCGGCCCGACTTTGCCCAAAGACAAGGCGCAAGCCGCAGACAGTACATTGAGTACGGCAAAGCCAGGCCAACACAGCAACGCAGTATCTCGGCAAAGGAAGCCGCTATAAAAGGCAAGACAAGCTAACGCGGCATTCCAGCAAAGAAAGCCGTTATTTTCCGATTTATGTTTTTTGATGCTCTGAAGCCCTTTATTTACGCGGGCCTCCGGGCATTTTATGTTTTCTGCCCTGTTTGCAGGCTTTCGCCCGGCCCAGTCGCTGCGCCTGCATTTCTGCGCCGGCGGCGCGTAGTTGCTGCGCTGGATGCGGCGGGCTTTCGAAAGCCTCGGCGACGACACGGCGTCCATCCGCGCTTTCGGCCTCGACCTCGTCACCCGCCTGTGCGAACGTCTGCTCGCCGGCGGCGCCCCCGGCTTGCACTTCTACTCGATGAACCAGGCCGAACTCACCCTGGAAATCTGCCGGCGGCTCGGGCGGGGATAACAACCCAAGTCAGGCCAGGGCGCGCCATCGCGTACAGCGGGAAACGGGCAACGGGAAACGAGTAAAAATTACTTTTACAATCAATGGCCTGCAGCCCTAGTGTACTGGGCATTTGCGGGCCGTTTTCCCTGAAAGGCGCAGGCTGCTGCTAACCCGCATTTCTCACACCCTCACGGTTCGGCCCCCGTTGGCGCGGCTTTTTCCTTCACGCGTTGCCGTGACCGCGAG
The DNA here is from genome assembly GCF_041770905.1 of Dentiradicibacter hellwigii. Classification (NCBI taxonomy): domain Bacteria; kingdom Pseudomonadati; phylum Pseudomonadota; class Betaproteobacteria; order Rhodocyclales; family Rhodocyclaceae; genus Dentiradicibacter; species Dentiradicibacter hellwigii. The sequence goes on from NZ_JBEUWX010000002.1 coordinate 1,707,441, forward strand.
GATTCAGGCCCGCGAGCGGCCAATGGAGTGCAGGCGGGTGAGGTTCTGCGGGCGGTCAGGTGCGTTGAGGGGGCAAGCGGCGCTGTTTGGGCATGAGACCGCCTCGCGCGAACGGGAGCGCGATCGGATCAGCAGGGCCACGGTGGCGTGGCGGATCAGCCGGGGGCGAGTCTGGCCTGGGCCAGGCGCCAGGTGGTCTGGAACGGATGACTGCTGGCCATGCTGACATGGATGCGGCGCACGCTGATCTTGACCCGTGCGCCGATCTTGAGCAGTTTCAGGCGCAGGCTCTCGCAGGTGGCCTCGGCCAGTTCGGTGCCAGCCAGCCCGATGCGGCGCAGCGCTTCGAGCATGACGTAGGCGAAGGAGGCGAACCACAGCCGCAGCTGATTGGCCCGCATCGTCGCCGTTGAGGTGCGATCGGCGAACAGGTGTAGCTGGCACTCCTTGATGCGGTTCTCCATTTCGCCTCGGGCGCAGTACAGCGCCTCGTACAGTTCGCGTGCCGGCCAGCGCTGAGCGTCCAGGCTGGTGACGATGAAGCGCGGATTGGCCTTGCCCGGCAGCTGCTCGGCCTTGCCGACGACCCGCCGGGCGCACGACCAGCTGTCAAGGGTGCGGTAGGTGAAGTCGCGAAACCGCCGTGCGGGCTTGCCGGTCTGGGTGCATTCGGCCTGCGCCTGGCTCATCTCGGTTTCGATCTGGGCCTTGAGCCGGTCGTTCTTGGCCAGCCCGAAGACGAAGTCGATGTGCGTCTGCTCGCACCAACTCATCAAGGCATCGCGCGCAAAGCCCGAGTCGGCACGCAGCACGATGCGCACCTCCGGCCAGTGGCGGCGGATCTGGGTGACGATGCGTTCGAGTTCATCGATGCTGCCCGCCGAGGCATCCGTGTTGGCCCGGCGCAGCTTGGCGGCGAGCAGATGTCGGCCGCAGAAGATGTACAGCGGCAGGTAGCAGTAGCCGCCGTAGTAACCATGGAAGAAACGCCCTTCCTGCTGGCCGTGCAGCGGGTCGTCGGTGGCGTCCAGATCGAGGATGATCTCGTCAGGTGCCTGCTCCTGCGCCTCAATGAAGCACGCGACGAACAGCGACTCGAAGGCCGCCGGATCGTGAGCGATCTTGTGATAGCGCGAACCGTCCTTGGTGTCGGGGGCATGTTCGAGCCGGTTCAAGGTCGACTTGCCCGCCAGCAGCTCGCAGCCCTTGCGCCGAGCGCTGAGCTTACCGGCCAGCGTGGCCAGTACCGGGTCACGGCGCAATTGATCGTGATCGTTCAGGTCCTCGTAGCCCAGCGCGATCCCCACGATCCGTTGCATCACCAACGTGTGCACCGTGTGTTCGATCAGCTCCGGATCGCGCCCATCCTCGAAGCAGGCCGCCACCCGTTCGGTCAGCCGCAAGGTGCGATCGACCTCGCGCAGCAACAGCGCGCCCGCATCCGAACTGATCTGCCCTCCGTCGAAATCCACCGCCACCTGGCGGCCATCAATACGCTTCGCGCATGGGCTGACTACGGTACACTGTGTCGGCATCGCGGCTTCCTCAGAGATATGGTTAAGTCGTTCTCGCAAAAAAACTTTCTTATATCTCCGGCCGCGATGCACCTTCTATCTGTGAGAAATGCGGGCTAAGGCTGCAAGACAGAGAGCGGCGTGCATCAATCCGCCCATCGTTGATCGCAATCCCAAAATAGCCTGCCCGGAAGCCCGTGTATTTAGGGCGTTTGCGGATAGGTGCCGCTACAGCCCGCGTCAACACTGGGCTGGCGGGCAGGCATCGCTACATCGCCCTATTCATGCGGGTTTCAGGACAGCCTTCTCGGGAAGGCCGTAAATACGGGGGCTACAGGGAACCGCCTGCTGGAATGCCCGAAACACGCGGGCTACCGGCCGGCGGGTTTAGCGCCGCCGACGCTTACCGTCACCGGGAGCTGTCGCCAAGGATTGCGGCGCGCCAACGCCCGACATGACTACCGCTCTTAGAACGTGTTCATAGTCTTCGTAGCAGGATTCCCAAGAAAGCCAAAACTACCATTTGCAGACTGGTACTCAACTTACGCTCGCAGTTTTTCCAAAGCCGCCTGTTCTTTTCCAACCAGGAAAAACTGCGCTCTACTACCCATCGCTTTGGCAATACCGCAAAACGCTGCAATTCGTTTCGTTTGGCAATCTCTACTTCCGCACCAATCAACTCCTGTACCGACGAAGCAAATGCCTGACCCGTGTAACCTCCGTCGGCAAGGACTTTTTGTACCGCACCAAGATTATCTCTGTCACGTTCCAATGCCACCAGGCCGCCTTTTCTATCCGTAACATCCGCCGTCGTTACCGCAAGGGCATGCGGCAAACCTTGCGTGTCAACCGCTATATGTCGCTTGATACCGCTAACCTTCTTGCCCGCATCGTAGCCTTTTTCCATGGCGGTATCCGTGTTCTTCACGCTCTGCGCATCAATAATCAGGAAAGTGGTTGCTTCATGGCGTCCCTGCTTGCGACGTGCTGCGGCCACCTGATTTTTTTTAACGCTTCCTCAAGGAGACTGATGCCACTTTCGCGGGGCTCACTCCATCTTTGGAAGTAGGAATGAACGGTGCGCCATTTGGGAAAATCGCCCGGTAAGGCACGCCAGGCACAGCCGTTGCGTAGAAGATAGAGAATGGCACAAAAGACATCGTACAAGTCCACTTTGCGCGGTGCTGTGCGTCTGCGAGCACTTTCCAAAAGAGGAAGAAGAGTAGCAAATTGTGTGCGACTTATATCGCTTGGGTAGGCTTTTCTGTTCATAACGATACTTTACAGCAGAGACTATGAACACGTTCTTAGAAAATCGGTGACCTTCCGGCGCTATTTCCTCGCCCCCGGCATGCGCCGCATTGAACACCAGCGCCATCAGCGCCGGCAGCAATGCGTGCGCGTATCGGCACGATTTCATCATTTTTCCGTTCACTCCAGGCAGTGAATCATCACAGCATCTCCAGCGGCGTCGCTGCTTTGGGCGGTGGCAGCAGGCGATCGATTTGCGCCAGTATTTCTGGGCTGAGCGGACATTGCAGCGCGGAAAAATTTTCCTCGACATGCTCACGCCGCGAAGCTTTGGGGATGGCGATGACCCCTTCATGGCGTAAGACCCAAGCCAGCGCCAATTGCGCCGGCCGCCAGCCATGCTGCTCGGCCAACCGGCAAAAAGCGGTGTGCCGCAGCAAGCGCCCCTGTTCGATCGGCGAATAGGCCATCAGCGCCGTCTTCTGGGATTGGAGCCAGGGCAGCAGATTCCACTCGATGCCGCGCCGCGTCAGGTTGTACAACACCTGATCGACGGCCGCGGCCTTGCCCTCCGGTATGGCATACAGCTCGCGCATATCGGCAAGGTCGAGATTACTAACGCCCCAGCGCCGGATTTTGCCCTGGGCTTTCAGCTTTTCGAAAGCCTCCACCGTTTCGGCCAGCGGAATACCGCCGCGCCAATGCAGCAAATACAGGTCGATACACTCCACGCCCAGCCGTTCCAGGCTGCGCTCGCAGGCCATCGGGGCGCTTTTGCGCCCGGCGTGGTGCGGATAGGCTTTGCTGACAAGGAACACCTGGTCGCGCCGTCCGCGAATGGCTTCCCCGACCAGTTCCTCCGAAGCGCCTTCGCCGTACATTTCGGCCGTATCGATCAGGCGCATGCCCAAGTCGATGCCGTGTTGCAGCGCGGCAATCTCACGGGTGCGGCAAGCTGGATTCTCACCCATCATCCAGGTTCCCATCCCTAGCGCAGGCACCTGTTTTCCATCGGGCAAGACGACGGTTTTCATTGCTTCCATGAATGCGCTCCTTTCCTGTAATTTTCAGTTTGATTGCGTATTATCGCCCGGCCCTCGTCGCCAGCGCCCTGCGATTTTCTTCCCCATGCCTTGAACGCTGCCTCGCCACTACCTCATCGCTTCCTCATATTTTCTGCCCATCGCCGACATCGGCGGGATCGGCTTCAACGCCGGTCAGAAAGACTCCGCGCAAATTTCAGGACGGCTTTCACACACAATAGCGCAACCCGTGGTTCCAGCAAGGTCCCCATCGCGTGGCACTGCCAACGCAACAACCATAACCAGCCGCCTCTAGCTATCGAAGCCATCTCCGCGCTGGCAATGCGATGTAAACACCCACGTATATATTTGCCCGCGTATATTTTGGCGCCCATGTTCGTCGCCCCTCTTTGGCACCCATTTCTGCCGGATTCAAAAACCGTTTGGGCGCACCGAATCAGGCTCTTTGACCTCCGCAAAAACTGGTCGATGGCGCTTCAACCTTTAGCGCAAGCGGCGCTCGTCGCCGGAGCAAGGGTTTTTCACCACGTAGTTTCCTCCCGCCGGGCAAGGTCATTTCACGCGCCTAGGTTAGTGCAGTATATAAAACGGCCCGTGGCAACGAGACCCCGCTCATCGGTTTAAGCGGCTTCACGAATCTTCTGCCACGATCGCCGCCAACGCCCGGCGCACCGGCGCGGGCAGCGCCGCTTTTGCCACATCCGCTCGCGGCAACCAGATCTGATGCAAGCGGTCCGGGAAATCCTTATGCCCCTCGGAGGCCGCCCGTTCGCCATGAAAGTGCTCGGCCCGGCAGGAAAGAATGCGGATATTGAGCCGGAAATGCGTGAAAGCATGCCGTACTTCCGGCAACAGCGCGCGCGCCAGTATGCGGCAGCCATGCGATGCCGCCAGGGCATCGGCGGCCTGATTCGCAGCGTCCCAATCCGCCTCGGGCAGGCTTAACAAACCGCCCCAGATGCCGGATGCCGGCCGTCTTTCAAGCAGCAGCGTATGCTCATCCATCAACAGCAGCATCGCCGTCTTGCGCTCGGGCAGCGCCTTGCGCGGGCGCGGCGTCGGCAAATCCACCTGACGTCCCTTACGGAAAGCAACACACTCCGGCCGCACCGGGCAGTTCTCGCAGACCGGACGGCTGCGCCGGCATACCGTTGCGCCCAGATCCATCAGGCCTTGCGTATAGGCTTCGAGATCGGCATCAGGCAGCAATGATTCTGCTAAGGCCCACAACCTACGCTCGACCGGCGCGCTGCCGGGAAAACCTTCAATACCGAAATAGCGTGCCAGCACGCGCTTGACGTTGCCGTCGAGAATCGCCGCGCGCGTGCCAAAGGCGAAAACGGCAATTGCCGCCGCCGTCGAACGGCCGATGCCCGGCAGGGCCGCCAGTTCTGCCGGCGTTTCTGGAAAATGGCCGCCGTATGCCGCCGCCACCTGTTGCGCGCAGCGATGCAGGTGGCGCGCCCGGGCGTAATAGCCCAGTCCCGCCCAGCGCTCCAACACGGCATTGAGCGGCGCCTGCGCCAGTGCCGTCACTGTCGGGAACTCGGCAAGAAAGCGCCGGAAGTACGGAATCACTGTCGCCACCTGCGTTTGTTGCAACATAATTTCCGATAACCAGATCCGGTACGCATCGCCTGTGCCCTGCCACGGCAAATCGTGACGCCCCTGCGATTTTTGCCAGGCGATCAGACGGGCGGCGAACGAAAATTCTTTGGGCGGATTCACGGGGATTGCGGCAGTGTTTTATTTTCCAGGGCTGTTTGCATCTTTTCAGAAACATCAAATCGGACAGGCTTGCTCACCAGGGCAGACCGTCCATTGCTTCTTATCCTTGCGGACAAACGGGCAGCGCGCGTGGCTGACGGCTGCGGTTATTCATTACCACGTTGGCCGGGGCATACCCCAGCTAAGCGCATAGAAAAATAAATATTTCTATGGCGGATGCCAAGAGGGCGGTCGAAATTTTTGGCTATTGCGTTCGCCTCGTGTCAGGATCAAATCTTCTGGAAATCAGTGACTGTGCATGTACCGCATGCCTCCGCCGACATTTTTCGGCGTGTGATCCGAACATCGACGCATCCGCGTATTTACCTGCCTTCGGCAAACACCGCAGACAATTCGTTACACCTTTCACCGCGCTGCGCCGAGAGGGGAAACATGAAATCGCGGCCATTGCCTCAAACGCCGGCATTTATCGGCTCCGGCAACGGCACGCCATACCGCCGCGCCTTGTCCGCCAACGCCGCGCGTACCGGGGCGGCCAGCTCGATGCCCGAACGCTCGGCTTCACGCATCCGCTGCTGTGCCATTTCACCCGGCAAACGCACGGGTCTGGCCGGATCACGCGGCGCATTGGCATGGCAACGCGCCGTCATGTCATCCGCCAAGCGCAGGAAATCCTCGCGGCCGCCAAAGGCCTGTGGATCGAGCACTTGCAGGAACACGCCGGCGCCCCAGCGTTTCTCCGCATCCGGACGGCCAAAGCCGGCCAATCCATGCGTGAGCATTTCGACCATCAGCGCCAAGCCAAAGCCCTTGTGCCCGTACTCCAGCCCGCCGAGCGGCAGCAGCGCCCCGCCCGCGCCGGGATCAAGGACGTGCGGGTCATCGCTCGGCCGGCCTGCAGCATCCATCAGCCAGGGATGGGCAAAGCGTTCGTCCGCCGCCGCCTTCTGCCGAGCCATACCGACCGTGGTAATCGAGGTACTGATGTCGATCCAGACTGGTTGCCGCGTTCCCGGATACCCAAACGCAATTGGATTCGGCGTCAGCAACGGTTCCTTGCCGCCATGCGGCGCCACAAAGCCAAAGGCCGGGTCGGAAGACGCCAGCAAAATGAGGTAGCCGCGGTCAGTCGCCTGTTTGAGCGAGGCCGTCAGGCAGGCGATATGATGGCTACGGCGAATGACGCCGGTGACCACGCCCTGCGCGCCGACGCGTTCGCAGGCTTGCCCAATGGCCTGCGATACCAGCCAAGGCCCGGGCAGATAAGCGCCATCCCAGACGAATAGGCTGTCGCTGTCGCGAATCACCGACGGTTCGCCGTGCGTTGCCATCAACCCTTGTTCAATCTGGTCGATATACTGTGGGCACAAGGCTATACCGTGCGTGCACTGGCCAACCATATCGCCCGTCACCAACACCTCGGCGACCACGACGGCTTTATCGGCGTCCATGCCCGCGGCAATAAACAGAGATGCCGCAAACTTCCGCAAGGATTCCGCACGATAACGGTTTGTAATTTCTGCTATTGCCATGACAAGCGCCTTTTAATAGTTCAGATTCGCAATCACCATAAAATGATCAGCAATCTGTCAAATCCAGACAATTTCACAAATACTTGATTATTCTGGATACAGCAATTAGCCAAGAAAAATCCGCCACCACAAACAATGCGGTAAGGCGGATTCAACCGGGAACAACTAATATACCGCCAATATCACTGGCAGTAATTGTTAATTATTATTTAAAGACTAGAAATTGAGTTCTTTATCGACATCTTGCACTTTGCGGCGCGCCAATGCCAAGTTGGCACGTTGTTTATCAAGTACACAATAAATAAAGATACCTTCTTTCTTAGACGACGGGCGAATAATATGATACTGCTTGCCCAAAGTAATCAGAATGTCTTCAATAATATCGTTAAGTCCCAGCGCCCGCATTGTTTTCAGCTTGGAACGAACGACCTCTGTATTGCCTGCTGCGGCGACTTCAATATCAATACCCGAACCAACCGAGCCAAGAATCATACCGCTTGATGAGTCGACCAAGGCAGCACACATGAAGCCATCCAATGCTGTCAGTTCTTCAAGTGACTTGGTGATAATTGCACTAGCCATTATTCTCTCCTTTAAATGAAAGTTAATTTATCAAGCCGACATAGCATATAAAAACATACCCGTCGTATTGATCCGTGGAATAAAAACCCAGCCATTTAACAAACCATACTAGGCAGCAGAAATTAAAACCCCCGCTAAATGCGTCGCATAATAAGAAACCTGGCCAAGAATGGCAGAATCCTTTGCAACAATATTAATAACAATCTCATAATCCTGAAACTTTACATTCTGTACAACAATAAAGCCATTCGTTGTATTAATAATAATATTCTTACCATATCCAAGCCCGGCTTCCTGAGCAACAACGTGACTAATTGCCGAAATAGAGCTGGCCATTGCTGCAATGCGCTTAGGATCCGTATCATCAAGCGAAGTAGAAATAATATCAAATCCATCAATGGTCGCAATTACAATTGCTTTAATACCATTGACCTCTTTGGCAATATTTTCAACCTCTTTCTGGACAACAGCAAAAACCGGCTTGGGAAGATATTGCTTATTACGCATTACCCAACTCCATCATATTAACTTCAATCTGGGCAAGCAGCATATCGATCATTAGAATTACGTCTTCACGTTGACGCACATCAACATCAATGACCGGTAGCGGCAAATTGCGCAGAGCCAAAAGATCTGCATATTCATCAATATTTGGATGAGGATTGGTATCTATCCGCCCGACCCCAATAACACAGGGTATGCTGGCAAGATACTTTGCAAAAGCATCCAGATACATTTTTAGATCGGCACGAGGATCAGGGCGTGAATTATCAATCAAGATAATCATACCTATTGCATTAACGGCAAGGATAGACCATAAAAAACTAAAACGACCCTGCCCCGGTGTTCCAAACAAACGGATACGATCACCATTATCGAGCGTCAAAAGACCAAAATCCAGCCCAACCGTCGTTTGTTTTTTAACAATGGAACTATCCGTATTCGCCACGTCAGTAACTACTGGCGCTGTTTCACTGACGGCCTTAATAGCCGTTGTTTTTCCCGCCCCTGTTGTCCCTGTAAATAAGATTTTATATTCACGCATGGCACGGATTATAACCTTAACTTACGACGAAACATAGCAATAAATCCTTTTACTACAGGAATTTTTGGCATTTTTTCTTCTTCTGACTGTAATTTACTGGCAGAAGGCTGAGGCTGGGGTATTGGCACAGCTTCCGCGTAGACTTCAATTAAACCGGAATTTTTCAGCAAATTAAGAAAACTGGCGCATTCCTGTAAGGGTCTTTGTGTTATAGCCGTCATTTCTTCAAGCCGCATTGCACGACGCAACAGCATGGTTGCCAGCCGGGTACGCACTGGATTTTTTTGTAAAAGCATGGCAGGCGGCCAGCGACGCAATTTGAAGTATTCCGAAGAATGGCTGGCTGATTTCTCATCACCCCCCATTCCGGTTGGACGTGAAAAAGTCGGCAAGGCGGGATTCGCTGCCTGTATAGTAGATGATGCGGCAGAGGTTAAAACAGAGCGTTCTGAAGAAGACTCCTGTTGAGAAATCTCATACTCTATTCGCCTGAGCCATTTTTCCAGATTATCCGAACGTAAAGGTCGCTGCAAAAAAGAACCCGAATTATTTTTTTGCTCCCACGTCACAAGCATTGAAATACGCGGCGCAAATTTTTTCAGAACGCTATTAATATCCGTAACGCTTTCATCAATCAATAACGCATCAAAAGGCGGTTCTTCAACAAAATTCCAACGAAACCCCGGATTCTGGGCATACAAACGGAAATAAGCGCGAATTAACGAAATTTCTGATTCTGGTAATTGCCATTGACCAAGGCGAAACCATTTTCCCCACGGCCTGTCTTTTGATCTTAAATCATTGAACAACACAATTTCGCTCTCTGCCGAAAATAACTGATTGATGCTGCAGACGGCTCATTATAGGCCGGAGATAGGTCGATTTTTGTGCAATATTTCACACTTTCCTGCACTTTTTTGTCATTTCTAGCTTCACCATCCCCTCCCGCAAAACACACGGCACCGTTCCCAAAAACACCGTGTCGTGTCGATATCTGGCAAAGATGCACCTTGAAGGGCAGGGGACACTGGGATGCACGAATTTTCCAGTCAGTGGCTATGCCCTCACCCTAACAGACGGCATGAGGTCTCCAACTATTTCAAAAGTATATTCCCAACGAAGCGGAAAAAGATACAAATACGCCTCGGCACGAGAGTTTTTTACCTCACTGGTCGCACTCTTCCAGACAACGACTACACATGCAACATCGGCATCCCGATACCTATCGGTCAGAGGCGTTGTCGCCTGATCAGAGCCGGTTCGGATTGCTGGATTGCGAAAGACCTGTTCGAAATACCCAGAAAGAAACAGCGTGCCCCGGAGCCGCATTTGATGCGGCGGCAAAGTGTATCCGCCTCCCACGGAAAACTGTATTTATTTTGCTTTTCCCGCCAGCATTGCCCGCATGGCGGCCAGCCGGGCGCTGCCGCTGGCCTTGTCCGTTGCTGCGGCATTGGCGCCACTGCCGGAAAAGCGCAGATCGTCCTTGCCCATCTCGGCGATGAAGCGCGACGGTGCGGAAGGCAAAAACTCGCGCCCCTGCTTGCGCCGCTCGGCGTAGCTGATATGCAGGGAACGCCGCGCGCGCGTGATGCCGACGTACATCAGCCGGCGTTCTTCTTCAAGCTTGGCCGGATCGAGCGATTCACGGTGCGGCAGCACACCTTCTTCGACGCCGATCAGAAATACGTGCCCAAACTCCAGGCCCTTGGCCGCATGCAGCGTAGAAAGCTGTACGGCATCCGGCATGCCGGCGCTACCCTCTTGCTGGCGATCGAGCAGATTGATCAGCGCGATCATCTGCGTCAGTTCAATCAGCGTCTTTCCGTCTTCCTCGCCGCGCCGCACCAACCATTGCACCAGTTCCTGCACGTTAGCCCAGCGCGTCTCGGCCGCTTTACGCTCGTCTTCCCCACGCAGCCAGGCTTCGTAACCAATGGCGTCGAGCAGGTCATTCATCACGCGCTCGGCCGGTTCTCGGTGGGCGCGCTGTTCGAGGCGGTCGATGAACCGGCAAAAATCCTGCAAGGCCGATAACTGGCGCGCCTGCACGCGCTGCGCAAAGCCCTCCTCACCCACGGCAGCGAAGAGCGAACGGCGGCGCTCGCCGGCGTAGGCTCCCAGCGCTTCCAGCGTCGCGCTGCCGATGCCGCGCCGCGGCGTGGTCGCGGCACGGATGAAAGCGGGGTCATCGTCGCGGTTGGTCAGCAGGCGCAGATACGCCGTGATGTCCTTGATTTCCGTTTTGTCGAAAAACGACTGCCCGCCGGACAGAATGTAGGGCACGCGCTGGTCGCGCAAATGCTGTTCGAGCAGGCGCGCCTGGAAATTGCCGCGATAAAGAATCGCGTAATCGGAAAACTTCGCCTGATGCTCAAACCGATGCGCTTGCAGCTTCATCACTACTTGTTCGGCCTCTTTTTCATTGTCCTTGCAAGCGGTGACGCGGATCGGATCGCCGTAGCCCAGATCGGACCAGAGTTTCTTCTCGAACAACTTCTGGTTATTGGCGATCAGCGCATTGGCCGCTTTCAGGATGCGCACCGTCGAGCGGTAATTCTGTTCGAGCTTGATGACCTTGAGCTGCGGGTAGTCGCGCGGCAGCCCGCGCAAATTCTCGATATCCGCCCCGCGCCAGCCGTAAATCGCCTGGTCATCGTCGCCCACGGCGGTAAAGGCGGCGCGCACGCCGGCCAGCTGGCGGAGCAGGCGATACTGGCAAGCGTTCGTATCCTGATATTCATCGATGAGCAAATAACGCAGCCGATGCTGCCATTTTTCCAGCGTTTCGGGAAAGGTCTCGAACAGCATGACCGGCAACGCGATCAGATCGTCAAAATCCACCGCCTGGTAGGCTTTCAGCGTCGCCACATAGCCCGCATAGGCCTGTGCGGCTCGTGCTTCAGATTCGTTGCCAGCGGCGCGGCGTGCCGCATCGGGCGAAACGAGCGCATTCTTCCAGTGCGAGATTTGCGTTTGCAGGCGGCGGATCGTCGCCTTGTCGGCGCTGCCGGCAAAGTCGGACACGATGCCCAACGCATCGGCCGCATCAAAAATCGAAAAGTTCGGCTTGTAGCCAAGCGCCCGCGCCTCCTCGCGCAAAATGCGCATACCCAGCGCGTGGAAGGTGGAAATGGTCAGCCCCTCCGGCCGGCTACCCAGCAACTTTTCGACGCGCTCCCGCATCTCCCGCGCCGCCTTGTTGGTAAAGGTGATGGCGGCGATCGTCGCCGGCGACAAGCCGCACGCGCGGATTAGATAGGCAATTTTTTCCGTGATGACGCGCGTCTTGCCCGACCCCGCGCCAGCCAGCACGAGCAGCGGGCCGTCGAGATAATGAATCGCTTCCCGCTGAGGCGGATTGAGTTGTATGGACATCGCGGGAAAACCTTGTTGCGGCAGTGAAATATCAATGAAGCGTCAGGAAGAAAAAGCACAGGAATACCAGCGCCGCTGCGAGCAGCACGGCAATCGCCGCCAGCAGCCGATTCTGCCGGCGCTGGCTGGCGTTGAACTCGGCCAGCAACGGCGCCAGATCGTCTGCCGACCCATGCGCCAAGGCACGATGCACCAGGCGCGGCAACTGTGGCAGGCTGCGCGACCAGAGCGGCATTTCCTGCTGCATATTACGCAGCAACGCGCGCCAGCCAAGCTGTTCGCTCATCCAGCGTTCGAGAAAAGGCTTGGCCGTCGTCCATAAATCGAGATCGGGATCGAGCTGCCGCCCCAAGCCTTCAACATTGAGCAGCGTCTTTTCCAGCATGACGAGCTGGGGCTGGATTTCGACCTTGAACCGGCGCGACGTCTGGAACAGGCGCAATAACACCTTGCCAAAGGAAATTTCGCGCAGCGGACGATCGAATACTGGCTCGCAAACGGCACGAATGGCTGCTTCGAATTCATCGACGCGCGTTTCCGGCGGCGCCCAGCCGGCTTCGATATGCGCTTCGGCAACGCGCCGGTAATCACGGCGAAAGAAGGCAAGGAAATTCTGCGCCAGATAATCCTTGTCCCGCTCGGACAGCGTACCGACGATACCGAAATCCAGCGCGATGTATTTGCCGAAATGTTCCGGATCAACGGCAACAAAGATATTGCCCGGGTGCATGTCGGCATGGAAAAAACCGTCGCGGAATACCTGCGTGAAGAAAATCTCGACCCCCGCGCGCGAAAGCGCCTTGAGGTCAACGCCGGCCGCCACGAGCGCATCCTTCTGGCTGATCGGCAGGCCATGCATGCGCTCCATGACCATCACAGTCGTCGTGCATAGATCCCAATACACTTCCGGCACGCGCAACAGCGCAGAACCGGCGAAGTTGCGGCGCAGCTGCGAAGCGTTGGCCGCCTCGCGCATCAGGTCGAACTCGTCGTACAGATATTTGGCGAATTCGGCCACTACTTCGTGCGGCTTGAGCCGCCGGCCATCGGCCCAGACGGCTTCCAGCAGACCCGCCGCCGAATCGAGCAGCGCCAGATCGTTGGCGACCACCTTTTCCATACCCGGGCGCAGAATCTTGACGGCAACCTCATGACCGCCATCCTCCGCCCGCAGGCGGGCAAAATGCACCTGCGCCACCGAAGCGCTGGCTACCGGCGTTTCCTCGAACTCGGCAAACACCTCGTTTGCCCGACGCCCGCCGTAAGCGGCGGCGATCTGCGCGCGCACCTGTTCGGCGGAAAACGGCGGCACGCGATCCTGCAACTTCGCCAGCTCATCGGCGATATCGACAGGCAACAAGTCGCGCCGCGTCGACAGCACCTGACCAAATTTAACGAAAATCGGGCCGAGATCTTCCAGCATGCGGCGTATCCGCTCCCCGCGCGGCAAGGGGGCAGCGCGGGCGCTAAATACGCGGAAAAAGCGGGCCGCCCGGCCCAGCCAGCCGCCCGGTTCCTGTTCGAGAATCAGCGTATCGACGCCGTAACGGCGCGCCACCGCGATAATCTTGATGAAGCGAAAAAGACGCATCGGACTGATGGAAAAAGCAAAGACACAAGTTTATCCCGAATCAGCGGGCGGACTGCATCCCGCCCCGAAACATCATTCAGGGCACCTCCCCGGAAACCCGCGTGGATAGGGCGTTTGCGGGCGGGCGCCTCTGAAACCCTTATAAATAAATGGCTGGCGGGCAGGGGTGCCGGAGATGCCCTGTTTATAAGGGTTTCAAAGCATCCCCCTCGGAGATGCCCTAAATACGCGGGCTAGCGGGCAGTCTCTCGGCAGAACCTAAAAACAAGGATTGAAAGGATTGTTTGACTGTAGGCGCTGACTCCGCCCGCAAGGCTTCTCTTGATGCCGTTGCGCTGAGCGGCAGCGCACCCCGCTGACTTTCCTACCTTCTTTCTTTATCTCGCCAAAGAAAGTCAGCAAAGAAAGCGACCCCGAGGCGCAGAAAACTCCTTGTCGCGGGTCGCTTGGCGGCGGGCTTGATAACTCGCTGCGCTCAGACAATCAAGCCCTTGATTCCGCCAAGCTGCCCCGCGTCCCTGAAATAGCGGCTTCCTTTGCCAAAATACGGCGTTGGCTCGCCTTGCCGTACTAATCGTACTGCCTGCAGCTCGCCGCCTTGTCTTTTGGCAAAGCCGAGCCGCTATGAGGCTTTCGGGGCACACTTCTGAACCCCGCGTGAATAGGGCGTTTTCGGGCAGGCACCTCTGGAACGCCCTATTTATAAGGGTTTCAGCGCATACCTCTCGGAGATGCCCTAAATACGTGGGCTTGCGGGCAGCCCCCTTTTGGGGAAGGCGTCACGGAACCGTCGCATCGGCGGTCGATGGGTTTTTAATTCTCCCCCTGTGGGGGAGATGCCCCGAAGGGGCAGAGAGGGCAACACGCCAAAGGCTTGGCTTCTGTTACTTCAGATGGGATTTGATTTTTCTCCTGCGCTTTATTTGCTTTTTTATCCTCTCCCAAAGGGTAAGGGTTTTTTGGGGTACTCCGAACCCGACGCGGATAAAGGCGTTCCGGGCAGGTGCCTCTGGAACCCTTATCAATAAAGGGCTTCAGGGTAGGGTGCCCGGAGATGCCCTAAATACGCGGGGTTCAGGGCACCCATATTTGAGACGACCAAAACATAGCGGCTTAACTTTTCCAAAAGACAAGGCGGCGAGCCGCAGGCAGTACGCCTAGTACGGCAAGGCGAAGCCAACGCAGTATTTTGGCGAAGGAAGCCGCTATGGCTTGACTTTGCAAAAGACAAGGCGGTAAGCCGCTGACAGTACAAGCAGTACGGCAAGGCGAGCCAACACCGTATTTTGGCAAAGGAAGACGCTGTTAAGGAAAACCGCTATCGTACCGGCGGGACGTAATCCGGCGGCGGCAAGGCCGGCGGCCTGCCTTTGGGCGGCGGCGGGATGCTGCCTGCGGCAGGCGTGGCGGGAGACAGTGTGGGCGCGAATGCAGGCGTCGGCTCGCGCAGGATCTGCGCCATGGAAGCCGGGACAGGCACCCGATGCCCGCTGGCATACATGCACTGGATGTAGGCGTTGTCATAGCGTTCCTGGGCATCATAGCCATAATGCCGGCTATCCCCCGCGCCTACCGCGGAGCCAAGCAGCAGCCCCGCACCGGCGCCGATGCCTGCCCCGTGGTGGCCGCCCATTGCCGCGCCCGCGGCAGCCCCTACCGCCGTGCCGACGACGGCATCGCGCACACCGGGATCGGTTTGCGGCGCCGTGCCGCCGATCTGCTGCCAGGCATAAGCGCGGCACTGCGTGTCGCTCGCCCGAAAGTCCTCGAAACTTCTGCCCGTGCCAGGCAAGGCCAGCACGCTCGGCCCCGTCGGCGCCGTGGCGCAGCCGGACAGAATACCCATGGCGACCAGCGCCGTCATGCCTGCAATCCGTTTCATGAAATATCTCCGGTTCAGCAACAAAATTCCTCATTTCATGCGGCGCCCCGCCGTGCAGGCAGGGCAAACAGCATGCCTGGATCCCTTGTGTTTAGGGCGTTTCCGGCAGGACAGGCATCCAGCCGCCCGGACAGGTTTTCACGCGCGGATAGTACGCGCGCGAAGCGGCGCAGTAATACCAGTACTGCTGCGGCGCTGGCGCAGGGGCGCGTTCGATATAGACGGGCGGTGGTTGCTGGATGATGATCGGCGGATAGTCATAGTAGTAAATCGGCCGTGGCGGGTAATAGTCAAACGGCCACGGATCCCAAAAGCCCGGCCCGAAGCCAAAGCCGAAATGGACGCGCCCATGCCCCCAGACGCTGCCCGAACCCAGCGCCAGCAGCACCGCGCCGGCCAGCAGCCATTTTTTGCGCTTATTTGCATTCATGTTTTTATCCTCATCATGTCAACGATGCTCATCCTTTCATGCATCGGCGTGTATGAATCAGTCTAGGTCAGCCCGGAAGGGCTGTCCACGTGCGACCCCCAGTGAAATGTAAACAATTGTGTCGATAACCCGTATTTTCTACCTGCGGGTGAGCGCGAATCTACCAACGCAAGGGTACGGTTGAGTTTGAATACATCGCTGATTTATGGCCCACACGGGCCCATCATGCAAAAACAGCAAAATCATGCGTTGAGAAAACGATCCGCAGGCAGCGCATTTGAAAATACGCCCTTGCGCGCGCCGGGCATCGTATAATCGGCGCCCGGCCCTTTTGTAGCGCCTGATAGCCGTTTTTCGCACCTGCTTTCCTATTTCCGTTTTCCGAATTTTTTCTCTGCTGTTGACAGCTTAGCTTTATTTTTTCACCGCTTTTCCGATGAATCACAACATCAAGACGCATCTTGCCGACCTGATACGCACCGCATTGGCGCACATTGCGCCTGACCAGGCAGGCACCGACATTCTTCTCGAACGCCCCAAGCAGGCTGCACATGGCGATTTCGCCTGCAATGCCGCCATGCAGCTGGCGCGCGCGCTTAAGCGCAATCCGCGCGAGCTGGCGCAAGGACTGGTCGCCGCACTGCCCGCCTCCCCCTTCGTCGCCAAGGTCGACATCGCGGGGGCAGGATTCATCAATTTCCACCTACAACCAGCCGCCAAACTGGCCATCGTGCATGAAGTCCTGGCGCAGGGCGATGCCTTTGGCCGCTCAACGCTTGGCGGCAAACAGAAAGTTCAAATTGAGTTTGTATCAGCCAACCCGACCGGGCCGCTGCATGTCGGTCATGGGCGCGGCGCCGCGTATGGCGCCAGCCTGGCCAACCTGCTGGCCTTCGCCGGCTGGGACGTGACGCGCGAATACTACGTTAACGACGCCGGCCGGCAGATGGACATCCTCGCGCTTTCCGCATGGCTGCGCTATCTCGAACTGTGCGGCGAGCAGGTGGCCTTCCCGCTGAACGCCTATCAAGGCGACTATGTGCGCGCCATGGCGGCCGCCATGAAGCAGACGCGGGGCGAAGCCCTGCTGCATAAGGCAGCGGACGTACTCGCAGACACACCGGGCCTGCCCGAGGCCGGGGGCAGCGACGACGAGGCCAAGCAGCAGCACGAAGCGTATCTCGACGCACTGATCGCCAATGCCAAACGCCTGCTCGGCGAGGAATGGCAGTACGTACACAATTACGTTCTCACCGAACAGCTCGACGATTGCCGCGAAGACCTTGCCGAATTCGGCGTGCACTATGAAGTCTGGTTCTCGGAGAAAGCGCTGTTCGATGCCGGACTCGTCGAGCGTTGCGTCGCCCGCCTGGAGGCTGCCGGGCACATTTATCTCAAGAACGGCGCCAAATGGTTCCGCTCAACCACCTTCGGGGATGAAAAGGATCGCGTCGTCCAGCGCGACAACGGTCTGTATACCTACTTCGCCTCAGACATCGCCTATCACCTGAACAAATACGAGCGTGGTTTTGACCGCATGATCAATATCTGGGGCGCCGATCACCACGGCTATATCCCGCGCGTCAAGGGTTCCCTGCAAGCGCTCGGCCTCAATCCTGACAAGCTCGACATCGCACTCGTGCAGTTCGCCGTGCTGTACCGCAACGGACAAAAGGCGCAGATGTCGACGCGCTCCGGCGAATTCGTCACTCTGCGCGCACTGCGCGCCGAGGTCGGCAACGACGCCTGCCGTTTTTTCTACGTGCTGCGCAAATCCGACCAGCATTTGGATTTCGATCTCGATCTAGCCACCAGCCAGACCAACGAAAATCCCGTCTATTACATCCAGTATGCGCACGCCCGCATCTGCTCGGTACTGATGCAATGGGACGGCGATGAAGCTACGCTCGGCCAGATCGACCTGGCGCGGCTCGACAGCCCGTATGAACTGGCGCTGGCGGCAAAGCTGCGCGAATTTCCTGAAGTCGTCGAAGCGGCGGCGCGCGATCTGGCGCCGCACATGATCGCCTTCTACCTGAAGGATCTGGCCGCCGCCTTCCACAGCTATTACAATGCCGAGCGCATGCTGGTCGAGGACGCCGCACTGAAAGACGCACGCGTTGCGTTGGCGTCGGCCGTGCGTCAGACCTTGCGCAACGGCATGGGTATCATTGGCGTCAGTTGCCCGCAATCCATGTAAACTGCCGACTTGCAGCATCAAGAACTGGCACCTGTATGCAAACCGTTTCGGCTAAATAGACATAAGGAAGAAGTCTCATATGAAAGCGCAAGCGCGTAGCGGCCGACGCCTAAGCAAGCCCTCCGTTTCGGCCGGCAATGTGCTGACGGGTCTATTCGTCGGGCTGATCATCGGCGTTCTGGCGACAGCGGCGGTCGTCTGGTACATCTTCAAGACGCCCGCACCGTTCTCCAACAAAATCCAGCCGCCCGCCAGAACGGCCGGCGCAGCGAACGATGGACAGGCCGACGACAAGCCGGTGCCGCAAGGGCCGCTCACCTTGCCCGGCAAGCCCGGCGACCCGGCGCCGCAGACCCAGACACGCGCCGATGGCGGCAATGAGGGCGACAAGCCACGCTTTGATTTTTACAAGATTTTGCCCGGCAAAGGCGAGGCGACGCCAGAAGAAAGGAAGGAGACAAAAACCGCGGACAATAAGGAAAAGGAAAAACCCGGCGCGCTGACACAACCGATGTATCTGCAAACCGGCTCCTATCAAAACCCGGCCGAGGCCGACAACCAGAAGGCGCGTCTGGCCATGCTGGGTATGGAAGCAACGGTGCAGCAGGTGATGTTGCAGGACAAAGTGTGGTATCGCGTTCGCCTCGGCCCGTTCCGCCGGCTTGACGAAATCAACGGCATGCGATCCGAACTGGCCAAACAGGGTATTAGTGCATCCATCGTTAAAAAGGAATAGTTCATGAAACGCAGCATTTCTCTTTGGCTGGCCGCTTTCGGCCTGTCTTTCCTGGCTTGTGTTCTGCCGGCGCAGGCGCAATCGCAGGCGCAACGACCCGTCGCCGGTACGCATTACGTCGCCATTGATCCGCCGCTGACGACCGACAATCCGGACAAAATCGAGGTCGTCGAATTTTTCTCCTACGGCTGCCCGCACTGCTTTGACCTGAGTTTCAGCCTCAACCGCTGGGCAGCCAAACTGCCGGCCGATGTCACGTTCTACCGTGTGCCCGTCGGCTTCAACCAGCCGTACTACCAGCTGATGGCGCGCTTCTACTACGCGCTGGAAGCGCTGGGCGAGCTGGAACGCCTGGACAAGGCCGCCTTTGAAGCCATTCATATGAAGGGGCTCAAGCTTGTCGATGAAAAAAGCCTGGCCGACTGGGTTGCCTCACAAGGTGTTGACGCCAAGAAGTTCCATGACGCTTTCAATGCCTTTGGCGTGGTCAGCAAAACCCGGCGCGCCGACCAGATGACGCAGGCCGCCGGCGTTCCCGGCGTACCCGCCCTCGTCGTCGATGGGCGTTACCGGGTGCTGACCAAAGGCATCAAGGAAGCGCACGAACTGCTCACGCGCACCGATCTGGTCATCGAAAAGCGGCGTGCCGAACGCGCAGCCAAAACCGCGCCCAAAACTGCGTCGAAAGCCGCACCGAAAACCGGCAAAAAATAAACGGTGAATGAACGCGCCGCCGCGCCTGTTTATCACCGGTGCCTCATCGGGCATCGGTGAGGCGCTGGCGAAGTATTACGCCGCGCGCGGCGGCACGCTTGGCCTGGCGGCGCGAGATCACGAAAAACTGGTCACGGTAGCGAAAGCCCTGGCAACGCTGGGTGCACGGCAGGTTACCTGCTATCCGCTTGATGTCGCCGATGCAGCGCAGCTACAGGCCGCCGCGGAGGATTTCATCACCCGCCACGGTGCGCCCGACATTGTCATCGCCAATGCCGGCGTATCTTCCGGCACGCTGACCGAATATGCCGAAGATCTTGCCGCTTTCCGGCGCATTCTCGAAACAAACGTCTTCGGCCTGAGCGCAACCTTTTCGCCATTTATCGCCGCCATGCGCAATGCGGTCGGGGATGGCCGTGCCCGCCGGCTGGTCGGCATCGCTTCGATCGCCGGCATCCGTGGTCTGCCGAGCGCGGGCGCTTACAGCGCCTCGAAAGCCGCCGCCATCACGTATCTTGAAAGCCTGCGCGTCGAACTGCGCAGCTCCGGTATCAAAGTCGTGACCATTGCCCCAGGTTATATCAAAACGCCGATGACGGCGGTTAATCCCTACCCCATGCCTTTTCTGCTGTCGGCGGACGAGGCCGCGCAGCGCTTCGCCCGCGCCATCGACCGGGGCGTCAGCTACACCGTCATTCCCTGGCAAATGGGAATCGTCGCCAAAGTGCTGCGTCTGCTGCCTAACGGCTTCTATGACCGACTGTTCGCGAAAGCGCCGCGCAAGCCGAAGGTTCTGTAGCGGCTTGCCTTTAAAAATACGGTGTTGGCTTCGCCTTGTTTTTGACAAAAAGGGTCGCCATATGCGCTTCTGGGGTGCTCCTTTGAAACCTGCTCAAACAGGTCAGAAAATATAAATTTCCCGGAAGCGCCCGTAAATAAAGGGCTTCAGGGCATCAAAAAACATAAAACGGAAAATTACCCGAGATCCGCCCTATCTTTTGACAAAGGAAGCCGCGCTGCCCGCGCGGAACAAAAGCCGCCGCCCTGCGTCCAATCACGCATCACAACGCCCATGCGCCGGGGGCGCGTGGCCGGTATACTTGCCGATTCCGAATATCGATAAACAATGACGATGCCAAGCAACGCCATGCCGCAACACAAGATTCCCGAACTCGTCTGCCCGGCCGGTAGTCTGCCGGCGCTCAAGGCTGCCGTCGATCATGGCGCCGACACGGTGTATCTCGGCTACAAGAACGACACCAACGCGCGTAATTTCGCCGGCCTGAATTTCGATCACAAGGCGATGGTCGAGGGCATCGATTACGCGCACCGGCGTAACCGTCGCGTGCTGATGGCGATCAACACCTTCCCGCAGCCAGGGCGCGAGGCTGACTGGCATCGCGCGGTCGACGGCGCCGCCGACCTGGGCGTCGATGCCGTGATTCTCGCCGATGTCGGGCTGCTCGACTATGCCAGCCGGCGCCACCCGCAGCTGCGCCTGCACCTTTCGGTGCAAGGCTCGGCGACAAGTTACGAGGCGGTCAATTTCGCCCATCGCGAATTCGGCATCCGGCGCGCCGTGCTGCCGCGCGTACTGACGCTGGCGCAGGTCGAGTTGGTCATCCGGAACACGCCCGTCGAGATCGAAGTCTTCGGCTTCGGCAGCCTGTGCGTCATGAACGAGGGGCGCTGCTGGCTCTCGTCCTACGCCACGGGCGAGTCGCCGAATACTGTCGGCGCCTGCTCGCCGGCCAAGTTCGTCAAATGGGAAAGAAAACCGGGCGTAATGAATACCCGCCTGAACGGCATTCTCATCGACCGTTACGGCGACAACGAACCGGCCGGCTACCCGACGCTGTGCAAAGGGCGCTTCGAGGTCAACGGCGAAACCTATTACGCGATGGAAGAGCCGACCAGTCTCAATGTGCTCGAGCTGCTGCCGGACATCGCCCGCATCGGTGTTGCCGCCATCAAGGTTGAAGGGCGTCAGCGCAGCCCAGCCTACGTTGCACAGGTGACGCGCACCTTACGCGCGGCGCTCGATGAACTGGGCCGCGATGCCGATCATTTCAGCGTTAAACCCGCCTGGCAGGCCGAACTCGGCAAAGTCTCCGAAGGGTCGCAAGTCACGCTCGGCGCCTACGACCGGCCCTGGCGCTGAACACAAACGGCCATGAGACTCTCGCTCGGTCCGCTGCTTTTTTTCTGGCCAAAGACCCGCGTATTCGATTTCTACGCCGAGATGGCCGAGATCGCCGCGCTCGACATTATCTACGTGGGCGAAGTCGTCTGTTCGCGCCGCCAGCTGCTGCGCACCGCCGACTGGCTGACACTGGCGCGTCAGCTGACCGATGCTGGCAAAGAAGTGGTCGTCTCGGCGCAGGCGCTACTTGAATCGGAAGGTGATTTAAAAGCGCTGCGCCGTTTGATCGACGGCGCCGGCTGCAAGGTTGAAGCCAATGATCTCGGCGCAGTCAACGTCGCCGCCGGCCGCCCTTTCGTCGCCGGCCCGCACCTGAACATTTACAACGCCGCGACGCTCGCTACTTTTCACCGTTACGGGTTGACGCGCTGGGTGCCGCCGCTGGAAGCCTCGCGTGCGCACATCCAGTCCCTGCACGCGCACCGGCCAGCCGGCGTCGAAACCGAAGTGTTCGTTTTCGGCAAGCTGCCGCTGGCTTTTTCGGCGCGCTGCTTTACCGCGCGCCACTACGGGCTTAACAAGGATAACTGTCAGTTCAAATGCATCGAGCACCCCGAAGCGGCCACGCTGAAAACCCGCGAAGGCCAGCCCTTCCTTGCGCTCAACGGCATTCAAACGATGTCGGCGCAAACCTATAACCTGCTGGCCGAAGTTCCCGACATGCAGGCGATGGGGATCGATATCCTGCGTCTGAGTCCACAACCGGCGTATATGCCGGAAATCATCGCCGCCTTCGACACCGCCCGCCACGTGGCGGGTACGATGGAGGGCATCGTACCCGCGCCTAAACAGGAATGGGCAGATAATGGCTTTGTTGATGGCTATTGGTTTGGCGAGGCGGGCATCGTTTCCAAGCACCAAATGGCGCTCAACACTTTGCAAGGAGTCTGAATATGTCCGGAAACCATTTCAAACTGCCGACCATCCCGCACTTCACACTGCCGGCGTTCATCGCCCGCATTGGCGGCCGCCTGCCACAATGGCCACACGCCTGCGTACTGACAGCGATTCTGAACGGCGCGCTGCGTACCAAACTGCTGTCGCGCGATGACTTGCAGCCGCTGGCCGGAAAAACCTTCCTGATCGACGTACTCGACACCGGCGGCAAGGCTGCATTCACCTACCGCGACGAATGCTTCTGCCCGCTGTTCTCGCTGCCGGAAACGCCTGATCTTGCCTTCCGCGCCGATCTTTCGGCCTTTCTGCAACTGGCCGTGCGCCAGGAAGACCCGGATACGCTGTTCTTCAACCGACAGCTTTCCATTGAAGGCGACACCGAACTCGGCCTGATCGTCAAAAACATGCTGGATGCCCTTGAATGGCCGAAATTCCGAGATATGCCTACTATTTGCTGAAATAAAACAATAGGATTTACCTTATCGGGCATCTGAAGTTCATAGCTATTTGACTGGTACCCATATACATTGATTGATAAAATGTGAAAATCAAATCTATTCTTTTATCAATACAGAAGGATAAAAACTTATGCTCAAACTAAACGTCCGCTGTTTAATTATGTTGCTATTCCTTGGTATTTCTGTTCATGTTTATGCTGAAACCAAGCTACTGCGGCCACTGCCAGATTCCCAATCATTGATTATTGAGAATAATAATTTAACTGCCGCTGAATTCTTTGCAGCCTTCATGAGTAAAAATATAGTTGAAAGACGTTATGCCGAGATGTACCTTCTTGGTGTTCTCGATGCTACTGAAGGAACCGTATGGTGTGATTATTATCATATCAAAACAATTTCTCTAAATGAAACTATTTATGAAGGCTTGAAAAAAGCGGACCCAGTTTTTCTTCAGAAGAGAGCCGCGCTTGTCATTATGGATATTTTGAAGAAAGATCTTTCCTGCAAGGCTAAAAATAAATGAAACTTTTATATTCAATTCTGAAGAGCAATCACTATACTTCGGATATATATAAATCCGACTACGTGTCGGGAGAAGATCTCTATAATGAGATTGGATACGATCAAAAAACATTGATCACACAAGATAATGCGTATAAAAATACTTGCGCAACACGAATGAGTTTAGCATTGATCAAATCTGGAGTTCTCTTTGATGGACGCCTACCGATCAAAAAGGGGAAATATAAAGGACTGAAGGTTGAGTCTGGTGCAAAACTTCTCGCCGATCAGCTTGCAAAGCCACAAATCCTGGGCAAACCAAAAATATTCGACGCATCCGACGCACCAACCAAATTGGCAGGGAAAAAGGGGATAGTATTTTTTTGGAAGATTGATGGCTATGGAGGTAGCCACATAGATTTGATCGAAACAGCAAATAGCATGCATGTATGTAATTCAGCATGCTATTTCTCTTCAAAAGAGGTATGGTTCTGGCAGCTGGATTAATTGAATTTTTCTAGTTTCTAGTTCATGGACCACCACAACATATTAGATCAAGCAAGCATCTATCTTCTGCTAACTAACAGGTGGGATGTGATTCTATGTTTCTGGAAAGCGCTAATATCTGCTTATCGGTAAACACATCCGAACAATTTTCTTATGTGAAATGCGGCACCGCGGCAATCCCGATCAGGCTGCCGAAGAAAACGATCAGGTGAAAAATCATCCATAACAGATAGCGGCGCACCAGCCGCGACGGATCGCGGTTGGTAATCAGGTAAAGCCGGCCGTCGGGCGGGCGCCCGACAAGGTGCGTATCGGCCAGTTCGCGCGCCTCCTGGTGCTGCTTTTCTACTTCACGACGGGCGGCGCGGCGCACAAGTGCCCACTCCTGCATGTCGATCTCACCATTCTTGTCGAGGTCGAAGCGTCTGAGCAAGGCGTCCGGATCCCGCTTCCATTCCTCAAGCAGTATTTTCATATCCTCGCGCGTATCGAGTTCGGCCATGTGGTTGCGTGTGCGCAGGTAGCCCAGCAGGTAAATTTTGTCGTCAATGCGCAGCGTCCACTCCGTCGTGCGGTAATTGCTGTGTTCCCGCGTTTCCCGATGCGTCGTTTCGATTTCCGCACCGTCACAACTGACCACGCATTCGCCACTGCCGTCATCAATGAGGAAATCCAGCTCGCTCTCGCCGCTGGCAACATGCTCCCAGCGGTTGTTTGACTCCCGCCGCTCCGTTTCGAACCGATACCACACGCAGGGCCTCTGGAAGACCTGCGAGCGCAGCGGCGGATCGTGCGGCTTCCCCCGGCCATGCAGGCTGACGTAGCCCTGCGCGGCAGAAGCGATCGGTGATACAGGGCAGTCGGTAATTGCACGGCGGCGGCGCAAGGCCAGCGTCCAGCCGAGCAGACTCAGCGCAGCCATGGTGGATAGCCAGAACGTCCGCCATGTCGGATCATCGAACTGGAACAACAAAATCAGCAGGCAGATCTGTCCGCCTGAAATAATGAACTGGCTAAGACGGGGCTGACCGAATGAAGGCAGAAAAGAGATCAGCCACGACAGCACTATGACCGGCAACGTTCTCAAGCGCCCTACTCCCCCCGTACTGGCCGCATCATGGCGTCACGTTGCCGTCGTTGCGCTATCGTGCCGGCCGGCTTACAGATATGGCATTGCGGCCATTCGCCGTTTTTTGACGACTCACGGCAGTGCGTAGCTTGCCCCGCTCTCCGCTCAGCTGAAAAGCTGCTTGAGATCGACATCCGATTTCTCGGCACCGGAAAACTCGAGCAGCGGCTTGGCGGTAAAGCCGAACATTCCGGCAAGCAGCACCTCGGGAAACTGTTCAATGCGCACGTTGTTGAGGTTGACCGACTCGTTATACAGCTCGCGGCGGTCGGCAATTGCATTTTCCAGGCTGCTGATACGTTGCTGCAACTGCATGAAATTCTCGTTCGACCGCAGTTCCGGATACGCCTCGGCCACCGCGAACAGTCGTCCCAAACCGCTGCGCAATGCATGTTCCGCACCGCCCAGCGCCGCAATATCCTGCGCCTGGCGCGCTTCCTGCACCTGCGAACGCGCCGTAATCACACGCTGCAAGGTCTCCTGCTCAAACTGTTTGTATTGTTTGCAGGTTTCGACGAGCTTGGGCAGCTCATCATGGCGCTGCTTGAGCAGGATATCGATGTTCGCCCAGGCTTTATCGACGTTATGTTTGAGCGAAACCAGCCCGTTGTAAAGCTGAACGGCGTAAATGACGACCACGGCCAGCAGGCCAAGCATCATCAGACTCATCACTTCCATCGTCAATCTCCTAAGAATCTTCTAAAAATCCCAGCAACGCCAAACAGAGAAAACCGGACAGATTTACCAACAATGCGCCGACCCCTCATCATTTGCCCGCTCGTTCAAGCAATGCTTTCAGATTAGCCAAGGGCTGCGAGGTCGCCGGCCGGGCAGGCGCCTTGCCATCAACCGCGCTGCCCGGCCCTGCGCTCGCCGCCGCATCCAGCTCGCGCGCGTGCTCATTTTCGTGACAATAGATGCACAGCAGCTCCCAGTTGCTGCCATCCTTGGGGTTGTTGTGATGGTTGTGATCGCGGTGATGCACGGTCAATTGCTGGACGTTGGCATGGGTGAATTCGCGCGCACAACGGCCGCACACCCAGGGAAAAAGTTTCAATGCCTGTTCGCGGTAGCCCATTTCGCGCTGCTGCCGGCGCTGAACAGCTTCGACGACCATCCGGTCGGCATGTGCCCGCTTGGCCGAATCTGTCATCTCCACCCTTTCGTTATCCTGTACATACGCGCTCCCGCATCCGGTCTTCCAGCGATGGATTATAGCCAAAACCGCTGCCCGCAAACCCACGTCGCACGGGCGTTTAGCCGAATTCCGGAACACACCATTACACGGTGCGCCCTCATGCCACACCCCACACACAAAGCGCCGTGGCAAGGACGAGAGTACAATTAGGTCTGCTGTTTTCCCGTTTTTCTTTTCCTTCAAGGGAGTCGGTCAATGAATACTAGCACACCACTTTCCGACGCCGAACGTCAACGCCTAATCGGTGTTGAACCGCCTTGTATCGGTATGTGCTCGATCGATCCGGAAACCCAGATTTGCGGCGGTTGCTACCGCCATATGGATGAGATCGTTTCCTGGGCGCTAATGACGCCCGCCGAGCGCGAACGCGCCATGGAAAACATCCGCCAGCGCCGTCAGGCAGCCGGCCGCGCCTAAAGCGGCATCTGAACGGATCGACGATCAAACCGGGCTGGTGATCGCCGGACGGCTTATCCGGCGGCGCCAACCCTGGATTTAGAAACGAAGCCGTACAGCGCTAGAAATAATTGAGCAGTGACGGCGGCGGCACTCTCGGCACATAGCCGGCAATCCATTTAAGCGGGGTCAGGATCGTTTCGGGGATCAGGGTCATCACCAGCAGCAGGATGCACTGCGCCGTGAAATAGGGCATCACCGGCATCAATATTTCCTCCATCCTGACCCGCCCTGCGGCGCAGGCGACATTGAGCACCGGCCCCACTGGTGGCGTCAGCAGGCCGAGTACATTGACCAGGGTGAAAATGATCCCGAAGTAAACCGGATCAATGCCTGCCGCCTTGAGCAGCGGCAAGAAAATGGGCGTCAGAATAAGAATCGTCGGCACCACGTCCATGGCCGTACCCACCAGCAGTACGACGACCATCAGCGTGAAGTTGAGCAGTAGCGGGCGGTCGACTAGCCCATCAAGCAGCGCGGTGATGAGCTGCGGCATACGGGCGATCGTCATGATGTAGCCGGCTACCTGCGCGGCAGCCGCGAGAAACATGACGACGCTGGATGTCTTTGCCGCATTGGTGAGCGCCTTGAACATATCCTTGAGCGTCAGCTCGCGGTAGACGAAAACACCGATGAGCAGCGCATAAACCACGGCGATCACGCCGGCCTCCGTAGCGGTAAAGACGCCGCCGCGCAGCCCGACGATGATAATCACCGGCAGCAGCAGCGCCCACAGGCCGCTCATGAAGATGCGCAGCATTTCCTTCGGCGTCGGCCGCTGCATGTGCGACGTGATGCCTTCCTTGCGGGCGATGAAAAACCAGGCCAGGCCCATGATCAGCGTCAGATAGACCGCCGGCGCAATACCGCCGAGGAACAGGGACTTGATCGATACGCCGGCGGCGACGCCATAAACGATCATCGGCACCGAAGGCGGCATGATCGGCGCCACCATGTTGCCGGCGGCGACCAGACCGGCGGCCTTGGCGCGGCTATAGCCAGAATCGGCCATCATGGGGATGAGGATAGCCCCGAGCGCCGCCGTACTGGCGACGGCCGAACCAACCAGGCTGGCGAAAATCAGGCAGGCGAGGATGGTGACGTAGCCCAGCCCGCCGCGCATACCACCGACGAAAATATTGCAGAAATCGATGATGCGACGGGTCAGCCCGCCCCGGTTCATCAATTCGCCGGCAATGATGAAGAACGGCAGCGCCATCATGGTCACGCTGTCGACGCCGCGCATAAGCTGCGCCGCAATAATCTGCGGATTGGTCGCGCTGCCGCCCATGTGCAGCGCTGTAGCAACGGAACCGAGCAGCAGGGAAAACGCAATGGGCATGCCCAGCATCATGGCGCCGCACAGATAAACGAGGAACAAAACGATCAGGGTCATGGCGTTCTCCAGTCCTTATTGCATGGCGTCTTGTTCGGGTTCATGACGCACCGAGAGCAATTCACCGACCGGTCGCTTGAGCACGACCAGCCGGTAGAGATTCGCCAAGGCAATGACGATGATCGAAACGCCGGTGACGAGGCCGACGGCATACACCAGATAAATGGGGAATTGTGTCGCCACCCAACGATCTCCCAGGTTTTGCATGACGAGTTGCCAGCTACCGCGGATCAGGACAACCATCATCCAGATGATGCCGACCTGCACCAGAAAATAAATAGCCTTTTGCCAAATATCGGGGATGCGTGAAAGCACGCTATCGATGATGAGATGCTGGTTTTCGCGCATGGCGCCAATGGCGCCCAGATAAACCAGATAAATGAAACAGAGGCGGGCGATTTCTTCCGACCACTCGAAGCCGGTCGAAAAAACATAACGCAGCACCACATTGGTAAAAACCAAAACGATCATCACCGCCAGAAAGAAGGCCATCAGCGCTTCTATGCTGCGG
This sequence comes from Dentiradicibacter hellwigii, assembly GCF_041770905.1. Taxonomy (NCBI): domain Bacteria; kingdom Pseudomonadati; phylum Pseudomonadota; class Betaproteobacteria; order Rhodocyclales; family Rhodocyclaceae; genus Dentiradicibacter; species Dentiradicibacter hellwigii. The sequence goes on from NZ_JBEUWX010000002.1 coordinate 1,736,323, forward strand.
AAGAGCAGGTTGAGGTTAAGTCGGTTCATCACAATCCTCGCGGCAGTAGGGGTCGGGCCTGGTAGGGCCTGTGGCCCCGACGGGATGAAAAACCCTCATGGCGCCGCCATAAGGCCATGAGGGTTTGCGGATGGGCTTTTCCGGCTGCGCCCGGCGACCAGGCGGCTTTTTATTGCACCGCCCGAATCTTGTCGGTCAGCGGCTTCGCCCAGGCATGATCGGCATACAACTTGTCGGTCAGCGGCTTGAGCATTTCAATGATTTTCTGCCGGTCAGCATCCGTCACGGAAGTCACCGTCACGCCCTTGCTCTTGAGGAACTGGCGATCCTTGTCGACGCTGGCAAGATAGTTATCCCACGCGGTTACGGCGGTTGCCTTGGCGGCCTCGCGCACGACCTTCTGATGCTCCGGGCTGAGCTTGTCGAAGAACGGTGCGCTGACGATCACTTCCAGCGTGGCGATGATGTGGTTGGTTTCGTAAAGATACTTCTGCACTTCGTAGAAGGCCTCGCTGATAACCGTCACCATGCCGTTATCCTGGCCGTCGACGACGCCGGTTTCCAGCGCGCTGAACAGGTCGCCCAGCGGAATGACCTGGGCGCTGGCGCCCAGATTCTTGGCGATACCGACGTGGATCGGGTTGGATGGCATACGGAATTTCTGGCCTTTGAAATCGGCCACCGAAGTAAGTTTTTTATTGCTGGTAAAGGTGCGCGCGCTGTTCGGCCCCCAGCTCAGCAGATGAACGGCGGGAAATTTCTTATGGAAATCTGCACTCAGTTCATCGGCGATCGGGCCGGTCCAGACTTTTTTCGCATGATTCAGGTCGCGATACAGGAACGGCCAGTCGGTAATCAACATGGTCGGGTATTCCTGATTCATGTTCGAGCCGATGACGGCCACTTCGATGGTGCCGTTGCGTACGCCGTTCCAGAGGTCGGCCTCGTTGCCCAGCGTGCCGGAATGATAAATATCGACCTTGATGGCGCCGTTTGTCCCTTTCTCGATCTGCGGCTTGAATACGGTATCCAGCGCCGCCGCCATCGGGTGCGTATTCCCCCAGTTGTCGCCGACTTTAATGGTCACCGGCGCGGCAAACACGCTGCTTGCAGCCGCCAGCGCCAGGCACGTCATCAGAATTTTCTTCAGCTTCATCGAAGTTTCCTCTCTTGTTTGAAAATGCAAGAATATCCGCCGCCCGCTGGCGACCTTGAAAAGCCGACGAACACTGCGGTCCGGAGCGCTTTCTTTCACGGCGGCAACCAACACCGACGCTCAGCCGTTTTCCACCAACGTTTCCGCACCTGTCGAGCCGACGACACCAGCCCGACTTTTGTGTTTATCGTGTCAGGATTCTAAAGGGTTTTTTCAACCAATCGTGACAGATTCACAAATATTATCCATTTTAGGCTCGCTTCGCCCGGCGTAGAGGCCGGCGCAGCGGACAATTTTGCGCCGCGCGCTGCTTTTGGCTTGGTCGGCGAACTTCCGCAACCCGCAGCCCTGAAGCCCGCGTATTTAGGGCATCTCCAAAGGGGGCGCCCTGAACCCCTTATAAACAGGGCATCTCAGGGGGAGGTGCCCGGAGATGCCCTATCCACGAGGGTTTCCGGGCACCTGCCCGGAAACGCCCTATTGGCGCGGGCTCCAGAGGCGCCTATCAGAGAGGTCTATCATCCAATGCCGCGCCCCGTTTTATCTCTGCGCCGCAGCGCCCAGCGCGCATTCGACCAGCCGGACCCAGTAAGTCACACCGAACGGAATCGCCGCGTCATTGAAATCGTAACGCGGATTATGCAGCGTATACGCGCCGGCGCTTCCCGCCTCGTCTCCATTGCCGAGCCAGACGTAACATCCGGCCTTCTCGCGCAGCATATAGGCGAAATCTTCCGCGCCCATCGACGGCGCTGCGCTCGTGCGCAGGTTCTCACCGCCGATCGCCTGCGCCGCAGCGCGCTGGCACAAGGCCGTTTCGGCGGGGTGGTTGATCGTGGCCGGGTAGCGTTCCAGAAAACTCACTTCGACGGAGGCGCCGAAGGTTTGCCCGATGCCCGCGCCGAGGCGCATCACGGCCTGTTCGACGCGCCGTTCGACTTCGGGGCGCAGGGTGCGGATTGTTCCGCGCAGCACAACCGCTTCGGGAATCACGTTGAGCGCATCACCGCCGTGAATCTGCGTGACGCTGACGACGGCCGCTTCGCCAGGATCGATTTCGCGCGCGACGATCGTCTGCAAAGCCAGCGTCAGGTGGCTGGCAACGACCAGCGCGTCGATGCCTTGATGCGGCATGCCGGCATGGCAGCCTTGGCCACGCACCGTAATTTCAAAACAGCTGGAGCCTGCCATGACCGGCCCCGGAAAAGCAGCGATCTGTCCGACCGGCAGCCCCGGCCAGTTGTGCAACCCAAACACCGCATCCATCGGAAACCGGCGAAAGAGGCCATCCTCCAGCATTTTCTGCGCGCCGCCGCCCACTTCTTCCGCCGGCTGGAAAATGAAGTAAACAACGCCTTCGAAATCCAATCGGTCACGGTACGCGCTCAGATAACGCGCTGCGCCGAGCAGCATCGCCGTATGCCCGTCATGGCCGCAGGCGTGCATCCGGCCGGCCTGCGTCGAGCCATAGTCGGCCTGACTGATTTCCATGATCGGCAAAGCGTCCATGTCGGCGCGCAGGCCGATCGCCCGCATGCCATCGCTTTGCCCATGCCACTGACCCGTCCCCTTTTTCAAGACCCCCACCACGCCGGTGCCGGCCAGGCCGCCATGCACTTCCAGTCCGTAGGCGGCCAGTTCCCGGGCGACAAGCGCCGCCGTACGCGCCTCATTAAAAGCCAGTTCGGGATGCGCGTGAAGATCGTGGCGGATGGCAATGATGTCGGAAAGAAACGGGATCTCCAGCAGAGGAGGCGTAGAAAGGCATGGCGTCATGATTCAATTACACAGGCAAATGTGACGGAGCCATTGTATAGCGAATCCCGCCGCTTCCGACATCCCACCCGCCGGGTCGCCGGTATTCCGCTCCCCATGCCGCCGCTTGCCGGCACGCCTGTCGTTCCGCTATGCTGGCGGCCATGCGCATCATCATCATCAGCGGGCTATCCGGTTCGGGCAAGACGATCGCTCTCAACCTGTTTGAAGACACCGCTTATTACTGCGTCGACAACCTGCCCGCCACGCTGTTGCCGACGCTCATCGACCAGCTCGTCCACCAGGGCGTCGGTAAAGCGGCCGTCGCCATCGACAGCCGCAGCGGCGACAGCATCGCCGCGCTGCCGCAGCAGCCTGATGTCCTGCGTAAAGCCGGACACGAAGTCCACTTCCTTTTTCTCGACGCCAAGGATGAGACATTACTCAAACGTTATTCCGAAACGCGGCGTCGCCATCCGCTAGCCAGCGACTCGCGCACCCTTGTCGAATCGATCAGCGAAGAACGCCGACGACTGGCCCGTCTGGCTGACCTCGGCCACCGCATCGATACCAGCGAACTGGCGCCCAACGCGCTGCGCGAATGGATCCGCCAGTTCATTACGCCCAACGAACGGCAAACGCTGACGCTACTTTTTGAGTCTTTCGGCTTCAAACACGGCGTACCGCTCGATGCAGAACTCGTCTTCGATGTCCGCTGCCTGCCCAATCCGCATTACAACCCGGCGTTGCGCGCATTGACCGGGCGCGATGCGCCAGTTGCTGCGTTCCTCGATGGCGAGGCCGAGGTACGCCGCATGCGCGAGGACATTACCCGCTTCATCACAACCTGGCTGCCGTGTTACATCCGCGACAACCGCAATTACTTGACCGTCGGCATTGGCTGCACGGGCGGCCGCCATCGCTCGGTTTATCTGGCCGAATGGCTGGCCAGCCATTTTCAGGCGCAGTCGTATGTGCAAGAAACGCAGCAGGTGCGCGTTCTCGTTCGCCACCGCGAATTACCACCGTCGCCACCGTTGCCGCCGGCAGAAACCCTGGCCTTGCAGCCTGCAAAAACGCGCCATGCCTGAGGCCAATTCCGCAAATTCCGCATCCCGGCCCACTGCCGCCGTCTGCCTTGCCCTGACCGGCGCATCCGGCATGCCTTACGGCCTGCGCCTGCTCGAATGCCTGCTCGACGCCAGCCGCCATGTGCAGCTCGTGTATTCTCCGACAGCGCGGATCGTCGCCCGCCAAGAAACCGATGTCACCCTGCCGGAAGGGGCGGCGGACGCGCAACGACAATTACGCGCACATTTTGCCGAATTGCCCGGCAGACTCGATGTTTACGGGCACGAAGACTGGTTTGCTCCGATGGCAAGCGGCTCGAACCCGCCCTCGGCAATGGTCGTCTGCCCCTGCACAATGGGCACACTCGCCGCCATTGCGCAGGGACTGGCCAGCAATCTGATCGAGCGCGCCGCCGATGTCATGCTCAAGGAAAACCGCCCGTTGATTCTGGTGCCGCGCGAAACGCCGTTCTCGGCAATCCATCTGGAAAACATGCTGCGGCTGTCACGTGCCGGCGCCGTTCTTCTGCCGCCCAACCCGGGCTTCTACCACCGACCGCGCACGGCAGCCGAACTCGTCGACTTCGTCGTCGCCCGCATCCTCGACCAGCTGAACGTCCCACACCAACTTGCCGCGCGCTGGGGCGAGGGGTAGGGATAGCGGCACCCTTTGAAAAATACGGCGTTGCTGTGTTGGCCTAGCCTTGCCGTACTGAATGATCTGCCGGCGACTTACTGCCTTGTCTTTGGCAACGTCAAGCCATAGCGTCTTCCTTTGCCAAAATACGGCGTTGGCTCGCCTTGTCTTTGTGCAACGTCGGGTCGCTATATTTTGCGCTGTCTTACATATAGATGCGCTGAACCCCGCGCAAACAGGGCATCCCAGAGCACCCTGCCCGCAAACGCCCTATTTATAAGGGCTTCAGAGGCACATACCCGGAGATACCCTATCCATAAGGGGTTGCGGACACCCTTCTTTCGGCCGTGCCCATCAGTTCGCCATCTTGCGCACCCTGGCCTTCTTTTCCGGCAGGCGCGGCGGCGGCCGGCGGGCAACAAGCAGGTGACGGATCGCCATTTACTGCGTGGTCTGCCGGCGGCTTACCGCCTTGTCTTTTAACAAAGTCGAGCCGCCATTAAGCTTCTGTAGCACCCCTCTGAAATCCGTAAAAACAGGGTAGAAAACATAAAATGCCCGGAGGTCCCCGTAAATAAAGGGGTTCAGGGCATCAAAAAACATAAACTGGAACACCATACCCGACCAACCCTCTGAAACCCTTTATGCTCGGACATCTCCAAGGATACCCGGAACCCTTGTAAACAGTGCATCTCTGGGCACCCTACCCTGAAGCCCTTTATTTATAAGGGTTACAGAGGTGCCTGCCCGGAAACACCCTATCTACGCGGGGTTCAGGGTACCCATATTTGAGACGCCCTAAATATAGCGGCTCGACTTTGCCAAAAGACAAGGCGGCGAGCCGCTGACAGTACGTTTAGTACGGCAAGGCGAGCCAACGCGGTATTTTGGCAAAGGAAGCCGCTATTTCAGAAAAGCGCGGGGCAGCTTGGTGGGAACAAGGGCTTGATTGTTTGAGCGCAAGCGAGTGATCAAGCCCGCCACCAAGCAAACCCGCGACAAGGAGTCTTCTGCACCTGGGGTCGCATTTCTTTGCTGACTTTCTTTGGCGAGATAAAGAAAGAAGGTAGGAAAGTCAGCGGGGCGCGCTGCCGCTCAGCGCAACGGCATTAAGAGAAGTTCCGTGGGTGAAAGTCAGCGCACAGACCTTGGCAATTCCTATATTTAAAGTGTCTCAGGGCACCTGGCCGCTAGCCCCCGTATTTAGGGCATCTCCGGGCCACCTATCCGCAAACACCCTATTTATAAGGGTTCCAGAGGCATCTACCCGGAAACGCCCACTCCACAGGGGTTTCCGGGCATACCCTTTCGCGCATAAGGCAAGCACGGAGTGCCCCCAAACCCCTTAGGCGCAGCCGCAGGCGCGGGGCGGCTTGGCGGGAACAAGGGCTGATTGTCTGAGCGCCGCGAGTTAATCAAGCCCGCCGCCAAGCAACCCGCGACAAGGGGTTTTCTGCGCCTCGGGGTCGCCTTTCTTTGCTGACTTTCTTTGGCGAGGCAAAGAAAGTCAGCGGGGCGCGCTGCCGCTCAGCGCAACGGCATCAAAAGAAACCCTCGCGGGCGGAGACAGCGCCTACAGTCAAACAATCCTTTCAATCCTTGTTTTTTGTTCTTCCGGGCACACTGCCCTGAAGTCCTTTATCCGCGCGGGTTTCGGGACGTCTCCCTCACAGTGGGAGAATTGGAAAACGCTGGGGCGAAAGCGCAGGCGCATCTCTAAAAAGCGGTGGCCTGAAGCCCGCGTATTTAGGGCTTCTCCGGCACACCTGCCCGCCAGCCCTTTATTTATAAGGGCTTCAGAGGCACCTGCCCGGAAACGCCCTATCCATAAGGGGTTGCGGGCACCCTTCTTTCGGCCGTGTCCATCAGTTCGCCATCTTGCGCACCCTGGCCTTCTTTTCCGGCAGGCGCGGCGGCGGCCGGCGGGCAGCAAGCAGGTGACGGATCGCCATCAGCGGATGGTAGCGCAGCATGCGCGGCCCCGCCCAGCGCATGATGATGCGTATCTGTTCGCGGTGATGGGCGCTGTAGCAGTGCGCCAGACACTTGTTGCACGCCGGCTTGGCATCGCCGAAAGGGCAGGCTTCCAGCCGTCGCCGGGCGTAGTCGAGCAGGGTGCTGCATTCGCCGCACAGGCCCTGAAGGGTGTGGTGGTGCGCGCGGCAATAGAGACGCACCATGGCGCCGACGGTTTTCAGCTCGCGCGCCCGGCGGATAAAGCGCTTGTCGGTGCGGAATTCGACACTCTTCACGCGAAGGTGTCCCAAGCGAACTTGATGATCAGCACGCAGACCACGCCGAAGAACAGACGGCGGACGAAGCCGCTGCCGTGCCTGAGCGCCATGCGCGTGCCGATGAACGAACCGGTGAGGTTGGCGGCGGCCATCATGACGGCGACCAGCGGCAGATAATAGCCATGCGGGATGAAGAATCCGATCGAGGCCAGATTGGTGGCGACGTTGACAACTTTTGATGCCGCAGAAGCATGCAGGAAATCGAAGCCGAACACGCGGATGAAGAGAAAGATCAGGAAGCTGCCCGCACCCGGTCCGAAGAATCCATCGTAAAAACCAATCGCCGCGCCCAGCAGCAGGGCGCGAAAAAATTCGCGGCGCCCGCAATGCCGCGGCTCATGAACCGTGCCAAATTCCTTGCGCCAAAACGTATAGATCGCCGCACCGATGAGCAACGCCAGAATCATTGGGCGCAGGAGGCGGATCGGCAGCCAGGCGACCGACATCGAGCCGAGATAGGCAAAAATGAAGGCAGCCGCAGCCGCTGGCAAGGCGGCCCGCCACGGCATTCTGACGCTGCGGACGTAGCGGATGGCGGAGTTGCTCGTGCCGACAAGACTGGAAATCTTATTGGTGCCGAACAGACTCGCCGGCGCTGTATCCGGGTACAACGAAAACAAGGCTGGCACCTGAATCAGGCCGCCACCGCCGACCACTGCGTCGATAAAACCGGCAAACAGCGCCGCAACGCCCAGCATAAAAAAAGAGAAAAGTTCGTAATTCATAAAAAGGTCGTTGAACGACGGCGGATACCCTCACCCGCCGCGCTCTGAAAAACACCCGCCCGGCGAGGCCAGCTGGCGCGGATAGACGGCCGAAACACCAACAAATACCGCACGGAAGTGAAGCCGGATTATGAGGCAAACCGGCGGGTACCGTCGAACCCAGTACCATTGCCCGTCATTGCGCCATTTCATTAACTTTGCATGGATTTTGCGGACGGCAAATAGTCTGGAAGCGGATTCCCCTCACTATAATTCTGCGCACCGGGCGAGCCGACCGGCATTCCAGCCACTTTTGCATTGACGATCGAAGAAGCCGGCGATGCATGGCGTAAGGTCACCGCCCATCAAGTCCGGGCGGCGATCGGAAAACGGGCGATTCCGGCGATTTGGGCGATTCCGGAAGATCCCGCATCCATATGAAAATGCTGCATCGGCTGGCTCATGGCAGAAAGGAAAAACATCCTGAGAAAGCCCGCGTTTACAATCTTTTCATCTGCCTGAAATCTACCCGAAGTATGCGGGGCATCGCGACGTGAACAACAGGATTACAGGAGGTATGAAAATGAATGAACCGACCAGAATTGCCGTGATGGGCGCAGGCGCCGTGGGTTGTTACTATGGCGGCCTGTTAGCGCGCGCCGGCCATGATGTCGTCTTGATCGGCCGCGAAAGCCATGTCGATGCCATCCGCCGCGACGGCCTTTGGCTGGAAACCACAACGTTCTCCGAGCGAATTGCCGTAGCCGCCAGCACTCAATCCGAAGCGGCGCAGGCTGCGCACATCGTACTATTTTGCGTTAAATCGACCGATACGCCGGCCGTAGCGGCACAACTCGCCCCGCATCTGGCTCCCTCGGCCATCGTGCTCAGTCTGCAAAATGGCATCGACAATGCAGAACGACTACGCCAGCACTTGTCGCAGGAAGTCATTGCGACGGCAGTCTATGTCGCCGCCGAAATGGCCGGCCCCGGCCATATGCGCCATCACGGTCGCGGCGAGCTGGTCATCGGTGAAACACGCCATCGCCAGATGTTGCTCGCCTTATTCGGCGAGGCCGGCATTCCGGCACGCATTTCACCAAAAATTAGCGAGGATCTGTGGGCCAAACTTATCGTCAATTGCGTCTATAACGCCTTGTCCGGAATCACCCGCCTGCCCTATGGTCAGCTCGTGCAAACCCCCGGCGCGCCGGAAACGATGAGCGCCATTCTGGCGGAATGCTTGCAGGTCGCCGCAGCAGACGGCATCAGTGTGCCTGCGGATATTCAGCATACGGTCAGCAGCATCGCGCAAACGATGCCTCACCAGTATTCTTCGACCGCGCAGGATTTGCGGCGCGGCCGCCGTACGGAAATCGACTGTCTAAACGGCTATGTTGTTGCCCGCGCGCAGGTGCATGACATCAACGTGCCGGTTAATCGTCTGCTGCATATGCTGGTCAAACTTCAGGAAAATTCGGCGAAATAGCCAGCAAATACGACCGATATGGATAAAAAAATCCCGCGCCGGTGTGGCACGGGATGTAAATCCCATCGTTGCGATGGGTCAGGGAGGGTCAAAACGTTGCTCGCGGCAGAGACCGAAGCAACGGCTGCAGTTTACGTCCGCCCCCTAAAACCGTCTGTGGCAGAAGTTCCATTCTTTCGTAACCGATTGTGAGCGCACACAAATTTAATCGCTTACAAATCAATTGGATAGAAAGTATTAGGGAATTTGGCGCTAGCAGGCGGAAAGAATTTTGATCGCCGTTTGGGAATCTTTGGAAAACGCCTGGAAATCAGGTTATTTTCCGATCGCGAGAAATTCCACCCAATTTCGTTCAATCCGTCAAACCTGTGTCGCCCGCATAATCTCGCGTACATTTTTCATAGAATCACACACTCACACACACCCATGATTCTGTCGCCCTCGTCGCAAATCCACGTCGTTCCGCTGTTGCCCGAATACGCCGCACAGGCGGCCTTCTGGGCAACACGCCTGCATCTGCCGCTGCTGCCGCAGCCATCACCACACCCGGCAGAGCACAGATGCGCGGCTCCGTCCTCCTCCCGCCTCGTTGACCCGGTTGAGGCAGCCGGCATGCAATTGCAGGTCGGCGCCGAGGGATTGCAGCTGTACCTGCCCCCGTCCGGAACGGACGGCACCCATACGTCGGGAATCGTCCGTGTCGACTTTCTCTCCGGCGCCGTCGCTCACCGACGGCATTTCGGCGGCGGTAGCGGCCAGATGATCGCCAAGGCGGTCGGCATTCAACCCGGCCTTCGCCCTACGGTGCTGGACGCCACCGCCGGGCTGGGCCGCGACGCCTTTGTCCTGGCGCAACTCGGATGCCCGCTCAGGCTGATCGAGCGACAGCCGCTGATTGCCGCCTTGCTTGAAGACGGGCTGCGGCGCGCATCGGAAAACGCCGAACTGGCGGCCATCGTTGCCCGCATGTCCCTGATCGTCGGCGACGCCATCACGCTCATGCGCGATTGGCGCCACGGTCATGGGGACAGCCATAGTGACAGCGCTCCGCCTGATATTCCCCAGGTCATTTATCTCGATCCGATGTTCCCGCCCCGCCGGAAAAGCGCACTGGTCAAAAAAGAAATGCGTCTGCTGCGCCCGTTGGCAGGCGACGACAGGGATGCTTCGGCCCTGCTCGCGGCCGCGCTCGATCTGGCCTCCCACCGCGTCGTCGTCAAACGGCCGCGCCAAGCGCCGCCACTCGACGGCCAGCCGCCTGGATACACGTTGCACGGCCAGTCGAGCCGTTTCGACATCTATCCGAAAAAATCACTCAAATCCGCATAACGGCATAAGACGCTGCATGCGCGTGCCGTCAGGCATCATGTTCCGGCGCCGCGCCGCCTGATGCCCGACCTTGATGTCTAACGGTTGCTCCCCGCCACCATGACGAACCGGAACAGGCGACACTCGATAGCGCCGTTGTAGAGCGGCGTTTTCCGGCTCGGCGCAAGGCGCATCAACTTGGGCAGACGGAGATCCGAAGTCAGAATATGGCAATCCCAGCCCGAAAAATTACGCTTGAGCGCACTCCCCAGCTGCGGGTAAAACGCCACCAGATCATCCTGTTCCGACAGGCGTTCGCCATAGGGTGGATTGGCGACAAGAATACCGGACGATGCAGGGGCGGCAATTTCCCGGATATCGCCGGCGCTCAGCGTGACCGCCGGCAGCAGGCCAGCGCGATCGAGATTGGCCAGCGCGGCGCGCACAGCCACCGGCGAAATATCGCTGCCCCAAATCTGGGCGAACCGGGCCGGTTTTTCGGCTTCCTGCGCGGCGTCGAGCAGATGCTTCCAGGTTTCCAGCCGGAAATTTTTCAGGCGCTGGAAGCCGAAGCTACGCCCGCCCGCGCCGGGTGCAATATTGAGCGCAATCTGTGCAGCCTCGGTAAGAAACGTACCGCTACCGCACATCGGATCGAGCAACGGTACACCGGGCTGCCAGCCAGACAGCCGCAAAATGCCAGCCGCCAGATTTTCCTTGAGCGGCGCATCGACGGTTTTCTGGCGCAGGCCGCGCTGATACAGGGGCGCGCCCGACGTGTCCAGATAGAGCGTGCAGCCATCGGCAGTTAGGAAGCCATGCACGCGCACCTCCGGCGCACGCGTATCGATGTCAGGGCGGCGTCCGGCGTCGGCGCGAAAGCGGTCGCATACGGCATCCTTGATGCGCAGGGTAACGAATTCAAGGCTTTTCAGCGGGCTTTTGATTGCCGTCACATCGACCCGAATCGTTCGCTCGGGGGCAAACCAGCGCGGCCATGGCGTTTCATACGCCAGCCGATAGATATCCTCCTCCTTTGCGTAGCGCCCCTGCGCTACGCGCCACAAAATGCGCGTGGCGATGCGCGAATGCAGATTGGCGGCGTAGCAGGCATCCCAGTCGGCGCTGAAATGGGCGCCGCCCGGTACAGACTGAACACCCTGCGCACCGATCGCCGCAAGGTCCTCGGCAAGCAGCGTTTCCAGCCCGCGCGGGCAAGTGGCAAAAAAATTTTCCAAACGTGTTTCCTTATGCCTGATGTCCTGAATCCAGGGTATTCCACTTTCTATTGCGGCATACCCTCTGCCATGTTCTGCCTGCACGCTTCCGCCCGAGCCGCCGCGATACCCGCCGCAACCTGTGGGTACAGCAGACGCACGCCCAACTCACGGCGCAGACGCCGGTTATCCAGCCGCCGCGACTCGCTCATGAAAGAAAGCTGGGCGGCGGAAAGCGTGTCTTCCGCCGTTGCACGGGCAATGCGCGGCGGACGCGGCAATGAAAAAGCATCCGCCACCTGATCGAAGTAGTCGCCCATTCTAAGCTCGGAGTTATCACAGGCGTTATAGCAACGGTTCGGGCGGCCGCGCCGCAGCGCGGCACACACCAGCCGCGCCAGGTCATCGGCGTGAATGTGATTGGTAAATACGTCGTCTTCCGAACGCAATGCCGGCACGCCGCGTTGCAGACGTTCGAGCGGTAGACGCCCGGCGGCATAAATGCCCGGCGCGCGCAGGATACTGACCGCCGTGCCCAGCGTCCGGCCAAAACGCCGCAACTGGCGCTCGGCATCGACACGGCGCCGTGCGCGCGGTGTCGCCGGATGCACGGGGCGCGTTTCATCCACCCGCGCCCCGGCGCAATCTCCATAGACGCCGCTAGTACTGACATACACGATGCGTCCGGGCGGCCGCGCCGCGCACGCCAGCGCAGCCAGGAGGCGGCGCATTCGCGCGTCTCCCGCCCCATGCCGGGGCGGCGGCGCAAAGTGCAGGACGATATCGGCCAGGCCAGACAAACGCTTCAGACTGCGCCGCTCATCCAGATCGGCGGGCAAGGGGTACGCCCCATGCGCGCGCCAAAAGGCCATTTGCGCCACATCACGCACGACGACGAACAGGCGATAGCGACCGCACAAAACAGGCAATGTCCGGCGCGCAATATCGCCGCCACCGACGATCAGGATGGAGCGCACATGGCGCGGTGCTCGAATTTTTTTCACGGCGCGATTCTATCGGGAAATTGTCGGAACGCGTGCCGGCAATCTGCCAGAGGAGACATTACACGGTAACTCGCGCGCCCCGTCCGAACGCCCGGATTGTTCAGAAAAACACGCCGCGTTCACGGCCTCGCCATTGCCCCCCGTCGCCGGCAACACCTAGCCCATTTCTTTCAACTTCCTTCACAACGCAACGAAAAGCGGGCACGCAGCAAGCGCCTGGCATAGACGGTATGAGAAACAAGGCACACAAGGCTATGCGACCGCCCGGACAGACCGGCTTCATACAAAACCCGCCTAGCCGGCCTGTCGCCATTGAATCGCGCATGCGGAATGCTACATAATCAGCAAGGTCGTTGGTTTTTGTCTGGTCATATCGAATTTTCTATAAGGAGAAGGATTTTGGCCTCAGAACTTCCTCGCATTGCCCTCGTGATGGGTGACCCGGCAGGCATCAGCCCGGAACTGACGGCAAAACTGCTGGCGCTGGATGAAATCCGCGCCGCCGCAAGAATCGTTGTCCTCGGCGACCGCCGTATTTTCGAGCAGGGCGCCCAGGTTGCCGGCGTGGATCCGGCATTGGTCTATCTCCGCCAGGGGCAGCCGCTGACTTCGGCCCCCGACCCGCATTTCATCGATCTGGAAAACCTCTCGCCGGATAAGGTCGAGCGCTGCAAGGCGACGAAGGTCGGCGGCGCCTTCGCCATCGATAACTTCAGTCGCGCCCTGCACATGGCACACGCCGGAGCGGTCGACGCCGTCTGCTTTACGCCGTTCAACAAGCAGGCGATGCGCTACGTATATCCCGGTTACGAGGACGAAATCGGTTTTGTTTCCGACACCATCGGTTTTACGGGCATCGCGCGTGAATTCAATGTGCTGGAAGGTCTTTGGAACGCCCGGGTAACTTCGCACATTCCGCTGGCGAAAGTCGCCTCGGCAATCACGACCGAAAATATTCTGGCCGAGTTGGAACTGGCTGATCGCTGCCTGCGCGCCGCCGGAATTACCCGTCCGCGCATTGCGGTGGCCGCCATCAACCCGCACGCCGGCGACGGCGGCAATTGCGGCCGCGAGGAAATCGAGATCATCGAACCGGCCGTCAAGGCCGCCGTGGCGCGCGGTTTCGATGCTTCCGGCCCCTATCCGGCAGATACCGTTTTCGTCCGCGCCCGCGGTGGCGCCTTCGACGCGGTATTGACCATGTATCACGACCAGGGGCAGATTGCCATGAAGCTGATGGGCTTCGACCGGGGCGTCACACTGCTGGGCGGCTTCCCTTTCCCGATCTGTACGCCTGCGCACGGCACGGCTTACGACATCGCCTGGAAAGGCATTGCCAACGTCGGCGGCGCCCGCGCCGCCTTCCTGATGGCAGCAAAAATGGCCGCGGAAAAGTGTATTGCCGGCAATGCCTGAGGCGATCAGGCACGACGCCGTGGCCTTCGATTCACGCACGCAGCACTTTTAACCATGCGGTTCCACTGCAATTTTCAAGGAGCGCCCTCATGTTCAAAACCCAAACGCTGACCGTTGCACTGGCAACGGCACTCCCTTTGTTCTGCGCGACGGCGCAAGCCGCCTGGACGCCGGAAAAACCCGTCGAATTCGTCGTCACCAGCGGCGCGGGTGGCGGCACGGATACCTTTGCCCGCACCATCCAGTCGATCATTATCAAGAACAAGCTGATGAACGTGCCGATCGTGGTCGTCAATAAAGGCGGCGGCGCGGGTAGCGAAGGCTTTGTCTATGGCTCCAGCGAGCAGACCAATCCGCACCGCGTGACCTTTGGCACCAACAACGAATATCTGCTGCCGCTGGTCGCCAAAATGGGCTATTCCGCCGACAAATTCGTGCCCGTCGCCGCCATGGCGCTTGATGAATTCCTGATCTGGGTCAACGCCAAGTCGCCGATCCAGGACGCCAAGAGCTTCATCGACGCGGCAAAGCAGGGCGATGGACTGCGCATGGGCGGTTCGCAATCCAAGGATACCGACCAGACGCTGGTCAGCATCATCAGCGAAACCACGGGCGGCAAATTTACCTATATCCCGTTCAAAAGCGGCGGTGAAGCGGCGGTTCAGCTGGCCGGCGGACACATTGATTCGAACGTCAATAACCCGAACGAGAACATCGGCCAATGGAAGGCCAACATGGTTCGCCCGCTCTGCGTATTCAGCAGCAAGCGCATGGCCGCCGGCCCGAAGGTCACCAAGACCATGAGCTGGGCGGAGATCCCGACCTGTCGCGAAGCCGGCGTACCGATTGACGCCTATCAGATGCCGCGCACGATCTGGCTGGCTGCCGGCGTGCCGCAGGAGGTTGTGAGCTTTTACTCCGAGGTGATGGACAAGGTACGCCACACGCCGGAATGGAAGGCTTACATCGAGCGGACCTCGCAGACGGAAACCTTCATGAGCGGCGATGAACTGCGCAAGTATATTGAGCAGGACACGGCGCGGGCGCGCGGGGTTTTCGAGCGCGAGAAGTGGCTGGCGCGCTGATCCGTTGCCTTGCTGATGTGGCTGCCCGGAGATCCGCGTGGATAGGGCATCTCCGAGGAGGTGCCCGGAACCCCTTGTAAACAGGGCGTCTCCGGAGACCCCTCCGGAAACCCGCATGGATAAAGGATCTCCGGGCAGGCGCCCGGAGAAGCCCAAAGGACGCGGGCTCCGGCCAATGCCGGATGCGCGGCAACAGCCCGACGACTGCTTCGACCCGAATCTTTAACCTGAACAAACCCGACTGGGAGGCTGCATGCAAAATCCATCCGCAAGCTTACTGTCCCGCTTCGCCATGGAAGCGGCGATCGCCCTGCTGACCGGCCTGATCGGCGGCATCGTCTGCTACGGCTCGCTGGAGTTCGGCATCGGCTGGGGCGACGCCGGCCCGGAACCGGGCTATTTCCCCTTCTACGTCGGCACGCTCATCATCGCCGCCAGCGCCGTCAATCTGATTATGGCCTTTGTGCGTCACCGGCGCGATGCGGCCGAGGCTTTTCTGACACGCGAACAAGGCCGGCGCATTCTCGCTTTCTTCGGCCCGATGCTTCTGTTCGTGCTGGTCTCTTCCTTCCTCGGTATTTACGTCGGCATGGTTTTGTACCTATTCGGCGCCATGGTCTTTCAGGGCGGCTACAGCGTGATGAAAGCGGCCGCCATCAGCCTGGCCGCCGCCGCAGTAAATTTCTGCCTGTTCGAGATCTGGTTTCAGGTGCCCTTGCTCAAAGGGCCGCTCGAAGCCTTGCTGGGCATCCATTGACGCCCATCCGGCAGGCAAGCGCCCATTCTGCACAGGAGTTCTGTCTTGGAAAACTTCAGCAACCTGATGGATGGATTCGGCATCGCTTTTTCCATGTTCCATCTTGCGCTCATGGCGGGCGGCGTCCTGCTCGGCATTCTGGTCGGCGTCCTGCCCGGTCTGGGCGCGCCGAACGGCGTGTCCCTGCTGTTGCCGCTGACCTTTGTCATGGATCCGGTATCCGCCATCATTCTGCTGACCAGCATGTACTGGGGCGCGCTGTTCGGCGGCTCGACGACCTCCATCCTCTTCAATATCCCGGGCGAGCCGTCGTCGGTGGCGACGACGTTCGACGGCTATCCGATGGCACAGCAGGGGCAGGCCGCACACGCCCTGACGCTGGCCTTCATGTCCGCCGGAACGGGCGCGCTGTTCGGCGTGGTGGTGATCACGCTGCTCTCCGGCTGGGTCACCCAGTTTACCCTGCAATTTAGTTCGCCGGAATACTTTGCCGTATTTCTGCTGACCTTCGCCAGCTTCATCGGTATGGGCAGCGGCTCTCCGTTCAAGGCCATCGTGTCGATGATGCTCGGCTTTGCCTTCGCCACCGTCGGCATGGACGGCATCTCGGGCAATATGCGGCTGACCTTTGGATTCCCCGAACTGGTCAAGGGCATCAGCTTTCTGGTTGCCGTTATCGGCCTGTTCGGCATTGGCGAACTGCTGCAAACGATGGAGGAAGGCCTGCGCTTTGACGGCATTCGCGCGCGCGTCCGCGTCCGTGACGTCTTCAAGGCCGTGGCCTCGATGCCCGGTCACTGGCTGACGCTCCTGCGCAGCGCGTTCATCGGCTGCTGGATGGGCATCACGCCCGGCGGGCCGACGGCCGCCTCCTTCATGAGCTATGGCCTGGCCAAACGCTTTTCGCGCAACAAAGAGCGCTTTGGCAAAGGCGAGCCAGCCGGCGTCGTCGCGCCGGAAACCGCCGACCACTCGGCGGGCACCTGCGCCATTTTGCCCATGCTGGCGCTGGGCGTGCCCGGTTCGGCCACCTCGGCCGTGATGATGGGCGGCCTGATGATCTGGGGACTGACGCCCGGCCCCATGCTGTTCATCGAACGCCCCGATTTCGTCTGGGGCACCATCGCCAGCATGTATCTCGGCAATGTCATGGCGGTCATTCTGGTGCTGGCGACCGTGCCGATATTCGCCGCCATCCTGCGCATTCCTTTTTCGATCATCGGGCCGATGATCGTCGTCGTCTGTTTTATCGGCGCTTACACCATCAGCGGCGCGCGCCTCGACCTCTGGCTGGCGCTGCCTTTCGGTCTGCTCGGCTACGCCTTCAAGAAACTCGGCTATCCGATCGCGCCCATGGTGCTGGCGATGGTGCTGGGCGATAAAGCCGAAGATGCGTTCCGTCAGTCGATGATCATGTCTAAGGGGTCGCTGTCGATCTTCTGGACGAATTCCACGCTGGTCGCGGCCATCATGAGCCTGGCCTTCATTCTGCTGATGTGGCCGGCAGTCAGTGCGCTTCTCCGGCGAATGAAACGCGCTCATCGGGAAGCCGCCGCATAGTCATGGTTTGCCAATCGACCAAGTTCAAGTTCCGGTTTCGCCGAATTCGCCGGGTTCCCTGACAGGGACCCAAACCATGCCGCCACGGTTTCTAATTGCCTGCCGGATGGACGCCGGCAGGCTTGCAGCGGCGTATGGCGCGGATCATTTTGCCGGCACAGGGAGCGGAGATATTGTGATGAAAATATAAAAACAATACACTGCCACTGGATGGGCGTTCGACAGACGCCCGCCCGGCATCCGGAACGCCGTTTTATTGTCTCGATCAGAATCAGGAAAGGATCTGCCCATGAAAATCGCAGTGGCCGGTGATAGCGCCGGCATTGTCCTGTCGGAAGTTCTGGCCAAGCATCTGGCCGGCTGCAAAGGGGTCGACGTCACCGACCTGAGCCGCTCGCCCAGCGGGGGCAGCGAGTATTACGCCAATATCGCCGAACGGGTGGCCAGAGCCATTCTGGCCGGTGAATACGACCGCGGCATTCTCTGCTGCGGCACGGGAATCGGCGTAGCGATCTCGGCCAACAAAGTGCCCGGCATCCGCGCGGCGCAAACGCACGATACCTATTCCGCCGAACGCGCCGCCAAGAGCAATAACGCGCACATCATTACGCTCGGCGCCCGGGTTGTCGGCGCGGAACTGGCAAAAACCATCGTCAATGCCTGGCTGGCATCCGAATTTGATCCGCAAGGCGCCTCGGCCGACAATGTCAAAGCCATTGACGCACTCGATGAAAAGTACCGCAAGTAACCGTATCGCCCGGAAAGGACTACCATGCGCCGCCTGATTGCCGGAACCGGCTGGAAGCTGAACAACACCGTTGCCGAAACCCGGCGTTACGCCGCAGCAATTTCATCCTGGGCGACAGGCAAGGCGCTGTCGAACATCGATATTTTCGTCCTGCCGCCCTTTACTTCGCTGCACGCCGCACACGCGGCTTTTGCCGGCGTCCCTGTCGCCATCGGCGGGCAGAACATGCATTGGCAGGATGCGGGCGCCTGGACGGGCGAAATTTCCGCGCCGATGCTGGTCGAGGCCGGTTGTCGTTATGTCGAACTGGCGCATTCGGAACGTTTGCAGTTCTTTGGCGAAACCTACGCCTGCGTTCGGCTGAAAGTCGACAAAGCGCTGGCCGCCGGCTTAACGCCGATCATCTGCCTGGGGGAACTCCAGAAAGAAAAAGCCGCAGGCCGTGCTGACACGGTATTGCAGGAACAACTGCTGACTTCATTGACCGGACAAGCGAGTGCGCGCATCCCCGATGTCGTGCTCGCTTACGAACCGCGCTGGGCCATCGGTAGCGCCGAGGCGGCCTCACCCGAGTACATTGCAGCGCGGCATGGCGCTCTGCGTGAAATTCTGCGCAAATATTACGGCGCGGAAGTCGCGGAAGAAACGCGCATCATTTACGGTGGCTCGGTGACGCCGAAAAACGGCAAAGCCATCCTGGAAATCATCGATGTCGACGGTCTGTTCGTCGGCCGCGCCGCCTGGAAACCCGAAGGTTTCATCCGCATCATCGATCTGGTCCGGCAAGCCGCGCATCATCGGGAAGCGCTGGCTGATCGCCTGGCGCGTGAAAAAGAAGCTGCGGAAGCTTTACAAAACCCCATCACATTGCTCGCCCCCACTACCCAACGTACCCAACGGAGAAATCCCATGACCTGCATTCATGACGACCCCGAAGTTTTTGCAACGACCGCGCTGGCCGGTTTCGCTTCTGCCAATTCCAGGCAAGTCCGCCTGATCACGGGCGGCGTCGTGCGGGCAACGGCAACGCCGCAAGGCAAGGTAGCGCTGGTCGTCGGCGGCGGTTCCGGCCATTATCCGGCGTTTGCCGGTTTTGTCGGGCCGGGGATGGCCGACGCCGCCGTGGCGGGCGATATTTTTGCCTCTCCGTCGGCGCATAGCGTAGCGCACGTGAGCCGTATGGCAAACCGTGGCGGCGGCATTCTGCTCGGCTTTGGCAAGTACGCGGGCGATATGATGAACTTTGGCCTGGCGGCCGAACGCCTCCAGTCCGAAGGCGTCGACGTGCGCATCATGGCCGTTACCGATGACGTCGCCAGCGGCCCGGCGGACAAGCCGGAGCTGCGGCGCGGCGTGGCTGGTGATCTGGTCGTCTTCAAAATCGCCGGCGCAGCGGCCGAAGCGGGGCTCAATCTCGACGAAGTCGAACGCCTTGCACGCAAAGCCAACGCCAGCACCGTAACTTTCGGCGTCGCCTTCACCGGCTGTACGCTGCCCGGCGCCGAGCAGCCCTTGTTCACCGTACCGCCCAAGCGAATGGGCGTTGGCCTGGGCATCCACGGCGAGCCGGGGATCAGCGAAGAAGATATCTTGCCGGCCAAGGCGCTGGCAGAAAAACTGGTCAGCCGTCTGGTGGCAGAAAAACCCGCCACAGCGAGCGGCCGCGTCGCCGTTATCCTGAATGGCCTGGGCTGCACCAAATATGAGGAACTGTTTGTCCTCTGGGTCAGCGTCGAGGCGGCTCTCAAGAACGCCGGGCTGACCCCCGTCATGCCGGAGGTGGGTGAGTTCGTCACCAGCCTGGACATGGCTGGATGCTCGCTGACGCTGGCCTGGCTTGATGAGGAACTGGAAGAATACTGGTGCGCGCCATCGGACACCCCGGTTCTGCGGCGCGGCAACATTATCCCGACACAGCCGGCAGAACCGCTCTCCGAAACCCCACCGGAAACCACTCACTTTCCGGAAGCCGCCGCGCCTTCGCATGAAAGCGCCCAATGTGTTGCCAAACTGATTGATGAAATCGCCAATGCCATGCATGAGGCAGAAAACACGCTGGGTAAGATCGACGCACAAGCCGGTGACGGCGACCACGGCATGGGAATGGCGCGCGGCTCGGCCGCAGCCGCCGAAGCAGCCGCAAAGGCTGTCGCCGCCGGCGCGGGGCTGGCCAGTACGCTGGCCACCGCCGGCGATGCCTGGGTCGACCGGGCGGGCGGCACATCGGGCGCGTTATGGGGGCTGATGCTGCGAACCTGGAGCACTGCCTTCAGCGACCAGCAGGCGCTGGATGCGGCGGCCGTGGTCAAGGGAGCGCAGATAGCACTGGATGCGGTCAAGCGCCTCGGCCGCGCTCAGGTTGGCGACAAGACGCTGGTGGATGCCTTCGAGCCATTTGTCACTTCGTTGGCGGCTGAGATCGGCAAAGGCATGGCGCTCAAAACAGCCTGGCAAAATGCCGCACAGACAGCAACAGTAGCGGCTGAGGCAACTGCCCAGCTCGCGCCGAAGCTCGGCCGGGCGCGCGCGCATACGCAGAGAAGCCTGGGCCACCCCGACGCAGGGGCCGTCTCACTGGCAATCTGCGCCTGCGTCGTTGGTAAGAATCTCACCTGAACACGATTTCCCCGCAGTTCAAGGCTTGCCCAAAGGCAAGCCTTTTTTATGCGGCAGGGCAAATCTGGGTACTGGCTAAATTTCATGCTTTCCCCGAGACGTTTGCCGCTAATCGCCAAAACGCCTGCGCAAAGTCACCTCCCCATCCAAAAAATAATATCAATGCGCTGCTGCGCCTTGCCGCACGAGCCGTACTATCTTCAGCGCACCGCCTTCCCACCTTAATGTCCAGACTTAACCTTATTCTCTCGAAAAATAACTCCTTATAAACCGTACCTGGTATCTGGCTCTTGCTTCAGTTTGTTATAGCGCCACAAAACCCTTTTCATGTCGCCAAATTCGGGCCTTTGCTGGCAGGCTGGAAGTGCCCGTAAACAGTGGGCTTGCGGATAGGCAGGCCGGAAACCCGCGTAAATAGCGGGCTAGCCCACATTTCTCACACTCTCACGGTTCGGCCCCCGTTGGCGCGGCTTTTTCCTTCACGCGTTGCCGTGACCGCGAGGATTCAGGCCCGCGAGCGGCCAATGGAGTGCAGGCGGGTGAGGTTCTGCGGGCGGTCAGGTGCGTTGAGGGGGCAAGCGGCGCTGTTTGGGCATGAGACCGCCTCGCGCGAACGGGAGCGCGATCGGATCAGCAGGGCCACGGTGGCGTGGCGGATCAGCCGGGGGCGAGTCTGGCCTGGGCCAGGCGCCAGGTGGTCTGGAACGGATGACTGCTGGCCATGCTGACATGGATGCGGCGCACGCTGATCTTGACCCGTGCGCCGATCTTGAGCAGTTTCAGGCGCAGGCTCTCGCAGGTGGCCTCGGCCAGTTCGGTGCCAGCCAGCCCGATGCGGCGCAGCGCTTCGAGCATGACGTAGGCGAAGGAGGCGAACCACAGCCGCAGCTGATTGGCCCGCATCGTCGCCGTTGAGGTGCGATCGGCGAACAGGTGTAGCTGGCACTCCTTGATGCGGTTCTCCATTTCGCCTCGGGCGCAGTACAGCGCCTCGTACAGTTCGCGTGCCGGCCAGCGCTGAGCGTCCAGGCTGGTGACGATGAAGCGCGGATTGGCCTTGCCCGGCAGCTGCTCGGCCTTGCCGACGACCCGCCGGGCGCACGACCAGCTGTCAAGGGTGCGGTAGGTGAAGTCGCGAAACCGCCGTGCGGGCTTGCCGGTCTGGGTGCATTCGGCCTGCGCCTGGCTCATCTCGGTTTCGATCTGGGCCTTGAGCCGGTCGTTCTTGGCCAGCCCGAAGACGAAGTCGATGTGCGTCTGCTCGCACCAACTCATCAAGGCATCGCGCGCAAAGCCCGAGTCGGCACGCAGCACGATGCGCACCTCCGGCCAGTGGCGGCGGATCTGGGTGACGATGCGTTCGAGTTCATCGATGCTGCCCGCCGAGGCATCCGTGTTGGCCCGGCGCAGCTTGGCGGCGAGCAGATGTCGGCCGCAGAAGATGTACAGCGGCAGGTAGCAGTAGCCGCCGTAGTAACCATGGAAGAAACGCCCTTCCTGCTGGCCGTGCAGCGGGTCGTCGGTGGCGTCCAGATCGAGGATGATCTCGTCAGGTGCCTGCTCGTGCGCCTCAATGAAGCACGCGACGAACAGCGACTCGAAGGCCGCCGGATCGTGAGCGATCTTGTGATAGCGCGAACCGTCCTTGGTGTCGGGGGCATGTTCGAGCCGGTTCAAGGTCGACTTGCCCGCCAGCAGCTCGCAGCCCTTGCGCCGAGCGCTGAGCTTACCGGCCAGCGTGGCCAGTACCGGGTCACGGCGCAATTGATCGTGATCGTTCAGGTCCTCGTAGCCCAGCGCGATCCCCACGATCCGTTGCATCACCAACGTGTGCACCGTGTGTTCGATCAGCTCCGGATCGCGCCCATCCTCGAAGCAGGCCGCCACCCGTTCGGTCAGCCGCAAGGTGCGATCGACCTCGCGCAGCAACAGCGCGCCCGCATCCGAACTGATCTGCCCTCCGTCGAAATCCACCGCCACCTGGCGGCCATCAATACGCTTCGCGCATGGGCTGACTACGGTACACTGTGTCGGCATCGCGGCTTCCTCAGAGATATGGTTAAGTCGTTCTCGCAAAAAAACTTTCTTATATCTCCGGCCGCGATGCACCTTCTATCTGTGAGAAATGCGGGCTAGCGGGCAGCCCCTCCGGAGATGCCCGTTTTACGCGGGCTGCGGGGTAGGCATTGTTGCCGGTCTTCAGTCACTGGAACTTTGCCTTCGCTTTTTTCGAGGCCGCGTTGGCAAGCGCTGGTTCGTGGCAACGGCGACGAGAAACGCTGCTTGTTCTGCGGCGATGCTGTTGCGCTGCCTTATCCGCGTGTTCCGGCGGTAATGCGCAGTTGGCTGGAATTGGCTAGATCGGCCGGCCTGGACCCCGCGTCTTTTGGGCGTTTCAGCCCGGTCACTTCCAAAACCCGTGTCAGTCGCGCATTTTCCGGCAGGCAGGCTGGAAGTGCCCGTAAACAGTGGGATTGAAGATAGGCAGCCCGGTAACCCCTGTAAATACTGGGCTTGCGGATAGGCAGGTCTGGAGCGCCCGTAAACACTGGGCTAGCGGGCAGCCCTTCCGGAGATGCCCGTTTTACGCGGGGTTCAGGGTAGGCGTCGTTGCCGGTCTTCAGTCACTGGAACTTTGCCTTCGCTTTTTTCGCGTCCGCGTTGGCAAGCGCTGGTTCGTAGCAACGGCGACGAGAAACGCTGCTCGTTCTGCGGCGATGTTGCGCTGCCTTATCCGCGTGTTCCGGCGGTAATGCGCAGTTGGCTGGAATTGGCTAGGTCGGCCGGCCTGGACCCCGCGTCTTTTGGGCGTTTCAGCCCGATCGCTTCCAAAACCCGTGTCAGTCGGGCGTTTGCCGGCAGGCAGGCTGGAAGTGCCCGTAGACAGTGGGATTGAAGATAGGTAGCCCGGGAACCCCTGTAAATACTGGGTTTGCGGATAGGCAGGTCTGGAGCGCCCGTAAACACTGGGCTAGCGGGCAGTCCCTCCGGAGATGCCCGTTTTACGCGGGGTTCGGGGTAGGCGTCGTTGCGGGTCTTCGGTCGCGGCGGCTGTGCTTCGGACGGTGATGCTTCACCCCGGCGCGGCGCGGCCTATGGGCCGGGGCGGCCGGTGATTACAGCGCTTCTGTTTTAGGGTTGCGCTGCAATAACTGCGCGACGGTATCCACCGCCGGCTTGTCGTGATTCAGGATGGCATCTACCGCCTGCGTAATCGGCATCTCGACCGCCAACCGCTCAGCAAGACGGATGAGCGCCTGCGCGGTATTGACGCCTTCGGCAACATGCCCAAGATCGGCAAGAATTTCGGGCAATTTCTTACCCGCAGCCAGCGCCAGCCCGACGCGCCGGTTACGTGAAAGGTCGCCCGTACACGTCAGCAGCAGGTCACCCATGCCGGTCAGCCCCATAAAGGTTTCCGGCTGCCCGCCCAGGGCCATGCCTAAACGGGCGATTTCAGCCAGGCCGCGCGTGATCAGGGCTGCCCGTGCATTGTGGCCGAACCCCAGGCCGTCGCTGATGCCGGCAGCAATCGCGATGACATTCTTGACGGCGCCGCCGACTTCCGCGCCAACCAGGTCGCTATTGGCGTAAATGCGCAAATGCGGGCTATGCAGTACAGCGGCCGTTTGCTGTGCAAATGCGAGAGTGTTGGCAGCAAGCGTCAGCGCAGTCGGCAAGCCCCGCGCAACCTCCTGGGCAAAACTCGGGCCGCTCAGGACACCATAACGTCCGTCTCCGGAAGCGCCCGTTCCCGCCAATTCCTCATTGACGATCTGATGGGGGAGACAAGCGGTTTCCGACTCCAGACCTTTACAGACCCAGAGCAGCGGCCCGGCGTAATGGAGATCGCGCAAACGGCGCAAGAGCGGCCGTAAGCCTGCAAGCGGCACGGCCAATATCAGCAGATCGGTCTCGGCAATTGCGGCAGAGAAATCCGCCTCGATATTGAGCGCCTCGGGTAAGCGGCAGCCGGGAAGATAGCGTTGATTTTCCCGGATCGTTGCCAGTCTGCGCGCAGCATGGGCATCCCGCGCCCACAAGGTGGTGTGATGTCTGGCGCAGAAGGTGATGGCGAGCGCCGTGCCCCAGGCGCCCGCGCCCGCAACCGTAAGGCGCAAAACCTAGACGCCCCAGATCTGGTTCGTGCGCACGTAACCAGACTGGCCGTCACGATGACGCACCTTGACCCACCCGCCCGGCGCGGTCTCCTGGTAGTCAAGCGAGACTTTCTGCTCGGCTGAAAATACCAGCGGCGCGCTCGCGTCCGGACGCTCGCGGATTTCGGCGTGCGCGGCCGTCACGATGACGGTACGCCGACCCGACAGATGTTTTTTCTCGATCCAGGCCAAACCGCCGTCAGCATCGCGTACCTTGACCCATGCTTCGAGGTTGACGACCTGTTCTACGGGGGTACCGCGCCTGATGACGAACAGCTTTTTGCCGCGCTGCGAGGGTGCGTCATACAGGATGGCCGCCGTATCGACCGTTTGGAAATCGGCGGCAAAAACGGGCGAAGCAACAGGCAGCGCACAACATACGGCCAATAGCAGCGGTATACGTTTCGTCACAGGTTTCATTGCAGTTCTTTCATCGAATGCCACTATGGAGAAAGCTCTCACCACTCCGCCAGGCGGCCGAAAAATCAAGGGGTCGGCTCTGTCGCGCCATTGGCGGCTTTTTGCGCCTGTTCCTGCTGCTGCGCGGCATAGAGCGCCTCGAAATTGACCGGCTGAAGAATGACCGGCGCGAAGCCGGCGCGCGCAACCGTATCGGAAATCACTTCTCGTGCGTAAGGGAACAGGATGTTCGGGCAAGCGATCGAGAGCAACGGCTCGAGATTTTCTTCCGGAACGTTACGGATAAGGAAAATGCCCGACTGGCTGATTTCCACGAGAAATACGGTTTTTTCGCCAATTTTGGCCGTCACCGTCACGGTGAGCGTACTCTCAAAAGCCTCGTCGGACAGGTGCTGCGCTTTGGTTTGCAATTGCAGAGCCACTTCAGGCCCCTGATTTTCAAGGAAAATGGCCGGCGCGTTTGGCACTTCCACCGAAAGATCCTTGATATACAGTTTTTCAATGGCAAATGCCGGGGTTTCTTGTGCTGCGGGTTCTTGTTCCGTAGTCATGATGAAGGTTTCCTGTCAGATGGGGAAATAGGGCGTAAATACTCCAAAAGCCGCCGAGGCAGGCAGATGCTCAGGCCGGTGATTCCCCGGCAAGCAGCGGCGCCAACTTGCCAGCCTGATCCAGCGCGGCAAGATCGTCGAAACCGCCTACATGGGTATCGCCGATAAAAATTTGCGGCACGGTACGCCGTGAAGTGCGCGCAATCATTTCATCGCGCCGCGCCGGATCCAAATCGATGCGTATTTTCTCGATTTCAGTGACGCCGCGCGCGCGCAGGAGTTGTTCGGCGCGCATGCAATAGGGACATACTCCCGTCGAATACATTACAACCTGAGGGGTACTCATTTTTTGCTTCCTTTCTTGAGTGGCATGCCGGCGCTGCGCCAGGCCGCAACGCCGCCTTCCAGAACGTAAACACGCGAAAAACCCAGTCCTGCGAGCTTCTTGCCCGCTTCGACCGAACGCCCGCCCGACTGGCAGACCAAAATAACTGGCGCATCCTTGCGTTTTTCCAGATCGCCAAGACGCTGTTCGAGCTGCCCGAGGGGAATATTACGCGCCTGCGGCAAATGGCCTTCGACGTATTCCGACATTTCACGGACATCGACGATCGCCGCATCCTCACGGTTGATCAGTTGTGTCGCACGCGCCGCATCGATCATGTACTTGGCGTCGGGACGGCGAAACGTCAAAAATAAAAAGAGGCTGCCGCTGATGGCGGCCATTGCGACGTATAAGATATTCTGCTGAATAAATTCCAAATCCACTCCCTAAATTCTTGTTAGCCAGATAGGCACTGAAAGCACGGCATGCAGGCTGAGGTCTGAAACCTGAAATATTTCCCGCCGCAGGCAAATTCCGCCCTACGAATCAAGATAAAAACGCATGGTCAGAAAGTACAGGCCCAGAGGCAAAATTTCCAGTCGGCGCAAACGCCTTGTTTGCGAAAAGCGTCGTGCCAACGTTCGTTCAAAAAGTCAGTCCATTATAAAATATTTCCTGTTTATAAGGCTGTTCCCCTCTACCCCATTCATCCGCATCATGCGCTTACTTCGCCTGACTTCCGCTGTATTGCCCGGCATGTTTCCTGCCGCAGGGCGTGCGTTGCCTGTTTTCCGCACTTCATGCGGCGGTGTGGCGTGCTTGTTGTTGATGATTGCGCTTGCATTACAGACCTCTGTACCCGCTTTTGCCAAGGCGGACAATAACGCCAGAAAACCAGGGAAGAAAGTTATTACGACAAAGACGGTCGCTACAAAATCCGGCGTTAAAGCGGGCACCCGGGAAATAAAGCCGACGCGAAAATCCTCGCCGGCAAAGGCCGTCTCTTCAACGCAGCAGGAAGTCTCCAGGAAACAGGGAAACTTACGTGAGCTACGCGGGCAACTCGAAGCGCTGCGCAAGGAAGTAGCACATACCGAGGACAAGCATGCCAGCGCGACCGACCAGTTAAAAAGCATCGAGAAAGAGATTTCCTCTAGCGAACGGGATCTGAGAACCCTGTCACTGCAACGCAGTAAATTGCAGGCAACGCTGAAAGCGCTCAACCAGCAGGCACACGATCTGGAAAGCCAGTTATCCGCCCAGCAGTCGCAACTGGAGCAACTCGTCTACCGCCAGTATCTGCAAGGCCACCCGGATGCGCTGCAAACCCTGCTGAATGGAAATGACCTTAATCAGTCGATGCGTGATCTGTACTACCTGTCAGCCGTCGGACAAGCGCGCCGCGAAATGGTGGCGGATATCGAAACGACACTGAAGCGCAAACGCGATGTGGCCGAGACGACGCAGGCGCGCGCCAACGATCTGACTACCGTTGAAAACCGGCATAAGCAGCAGCGTGACAAACTCGTCGTCCAGCATGCACAACGCAAAATCGTTCTGGGCAAAATGGAAACGCAGCTTGCCGAACAGCGGCGAAAAATCGGGAATCTCGAACGCGATGAAAAGCAGCTATCGCAATTAGTCGATCAACTGAATCGGGCAATTGCCGCCCAGGAAGCGGCCGCCCGCCGGGAAGCGGCGCGTCAGGCAGCCGCCCGACGCGAGGCGGCACGGCAGCAGGAAGAAGCGCGGCGTATACAGCGGTCACGCCGTCCGGCGGGTACGCCGCCTGCCGAAGATAACGCGCCCGCTTCGACATCAGAAACCCGCGTCACACAGGCGCCTGCATCAATGCCCACAAGCAATCTCACGCAAATGCGCGGACAGATGCGTCTGCCCGTACGCGGCACCGTCACCAACCGTTTCGGCGCTGCGCGGCCGGAAGGCGGCACATGGAAGGGCGTATTCATCCGCGCCGCCACAGGCAGCGATGTCAAAGCCATCGCCGGCGGGCGGGTTGTCTTTGCCGACTGGATGCGCGGTTTTGGCAACCTGCTGATTATTGACCACGGCAGGGGTTATCTGTCGATTTACGGCAATAATGACGCCTTGTTCAAACAGACCGGCGACACATTGCACAGCGGTGATGTCATTGCGTCGGCAGGAAGCAGCGGTGGCAACGCGGAATCCGGTTTATACTTCGAAATACGTCATCAGGGAAAACCGATTGACCCGTTGAGGTGGGTCAGCCTGTAATGACTTCGTTCTGGAGCAAAATTGATGGGTAAATTGAAACACGCCGGTCTGGTCTGTGCAGGAATGCTGGGCGGCATCCTGATTAGCCTGCAATTGCCGGCGCTGGCGGAAAAAGAAGATGTGCGCAATCGTTTGCCGATCGAAGATCTGCGCATCTTTGCCGAAGTATTCAATGCCATCAAACAAGGCTATGTCGAAGAAGTCGATGACAAGAAACTGATTACGCACGCCATTAGCGGCATGCTGGGTAATCTCGACCCTCACTCGTCCTATCTTGACGCCGACGCCTACAAGGAATTGCAGGTCGGAACGCAAGGCGAATTCGGCGGCCTCGGCATTGAAGTCGGCATGGAAGACGGCCTGGTCAAGGTTATCTCGCCTATCGAGGATACACCGGCTGATCGCGCCGGCATCAAGACGGGCGATCTGATCTTCAAGATCGATAACACCTTGGTCAAAGGGCTCACACTTTCCGACGCCGTCAAACGCATGCGCGGCAAGCCGAAAACCCGGATCAAGCTGTCGATCATGCGTAAAGGCGAAGTCAAGCCCATTGAGCTAACGCTGACACGCGAGATCATCAAGGTACGAAGCGTCAAATCCAAGCTCGTTGAAAAGGGTTACGGCTATCTGCGCATCACCTCGTTCCAGGAAAGCACGGGAGCCGTCGTCGCCAAGCATTTGACGGATTTGTACAAGGAGGGCTCGCTCAAAGGCCTGGTGCTCGACTTGCGCAACGACCCGGGCGGCCTGCTCAACTCCGCAGTCGGCGTTGCCGCGGCATTCCTGCCGCCGAAATCGCTCGTTACTTCGACCGATGGTCGCGCGCCGGATTCCAAGCACAAATTCTTTGCCACGCCAGAGGATTATCTGCGCGGCACGCGCGATGACTACCTGAGAAATCTGCCGCCTGAGGTACGCAAAGTGCCGATCGTCGTGCTGATCAACGGGGGGTCGGCCTCTGCCTCCGAAATTGTTGCCGGCGCTCTACAGGACCACAAGCGCGCAATCGTTATGGGCACAACCAGTTTTGGTAAAGGTTCCGTTCAGACCGTACTGCCGCTGCCCAGCAATACGGCGATTAAGCTGACAACGGCACGTTACTTCACGCCATCGGGACGCTCGATTCAGGCCAAAGGCATCGAGCCGGACATCGTTGTCGAAGAAAGCCCCAATGGAAATTCGAGTTCCTCCATGCGTTTGCGCGAGGCCGATCTCGAACACCACCTGGCAAACGGCAAGGAAGAAAAGGCACAAACGCCAGCACCAGACAAATCACCGCAGAATAAAACGTCGGAAAAAACTAAGTCTTCTTCGCCGAAGAACGATAAGGATGACAACAGTCGCTCCGACGATCAGGATGATGCGCCGATCACGACGCGGGAACTGGCTTCGAAGAAAGATTACCAGTTCATGCAGGCGCTCAATTTGCTCAAGGGCTTACAAATCATTCAGCCGAGATAAAAAAGCGACCGTTCCGCTGACCATACCGGCAGAAAGTGCAGGTAAATTCAAGGATGTTGAGATCAGGCGGGATAGGAGGAGATAGGCCAGACCTGATCTATGCCTGCACTGCGCGCCCAGGTCAATGGTTAGACGCCCGTCGCTCGCCTGAAGGTGCATGGTTGTGGGTAATGTCTGCTTTACTGCCCGCCTTGCTACCTGGATCGCAAAATTTTTGCGCCGTTTGCGCAGCGCCTTCGGGCAATCTTTCGTTTCAGGCCAAACGCGCCAGCAAACGCAGGTCTTCGCCGATTTGCCGCCATTCACGCACAGCAAGCACTTTCTTCTCTCCCAACGATGCAAGCGCGGGCAGGTCAAACAGGCCGCGGGCACAATTTCCAATTAGGCAAGGTGCCAGATAAAGCAGCAGTTCATCGACCAGACCGCTATCGAGCAGCGCGCCATTGAGCGTGCTTCCCGCTTCGACATGTAGCTCATTGATGCCGCGTCGTCCAAGCTCAAGCATCAATGCGGCCAGGTCGACCCGCCCGGAACGATCGGGGAGAACAAGCACTTCCGCGCCACAGCCACATAATCTGTCGATGCGTTCAGCAGCCCCCGTAGCGGTGACAATCAGCACTGAATTTCCGTCGAACAAGCGCGCTTGCGGCGAAAGTTCGAGTCGGCTGTCAACAACGATCTTCAGCGGCTGGCGGGGTGTATCAATACCGCGTACGGTCAATTGCGGGTCGTCACAGCGAACAGTGCCGATGCCCGTCAGAATGGCGCAGGCACGAGCCCGCCAGCGATGTCCATCCTGACGCGCTGCATCCCCCGTAATCCATTGACTCCGGCCGTCATTCAGCGCGGTTTTTCCATCAAGACTGGCAGCGGCTTTCAGCCGCACCCAGGGCCGACCGCGTGTCATACGGCTGACGAAACCAACATTGAGTTCTCGTGCCTCCTCTTCCAGCAAGCCACAGACGGTCGTAATACCCGCGGCCTCCAGCCGGGTCAGTCCGCGTCCGGATACCAGCGGATTGGGGTCGGCCATGGCGACGACGACGCGTCGAATGCCGGCGGCAATCAATGCCTCGGCACAAGGCGCCGTACGCCCGTAATGGCTGCAGGGTTCCAGCGTTACATAAGCAGTTGCGCCATGCGCCGCAGCGCCCGCAGCCTGCAAGGCGCGGATTTCCGCATGCGCCTCACCCGCCTTTTCGTGCCAGCCTTCACCAACGATTTCGCCGTGATTGACAATGACGCAACCAACGCGCGGATTGGGCGTCGTCGTCAATAAGCCATGTTCAGCCAGGCGCAGGGCGCGCGCCATCAGAAGGTGATCTGCGGGAATCAACATGGCGGGTTGTCAATGGCGAAGATGCGCCGCAATTGCCGGGCTGCGCGTTATGGTGAGACTTCGCGGATAATGTTTGTAAATTCATCCACGTCTTCGAAATTCCGATAGACCGAGGCAAAACGGACGTAGGCGACTTTATCGAGCTTTTTGAGTTCACGCATGACCAATTCGCCAATCTTCTCCGAAATGACTTCGCGTTCGCCAAACGTGAGTAATTTCTCCTCAATTCTGATGATTGCCGCATCGACGGCCTCTACCGTCACCGGACGTTTGCGCAATGCCAGCCAAAGGCTGGCAGAGAGCTTCTCACGATCGTAATCGACGCGCGAGCCATTGCGCTTGACGACTTGCGGCAAACGGATTTCAGCACGCTCATAGGTCGAGAAGCGTTTGTCGCAACGCAGGCAACGGCGGCGGCGGC
Source organism: Dentiradicibacter hellwigii (assembly GCF_041770905.1). NCBI lineage: Bacteria > Pseudomonadati > Pseudomonadota > Betaproteobacteria > Rhodocyclales > Rhodocyclaceae > Dentiradicibacter > Dentiradicibacter hellwigii. Next base: position 1,768,075 of record NZ_JBEUWX010000002.1, read on the forward strand.
GAATGATGTCACCGTCGTCATTGATACGGGTATCGGCAACCGCCGTCTCAGCAGCTCCGCAGAATGGGCATTTCATGAGAAGTCAGCGAAATCGGATAAGAGCAGGCCCGCGGGTAAGTCGATCATGCCGAATCTGCTTTTACGTAATGATCGACATAGCAAGCCGGCATGACCAGACCATTTATAGACCACAACGATCAGTCACCATAGACCGGGAATTTCGCACACAAGGCAGCCACTTGTTGTCGTACCCGCGCCAGCACTGCCTCATCGGTAGGCGCCTCGAGTACATCCGCAATCAGATGGGCGACTATTTCTGCCTCGGCCTCGGTAAAGCCGCGCGTTGTCATGGCAGGCGAACCAATGCGAATGCCCGATGTCACCATCGGTTTCTGCGGATCGTTCGGGATCGAGTTTTTATTAACCGTGATGTGCGCCTTGCCCAAAGCCGCCTCAGCATCTTTGCCCGTAATGTTCTTAGCGCGCAGATCGAGCAGGAAAACATGGGATTCCGTACGCCCGGAAACGACGCGCAAACCGCGCTCCTCGGCCAATACGCGCACCATCGCACGGGCATTGGCGAGCACCTGCTCCTGATATTTGACGAATTCTGGCGAAGCAGCCTCTTTGAAAGATACCGCCTTGGCAGCAATGACGTGCATGAGCGGTCCGCCTTGCAGGCCGGGAAATACGGCCGAATTGATGGCTTTTTCGTGCTCCGCTTTCATCAGGATGACACCGCCGCGTGGGCCGCGCAGGGTCTTGTGCGTCGTCGAGGTCACCACATCGGCAAACGGCACCGGATTAGGATAACAGCCCGCCGCAATCAGGCCGGCATAATGCGCCATATCCACCCAAAAAATCGCGCCGATTTCCTTGGCAATGGCGGCAAAACGAGCAAAATCGATATGCAGCGAATACGCCGATGCGCCGGCAATGATGATGCGCGGCTTATGCTCACGCGCCAGTGCTTCCATGCGCGGATAATCGATCTCCTCATCGGCATTGAGGCCGTAAGAAATGACGTTGAACCACTTGCCAGACATATTGAGCGACATCCCGTGTGTTAAATGCCCGCCTTCAGACAGGCTCATGCCCATGAGCGTATCCCCCGGCTTTGCAAAAGCCATCAGGACAGCCTGGTTGGCCTGCGAACCGGAATTGGGCTGGACATTGGCGCAGTCGGCACCAAACAGCGCCTTCAAGCGATCGATGGCAATTTGTTCGGCGATGTCGACATATTCACAGCCGCCGTAGTAACGCTTGCCAGGATAGCCTTCCGCGTATTTATTGGTTAATTGTGACCCTTGCGCTTCCATGACAGCCTTGCTGACATAGTTTTCGGAAGCGATCAGCTCAATATGGTCCTCCTGACGCTGGTTTTCAGATGTGATTGCCCGCCAAAGTTCAGGATCGACTTTTGCCAGAGTGTTTTGCGCTGAGAACATCGTTTTCCTCGTGACCTGTTTATGAAAAATACGGTTATTTGATGTACTGAAAATATGTAAATTGTATCATGACCAGAGTAGGCACTTTTATTTCTGATGATATAAATCCAGCATAATCAATACATTAGAAATATACTTGTATTTTTGCAATTGAATGCGGAAAGAAAGTTTCTGTGGGATAATTTTAAAATCATTCAAAAAATGAATCGAGTCATGCGTGACAAACCGGCCATACCCACGCCGGACTGCCTGTCAGGCAGATGCCAAAAGCTCTCTGCGCGACCAGAAAACTCGCTTGTATAACGAATTGCAGAAAGTGATGCACAATGAATTCTTTGATGCATCGCCTGCCTGTCCGCGGTCCGTGATCGCAGTGTTATTCCATTGATTTCACGGCGCTTATTTTGGCTTTTGCTTTACTCATATCATGAACGCTTTACTCAAATTATCCAGGTGTATTGATGCCTGCACGGAATGTATTGGCAGAATTGCAGTCTGGTTCGTTCTCGTCATCGTACTATTTAGTTCCCTGAATGCCGTTTTACGCTATCTGTTCAATTACAGTTCGAATGCGTTTCTCGAAGCGCAGTGGTATTTATTTGGACTGATTTTTCTTTCCTGTTCGGGGTACACGCTACTGCGCAACGAACACGTCCGCATCGACCTGATCCTTCACAAACTGCCAAAGCGTGGACAGATTTGGGTCGATATTCTGGGCATCCTGTTTTTCCTGATGCCGATGGCAATCGCCATCATGACGCTCTCCTGGCCGGTATTCGTTAATGCCTTCCTGAGCGATGAAATGTCCAATAGCCCCGGCGGCCTGATTGTCTGGCCGGCGCGCTTGATGATTCCCGTTGGATTCTTCCTGCTCATCCTGCAAGCTATCTCAGAACTCATCAAGCGCATCGGTTTCTTGAAAGGCTTGTGTCCTGATCCAACGCAAAGAGACGAGGAAGCCAGCGCCGAAGATGAGCTGATTAAAACGATTCGCCTGCGCCAGAATGACGAAACTGCGGCAGGAGACGAAAAATGATGGATTTTGTGATCGCCAATATGGCGCCGATCATCTTCGTTTCGATGATCGTATTCCTGCTCTTTGGATTTCCTGTCGCTTTCGCACTGGCGGCCAATGGAATCGTTTTCGGCCTGATCGGCATCGAGCTGGGACTGCTGGGACCACAGCTTTTTCAAGCGCTGCCCGACCGTATTTACAGCGTAATGACCAATGAAACCATGCTAGCCGTGCCATTTTTTACGTTCATGGGGCTAATCCTCGAACGTTCCGGAATGGCTGAGGATCTGCTCGATACGATTGGTCAGTTATTTGGTCCGATCCGCGGCGGTCTGGCCTATGCCGTAATTTTTGTCGGCGCCCTGCTGGCAGCAACGACCGGTGTTGTTGCAGCATCGGTGATCTCGATGGGACTGATCTCGCTGCCGATCATGTTGCACTATGGCTACGACAAGCGTTTGGCATCCGGTGTCATTGCCGCCTCGGGAACGCTGGCACAGATTCTTCCACCCTCGTTGGTACTGATTGTCATGGCCGATCAGCTCGGCAAATCAGTTGGCGACATGTATAGGGGCGCATTCATCCCCGGTTTGGTGCTCACCGCATTGTATGTGCTCTATGTCATTCTGATTGCGCTTTTCCGTCCCCAATGGGCGCCGGCATTACCTGCGGAAGCACGTACTTTCCGCGAACCCAACGGCACGATGGGAGGTACATCGCTGATTGTTCTGACTGTCACTGCACTGATCGTCGGCACGGTCTTTGCGAAAACACGCCCGGACAATACGCCGACCGATGAACTGGTGGTCATGTGCATCATGGTGGGCGTCAGTGTCCCTTTCCTCATGGCACTCATCAATCGTGCACTGAAACTGGGGCTGCTTTCAGTCATAGCCGAGCGGGTCACTTTTGTGTTGATTCCGCCGCTAGCACTGATTTTCCTGGTGCTTGGCACGATCTATCTTGGCATCGCCACGCCAACCGAAGGGGGTGCCATGGGCGCGACCGGCGCGCTACTAATGGCGCTGCTACGCAAGCGCCTCGATTTAAAGCTGCTCAAACAAGCCATGCAAAGTACGGCAAAGTTGACCACTTTTGCAATCTTTATCCTGATCGGCTCGCGCGTTTTCTCGCTGACTTTTTACGGCGTCGACGGCCATGTCTGGGTCGAGCATCTACTGGTCGATTTACCCGGCGGTAAGTACGGATTTTTAATCACGGTCAATATTCTGGTTTTTTTACTGGCATTCTTCCTCGATTATTTCGAGCTTTCATTCATTATCGTGCCATTGCTCGGGCCAGTTGCCGAAAAACTAGGAATCGATCTGATCTGGTTTGGTGTTCTGTTGGCTATTAACATGCAGACTTCATTCCTGCACCCGCCGTTTGGCTTTGCGCTCTTCTTTCTGCGCTCGGTTGCGCCGCCGTCAGTGAAATCCAGCGATATTTACTGGGGAGCCATTCCATTTGTCTGCATCCAGGTGCTGATGGTGTTGCTCGTCATTGCCATACCGCAGCTGGTAACGCTTGGCCTGGATCACAATCAGGCACAGGTTGATCTTGATTCCGTACAAATGGAAATACCTGATACGCACTACGATGATCCAGAGACCGCCGAGCCGCCCACGCTTAGCTTACCGGCTGAATAAACAGAGGCTCCTGGACGCTGCTATCTGCACAATATTCAGTAGATGAAATAAAAACGGGGGTATCACCCCCGTTTTACATACCTTCTATTTCAGATTTAGCTAGTGCTTGCGGCTGAGCATAAAGCGAGTGTATTCATTCTCGGCAACGCGATACCAAAAATTCTGATCATCCATGAATTTCTTGTAATCCTCGTAAATCTTCTTGAATCCCGGATTAGATGCCGAAGTCTCCGCGTAATACTCCATCGCAGCTTTATAGCTGGCTTCCATAACATCTTTTGGAAAGGGCAGAACCTTTGTCCCCGAGGCAAGCAGCTGCTTGATTGCCGCCGGATTCTTCGCATCATAGCGCGCTCCCATTTCGGTATCCGCATCAGCACACGCCGCCAAGAGAACCGCTTGGTATTCTTTCGGCAATTCAGCCCATTTCTTGAGGTTAACGTAAGTAGAAACCTGCGGGCCGCCTTCCCACCATGCCGGGTAATAGTAATACTTGGCAACCTTGTTGAAGCCTAGTTTCAGGTCATCGTAAGGCCCCACCCATTCCACAGCATCAATCGTGCCTTTTTCAAGTGCCGGATAGACATCGCTACCGCCGATCTGCTGCGGTACAACCCCCAGTTTGGATAGAATCGCCCCCGCCAGACCGGCCACGCGCATTTTCAACCCTTTAAAATCAGCGGCACTCTTGATTTCCTTGCGATACCATCCGCCCATTTGCGCACCGGTATTGCCGGTCGGAATAGAGAGAATATTGGATTTGGCAAAAAATTCACCCATCAACTTGGCGCCATTACCCTGACGGTACCAGGCGGAAATCTGACGAGCCGTCATGCCGAACGGGATCGCCGTATCGATGCAATACGTCGGATCTTTGCCGAAATAATAGTAAGAGCAGGTGAAGCCGATTTCGACCGTATTATCCCTAACGGCATCATGTACGCCGGCTGGCGGGACAAGTTCGCCGGCAGCAAACAGCTGGATCTGGAACTTCCCGCCCGTCATGTCTGAAATACGTTTTACAAGGAACTCACCCGTGCCGTGCAGCGTATCCAGACTCTTGGGAAAGCTCGAAGCCATACGCCACTTGATTGTCGGTAAATTCTGCGCCAGCGCAGGCGTCGCCACGGTGCTGGCAGCAAGGCCCAGCCCAGCGGTTTTCAGAAAAGAACGTCTTTCCATAATTTTCTCCAGATATTGAGAACAACGGTCGTGCCAATAAAAAATCCATACGGCGCCAACACCGTAAGGATTATAGCCAAACGCAAAAAAGGTCACTGCATTTTATTTATGGCATCAAGCCATATTCTGCCTACTTACGTTACAAATTTTTTGAACTGCACTAGCCCACATTTCTCACACCCTCACGGTTCGGCCCCCGTTGGCGCGGCTTTTTCCTTCACGCGTTGCCGTGACCGCGAGGATTCAGGCCCGCGAGCGGCCAATGGAGTGCAGGCGGGTGAGGTTCTGCGGGCGGTCAGGTGCGTTGAGGGGGCAAGCGGCGCTGTTTGGGCATGAGACCGCCTCGCGCGAACGGGAGCGCGATCGGATCAGCAGGGCCACGGTGGCGTGGCGGATCAGCCGGGGGCGAGTCTGGCCTGGGCCAGGCGCCAGGTGGTCTGGAACGGATGACTGCTGGCCATGCTGACATGGATGCGGCGCACGCTGATCTTGACCCGTGCGCCGATCTTGAGCAGTTTCAGGCGCAGGCTCTCGCAGGTGGCCTCGGCCAGTTCGGTGCCAGCCAGCCCGATGCGGCGCAGCGCTTCGAGCATGACGTAGGCGAAGGAGGCGAACCACAGCCGCAGCTGATTGGCCCGCATCGTCGCCGTTGAGGTGCGATCGGCGAACAGGTGTAGCTGGCACTCCTTGATGCGGTTCTCCATTTCGCCTCGGGCGCAGTACAGCGCCTCGTACAGTTCGCGTGCCGGCCAGCGCTGAGCGTCCAGGCTGGTGACGATGAAGCGCGGATTGGCCTTGCCCGGCAGCTGCTCGGCCTTGCCGACGACCCGCCGGGCGCACGACCAGCTGTCAAGGGTGCGGTAGGTGAAGTCGCGAAACCGCCGTGCGGGCTTGCCGGTCTGGGTGCATTCGGCCTGCGCCTGGCTCATCTCGGTTTCGATCTGGGCCTTGAGCCGGTCGTTCTTGGCCAGCCCGAAGACGAAGTCGATGTGCGTCTGCTCGCACCAACTCATCAAGGCATCGCGCGCAAAGCCCGAGTCGGCACGCAGCACGATGCGCACCTCCGGCCAGTGGCGGCGGATCTGGGTGACGATGCGTTCGAGTTCATCGATGCTGCCCGCCGAGGCATCCGTGTTGGCCCGGCGCAGCTTGGCGGCGAGCAGATGTCGGCCGCAGAAGATGTACAGCGGCAGGTAGCAGTAGCCGCCGTAGTAACCATGGAAGAAACGCCCTTCCTGCTGGCCGTGCAGCGGGTCGTCGGTGGCGTCCAGATCGAGGATGATCTCGTCAGGTGCCTGCTCGTGCGCCTCAATGAAGCACGCGACGAACAGCGACTCGAAGGCCGCCGGATCGTGAGCGATCTTGTGATAGCGCGAACCGTCCTTGGTGTCGGGGGCATGTTCGAGCCGGTTCAAGGTCGACTTGCCCGCCAGCAGCTCGCAGCCCTTGCGCCGAGCGCTGAGCTTACCGGCCAGCGTGGCCAGTACCGGGTCACGGCGCAATTGATCGTGATCGTTCAGGTCCTCGTAGCCCAGCGCGATCCCCACGATCCGTTGCATCACCAACGTGTGCACCGTGTGTTCGATCAGCTCCGGATCGCGCCCATCCTCGAAGCAGGCCGCCACCCGTTCGGTCAGCCGCAAGGTGCGATCGACCTCGCGCAGCAACAGCGCGCCCGCATCCGAACTGATCTGCCCTCCGTCGAAATCCACCGCCACCTGGCGGCCATCAATACGCTTCGCGCATGGGCTGACTACGGTACACTGTGTCGGCATCGCGGCTTCCTCAGAGATATGGTTAAGTCGTTCTCGCAAAAAAACTTTCTTATATCTCCGGCCGCGATGCACCTTCTATCTGTGAGAAATGCGGGTTAAGCGAGCAATCATGCGCGATATCTTCTGAACTTTTATCGCGCAAAAAAAATGCCCCGTATCTTTTTTGGAGATACGGGGCAAGGCATCGCCCCTAGCGGAAACCATAGAACATTATGAGACTACCCGCCCCACATTCAGTTTATGTATTTCCCATGGCGCTTCATCACGCTACCACTTTGTATTTCGCTCAGTCAGCGACCACCAGTACCGTGGATTCCGGAACCTGAGCCGCGTGCATTTTGTACCGATTTCTTTTCGGCGCCCGTACTTTTCTGTTTTCTTGATTTGCCTGCTGCTTCCTTAGTGGATGCTTTGGCTGCAGAAGAATAGCGGGAACCCGTTTGTGACGTTTCTTCCGTCGCCGCATCTTCCAATTCAGGGTTAAATTTTTTCATCCATGCTTCTTCGCTGTTTTCTTCGGGCGTGCGCAGATTTTCCAGAGCACTCGCTCGCGCGCGCCGCTCCGTTTCCGCCTGTTCATCAGAATCAATCACCGTCGGCGCCCAAGGAACAAGCACTTCATCGGCAGCCATCAATGGAGAAGCCTGCAACAGTGTTCCCAAAAAAACGCTCAACGCCATCCAGTATTGTTTACGCATGATAAGCATCACCTCTCACTGAGCTGGTTCGTTCAGACCCTGAGGGGTCGCTACGCTCGCTGTTTCCTGGGCATTTACAGCAGCATCGTTCTTCTTTTCCGGGCATACGACATCGCTTGGCAGAACTGAGAGCAGTTCGGCAACACCTCGCTCGACCATTTCCTGAATAACATAGTGTTTGGGGTCATCCACAGTCACGGCAACATCCAGGCCATACTGCTTGGCGCTGATCAGGCGAAAATAGTTGCCTTTGGTTTTGATTTTATACACCTTGTTAGAAAGCAGTACGCTACCGCGCTTGCCTAGGGCACTATTGCTCAGAATTTCACCGTCGTTGGAATTGATCAAACGCAGATGTAGACCAACCGAGATTGTTTCGACCGAACGCTTTCCGGAAAAAGCGTCGATATCCAGCCCGATTTCCGGTGTAATGGTTTCTGTACCCTCATCATATTGAACGAGTGCACCAGAAATGCTCACCTGGCTTGGGAACAAGATGCCGTAAGGTAAAGGAGCAATCTTGTTGGAAATGGGCACAATATTGTCCTTCAGCCCTTTGCCCAAAAAGACGTACCTGTCGCTGAGCAGATTGACGCGAGACTCGGTAATTTCACCAAACGGTGTATCCACGATATGAAGCCCTTTAACGTAGGATAGGGCGTTCAGCACCATTTCTGAAATAGCTGTCGAACCACTCGGAAAAACCTTGGCTGTTTTATCGTAGATAGGCGCAACACTGATCCGCAATGCCAGATCATTGAGTAATTTTCCTTTACCAATACAGCGCAGGTGATCCGTAAAATAGGTTTCGTTGTCAGCCAACGTTTTTGATCTAAGTTCTGCAATACCGCGGATTTTTTCCTTGTTGGAATCGCTGTAATCGTCAGCGCGCGGCGTTTTTAAATCAACCGTTGCACACCCGCCAAGAAATAATGTGGCAAGAAGCGGCAAGAAGCGTAGATGTCTATTTTTCATAAAAAATAATAGGTTGTTGTTATTGAAAAATTTCCCTGAAAATCAACATGCCGAGCAGGTCAATTGGCTCGCGGTATCCTCCGATAGTCAGGATGGCCGTTCAGCGTTGTCGAAGTGGATGTAATGCTTGATGACATCGATGCTGCCGGCGCGGCCCGCTGCGTGCCATAGCGCGCACTATTGGTGGCGGCGACCTTGCGGTAATCTGGGCGCGCGCCTTGTACCGCCGAAATGTTTGTCCGCCCCAGCGCGGTTGCCGAAACGGCCTGCACACCATCATAACGACCGCCCTTATTGCATACCAGGCCAGCACAGTTATCATCTCCATCGCTGATACTGCTTATATTGGAATTGCGCGCCACAACCCGAACATTTTTCATCACTACTTTTGACTTCGACTGGCTATTTTCGACCGACACGATGCCGGCCGAGCCCTTGTGCGTGTCGTTCAGATCCGAAACTGTCTGGTTGTTGCTGATGATCTTGACGTTGCGCAGGATGACCTTTTTCCGGGTATCCGCATCGACTTTGACGACCGGTTGATCATTTCCGCTGGAAACAAAAGTCGCGCCATCAATGATGACGCTATTTGCCGTTTCGGTCACTTTGCCGGAAACCATTCCATTCTGGTTTGAAACCTGCTGCCGATTGGCCGGTGACGCATCGCCCGTGATATCGCTGGCCATTGCTCGCGAAGGCGCCATAAGCGCACATAAAAACGCCAGAAGGAATCCTAAGGAAAACGATAGAAAGAAAGCTTCCATGCGCGTCCGCTGCCCTTCTTGCAGGGCATAATTTTTTTGATTCAATCCTCGACGATTCATTGCGCCTCCTCTCAATGTTTTCATTCCGCATTCTGTGCAATTGACAGTGAAGTCCCGCAATTCATTTACCACTAACTTATACCCTGATCGTACACTAAAACATCCAGCGATTTACTGTCCGGTCGTAATCACCACCTGACCGGCATTTACCGTCGCGCCGCGACCGGAAGCATGCGACTCGATCCGGGTTGTGCCACCTTGCTTGCCACCGCTCCGCTCAAGCACAACGGCAACAGACTCCCCTCGGCGCTGAATGCGGTAAACGTCTCCGGTTGTCGGTGACGTATAACGCTCTACGCCCGGCTCAACCTCAACGCCGTCTATGAACACCTGACTGCCGACCACCGAAACGCCTTGTTTAGCAACATTTGCAATATTCCCGGCCGCATATACAGCTGCTCCGCCAAGCGTCAGGATGAACGCCAGCACTCCTATTAAAAGCCCGCGGTATGCACTGCCGTGACGCATTTCAGATTTGCGGAACATAAAATATGTCTCCATCGAAAAATCGTTACAAGCGCCTCTTGCCTGTACTGGCAGCTAACCAAACAGACAACAGGCGCTTAGGGTCACGCTGCCAGCCGGATCACTCCAGCCAGCACCGCTGCGGTCTTCAGCTTATTGTGCGCGAACGACCGCCAGACCCGCATTGGACGTTCCGCCATCTCTGGCTGTCGCACTAATATTAGCTTTTGCCGTATTGACGCCAACCGCTGCATTCAGACTCTTGCCGCCACTAGCTTTGGCATCAACGACAGCCAAGCCCGCATTGGCAACAGAATCTTTACCCGACGCATTCGCTTTGATCTCAGCATCACCACTACCCGCGTTGACGCCCACAGCCACATTCCCCTGAACCGAGGTCAGACTAGCCGCCGCGTTTGCCGCGTCACCCAAATCACCGGCGTAAGCACCCATTGCAAACGAAGAAAAAATACCGACCAGCGCGAGTTTTTTAAGAAGTTCCATTCTGATTCTCCTTTCCTTATATCCGGCGGAAAACATATCGGGAAAATTCCCAAGCCCCATCTGCCGGAAGTTTCTCCCGCCTATTCACGGGATAACCATAAAACGCGAAACTAGAAATCAGCACTATCAGAAAACCAGCTTCACGTACGAAACGGCTTATGCCGAGGGAGTTAAAGCACATCCCGTGCCATAAATAATTTTATTTTTATATTCAAATTGTTATAAAAAACACACGAGCCTTTAAAGCCTTTAGGCGTCGCCCGTGGGCGACACATCCCAGGGTACATACGCAAATTCCCCGCGTTTCTGCCCGTTGATACTGTCGTCGTATGGCGACACTTGTCGCCAGCCCACGTCTGTATTGGGATTCGCCCATTCTTCCCTCGTTACACGGCTGCCGCGCTGCCATTCATGCACCGTTTGCATCAGCACTGGCAACCTATCTGAAGTTTGCTTTGACCCGAAGCGCGCACGCTGGCGAACCCGATGCCGCCATCGCCATAGCATCTAAGAACGTGTTCATAGTCTTCGTAGCAGGACGCCCAAGAAAGCCAAAACTACCATTTGCAGACTGGTACTCAACTTACGCTCGCAGTTTTTCCAAAGCCGCCTGTTCTTTTCCAACCAGGAAAAACTGCGCTCTACTACCCATCGCTTTGGCAATACCGCAAAACGCTGCAATTCGTTTCGTTTGGCAATCTCTACTTCCGCACCAATCAACTCCTGTACCGACGAAGCAAATGCCTGACCCGTGTAACCTCCGTCGGCAAGGACTTTTTGTACCGCACCAAGATTATCTCTGTCACGTTCCAATGCCACCAGGCCGCCTTTTCTATCCGTAACATCCGCCGTCGTTACCGCAAGGGCATGCGGCAAACCTTGCGTGTCAACCGCTATATGTCGCTTGATACCGCTAACCTTCTTGCCCGCATCGTAGCCTTTTTCCATGGCGGTATCCGTGTTCTTCACGCTCTGCGCATCAATAATCAGGAAAGTGGTTGCTTCATGGCGCCCCTGCTTGCGACGTGCTGCGGCCACCTGATTTTTTTTAACGCTTCCTCAAGGAGACTGATGCCACTTTCGCGGGGCTCACTCCATCTTTGGAAGTAGGAATGAACGGTGCGCCATTTGGGAAAATCGCCCGGTAAGGCACGCCAGGCACAGCCGTTGCGTAGAAGATAGAGAATGGCACAAAAGACATCGTACAAGTCCACTTTGCGCGGTGCTGTGCGTCTGCGAGCACTTTCCAAAAGAGGAAGAAGAGTAGCAAATTGTGTGCGACTTATATCGCTTGGGTAGGCTTTTCTGTTCATAACGATACTTTACAGCAGAGACTATGAACACGTTCTTAGACACTGTTCAAACCGCCGGGTAACGTCCGGATAGCAGACTGCCCGCATTCGGCACGATCGTTTTCAGCCCCAGCCTGGCCAGCATCTGGTAAGTCGTACAGACGGCACTCGAAACCACCGGCAGGCCGCTCGCCGCTTCGATCAGCGGAATCGAGGCCAGCGACGGCATCTGCACGCAGGCAGAGGCGACAATGGCATCGACATTGGCAAGATTGAGCTTGCGCCAGAGTTCGGCAGGTGCACGCGGGTCGCGCGCGCCGACTTCGAGATTGTCGTGAATTTCGAGTGATAGGCTATCCACCACCTCGATGCCCTCATTTTCGATGTAGTCGATGACCAGTTGCGTCAGCGGTTTCATGTAGGGCGCCAGAAGCGAGATCTTTTTCGCGCCAATGACTTTCAAGCCTTCCACCAGCGCGCCAGCGCTGGTCACGACAGGCGCCGGACCACCGTTGTCGACCGTGCGCTGATGCAATCGCGCCTCGGAAATGCGGTGATAGCCCTTGCCCATGCTCATGATCGCTACCAGGCAGGCATAGCCGAGGACATCAACGCGCGCATCGGACAGCTCAATGGCACAACGGTCAGAGTCGTTATCCATCGCTGCCAGTTCCTCCTTCGTCACTTTTTTCATGCGCATGCGGCTCGAATGGAAAGTGAAGCGTTCCGGTTCGACCGTTTCGCGCGCCCGCAACATGGCAGGAATCTCGGTTTCCATCGTCGTATTGGAACTGGGAACGATTTGGCCGATCCGATAATTCATTTTCATGGCAACTCTCCTGGGGGGTACATGAATAATAGATGTGTCACTGGGTGCACACCGATTGTTTATGCCAGACCAAGCGGCTCAATGCAAGGGAAAAGGCTAATCGCCAATACCACGACCTGATGGATGCACCCTCCACTTTTCATCGGTTTTTTTTGAATATACGGCATGCCTTTCCCGATGACATCCAATCAATATGACGGGAAACACTCGCGCCGCCGCCCACAACGGCAACGCCAATCTCGGGCACCAGCACGTATTGCCGGCGGGCGATGCTGCGCAGGGGTGTCCGGTAGCCGTATAGCGCAGACTGTTGCCCATCGACAATGCCGCGCCCGTTCCCGGTGAAACAGCGAATGCGGTCGAGGCGGCCAGAAAAGCCAGCCAAAGATTCGCTGCCATAAATGAAAACGCCGACCGATAGAAAACCAATCAGCGGATGCCTGCAATCGCTATTCCAGCAGCCGGGCTGGGGAAACCCGTTCTTAAGTTTTTTTCCTACGCTTGCCGCCGTGCCTGCTCCCGTTCTTGTTCTTGTTCTTTTTCCATTCTGCGCTGTTGCCTCTTTTTTCTATAGCTGATGAACCACATTCCATTGATATGCAGGCCAATGGCTATCGCAATTAATGAGTCCCCTATCATTGCGCCCAATGCTCCACCTTCCCCACCCCCCAAAAACAGAAAAAAGTCACCTATCGGGTGGATTAGCATCATGAGAAGAATCCCGAGCAGGAGGGCGAAGATATTCCACGGCAAACTCAGAACAAGGGCGATAAAGAAAAGTGCCAAAAACGCCTCCGGGGAAAATAACCTGCCGGCAAAAGCAAGGAAACAAATACCGATCCAGACTCCGCTCCAGTAAAAGCCATAGAAAAAGTTCTTCATCGCCAAGCCGCTCCTTGCAATGAAGGCGCCCTACGGCGCCTTTTTTCTACCTTTGACGGCTAACGCCGCCGCAACTGGCCGAGATCGCGCACCGCGCCGCGTGATGCAGAAGCCGCCATCAGGCCGTACGCCTGCAAGGCCGTGGAGACAACACGCTGACGGGAGACCGGCTTCCAGGCCTTGTCGCCCTTGGCCTCCATCGCCGCACGGCGCCGTGTCAGTTCCGCGTCGGAAACAGCAAGCCGGATGCTGCGGTTGGGAATGTCGATTTCGATGACGTCGCCCTCCTCAACCAGGCCGATCGCCCCGCCCTCGGCGGCTTCCGGCGAAACGTGGCCGATCGACAGCCCCGACGAACCGCCGGAAAAACGGCCATCGGTAATCAGCGCGCATTCTTTGCCGAGGTGGCGCGACTTGAGGTAGGAGGTGGGATAGAGCATTTCCTGGCAGCCCGGCCCGCCTTTCGGCCCTTCGTAGCGGATTAGCACCACGTCGCCGGCGACGATCTGGTCGCCGAGGATGCCGTTGACCGCTTCTTCCTGGCTCTCAAAAACGCGCACCCGGCCGGTGAATTTGAGGATGCTGGCATCGACGCCCGCCGTCTTGACGATGCAGCCATCCTCGGCAATGTTGCCAAACAGCACGGCCAGACCGCCGTCCTGACTGTAAGCATGCGCACGGTCGCGGATGCAGCCGGCCTGGCGATCGAGGTCGAGCGCCGCATAACGCTTATCCTGCGAGAACGCTTCACCACTTGGCCTATTGCCCGGCGCGGCGAGGTACATCTGCCGCACGGCAGGATCGTCCGAACGCCTGACATCCCAATGGTCGATCGCTCCGCCCAGCGTCGGCGCGTGGATCGTCGCGGGCTGGCGATGAATCAGCCCAAGGCGGTCGAGTTCGCCCAGAATGCCGAAAATGCCGCCCGCCCGGTGACAATCCTCGATGTGATAGACCTCGGTCGAGGGCGCCAGCTTGCACAGATGCGGCACCTTGCGCGAGATGCGGTCAATATCGGCCATGGTGAAATCGACCTGGGCCTCGTGCGCAATCGCCAGCAGGTGCAGGACGGTATTGGTCGAACCGCCCATCGCCACATCGAGCGACATGGCATTCTCGAACGCACCGAACGAGGCGATGCCGCGCGGCAGTACGGACACATCATCCTGCTCATAATAGCGGCGGCACAGTTCGATGATATGACGTCCGGCACGCAGGAACAGCGCCTTGCGGTCGGCGTGCGTCGCCAGCAGCGTGCCGTTACCCGGAAAGGACAGCCCCAAAACTTCCGTCAGACAGTTCATCGAATTGGCCGTAAACATGCCGGAGCAGGAACCGCAGGTCGGGCAGGCCAGACGTTCGATCTTGGCGACATCTTCGTCGGAAATCGTTTTATCGGCTGCTTTAATCATGGCATCGATCAGATCGGTACGCACGACCTGATCGCCGCCCAGTTGAACCTTGCCCGCCTCCATCGGCCCGCCAGAGACGAAGATGGTCGGGATATTCAGGCGCATTGCCGCCATCAGCATCCCCGGCGTAATCTTGTCGCAGTTGGAAATGCAGATCATCGCGTCGGCACAATGGCTGTTGACCATGTATTCAACCGAATCGGCGATGAGATCACGCGAAGGCAATGAGTAAAGCATGCCGTCATGCCCCATGGCAATGCCGTCATCAATGGCGATCGTATTGAATTCTTTGGCGACGCCGCCTGCCGCCTCGACCTCGCGCGCGACCATCTGGCCGAGGTCTTTCAGGTGCATATGCCCCGGGACAAATTGCGTAAAGGAATTGACGATGGCGACGATGGGTTTGCCAAAATCGCCGTCCTTCATGCCGGTGGCCCGCCACAGCGAGCGAGCGCCGGCCATGTTGCGGCCATGGGTAGACGTGCGGGAGCGATAAGCGGGCATGAGGGTCTCCAATAAGTCAAGAATCAGGTCAACACAGCTTGGGATGCGAAGGCGAACAGGCAAAAAGCGGCAAAAACGCAAGCAACGCGGCGCGCTATAATTTCCGCGCAGTTACGTCCGTTCATTATTCGTCGGAATTCTTTTCGATTCTAGCCCAAAACGGCTTGTTTCAAGGCAATCACGCGCATGCTGATCCACCCTCAGTTCGATCCTGTTGCACTCCGCCTCGGCCCGTTGTCGATCCATTGGTACGGGCTGATGTACCTGTTGGCTTTTCTGCAATTTTGGTGGCTTGGACGGCGGCGCATCCGCACACATGCGCAGTACATTGCCGACGGCTGGACGGTCGAGCAGCTTGACGACCTGCTGTTCTACGGCGTCCTCGGCGTGATCCTCGGCGGCAGGCTAGGCGAAGTCATTTTCTACGCACCCACGTATTACTTGTCACATCCGCTCGAAATCCTTGCCATATGGAAAGGCGGGATGTCTTTCCACGGCGGGCTTCTCGGTGTTCTGGTCGCCATGGCGTTTGCATCATGGAAAATGCAGCGTCCGTGGCTGGCCATCACCGATTTCATCGCACCGCTCATATCGCTCGGTCAGGCAGTGGGGCGCATCGGCAATTTCATCAATGGCGAACTCTGGGGGCGTGTCTGTGATCCGTCGCTCCCCTGGGCAATGGTATTCCCGCAATCCGGGGATTTGCAGCCGCGCCATCCATCGCAGCTCTACCAGGCAGGACTGGAAGGACTGGCGCTTTTCGTTATCCTGTGGTGGTTCTCGGCCAAACCGCGGCCGCTGGGCGCGGTGTCCGGTGCATTTCTCGTCGGCTATGGCGCTTTTCGTTTCGTTGCCGAATACTTCCGCCAACCTGATGCGGGCATTTTTGGCCGCTCGGAAGTCATCAGCATGGGACAATGGCTCTCGCTACCGATGGTTTTATCCGGCATTGCGCTGCTGTTCTGGGCCAATCGCCGGCAAAAAAAAGATAAAGACATTAACTCAATGCACTGATTACAAACGAAGTATAGCGGATACTGTGGAAGCCCCTTATTGATTGTTTCTGGAAAAGGTGTATAAGCTAGCGCCCGACCCGTTGAGGGTTCTCAGGTTTCCAGTCGGGTTCTTTCCCGTTTTTTATCACTCATAACACAAGGAAATCACACATGAAACTGACACACATCGAACACCTCGGCATCGCCGTCAAGAGCCTGGATGAAGCCATTCCCTTCTGGGAACAAAAACTGGGCATGAAGTGCTACTCGATCGAAGAAGTAAAAGAACAGAAGGTTCGCACCGCATTTTTCAAGATTGGCCAATCGAAGATCGAACTGCTCGAATCGACCGAGCCGGACGGCCCCATCGGCAAATACGTTGAAAAGAATGGCGGCGGCATCCACCACCTGGCCTTTGCCGTTGAGGGACTGCAAGAAAACCTGGACGAACTGGCCAGCAAGGGCGCCCAGCTGATCGACAAAACCCCGCGCAAGGGCGCAGAAGGCCTCAACATTGCCTTCGTGCATCCGAAAACCACGGGCGGCATATTGATGGAACTGTGCGAAGATCCGAATAAGAAATAAAAATAAGCAATTCACATAATATATTTGGTTTGGTTTACAATCGGTCGGAACCTGTACGGTTCTAGCCGATTGTTTTTTATGGGCTGACGAATTTTGCATCCCGGCAGATACACGGACGATGCGTTATGAGGTAAAGCTCACATAAAACCAAAACCGGCACAAATACGGGATATTGTGACGTGAGCATTGCAACGAGGATTCACCGCAGTGATTCGACGAATGCATGAAAAACAGCCATAGCGTCGCCATTTGCCAGAAAAACACATCGCACATCATCCAGGGGGCATGAGATGGTTCGTTTTTCACTACCGAAAACAAGCACCGAGCAGCCCGTCGCCTTCCGCGATGCATTCCTTGCTAGCCAATGGCTCGCCAGGCAACCCCAGGCTAACGTTCCGGTCATGCTCGAAGCGCTGACGCGCGAGATCGATGCCTTCAACCACTTTGCCCTGCCCACGCGGGAGCGCTTCAAGACACTGGAAGCGCTCCGCAGGATGGTATTTACCATCGGCAGCGAAAGTTGCCGTCATTTTGAAAATAAACCATTGCCGCTCACCGCTGATGAGCAGGCGGTTTTTTTGGCCACATCCCGGCTCTGGCGCTGCTGTACGCTGGGTTACTTATATTGCCTGAATGCCTGTTTGGAAGGGGAGGCCAGCCTCAACGGCCTGGCAGGAAAGATCGCACATCGGGCAATTACCAGCCTGCGCATGGAGCAATTGTGCTGCTATGGTGCCGGCAGTGCGCTGGGCGATCATTTCTGGAAGGAGCTGCACGCCATCTATCTGGCGGCCGAAAAATTGCAGGTACTCAGCGAATTCGTCCGCGATCCGCTACCCAATGAAACACTCGAATCGACGCTGACCGGCCAGTACGGCATGGCGATACTGGCACACTTGGCCGATCCCTATGCCCTGCGGCACGTTCACCTACTCGCCGTCCTTCAGTGGCTTTCCCGCTGGCGGGAACTGGTCACTGTACAGGCGCCGGCAGATACGTCTTTCAATAATAATGCGCACAGCGTTGTTCTCGATCTCTCTTTCCCGCATGATCCCGCACGCAGCAATAAAGACAGTGCCACGCAACGCCAGATTTCATTCGACGCCATCTTCCGCAAAATCGGAAAGCGCATCAAGGCGCTGAAAGGCGGCGCTTCGCCGGAAGATCTCCGCCTAGGCAAGCTCGTAACATCGGAAGTCTCCATCGAACTGCTGGGAAAACTGGGCGCGCGTCTGTACGCGCCTGTACTCACGCCATCCCCCGCCGCCGCCACGGCAATGCAGCCGGTAGAAGTACTCTGCACGTTGACAGACATTTACCGTCTCATCGGCGGCACAAGCGCTCAGGAAAACCTGCCGGAAACCTCCGTCGCACGCATCAAGGCCGAACGGCTGGCCATTTTCGGACATATCGCCGATCCCGGAAACCTAGCGTCGATCGTTTTTGAAACCTGGCAGGGCGCACTCTCGGCGGACACAACAACGCTGAATTTGCAGCGCGCCGTGAATCGGCCAGGAAAGCGCCTAGCCTGCGGCGATCTACTTGGTATTCGTCAAACGCCGGATGCCGATCTGCAGTTAGCAAGTGTCAGTCGCCTGTTCACGCAAGACGGCCAGATTATGGTCGGCGCGCATTTCCTGGCCGGAAAAATTTCGCCCTTGGCAGTGGAAATCACGGAGAAAATCTCAAACGCGACTTTCCGATATCCGGCACTGCTGACCGGATCGGGAAACGAATTACAGATCATTCTGCCGACCAACGCACTGGCGCGCGTCCTGCGTTGCCGCCTTTATGACGGCGCCGACTCCGCCTTGCTGCCGCTGCCATTCACGCCACAGACTCTCATCGAGCGCCATGGTGACAATGAGCGCTGGCAACTCGGCGCGCCCGAGGCAAACTGAGCGCCACCGCTCACCCTGAGCTTGGAAAAGGCATAAGAAAGGCGGGATGCCGGCAAGCGCCTGTTCGCCTGTTTACTCCGGCTTGCCGGACAGACGGCAAAATCGTCGAAAGCACAGAAATGCTCAACCGCTGTGCCGCAGCGGACGATCATCCTCATCCGACGAAATAGACCGGGCCCGCCTTCGTGGAAAGATCAAGTGTATCGACGATATTTCAGCCGCCGGCCACTTTCATTTCTTCGATCAGAATCGAACCGACCTGCTTTGATCCGCGCACCAGGATATCGTTGCCGACCTCGACAATATGGCGGAACATGTCTTTCAGATTGCCGGCAATGGTAATTTCCTCAACCGGATAAGCGATTTCCCCGTCTTCAACCCAGAAACCGGCCGCACCGCGCGAATAATCGCCGCTCACATAATTGATTCCATGCCCAAGCAATTCGGTCACCAACAGCCCGCGCCGCATTGTGCGCAGCAGGCCGGCAAAATCATGGCTGCCCGGCCGCACAATCAGGTTATGGCACCCGCCGGCATTACCCGTGCTTTGCATGCCGAGCTTGCGCGCCGAATACACACCAAGAAAATAGCCTTGCAGTTCGCCGGCGGTCACGACTTCACGATGTCGCGTCGCCACGCCATCACTATCGAACAGACTGCTGGCCATGCCGCCGACCAGATGCGGGTGCTCGCTGATCTGCACGACGGGCGAAAACACGCGCGCGCCAAGGCAGTTGGTAAGAAAAGAGCTTTTGCGATACAAGCTACCGCCGCTGGCGGCATGCACGAAATGGCCGATCAGCGAGGCTGCCAGCGGCGCTTCAAATAAAACGGGCACTCTGCACGTTTTGACCTGACGCGCCCCCATCCGGGCCAGTGCGCGCTGCGCCGCATAGTTACCGATGGCTTCAGGAGAAGACAGATGCGCCGGGTTGCGCGCAGTCGAATACCAATCATCGCGCTGCATGGCCGCGTTCTTGCCAGCAATCACCGAGCAGGACACATAGTGGCGCGAGCTGGGATAACCGCCCATGAAGCCGCGACTATTGGCGGCAATGAAATGGGCTTCCTGAACCGAAACCGTCGCCCCCTCCGAATTGGTAATTTGCGGGCTGACGGTAAAGGCCGACTGTTCGCAACGGCGCGCCGTATCGACGGCTTCTTCGATGCCGATATACCACGGATGGTAGAGGTCGAGATCACGCGCGCACTCTTCGCGCGTCGCCAGCAAGCCGGTTTCCGGCAGGCCGGCGCATGAATCCTCGGCGGTATAGCGGGCGATATTGAGCGCCGCGTCGACCGTTTCACGCAAGGCTGCGGACGAGAAATTCGAGGTACTTGCATAGCCCTTGCGCGCGCCAAGATAGACCGTAACGCCGATGCCCTTGTCACGGTTATATTCGATATTCTCGACATCGCCGCAGCGAACCGTTACCGCCTGCCCGAAGCCTTCGGAAACCTCCACCTCGCAGTCGCTCGCGCCAAGCATTTTTGCATACTGAAGCACATCACCGGCCAGCGCCTGCAATACAGACGAGTGATGCGCAAAACGTGAGGGCGGGCGGACATGCGCACGAGCGGGAGCGAGGGGCTGCGCGGATACTACGGCAGGGTCATGGGGCATAGGGACCATCAATTGTCAAAAGAGCCGCTATCATAGCAGTTATCAGGCGCGCCATCGGGTGCGCACGCGCACGACACTCGTTGGTTTTTTCTGTTTTTACTCAATGATGCGATCGCTATGAAGACGGTGAATGGCCCGGACAATTACCCGGCTGCGGAGATAACGATGGGAGCGGATCATGAAAATGAAGAAGGGCGGGCACCGCCTCCTTCCAAAACCCAGCGCAAGCGGGCAATGCAGGATCTGCAAGCGCTGGGTGAGGCACTGACAACATTACCCGCCGAGCACATCGCACGGATCGATCTACCGGAAAATCTACGCGATGCCATCCATACCGTCAGCGCCATGAAAAAACACGATGAGGCGCGGCGGCGCCAGATGCAATACATTGGTCGCCTGATGCGCGATGTCGCCCCCGAGCCGATACGCACTGCCCTAGCGGAAGCACGCAGCGAATCGGCGCAGGCGCTCGCCAACCTGCACCGACTGGAAAAGTGGCGCGAAGATTTGCTGGCCGACGAAAAGTTGCTTTACGGGATTGCACGCGATTATCCTGCCGCCGACTTGCAGCAACTACGCGCGTTACGCCGCGCCGCACTCAAGGAGCGGGCGCAGAATAAGCCGCCGCGCAGTTACCGCGCACTGTTTCAGGCACTCAAATCACTGACGGAACAACCCGCCCCTGCGGATGAGGATGAAGCATTGGCATGAAACACCGCGGGCAGTGTGGCGGCATACTACGTACGCCCATATGCCCAAATGCCCATCAGGAAAATACGGTGAATCGGTAACGGGCGATCTCAAAATCATCGCCGACTTCTTCCAATGCAATGGGCGTGAGCATATAGTGGCGATTTTCATGGGCAAATTCGATCGTCTCGCGCGCATCGAAACACCCCGAAGGAACGACAATCCGGAGTTCACTTTCGCCCGCATGCTCTTCCAGACAAATGCCGGGGATGGCGTTGTGCGGGGAGAATCCATTACCGCCTGGACGCAATTTGACGCTCCACGCTTGTCGTGACAGCGCCTGGATGCCGACGCTGGCCTGTGTCGTCGTCTCCTTGCTGTAACGGCGAACGATGCCGAGTACCCAGTTCTCGCTGCCCTCCGGCTGCAGGCCAAGCAAGGTGCCGATTTTCAGCCCTTCCGTGGCAATATCCGCCGATGCCAGGAAACCGCCAAGGCTGACGTTTTCGACAACCCAGACGGCTGCGGTCTGTTCCTTGCCGAAACGCGCGATTTCGCCGGAAAACAGCGTAAAGCAATCCTCAAACCCCTGCAGCGCGGCAATGCGCGCCTTGACTGAATGGCGCGGATGTTGGCGCAATGGCGGCTCGGGCGCCCAATACAAGGCCAAATGCTGCATCACCGGCAAAACGATATCGGCCGCATAATTGCCGCCCAGATTCAACTCCTCAGGCACTTCCCCCTGACCGACACGCTGAATGAGCTGGCTTAACGCCTGATGTGCACGGCCAGGCGAAAAGAAGCGCAATGTCGGCGTCAGTGCGGCAGGCTCGCGCGCCAGGCGGGTTGGCGGCTTGCCTTCGGCGATATCGACCCAATACACACTGTCTTTTTGGAAAGTTTCCGAAAAAACGAAATGCGGTAACAAATGGCCGATCAGCCGATCCGCCAGATCGATCTCAAAAGGCATCAGACTGTCCGCCGAGGACGCCGAAAGCACCAGCAGATGCAGATACTCCCGCGTCACGCTCGTCGTCTGGTTCATGCCCGGATACAGCAGTACCGGCTCATTGGCGAAGCCGTCCGCAACGGCACGCGAGAATGCATGCCCCAACCCGCGCCAAAGATCCTCGCCAATCACAGAATAGCTATAAACCATCCATCGCAGCTGGTTCGTCCGCGCCGCCATCTGACGGGACAGCAACAGCGGCATGATGGATTTAAGCGACTCGCCCGCCTGCTCTGACTTATCCGCCTTGTCCTGCAAGGCGGGGCGAAGCTGCTCGGCGCAATAGGCATAAAGGCTGGTCAACTCGCCCCAGTAATTGAAGCACATCGACCATAACCGGCGTTCTTCGCCTTTCGACAGGCGCGCGGAATGCAAGTAATCCCGCGTCAGCCGACGTATCTTGTGATAACCAACCTCGTCGAGCTGGCGCACAATATCGAACAACTGCATCGGCCGCACGCCCTCCGCGCGATGCAGCGATTCAAACCAGCCATAGATTTCTTCAACTGCCTTAAAAGCCTCGCCGGCCAGCAATGCGCCAAGCGTCCGCTTCAACTCCGCGGCGTCACATAGTTGATGTATGGGGCGTGGCGTAAACAGATCAAGTATCACAGTCTTGCCTTTGTTATTCCGGCACGTGTGCCCTACCAAGATTTATTCCAATAGTATTATTCCAGCGCTGAGACCGCAAGCGTACAGCGCGATTTGTATCCGCGTTATCCGCCGATTGGCTTTCATTCCATTACAATGCCTGGCGTTGATCATCCGGACTGTTTTTCTACTTTTTTATGAAACCTTATCTCGACCTGATGCGCCATGTACTTGAACAGGGCGTCGACAAAGACGACCGTACTGGCACGGGCACCCGTTCGGTGTTCGGCTGGCAGATGCGCTTCGATCTGGCAGCCGGTTTCCCCCTGCTCACCACCAAAAAACTGCATCTGCGCTCGATCATCTACGAACTGCTCTGGTTCCTGCGCGGCGACACCAATATTGCCTATCTGAAAGCACACGGCGTCCGCATCTGGGACGAGTGGGCAAATGAAAACGGCGACCTGGGTCCGGTGTACGGCCATCAGTGGCGGCACTGGCAAACGCCCGCCGGCGGCGAGATCGACCAGATTGCCCGGCTTGTCGCCGACCTCAAGCGCAATCCCGATTCACGGCGGCACATCGTCACCGCCTGGAACCCGGCCGATATGGAACGGATGGCTCTACCGCCCTGCCACGCGCTCTTCCAGCTCTATGTCTCGCCGCCCGCCGCCGGTGATACCGACCCGCGCCCAAAGTTATCCTGCCAGCTTTACCAGCGCAGCGCCGACATTTTCCTTGGCGTGCCGTTCAATATCGCTTCCTATGCGCTGCTAACGATGATGATCGCGCAGGTATGCGGCTATCGCCCCGGCGATTTTGTGCATACCTTTGGCGATGCGCACCTTTACAGCAACCACTTCGAACAGGCGCGTCTCCAGCTTATGCGCACACCGCGCCCGTTACCGACCATGCGGCTCAATCCGGAAATCAGCGATATTTTTGCGTTCCGGTTCGAAGATTTCACGCTCGAGGGCTACGATCCGCACCCGCACATTGCCGCTCCGGTGGCCGTCTGACATGCTCTCACTGATCGCCGCCATCGCCCGCAATCGCGCCATTGGCAAGGACGGACAGCTGCTCTGGCAGCTGCCAGAAGATATGCGCCATTTCCGCGAAATCACCTCTGGCAAGCCGCTCATCATGGGGCGCAAAACCTGGGAATCCCTCCCTGAAAAATTCCGTCCGCTCCCCGGCCGACTAAATATCGTCGTTAGCCGCAACCCTCAGTATCACGCCGCAGGCGCCGTATTGTCGGCCTCGCTGGAGGATGCCTTGCAGCAGGCTGCGCGCCTTGTGCCCGGGGCGGCGGAAGTTTTCGTCATCGGAGGTGCCGAACTGTATCGGCAGGCCCTACCGCTGGCTGACCGCCTCTACCTGACGGAAATTGATGCGGATTTTGTCGGCGATACGTTCTTCCCAACGCTCAATCCGGCGCAATGGCAGGAAACCAGCCGCCAGACCATACCCCCTGCATCAGGCACAAACGACGGGCGAACATTTACATTGGCATTTGTCGAGTACCAACGTAAACCGTAGATACAGCCGGCGGCGGCATCACGGTAGCGTGCGATCAACAGTGTCAATTGCCACCGTGTTAGTCACCATCGCGTCAATCATATTCCCGCTTGCTCAAATCCACGTCCTGCAAGGGGATCAGCCGCGTGCGGTGCTTGAGCTTGTGATAGATATAAAAGCCCAGAAACACCGGCAATCCCATATAGGTAATCGCCAGGCGCTCCCAGTCAAAATCACCATGCAACACCAGTTGCGTGTCCTGCCCAATGATGACCAGCACACAGAGCGCCAATGCCATTAACGGCCCGACGGGAAACCACTTGGCGCGATATTTCAGATCGGATAATGGTTTGCCCTGTGCCATCCAGGCGCGGCGAAAGCGCCAATGGCTGGCGGCGATGCCGACCCAGGTGATGAATCCCGTCAGCCCCGAGGCGGCTAGCACATATTGATAAGCAGCGTCGTTGATCAGTTGTAGCAGGTACACGGCCAGCGCGACTGTGGCCGTTACCAGCAGGGCGGGCACGGGCACGCCACGCGTATTGACCTCGCCAAGAATAGGCCAGGCCAGACCATTGCGTCCCATAGCGTAAAGCATGCGGGTCGATGAAAACATGCCCGAATTGCCCGACGACAGAATGGAAGTCAGAATCACCGTGTTCATGACCGCCGCCGCGAATGCCAACCCCGCCCGCTCAAACACCAGTGTGAACGGCGATTTGGAAATCTCGTTAACATCAGCGCCCAGAAGTTCCGGGCTGTTGTAGGGGATGATCAGCCCGATGACGGCGATGGACAGCACGTAAAAAATGAGGATGCGCCAGAACACTTGCTTGATGGCGCGCGGGATGCTTTGTTCCGGGTGCTCGGACTCGCCCGCCGCCGTGCCGATCAGCTCGGTGCCCTGAAACGAAAAGCCCGCCACCAGAAATACGCCCAGGGTCGTCAGGAACTGACCGCCCAACGTACCGCCCAGAAATGGCGCATCGCCCATGGTAAAGTTGCTCAGGCCGATGTAGTGCCCGCCCACGATGCCGAAGATGGTCAGCACGCCAATCGTCAAAAACAGGATGACGGTGACGACCTTGACCAGCGCCATCCAGTACTCCGTCTCCCCATACACGCGCACCGAGGCGGTGTTGAGGGCAAAGATGATGGCCAAGAACATCAGGCTCCAGCCCCAGGTGGGCATCAGCTCACGCAGCGGCGCCCAGTAGTTGATCACCACCGCGGCAATGGCAACGTCGACCGAAACGGTGATCGTCCAGCTAAACCAGAAATTCCACCCCAGCGCAAAGCCGAGCGAAGGGTCGATGTAGCGTGCCGTATACGTGCTGAACGAACCGGAGACGGGCATATGCGTCGCCATCTCCCCCAGCGAAGTCATGAAAAAATAAACCATTAGCCCTACCGCGGCATAGGCCAGCAAGGCGCCGCCCGGACCGGCGCTGTGGATGGCCGCGCCGCTGGCCATAAACAAGCCTGTGCCGATGCAGCCGCCGATGGCAATCATGGACAGATGCCGTAGTTTCAGGCGGCGCTGTACCTGATGCACGGCTTCGGAAGTGTCGGATACGCTGGACATATAAAGATGTGCCCCTTGAAAGATTGGAAAAACCAGGCTGGCCGTCAGATGCAGAGACATGCCGCCGGGCTGGAAAGCCCCGCGCCCTGCTCAACGCTGAGCTGCCGCATCAGCCTGTCGCCTCAACGAACACAATCAACGAAATACTCGGCCTTACCGTTGACCGTCTGCTTGACCAGACCGTGAATATCCGTCTCAAAACCAGGGAACTGCTCATTGAAGAAGCGGGCAAATTTCAGATAACGCACGATGGTCGCGTTGAAGCGCTCCCCCGGAATCAGCAGCGGAATCCCCGGCGGGTAGGGCGTCAGCAGAATGCTCGTAATGCGCCCTTCCAGGTCATCGATCGGCACGCGGTCGATCTCGCGGTGCGCCATTTTGGCAAAGGCGTCGGTCGGCTTCATGGCAGGCACCATATCCGAAAGATACATTTCGGTAGTCAGCCGCGCTACGTCGTTGAGCGCATAGACGCCGTGGATGGTATGGCACAGGTCGCGCAGCCCCATATTTTCATAAACGGGATGTTTGGCAACGAATTCCGGCAGCACTTTCCAGAGCGGCTGGTTTTTGTCGTAATCGTCCTTGAACTGCTGCAACTCCGTCACCAGCGTATTCCAGCGCCCTTTGGTGATGCCAATGGTGAACATGATGAAGAAGGAATACAAACCGCACTTCTCGACGATGATGCCGTGCTCGGCCAGATACTTGGTCACAATGGCGGCCGGGATCCCCGCGCCTTCGGCAAAATCGCCATCCACATCCAGACCCGGCGTGATAATCGTCGCCTTGATCGGATCGAGCATATTGAAGCCGTCGGCCAGCCGGCCAAAACCATGCCAGCGCTCACCGGGCTTGAGCATCCAGGCTTCGCGCTCCTCGATCCCCTCGGAGGACAGATCGTCCGGCCCCCAGACCTTGAACCACCAGTCATCGCCCCATTCCTCGGCCACCTTGCGCATGGCGCGACGAAAATCGAGGGCTTCGGCAATGGATTCCTCCACCAGCGCCGTGCCGGCCGGCGCTTCCATCATCGCCGCCGCCACATCGCAGGAAGCGATGATCGAATACTGCGGCGAGGTCGAGGTGTGCATCAAATAAGCCTCGTTGAAAACGGCGCGATCCAGTTCGCGGTTTTCCGAGTTCTGGACGAGAATCTGCGAAGCCTGCGACAGCCCGGCCAGCAGCTTATGCGTCGATTGCGTGGAAAAAACCATCGACTCCTTGCAGCGCGGACGGTCGGCGCCGATCGCATGATAATCCCCATAGAAATCGTGGAACGCCGCGTGCGGCAGCCAGGCTTCGTCGAAATGCAGCGTATCGATACGCCCGTCGAGCATTTCCTTGATTTCCTCGACGTTATAGAGAATCCCGTCATAAGTGCTCTGGGTAATCGTCAGCACACGCGGCTTCGCTGTCACGCCACTGGCGAACGGATGGGCGGCAATTTTTTTCTCGATATTTTCCCAACGGAACTCTTCCTTGGGAATCGGCCCGATGATGCCGAAGTGATTGCGCGTCGGCATCAGGAAGACCGGGATGGCGCCGGTCATGATAATCGAGTGAAGAATGGATTTATGGCAATTGCGGTCCACAATGACGATATCACCGGGAGCAACCGCAGAATTCCAGACGATTTTGTTCGAGGTCGACGTACCGTTAGTGACGAAGAACAGATGGTCTGCATTAAAAATGCGTGCGGCGTTGCGCTCAGAAGCGGCGACCGGCCCAGTATGATCGAGCAGCTGCCCCAGCTCTTCGACGGCGTTGCAGACGTCGGCGCGCAGCATATTCTCACCGAAAAACTGGTGGAACATCTGCCCGACCGGCGATTTAAGAAAAGCCACGCCGCCCGAGTGCCCCGGACAGTGCCAGGAATATGAGCCGTCCGCAGCGTAATGCGTCAGCGCGCGGAAAAAGGGCGGCGGCACGCTACCCAGATAGGCGCGCGCTTCGCGGACGACATAGCGGGCAATAAATTCCGGCGTATCCTCAAACATGTGAATGAAGCCGTGCAACTCGCGCAGCACATCGTTCGGAATGTGGTATGAGGTGCGCGTTTCGCCGTAAAGGAAAATCGGAATATCTTCGTTGCGGCGGCGGATACCCACCACAAAGGCGCGCAATTCTTCAATGGTCGTCTGCGCCTCGTCGCCGCTGAACTCCTCGTCATCAATTGACAGAATGAAAGCCGACGCACGGCTTTGCTGCTGGGCAAAGGCGCTCAGGTCACCGTAACTCGTCACGCCGAGCACTTCCATGCCTTCGGCGCCAATGGCCTCCGCCAGCGCGCGGATGCCCAGTCCGGAGGCATTTTCCGAACGGAAATCCTCGTCGATAATGATGATCGGAAAATTAAAGCGCATGGCATTTGGCTCCCGGAAAGCAACGACCCGCCGCAGCGGGTCTGACAAATATAGTCACAAAAACAGCCTGACAGCGGCTCGCGATCAACCCTCGGAATCAGATTTTCGGCAAGGTGACGCCGATCTGCCCCTGGTATTTTCCGCCCCGATCCTTGTACGAAGTTTCGCATTCCTCGTCGGATTCAAAGAACAGCACCTGCGCACAGCCTTCGCCGGCATAGATTTTGGCCGGCAAGGGCGTCGTGTTGGAAAATTCGAGCGTCACGAAGCCTTCCCATTCCGGTTCAAAGGGCGTGACATTGACGATGATGCCGCAGCGCGCATACGTGCTTTTACCGAGACAGACCGTCAGCACCGAGCGCGGGATGCGGAAATATTCGACCGTACGCGCCAGAGCAAAAGAATTGGGCGGAATGACGCAATAGCCTTTGCCGGAAACCTCGATGAAGGACTGCGGATCGAAGGCCTTGGGATCGACGATCGTCGAATTGATATTGGTGAACACGCGGAATTCATCGGCGCAGCGGATATCGTAACCGTAGCTCGACGTTCCGTAGGATACGATCTTGTCGCCGTTGAGTTCACGCACCAGCCGCGGCTCGAACGGCTCGATCATGCCGTACTGCTCGGCCATGCGGCGGATCCATTTGTCGGGTTTGATGGACATCGCTTTCCTTGCTGCGCCAACGAAATAAAGCGGAAGAATGAATCGGAAATTGCTCAGGCGCGTATTCTATAGTCGATGAAACCTGCTTTCCATACAAAACGGCGCACGGGAGGAAAGCAGGGCAGGGAACAGGTCATGGATGCGGCGCGGCACACATCGGGCGGCAAACACGCGCCGCCGCCCGACGATCCTAGCAGCAGAGCGCCGCCCTACTTGGCAGCGATGACTCCGCAGGCAACGCGCGCGCCTGAATTACCCGTCGGCTGTGTCTTGTAATCATCCCCACCGGCATGGATGATGACGCTCTTGCCGATGAAATCGTTCACAGAAACGCCCGTCAGGCGATCCATCTGGCGGACATTGCCTTTGGCGTCGGCAACCAGTTCAGGCATGTCGCCCGCGTGACTGTCGGCCTGACCCGGCTTGCCATGCGGCTTGCCCATCGGGTTGAAATGCCCGCCGGCGCTGGACGCATCCGGCGCGCTGCAATCACCAAATTCATGAACGTGGAAGCCATGCGCACCGGGCGTCAACCCCGAAGCCTGCGTCATGACGACCAGTGTATTGCCTTCCTGGCGGAAAACCACACTGCCAGCAACGCTGTTCCCCTGCGTCGCCTTCAGAACAGCTTCCGCGCCCGCCATTGCGTTCGCACCGCCCGCACCGCTGCCTGCGCAGGCGCTCAATGCCGCGACGATCGGCAGGCATAGCCACATTTTTTTCATAGCGTTCTCCTTGAGGTCGTTGAAAACGTGTTCCCGGCCATCCCGCCGCCACGGCGGCAAGCCGAAAACCCACAAGGATCAAGACTAGCGGTTTTGCCGCCCGCAGGCAAACGGAAAGCGGCGCCACGGCATCACTTATCGCGCCGGTACGGCCGCATATGTTTTAGGTATTCTGGACGACGATATTCGGAAACCTGCCGCTCATATCCTTGGCTTTCTCGGCGATCTTGACGGCAATGCGGCGGGCAATGGCACGATAGATTTCTGCTGCGCGCGAATCGGGCGCACCGACCACGGTCGGCTTGCCGGCATCGGTCATCTCACGGATGGACAGCTCCAGCGGCAAGGCGCCGAGCAGCTCCGTGCCGTAATCCTGCGCCATCCGGGCGCCACCGCCGCTGCCGAAAACAGGCTCTTCGTGGCCGCACTGCGAGCAGGTATGCAAACTCATGTTTTCCACCAGCCCCAAAATTGGAATGCCGACTTTTTCAAACATTTTCAGCCCCTTACGCGCATCGATCAGGGCGATGTCCTGCGGCGTCGTGACGATCACCGCGCCCGTCACCGGCACCTTCTGCGCCAGGGTCAGTTGCGTGTCGCCCGTACCGGGCGGCATATCGACGATCAGGTAGTCCAGGTCCTGCCAGCTTGTCTGCTTGAGCAGCTGTTCGAGCGCCTGCGTCACCATCGGTCCGCGCCAGACCATCGGCGAATCGACGTCGATCATGAAGCCGATCGACATCGTCTGGATGCCGTGCGCAATAAGCGGAGTCATGGATTTTCCGTCCGGAGAATCCGGCTGCTGGCCGGAAAGACCGGTCATCTGCGGAATCGATGGCCCGTAGATGTCGGCATCGAGCAGCCCTACCGCCGCGCCTTCCTGCGCCAGCGCCAGTGCCAGATTAACGGCGGTCGTACTTTTGCCGACGCCGCCTTTGCCGGAAGCCACGGCGATGATGTTCCTGACGCCCGGCAGCGGTTTCAGACCTTTCTGGACGGCGTGCGCAACAATATTGCTGGCGACATTGGCATCCACCGCCGTCACGCCGGGGACAGCCTGCACGAGATCTACCAATGCCTGACGAATCGTTTCGATTTGCGTTCCGGCAGGATAGCCGAGCGCGATGTCGAACGCGACCCTGCCGCCGTCGATCCGGAGGTTTTTGACCGACCGGCTGGAAACATAATCTTTCCGCGTATTCGGGTCGATCCATTGCTGCAAGGCTGCAAGTACGTTTTCCTGAGTGACTGCCATGACGGGTTCCTTGAAATATTTTCTAGCGGTATGACTGTGCGGGCAAAGCGGATTCAAAGCTGCGCGTGACGCCTGGAAGCTGTGACCAGTCTAGCTGAAAAAAGTGCGCCGAAACCTCGTGCAAATAGGCCAGAAAACATAAAATGCCCGGAAGTCGACGTAAATAAAGGGCTTCAGGGCATCAAAAAACATAAAATGGAAAATCATAGCCAAATGACCCGCTAAAACCCACGTGGCCGGAACATCTCCGCGCCCCACCCTGAGACACCTTGTTTACAAAGATTTTCATCGGGCACAGGCGCATGGAACGGTAGGTTTCAGCCACCATTCGCTATAAAATGACGGCTTGCCAATTCCTAAGAATGCCTTGCATACCGTCATGTCCCGCAAAATTCTCGTCACTTCCGCCCTGCCTTACGCCAACGGCGCGATCCATCTCGGCCATCTTGTCGAATATATCCAGACCGATATCTGGGTGCGCTTCCAGAAAATGCAGGCGAAAGACCGGGTAGCGGCGTGCTGGTACGTCTGCGCCGACGATACGCACGGCACGCCGGTCATGCTGCGTGCCGAGCAGGAAGGCATCACGCCGGAGGCGCTGATCGCGCGCGTGCATGATGAGCATTTCCGCGATTTTTCCGGCTTCCACGTCGGCTTTGACAATTTCTACACGACGCATTCGCCGGAGACCCGCCACTACGCCAACCTGATCTACGCCCGTCTGCGGGAAAACGGCCTGATCGCAACGCGCACGATCGAACAGTATTACGACCCGACCCGGCAGATGTTTCTGCCCGATCGCTTCATTAAAGGCGAATGCCCGAAATGCGGCGCCCCCGACCAATATGGCGACAACTGCGAGTCGTGCGGCGCCGCCTACACGCCGAATGAACTGAAAAACCCCTACTCGGCCGTTTCCGGCGCCACGCCGGAGCTGCGCCAGTCCAAGCATTATTTCTTCCAGCTTTCCGACCCGCGCTGCCAGGATTTCCTGCGCCGCTGGACGCACGACAGCGGCCATTTGCAACCGGAAGCCGCCAACAAGATGCAGGAATGGCTGGGCGCAGAAGGCGAAAACCGGCTCAGTGACTGGGACATTTCGCGCGATGCGCCGTACTTCGGCTTTGAAATTCCCGAGGCGCCCGGCAAATACTTTTATGTCTGGCTCGACGCCCCGATCGGCTACATGGGGTCGTTCAAAAACCTGTGCGAAAAAAACGGCATCGACTTCAACGACTACTGGCAAGCAGATACGCAAACCGAGCTGTATCACTTTATCGGCAAGGACATCCTCTATTTCCACGCACTATTCTGGCCGGCCCAGCTGGCGCACGCCGGCTTCCGCACACCGAGCGGCGTCTTCGCGCACGGCTTTCTGACCGTCGACGGCGCCAAGATGAGCAAGTCGCGCGGCACGTTCATCACCGCCGAAAGCTATTTGAAGCAGGGACTGAACCCCGAATGGCTGCGCTATTACTACGCCGCCAAGCTCAACGCGACAATGGAAGACATCGACCTTAACCTCGAAGATTTTGTGGCCCGCGTCAATGCCGACCTGATCGGCAAATATGTCAACATCGCCAGCCGCTGCGCCGGCTTCATCGGCAAGCGCTTCGGCGGCCGTCTGGCTGCGACTGACGCGGCGTGGCTGCAACCCTTGCGCGATGCCGCCAGCAACATCGCCGCCGCCTACGAAGCGCGTGAATTCGGGCGCGCCCTGCGTGAAGTCATGGCTTTGGCCGATACCGCCAATGTCTTCGTCAACGACCGGAAACCCTGGGAACTCGCCAAACAGGAAGGACAGCAGGAAGCTTTACATGCCGCCTGTTCGCAGGCCATCGAGGCGTTCCGCCTGCTAACCGTATACCTCAAGCCCGTTCTGCCCAAAGTCGCCGAAGCGGTCGAGGCTTTCCTCGGCGTACCTCCGCTTGCCTGGGACGACGCACAGGCGCCGTTGCCGGCCGGTCACGTCATCGGCGCCTACAGCCATCTGATGACACGCATCGACCCAAAACAGATTACCGCGCTGATCGAAGCCAACAAGGCCTCGCTGAACGCCGTTCCGGCAGATTCCGGACCGAAAGCAAAAACGCATCACGACGCGGACGGGCAGCGCTCCGGCAAGTCCGCCGCACGCCCTGCCTCCGCCGCGCTAGAGGGATCTTCTTCCCGAAAAACTGGGCCGGCAGACAACGCGGACAAGGGAACAATCAGCATCGACGATTTCATGAAGGTTGACCTGCGCGTGGCGCGCATTGTCGATGCCAGCCATGTCGAAGGGGCGGAAAAGCTGCTCCGCCTTTTGCTCGACATTGGTGAAGACAGCCCCCGGCAGGTATTCGCCGGCATCAAGTCCGCTTACGACCCGGCCGCACTGATCGGCCGCCATACGGTTATGGTCGCTAATCTGGCGCCGCGCAAAATGAAGTTTGGCTTGTCCGAAGGCATGATCCTCGCCGCCTCCGACGCGGACGGCAACATGCCGGGAATCTTCCTGCTGTCGCCTGATGCAGGCGCGCAGGCCGGCATGAAGGTCAAGTAATCCGGAGGACGGCAATGCGCGCAATGAGGCAGAGGCGACCCGCATGAAAACCATGCGGCTGCGCCTGACACCGAAAGTGCTGGCCTATATTGCCTGCGATGTTTTGGGCATTGCGCTGTTTTCTTCAGGCGCGCTCTGGCTGATACGCGGCGTGCCCCTGTTCTTTCGCGACTTTCCGGCGACGAAGGCGGAAGCTTTCATCGCCCTGGGCGGCGGCCTGGTACTGATGGTCTACGCCATTGCCAGACTATTGCGTGAAATGCTCGAAATGCCAGCGCCGCCGACGGAGCCGCCGAAATGAGCGCGCTATTTTCCAACGGAATCCACAGTATCCTGCTGGCCGCATCCGGCTGGCTGCTGATTGGTTGTATCGGCCTCGTACAGCCCGGTCGCTTTACCCTGATCAGCCGCCTCCTGTTCCCGCTCGGCGCGGGCATCGCCGCGCTGGTCGCCGTGCAGGCGCTGCTGGCCATGGCGGCCTCACCGCAAACGCTCATCCTGCCGCTGGGTCTTCCCGGTCAGCCGTTCCATCTGCGGCTGGACGCGCTCTCGGCGTTTTTTCTGTTCCTGCTCGGCGCAGCGGCGGCAGGCATTTCCCTCTATGCCGCCGGCTACATGCACCGCGACGACAGCGCCCCGCCCGGCCTCTACTGTTTTCTTTATCACGTTTTTCTGGTGAGCATGGCCTGCGTTTTACTGGCAGATGACGGTTACGCCTTCATGGTCGCCTGGGAATCGATGGCGCTGTCCTCATTTTTTCTCGTTGCGTCCGAGCATCGCCACGCCGAGATTCGGCGCGCCGCTTATCTTTATCTGCTGATCGCCCACATCGGCGCCATCGGCATTTTGCTGTCTTTTGGCGTCATGGCCGGTGGCGCCGGCGACTATACGTTCGAGGCCATGCGCGAATTTCCGCGCAGCGGCGCTTGGGCGGCAGGCGCTTTTCTGCTGGCACTCTTCGGTTTTGGCGCCAAGGCCGGCATGCTGCCTCTGCATATCTGGCTGCCGGAGGCGCACCCGGCCGCGCCTTCGCCGGTGTCGGCAATGATGAGCGGCATCATGCTGAAAACCGCTGTATACGGCATCCTGCGCGTCAGCTTCGATCTGCTGGATGCGGAAACCTGGTGGTGGGGGGCGCTGATGCTGGTCGCCGGGCTGCTGACGGCGCTGTTCGGCGTCATCTATTCGGCGATCCAGAGCGACATGAAGCGCCTGCTCGCCTATTCTTCGATCGAAAACATCGGCCTGATCCTGGTCGGCGCCGGCCTCGGACTGATTTTCGTCACCTTCCAGCTCCCCTATCTGTCGGCGCTGGCACTCACCGCTACGCTGTATCACTGCCTCAACCACGCTTTTTTCAAGGGGCTGCTGTTCCTGTCGACCGGCTCCGTGCTGCATGCCACGCACGAGCGCAATCTCGGCAAACTGGGCGGCCTCATTCACCGTATGCCCTGGGTGGCCTGGCTGGCTCTCGTCGGCACGCTCGCTGCCGCCGGGCTGCCGCCGCTCAACGGCTTTGTTTCAGAATGGCTGTTGCTGCAAAGCTTTCTGTTTACTTCCGGGCTGCCGCACGGCTATCTGAATATGCTTCTGCCGGTCGTCGCGGCGGCCGTGGCGCTGGTGGCCGCGCTGGCCGGCTTTGCGATGGTCAAGTTTTTCGGCGTCATTTTTCTCGGCCAGCCGCGTGAAGAAAAGCTCTCCGAGGCGCACGACGCCGGTCAGTTTGAACGCCTTGGCCTGCTCTGGCTGGCGTTCGGCTGCGTTTTGCTCGGCCTGCTGCCGAATGCGGTCGTGACCCTGCTCGACCCGGTCACGCGCCTGCTGGTCGGTGTTAGCCTGCGTGATGCGGCAACCAACAGTTGGTGGCTGCTCACGCCGATCAATGCCGATCGCGCCAGTTACAGTGCGTTGGCCTTTTTCGTCAGCCTGGCCATATTGACGCCGATCGTCTATTTTGCCGTGCGCCGTTTTCAGCGCCGCCAACAGGGAATGCCCGGGCATCGGCGCGCGCCGGCCTGGGATTGCGGCTTTCCGCTGCAAACGCCGCGTATGCAGGACACGGCCGAGGGCTTTGGTCAGCCCGTGCGGCGTATTTTCGATGTATTCCTGCGCCGCACGCGCATGCACCCCTCGCCCTTCGACAAAGCGCCGGTCTACCGCAGTGTTGTCGAAGACCCAACCTGGTACTGGCTGTATCTACCGATCGCCCGCTTCGTCGAATACGGCACGCGCCTGGCGGCGTTGCTTCAGCAGGGGCGGATTGCCATTTATTTACTTTACAGTTTCGTGACACTGATCGCGTTGCTGGTGCTGACGCGGGGATGAGGCGATGAGGTTTTACCCATTCTTCGCCCAAATGCTCGCACTGACTGCTGCCATTATCTTGGCGCCCATGCTCGTCGGCTGGGTCAACCAGTGCCGTGCCTGGCTGCAGAATCGTTCGGCGCCCTCTTTACTGCAACCGTATTACACACTGCACAAACTCTTCCGCAAGGAAGTGGTGCTGGCGGACAACG
Organism: Dentiradicibacter hellwigii; assembly: GCF_041770905.1. Lineage (NCBI taxonomy): Bacteria > Pseudomonadati > Pseudomonadota > Betaproteobacteria > Rhodocyclales > Rhodocyclaceae > Dentiradicibacter > Dentiradicibacter hellwigii. The sequence continues at coordinate 1,804,095 of NZ_JBEUWX010000002.1, forward strand.
CCTCGTCGCTGTTCCGTACCGCCCCCTATGTGATTTTTGCCTGCATGGCTCTGGCTTCGGCCATCGTGCCCACCCTATCTACTGATCTAATTCTGTCACCAGCCGCCGATGCCATCGCCCTGGTCGGCCTGTTTGCACTGGCGCGCGTTTTCATCGCACTGGCAGGCATGGATGTTGGCACGGCGTTCGGCTCGCTCGGCGCGCGCCGTGAAATGCTGATCGGCTTTCTCGCTGAACCGGCGCTGCTGATGGTGTTTTTCACCGCCTCACTCATTTCGCAATCGACCTCGCTATCAACGATCGTCGATAGCCTGGGCAACCGCGAGTTCGCCATCTACCCAAGCCTGGCTTTTTCGGGCGTCGCCTTCGTCATGGTTTCACTGGCCGAAAATGCGCGCGTGCCGGTGGATAATCCGACGACGCACCTGGAGCTGACGATGATCCACGAAGCGATGATTCTCGAATATTCCGGCCGCCATCTGGCGCTGATCGAATGGGCGTCCAGCCTCAAACTTTTCACCTACTCGTGCATCGGCATCGCGCTGTTCTTTCCCTTTGGCATCCCTGATGCCTCCGACCCGCTGTCACTGGGCCGCGCAGCGCTCATCCTGCTCGCCAAGCTGGCTGTCAGCGGTTTTTGCCTAGCGCTGATCGAAACGCTCTCGGCCAAAATGCGCGTTTTCCGCACGCCGGAATTTCTCGGCGCCGCCTTCATGCTGGCCGTGCTAGCCATGCTCGTTCACCTGCTGTTGAGGGCGTGATGATGCTCCCCTCGCTGCTCATCCAGGAAGCCCTGCCGCTCATCAACCTGTGCGCAGCGATCCTGCTGCTGCTCGGTTTCGCCATGCTTTCGCAGCGGCGCATCCTGACACTGATCAACCTGTTCATGATGCAGGGATTCGTCCTATTCTGCTCGACGCTGATCGTCGCCGTGGCAACACATCAGCGGCACCTTTACTGGTCGGCGGCGCTAACCTTGCTCCTCAAGGTACTTGCCCTGCCCTGGATCCTGCACCGCCTGATCCGCCGGCTGTCGGTCAAGTGGGATGTCGAGACGCTACTCAACATCCCGACAACGATGCTGGTCGGCATTCTGCTAGTGATTGTTTCCTTCAACGTAGCGCAGCCGATCTCGCAGCTCTCCGGCACGATCATGCGCTCGACCGTCGGCATCGCGCTGGCCTGCGTACTGCTCTCCTTCCTGATGATGATCACGCGCAGCAAGGCCGTACCGCAGGTGATCGCCTTCCTGGCTATGGAAAACGGCCTGTTTTTCGCCGCCACGAGCACCACGTATGGCATGCCGATGGTCGTCGAACTGGGCATTGCGCTCGATGTCATGGTCGGCATGGTCATCCTGGCCATTTTCTTCTTCCAGATCCGCGAGCAGTTTGACAGCCTGGACATCAGCCGCATGGAACAGACACAAAAGGCGCACGAAAAATGACGGTTGAACTGGGCTGTGTTCTCGGCATTCCGCTTTTCGCCGCGATATTGCTGGCGCTGGTCGGCCACTGGCGCGCGGCGGGCACGATCAATGCCGTGTGCAGCCTGCTGACCCTGATCGCCGCCGCCTTCCTGACCCGGCGCATTATTGCCGACGGTTCGATGTGGGCATACGACATGCAGTTTTTCGTGGACCCGCTCAATGTTTTCCTGATCGCGCTGACGGCGCTGGTCGGTTTCACTACCGCCCTGTTCTCGCGCCCCTACATGCGCATCGAGCATGATTACGGCCGCCTTTCGGCAGGGCGATTGCGGCTCTATCACAGCATGTTCCAGATGTTCATGTGCACCATGCTGACGGCGCTGTCGACCAACAATCTCGGCATCCTCTGGGTCGCCATGGAGGCGGCGACGCTGACCACCGTTCTGCTCGTCGCCCTTTACCGCACGCCGGCGGGTCTGGAAGCGGCATGGAAATACTTCATCCTGTGCGGCGTCGGCATCGCCCAGGCGCTATTCGGCACCATCCTCATTTACTTTGCCGCAGAACGCATGCTCGGCAGCGAAGGACATGCGCTGCTATGGACGCATCTGAACGGCGTGCGCACCTTGCTCGAGCCGACGACGCTGTCGCTGGCTTTTGTGTTTTTGCTCGTCGGTTACGGCACCAAGACCGGTCTGGTGCCGCTGCACAATTGGCTGCCGGATGCCCACGCCGAAGGGCCAACGCCCGTTTCCGCCGTACTTTCCGGCTTGCTGCTCAATGTGGCGCTCTACGCCATCATCCGCGGCAAGGTGCTCGTCGACGGGGCGCTGGGCACCCGCTTTGCGGAAAACCTAATGATGGCCTTCGGCCTGCTGACCGTCGTCGTGCCGGCTTTTTACCTCTCCCGCCAGAGAGACATCAAGCGCCTGTTTGGCTTTTCTTCGATCGAGCACATGGGGCTGATCACGTTCGCCTTCGGAATGGGCGGGCCGGTCGCCATCTTTGCCGGCCTGCTGCACATGACCGTGCATTCGTTAACCAAGTCGGCCATTTTCTTCGCCGTCGGCCATGCCGCACAAATGGCCGGCACACAGACCATCGAAGACATCCGCGGCCTGCTCAAACGCTCGCCCACCATTGGCTGGGGACTCATGCTCGGCACGCTGGCCATTCTCGGCATGCCGCCCTTCGGCGTATTCGCCAGCGAATTCATGATCCTGACCATCGCCATTCGGCAGCACCCCTGGGCGGCGCCGATTCTGCTGATTGCGCTGGGCGTTGCCTTCGCGGCCATGTTCCATAAGGTGCAGGGCATGGTTTTCGGCGAGCCGACAGTCAAGCCGCTGGCGCACAATCCGGCGCTATTGCCGGTGTTCCTACATCTTGGCCTGGTGCTCATGCTCGGTTTGTGGATTCCGCCCTATCTGGCCGAGTGGTTCCACCAGGCCGTCGCTTTCATCGGATAGCCTCATGCGATTCCTCGATCAGCCCATCGATTTTTCGCCTGTCGCCGGCCAGACGATGGCCGCTTACGTGGCGACCGTCAGTGCCGCGCAGTTAGTGGATTTCAGCGTTGCCGTTCATCGCGCCGGCCGGCGGCTGGTCAGCCTGTGGGGGAGTGACGAGCGTGACCGCGCTGCGGATGCTGACGCCGGCTTTGCCCTGCATGTCGCCTTCGATCTGGCCGAAGGGCTGGTATGCCTGAGCCTGCCGCTGCCGGCAGACAACCCCGCCTTCCCCGATTTGGCGTCACTGTTTTACAGCGCCAACCGCCTGCAGCGCGCCGCCTGTGACCTGCTCGGCCTGCGCATCAAGGACGGCGAGGATACGCGCCCCTGGCTACGCCACGCCAACTGGCCGGCCGACTACTTTCCGCTGCGCCGCGACACGCCGGATCGCCAGTTTCCGGCGGAAAATGAAGATTATCCCTTCGTCCGTGTCGCGGGCGAGGGCGTCCATGAAATTGCTGTCGGCCCGATCCACGCCGGCATCATCGAACCGGGCCACTTCCGTTTTTCGACGATGGGCGAACGCACGCTCCGCCTGGAGGAGCGCCTGGGCTGGAAACATAAAGGAATCGACCGGCGTTTCATCGGTATGCCGCTGGCCGAAGGCGCCCTGCTGGCCGGCCGGATTTCCGGCGATACCACGGTCGCTTACGCTTGGGCATACAGCCAGGCCGCCGAAGCCATCGCCGAGGTCGTGCCGCCGCCGCGCGCCGCCTGGCTGCGCGCCCTGCTGCTCGAACGCGAACGCATCGCCAATCACCTGAGCGATCTCGGCTACCTGGGCAACGACGTTGCGCTTGCCTTCGGGCTGATGCAGTTCATGCGCCTGAAGGAAGACTGGGTGCGCCTTAACGCCCGCCTGTTCGGGCACCGCTTCACCAAGGATCGCATCGTTCCCGGCGGCGTGACCGTCGATATCGACGCTGCCGGTGTCGGTGCTTTACACAGTCAGTGTGACGCCGTCGAGAAGGAGGTGCGCCGGCTGAAGGCCATTTACGACGAACACGCCGGCCTGCAGGATCGCTTTCTGACCACCGGCACCGTCACGCCCGATCTGGCGCGTCGACTCGGCCTCATCGGTTTGGCCGGCCGCGCCAGCGGGCAGGCGTGGGACCTGCGCTGCAACCACCCATGCCTGCCTTACGACCGGATGGTGCCAATGCTGGCGCTCGAGCGGCGTGGCGACGTTGCCGCACGCGCCGCCGTGCGCTTTACCGAACTGTTTGAATCGTTTGCCTTGATCCGGGCGCTGCTCGACCACCTGCCGGAAGGCGAAACACGCACCGTGCTACACAGCCAGCCCAACCGGCGCGGTTTCGGCTGGATTGAAGGCTGGCGCGGTGACGTGTTGGTGGCGCTGGAAACCGGCGCCGACGGCAAAATCCGCCGCTGCCATTGCCACGACCCTTCCTGGCACAACTGGCCGGCGCTCGAACATGCGGTGATCGACAACATCGTTCCCGATTTTCCGCTGATCAACAAATCGTTCAATCTTTCTTATTCCGGGCCGGATTTGTAGCCATGTTTCCCCTCATCCGACAGATTCTCCGCACCGGCATCGTCACCGAGCCGCCGCCTGCCGCCGATGACGCCATGCTGGTCGCCGTCCGGCAACGTCTGGACAGCGAAATGCACCGCCTGCTCGGCCGTGCGCTGGTCATCCGCCACGTCGATGCCGGTTCCTGCAACGGTTGCGAGCTGGAAATCCATGCGCTGGGCAACCCCTATTACAACCTCGAAGCGCTTGGCATCAAGTTTTCCGCCAGCCCGCGTCATGCCGATATGCTGCTCGTCACCGGGCCGGTCGCCAAAAACATGGAAACCGCGCTCAAACGTGCCTACGAGGCGACGCCCGCGCCGAAACTCGTTGTCGCCGTCGGCGACTGCGGCTGTACCGGCGGTCCGTTCGGTGAGAGCTATGCCTCGTGCGGGCGCGTCGCCAACGTGATTCCCGTCGATGTCACCATCCCGGGCTGCCCGCCGACACCGCTGCAGCTGATGCAGGGCATCCTCGCCGCCATTGCACCGGATACCCGCGAAGCTCAATGAACCGCCGTATTGCCTGCCGGCTGTTGATCGAAGGCCGCGTGCAGGGCGTCGGCTTCCGCAACGCGCTGTGTGCCGAAGCCCTGCGTCTCGACGTCGGCGGCTGGGTGCGCAACCACCATGACGGCCACGTCGAAGCTTTTTTCTGCGGCGAGGAAGCGCACGTCAATGCCTTGATTACCTGGGCCCATCATGGCCCGCGCCTGGCGCGGATCGACCGCGTGACCTGCCAGGAAATGCCTTTTCCGGGGGCACACCCGGCGTCCTTTCTGGAACACCTTTCAGCGGCATTTCCGCCGGAATCACCGCCACCCGACTTGTCAGAAGCTCGCCCCCAGGAATACTTTCCCTTCCGGCGCAAACCTTCTGTGTAATCACCGCACTGATATCTGCCCACGACCTTTAGTGCGCCATCTGGGTTGCATTGTCAAGCCTCCAGTAATACGACGCGGCATAAGATCGCCAATCGCTTGCCCCGCATCCAGCACGGCTTTCCGGCCTCCGGCGCAGCCATTTCGTACACTTTGTACTTTTCCATGCCGCACGCGATGTACATTCGGTGCACATCCCATGTACTATTGGCGTGACACAATCTTTTACCTTTGCCACGTCGGCCAGATACAGAGATAGCGCGTTGTTTGAATGTCGTTGACTGAATAAAAACAGTCGCAAGGCGCGCCGCCACAGACGGGACGCAATGTACGGAAAACGCGCCGATGCTGAACGGAAAAAAAGGAGACTCATCATGTTGAAGCAACACCGCCCGCTGTTTTTTGCCATTGCCGTCCGACTTCTCGCCTTCGCAGCACTTGTCGGTTTTGCCGGCAGCATCCGTGCCGAAGTCTCGTTCAGCATCGGGGATCCGGGGTTTTACGGGCGCATTGATATCGGCGGCCATCCACCCCCACCCCTGGTTTATTCCCAACCTGTCATCGTCACCCCGTCGCCATTCATGGGGCCGCCGGTATATTTTCGCGTTCCTCCCCGGCACATCAAGCATTGGCGCCGCCACTGCCGCGAATACGGCGCTTGCAGCGAGCCGGTGTATTTTGTGCGGGATAGCTGGTATCGCCGCGAGTTCGCGCCACGCTACATGGGTTACGATGCGCCGCCTCCGCCCCATTTCCGCTACCGTGAAGAATGGCGCAGGCGCCATATGTACGACGGTTACCGCTGGCGCGGGTATCGCCAATTCCCGCGCCATCGCCGCCATCACGATGATGATGATGACGATGACGATGACGATTGATCAAGGCCCGGCAGACCGGATCGTGGCGCGCTGCACCGGACTGCCCAGATATCTGGAAGGCTCGGCGGCCAGACAACGGGCGTAAAACTGCCCGGTTTTCAGCGTGATTGACTTTACATCGCCATCGGGGACGAGGCGTTTTACGTTATGATTGGCGCGCCGGCTTTTTTGCCCGATTCGTTTCTCATTCACGCCCATTCCTGCATTCCTCCGTCCTCGCCCGCCTTCTCCGCCGGGTTCGACCGACTGATATTCGCTATGACCGGACTTTCTCCCGATACGCCGATTCCCACCGAAATCCGGCTGCATCAGAAAACCCGCCGCCTCGAACTCGTTTATGAGAACGCGCACTATGAACTCAGCCACGAGTTTCTCCGCGTATTTTCGCCTTCGGCGGCAGTGCGCGGTCACGGACGCGGCCAGGAAACCCTGCAACTGGGCAAGCGCGACGTCGAAATCGAGCGCATCGAACCCGTTGGCAATTACGCGCTTCGCCTGGTTTTTTCCGACGGTCACGACAGCGGCCTGTATTCCTGGGATCTGCTGTACAACTTCTGCCGCCACCGCGATGCGCTGTGGCAAGCCTACCTCGACCGCCTCGCCGCAGCCGGTGGCAGCCGCGATCCGGCCGAATGCCCGCCGTCGCCGCAGCCGCCCGCAGTGCAATGTGGCCTGGTCAGACACTGAGCGCCGCGTACGGAATACGCCGCGCCTTTGCCTGTTCGCCATGCTTATTGCCCTCGTTGCGCGCCTGATGGCGTACGATCGTCCAGCAATCGCCTAAAATTGCGTCGTTGCCCGAAAATATGAACGTCGATCGCCCTGACCCTGCCATGGATAAACAAACCCATTTCGGCTTTGAACACGTTGCCGAGAGCGAAAAAGCGCGGCGCGTCGCCGGCGTATTCGATTCGGTGGCGACGCGCTACGACCTGATGAACGATCTGATGTCCGGCGGACTGCATCGGCTCTGGAAAATCTTTACCATCGACCGCAGTGGCGTGCGCGAAGGCGCGCGCGTGCTTGATGTGGCAGGCGGCACCGGCGACCTGTCGCGCGCTTTCGCCCGGCGCGTCGGCAAAAGCGGCGAAGTTTGGCTGACCGACATCAACAACGCCATGCTCACGCACGGCCGCGATCGCTTGTGCGATCAGGGGATTCTATTGCCGGTAGCGCAGTGTGACGCTGAAAAGCTGCCGTTCCCCGATGATTATTTTGATTGCGTGACGGTCGCTTTTGGTTTGCGCAACATGACGCACAAGGACAGGGCGCTCGCCGAAATGCGCCGTGTTCTGCGCCCGGGCGGACGCCTGCTGATCCTCGAATTCTCGCGGATCTGGAAGCCGCTGGCGCCGGCCTACGATTTCTATTCGTTTAAAATCATCCCGAAGCTGGGCCGGCTCGTGACGCAGGACGAAGCAAGCTACCGCTACCTTGCCGAGTCGATCCGCATGCATCCGGACCAGATGACGCTGAAACGGATGATGGAACACGCTGGGCTGGAAAACGTCGAATATTTCAACCTGACGCTGGGTGTTGTCGCCCTGCATCGGGGCTTCAAGTTCTGAAGGAATTTTTCAGTCAATCAAATTCAAGAAACCCCAAGGAGAACGCCTGATGAAAAGATTCTTGGCCGCTATGTTCATCGCCTTACTCGCCGTCGTGTCAACCGTCGACGATGCCGAAGCCGCGCGTTTGGGCGGCGGGCGTTCCGTCGGTATGCAGCGCCGGGCGCTCACGCCCCGCCCGGCCGCGCCGCAGCGCCAGGCCGCGCCCGCACCGGGCCAGGCGCAGCGCAGCTGGCTCGGCCCGATCGCCGGCTTGGCGACTGGCCTCGGCCTCGCCGCGCTGTTTTCGTATCTCGGCCTGAGTGCTGAACTGGCAAATTTCGTCATGCTTGTCCTGCTAGTGATGGCCGGCATGTTCCTTGTCCGTCTGTTCCGCCGTCCCCAACAGGGGCAGCAGGCGCCGATGCGCTATGCGGGCGTAAACACCCCCGGACAATCGCCCCGCCATACCGACGGGGCGGCCGCAAACGCCCAATCCATGCGGGCTGCGGAGGCGCCGGATCATACGCCTTCGGCTGCCGGCAACATCCTCGCCGGTTTTGACGACGAAGCCTTCCTGCGTGTCGCCAAGCTCAACTTTGTCCGCCTACAAGCAGCGAACGACGCGAAGAACCTTGACGACATCCGCGAATTCGTCACGCCCGAAATCTACGCCGAGATTAAGCTGCAGATGGACGAGCGCGGCAATACGCCCCAGCAAACCGACATCGTGACGCTTACGGCCGATTTACTGGAAGTCGTCCAAGAAGGCCCGCGTTATATCGCCAGCGTGCGCTTTGGCGGCATGATTCGAGAGAGCCTTGGCGATGCCGAAAGCGCCGCCGCGCCTTTTGAAGAAATCTGGCATCTGAGCAAGCCGATCGACGGAAGCAGCGGCTGGGTCGTCGCCGGCATTCAGCAGATTCAGTAATCCTCACCATGCTGACGGCTGCCGCGCTGGCTTTCACCCTGCGCAATTTGCGCCGGAATTTCGAGGACGCGCTGCCCCGCAGCGTCGGAGACATTGCCGCCCAACCCGTCCGACGGCGGGCGCAGCGCGGCCGTGCCGTCTTTTCCGGCGTTTCGCGTGCTGCCCGCGCATTTGCACGGCATTTCGCCGAATATTTCAGCGAGAAAAACTCGCTCATCGTCGGCCAGGCCGAGATGGAGGCATTAGCCCGCGCCATCAACGCACTGATCCGGGATACGACATCGCTCGAACAACGCCTGGGACAACTGGGCGGCATGGAAATCCGGACGTGCGCCTACCTTTAATGATTTTATGAATGCCATGACTTCGATCTTTTTTCCGCAAACACCGCGGTACAAGCAACATCCATATTTTCAGCGGCTTTTACAGGCATCGGCGTTGATTCTCGGGCTTGGGCTGACGTTAACGCTCACTGCCTGCAAAAGCACTAGCGCGCCGGAGAAACGCGTCCATGCGAACGAAACATTTACGACGGATACGCCTTTTTCCTATGCCAGCAAGCGTCCGCCCGAAGCGGCGTGCGAAACTGGCAAGCGCGCGCTGTTGAGCCAGGGCTACCGTATCAGTGAAGACAAGACCTTGAGTCTGAACGGCGAAAAAATCTTCCGACCCGAAACAGAAAGAGTCGTCCGCCTCGGCATCAATCTCGTCTGCCTGGCGAGCGGGCGGGGCGCCATCATTTACGCCAACGCCCTGGAAACCCATTACGAACTTAAATCGAGCGGCAGCAGCGCTGGCGTGAGTGTTTCCGGCATGGGGTCGCTTTCTCTGCCGTGGACGATGGATCGCAATACGCTGGTCAAAATCAGCGAGGAAACCATTACCAACGCCGGGTTCTACCAGCGCCTGTTCGATCTGATCGAATCGCTCGAAGGCGGGAAGAAAGCCACGCCCGCCGCCGATGACGCTCCCTGAAACCCCGCTGGCGTTTTATCCGGTCGCCGTCGTCGCCATTCTGCTGACCGGTATTTCCAAGGGCGGATTCGGCGCAGCGGCCGGCGGGCTGGCCGTACCGATCCTATCGCTGGTCGTCGCCCCGCCGGAAGCCGCCGGTATCATGTTGCCCATTCTTTGCGCCATGGATATTTTCAGCGTCTACGCCTGGCGCGGGCGCTGGTCGATCCGGCATCTGCGCATTCTGCTCCCCGGCGTACTGACGGGCATCGCCCTGGGCAGCCTGGCGTTCGGCATTCTTCCGGTCAATGCAATCCGGCTGATCGTCGGCCTTATCGCCGTGTTTTTCTCGGTCAATAAATACTTCGCACTCACCGAGCGTCTGGCCGCCCGCCTGTCCATGAGCGAGCAAACGCCCGGTCCGGTCACGGGCGCAATCTGCGGCCTATTTTCCGGCTTTACCAGCACGCTGGCGCATGCAGGCGGCCCGCCTTTTGCCGTTTATATCTACTCGCAGCGTCTGGACAAATCGGCCATTGTCGCGACCTCGGCGCTGCTGTTCTGCATCGCCAATTACGTCAAGCTAGCGCCATACTATTTTCTCGGCCAATTGAGCCTGAGCAATCTTTCCCTATCACTGCTTTTTGCGCCGCTGGTGCCGCTCGGAATCTGGCTTGGCATCTGGCTGCACAAGCGTATTTCTGAAAAAACCTTTTTCCAGATCAGCTACCTGCTGCTGTTTCTCAGCGGCGTCAAGCTGATCTGGGACGCCCTGGCCTAAGCGCGGTCAAAAATAGCGCCCCGGAAACCCGTGTAGATAGGGCATTTCCAAGTAGGCGCCTCTGAAGCCCTTATGAATAAAGGATCTCCGGATAGGCATCTCTGAAACCCTTATAAATAGGGCGTTTGCGGATAGGGTGCCCGGAGATGACCTAAATACAAGGGGTTTACGGGCACCTCCTCTGAAACGCCCTAAATACGCGGGCTAGCGGGCAAGTACCTTGAGACACTTTAACTATAGGAATTGCCAAGGCCTGCGAGCTGACTTCCACCCACAAGACGTCTCTTGATGCTGTAGCGCTGTGCGGCAGCGCGCCCCGCTGACTTTCCTACCTTCTTTCTTTATCTCGCCAAAGAAAGTCAGCAAAGAAAGGCGACCCCAGGCGCAGAAAACTCCTTGTCGCGGGTTGGATTGGTACTTGTGCGGCGGACTTTATAACTCGCTCACGCTCAAACAATCAAGCCCTTGTTCCCGCCTGCCGCCCCGCGCTTTTCTGAAATAGCGGCTTCCTTTGCCAAAATACGGCGTTGGCTTCGCCTTGCCGTACTACTCATACTGTCTGCGGCTCGCCGCTTTGTTTTTTGGCAAAGTCGAGCCGCTATTAAGTTTCTGGAGCACCCCCTCGGAACCACGCGTGGATAGGGCGTTTCCGGGCAGGCACCCCTGAAGCGCTTATAAATAAAGGGCTCCAGGGCAGGGTGCCGGGAGATGCCCTGTTTACGTGGGGTTCAGAGACGTGTTCCAGAAGCCTTAATAGCGGTTCAATTTTGTAAATTAACGCATAATCCGTTTTTGTCCTGATACACCTATTGAACAATCAAAACCGTCATGGCTCGACCCCGTAACGACAATTTTCTGCGCGCGCTGCTGCGCCAGCCGACCGACCATACGCCGATCTGGATGATGCGTCAGGCCGGACGTTATCTGCCGGAATACCGTGCGCTGCGCCGGCGCGCCGGCGGCTTTCTCGATCTGTGCAGGAACCCGGCGCTCGCCTGTGAGGTGACGCTGCAACCACTGGCGCGCTACGATCTGGACGCCGCCATCATTTTTTCCGACATTCTGACGGTGCCCGATGCCATGGGGCTGGGGCTGTATTTTAGCGAGGGTGAAGGGCCGCGTTTTGAACGCCCCTTGCGTGAAGAGCGGGACATTCTGCGGCTGGCCGTACCAGACCCCTACGATCGCCTGCGTTATGTGACTGATGCGATTGCCCAGGTGCGGCGTGCGCTCGGCGATCGCGTGCCACTGATCGGCTTTGCCGGCAGCCCTTACACCCTGGCCTGCTACATGGTTGAAGGCGCTTCCGGCAGCGACTATCGCCATATCAAGACCCTGCTCTACGCGCGTCCGGATTTGCTGCATCACTTGCTGGCGGTGACTTCCGAGGCGGTGACGGCCTGCCTCAACGCTCAGATCGAAGCCGGCGCGCAGGCGCTGATGCTGTTCGATACCTGGGGCGGCAGCCTGTCGACGGCCGCATACCGGGCGTTTTCGCTGGCGTATCTACAGCGGATCATTGCCGGCCTGAAATGTGAACAAAAGGACGGCCGCGTTCCCGTGATCGTATTTACCAAAGGCGGCGGCCTGTGGCTGGAGGCCATCGCGGCCTGCGGCTGTGACGCCATCAGTCTGGACTGGACGATTGATCTGGGCGAAGCGCGCCGGCGCGTCGGCGATAAGGTCGCCTTGCAGGGCAACCTCGATCCGAATGTCCTCTTCGCTCCGCCGACGGTCGTGGCGGCAGAGGCCATCAAGGTGCTGGATTGCTATGGCGCGGGGCATACCGGGCATGTGTTCAACCTCGGCCACGGGATTTCCCAATACACGCCACCCGAAAACATTGCCGTGCTGGTCGAAACGGTTCATGCCTATCGCCGCAAACCTTTGTTATCGGAAAATAAGGCGGGAAATCCAGCCGGAAATCCGGCCGGACATCCTGAAATAGCGTAGAACAGACCGGCGGCGAACGCTTGACTTATGCACAAAAATCAGCTTGTTGTGCCGGCGCATTCAAAAACTCGTTGATAATCAGCAAATTATTTTTATCTAATTGATTATTAAAAGATATTTTTCTGATTATTTTTCAGGCAAGCCAATGAAAACCCTTATGGAACACGTAATTAGGCACTTTTTTCAGCCCAATTCCACAAAATTATCCACAGAAAATGTGCATAACGAAAAAATCTTGTCGAGAGAAAGCGTTAGGCGCGTTTCGTAGAAAGCAAATGAAAAAGGCAGCACAACTACATGATATTTCATTCTGCTTTTGCCCCGTCTTTAAAGGGGGCGCCGTCGCGCGGCGGTTTTTCCGTTGTTCCAGTCCTTCCACCGTTTGTGCGGCAAGAGATTTTGCCAGGCGCGCCCCATTCAGGCCCGTGCCGCCGGCGCTGCCGCTTGATGGCTTGGGGTGCCTGAGCTTGTCTTAAAGAGCCTATTGCGTGCGCCAGATTATCCGTATTGCCCTTGATGTTCCGCTGGACGGCCTGTTCGATTATTACGCGCCGGCGGGTGAGCTTCTGGGCGCTGCCGACATCGGGCTGCGCGTGCGCGTCCCGTTCGGCCGGCAAATGCGCATCGGCGTGCTGACCGCGCTGCCCAAACACAGCGAACTGGCCGAAACGCGGCTCAAGGACGCCGATGCGGTGCTGCGTGACCTGCCGCCGCTGCCGGCCGAATGGTTTCGTCTATGCGAGTTCTGTGCAGCCTACTACCATGCGCCGCTGGGCGAAGTCATGCTCTCGACCCTGCCGGCAAGGCTGCGCCGCATCGACCCGCCACGGGCGAGAACACCGCGCCGTACCGCCCGAACGCCATTTCCCTGCCCCGCGCCGGCACTGACCGATGAGCAGGAAGCCGTGCTGGCGGCCATTACCGGCGAAGAAGGCTTCCACCCATACCTGCTGCATGGCGTGACCGGCAGCGGCAAAACCGAAGTTTATCTACGCCTGATTGCGCGGGCGCTGGCCGCTGGCCGGCAGGCGCTGCTGCTGGTGCCGGAAATCAATCTGACGCCGCAGCTCGAAGAGCGCGTAGCCGCGCGTTTTCCGGATGTGCCGCTGGTCAGCCTGCACAGCGAGCTGGGCGAAGCGGCGCGCGCGCAACATTGGCGGGCGGCGTTCGAAGGCGCGGCGCGCATCGTACTGGGGACGCGGCTGGCGGTATTTACGCCGCTGCCTGATCTTGGCCTGATCATCGTTGATGAGGAACATGACGCTTCGTTCAAGCAGCAGGAGGGCATGCGTTATTCGGCGCGCGATGTGGCCGTGTTTCGTGCCCGCGCCCGTGATATTCCGATCGTGCTCGGCTCGGCGACGCCGTCGCTGGAAAGCTGGGCGAATGCGACCGACCCGCGCACCCGGGCGCGCTACCAGCTGCTCACGCTCAAGGCGCGCGCCATCGGCGGCGCGCGCCTGCCGGCGGTGCGGCGCATTGACACGCGTCAGGAAAAATTGCAGGACGGATGCTGCGATGCTTTATTGGCGGCGATCAACATGCGTCTGGCGCGCGGAGAACAAAGCCTCGTCTTCCTCAACCGGCGCGGCTATGCGCCGGTGCTGTCCTGCCCGGCATGCGGCTGGATTTCGCATTGCCGGCGGTGTGCCGCCAATCTGGTGCTGCATCTGGCGGATCGGCGGTTGCGCTGCCACCACTGCGGCTTCGAGTGCCGCGTGCCGAAACATTGTCCAACCTGCGGTAACCAGGACATCATGCCCTTCGGGCGCGGCACGCAACGGCTGGAAGCGGCGCTCGCCGCGCGCTTTCCCTATGCCCGCGTGCTGCGCGTTGACCGCGATGCGGCAAAAAGCCGTAAACAATGGGAAGCCTTGGTCGCCCGCATTCGCGCCGGGGAGGCCGACATCCTCGTCGGCACGCAGATGCTGGCCAAGGGGCATGATTTCCCAAAGCTGACGCTGGTCGGCGTACTGGGCGCCGATGCCGCCCTGTTCGCCGCCGACTGGCGGGCGGCGGAGCGGCTGTTCGCCCAGCTGATGCAAGTTGCCGGCCGTGCCGGCCGCGCCGATCTGCCCGGCGAGGTCATTATCCAGACGCAGTATCCCGATCACCCGCTTTACGCGGCGCTGGTGCGCCACGACTATGCCGGCTTTGCCGAGGCGCAGCTCAAGGAACGCGAGCAGGCCGGCTTCCCGCCCTACACCTACCAGGCCATGCTCCGCGCCGAATCGCCGCACATGGCCGATGCCATCGCCTTTCTGGCCACGGCGCGTGCCTGGCCGCAGGCCGCAGAGTATCCGGAGGTCATGCTGTACGACCCCGTCCCCATGCGATTGGCCCGCCGCGCCAATCTCGAACGCGCGCAACTGCTCGTCGAATCGCCTTCACGGCGGGTCTTGCAGGCATTTCTCACCCCCTGGCGGTCGGCTGTTGCAGCAATCAAAACGCCGTCCCGACTGCGCTGGCATCTGGAAGTCGATCCGATGGCATTCTGACAAAGCGCGCCGGGCGCCTACCCGCAAGCCCGCGTATTTAGGGCGTTTCAGATGTGGGCGCCCGAAAACCCGCGTAAACAGGGCGTTCCTAGGCAGGCACCTCTGGAACCCTTATAAATAAAGGGATTCAGGGCATGGGGGCCGGAGATGCCCTGTTTACGCGGGCTCCAGCAGTGGTCCGGCGGGTGCGGCGGCACGGCACACTAGCCCACATTTCTCACACCCTCACGGTTCGGCCCCCGTTGGCGCGGCTTTTTCCTTCACGCGTTGCCGTGACCGCGAGGATTCAGGCCCGCGAGCGGCCAATGGAGTGCAGGCGGGTGAGGTTCTGCGGGCGGTCAGGTGCGTTGAGGGGGCAAGCGGCGCTGTTTGGGCATGAGACCGCCTCGCGCGAACGGGAGCGCGATCGGATCAGCAGGGCCACGGTGGCGTGGCGGATCAGCCGGGGGCGAGTCTGGCCTGGGCCAGGCGCCAGGTGGTCTGGAACGGATGACTGCTGGCCATGCTGACATGGATGCGGCGCACGCTGATCTTGACCCGTGCGCCGATCTTGAGCAGTTTCAGGCGCAGGCTCTCGCAGGTGGCCTCGGCCAGTTCGGTGCCAGCCAGCCCGATGCGGCGCAGCGCTTCGAGCATGACGTAGGCGAAGGAGGCGAACCACAGCCGCAGCTGATTGGCCCGCATCGTCGCCGTTGAGGTGCGATCGGCGAACAGGTGTAGCTGGCACTCCTTGATGCGGTTCTCCATTTCGCCTCGGGCGCAGTACAGCGCCTCGTACAGTTCGCGTGCCGGCCAGCGCTGAGCGTCCAGGCTGGTGACGATGAAGCGCGGATTGGCCTTGCCCGGCAGCTGCTCGGCCTTGCCGACGACCCGCCGGGCGCACGACCAGCTGTCAAGGGTGCGGTAGGTGAAGTCGCGAAACCGCCGTGCGGGCTTGCCGGTCTGGGTGCATTCGGCCTGCGCCTGGCTCATCTCGGTTTCGATCTGGGCCTTGAGCCGGTCGTTCTTGGCCAGCCCGAAGACGAAGTCGATGTGCGTCTGCTCGCACCAACTCATCAAGGCATCGCGCGCAAAGCCCGAGTCGGCACGCAGCACGATGCGCACCTCCGGCCAGTGGCGGCGGATCTGGGTGACGATGCGTTCGAGTTCATCGATGCTGCCCGCCGAGGCATCCGTGTTGGCCCGGCGCAGCTTGGCGGCGAGCAGATGTCGGCCGCAGAAGATGTACAGCGGCAGGTAGCAGTAGCCGCCGTAGTAACCATGGAAGAAACGCCCTTCCTGCTGGCCGTGCAGCGGGTCGTCGGTGGCGTCCAGATCGAGGATGATCTCGTCAGGTGCCTGCTCGTGCGCCTCAATGAAGCACGCGACGAACAGCGACTCGAAGGCCGCCGGATCGTGAGCGATCTTGTGATAGCGCGAACCGTCCTTGGTGTCGGGGGCATGTTCGAGCCGGTTCAAGGTCGACTTGCCCGCCAGCAGCTCGCAGCCCTTGCGCCGAGCGCTGAGCTTACCGGCCAGCGTGGCCAGTACCGGGTCACGGCGCAATTGATCGTGATCGTTCAGGTCCTCGTAGCCCAGCGCGATCCCCACGATCCGTTGCATCACCAACGTGTGCACCGTGTGTTCGATCAGCTCCGGATCGCGCCCATCCTCGAAGCAGGCCGCCACCCGTTCGGTCAGCCGCAAGGTGCGATCGACCTCGCGCAGCAACAGCGCGCCCGCATCCGAACTGATCTGCCCTCCGTCGAAATCCACCGCCACCTGGCGGCCATCAATACGCTTCGCGCATGGGCTGACTACGGTACACTGTGTCGGCATCGCGGCTTCCTCAGAGATATGGTTAAGTCGTTCTCGCAAAAAAACTTTCTTATATCTCCGGCCGCGATGCACCTTCTATCTGTGAGAAATGCGGGCTAGGCCGGGCTGCGCCAGGATACTCAGCGATCGTCCGCGCTCTGCCCGGAAGATTCCGCCCCATCGCTGCGGCGATCCTCATCGGTAAAATCGGCGTCATTGGCCTCACCAGTTTCTTCTGGGTCTTCAGCATTTTCAGCACTGGCGCGCCGCGCTGCGGCAAGGCGTTGTTGCAGGCGTTCCCACCGAAGCCGCCGTTCTTTCGCCGAACGGAAATAACGGAACAGCCAGCTGCGCGGCACTTCAACGCCGGTCCGGACAAACTCCAGCACGCCGGGTTCGATCTGGAAGCGGCGCTGCAAGTCCGCCACGCCGCGCTGGCCGGCGAACAGAATACGATCGCCGGAGCGCAGCACGGTGTCTTCCGGCGGCAGGGGGATTTCCGTCTGGTTGCGCAGCAGCAGCAAGGCGAAGGCGGGCAGGCGCTCGGCGGGCGTTGTCGGATGCGACAGCAGGTCGGCGATCGATAACGGCGGATCAATATCCGGCGACAGTGCATCGCGCAATCCGGCATAGGAAGCAAAACAGTTAAACGCCCACATAAACGGGACCTTCTCGCCAACTTGCGTTTGCAGCAGTTCGATCGTGCGCTGCGCCAGGGTATCGTCATCGCACTCAAGATGGCGCAGATAGCGAATCAGCAGCGGCGAGGTGAGCAACTGCCGCGCCTTATGGGCGACGACTTCGGCTTTGACGAAGCGCAGATTAGCCATTGAAGCGTCCACCAGGCTGGCATTGACGACATGCGTCTGGCGAATTGCTACATAGAGATTGTCATTGACCAGACGGGCGCGGTTGATCAGCGCCAGGTTAACGGCGACGGAGTCGGTGCCGGCCACCAAGCCAACGGCTCTTTCGATGCCGGCCTGGTGCAATTCATCGTCTTCCATCTCCTGCAAGCTTGTCAGCCGAACGAGATCATCCTCGGTTTTGTGCGCCGTATCGATGTTGATGAGCGAATAGCTGACGCCGGCCTGTTCGAGCGCTGCGGCGACATAGAGCGAAAAGGCGCCCGACCCGCAGACGACCCAGTATCCTTTCGGCAGATTCAGCGATTCGGGGCATTCGCCGCCCGGCAGTCCGGAAAGCCATTCGATGGCGCGCAGCTTTGTCGCCGATCCCATGTCGAGGCGTATATTGCTGGCAAATGTTTCGTATGGATTGATCAGCTCGATGTTGCGGAAAGACTTCAGGTTTGCCTGCGCCATCGGCGTGTGCACTCGGGCGATGATGCGTAGCGAGGGATTGAGCACCGTGCCGCCGATGGCCACCGACTGGTTGGTTTCGTCGTTGCCGGCCATCGCCACCATCGCTATGCAGTGGCGATGCGTCACGCCGGCGTCGACCAGCACGTCGGGCAGGCGGGCGTCGCCGTCCCAGAAGATCGGGCGCCGCTCGAATTCATCGATCTCGATGCGCGACGCGCGTTCGTGCCGCTGTTCGATGATGACGATGCGGTAACCCATGCGATCAAGCATGCGCGCCAGCATGATGCCGCTCTGGCCATAACCGGCAATCAGGACAAACGGCGTCTGTAGGCGCTGCACGCGGATCATGAAGCGCCGGCGGCTGATCGCCCGGCGAAAGGTGGGATCCTGCGAGAGGTGGAAGACGCTACCAAGCGTATAGGCCCAGGCCACGACGCACAGATAGATGCAAACGATGATCCAGGCGCGCTGCAGATCGGTAAATTGATGGGGAATTTCGCCGAAGCCGATGGTCGTCGCGGTATAGCTGACGATGTACAGGGCATGAAAGAAACTCAGATGATCGGGTAGGCCGTTTTCATCAATGCCAGGGATGACCACCATCCCCCACACGGAAATCGCATAGGCGATGACCAGCGCAATGAGTGGACGGCGCAAACGCCGCAGGATAACGAAGGAAACTTCGTTCATGCGCCCGCCGGATCAGCGCGACTGGTACAGGGTTTCGCTGACCAGAAGAATGACCGAAATGGCGTTGGCAAGCAGTGCGCCGCCGCTCAGCGAAACAATGCTCGACATGGTTTCGCCGGTCATTGTCAGATGCTGGATATTGACGTGCCACATCCAGACGAGCGAGGCCGCCAGCAATTGCAGCATGGCCACCAGGCTGGTGGCCAGGTGCGTAGCGCCCAGATGCGTGCGATCGCCGAATTTCATGATCAGCGCGATCAGGTTAACCACGACGGCGCCGAACAGATGGCCGGCATCATGCTCATGAATGCTGTCGACTCCCCCGATGAAAAAGCCAAAATTGAGCGTACAGGCCAGGATAATGACAAAACCGAAAACCACTTTTTCCAGATTCATGGATCGTTCCCTCCCAACACATTTTCCGGCGTCCCGGAACCGCCACGCGGCGGCTATCCAGTGAAATTACGCCTCTTGCGCCTCCTCGTTGCGCCGCCCCGGATTCAGGCCGAGTTGCTTGAGCTTGCGGTACAGATGCGTGCGCTCCAGGCCGGTGCGCTCGGCGACGCGCGTCATGTTGCCGTTCTCGATTTTCAGATTATGCTCGAAATACAGGCGTTCAAAGGCCTCGCGCGCTTCCCGCAACGGTTGATCGAGCAGCGGCATGATGGGCAGCGGCTCCGGCGCCTCGCCCGCTTCGCGCTGCAATAGCGGTTCCACGTCATTCTGCGTGATTTCTTCATCCAGCGCCGACAACGCGAGATTCCGCACGGTCGCCAGCAGTTCGACCCAGTCGCCCTGCCAGCGGTGCAGGCGCAGTGCGTTGAGCGCGCCGCTGGAAAACGTGCGGGCGGGCACCTCATTGCGTTCAACCATATGGGTGAGCAGCAGCGCGGCGATTTCCGGCACTTCGTCCGTATGGCCGGCCAGCGGCGGCAGCCCCAGCCAGACTTCGCCCAGGCGGGCAACCAGCGCCGCATCCCAGCCAGCTTCGGTCAGCGCGGACAGCGGGCGCGCCAGCGCCGCAACCAGTTGCAGGTGGTATTTTTCCAGCCGCTCCAGCGCAAAGCTCAGATTCTTCTGCTGCAATTTGCCCAGCAGCATCAGGTCGGCAATGAAAAGAATGCCGCCGCTGGCGTCCTCGAGCATTTCCTGCGTCAGCGGCGCGCTCGACGAGGAAAGGTCGAGCCACGGCGTTTTCGGCGCATGGAGCGTACGCGCGCAGATTTCGGCCATGCTGCCGCAAGCTCCTTTGAGCAGGAGCACGGAGGTTTTTCCGGACGCCTGTTCGAGCCGCCGCCGGAAATCCTTGAGCAGGGACGATCGGGCAAACGCTTCCAGCGTCAGCGGCTGCCGATTGGGCGACACATCGTGCTTGAGCGCTTTTTTGACGGTCGCCAGCAGTTTCTGCAAGGCGATCGGCTTTTCCAGAAAATCGACGGCGCCTACACGCGTCGCCTCCACCGCCGAATCGATGGTGCCATGCCCGGACATCATGATGACCGGCATCGTCAGCAAGCCGGCGGCTGACCATTCCTTGAGCAGCGAAATACCATCGGTATCGGGCATCCAGATGTCGAGCAAAACAAGATCCGGACGCTTTTCGGCGCGGACGCTGCGTGCGGCGGCGGCATTTTCTGCCAGCGTCACGTTATGCCCCTCGTCGGCCAGAATCTCCGAGAGCAGCTCACGGATGCCCATTTCATCATCAACAACCAGTATTTGCGCCATATTCAATTCTCTATGGATGTTTCAGTTCCAATAAAAGCTTTCGCCTCCGCCGACGAAGCCAAGGGTAACAGAATGCTGATCTGTGCGCCCGACGGCCGCCGGTTCTGGATGCGGATCACACCGCCATGTTCATCGACGATTTTCTTGACGATAGCCAGCCCCAATCCTGTTCCCTGCGCCTTGGTCGTCACATACGGCTCAAAGATACGCGCCATGATTTCCGGCGGAAAACCCGCGCCATTATCCGCTACTCTCAACTCGACCATCGAACCGTCGCAGCAGGTCTGGATGCCGATCCACGGATTCTCCATGCCTTCCTGCGCATCTTCGGCGTTGCGCAGCAGATTATGGATGATCTGGCGCAATTGTGACGCATCGCCACGCACCAGCGGCAAATCCCCGGCCAGCGCCGGCTCGATGCATGCTACGGAATTTTCGTACAGCCCGAGCACTTCGCCGATCAGCGCATTCAGATCAAGCGCCGTCAGATCAGGCGGCGGCAGGCGCGCGTAGTCGGAAAATTCATTCACCATCCGCTTCATCGCCATGACCTGATTGATGATCGTCTGCGTCGAGCGCTGGAGCATATCGCCATCGCCGCCCGTCAGCTTACCGTCCAGCTTGAGTTGCAGGCGCTCGGCGGAAAGCTGAATCGGCGTGAGCGGATTTTTGATCTCATGCGCCAGGCGGCGCGCCACTTCGCCCCAAGCGGCACTGCGCTGGGCGGCAACCAGGCGGGTTACGTCGTCGAAAACAGTCACATAGCCGCCGCCACTATCCTCGGGCAGTTGCGTGCCGCGCAGGTTCAGGATCTGCGGCAGCTCGCCCTGGCGGGCCAGTTCGATCTGCGTCTGCCACTCCGCGTGTCCATGTTTGGCAAAAGCGTCCCGGATCGCCCCGCCCAGCGGGCACTGCCGCGTCCAGGCATCGACCGGCTTACCGTACAGATCGTCCAAACTATCGCGCAGAATCGTTTTCGCCCCCTGATTGACGGTGCGCAGCAGAAAATGCGCATCGAAAACGAGCACACCGGCGGACAGGTTCGACAGGATGGACTCCAGATAGGCGCGTGCCGATTCGAGTTCGGCGCGGTGGCGCTCCGTTTCCCGGTGCGCATCGTTGAGCTGGCGCGTCATCTGGCTGAAAGACTGGGTCAGCACGCTCAGTTCGTCGCGGCTGTAAATGGCCTGGCGCGGCGTAAAATCGCCGGACGCCACGGCCTGCGTGCCCTCAGCAAGAATCGACAACGGCGCCGACAGCCGGCGCGCCAGCACAAACGCCGTAGCAATCGCCGTGAATAAGGCGAGCAGCACGGTCAGCGTCAGCGTCAGCGCATAAATGCGCGTTAATCCCTGGCGGCCCAGGGAGAGTTCCTGGTAGTCGCGGTAAACCGCCTGCACCTGCCCGGCGTTGCTGGCCAGTCCCTCCGGCACACTCTGCATGAGCAGCAGCACGCGTGTTTCCCCACCCAGGCCATTGGCGCTAACCGGCGCGTAGGCGCGAATCAGAATGCTGTCGCGCTCGCCCGATTCTGTTTCGCTATACACGCGGCCGTTGCGCACGCGGCTGATCAGTTCGGCGGACGGCTGCGGCAAGGGCGGCGAAGCCAGCTCGCTGGTGGCCGTTGCCAGTAACAGCCCATTGGCAGCATAAAGCGCCGCTGACTGTACGGCGGCTTGTTCGCGCAGACGACCAAGCGCCAGATGGGTCTGCATTTCGCCCGATTCGCTCATTTCAAGCGCCATACTGCGCGCCTTTTCGATCAGTTCGTCACGAATGGCATCAATCGCCTCACGCCCGAGGTCGAGACCGGATTCAAGCGCTTTTTCGACGCGCGCATCGAACCAGGCATCGATACTTTTGGTGACGAACTGCACTGACACGCCATAAACCAGCATGCCGGGCAACACGGCGATCAGGACGAACATCAGCATCAGGCGCAACTTGAGGCGCGAGCCAAAAACCTTGGCATGATGTTCCCGCCACAGCGCATATACCTGCCAGGTAATCAACGCGAACAGGGAAAGGGCGGCAATGGCGTTCAGCCCCAGCAACCACGGATAATGGCGAACGAACAGCGCCGTATCGGCGCTCGCCGAGGCAAGCAGGAACAATAGAATGCCGCCGAATGCAGCGGTAAGGATGATCAGCGTTTTCATGGGGCGCTCTCCCGCATTTTCGGCGTCTCTTGCGCCTCCTGTTTTTCCTGCTGTTCCTGTTGTGGTGCAGGCGGCAGATCAGGAGAACGTGCGCCGTCCGCAGGCGCCTCAGCGCCGGCAAAATCGGCCTCGGCAGGCACGGCGGGAACGTCTGTCGGCGGGTCGGCAGGCAGTGTTTTGTCCTGCACTTTATCGGGTTCCTTGGTCGCTTCCCCGACAAGTTCCGCCGCACCTGCGGCCTGATCGGCATGGATCGGCGCCTTGCCGCCTTGAATCGGGCCGGCGTCCGCTGCCGGTGCGCCGGCCACATCGGCAGCCGGTGGTTGAAAGTGCCAGCGCAGCCAGCCGGAATCCAGATTCCATTCGGACTTGGCGCGCGCGCTGACCTGGAACGTCTTGGGCATCTGCGACAGATCCAGCCGCATGCGTAAGGCCGCCAGATAAACGACATCCGGCGATAAATCGCCCTGATCGGCAACCGGCCAGTTACGCAGCCGCGCCAGCACGCGCAAAGCCTCGTTCAGCGTTGCAAACCCCTGATGCAGCCCGCCGGTAGACAAACGATACCGGCGCGTCAAGGCATGATAGGAGAGCCGGTACGTGCGGCTGCGCTGGGCGATACGCGCATCGAACCAGTACCAGCGGCTGCGCGTCAATTCAAAGTCAACGACAAAATGGAGCTCGATGCCGCGATTAATGACCTCTTCGATGCGCGGCGGCAGGTCGATCATAAAATCGGCGGAAAGACCGTAGCCCTCGCCGTCAGCCTTGATGCGCGGCGTAAACACGGCAATGCCCGCGGCCTGCGCCTGCGGCATCAGGCACATGGCCCAAACCAGAATCAGCACGGCCAGCCACGATTGCCAATACCGTGGCCGATGTTGCTGCCGGCATTGCCGCCCGCCCTCAGCCGGTTTCACGCGCGCCCTCCTGAACACCTTGATTTTCCGGCGCATGTTGCTTCTCCAGCAGCGCGTAGTAGAAACCATCGTTTTCCGGGCACGGCAGCCAGTATTCTTCCGCCAGCTGTCGCGCGTCCGCATGACGGTAAAGAAAAGCATCGACCTGCCCCTTATTTTCCTCCTCAAACAGCGAACACGTCGCATAGAGCAGACGCCCTGCCGGCCGAAGCAGCGGCCAGAGCGCATCGAGAATGGTCGCCTGCTCGCGGGCAAAGCGGCGCACATCGCTTTCCCGGCGCAACGCCTTGATGTCGGGATGCCGGCGCACTACGCCGGACGCGGAGCAGGGAACATCGGCAAGAATCGCATCAAAGGCACGGCCATCCCACCAATCGGCCGGATGAGCGGCATCCCCGACGCACACTTCGGCAGAAAGCTGTAAACGGCGCAGATTGTCGGTGATGCGTGCTGCACGCGTACTGTCGGCATCGAGCGCCAGCAGGTCGAGGTCGGCCCGTTCGAGCAGGTGCGAGGTTTTTCCGCCCGGCGCGGCGCAGGCATCGAGCACCCGCATGCCCGCCGTCGGCGCAAGCAGTTCGGCAGCGCGCTGCGCGCCCAAATCCTGCACGGAAACTTCGCCCTCGAAAAAACCGGGCAGCGCATCGACGGGCACGGGGCGTTCCAGCCGCAAAGCGCTCCCGCCCGCTTTGCCCAGCAGGTGCGCTGTCAGCCCGGCCGCCTGCAAACGCGCCAGATAAGATGCCGCCGTGCCACGCCGGCCATTGGCGCGCAAGGTCATCGGCGGCGGCGCATTGTCGGCGGCAACAATGGATTCCCATTGCGCCGGCCAGCGTCGCTGCAAGCGTTGCAGCCACCAGCGCGGATGCCAGTTTTTAGCCACTTCGTCGCACGCGGCGGCGGCCAGCAGCATGTCGCGTTGCCGCAAATAGTTGCGCAGCACGCCGTTGACCAGCCCTTTGAGAGGACTGCCCGCCAGCTCGCCCGCCGCCTGCACGGCCTGATCGACAACGGTATGCCGGGCATCCGGACGGGTCTCCAGGCGATAAAGCGCAGCGCGCAGTAACGCCTCGATTCCCGCATGGCTAAGCGGCGTTCGCAGCAGACGGACAAGCAGGAATTCGGCCCAGCCATACCGGCGCAACACGCCGTAGGCAATGTCCTGGGCCGCCGCACGCGCGGCCGGCGGCGCATCCGTTACGGCAGCCAGCGCTTCGGTAAGATTCTTGCCGCCGCTGACGCCAACCAGGGCCTGTGCCGCAAACCACAGGCTGCACGCAAGCGAATCCGGCGCCAGCGTGCATGTTTTTCCCCCCGTCCGCGGCGACATCCCAGCGACAGCAGCCGCCTTGATGATCTTGAATTTTCTCGGCAGTGAGGACAACGTTCGTCATCCTGAACATTGTTTCGACACGGGAAGTTTAGCATGACGGAAATGACACGACGGCATTCCGGCGGCGATAATAGCGGCATGATGTTCTCGTCCGCCAAACATTTCGCCTGGCTATCGATCGCCGCAGCGTTCATCACCATCCTGCTCAAGGCCCTGGCCTGGTGGCTCACCGGTTCGATCGGCCTGCTTTCCGATGCGCTGGAATCGCTGGTCAATCTGGCCGGTGCAATGATGGCGCTGGCGATGATTTCGCTTGCCGAACAGCCGGCCGACGAAGCGCACGCCTACGGTCACGGCAAAGCGGAATATTTTTCCGCCGGTTTTGAAGGCTTGCTGATCCTGGCCGCAGCGGTCGCTATCGCCCTGGGCGCCGTCGAGCGCCTGCGCAACGCGCAACCGCTCGAGCAGGCCTGGCTCGGTCTAACCGTTTCCGCCATCGCCTCCGTACTCAATCTGGCAACGGCGCTGACGCTGCTTTCCGCCGGACGCAAATACCGCTCATTGACGCTGGAAGCTGACGCCCGGCATCTGCTGACCGATGTCTGGACTTCGGCCGGCGTCATTGCCGCCGTCGGCGCCGTAAGCCTGACGCACTGGCTATGGCTCGATCCGGTCATTGCGCTCCTGGTCGCCGCCAATATCATCCGCACCGGCTGGACGTTAACCCGAAGAGCGATCCAGGGATTGATGGATCAGTCTCTGCCGGCGGCGGAATACGCCAAGATCACCGCCATTCTGGACAGCTATCGCAGCGAGGGGCTCGATTACCACGCCCTACGCACACGCGAATCGGGGGCGCGTCGTTTTGTTTCGGTGCATATCCTCATGCCGGGCGCGTGGACGATTCTGCGCGGTCATGAATACGTCGAGCGCCTAGAAGCCGAAATCCGCGCCGCATTGCCGCAGACGACGGTTATCACGCATTTCGAGCCGTTTGAAGACCCCGCCTCGCACATCGACCAGGGGCTTGACCGCTAAGACCGTGCCAGCTGTATCAAGACGCCCCGCAAACGCCCAATCCACGCGGGGTTCGGAGCACCCGAAAAGCCCCTCGCCCTTTGGGAGAGGAATTTGGTGAGAGGATAAAAAAGCAAAAAGAGCACAGGGGAAAATCAAATTCCATCTGAAATAACAAAAGCCAAGCCTTCGGTGTGTTTCCCTCTCTGCCCCTTCGAGGCATCTCCCCGACAGGGGGAGAATTAAAAACCATCGACCGCCGATGCGACGGTTCCGTGACGCCTTCCCCAAAAGAGGGCTGTCCGCAAGCCCGCGTATTTAGGGCATCTCCGGGCACCCTACCCGCAAACCCGCGTAAACAGGGCATCTCCGGCACCCCTGCCCTGAAGCCCTTTATTTATAAGGGTTCCAGAGGAGACTGCCTGGAAACGCCCTATCCACAAGGGGTTGCGGGCAGCCCTTTTTAAAGCCAGACAATCTATATCTATAGCGGCTCGACTTTGCCAAAAGACAAGGCGGCGCGCCACAGACAGTACGCCTAGTACGGCAAGGCCAGGCCAACACAGCAACGCCGTATTTTCACAAAGGAAGACGCTATTTTTTGGTTTATGTTTTTTGATGCCCTGAAGCCCGCGTATTTAGAGGGGTTTAGGGCATTTTATGTTTTCTGGTCTATTTGTGCGGATTTCCGAGCATGCCCAGTTGCATATTCGATAACCACGAAGCGCCCAAAAACCCCTTAGGCGCAGCCGTAGGCGCGGGGCAGCTTGGCGGAAACAAGGGCTTGATTGTTTGAGCGCAGCGAGTTAATCAAGCCCACCGCACAAGTGCCACTCCAACCCGCGACAAGGAGTTTTCTGCGCCTCAGGGTCGCCTTTCTTTGCTGACTTTCTTTGGCTAGGCAAAGAAAGTCAGCGGGGCGCGCTGCCGCACAGCGCAACGGCATCAAGAGAAGTTTCGTGGATGGAGGCAGCACAGCATTGCAGCCACCGCCCAAAGAAGCCTCGCGGGCGGAGCCAGCGCCTACAGTTAAACAATCCTTTCAATCCTTGTTTTTAGGTTCTTCCGAGCGCCTACCCGCTAGCCCGCGTATTTAGGGCTTCTCAGCGAGGTATGCTCTGAGTTCCTTTATCCATGCGGGCTCCAGCGCACCCCTCAGTGGCCGCCGGCAGCCATCGCTCGCAGACGAGCGATGCGCTCTTCTGTCGCCGGATGGGTGCGGAACAGCCCACTGATGCCGCCGCCGGAGAGCGGGTTCATGATCATCATCTGCGCCGTTGCGGGGTGCTCTTCAGCCGTCGGCATGGGAATATTCCGGGCATAGGCATCGATCTTGGCCAGCGCGTCGGCCAGGGCATTGGGATCGCCGCTGATTTCCGCGCCACCGCGGTCGGCCTCGAATTCGCGGGCGCGCGAAATCGCCATCTGAATCAGGCTCGCCGCCATCGGCGCAAGCAATGCCACCAGGATGCCGGCCAGTGGATTGGCCGGGCGTCCTTCGGAATCACGCCCGCCAAAGAACATGGCGAAGTTGGCCAGCGCTGAGATCGCGCCAGCCATCGTTGCGGCAATCGTCGAGATCAAAATATCGCGGTGGCGGACGTGCGCCAGTTCATGCGCCATGACACCGCGCAGCTCACGTGCCGAGAGCAGCTGGAGGATGCCGGTCGTCGCCGCCACTGCAGCATGCTCAGGATTGCGGCCCGTGGCAAAAGCATTGGGCTGCGCTTCGTTGATCAGGTAAACACGCGGCATCGGTAATCCGGCGTTATGGGCAAGTTCGCGCACGATGCCGTAAAACTGCGGCGCCGAGGCTTCATCGACTTCCTGGGCGTTGTACATACGCAACACCATTTTGTCGGAAAACCAGTAAGCAAAAATATTCGCCACGCCGCCGAACAGCAGCGCCATCAGCATGCCCTGCGAGCCGCCGACATAACCACCGATGATGCCAAACAGCGCCATGATCGCCGCCATCAGGATCGAGGTTTTCAGCCAGTTGCCAAACATGTGTTTTTCTCCGTCGTTCAAGCGGCGGAATCTGCCGCACCTGTCAGAAAATGGGGGGAAACTTCAAAAATTCAAGGGATTCGGAGGACGGCTTATGAAAGGGCGGGCGACGAAAATACTGCGCCGCGCGCTACCGGCGTCCCGGCCAGAAACTGGGCGGCGGACAGGCGTTTTGCGCCGGCCTTTTGCAGCGCCAGCAAACACAACGCGCCTTCGCCGCAAGCCACGAGGATGCCGTTTTCCTTATCGGCAGACAGCACCGTGCCAGGCACCACCCCATGACTGCTGCCTTGGGCACATTCCGCCACATCCGCCGCAGTGCGGACTTCTGCGCGCCAAATCTTGATCGGAACGCCGTCCAGATGCGTCAGCGCACCGGGAAACGGATTAAAGGCGCGCACCTGGCGGGCAAGTTCTACGGCGGGCAGACGCCAATTAAGCACAGCCTCTGACTTTTCCAGCTTGGCGGCATAGGTCACACCGTGTCCGGACTGCGGTTGCATTGCCATAGGCAAATGCGCCAAGGCATCGACGATCAGACGCCCGCCCAGATCGGCCAGACGGTCGTGCAAACTGCCGGCAGTATCATTCGGCGCAATGGTCAAAGCCTCCGAAAGCAGCACCGGGCCGGTATCCAGGCCGGCTTCCATCTGCATGATGCAGACGCCGGTTTCTGTATCGCCTGCAAGAATCGCGCGCTGAATGGGTGCTGCGCCACGCCAGCGCGGCAGCAGCGAAGCGTGAATGTTGAGGCAGCCGAAATGCGGAATGTCAAGCACGGCTTGCGGCAGAATCAGCCCATAGGCGGCAACCACCATAACGTCGGCGCCCACGGTACGAAGCTGCTCCTGCGCAGCGGTATCGCGCAGACTCACCGGCTGGAAAACCTCGATGCCCTGTTCAAGTGCAAAGCGCTTGACCGGCGAGGCCTGCACGGCCATTCCTCGACCGGACGGTCGGTCTGGCTGGGTCAGCACCAGTGCGATCTGGTACCCAGCAGCCTCGATAGCGCGCAGCGCATGCGCCGAGAATTCTGGTGTACCGGCAAAAATCAGATTCATGCGGTAATTCGCGCCTGTTTAGCCAATCTGGTTTTGATGCGCCCGAGTTTGAGCGGCGAGAGGCGTTCAATGAATAGGATGCCTTTCAGATGATCGATCTCATGCTGGATGCAGACCGCAAGCAGACCATCGGCCGCCAGCGTCCGCGCCTGACCGTCGAGGTCAAAATAGCGAACAACAATGTGTTCGGCGCGTTTGACCTGTTCGTACACACCGGGGATCGACAGGCAACCTTCCTCGCCGATCTGTTCGCCCTCGCTGGAAAGAATCTCGGGGTTGATGAACACCTGAAGCTGGTCCCGCGTTTCGGAAACATCAATGACAATAAGCTGCTGATGCACGTCGACCTGCGTTGCCGCGAGGCCAATACCCGGCGCTTCGTACATCGTCTCGGCCATATCTTCTGCGAGGCGGCGAAGTGCTTCGTCAAAATGCGTTATGGGCGCTGCGATTTTCTTGAGTCGGGGATTGGGAAAACGAAGAATGGGAAGTAAGGCCATATAAAAAGCTTGCTCAAATAAATAATTGCGTGCAGAATCCAATGGAATATCTAAGAATGACATCTGCCATATTTGCCGGATTCCAGATTTCCACCGGAGTCTCCCCAAAAATCGCCGAAAATTTCATAGGCATTTGTTCAAAAGGGGAAACTTCAAAGGAATGGGCTAGCGAATAAAGGCATTGAGGGTTTTCAAGATATTGCCGATTGTCTAGTGAGGATAACACGATGATACGCCGCATTATATCTGCGCTCCTGCTCGCTGCGACCGCCACACTGTGCGTGGCTCAGGGAAAACCAGCCGAACCGGCTGACAAACCGATCGAACTCGCCAAAGCGGCGCCCCGACGATATGTTGTCGTTAAGGGCGACACATTATGGGATATTTCTGCAAAATTCCTTAAACACCCTTGGCGCTGGCCGGAAATCTGGCGGATGAACCGTAAACAGATCCGCAACCCACATCGTATTTATCCGGGGGATGTCATCATTCTGAGTCGAGATGCTTCCGGCAGACCGTATCTGCGCAGGGAAACGGTCAAGCTAAGGCCCAAAATCTATGAAACCCCCAATGATTCGGGCGCAATTCCGCCCATTCCGGCACACGTCATCGAACCGTTTTTGGCCGCACCGCTGGTCGTCGAGGCTGACGAAATCGACAAGCTCACCAATGCGCCGCGTATCGTTGCAACTCAGAACGAGCGCGTCAATGTCGGCAATGGCGATCTGGTTTACGCCAACAATATCGATCCCGACACAGCGATGTGGAATGTCTACCGCAAAGGCCGGCCGCTGTTTGATCCAGAAGATGGAAAAACCGTACTTGGCTACGAAGCATTCCACCTGGGCACGGCCAAGCAGGTACGTCCCGGGGAACCGGCAACGCTTGAGATCCAGACAATCAAACAGGAAATCGGGGTCAGTGATCGCCTTGCGCCGGCAACCAGGCCACCATTTATTGATTATGTTCCACACCGGCCGGATGTGCAGATTGAAGGCCGCATCATTTCTGTTTATGGCGGCGTGGGCACGGGCGGACAAGGTTCGATTATTGCCATCAATCGCGGCGCACGCGACGGCCTAGAAATTGGTCATGTACTGGCGCTCGAACGCAATCTGACCTTTACGGAGCGCGATGAAAACGACAATAAAGTCAGCGTTCAAATTCCGGCAACGCGAACTGGGTTAATCTTTATCTTCCGTACATTTGCACATATTTCGTATGCGCTGGTAATGCAGTCTGATGGCATCATCGAACAGAACGATTTTGTCAGAACGCCATAATCAGCGCTGCTTTATGGATTCTGTGCGCCGATGACGCTCGTTGAGGATCCGTCGCTCGACGCCTGGTTGCGCTTAACACTTATACCTGGCGTCGGCAGCGAATCACAGCGCAAACTGCTCACCGCCTTCGGGTTACCGGAGGCGGTTTTTTCTGCCAGGTACGATGCTTTGCGTTCTGTCGTCGGCAGCAAAACCGCCCGTCTATTGCTTGAGGCCGATAATAGCCAGGCAGTTGCCGCTGCTCGTCAATGGGCACAGGCATCCGACCAGCATATTGTGACGTTGGCCGATACCGCCTACCCCCGTGCATTGCTTGACATTGGCGATCCACCAACACTGATTTATGTACGTGGTCGGCTGGACCTGCTGCAACGCCCAGCATTAGCGATTGTGGGCAGCCGTAACCCAACGCCGCAAGGAATCAAAAATGCCGAGAATTTTTCTGCCGCCCTGGCGCAGTCAGGACTGATCATTGTCAGCGGTCTGGCACTGGGTATCGACACGGCAGCACATCTGGCCGCGCTTTCTGTTCAAGGGGATACGATTGCAGTCATCGGCACGGGGATCGACCGCATTTATCCGGCGCGCAACCTTGACCTTGCCCGAAGGATCGTCAAACAAGGATGCATTATCTCGGAATTTCCCTTGGGAACGCCCGCTGTGGCCCACAATTTCCCTCGCCGTAATCGCCTAATTTCCGGTTTGGCACGCGGCGTACTTGTCGTCGAAGCTGCGGCTGAGAGCGGCTCATTAATCACTGCACGCCTGGCAGGCGAACAAGGTAAAGAGGTTTTTTCCATTCCCGGATCGATCCACTCTCCCCAAGCGCGTGGTTGCCATAAACTTATCAAACAAGGCGCAAAGCTTGTCGAAACGGTGCAGGATATCTTGGAGGAGCTGGATTGGCACTATCAGCCCAGCGAGAAAGGCCAAGCAAGCGCTTCTCCTCCCCTGACGCCTTCGGTTACAGTTACAGCTACGGGCCAGGAAGCACAGACAGATGCAGATGAACTGCTGGCGCTCATTGGCTTTGATCCATGCAGCATCGACGAACTGGCCGCACGGAGTGGCTTGTCTATCGAAATACTTTCGCAGCGATTGCTACAGCTCGAACTTGATGGCCATCTCGCCAATTTGCCCGGCGGACGATTTCAGCGCATATCGGCATAGTGGCGCTTTTTTCAACGGTCAGAAAATCCGTGTAAACACTTTGTAAACATGCACTGCCACTCTCTAGTTTTATGGAAGCCTAGGTGAAGCCAGCAATCCGAAAGCCCCAGATTTCCAGCGCTTGCCAATCGCTATCGTCCGCTCTTATCATGCGGTCTGTTCGTACCGACATGATGAATGCATTCTATATTTTCTTGCGCAGCAGCTTTACGCCATGACTAAAAAACTGATTATTGCCGAGAAACCTTCGGTTGCCAGCGATATCGCCCGAGCACTCGGTGGATTCACTAAGCGCGATGATTATTATGAAAGCGAGACGGCGGTCATCTGCTCGGCGGTTGGTCATTTGCTCGAACTGGTTTGCCCAGAAAATTATGAGGTCAAGCGCGGCAAATGGTCTTTTGCCCATTTGCCAGTCATTCCGCCACATTTTGATCTCAAACCAATCGATAAAACGGAATCCCGTCTCAAACTGCTTATCAAACTGATCAAGCGCAAGGATGTAACGAGCCTTGTCAATGCCTGTGACGCAGGCCGCGAAGGCGAGCTAATTTTTAACTATATCGTCCGCTATAGCAAAACGAATAAACCTGTCGAACGGCTTTGGCTACAGTCCATGACGCAACAATCGATCCGCGACGGGTTCTCCAGATTGCGTCCGGGCGCTGATATGCGCGGACTGGCGGACGCGGCTGCTTGCCGCTCTGAGGCCGACTGGCTGGTCGGCATCAACGGCACTCGTGCCATGACGGCTTTCAACTCCAAAACAGGCGGTTTTCATTTGACGACGGTGGGTCGCGTACAGACGCCGACGTTAGCGCTATTGG
The DNA here is from genome assembly GCF_041770905.1 of Dentiradicibacter hellwigii. Classification (NCBI taxonomy): domain Bacteria; kingdom Pseudomonadati; phylum Pseudomonadota; class Betaproteobacteria; order Rhodocyclales; family Rhodocyclaceae; genus Dentiradicibacter; species Dentiradicibacter hellwigii. The sequence continues at coordinate 1,836,814 of NZ_JBEUWX010000002.1, forward strand.
TTGACCGCGAGGCAAAAATCCGTAAATTCAAGCCACGCGCTTACTGGGAGGTTGAGGCGACCTTTGTTTGTCTGGCTGGCGAATACCGGGGAAAATGGTTTTCCGAGGCATTCAAGGGGAAGGAAAACGACGAACATGCGCGTGCTGATCGCTTGTGGGATGAAACTCAAGCCCTTGATCTGCAAAAGAAATGTGAAGGTAAATCTGGCCAGGTTAGCGAAGAATCCAAACCATCGACCCAACTCTCGCCATTACTTTACGATCTGACCAGTCTACAGCGTGACGCGAATAGCCGCTTCGGTTTCTCTGCTAAATCAACACTGGCGTTGGCGCAGGCCTTGTATGAAAAACACAAGGTGCTGACCTATCCACGCACGGATTCACGCGCCTTGCCCGAAGATTATTTAGCAACCGTCAAAAATACGCTGATAACGCTTACTGGAGAAGGGGTTGGTAAAAGCCATGACGAAGCATTAATTGCTCGCTATGCACCCTTCGCACACCAGATTCTGGCGCGAAATTGGGTAGTACCCAACAAACGTATCTTTAATAATTCAAAAATTTCCGACCACTTTGCCATCATTCCGACAACACAGGCACCCAAACACCTTTCTGAACCAGAACAAAAACTTTACGATCTTGTCGTCAAACGTTTTCTCGCAGTTTTTTATCCAGCGGCCGAGTATTTGCTGACCACCCGGATTACCCGCGTAGAAGGCGAACCGTTTAAAAGTGAAGGCAAAGTATTGGTTACGCCTGGTTGGCTTACGGTTTATGGTCGGGATCGTCAGGAAGGGGAGGATGGTAACCTGGCTCCAGTTGAGGCCAAGGAAATCGTACGCACTAACGAAGTTAGTATTAACTCGAATCAAACGCGCCCGCCCGCCCGTTATTCTGAGGCCACTTTACTTTCGGCCATGGAAGGTGCAGGCAAAACAGTTGATGATGAAGAACTGAAAGCCGCCATGGCGGGGCGCGGTCTGGGTACGCCTGCAACGCGTGCCCAAATTATCGAGAACTTACTAATCGAACAATATGTTCACCGTGAAGGGCGGGAACTACAGCCAACAGCTAAAGCATTTTCGTTGATGACGCTGCTTAATGGCCTGGGTATTCCAGAACTGACCGCTGCCGAATTGACTGGAGAGTGGGAATATAAGCTTGCGCGCATGGAACGCGGCGAAATGTCGCGCCCAGCCTTCATGAAAGAAATTTCTGCGATGACAGAATTGATCGTCAAACGCGCTAAAACCTATGACAGCGACACGATTCCCGGCGACTTTGGGGAACTGAGCGCACCTTGTCCTAAGTGCGGTGGGCATATCAAAGAAACATACAAGAAGTTTCAGTGCCAGGAATGTGATTTTGCTTTGTGGAAAATTGTCGCCGGGCGCCAGTTCGAGCCTGATGAAATTGAAATATTGATCACTGCGCGCGTTATTGGCCCATTGACGGGTTTCCGCAACAAGATGGGACGACCGTTCAACGCCACAATTCGCTTGAACGCTGATAACGTACCGGAATTTGATTTTGGGCAAACTGGCAATAAAGATGATGAAAACGCTGAACCCGTTGATTTTTCTAACCAGACAAGTCTTGGCATATGCCCCAAATGTAATGCCAATATATTCGAGTACGGCACAGCTTACGTTTGTGAAAAATCGATAGGAAAAAATCGGACATGTGATTTCCGCTCAGGAAAAGTCATATTGCAACAGCCCATTGCCCCAGAACAGATGCATAAACTACTTACAACAGGGCGCACTGATTTACTCAAAAATTTTATTTCCGCACGTACACGACGGAAATTTTCTGCGTATCTGGTACGCGGTACTGACGGTAAAATTGGTTTTGAGTTTGAAAAGAAGGAAAAAACTAAAGCGCCATTACTAGCTGATAAAGAAAAAAATGCGAAAAACGTAAAGAGTAAGGCACTTAAAGTTTGATCTAGATATAGCGTTTGATTGAATGCAAGCCAATACCTATATCTGGAGCCAAAAAGGCTAGTGAAAAGTAGTGCAGAATCTAGGGAAGAGTTTTTTACGTAATCCAAAAATAGTTTGAGTATCTGTTATTTCTATTTATTTCAACAAGTTAGCTAACAATTTTGTTAAGCTTAAGCTCCATAAGGCGTAGCCTTCCCCTGAGTTGAGACATTTTTAAAGGAGAACTTTTGGCAGTCTATGAAGATGACTGAAGGAGAGTTCTGATGCGCAAGAGCAAGTTCACCGAATCCCAGATTGTGGGGATCCTGAAGGAGGGCGATGCAGGCATTGCCATCAATGATCTGGTGCGCAGCCACGGGATCAGTGTGGCGACGTACTACAAGTGGAAGAGCCGCTATGGCGGCATGGATGTTGCGGAGTTGGCGCGGATGCGCGAGCTTGAGGCCGAGAACAGCCGACTCAAGCGTTTGTATGCCGAGCAGGCGCTGGAGATTCATGCCTTGAAGGATGTGATCGCAAAAAAGCACTGGGACCGCTAGAGCGGCACGAGCTAGCGCAGGCTCTGGTGGTCGAGCATGGCTTGTCGGTGCAACGGGCGTGCCGCGCCAGCGGTCTGGCAAAGGCCTCGTGGTATAGGCCGGTGACGGAGACGATTACGAAGGATGCTGAAGTCATTGAGGCATTGCAAGGGCTGGTCGCACGGCATGGGCGATGGGGCTTCTGGAAGTGCTTCCGGCGCCTGCGGCTGGATGGCCACCTTTGGAACCATAAGCGGGTTTGGCGGGTGTACTGCCAACTCAAACTCAATCTGCCACGGCGGACGAAGAAGCGCCTGCCGATGCGGGAGCGACAGACACTGGAGGCGCCAATGCAAGCCAATGCCCTGTGGTCGATGGATTTCATGGCCGACACGCTCTACAGTGGGCGTCGCTTCCGCACCTTCAATGTACTGGACGAAGGCGTACGCGAAGCCCTGGCCATTGAGATTGACACCAGCCTGCCGGCCGAGCGCGTGATTCGTGCACTGGAGCAGTTAAAGGAATGGCGTGGCCTGCCTCAGGCCATTCGTTGTGACAACGGCCCTGAATACACCGCACAAAGCCTGGTGGAATGGTGTCGCAAGCATCACGTCGAGCTGCGCTACATCCAACCGGGCAAGCCGAACCAAAATGCTTACATTGAACGATTCAACAAAACCTATCGCACCGAAGTGCTGGACGCGCACCTGTTCGAGGATCTTGAGCAGGTGCGTGACATCACCGACCTTTGGCTGCAAAGCTACAACGAAGAACGCCCGCATGAGTCGCTCGGCAACCTGCCACCGAGTGTCTTCCACCAACAATGCGAACGGGAAAACTCTCCTTTACAACCGTCTACTTGACGGGGAAGGCTACGCATGGCCAAGAGGCGCAAAAGATATCGAAACTTAGCCTCACTGATCTTTGAATGGCGGTAGTACTTGTTTTTGTCTGGCATCTCAGGAAGTTAGCATGTGTTGAACACACGTTTGCTTACTAAGAACGTGTTCATAGTCTCTGCTGTAAAGTATCGTTATGAACAGAAAAGCCTACCCAAGCGATATAAGTCGCACACAATTTGCTACTCTTCTTCCTCTTTTGGAAAGTGCTCGCAGACGCACAGCACCGCGCAAAGTGGACTTGTACGATGTCTTTTGTGCCATTCTCTATCTTCTACGCAACGGCTGTGCCTGGCGTGCCTTACCGGGCGATTTTCCCAAATGGCGCACCGTTCATTCCTACTTCCAAAGATGGAGTGAGCCCCGCGAAAGTGGCATCAGTCTCCTTGAGGAAGCGTTAAAAAAAATCAGGTGGCCGCAGCACGTCGCAAGCAGGGACGCCATGAAGCAACCACTTTCCTGATTATTGATGCGCAGAGCGTGAAGAACACGGATACCGCCATGGAAAAAGGCTACGATGCGGGCAAGAAGGTTAGCGGTATCAAGCGACATATAGCGGTTGACACGCAAGGTTTGCCGCATGCCCTTGCGGTAACGACGGCGGATGTTACGGATAGAAAAGGCGGCCTGGTGGCATTGGAACGTGACAGAGATAATCTTGGTGCGGTACAAAAAGTCCTTGCCGACGGAGGTTACACGGGTCAGGCATTTGCTTCGTCGGTACAGGAGTTGATTGGTGCGGAAGTAGAGATTGCCAAACGAAACGAATTGCAGCGTTTTGCGGTATTGCCAAAGCGATGGGTAGTAGAGCGCAGTTTTTCCTGGTTGGAAAAGAACAGACGGCTTTGGAAAAACTGCGAGCGTAAGTTGAGTACCAGTCTGCAAATGGTAGTTTTGGCTTTCTTGGGAATCCTGCTACGAAGACTATGAACACGTTCTAAGAACCTTCGCATATATTTTACCCAGTATCCCGGCTTTTGACAGGAAAACCTGTTAAGAGACTACAACCAATTTTAAGATTTAATTTATCTGCCAACAAAAACTAACTTATATCTTGTATGTTTCACGTGAAACATACAGTATCATTTCACTACACATATAAAGCAGCAGGCGCAAACTTTAGTTTTAGGATCAATGTGAAACTAATCATAAAATCTCGGTTTTTAGGATTTTTAGGAGCAAAATAGAGTCTTATACGTCAATGTTCCCCGCTGATAAAGCATTAACCTCAATAAAATTACGCCGCGGTTCTACAGATTCACCCATTAAAGTTGCAAAGATTTCATCTGCGCCAATAGCATCCTCTATCTTGACTCTCAACAACCTTCGCACTTTAGGATCCATTGTCGTCTCCCAAAGTTGTTCTGGGTTCATTTCTCCCAAACCTTTATAGCGTTGCTTACTAATACTACGCTCTACTTCATTAAGCAGCCAACGCATCGTATCAGAAAAATTTGAAACAAGTTGTTTTTTATCGCCACGTACAACATACCCGCCCTTTCCAAATAGCCCGGATAACATTTTCGCAATCTTGCGTAAATGACGATAATCTCCGCTCGCTAGAAAATCTTCATCAATAAAGCCAAGTTTAAGATTTCCGTGATGATTTCTTTCCGAACAAAGCTGCCAAGATTCTTTTGTTTCATCGTAATAAGCAAAAACCCGAATGCCAGATTTTTCTTTAAGCGCCTGCGAAAGCATTTGTGCGGTATTTTCAGCACTTTCTCGACTTCCTAAAACAATATCAATATCGGCATCGACTAGAATATGAAGTACGTCATAGTCTATAAAATGCGAAAGACGGTTAATAATGGCCATAGCAAGCAGATATTCGCGCGCCAGTGTATCAAGGGCTTTACCTACGATTTCCGAAGAACCTGCTTTAGGGATCAGTCTAACTTCAGAAAGGGCAATATTAAGCATATACTGATTCAATGCCTGATCATCTTTAAGATAACTTTCGCTCTTGCCATGCTTAACTTTATATAGTGGTGGCTGAGCAATATAAATATGCCCGTTTTCTATCAACTGCGGCATCTGCCGATAAAAAAATGTCAAAAGCAGAGTACGGATATGAGCCCCATCCACATCCGCATCGGTCATTAAAATAATGCGGTGATAACGCAGTTTTTCCGGTTTATAGTCATCTTTGCCAATACCAGTCCCTAAAGCAGTAATCAAAGTAGCAATAGCTTCGCTAGAGATAAGTTTCTCAAAACGCGCTTTTTCAACGTTAAGCACTTTGCCCCGCAGCGGAAGAATCGCCTGAAACTTCCGATCACGCCCCTGTTTCGCCGAACCTCCTGCAGAATCTCCTTCAACAAGATAAAGTTCAGAAAGTGCAGGATCTTTTTCCTGACAATCTGCCAGTTTTCCAGGTAAACCTACACCATCAAGTAAGCCTTTTCGCCGCGTCATTTCACGTGCTCGACGAGCTGCATCCCGAGCACGCGCTGCTTCGATAATTTTTCCAGTAATGACCTTAGCATCTGCCGGCCTTTCAGCAAGAAACTCAGACAAACGCTGAGCAACAACCTCCTCAACTGCTGGGCGCGCTTCCGATGAAACCAACTTCATCTTTGTCTGAGAAGCAAATTTTGGATCTGGCATCTTAATCGATAGCACACAGGCTAAACCTTCGCGCATATCATCACCTGTAATTTCTACTTTTGCTTTTTTAGCAATTTCATTTTCATCAATATATTTGTTGATGACACGGGTCATCGCCATGCGCAGACCTGTCAAATGTGTTCCCCCATCTGCTTGTGGAATATTGTTCGTAAAACACAAAACTTGCTCAGCATAAGTATCATTCCATTGCATAGCCACATCAACAATAATTATGCCGCCATCTGGTAGTACAGATTCACCAAAAGCATAAAAAATATTTGGATGAATTATTGTTTTAGCACGATTAATGTACTCAACGAAGCCCTTGACACCGCCAGAAAATGCAAAATTCTCCTCTTTTCTTGTGCGTTGATCAATCAAACGAATTTTGACCCCATTATTAAGAAATGAAAGTTCACGTAAACGCTTAGCAATAATTTCGTAGTGATATTCGATTGGACCAAAAATCGCTTCATCAGCCATATAGTGCACTTTTGTACCACGTTTTTCGGTGTCGCCAAGAATACGGGGAGGAGATACCTCAACACCATTTTGAATCTCAATCAATCGATCAGCAACCACACCCCGTTCAAAATCAAGCTGATATTTTTTACCCTCCCGAGCAATTGTCAAACGCAGCCATCTGGAAAGCGCATTAACGCAAGAAACACCAACACCATGCAGACCACCAGAAACCTTGTAAGAATTTTGATTAAATTTTCCCCCTGCATGCAATACGCACATAACAATTTCTGCCGCTGAACGTTTCGGTTCATGTTTATCATCAAACTTAATGCCAATAGGAATTCCACGCCCATTATCCGCCACAGAAATTGAATTATCGGCATGAATTGTGATAACAATATCATCACAGTAACCAGCAAGCGCTTCGTCAATAGAATTATCAACAACTTCAAACACCATATGATGCAAGCCCGTACCATCCGAAGTATCGCCAATATACATTCCAGGACGTTTTCGAACGGCTTCAAGACCTTCCAATTGTTGAATACTTGACTCATCGTAAGCATCTTGCCGACTCATATCTTCTATTCCTTTTATACCTTTATCTAAATCATTTCACGTAAGATTTTACTTGATTACATAAAAAGCTAAATTCTCATAGGCATTACAACATATTTAAAATAATCGTTACCAAGAATTGTAATCAATGAACTTGAATTAGCATCATTAAACCCCCATTCAATCATTTCTTCGGTTGTATTGTTAAGAACATCAAGCAAATATCCAACGTTAAAACCAACATCTAGCGAGTCCCCATTAAACTCAACTTCAATTTCTTCTTGAGCTTCTTCTTGTTCAGTATTTGCTGCAACTATTTTTAAAAGGCCATTGGAAAGTAAAAGACGAATTCCACGAAACTTTTCATTAGTCAAAATAGCAGCACGAATCATTGACTGATATAACTCAGTACGATTAAGCACAATTGTACTTTTTAATGAAGCAGGAATTACACGTTCATAATCAGGAAATTTTCCATCAATTAATTTAGAAACAAGGTCAATTTGTTTAAATTGAAAATGAATTTGGTTGCTTGCCAGTTCAATATGTAAAAGTTCATCAGAATCATCAAGCTGACGACTAAGTTCAAGCACTGTTTTACGCGGCAAAATAAATTCTTTGTAAGGTAACTCAAATTCATCTTCAATATCTAATACCATACTAGCATAAGCTAAGCGGTGACCATCAGTCGCCACAGCCCGTAAATTCTTTCCGTCAATAAGCAATAGTAAACCATTAAGATAATAGCGAACATCCTGGGTCGCCATAGCAAATTGCGTTTGTCCAAGTAAATGGCGAAATTGTTTCTGTGTTACTGTAATTTTCTTGGAGTTATCCTCAGAAATTACCATACGCGGAAAGTCTGATGCAGGCAATGTTTGTAAACTAAAACGACTTTTCTCTGTTCGGATCAACAAACGATTCTCATCAAGACTTAAACTAACCTCACTATTTTCTGGGAGTAAACGAAGAATATCTTGAAGTTTTTTAGCGCTAACTGTCACAGCACCGTCGTTTTCTCCTATTGCCCCATTCATTATTGTTGTTATTTGGATTTCTATATCTGTTGCTAAAAAAGTTAATCGATCTCCTATTTTTTCCAGTAAAACATTGGAAAGTATAGGTAAAGTATGCCGTTTTTCAACAATACCAGAAACAGACAATAATGGAGATAAAAGCATATCACGCTGACTTTTGATAAGTAACATATATATATAAATCCTATATTAATTAAGTATCGGTAAAAACTGTGAATATCTAAATATATACATTATAATTCAATTAGTTATAAACTAGATATAAACATGAAAAACTCATGTATATTACTGTGGATAAATATTGGATAAATATATTTTTTTGAATAATTTTTTCTATATTAACATGTTATACACATACTAAAGTATTAGCTTATTCACATAGTGCATAATTTTTTATTTATCCTTTCAATATCTGTTGTAAAACATGTAAATCATGATTTAGATTATTATCTTCTGTACGTAAACTTTCGATTGTTCGGACAGCATGTAATACGGTCGTATGATCACGACCACCAAAAGATTCACCAATTGATGGGTAGCTTTTTGAGGTAAGATTTTTAGCAAGCCACATGGCTACTTGTCTTGGCCTAACAATTGAGCGTGAACGTTTTGATGAAAATAAATCAGAAACTTTTATTTTAAAGTATTCAGCAACTGTTCTTTGAATATTTTCTATAGTAATCTGCCGATTAACTGCACCAATTAAATCTTTAAGTGACTCTTTAGCTAGATCAAGATCAATTTTTCGCATATGAAACGAAGCGAATGCAATTACTTTTTTTAAAGCACCTTCAAGTTCTCGGACGTTAGACCGTAAATGTTTAGCGATGTAAAAAGCAACATCATCACTCAAAGTAATCTTATCAATTTCTGCCTTCTTTTTTAAAATTGCTACCCGCATTTCAGTTTCTGGTGGTTCAATTTGAACAGTCAACCCCCAGTCAAAGCGAGTAATCAGCCGATCATCAAGGCCTGAAATATCTTTTGGGTAAGTATCACAACTAATAACAATTTGTTTATGAGATTCAATCAGTGTATTAAAAACAAAGAAAAGTTCTTCTTGTGTCCGGTTTTTTCCATTTAGGAATTGAACATCATCAAGAAGTAAAACATCAAGTGAGCGGTAATATTTCTTGAAACTATCAAAAGATTTTTTCTGATAAGCACGAACTACATCAGAGTAATAATCTTCCGCATGTACATAACGTACAATAGTTTGTGGGCTATATTGTAAAATATAATTACCAATGGCATGCATAAGATGGGTTTTACCCAAACCAGTGCTACCATAAATAAATAATGGATTATATGTTGAATCACCTGGATTACGAGCAACTTGTATTGCAGCTGCACGTGCCAGTTCATTTGCTCTGCCAACAATTAAGTTTTCAAAGGTAAAATTAAGAATTAAACGGGTTTTTTCATAAAAAGCCAGTTTTTCAACAGACATTTTTTCGTTTTTTTCTGTCGTAATTACATCAACGATAGTAGATTTAATGGTGGAAGCAGTATCAGATACTATATGTTTTTCTAGCAATGGTGGTCTGATGGAGTTTTCTGCCACCAGTAAGGAAATTGAAACGGGGGAAGAGAAAAAAGTCAGGGCTAATTCTTCAATGCGAGTAAGGTAACGTTCCTTTGTCCATTTGAGAATGAAACCATTTGGCGCTAATAGGCGTAAACCATTTTCAGGCTCCCCCTCGCCTTCGAGACGAAGCGGACGTATCCAGGTATTAAATTGCTGGGGAGGAAGTTCTTGTTCGAACTGATTCAAACAAAAAGCCCAAAAACTATTAATCGCATGCATTAGGGATAAGTGTTTTCTTGGTCCACGAGATAACTCGGCTGGGGTATCCAAACCAGTCCTATTATTTTAACCTGTTAGAAAATAGTTATCCACAAGGTGACATGGTAAAAAATTTAGGATTTTTAAATAATTCTTGACAAACAATGAACTATCAATGTTTAATGCGAAACTTTCACTGTAACGAAAACTGAAGGTTTGCTCATGAAACGTACTTATCAGCCATCTGTCATCCGCCGTAAACGCACTCATGGTTTTCTTGTCCGCATGTCAACCCGCAGCGGTCGGGCTGTCATCCGCGCTCGGCGCGCCAAGGGGCGCCATCGCCTAGCGGTCTAGGCTTAGTATCTGCGGATCAAACAACTGCACGAGTCAAAATCGGAAGCTATGGTCCCATCCTTAGCCCCAGACAGGCTGGGTTTTCCACGACAGTATCGATTGACAAAAACGGATGAATATTCATCCGTTTTTGGTTTCAGGAAAGCTCTGAAAAGTCAGCATTTCCTGTTGCATTACCGGATCCGTTCTTCTTCCGATGTGGGAGATGGTGCCCGGCTCGGACTGGTTGTTGCCAAGCGATTGTTACGTCGCGCCATTGATCGTAATCTAATACGGCGTCTTGCAAGAGAAAGCTTCCGTGTGCTGCGTCCCCGTCTGATGCCAAGAGACTTGGTTTTACGATTGGTAAATCGCCCCGACTCGCTCGATCGAAAAGCGCTGGCAAAGGAGATTCGCAATCTGATGCAAAAAACCATGTCGAATTCTTGGTAAACCAATGAAAAACATGATTCTGCTCATGATTCGTTTTTACCGTCTGGTCGTCAGTCCGATGCTCGGACAACGTTGCCGGTTTGTTCCAAGCTGTTCTGAATACACATCAGAAGCCATTGAAAAGCATGGCGTTTTTAAAGGAATTTGCTTGGGAGTCGCCCGTATCTTTCGTTGCCATCCGTGGAATCCGGGTGGTTTCGACCCTGTTCCATGATTTCCGAAAATAGACCTCAATGGATAATAAGAGACTGATTTTATTAGTGATTTTTTTTATTTCCCTATTTATGTTGTGGGATGCATGGCAAAAGCAAAATCGTCTTCCCGCGCCGGTAACGCAAGCGCAAACGCAAACGGCAACTCAAGGTAGTGTTGTGCCCACGCCATCTGCTCCGTCCGGGAATCCGGCGCCCGAGGCCATTCCCGAAGCTTTGCCCGCCGGTGAAAATAAAGTATCGGAAGCGATTACCATCAAGACTGACTTGCTGACGGCTAAAATTTCTCTTCAAGGCGGCGACATTGTCGAGCTTCTACTCAACGACTATAAAACTGTCGACGATAAAAACAAGGTATTTGCGTTGTTTGAGCCGAAACATCACTACGTCGCACAAAGTGGCTTGATCGGTGAAGGACTGGCGAATCACAAAACACAATTCTCAGCGCTTGCCGGGCCACGCGAGCTGGGTGCTGATGATAAAACCGTGCAACTGCGTCTGGAAGCGACAACAGGCGGCGTTAAGGTCACCAAAATTTACACCTTTACTCGTGGCAGCTACCTGATCGATGTCACGCAAGAAATTGACAATGGCAGCCAAAAAACACTTTCCGCTCATGCTTACTATCAATTACAGCGAGATACGGTGACGCCTGATGGGGAGAGCGGCATGGCGAAAATTTTTACCGGCCCGGCTGTGTATTCCGAGCAGGAAAAATACCAAAAAATCAGTTTTGAAGACATCGAAAAAGGCAAGGCAAAATTTATCGAGAAAGCCAATGACGGCTGGATTGCCATGGTCCAGCATTATTTTGTCTCAGCGTGGATTCCGCAAGAAAATCTACCCCGCGAATATTTCGTTCGCAAGCTGGGCGCCGATATTTCAGCAGGCGTGATCGTGCCGATGCCGCAGGTTGCTCCGGGCGAAAAAACTAGCCGATCAGTTTCGCTCTACGCCGGGCCGCAGATTCAGTCCATCCTCAATCAGCTTGCCAAGCCGGTTGCAGAAGGCGGTATCGGTGCAAAAGGTTTGGCGCTGGTGGTCGATTACGGCTGGCTAACCATCGTCGCCGCCCCGATTTTCTGGTGTCTAGAAATGATCCACAAACTGGTCGGCAACTGGGGGTGGGCAATCATCATCCTGACTATCATCATCAAGCTGCTGTTCTTCCCGCTCTCGGCGGCAAGTTATAAGTCGATGGCTAAAATGAAGGCGGTGGCACCTCGTATGAATGCGCTCAGAGAGCGCTATGGCGATGACAAACAGCGCCTCAACCAGGAACTGATGAATTTTTACCGTACCGAAAAAATTAATCCGCTGGGCGGCTGTCTGCCGATCCTGATCCAGATTCCGGTATTTCTCGCCCTATATTGGGCGCTCCTGGGCGCGGTTGAAATGCGAGATGCGCCGTGGATTTTCTGGATCAAGGATCTCTCTTCCAAAGACCCGTACTACGTTCTACCGATCATCATGGCTGTCACCATGTTTATCCAGACCAAACTAAACCCGACGCCGCCTGACCCGATGCAAGCCAAGGTCATGCTGATGATGCCGCTGATATTTGGTTTTATGTTCCTTTTCTTCCCGGCTGGGCTGGTTCTGTACTGGGTCGTCAATAACATTTTTTCCATTGTCCAGCAATGGCAGATCACGCGGATGATCGAAAGCGGCAACAAGGCGGCCAACGATACCAAGGCCTGAAGCAGCGGGACGGCTGTTCTGGAACGTATGGTGAAAAAATCGGGGCGGTTGAAGCATCGCTTTAGCCGCCCGTTTTTTTGTACTGACAAAGATGCATGAACACCCTACGCTATCCGTCCGAAACCATTGCCGCCATTGCAACCGCTGCCGGGCGGGGCGGTGTCGGTATCGTCAGGATATCCGGGCAGAATCTCGCCGAATTTGCCCGGCAACTGTGCGGTAGTCTCCCGTCGCCGCGTATGGCGGCACTAACCAGCTTTCGTGCCGCTGATCAATCGCCGATTGACAGCGGCTTGATACTTTATTTTCCCGCACCGCATTCCTTTACCGGCGAAGATGTCATTGAGCTGCACGGTCACGGTGGGCCAATTGTCCTCAATTTGCTGCTGAGGCGCTGCCTGGATCTGGGCGCCCGGCTTGCCGAGCCGGGAGAATTTACGCGACGCGCCTACCTCAATGGCAAGATCGATTTAACGCAAGCCGAAGCGGTTGCCGATCTCATCGACGCCGCCAGTGCCGCCGCCGCCCGCAGCGCCGCACGCTCTTTACAAGGCGAATTTTCACGGGAAATTGATGAATTACTCGACGCGCTAACCCGGTTGCAAGCACTTACCGAAGCCACGCTTGATTTTCCCGGCGAGGAAATCGATTTTCTGGAGTCTGCCAATGCATTTGGCCAGCTCGAAGAGTTACAAAATCACCTCGATGCCGTATTTGACCGCGCCCGGCAAGGCCGTTTGCTGCAAGAAGGATTACATGTTGTCATCGTTGGCCAGCCGAATGTCGGTAAATCAAGTCTACTCAACTGTCTGATTGGCGACGAATTGGCCATTGTTACGCCAATCGCCGGCACCACGCGCGATATCGTCAGTGGAACTCTGCATATCGAGGGCATTCCGCTGCATATCATCGATACCGCCGGCCTGCGTGATACGGATGATGAAGTCGAACGGATCGGCATTGACCGCGCCTGGCGAGAAATCAACCGTGCCGATGCCATTATCCTGCTTGTCGACAGCCGATCGGGCGTTAGCGAAAGCGACCGAAAAATCCTTGCGCGCCTGCCGCAGCAACCTGCGCATTTGATCATTCACAACAAGATCGATCTTGTCGAAAAAGACGATTGCCGTGCCGAACGTCAGGAAAACGGCAATAGCGTCTCATTGTTTCTTTCCGCCCAAACGGGAGAGGGCGTCGAATTGCTGCGCCGCGAGCTACTGCGCATTGCCGGCTGGCATCCAGCCGAAAATGTTTTCATTGCCCGCGAACGCCATTTGCAGGCGCTGGCCCAAACCCGGGAACATCTTGCCCAGGCATGCAGCCAATTGCCGCAACTCGAACTGTTTGCGGAAGAACTGCGCCTTGCCCAACGCGCACTCGCTTCGATCACTGGCGCTTTTACCACCGACGATCTGTTGGGCAAAATATTTAGCCAATTCTGTATCGGAAAATAGGCGACCTTCCATTGTGTTTCGATAGTTCTTGGAAGTTATTTTCCATGGGAGGAAGAAATTTCCGCATTAATGGTAAGGTCTCGCCAAGAAAATTGCGTACCGGGTGATACTCAATCTATTTACGAGTACCGATCAAATCAGCGCTGTACATAGGATTGGCATCGCTTTAGGGTCAGACGGATTCGGTATTAAGGCGATCGACCTGTTCGCGGATTTTCGAGGTTTCGTCTAGCCTGAGAATGCGGCGGACGCTGTGCGCCAATGCACCGGCATCGCTTTGTTTGATCCGCTGTTTGACGCTGGGGATGTGTGCCGGGAACATCGAAAATCCACGCAGCCCCATGCCGAGCAGCAGGCGTGTCATGTGCGGATCGCCCGCCAGTTCGCCGCAGATCGATACCGGCACCCCTGCTTTATTGCCGCTGCCGATGACATACGCCAATAGCCGGAGAATGGCTGGATGCAGCGGGTCGTAAAGATGGGCAACCTGCTCGTCGCTGCGATCGATGGCCAACGTATACTGGATCAGGTCGTTGGTCCCGATGGAGAGAAAATTCAGCTTGCGCAGGAACAGGCTGGCAGTCAGCGCTGCCGCTGGCACTTCGATCATGCCGCCGATTTCGATGGTTTCGTCAAAAGCGATTCGTTCGCCGCGCAGGCTCGCTTTGGCCTGTTCGACGGCCGCCAGGGACTGGTTGATCTGGTGTTCGTGCGAAAGCATCGGAATCAGAATTCTCGCCTTGCCGTATTTTGAGGCGCGCAGAATAGCGCGCAACTGAGCATGAAAGAATTTTGGTTCGGCCAGTGAGAGGCGGATCGAGCGCAACCCTAATGCCGGGTTGATGTGTTTTCGCCCGATCGTCATTTGCGGCGAATCCAGATGCTTGTCGTTGCCTAGGTCGAAGGTGCGGATCGTCACCGGTCTCCCATCCATACCCTTGACGACTTTGCGGTATGCCTCGAACTGTTCCTCCTCGCTGGGCATGCCGCCGCGCCCGAGGAAAATAAATTCCGTGCGCAGCAGGCCGACGCCTTCCGCGCCGACATCCAGCGCAGCATTGACTTCACCCGGCTCGTCGAGGTTGGCCAACATCTCAATCTTGACCTTATCGAGCGTGGTGGCGCGTGCTGACTTGAGCAGTTTGAGCCGGGCGCGTTCGATCTCGAACCCGCTTTTCTTGAGTTGATATTCTTCGAGAATGCGCGAATCAGGATTGACGATAACGACGCCGCGCTCACCGTCGATGATTAATTGCTCGCCGTTGCGGATCAATCGACGGGCCGTGTGCAGGCCGAGTACCGCCGGGATGCTCATGCCGCGCGCCAAGATGGCAGTATGAGACGTAGCGCCGCCAACATCGGTGATGAAGGAAACGAAATTGTGATCCTTGTAGGCCACGATGTCCGCCGGCGAGAGATCATGAGCGACGGCGATCAGCGGCTCGCTGCGATTCGCCTTGGCGATACGGTTGCTGGCCGAATTGCGGCCGGTCAGTTCGCGCACGACGCGCTCGACGACCTGGCAGACATCGTAGCGGCGTTCGCGCAGGTAAGGATCGTCGATGGCATCGAACTGTTCGACCAGCAGCTCCATCTGCTGGACGATGGCCCATTCGGCGTTACAGCGGCGCTCGCGAATGATTTGCTTGGGCGCTTCCGACAGGTCGGCGTCGGAAAGAATCATCACGTGCAGATCGACGAAGGCGCTGACGTCGGTTGTCATGTTGCCGGCGTCCTCGCGTAAGGATTCGAGTTCTGCGCGTACTTTGGCCATTGCCGCTTCAAAACGGGCAATCTCCTTGTCGATCTGGCGCGGTGTGATGAACAGGTGCGACACTTCCAGTGTCGCCTGTGAAACCAGGTGTGCTCGCCCGATGGCTATCCCGCTGGAAACAGCCAGGCCGTGCAGAGTAAAGCTGATTGTCACGTCATTCGCCTTCGCCGAATTTATCGCCGATTAACTTGATGATCGCTTCAAGCGCTGGCTGTTCATCCTCGCCGATGGTTTCGATGATGACGGTCGAGCCTTTAGCTGCTGCCAGCATCATGACGCCCATGATGCTTTTTGCGTTGACGCGACGGGTGCCTTTCTCCATCCAGACGTCGGCGCTGAAACCGGACGCCAGTTGCGTCAGCTTGGCTGATGCACGGGCGTGCAGCCCGAGTTTGTTGATGATCTGAACTTCAGCGCGTGCCATATTTACAAATGTCCTCGTATCGGTGATTGGCGCGGTGGTGATATCCGCTCCTGTTCCTGTGCGTCGCCATTGACGACGCGCCAGCCAAAGCTATTCTACTCAGGGATTGCATTCTTGCCGATACCATGATGTCGTTCTATGGGGTGCAGTGGCGCTCCAGTGCGGCGATCAACAGTGCTGCGGCGTCGAAGCCGCTATCCCGGGCGATCTCGACCATGCAGGTCGGGCTGGTGACGTTGATTTCGGTCAGATAGTCGCCGATCACGTCGATGCCGACGAACAGTAACCCGCGTGCGGTGAGCATCGGCGCCAGTGCCTCGGCGATTTCACGGTCACGCGCGCTGAGCGGCTGTACAAGGCCGCGCCCGCCGACCGCCAGATTGCCGCGCGTTTCTCCGGCTTTCGGGATACGCGCCAGACAGTACGGGACGACCTGGCCGTCGACGATTAGGATACGTTTGTCGCCCTGGCTGATTTCCGGGATGTGGCGTTGTGCCATGATCGTGCGCCGTCCCAGCCGGGTCAGTGTTTCGATGATGACATTACGGTTCGGGTCGTCGGCGCGCACGCGGAATATCTGGCTGCCGCCCATGCCGTCGAGCGGTTTGAGGACACAATCCCGCTGTGCGTCGATGAACGCCTGGATCAGCGCGGCTTCGCGCGCAACCAGCGTCGGGGCGGTGAACTGCGGAAATTCCAGAATGGCAAGCTTTTCCGAATGATCGCGCAGGGCGGCCGGGCGGTTGAATACGCGCGCCCCTTCTGCCTCGGCGCGTTCGAGCAGCCAGGTGGCGGTAACGTACTCCATGTCAAAAGGCGGATCCTTGCGCATCAGTACGGCGGAAAAATCATGCAGCGATAACGTCTCACGAGCGATCTCTTGATACCAGCAGGCGTCGTTGTCGGAAATTTCCAGATGGGCGGCCTCGGCGCAGACGCCATGCGGGACGGCGGCATACAGGGCGGGCTGTTCGATGACCCAGACGGCGTGCCCCGCATTGCGTGCGGCGCGCATCATGGCGATGCTTGAATCTTTGGCCGGGTTGAGTGTATCCGGCGGGTCGATGATGAAGGCGATGCGCATCAGAGTGCCTCCTCCGACGGCTCGGTACGTTCGATTTCCAGCGCGGCCGCCAGCAAAGCCAGCCGCGCGACGACGCCGTAGGCGTAAAAACGGTTGGGCGGTGCATCCGGGGTCTGCTGGCAATCGGGCAGCGAGCAGCAGGTCTCAAAAGCCAGCGGTTCAAAATGCATGCCCGGCGCGTTGAGGTTTTCATCGATGCCGCGCTCGCCGTGAACGCGATAAAAGCCACCGACGACAAAGCGGTCGATCATATACACCACCGGTTCGGCAACGCCGGCCTTGCCGTCCTTCTCGACGCGCTCGAAGGTATGCACGCCTTCCTGGATAATGACCTGGCTGACGTTCAACCCTTCCTTGATGACCGACATTTTGTTGCGCTGACGGCGGTTGAGGCCGATCACTTCGTCGGCGCTCCTGACCGTCATGACGCCCATGCCGTAAGTACCGGCGTCCGCTTTGACAATGACAAACGGCGTCTCCTCGATACCGTATTCCTGATATTTCTGGCGAATCAGCGCCAGGACGACATTAACGCTATCGGCCAGGCATTCTTCGCCCTGACGCCCGTGAAAGTCGATGTGTTTGCAAACGGAGAAATACGGATTGATCCGCCAGGGATCGATACCGATGAGCTGGGCGAATTCGTCCGCGATCTCGTCGTAAGCCGCGAAATGATTGGATTTGCGACGCATTGCCCAGCCTGCATGTACGGGCGGCAGCACGAATTGTTCGTCGAGATTCTTCAGAATGTCGGGAATGCCGGCGGACAGGTCGTTGTTGAGCAAAATCGCGCAGGGATCAAAATCTTTCAGCCCCAGGCGGTTGCCGCTACGCACCAGCGGCTCCAGCAATAGCGACTGACCGTTGGGCAGCTCGACCGGCGTTGGCGCCTGGATGTCCGGAATCAGCGTACCGATGCGGATGTTCAGGCCAGTCATGCGGAAAATGTTGACGAGCTGCGCCACGTTTTGTAGATAGAACTGGTTGCGCGTGTGGTTTTCGGGAATCAGCAACAGACTTTTGGCGTTTGGGCAGATTTTTTCAATGGCGCTCATCGCCGCCTGCACGCACAGCGGCATGAAATCGGCCGACAGATTGTTGAAGCCGCCGGGAAAGAGGTTCATGTCGATAGGCGCCAGCTTGAAGCCGGCGTTGCGCAGATCGACCGAGCCGTAAAAAGGCGGCGTATGTTCCTGCCACTGGCTGCGCAACCAGCGCTCGATGTCGGGCGCAGCATCAAGAAAACGTTTTTCGAGTTCAAGCAGCGGGCCGTTCAATGCGGTGGTGAGGTGGGGTACCATGATTTCTCCTGTCTCTTTTCTAATCCACGGGAGGGGCGGACGAAATCGGAAAATGCGCTTGCGCTTGAATGTCTTTCATGACTTCGATTTTTCCGGTCCCGATGTTTCGCTGTCATTTGGCAGAAAGGTGCGAAAGAACGCAGGCAACGGCGCCTGTTCCAGGCTGCGTTGCGTAAAGAGAAAGCGACCGTCGCAGACGAAGCCCAGATCCGCCCAATCGACGGCGTTAAGCGCTGACGCCAGCTGCCGGACGTCGGTTTCTGGCCGATGCGGGAAAATTGCCAATACCGCCCCATCATAATGCGGGCAATCATGCACGAAAAAGGGTTGCTGCCGGCGTGTCTTGTTATTGACGTAAACCCGCGGCAGGGCGGATTGATAATAACCGCGCCCCCAGTGCCACCAGTTGCTTTCGTCGAATTTGCGGATGCGCCGGGCCAGCAGGTGCGCCTTGTGCGGCAGCAGGGCGGGCGGCGGTGCGTCCGGTGCGCACCAGATCATCCGGCGCGTTTTGCCGTCGGCAACGGTGGATGAGCAGACGAAATCGCGGTTGCCGTGCGTTTCGCTGGCGTAGAGCGCATCGGCCCCCGAGACGGCGCCTACTTTGACGAAGGCGATGTCGCGCAGCGACAGGGGATAATCGTTTCGGGTAAAAAGCAGCTGGCCGTTGTTTTCGGCAAAACGCCGTATTTCCCGCTGCAATTGCGCAAGGCAAGTGGCCGGCTGCCCGGCGCCAAGCGCGCTGTAGCGCGTGCGCCGATCGTAATTGCCAAGTTCAAAGCGCCAGATAGCGCAGTTTGGCGTGACTTCATCGAACAGGTGCAGATCGCCCAGATCGATGAAGTCGGTGATTGTGCCGGCTTCATAAAGCCGGCGGTTGAGTGGGATGGCCGAGGTGGCTTTGAGCAGATCGCGTGGCGTGATGAAGATCAGCTCGCCACGCGGTGCCAGATGGCACAGGCATTTTTCGATGAAAAAGAGGTAAAGATTGGCGCGGCCGTCGAGTACGCTGTTGCGTGTCAGGTAGCGCGTGGACTGTGGAATATCCTGGTAACGGACGTATGGCGGATTGCCGATGATTGTGGCGAAGCGTTCTTCTTCCGGGAGTTCAAAAAAATCCATGACCCGTGTTCCGGGTGGCGCGAAATCGGGATCGATCTCGATG
Source organism: Dentiradicibacter hellwigii (assembly GCF_041770905.1). NCBI lineage: Bacteria > Pseudomonadati > Pseudomonadota > Betaproteobacteria > Rhodocyclales > Rhodocyclaceae > Dentiradicibacter > Dentiradicibacter hellwigii. The sequence continues at coordinate 1,856,537 of NZ_JBEUWX010000002.1, forward strand.
CCGACGGCGCCGGGGAGATGCGCGAGAAAAGCGCCATTGCCGCAGGCAGGTTCCAGTACGCGCCCGTGATTGCGTACCAGTTTCAGCATACAGTCGACGATGGTAGGCGGCGTGAAAAACTGGCCGAGTCCAAAACCTTCGGTATCGTTGGGCAAGCGTTTGACGAAAGTGCGGGACATGGCGGCGGCTTTTCGTTCACTGATGCACGTCGGCTGACTGGCGTCCGGATGCCCGGTCTAGGCGGAATGGAGAAGCGTGGGGAATGGTGGAAATGGCGGGAGTGACAGGAATGACAGGAATGGCAAAGCGCAGGAACGCATTCGGCGCCGTGTCCGGCCTGGCCCGAAGCGCGGTCAACTGCCCATTCATTGTACGCGTGTTTCGCGTTCGGCCTGCCGCCGTTTGCGCTCAGCCTGGCGCTCGGCATCGCGTCTGGCGTGACGTGCCTGCCGCTCCTGCCGGCTACGCCCTTCTTCGGCGGCTTTTTGGCGATAGGCGGCTGCCTGGGCGGCTTTGTCGGCCTGCCGACGTTCGCGTTCGGCTGCGCGTTCCTGTTCCTTGCGGCGGTATTCTGCTGCTTGTCTTTGTTGTTCTGCTTCGCGCGCCTGATTATTGGTATTTCGCTCGGCCTCCCTGCGCTCGATTTCCATGCGCTGGACGTTGCGCAGAAAATCGCGCGCTGGAATGTCGATGTCGCGCGCCTGGAGAATGGTTTCGGTATAACGCGTCTTGGCGTCTCGCAAACAGTCGCTGACAAAGAACTTTTTGTAGCACTCCGCCTGCTCGGCCTCCAGGCGTTCTTCTGCCGCCTGCTGCATCGCCGCGGCGCGTTCGCGCTGGGCGTTGGCCTGTTCCGTCGTTTGCGGAATGGTCGCGGCTTCTTTTTGCTTAACCGCTGGTGAGCAGGCCGTAACCAGTAGCACCAGTATGCCCAGCAGTGCCGGCGGCAGGGCGGATAAATGACCAGATGCATTTCGTTGAGATCGATGCTGCTCAAACCTCATAAAGTATCTCCCCTTTATGGCACAGGGCGAATTGTCTCATGGAATGGCCGTAAATGGCGTCAAGAGGCCTGTTGCGCGGCGGCGCGTTTGTTAGAATGGCGCCTTGTCGTTCGTTTCGTTCATTTCTTTTTGATTCGGAGTGTGTTGTGAGAATCGTTTGTCTCGACCTGGAAGGCGTGCTGGTTCCAGAAATCTGGATTGAGTTTGCCGAACGTACCGGTATCCCTGAACTGCGGCGGACGACGCGCGATGAGCCGAACTACGACAAGCTCATGAAATACCGCCTCGATCTGCTGCGCCAGCACCAGCTGGGTTTGCCCGATATCCAGAATGTCATTGCCAGCATGGGGCCGATGCCGGGGGCGCGGGCATTTCTCGATAAGTTGCGTGAGGATTACCAGGTCATCATTCTTTCCGACACTTTTTATGAATTTGCGCATCCGCTGATGCGCCAGCTGGCGTGGCCGACGCTCTTCTGCCACAGCCTGGAAGCGGGCGCTGACGGCATGTTGACCGGCTATCGCCTGCGTATGCCGCAACAAAAACGGGAAGCGGTGGTGCGCCTGCGTGAGATGAATTTCACCGTCGTCGCCGCGGGCGATTCCTATAACGACACGGCAATGCTCGGTGTGGCGCATGCGGGCATCCTGTTTCATCCGCCGGAAAATGTTGTGCGCGAATTTCCGCAATATCCGGTCACTGAAAACTATGATGCGCTGCGTGCCGAAATCGATAAAGCATTTGCGCGCATTTGAGGTTGGGATTGTCGTTGTGTTTCTCGCCCTGCCCTGAATTTTCGGACGTCTCGTCTGTATTTTTGCTGCGTATCGGTGCAGGCTGTGCGCCGCTTCCATGATCGTCCTCAGGAATCTTACGTTACGGCGTGGCGCCAGGCGGGTGCTTGATGAGGCTTCTGCCGTCATTAACCCCGGCGAGAAGATTGGCCTGGTTGGCCGCAACGGTGCGGGCAAGTCCTCGTTGTTCGCTTTGCTTGCCGGTACGCTGCACGAAGATGCCGGTGAATGCCTGGTACCGTCTGTCTGGCGGCTAGCGCAAGTTGCCCAGGAGATGCCGGAAACAGCGCAGAGCGCGACGGATTTCGTCATTGCCGGGGATGCGTTCCTGATGGCGGCGCAGGCCGAGGCGCACGCTGCGGAGGCTTCCGGTAATGGCGAACGCATGGCGCATGCCTATACGGCGCTGACCGACGCAGGCGCACACGATGCGCATGCCCGGGCGCAGGCGTTAATTCTGGGGTTGGGCTTCCGCATGGACGAGCTGAACCGGCCGGTCAATAGTTTTTCCGGCGGCTGGCGTATGCGCCTGCAACTGGCGCGGGCGCTGATGTGTCCATCCGACCTGCTGCTACTCGATGAGCCGACCAACCACCTCGATCTCGATGCACTGGTCTGGCTGGAAAGCTGGCTCAAGCGCTACGAAGGCACGCTACTCGTCATTAGCCACGACCGTGAGTTCCTCGATGCCGTAACGCGCGTCACCTTGCATATCGAGCGCGGAAAGCTGACGCGTTATGGCGGCAACTACAGCGATTTCGAGGCCTTGCGCGCACAGCAGATGCTGTTGCAGCAAGCGGCCTATGAGAAACAGCAAGCACAGATTGCCCGCCTAACGAAATTTATCGACCGCTTCAAAGCCAAGGCGAGTAAGGCGCGCCAGGCACAAAGCCGGGTCAAGGCGCTCGAACGTATGGAGCGCCTCGCGCCGGTATTGGCCGAGGCTGAATTTTCCTTTGCATTCAATACTCCGACCGGACTGCCCAATCCGATGCTGGTGCTGCGCGATGTCGACTGCGGTTATCTGCCGCCGGTAGGTGCTTCGGCAGACACACCGCCGAGCCTTATCGTGCGCCAGGTGAGTTGCACGATCGCCGCCGGTCAGCGCATCGGTATCCTCGGCGCCAACGGGCAAGGTAAATCGACTTTGGTCAAAACACTGGTCGGCGCCTTGCCGCTGCTGTCGGGTGGGCGGGTCGAAGGCAAGGAGCTGTCGATCGGCTACTTCGCCCAGCAGGAGTTGGATGTGCTGCGGCCACGGGATTCACCGATCGAACATCTGACACGGCTTGCTCACACCGTATTGCCTGAGGGGGAATCGAGGCGTGAACAAGCGTTGCGCAATTATCTGGGCACGTTCAGTTTTACTGGCGATATGGCGTATCAGCCGGTCGGTACGATGAGCGGCGGTGAGAAAGCGCGTTTGGTGCTGGCGCTTATTGCCTGGCAGCGGCCGAATCTGCTGCTGCTTGATGAGCCGACCAACCATCTCGACCTGGCCACGCGCGAGGCGCTGTCCGTCGCACTGAACGAATTCGAAGGGGCGATGATTCTGGTCAGCCACGACCGTGCGCTATTGCGTGCGGTATGTGACGAGTTCTGGCTTGTGGCGCATGGGCGCGTTACCCCGTTCGATGGTGATCTCGACGATTACCAGCAGTTTCTCCTTGATGACGCGCGCCGGCAGCGTGAGGCGGAAAAACGGGCGCGTATGCAAAACGGGCAGGCAGAGCAAACGTCAGCGGTGCGAAAACGGGAATATGCGGCGGCTCGTCAGACCGCGGCGCAGCTGCGGTCGCTCAAGCGCGCGCAGGAAAAACTCGACAGTCAGTTACATACCCTGCAAATGCACAAACAGGCGATTGAAGCCCGTTTTGCTGAAGAAAGCCTGCCGGTCGATGAAATTACCGTACTGGGCAATGAACTCAAGGCACTGAATGAAGCGCTCGATGCCCAGGAAGAGCGCTGGCTAACACTTGCCGAAGAAATCGAGCGAATTGAGGCGGCGTCATCGTAGGAAAGCGTATGCAGCGCACTTACCGCCAAGACACGCTGCGCTATTCCGCATGCAAGCCGATCATCGCTTGCGCGCCCTGTAGAAATAGTTGCTTGCTTCGTCTATAAAAATACCCGCCCCGTGCGGGTCTACGCGGGGCGGGCAGGTGTGTTATTGGCTTTTTTGTTTTTGCTGATAGAAATTGGAAGGAATCATTTCTGTTTCAGAAACCGATTTTCAGCAATACCACGCCCGAAATGACGGTTGCAATGAACGCCGATCCGTAGCAAAGCAGCTTGGCGCCCATGCCGGCATGGATGCCAAACTCGTGGAGCGAGTGGTAGGTGCGATGTACGGCAAACCACATGAACAGGGAAATGACGGCAAAGATGAAGCCCTTGCCAAAAAAGTTCTGGACGAAAGCCAGGACCTTTGGGTAGCTCATCGTATCCTGCGGTAACAGGATGCCCAATGGAACAGCAATACCGGTAATGAAAACCAGCGCCGGGCCGAATAGTGCAGAGAGCATGCCGCCGGCACCGAAGAGTCCCCAGAAAATGGGGGCATTGGAACGCTTACGAATTTTTTTCATGCAGCAATCCTCCCAACCAGGGCGATCAGTCCGAGAGCGGCGACAACCGCGGCCGTCAGCCCGCCTGCGATAATGGTGCCGGGCGCGAGCTTTTTACCGCCGATCCGAACGGGCGGCATGGTGATCGGCATGATCTTGAACCATGTATAGGCATGGTAAGCAATCGCAACCAGCAAGATCAGGTGAAAAATGATCGATACCGGGCTTTTCAGCGCGGCCAGCCAATCATTCCAGTAGGTTTCGCCTTGACTCAGGCGCACCAGCCCAACCAGCAGGACGATAGCGTAGGCAATGACGAACAGCGCTGTACTTTCATGGATCACATATTCGACGTAGAAGGGATTCTTCTTCCACCACCCCTCCATCGGACGAACATACGGTTTGCGTTTGCTCACTGGGCACCCCCTTTCGGCGACAGAAAGCGCAGGAAGTAGTCCTTTGCGGCTTCGATCTTGTTGAGATTGACGGCATTGCCCGGATCGACGTGTTTGGGGCACACCTCTGAGCAGTAGGCGACGGCGCTACATACATAAACGCCCTCCTCGGATGCAAGCAACTCCATACGCTGCTTGCTACCGCCATCGCGTGAATCCATGTTGTAGCGGTGCAGCAGCGCAATCGCGCCAGGGCCGATAAAGTCGGGGTTGAGGCCGTACTGCGGGCAGGCGGCATAACACAGCGTACAGTTAATGCACGAAGTGAATTGCATATATTCCTGCACCTGCGCGGGTGTTTGGATATATTCCCCCTCCTCAAGCGTTCTGGGTTCTTTGGGGATGATGTAAGGATGGACGCTTTCCAGTTTGTCAATGAACCCTGAAAAATCGACGACCAGATCCTTGTCGATCGGGAAATGTGAAAGTGCCTCGACGGTAATCCGGTTGGTTTGGCCTTCCTGGTAATAGTCGCGGATAAAAGTCTCGCAAGACAGTTTGGGAATGCCGTTGATCATCATGCCGCAACTGCCGCAGATCGCCATGCGACACGACCAGCGGAAAGTCAGCGTGCCATCGAAGTTGTCCTTGATGTACTGGATGCCTTGCAATACCGACATATCGTTGGTGAAAGGCACCTTGTAGACTTCGGAATGCGGCGCTTCGTCGCTTTCCGGCAGGTAGCGGAGCACCTCGATTTCAATGAATTTCTGTTCAGACATAGGCAGCCTTCCTTTCCGCATCGGCTTTTTCGCCTGCCGCACCGTAAACGCGCGCAGCAGGCGGTGATTTGGTAATCTTCACGTCGGTGTATTCAAGACGCGGTGCGGCGCCGGGCACATAGTATGCGTCGGAATGCTTGAGGAAGTTAACGTCATCGCGCTGCCCATAACCATCCAGCCGCTGGTGGGCGCCGCGCGACTCTTTGCGGTTGATGGCTGAATAGACGATGGATTGCGCCACGTCGAGCTGGTGGTCGAGTTCGATCGCTGTCAGCCAGTCGGTGTTCCAAACGCTGGTCTTATCGTCCAGTTCAATGTTCCGGAAACGCTCACGCAGTTCGGCCAGCTTGTCGCAGGTTTTCTGCATGGTGGCCTGTTCGCGGTAAATGCCGCAGCCTTCTTCCATTGCCTGCACCATTTCCTTGCGGATGTTGGCAACGCGCTCTTTAGCACCGTAGGCGGTTTGTGTCTTGAACGCAAGCACGCGGTTACGGGCGGCTTCGGCCTGCTTGAGCAGCGTATTGGTATCCCCGAATTCGAATGATTTGGCGGTTTCCGCGGCTTCTACACCTGCCAGTTTGCCGAAGACGACGAGCTCCGTCAGCGAGTTGGAGCCAAGCCGGTTGGCGCCGTGCAGGCCGACGTTCGAGCATTCCCCGATAGCGTACAGGCCGCGCAGTTTTGTCTGGCATTTGTTGTCGGTGGCAATGCCACCCATCGTGTAATGCACTGCCGGGCGTACCGGAATCGGCTGGATGGCCGGGTCGATGCCCAAGAAGGTTGCGGCCATTTCGCAGATCAGCGGCAAACGCTCATGCAGGCGCGCCTTGCCGAGATGGCGCAGGTCAAGATGTACGTGTTTGCCGAGTACCGGATCATCGAAAACGCGCCCCTTTTGCATCTCGAAATAGAAGGACTGGCTGAGTCGGTCGCGCGGGCCAAGTTCCATGTATTTATTCTTTGGTTTGTCCTGCATGGGACCCAGACCGTAATCCTGCAAATAGCGGTAACCATCCTTGTTGACCAGATAACCACCTTCGCCGCGGCAGGCTTCCGTGAACAGCAGGCCGGTGATTGGCATGCAGGTCGGGTGATACTGCACAAATTCCATATCGCGCAAGGGTACGCCGTGGCGGAAAACCGCACCCTGCACATCTCCGGTCACGATGCCGCCCAGCGTGCTTTCGCGGAAGATGCGTCCTGCGCCGCCGGTGGCGATAATGACCGATTTTCCCTGGATAAGGGTGAATTCGCCAGTTGCCATTTCAATGGCGACGATCCCCTGGCAGCGCCCCTCGTCTTCCAGAATATCAATACAAAAATATTCGTCGAAACGTTTGATTGAGGGAAACTGGATCGATGTCTGGAACAGGGTATGCAGGATGTGGAAGCCGGATTTATCGGCGGCAAACCACGTCCGCTCGATCTTCATGCCCCCGAAGGGGCGGACGTTGACTTTTCCTTCCGGCGTACGGCTCCATGGGCATCCCCAGTGCTCCAGCTGTGTCAGCTCAATGGGTGCTTGCTCAACGAAATATTCGACAACATCCTGCTCGCACAGCCAGTCGCCGCCGCCGACAGTGTCGTGGAAGTGGTGGTCCAGGTTATCTTCTTCCTTCTTGATGCCTGCCGCCCCGCCTTCGGCGGATACGGTATGGCTGCGCATCGGATAGACTTTGGATACCAGTGCGATTTTCAGCGCGGGATCGGCCTGGGCGACGGCGATTGCCGCACGTAATCCCGCACCTCCTCCGCCAACAACAACCACGTCTGCTTTATAGGTATTCACGCATGATCCTTTCGTGTGAAAAGGGGATTGTGTCGGAACTTGCGGCTACCCCGTTGTCGGGACGGTCTTGGGGAGACTCGGTAGCATTCGGAAAACCGCATGAATTATGGCGCTTTCTCATTTTCCCGACAACCATCTTGCGATGGTTTTTGCGAAAAAACGCCCGCTTTCCAAAATTACGCGGTAAAGCCAAAAACGGCGTTCGCATTCGCGCGGGTCACGGCGGCGATATGGGCGGCGGGTTCGTGACGCAGTTCAGCTAATACGCCGGCAATACGCGGTATCTGTTCGGGCGAGTTGCGCGGCTTGGCCGGCGTGTCGGATGAGTGGGCGTCCCTCAGCCAGACGGGCGGAATATCGGGCGCGTCGGTTTCCAGTACGATCGCTTCAAGCGGCAGGCTGGCGGCCAATGCGCGGATGCGAGTTGAACCCGGATAAGTCATGGCGCCGCCGAAACCGAGCTTGAAGCCAAGGGCGATGAACTGCTCGGCTTGCTGCCGGCTGCCATTAAAAGCGTGAGCGATGCCGCGCCGGATGCCTGAGCGCCGGATATATCCGAGTACGGTGTCGATCGAGCGGCGCACATGCAGGATAACGGGCAGGCCGAATTCCTCGGCGATATTCAGTTGTCTGGCAAAAAAATAGGTTTGCCATTCGGCATCGTAGTCTGGCACAAAAAAATCCAGTCCGATTTCCCCGATGGCTCTTGCCGGGCAATCACCCTGAGATTCTGTACGCAGCCAGTCGCGCAACGCCGGTAGATCCGCTTCGTGCGCCTGATGAACGTATAAGGGATGAATGCCGTAGGCGGGCGAGCATCCGGGAAAACGGCGGCAACATGCCCGCACGGCAAGAAAATTATCCCGACTGACGGCGGGAATCAATAAACGGCTTACGCCGTTTGCCCTCGCCGCTGCGACGACGTCGGAACGGTCGGCGTCAAATTCAGGGGCGTCCAAATGGCAATGCGTGTCGAACCACATCGGTTTGTGCGAACAGGAGTCAGCTAGATCGTGCGTAAAGGGATGGCCGGCTCTTTGCCGTTAATGATGTCCGCGAGTACTTGTCCCGACCCGCAGGCCATCGTCCAGCCGAGTGTTCCATGCCCTGTGTTGAGGAACAGGTTGGAGATTTTCGTGCGCCCGATTAACGGTACGCTAGAGGGTGTTGCCGGGCGCAGACCGCACCAGAATTCCGGCTCTCCTGCCGGGTTGAGTTGGGGAAACAGGGCTTGCGTGCGCCGTATCAGCGCCTGGCAGCGCGCTTTGTTGAGTTCGATATTGTAGCCATTGAATTCGGCCGTGCCGGCAATGCGCAAACGCTGGCCCAGGCGCGCAAAAACGATTTTATGGCCGTCGTCGGTCATGGCAACCTGGGGCGCAACGCTGTCCGCCGACAAAGGGACGGTTGCCGAATAGCCTTTGGCCGGATAGACGGGGATACGGATGCCCAGCGGCGCGAGCAATGGCGGCGAGTAGCTGCCGCAGGCAACGACGTAAGCCTGCGCAGCAAGCGCTTCTGCATTGCCGTCCGCCGTCTGCAGGACGGTATTGCGCAGATTGCCGTCGCGCCCGGTTTGCAGCGCGCTGATCCGCGCATCGAAAAGGAATTCGACGCCTGCGTCGGCGCATCGCTGTGCCAGGCGCTGGGTAAACAGCAGGGCATTGCCAGATTCATCTTCTTTTGTATAGTCGCCGCCGACTAGCATGGGTCGCGCCGCATGCAGTGCCGGCTCGATGGCAACGCATTCGTCGGCATCAACCGGACGCCGGTCACAGCCGAACGCGCGCATGACGTTGGCGGCTTCGATCGCTGCCGCGTATTCACGGGCGTCGGTATAGACGTGCAGAATGCCGCACTCGCGCTGTTCGTATTCAATGCCCGTTTCACGGCGCAGTTCGCCGAGCTTGTGACGGCTGTAGATCGCCAACGCAAGAATGTCGCGCACATTGGCGCGCACCCGGGCAGACGTGCATTCGCGCAGAAAACGCCAGCTCCAGTCAAACAGCTTTCGATCGGGGCGAAGGCGGAAAAGCAACGGCGCATCTTCACGCCCCAGCCAGCCCAGCGCGCGCCGCAAGGTATGTGGGTTGGCCCAGGGTTCGGCGTGGGAAACCGAAATCTGGCCGCCATTGGCAAAGCTCGTTTCCAGCCCCGCTCCCGCTTGCCGGTCGATCACCGTGACGCGGTGTCCTGCGCGGGCGAGGTACCAGGCGCTGCTGACGCCAACGACTCCCGCGCCGAGAACCAGAACTTTCATGCCGTCTCTTTACTCCTGTTGTTCGCGGGCAATGCGGATAACTTCGGGGATGCGGCGCAATTGGCGTATGAGTCGAGCCAGATGCTGGCGGTTTGCTACCTGAATGAGAAAATGCAGATCCGAAGTCAGGCCGTGATATTGGTTGTCCATATTGACCTGCTCGATGCTGGCACCCGCTTGTGAGATGGCGGTGGCGATACGTCCCAGCATGCCGTTGAGGTGGCGGATCGTGACCTTGATGCGTGTATCGAACAGGATCCCAGGTTCGGGCGCCCAGCTCATCTGAATCCAGTCGTTGGCTTCGTTGCCTTGTACTCCGCGAATCTCGGGGCACGTGTGGCTATGAACGATCAGTCCGCTGTGCTTGTGCGGCAGGCCGATGATCGGGTCGCCAGGAATCGGGCAGCAACATGGCGCCAGTTGAATGGCCGCACCTTCATTGCCGCGAATGGCCAATGACGCCGGCGTTCTTTCCCCGTCTGCATATACCTGTTCGTGGTTGGCCAGGCGTTGTGCATAGACGGTGGCCGGCGTATTGCCTTGCCCGATGTCGGCATAAACATCATTTTTTGATTTTTTCCCTGCCTTATTGACCAGATCGTCCCAGGCGGCCGTCGGAATCTTGTCCTGAGAAATGCCGTGCGCGCGTAGCGCCTGACCCAGCAGGTTTTTACCCAGCAGGCTGGCGCTTTCCTGTTGCTGGGTTCTGAGAAACTGCCGGATTTTGCTTCGCGCGCGGCTGGTTTTGACATAGCCGAGCCAGGCCGGATTCGGAGTGGCATTCGGCGCCGTAATGATTTCGACCTGGTCACCGTTGGAGAGCTCGGCGGACAGCGGGATCAACTCATGACCAACCATAGCGGCTACACAACGATGCCCGATGTCGGTATGCACGGCATAGGCAAAATCGATGACCGTAGCCTGGCGTGGCAAAGACAGAATTTTCCCTTTCGGCGTGAAAACGTACACTTCGTCGGGAAAGAGATCTTCCTTGACGTGTTCCAGGAATTCGGAAGAGTCGCCCGATGAGGTTTGCAGTTCGAACAGGGATTGCAGCCACTTGTGCGTTTTGATTTGCAGCTCCGCACCGCTTTCCTCGCTATCTTTGTAGAGCCAGTGTGAAGCAATGCCGTCCTCGGCGACATGATGCATGCTTTGTGTGCGAATCTGTATTTCGATCGGCGTACCGTAAGGACCGATCAGTGTCGTGTGTAAGGACTGGTAGCCGTTTTCTTTGGGAATGGCGATGTAATCCTTGAATTTTCCAGGAACGGGTTTGTACAGACTATGCAGCGCGCCTAACGCCAGATAGCAGGTTGGCGTATCGTTGACGATAATACGGAATCCATAAATATCAAGGACTTGTGAAAAACTCAGGTGCTTCTCGACCATTTTGTGGTAGATTGAGTACAAACTTTTTTCCCGGCCAAAAACGCCCGCCTCGATTTTTGCCTCACGCAGTTTATTGCGGATGCCATTGAGGATTTTTGCCAGCAGTTCGCGCCGGTTGCCGCGCACGGCTTTGAGCGCCTTGGTCAGTACCTGGAAGCGGCGAGGATAAATGTGCTGGAACGATAAATCCTGGAGTTGCCGTCCGACATGGTTCAGGCCGATCCGTATCGCGATGGGCGCGTAAATTTCCAATGTTTCCTTGGCAATGCGCCGCCGCTTGTCCGGACGCAAAAAGCTCATGGTTTGCATATTGTGCAAACGATCGGCAAGTTTGATGAGCACGACGCGCAGATCGCGCATCATCGCCATCAGCATTTTGCGGAAATTTTCTGCTTGTGCCTGCTGATAGGTTTGCGATTCAATTTTTTCGAGTTTGGACAGCCCGTCGACCAGTTCGGCGACTGGCTTGCCAAATCGCGCCGCGATTTCATTTTTGGTGACGGCGGTATCTTCCATGACATCGTGCAACAATCCGGCAACGATGGCCTGAAGATCCATATGCCATTCCACCAGGGTTTTGGCGACAGCCAGGGGGTGCGTGATATACGGTTCGCCGGAAATCCGTTTTTGCCCCGCGTGCGCCTTTTCGCTGAAGCGATAGGCTTCGATGACCTGGGAAACCTCGTTCGGTTTGAGATAGGAGAGGGACGCTATAAAACTGCGCACCGCCGGATCTGTGGGATGATATTCCGACGCACCTGTCCGGCCGGGCGGTGCAGAAGCCTTGATAGAGGCGTGCCCTCTGGCATCCTCAGACATGGCTGCTCCCGGTTAATCTCGCGCTCCGAGATTCAGGTTTTGCTGCGGTTGAGCATTTCCAGTCCATATAAACCTTGGGAGAGTTCACGCAAGGCAATGACGGTCGGCTTGTCCCGATCGGCCTCAACCATGGGGGTTGCGCCGGAGGTAATCTGACGAGCGCGGTAAGTCGCAGCCAGCGTCATTTGGAAGCGGTTTGGGATTGCATGGATGCAATCTTCTACGGTGACTCGTGCCATATGCAAGTCCTATAACAATAATTCTTAAATCTTGTATCAGTATCATCACCCAAGCAATGCAGAAAATAGTGCGGCGTGGCACTTTTTCTGGTTCTTGTAGCGCAAACGCGAAGCGGCGATGATCGATTTTAGGCTGTGATATGCCTGTTGCAAATCGTCATTGATAATAACATAGCCAAACTCGCTTACATGCCGCATCTCTTCACGCGCGGCGGCCAGCCGGCGCGTTACCGTTTCGGCTGAGTCCGTTCCGCGATGCGCCAAGCGTTCTTCCAGGGCCACCAGCGAAGGGGGCAGTATAAAAATGCCGATTGCTTCGGGGAAAACTTTGCGCACCTGCTGCGCGCCTTGCCAGTCGATTTCCAGGAGAACGTCGTAGCCCGCCGCCATACGCGCTTCGATCAACCGTCGGGATGTGCCGTAATAATTGCCGTGGACTAGCGCCCATTCCAGGAATTCGCCATTTTCGACTTCAGCAAGAAAGGTGGCTACGTCAATAAAATGGTAGTCGCGCCCATTCTGTTCGCCATGTCTGGGTGAGCGCGTAGTTTTTGAAATCGATAGGCAGATACGTGGGTCACTGGCCAATAACATGCTGACCAGTGTCGTTTTGCCCGCACCTGATGGGGCGGCGACGATGTAAAGATGACCGCTCATAACAACAATCGCAATGATTTTCCGTTTAAAGCCGTTTTGCCATTTTTGGGCAGCATCTTGGCTTCTCTCTGAAGTTTTTTAAGTTTCTTTCCAGGTGTATGCACCATAATGCCGCGCCCTAGGGCCAGATACATTTTCCCATGAAATATCTATCCCAAACACCCTAATTTGTGTCAAGCGTGCAAGCTGTGAATCTATTACCGGAAAAACTGCCCAGTGCTTTACAAAGCGTGAGCCGAAAATAGCACTGCGCTGATGGCATGATCCGGTAAAGTAAAATTGAATCTATCGCCGACGAGTAAGGTTCATGGGCGATCGCGGTGTTTTACATCGATTACGAGATTTTTGAGGGAACAGAAACGATAAAGCGCGCAAACCTTGTGTCAGGTCTGCGCGCTAATGTTGCTTGCTTCTCTATGCCTGCATATTGCACCTAATGTGCTGCATGCATGGGTACACCAAATCTAAATCAGCGTTTCCTGCGCGACGTTCTCTTTTTCTGCACCGCAGGCGTTGCATCATCGTCACCTTGGACACCAAGCTGACCACCCGTACCTAGCCCTCCCTCGATATGCTGTGCTTTATAGTTGCGCACCGCCTTGACGATATTATTGTACGAGTCCATGAAGGCGGCAACGATCACTTTGCCTTCCGCCGTATTCGAGTATCCGCCCAATCCGCCACCGCCGCGGCCGCCAAACAGACTACCAACCGCGCCAAAATCCCAGTTCTTGGCGCTGCCCTCGGCGGCAGCCAGTTGAACGCCGGAACGGTTGTCGATCAATGTCAGGAGGGTGCTGGCTTCCTTGGCGTTCAGACTACCGCCGATTGCTGCGCCCAGGCTACCACCGAGCAATCCGCCCAATGCTCCGCCAATACCGCCAGCGTTATCGTTTGTGAAGGTAATGGATGGCGAGAGCGAATAATCTGCAGCAACCATCTGGCCTTTACCAAAACTGGAACGTCTGCGCAGTTCACCGGATTGTTCCAGCTGACGTTCACCCATCATATTGTCCATAGCTCTGCCACGCTCGACGATAACAAAACAGTTCGATTGCTGAATCAGCAGTCGAAGGACAGGAACCGTCGATCCTAAATGATATTGGCCGGTCAGGATGCCATACCAAGGCGCATTGGTATCTTCCACAACGGCTATGGTGCCCAGTGGCGCGCTACAATGTTCCAGCTGTTTGTTGGCATTCTGGCTATTGGCGCCTCCTGCCGATCCGGTAGCTTCGGTTTTGGCCGATGTTGAACCCATCTGCATATTGGCGCAGCCGGACAGTCCAAGCGCTGCTGCCAGGACAGTAAAAAGCAAAGGCGAAGAAAAACGCATAGAAATCCTTTCGGCAAATTCAGTTTATTAAGATTGGCGTAAAAGCCAACAGACAGTAAAACAGTAAGTATGGGAAAACCCTTGGCAACAGCAGACGACATAGTTTGACTAATTCGGCACGCCTGCCATAACTAACTGTATTTATTATTATACGGAATATAGATAGTTTTCCGCTACACGAGATCGCTAACTACCAGGCGTACCCGCTAATCATGGTGGTGAAAACAAAAAAGCCGCCCTGCTTTTGTGCAAAGGCGGCTTTATTTGATGAAGAAAATTCGGGTAAAAAGAGTGTGTATTGAACGCTAGTGCTAATTAGTAACAAAGATCGTCATGCCGACCGTACGAATACTACCAAATTTCGCTTCGTTTTTTGCAACCCATCGATCGACTTCGTCCAGCGTCAAATTCTTTGCCAAGACTTGCCCCGTGTTTTTACATACGACTGAATACATGGCCTAATCCTTTCTACTAGTATGGCAAAACATCACTCATAGGATGGCGCGAAGAATAGCGACCAACCGCCCTAAGTGTCTATTGTTCGATTTAGACGTTCCGTTACAGAGTGTAAAGTATCCAGTTGCCTGAGGCGCTAACATGCCATATGACCAGCGGCCATAATCAAAAATATCAGATGCCGCCCTTGCTCTCCTAGCGTAACAGGCGTCGCGGCGCTACTTACGTAAGCTCATACAAGCCCATCTGTACTTTTGTGCCTGCTACACGCGCCGCATTGAACTGGCGATGAGCGAATAGAGGTAATTAATAATAAAAAGTCTGGGGAACGCCCAGAATTATGGGTTTTTTAAGCCGATTTGTGGCCAATCACGCGATAAACCGTCGTATTTCCCTTACCCTGCAGGTAAACTGTCCGCGGTTCGTCGAAATCAAAACGTTGCCGGAGCCGCCGGTAGGTGGCCTCATCGACTTGCACCATGCCCGCGCCTCCCTCATCAGTGATACGACTGGCAAGATTGACGGTATCGCCCCAAAGATCGTAGATGAATTTCTTTTTTCCAACGACGCCGGCGACGACCGGGCCGGTACTGATGCCGATGCGTACTTCTAGATGCATCTGGCGGGTCGGTGAGTCCTCGTGCAACAGATTGCGCATTTCCAGCGCCAGATCGACCAGCGCGTCGGTGTAGTTGCCGCAGCGGTCATTGGTCATGCCGCCCGCCACCATATAGGCGTCGCCAATCGTTTTAATTTTCTCCATGCCATGTTTTTCGGCCAATTCATCGAAACGGGAGAATATGTCGTTGAGCATGGCAAAAACCTGCTGCGGTGTCATGCCTTCGGCCATTCTGGTGAAATCGACGATATCCACAAACATCACCGAGACATCGGCAAATCCGTCGGCAATCGTTTGATTTTCATGCTTGAGCCGTTCGGCGATAGTGCTGGGAAGCACGTTGAGTAATAGCCGTTCAGAGCGTGCCTGCGCGCTTTGCAGGCGCTGGTGCGCTTCTTCGAGCAGGAGTCTGACCCGCTGCTTTTCCGCCGTCGCATAACGGATCATCAGATAGACAAGCGTCGACACGGAGATGAAATTGAGCGTGAAGAAGAACGCCATCGTCTGCATCGAGAGGCGATACGTCGGTGGTGCAGCGCCCTCGGCTAGAAAGAAGTCGAAAATACCCGAGAGCACGACCAGCAGAATATAGGCCATGAACCAGGTCAGCGACGGGCGTGCACCGACGATAAGCGCCGCGCCAATTGGCGCCAGCAGTCCCCAGAGGCTGATGCCACTGGCGTCGATGAAACCACCCATGCCCCATTGCGCCGCAAAGGGCATACACAGGATCGTCAAAAGCTGGGTCAGCCGGAAACGGTCGAACTTCCGGCTTTTCAGATAAATCAGCAGGTTGCCGATGAGCAGCAACTGAAAAATAACGGGAATCGTCGCAGAGAATTGCGGGCCGAACTGCCAGTAAATGAACAGCCAGAGCGTCGAGGCCAGGCTGATCAGGCCGGTGGCAAATACCAGCAGCGATTTTTGCAGACGGATTTCGTCCGAGTCGCCCGGTTCGATGCCGCTGTTGCGCAGGCGCGCGAGAATCCCCTCGTCTGAAGCTTGCATGGTTTTTATGATGGATGGAATCGTAGAGTCACGAGGATTTGACGCCAAAGCAAGTCCAGGGTCAAGTGCTTTGTGCGCATTCCCGTATAAAGAAGCAAGTCACGATCCGCGCCTTAAGCTGCCTGTGTTTTCGCGCTTTGTGGCAAGTGGCTTCCGGGCGCAATACATCTGCAGAAAAAACCGCGATAAAGTGTTACCAAACCTGCCCGACAGTGCGCCATTCCCCGGTGCATGGGCATGGGCGGTGAATAGCACGATCTGTTGGATGAGAAGGTACTACGATTGCGCGCAAATTACCGCCAGAGGCTCAGTCAATGCCTTCGAACTTCCTTTTTCAAATACGTGCACTGGGCCGGAAAGCACAAGGCATGTCCCTGGAAGAAACGCGGAAAGTGGGTCGTTGGTGGGCAGATAAGCATCAAGAAAAAGTCGGGAATACCCGGGATGGCTTGGCATGGGCAGACATCGGGTTTCAGCGCACGCTACGGACGCCTGGCGGCAATGCGCTGCGAATGGCTTCACGCACAGCATCAATGGCCTGGGGCCGGGGAAACGTGACGCGCCAAGCCAGCAACACACGCCGGAATGGCGCGGGATCGACAAAGTGGCGATATTCGATCAGCGTCTCATCCTGCGGCCAGGATTCGGCTGCCGAACAGGGGACGACAGAGATTCCCGCACCGCTGGCTACCATGTGCCGCACGGTTTCCAGCGAACTACCCTCCAGCGCGCCGCTCATGCCGCCGGGTTCGGAAAGTTTCGGGCATGCCTGTACGACCTGATCGCGGAAACAATTACCCTGTCCGAGCAGAAGCAGGTTTTCGGCGGCAATGGCTTCCGGCGGGAGGCGCTTTTGTTTGGCCAGCGGATGGCCGGAAGGCAGCACGACACAAAATGGCTCGTCGTAAAGCGGGCTGGCAACGATGCCCGGCTCGCTGAAGGGATCGGCGACGATGATGACGTCGAGTTCGCCGCGGCGCAATTTCTCGGCTAGCCGAACCGTAAAATTCTCGTGCAGATAAAGCGGCATGTGTGGCGCACGGGCATGTAGCGCCGGAATCAGACGCGGCAGCAGATAGGGCGCAATCGTGAAAATGACACCAAGGCGCAGCGTTCCGGATAAGGGGTCTTTACCCTGTCCGGCAATTTCGTCGAGACGCGCCGATTCTTCCAGCACGCGTTCTGCCTGCCAGGCAATCTGTTCGCCCAACGGAGTGGGGCGGACCTCGGTCGAAGAACGCTCAAAAAGCGTAATGCCGAGGCGCTGCTCGACTTTTTTCAGGGCAACGGACAGGGTCGGCTGGCTGACATGGCACTTTTCGGCGGCACGGCCAAAATGCCGCTCTCTGGCAAGCGTGACGATGTAGCGAAGTTCGGTCAGTGTCATCGCTCGTTACCGGAAAGCCGCGAAAAGTGTTCCAAAGTAGAGTTAACGCGGAAAAACAGATGTAGTGGCATACACGTTTTGGACCGAAAACAGCAATGGCATCCAAAATATTAAATACAGAATAGCCATTGGCTATTGGCCCCATAAAAATAATAAATTGGATTAATTCTATGCGCTCCCGTAATATTTGCCTACCCAATTTCCCCCTTCATCAACCAAGGAGAACGATGATGAAATCGCTGATTAATACCGAAGTGCTTCCTTTTAAAGCCACCGCATTCCATGCTGGCAAGTTTATCGAAGTGTCCGATGACGACCTGCGCGGCAAGTGGTCCGTTGTCTTTTTCTACCCGGCCGACTTTACCTTCGTCTGCCCGACTGAACTGGGGGATCTTGCCGATAACTACGCAGAATTCAAGAAGCTGGGCGTTGAAATCTACAGTGTATCCACCGATACCCATTTCACGCACAAGGCCTGGCACGACAGCTCCGATACGATCCGCAAAATCGAATACATCATGGTCGGCGACCCAACGGGCGTTCTCTCGCGGAACTTTGGCGTGATGATCGAGGATGCCGGTTTGGCGGAGCGCGGAACCTTTGTCATCGATCCGCAAGGCAAGATTCAGATTATCGAGATCAACGCCGGCGGCATCGGTCGCGATGCCAGTGAATTGCTGCGCAAGGTCAAGGCTGCGCAGTACGTCGCTGCGCACCCCGGTGAAGTTTGCCCCGCCAAGTGGAAGGAAGGTGAGAAAACGCTGGCGCCATCGCTTGACTTGGTGGGTAAAATCTAGGCGTCAGATTCAACAGCCGGGCGGCCATATGTCGCCCTGTGCCGCCAATGAACTGCCATTCCGGTTTTGCCGGGATGGCAGTTTCCGATTATTTGGACCTTCCGCTGCCAAGCTTTTTCATGTCCCAATTCCGGCATATCCGGCACAAACTTCTAGAGACCGTGCGCAGCACGTAAATAGCGCGGCCTGATCGATACGTTTCAGGAAAAACGAACCATGCTTGACGACACCATCAAAACCCAGCTCAAGGCGTATCTTGAACGCCTCCAACGCCCGATCGAACTCGTCGCCTCTCTCGATGACAGCGATCGATCTGTGGAAATGCGCACCATGCTCGACGAGATCGGCGCATTGTCCGAACGGGTGGCCGTACGCCATGACGGTGCGGATGCACGTCGGCCGTCCTTCACCGTCGGGTGTCCGGGAGACACGGCCAGAATTCGTTTTGCTGGTCTGCCGATGGGGCATGAATTTACTTCGCTGGTGCTGGCGCTGTTACAGACGGGCGGTCATCCGCCCAAGGTTGAAAAGTCTGTCATCGAGCAGATTCAGGCGCTGACGGGTGAATTTCACTTTGAAACTTTCATTTCGCTCTCCTGCCATAATTGCCCGGACGTTGTGCAGGCGCTGAATCTGATGGCCGTGCTGAATCCGGGTATCCGCCATGACATGATCGACGGGGCGCTGTTTCGCGCGGAAGTCGATGAACGCAGAATCATGGCCGTGCCGACCGTTTTTCTGAACGGGCAGCCTTTTGGGCAGGGGCGCATGAGCCTTGAGGAAATCATCGCCAAGCTCGATACTGGCGCAGCCGCGCGCGAAGCCGAAAAAATTTCGGCAAAAGAGACTTTTGACGTTCTTGTCGTGGGTGGCGGGCCTGCCGGGGCCTCGGCAGCCATTTATGCGGCGCGAAAGGGATTGCGGACGGGCGTTGTGGCCGAGCGTTTCGGCGGACAGGTGCTCGAAACGCAGGCTATCGAGAATTTTATTTCCGTCAAAGAAACTGATGGCCAGAAACTGGCCGCTGGCCTGGAACAGCACGTACGTGATTACGGTGTCGATATCATGAACCTGCAACAGGCCAAGTCCCTGACCGTACGCGACAACGGCCTGGCGGAAATCCACCTGGCAGGCGGCGGTGTGCTCAAGAGCCGCAGTGTAGTTATCTCGACGGGTGCGCGTTGGTGCGAAATGAACGTGCCGGGAGAGAAAGAATACCGCGGCCATGGTGTCGCCTATTGTCCACACTGTGACGGCCCGCTGTTCAAGGGCAAGCGCGTTGCTGTTGTCGGCGGCGGTAATTCCGGCGTCGAAGCGGCAATTGATCTGGCGGGTGTTGTCGGGCATGTCACTTTGCTGGTGCGCAGTAAACTGCGCGCGGATGCCGTGTTGTGCGAACGCCTGGCCGAATTGCCGAACGTTGAGGTGATTACCGGGGTGCAGATCGAGGAAGTAACCGGCGATCACGGCAAGGTCAACGGGCTGGTCTACAGCGATCGTGCCGACGGCGAAAAACACCGCATCGATGTTGCCGGGGTCTTTGTGCAGATCGGCCTGCTGCCGAATACCGACTGGCTCAAGGGCACGCTTGCCCTGTCGAAGAACGGGGAAATCGAGATCGACGCGAAAGGGCAGACTTCGCTCCCCGGTGTTTTTGCTGCGGGCGATTGTACGACGGTGCCGTTCAAGCAGATTGTGATCGCCATCGGCGAAGGCGCCAAGGCATCGCTGGCGGCGTTCGATCATCTGATCCGCTCTCCTGCAGCAACGGCTTGACCCGGTTTGGCGGTTCTTCCGAGCCGCACCTTGCCGTGCAGAGTCAGCTTGCCCGAAAAGACTGGGGAAAGCTTGATGGTCGGTGAAATTCTTTCCCCATAAGGCGGTACGGCGGCAAACCGTATTGCCCGCACGGTCGCTTGACTCAATGCGCTCGAGCGGGAGATTCATCGACTATTTTTGATTCCAGTCATATTTCTTTGGCGGTTGAACGGCTGTAAACTGGGTGTCCGCAACCTTTCCGGAGAAATTGATGTCTTTTGCCATCCGCATTCATCAGACCGGCGGCCCTGAGGTGCTGCGCTGGGAGGCCGTTACCGTTGGCGATCCGGCGCCTGGCGAAGTCAGAATTCGCCACGAAGCGGTCGGCCTGAATTTCATCGATACCTATCAGCGCTCCGGGCTGTATCCCTTGCCTTTGCCGGCTGTGCTGGGGCAAGAAGGCGCGGGGGTCGTAGAAGCCGTCGGCGAAGGCGTCAGCGAGTTTAAAGTGGGGGATCGCGTCGCTTATGCAGGCGGGCCGGTCGGCGCCTACTGCCAGGCGCGTTGTTTGCCGGCCTGGGTGTTGCTGAAACTGCCGGATCGCATCGATTTCCGCACCGGCGCGGCAATGATGCTGCAAGGGCTGACCAGTGCTTATCTGTTGCGCCATACCTACCGCGTCCAGCCGGGCGATACCGTATTGATTCATGCGGCGGCCGGCGGTGTCGGGCTGATTGCCTGCCAGTGGGCGAAAGCGCTGGGTGCAACGGTGATCGGTACGGTATCGACCGAATTCAAGGCCGATCTGGCACGCCAGCACGGTTGCGACCATGTCATCATCCACGGCCGCGAGGATATCGTGGCGCGGGTGCGTGCGCTCACCGATGGTGTGGGCGTCTCCGTAGTCTATGACGGTGTGGGTAAGGCCACTTTCATGGCTTCGCTCGATTGCCTGCGCCGGCGCGGCATGCTGGTAACTTTTGGCAATGCGTCTGGCGCCGTGCCGCCATTTGATCCGCTGCTACTGACGCAAAAAGGTTCCTTGTTTCTGACGCGCCCCAAGCTGGCGGACTATATGACGCAGCGTAGCGAGTTACTGGCGCTGGCCGATGAACTGTTCGGCTTCATGGCCACCGGCAAGCTCCATATCCGAATCAACCAGACCTACGCGCTGGCCGATGCGGCACAGGCACACCGCGATCTTGAAGCACGCAGGACGACCGGATCGACCGTCCTGCTTCCCTAATATTTAACCAGGACGAAAACCATGAAGTCTTTTCTGATTGCTAACCCGAAAGGGGGGTCGGGAAAATCGACGCTGGCGACCAATTTGGCAGGTTATTTCGCGCATCGCGGCTATTGCGCCATGCTCGGCGATATCGACAACCAGCATTCGACACGCGACTGGCTAACGATCCGTCCGCCGACACTGCCGCCCATCCTCGACTGGCACCCGGGCAAAGCATCCATGGGGAAGAAGGGATACCCGGCGCCTGCGTCAGAAAGTACAACGCGCGCCGTCCTTGATACGCCGGCGGGCTTGCATGGCCGTGCGCTGGAAAATGCGCTCAGTCAGGTTGGGCACGTCATCGTGCCGATTCAACCCTCGCTGTTCGACATTCTGGCGACGCGACAATTTCTCGAAACCCTGCTGAGTATGGAACGGGTGCGCAAGGGGCGCCTCCGTGTCGCCATCGTTGGTATGCGTGTAGATGCGCGCACGCGTGCAGCGGGCGAACTGACGCGCTTTCTTTCCGTGTATGGCCTGCCGCCGCTGACCTATCTGCGTGATACGCAACTGTATATCCAGGCTGCCGCCAACGGCATGACGCTGTTTGATCTGCCGCCCGCCCGCATCGCCAAAGATTTGGAGCAATGGCAGCCGCTTGTCAGCTGGGTGGAAGGCTAAGCCGCCGAACGGCTGCCTTTGCCAAAATACTGAACTGGCTCGCCTTACCGTACTGAATGTACTGTCGCGGCTCACCGCCTGGTCTTTTGGCAAAATCGAGCCGCTATGAGGCTTTCGGGGCACACTTCTGAACCCCGTGTGGATAGGGCGTTTGCGGTCAGGCATCTCTGGAACCCTTATAAATAAAGGGCTTCAGGGCAGGTGCCCCGGAGATGCCCTAAATACGCGGGCTTCAGGCCACCTCTTTTTGAAGATGCACCTGCGCTTCCGCCCCCGCGTTTTTCCAATTCTCTCCCTGTCGGGGAGAGGCCCCGAACCCCGCGCGGATAAAGAATTTCAAGGCAGGTACCCAGAGATGACCTAAAAACTAAAAAACAAGAATTACTAAAGCATGTGCACTGACTTCCACCCACGAGACTTCTCTTGATGCCGTTGCGCTGAGCGGCAGCGCGCCCCGCTGACTTTCTTTGCCTCGCCAAAGAAAGTCAGCAAAGAAACGCGTCCCCAGGCGCAGAAGACTCCTTGCCGCGGGTCTGCTTGGCGGCGGGCTTTATTAACTCGCTGCGCTCAAACAATCAAACCCTTGTTCCCGCCAATCTACCCCGCGCCTGCGGCTGCGCCTAAGGGAGAGTTGGGTGCTTCGTAGTGATCGAATACGCGAAAGGGCATGCCCGGAAATCCGCGTAAATAGGGTATCTCCAAGCAGGCTCCTCTGTACCCCTTAGAACATGTTCATAGTCTTCGTAGCAGGATTCCCAAGAAAGCCAAAACTACCATTTGCAGACTGGTACTCAACTTACGCTCGCAGTTTTTCCAAAGCCGTCTGTTCTTTTCCAACCAGGAAAAACTGCGCTCTACTACCCATCGCTTTGGCAATACCGCAAAACGCTGCAATTCGTTTCGTTTGGCAATCTCTACTTCCGCACCAATCAACTCCTGTACCGACGAAGCAAATGCCTGACCCGTGTAACCTCCGTCGGCAAGGACTTTTTGTACCGCACCAAGATTATCTCTGTCACGTTCCAATGCCACCAGGCCGCCTTTTCTATCCGTAACATCCGCCGTCGTTACCGCAAGGGCATGCGGCAAACCTTGCGTGTCAACCGCTATATGTCGCTTGATACCGCTAACCTTCTTGCCAGCATCGTAGCCTTTTTCCATGGCGGTATCCGTGTTCTTCACGCTCTGCGCATCAATAATCAGGAAAGTGGTTGCTTCATGGCGTCCCTGCTTGCGACGTGCTGCGGCCACCTGATTTTTTTTAACGCTTCCTCAAAGAGACTGATGCCACTTTCCCGGGGCTCACTCCATCTTTGGAAGTAGGAATGAACGGTGCGCCATTTGGGAAAATCGCCCGGTAAGGCACGCCAGGCACAGCCGTTGCGTAGAAGATAGAGAATGGCACAAAAGACATCGTACAAGTCTACTTTGCGCGGTGCTGTGCGTCTGCGAGCACTTTCCAAAAGAGGAAGAAGAGTAGCAAATTGTGTGCGACTTATATCGCTTGGGTAGGCTTTTCTGTTCATAACGATACTTTACAGCAGAGACTATGAACACGTTCTTATAAATAGGGCGTTTTCGGGTAGGGTGCTCTGGGACGCCCTGTTTACGCGGGTTTGCGAGCATCCTCCTTTGAAACGCCCTAAATACGCGGGCTAGCGAGCAGGTGCCCGGAAGAACCTAAAAACAAGGATTGAAAGGGTTGTTTGACTGTCGGTGCTGGCTCCGCCCGCGAGAATTCTCTTGATGTCGTTGCGCTGAGCGGCAGCGCGCCCTGCTGACTTTCCTACCTTCTTTCTTTATCTCGCCAAAGAAAGTCAGCAAAGAAACGCGACCCCAGGCGCAGAAGACTCCTTGTCGCGGGTCGCTTGGCGGCGGGCTTGATCAACTCGCTGCACTCAAACAATCAAGCCTTTGTTCCCGCCAAGCTGCCCCGCGCCTTTCTGAAATAGCGGCTTCCTTTGCCAAAATACGGCGTTGGCTTCGCCTTGCCGTACTGAATGTACTGCCTGCGGCTCGCCGCCTTGTCTTTTGGCAAAGTCGAGCCACTATATTTTGGCGTCTCAAATATGGGTGCCCTGAACCCCGCGTATTTAGGGCATCCCAGGGTAGGTGCCTCTGGAACCCTTATAAACAAAGGGCTGGCGGGCAGCCCTTCGGAAATGCACGTAAATAAAGAACCTCCGGGCGCCTGCTCAAAGACGCCCTGTTTACGCGGGTTGCGGCGGGCTACTTTTTCGCCTTTGCCTTCGTCGCTTTGTCGGCATAAGGCGTCATCCGGAAGCGGTAGACTTCCGAAATCTCTCTGTCGTAGCCAGGGTAAAAACCTTTGACCATGCCAAGCACGATGCGCGAGCCGCGGTTGAACAGGATCAGTAATTCACCCGTTTTTGGATCGACGCCACCTGCTTCGATTTCGCCTTGGCGTTTGACCTCGGAGAAAATCTTCTCGCGCACGACATGCGCGTAGGTCTTGTCCGTGACATCAATGCGGTACAGATTGTCCGGCTCGTCGAAGTCGGCATTGCCGTCGTCCGCGGTGACGAACAGCTTGCCCTTCCAGTAATGGATGCCCTGAATCCATTGCGGCACGGCCTGCAAATGTACCTTGCGCAGGTATTTGCCGGTGTCCAGGCTGTATTCATAAATGTAACGCCCGCTTTCCTCGCCCACCCAGGAGACCATCCATACCGTGCGCTTGTCGGTATCGACGCAAATGCCGGACACTTCCTGCTGGCCGCTGGACGGCTCGAAGCTGAATGAACGCTTGAGCTTGAGCGTTTCAGCATCGTGAATGGCAATCTGGATATCCTTGCCGACGCCGTCCATGAAATTTTCGGCGCTGACAAAAATCTCGCCGTTGAAAACGTCGATGCCGCCAATGTGATTGGCCGGAATCGGGTAGCCGTCAAACGGCGTCTCATTGGCAAGCAGCAGCTTGCCGTTCTTGTCGTACTTGTAGAGTGCTTTGCTGCCGCTGACGTAGTAGTAATTGCCGTCGCTGGCAACGCCCTGACGCCCCTTGACCTCAAACGTATCGATCAACTGATAGCGATAGGTCGGCTGAGTGGTCAGCGAAGCATCAACTGCCTGAGCGATTGGAGCAAACGTCAACGCACCGAGCATCAACGGTAGCGCAAGAGAACGAAAACGAATCGTCATGATAGCCATCTCTCCCATTCGAATAGTCGATTATCGAAAACCGGATTACAGCCCCCGGCGCCGACCGATGCTAAGGCAGGGTAATACCAAAGTCAATCGGGAACGGAGGACTCATCTGGCGTATTCGTATCCTGTGGAGACGCCGCTATGACGGTGCGGGGGCAGCCTCACGACACTGCACCGCCAGCATGGTGCGTATGCAATGCGGGCGGTCACAGTAATCAATGGCTGTCAATGTTCAGTCGTCGTAAATCTCCATGGAGACAGGTATCGGGAGATAGCGATAATCATGGCGATGACCCCGCCGCCGAGGCTCGTAATAGACTTCGGGCGGCGCCTCATAGTATGTGGGCGATTCGTAATAATAAGTGGGCTGCGCCGGATAAGAATAACTTCTCTCTGAATAACGGTAATTTGGAGGGTACGGATAATAATGCGCTGAATGTTCAGACTTATGGCGACGGCGTGACTGGCTGCCAATGGCCGCGCCTGTTGCTGCGCCAAGAACCCCACCGGTAACCATCGCATCACGTCCGCCTACGGAATGGCCGACCAGGGCGCCCGCTGCACCGCCGATCAAGGCGCCAACGACGGTATCATTGGCCAGCGCAGTGGCCGAAGTGGTCACGCCGAGTGAAAACACGATTACGGCGCCGAGCACTCTATTAGGTTTCATCGTCTTGTTCTCCTTTGGTTAATTTCCAATCCACGCCTACTTCATTGCGTATCATCGAGCGTCGCAGACTATCGAAGCGCATTCCCTTTGTCCTCAACAAACTGTAAGCAGTTGTTTCCCACCGATGCCGGAATCTGCAAGGCGGAAAACCGCAAGTTAAGATGCCAAATCCGGTAACGCATCCGGCAGAATTCGGCATACACACTGTCATCCAAAGAAGAAACGTTCTGCGCTGTCTGGCGGGAAAATGAAGGGTACGGAGAAGGGCAGTAAAATATCCGGATGCCCGAACCGCGTTTTGTCCATCTACGCCTGCATAGCGAATACTCGATCACCGACAGTACGGTGCGTCTGGATGCCGGCAAAAATCACGAATGTCCGCCTGTGATGCGCGCCGCCGCCGACGGGATGCCGGCGCTTGCCCTGACCGATCTGGCGAACTGTTTTGGCTTCGTCAAGTTCTACAGTGCGGCCAGGGCGCGCGGCATCAAGCCGATTCTCGGTTGCGATGTCTATCTGGCTAATGAGGCCGATCCCGACCGTCCGTATCGCCTGCTGCTTCTGTGCCGGACGCATCGCGGTTATCTACAGCTCTGCGAGCTTCTCTCGCGGGCGCAGCTTGCACCGCGTGTGCGCGGCCGGGCGGAAGTGACTCGTCAGATGCTGGACGAAGTTCCTCTTGATGGCTTGATCGCCCTGTCGGGCGCCTCGTTGGGCGATGTCGGTGAAGCCTTGCAGCAGGGGCATGCCGATCTGGCGGCTAGCCGCGCCCGTTACTGGATGAAGCGTTTTCCGGAAGCGTTCTATCTGGAAATTCAGCGTTTCCAGCCGCGTGATTCGGCGCATTATCGGTTGCAGGAAAGTTTGGTTACAGCCACAGCGGCTTTGGCGACAGAACTCGATTTACCGCTTGTGGCAACGCACCCGATCCAGTTTCTTGAGCGCGGCGACTTCATGGCGCACGAGGCGCGCGTCTGCATCGCGGAAGGCCAGATGCTCGGTGACATGCGGCGTCCCCGCCTCTATACCGAGGAGCAATACTTTAAATCAACGGGCGAGATGCTCGAACTTTTCGCCGATCTGCCGGCGGCGATCGAGAATGCGGTTGAGATTGCCCGCCGCTGCAATCTGACGGTGACGCTGGGTAAGCATTATCTGCCTGTCTTCCCGACGCCGGAGGGTATTTCTCTCGATGATTTCTTGGTGGCGGAAGCCGAGCGCGGCCTGGAGCGGCGCCTTGTGCAGCTATACCCTGATCCGGCGCAGCGCGCACAGCAGCGCCCCACCTATGACGCCCGCCTGCGCACCGAGATCGAGACCATCATCAAAATGGGCTTCTCCGGCTACTTCCTGATCGTGGCCGACTTCATCAACTGGGGTAAAAAAAATGACGTCCCCGTCGGGCCGGGGCGCGGCTCGGGCGCAGGTTCGCTCGTGGCCTTCTCCATCGGCATCACCGATCTGGATCCTTTGCGCTACGCCCTGCTGTTTGAGCGCTTCCTCAACCCGGAGCGCGTGTCGATGCCGGACTTCGACATCGATTTTTGTCAGGATAAACGCGGACGCGTCATCGAATACGTGCGCGAGAAATACGGCAAAGACGCCGTGTCGCAAATTGCCACCTTCGGGACGATGTCGTCCAAAGCGGTCATCCGCGACGTCGGGCGCGTGCTCGATCTGCCCTATTCCTTCTGCGACCAGCTTTCCAAACTGATCCCGCTTGAACAGAATAAACCGTTGTCGCTGGCCAAGGCGATCGAGGCGGAACCCCAGCTGAAGGAACGCATCGAGAATGAAGAAGAGGTGCGCGAGCTGTTCGATCTGGCCGGCCGACTGGAAGACCTGACGCGCAATATTGGCATGCACGCCGGCGGCGTGCTGATTGCGCCCGGCCGGCTCACTGATTTTTGCCCGCTCTACTCGGCCGACAGCGGCGCTTCCGTCGTCTCCCAGTACGACAAGGACGATGTTGAAAAAGTCGGCCTCGTCAAGTTTGACTTTCTCGGACTGCGCAATTTGACGACCATCAAGCAGGCCGTCGATTACGTCGAGTATTTGAGCGGTTCGCGCCCCGATCTGGACGCGCTGACCTTCGACGATCCCAAGACCTACCAGATTCTCAAGGATGCCAATACGACGGCGATCTTCCAGGTGGAATCGGAAGGTATGAAAAAACTGCTCAAAAAGCTCCAGCCCGACCGCTTTGAAGACATCATCGCCGTGCTGGCGCTGTATCGGCCGGGGCCGCTCGGCTCAGGCATGGTCGATGACTTTATTCTGCGTAAGAAAGGGCAGCAGAAGATCGACTATTTCCACCCTGACCTGAAAGACGCGCTGGAGCCGACTTACGGCGTCATCGTCTATCAGGAGCAGGTCATGCAGATTTCCCAGATTATCGGCGGTTACACGCTCGGTGGCGCGGACATGCTGCGTCGGGCGATGGGCAAGAAAAAGCCGGAGGAAATGGCCAAGCACCGCGAGACGATCGCTGCCGGCGCAAAGAAGAAAGGCTACGATCCGGCGCTGGCTGAGGAACTCTTCGACCTGATGACCAAGTTTGCCGAATACGGTTTTAATAAATCGCATACGGCAGCTTATGCGGTCATCACCTACCAGACAGCCTGGCTGAAAGCCCATCACTGCGCGGCTTTCATGGCGGCGACGCTGTCGTCGGACATGGACAATACCGATACGGTCAAGATTTTTTACGACGATGCCCTCGCCAACGGGTTGAATATCCTCGGGCCGGACATCAACGCCTCCGGCTACCGTTTTACGCCGGTCGACCGCGCAACCCTTCGGTATGGCCTGGGCGCCATCAAGGGCACGGGCCAGCAGGCGGTCGAATGCATCGTTGCGGCGCGTAACGCGGGTGGCGCGTTCAAGGATCTGTTCGATTTCTGCCGCCGCGTCGATAAGCGGCTGGTCAACCGCCGCACGATCGAAGCGCTGATTCGCGCTGGCGCTTTCGATTCGATCGACAGCCATCGCGCCCGCCTGATGGCATCGGTGGGTATTGCCATCGAAGCCGCAGAGCAGGCCGAGCGCGACGCCCTGCAGGTCAGTCTGTTTGACCTGCTCGACGATGCGGCGCAGGCGGAGCAGCAGCCGCACTATATCGAGGCAGCGCCTTGGCCGGAGCGCGATCGCCTGCGTGAGGAAAAAACGGCGCTGGGCTTCTTTTTTTCCGGGCATCCTTTCCATGCCGTCAAGCAGGAGGTTTCGCGCTTTGCGCATCGGCCGCTCGCGCGGCTTGAGGCCAGAAAGGAACCGCAAATTCTTGCTGGGCTGGTCGCCAGTGTGCGCACCAAACTTACTGCGCGCGGCAAAATGGCTTTCATCCAGCTCGATGATGCTTCGGCATCGCTGGAAGTCTCCGTGTTCAATGAAACGTTTGAGACGTACAGGGACCGCATTGGGGTCGATGAAGTGCTGGTCGTCGAAGGCAAGGTGCAGAACGATGATTTTGCTGGCGAGGGTAAAGTACGCATCGTCGCGGATCGGCTGTTTTCATTGGCCGAAGCGCGCACGCGCTTTGCCCGCCAGTTGCGGATTACCCTCAACGGGCAGGCTAGCGGCGGCAATGCGCGCGCTGCCGCGCTGCGCCTGCAAGGATTGCTGGCGCCCTTTACGCAGGATGGCACTTGCCCCGTGTGCCTGAATTACCGCAATGCCGAGGCCTTGTGCGAACTGAAACTGGGCGATGCCTGCCGCGTTCGGCTGGAGGATGCGCTGCT
The DNA here is from genome assembly GCF_041770905.1 of Dentiradicibacter hellwigii. Taxonomy (NCBI): domain Bacteria; kingdom Pseudomonadati; phylum Pseudomonadota; class Betaproteobacteria; order Rhodocyclales; family Rhodocyclaceae; genus Dentiradicibacter; species Dentiradicibacter hellwigii. The sequence goes on from NZ_JBEUWX010000002.1 coordinate 1,886,080, forward strand.
GGATGCGCTGGGTGAATGGCTCAGGCCCGAAAGTGTGCTGGTGGAATATCCGTGAGCAGGGCGGCGCAATCGATCTGGCGCGGCAGAGCGCTACGGGCGCTGCGATAAGGGGAAGGACAATACCGTCGGCGGGTTGGCAAGCCCAGTGATTACCGGAAGAGTGAGAAGGCCAGGCTAAATATGCCCGCAAATACCGCGCCGATCGGCAGGGAGCAGATCAGCATCATGAAAGCAAAAGAAAAAGCTTTTTCTTGCGGCGTTTTCAGCATCGCAGGCGCGCCAAGAAACATCAGGTAGAACGAATACAGCAGCGCCAACATGCCGGCAATGATGAAATCCGGAAAAACGGAAAAAACGCTGCCTACCATGCCGGCGGTTGCGCTGTAGGCGACCAGTTGCAGGGCTTTTGATGGATCACTGAGTCCGCCGAAGCGTGGCGACAGTTTATTGGCCAGACAGGCCAGGGCGCCGATGATGCTGAGCAGCAGCCCATATCCGACGACCGTACCAATGCCTATCGACAGCCACGACGCAGGCGCTGTCTGTCCGGAGGCGCGGGCGGCGAGGACTGTTCCCACCAGGCTGGCGCAGACGGGAATCAGCGCAACGGGCATGATATAGCCGGTATACAACCCCCGGGCGTCGGTCTGCTCGGCCGCAATCGTCTGCCAGGTTTGTCTGGGTGAAAACAAAATTCCAATAATGTGCCGGATGAGTTTCATGCAAAACCTTTTTCTTTGAACGGGGCTGTGATTGAAAGTGGGGAATAAGCTCGCCGTAGACCATGCGGGTATTACCCCCGTCGCTTGCCCCGAAAGGCCGCTATTATCCTAAAAATATCTGCCGGGCGCTTGTCGGTGGAAACTGTGTCAAATACCGCGAAACCCTTTGCCTGGCGTGGAAGTACAGGCGTGTTCATGCCGGTTACAGCTGCCTTGATACCAATATCAAAACCGCCGCAACGATTCGCGATGATGGCATTTTTCTGCTCATGCCGCGCCATCGCTGCAATCTATGGACGATCTATGTCCTGACGGATCAGCTTACGCTGAGCGACGGCGTCAATGCATGGGCTATATCCAGTCCTCGGCAGGTGTGCGCGCTGCCGGCTACGCGACGTTCGCTCTCGTGGCCGCCTACCCGATCATGCCAAAACTGCAGGTTCAGCTTAATGTGGATAAGCTGTTCGACCGCAATGACTACACGCGCGTTGGCGGTATAAATATCTTTAGCATTCCCGGTGCGGAATGCAGCAGCACGGCAAATCTCCGTGACGACTTCAAGTAGCGCTCCGTTTGCCACCCGCAGTGGGCGGCACAAAAAATGTACAGGCCGGATAGGGCTCCGGCCTGTACCGGTTTCCGGGGTCAGTCATCCCGCCGGGAGGAGAGCACCTTGCCGGTTTTGGCATCGATGACGACATCGTATTCAAGGCCGTTTTCATCGAAAACTTCGACATCGAAATGGTCACCCTTCCAGCTTCTGTCGAACTCGACTTCGGTTACACGCCCGTTCTTTACGGCCTGCGCGGCAATTTCCGCTGCCTTGTCAAAACTAATGTATTGGCTGCGGTTTTTTTCGTAGTACCACTGATCGTCTTTAGCAAAAGCGGGCGCGGAAAGTACCAGGAGCGAACCGGCGCCGAGTGCGGCAAGCAGGGTTTTAGTGATTTTCATGACATGAACTCCTTATGTGTATGCGTGGTTAAAAAAAAGACTGGCGTGTGTTCCAGTGCGGCGCATTGTATCGGTAAAGAATTAGGTGCACGTTAGGCCGCGCAGCGATGTTCGATTCATCGGCCTTTCGTGCCATCGTGCTGTCTTGCCATCGTACTGAGGTGAGCAGCCTCATTGTTCCTTTGCATGTTATAAAACAGTGAAATTTTGCAAAAAGGGATAAAAGCAGAGCAAAAAATTTCTGGGTGAGTGGCGCATCGATTGGTGGCGGAGCAGCGTGCGTTATCCATCATTGGTTCCCAGGCAAATCAGGATCGGTACGCGCTATGGCCGACTTGCGCGCGGAGCCGCGCCGGGTGGCTCGTTTCAGCCGGTGTTTCTCCGTGCGGCAGGCCGGTTGCGCATTACGGTCAGAAAACCGAAGCAGAATGCTTCAGTCCCGCATCGGCAGGAAAGCTCAACCAGTCCATAGGCAGGCTGTTAAAATCGCCCGGTTTTCCGTAGTGAAGAAGTCCTTGTCATGGCTACCGATTATCTCGAAAAAATTCTCAATGCACAGATCTACGATGTCGCGATAGAAACACCGCTCGATCCTGCCCCCAACCTCTCGGCGCGTATCAGCAATACCGTGCTCATCAAACGCGAAGACATGCAGCCGGTGTTCTCGTTTAAGCTGCGCGGCGCATACAACAAGCTGGCCAAACTTTCGCCGGAAAAGCGCAAACGCGGCGTCATCTGTGCTTCGGCCGGAAACCATGCGCAGGGGGTCGCGCTCTCGGCGGCGAAAATCGGCTGTCGTGCGGTGATCGTTATGCCGACGACGACGCCGGCCATCAAGGTCGATGCAGTCAGAAACCGGGGTGGTGAGGTTGTGCTGGCGGGCGATACGTATGATGCCGCCTATGCCCATGCCCGCACGCTGGAGAAGCAGGAAAAACTCACCTTTGTGCATCCTTTCGACGATCCGGAGGTGATCGCCGGGCAGGGCACCATCGGCATGGAAATCCTGCGCCAGCATTCCCAGCCGATTTATGCTGTTTTTTGCGCCATTGGCGGCGGTGGGCTGATTGCCGGCGTGGCGGCCTACATCAAACGCTTACGCCCGGATATCCGGGTGATCGGCGTTGAAACGCGCGATGCCGACGCGATGAGGCGCTCGCTCGAAGCGGGCAAGCGCGTGCGCCTGAAGCATGTCGGCCTGTTTGCCGACGGTACGGCAGTCAGATATGTCGGCGAAGAGACTTTCCGCCTTTGTCAGCAGCATGTCGACGAGGTGATTCTGGTCGATACCGATGCCATCTGCGCGGCGATCAAGGATGTCTTTGAGGACACCCGTTCGATTCTTGAGCCTTCCGGCGCGCTGGCGATCGCCGGCGCCAAGGCCTATGCTGCGCGCAATCGCCTGAAAGACAAAACGCTGGTTGCCGTGGCATCCGGCGCCAACATGAATTTTGACCGTCTGCGCTTTGTCGCCGAGCGCGCCGAAATCGGCGAACAGCGCGAAGCCGTATTCGCCGTCACCCTCCCTGAGCAGCCCGGCAGCTACAAGAAATTCATGAATCTGATCGGCGCCCGCAACATTACCGAATTCAACTATCGCTATAACGACGCCCGCGATGCGCAGGTGTATGTCGGCATCCAGGTCGCCTCGCGCGCCGAGTCGCTCAAGTTGATCGAACAGCTGCGTCGCAATGGCTATGCCGCGCTTGATTTGACCGATGACGAAATGGCCAAGCTGCATATCCGCCATCTGGTGGGCGGGCATTCGCCGCAGGTCGACAACGAAATTCTCTACCGTTTTGAATTTCCCGAACGGCCAGGCGCGCTGATGAATTTCCTCTCCCGCATGAGCGCGGGGTGGAATATCAGTCTCTTCCATTACCGCAATCACGGCGCTGACACCGGGCGTGTTCTCGTTGGTATGCAGGTGCCACCGGGTGAAATGAAAATATTCCGCGACTTCCTCAAGCAGCTTGGCTACGTACATTGGAACGAAACGGACAACCCCGCTTATCGTCTTTTCCTTGGTAAATGACCCAATATAGGCTATCCGGTTATAAGCAATAAACCAAAGCGTCTTTGTTCAGGGCAGCAGGTCGGCTACATTTCATCTGGCGCCGCAAAATTCTGCGGAACTTGAATCCTTCTGGATGATTGAAGCGTAAAGGAGAAACCTGCATGTCCCTAAAAATTGCCAACAACGTGACCGAACTGATCGGTCATACGCCGCTGGTCAGGTTGAATCGTCTGACGGCCGGAATCCGCGGTACGGTTGCCGTCAAGCTCGAATTTTTCAATCCCGCGCACAGTGTCAAGGATCGCATCGCTGCGGCAATGATTGATGCGGCGCTTGCGGAGGGCAAAATCGGCCCCGATACCGTCATACTGGAACCGACTTCGGGCAATACCGGCATCGGCCTGGCGATGATTTGCGCGGCGCGCGGGATCAAAAGTTGTTTCGTTATGCCGGAAACGATGAGCCGCGAGCGCCGCCTGCTGCTCAAGGCGTATGGCGCCGAACTCGTTCTGACGCCCGGTGCCGAGGGCATAGGGGGAGCGATCAGTCGCGCGCGGGAAATGGCGGCCGCCGATCCGCGTTACTTCATTCCACAGCAGTTCGAGAATCCTGCCAACCCGGCGATTCACCGGGCAAGCACCGCCGAAGAGATTTGGCGTGATACCGATGGCAAGGTCGATATTTTTGTTGCCGGTGTCGGTACCGGCGGGACGATTACAGGCGTCGGCGAAGTGCTCAAGGCGCGCAAACCGTCAGTGCAGGTCATTGCCGTCGAGCCGGATGCTTCGCCCGTGCTCTCTGGCGGGCAGAAGGGGCCGCATCCGATTCAGGGCATCGGCACGGGTTTCATCCCCGCCGTGCTCAATGTCAAGATTTACGATGAAGTGGTTCGGGTCAAGACGGATGATGCACTGACCACGGCGCGTCGTATGGCGAGCGAAGAAGGCATTCTGGTCGGCATCTCGTCGGGGGCGGCCGTCTGGGCGGCTCTGCAAGTGGCGGCAAGGCCGCAGAACGAGGGCAAACTGAGCGTCGTCATCATTCCGTCGTTCGGCGAGCGTTATCTCTCCACGCCGTTATTTGCCAATCTGGACGCTTGAAATCACGATGACTACCGTATCCGGGCCGCTGGCCACTGCATCCGTTTTCGATTTTGAACGCCACATTGATCGCAGCGGCGGTGATTCGCTTAAATGGAACCGTTATGCCGGGCGCGATGTTGTGCCGCTCTGGGTGGCGGATATGGACTTTGCCGCCCCGCCCGCCGTGCTTGACGCACTGCGCCAGCGTATCGGCCATGGCGTGCTCGGCTATGCTAAGCCGTGGCCGTCGCTGATCGAAGCAACGCTGGCGCACCTGAACCAGCAGTATGGCTGGTCGGTCGACCCCGACTGGCTGGTCTGGCTGCCCGGCGTTGTACCGGGATTGAGCCTTGCCTGCCGGGCGATTGCCGGCGATGTCATGACCGCGACGCCGATTTATCCCCCATTTCTTGCCGTGCCGGAAAGCTCCGGGCGTGTCTTGACTACGGCAGCTTTGCATCTGGATGACGAGGCGGGTCATCGACAATGGCGTTGGGACTGGGCGGCGCTGGAAGCGGCCGTGACGCCCGCAACCCGTTTGCTGCTCCTCTGCCACCCGCATAATCCGGTCGGGCGGGCCTGGTGTGCCGATGAGTTGGCAAAGCTGGCGGATTTTTGCCAGCGCCACGATCTTTACGTTTGTTCCGACGAAATCCACTGCGATCTGATTCTTGACGCGGATAAACGACACACGCCGCTGGCGCTGGCGCATCCGGAACTGGCTTCCCGCTGCATGACGCTGATGGCCCCTTCCAAGACGTACAACATTCCGGGGCTGGGCTGCTCGTTCGCCATCATTCAGGATCCGGCGCTGCGCGCGCGTTTTGCCGAGGCCATGTGCGGCATCGTGCCGGACGTGAATGTGCTCGGCATGGTTGCCGCCGAAGCGGCTTACCGCGAAGGCGAGCCGTGGCGCCAGGCGGCGCTCGACGTCTTGCGCGCCCGGCGTGACCGTGTCGAACAGGCGATTGCCGACATGCCCGGACTATCAACCACGCACGTTGAGGCGACCTACCTGGCCTGGATCGACGCACGCGGCCTGAAGGTCACCGACCCCGCAGAGTTTTTTGAACAGGCGGGCGTCGGCTTGTCGAACGGCGTCGATTTCGGCGCCCCCGGCTGGGTGCGGCTCAACTTCGCCTGCACGGCGGAGACGCTGGAAACCGCGCTCGCCCGCATCCGGCGCGCCTGCGAACGGCGTTAAACGGCTGCCCGCTAGCCCGCGTATTTAGGGCATCTCCGGCGCACATGCCCTGAAGCCCTTTATTTATAAGGGTTTCAGAGGTGCATGCTCGGAAACGCCCAATCCACGCGGGCTTCAGAGGGGGTGCCCTGATCACCTTACACAACGACTCGACTTTATCAAAATGCTGCGTTGGCTTTGCCTTGCCGTACTAAACGTACTGTCTGCGGCTTACCGCTTTGTCTTTGGCAAAGTCGAGCTATAGCGGCTTCCTTCGCCAAAATACTTCGTTGGCTCGCCTTGCCGTACTGCTTGTACTGTCAGCGGCTCGCCGCCTTGTCTTTTGGCAAAGTTGAGCCGCTATATTTTAGGCACCGCAGAAAGGGTGCCCTGAACCCCGCGTATTTAGGGCATTTCAAAGGAGGGCGCTCGCAAACCCGCGTAAACAGGGCATCCCAGAGCACCCCACCCGAAAACGCCCTATTTATAAGGGCTTCAGAGGCTCCTATCCGGAGACGCCCAATCCACGCGGGGTTCGGAGCACCTACCTAGAGCATCTTTATCGACACGGGTTTGCGGGCATTCCCTTTCGCGTATTCGATCACGACGAAGCACCCAAAAACCCCTTAGGCGCAGCCGCAGGCGCGGGGCAGCTTGGCGGAAGCAAGGGCTTGATTGTCTGAGCGCAGCGAGTTAATCAAGCCCGCCGCCAAGCAAACCCGCGACAAGGAGTTTTCTGCGCCTCGGGGTCGCGTTTCTTTGCTGACTTTCTTTGGCGAGATAAAGAAAGAAGGTAGGAAAGTCAGCGGGACGCGCTGCCGCTCAGCGCAACGGCATCAAGAGGAGTTCCGTGGGTGGAAGTCAGCGCGCAGGCTATGGCAATTCCTATATTTAAAGTATCTCAGGACACCTGCCCGCTAGCCCGCGTATTTAGGGCTTCTCCGGCGCCCCTGCCCTGAAGTCCTTGTAAACAGGGCATTTCCGGGCGCCCTATCCGCCAGCCCTTTATCCATAAGGGTTCCAGAGGTGCTTGCCCGGAGACGCCCTATCTACAAGGGGTTCCGAAATGTCTGCCCAAAATGCCCTATTGGCGGGAACTCTGGCAGTGATCTGGTGGGCGCGGCGGCGGGAATGTAGGTATGCTGGTCGTGTGTTTCTGGTGTGGTGGTCGGCTGGCTTCCGAAACCACCGTCCTGAAGCCCGCGTATTTATGGCTTCTCCAAGGTGGATGCTCTGGAGCCCTTGTAAACAGGGCATCTCCCGGCACCCTATCCGCAAACGCCCTATTCACGCGGGTTTCAGAGCACTCCCCAGTCATACGCCCTTCAAAAGCGGTTGGCCTGGATGTAGTTTTTACCGCCGGTGAGGAATTCGATCAGATTGGTGACGGCGCAGAGCGCCTGTCGTTCAACGCTCTCAAAAGTACGGCTGCCGATGTGCGGCGTTATCAGAATCGAGTCGATTTCCTGGAACGGATGGCCGGGGCGTATCGGTTCTTCCGCAAGGACATCGGCGCCATAGCCGGCCAGTTGGCCGCTCCGGCAGGCGGCGGCCACATCGGCTTCGACGATCAGCCCGCCACGTGCCGTATTGATAAGATAGGCCCCTTTTTTCATGATGGCCAGCGTGCGCGCGTTGATAAAGCCGCGTGTGGTGTCATTCAATGGCATATGCAGGGAAACGATATCGGCGTCGGCCAGAACAGCTTCAGGCGTGGCCTGACGAATCACGTCGAATTGCGTCTGCCTGTCCTCCGGCCAATGCGGGCTGTAGGCGATGCAGCGCATGCCAAAGGCCTGGGCGCGTTTGACGACTTCCCGGCCGATGCGGCCCAGGCCAAGGATGCCCAGGGTTTTGCCCATGAGTTTGTGGCCGGTATGTCGCGTCCAATGGCCGGCCTTGACGGCACGGGCGTGCGGCCAGAATGCCTTGACCAAGGCGATCATCAGGCCGATCGTGTGTTCGGCGACCGTGGTGTGATTGACGCCGGGCGTAAATAGTACGGGAATGGATCGCTGCGTCGCATGGGCGACATCGATCGAATCGAGGCCGATGCCGTATTTGGCGATGACTTTCAGCCGGTCGCCGGCGGCGTCGATGACGCGGGCAGTGATTTGGTCATCGCCATTGAGAAAGCCGTCAAATGGCCCCTGTTCGGCGATGAGTGCCAGCATCTGAGCTTCATTGAGCGGGCCGCGCGCCGGGACGATCGTAAAACCGCTGCTTGCCAGCAGTGCATGGTGTGCACCGGGGGTGTCTTGAAAACTCGTCGTCGTTAACAAAATTTTCATGGCATGGGAACGTGGTGATATTCGTCGGCTAAAAACAAGGGGGGTGGCTGTTTTTACGGGCGTGAGTGGTTGTCGCAGGTCAAGGCAATGCTATACACTGCATCCTATCATGTCGCCCGCCCGCTCCCTTTCTGGTTCCTTGCCGGTTGTGGAAAATTGGGGGTGTGCGCGCCTTGCGAAAAGCTGCAGGGGAGCGATAATCGACCCGTGGATTTCATCAGTCAAATAAAGAAAGGATATGCCATGCACACCCCGGTTACTCAAAGAACCTTCCTTTCCGTTGCCCTGGCCTCGGCGCTGGCGCTGACTTTTAGCAGCGCGCAAGCCGCGGATATCAAGGCGCGCAACGTCAAGTTCCCGATCGTCAATGCCATCGACCATCCGCAAGGCCTGGGCGCGCAGAAGTTTGTCGAGGTGGTCAATCAGAAGAGCGGCGGCAAGATCAAGATCAAGGTTTTCCCGAATGGCACGCTTGGCGGCGAGCAGCAGGTCGCTGCGGCGATGCAGGGGGGGACGGTTGAAGTTTCGATGATGTCGCCCGCGCAGTTGGTCGGCACGGTCAAGGAATTCGTCGTGCTCGATTTCCCCTTTTCTTTTGCCAGCGAGAAGCAGGCCGATGCGGTGCTTGACGGCCCCTTCGGTAAAAAGCTGATGGATTACATGCCAGCCAAGGGCTGGGTCGGTCTGGGCTTTATGGAGCAGGGCTATCGCAGCATCAGCAACAGCAAGCATCCGATTAACAAGCTCGAAGATATCAAAGGGCTGAAGATCCGCACGATTCTCAACCCGCTGTACGTCGATATGCTCAATACGCTGGGCGCTAATGCGGTGCCGATGCCCTTCCCGGAACTTTACTCGGCGATGGAGACAAAGACCGTCGATGGCCAGGAAAACCCGGAAACGACCGTGGATGCCAGCAAGTTCTACGAGGTTCAGAAATATTTCAGCGCGACCCGCCATATCTATAATCCACAGATGCTGATGGTCGGCAAGAAATTCTGGGATTCACTGTCGGCTGACGAAAAAAAGATCTTCGAGGAAGCCGCCATTGAGGCGCGTGATGTGCAGCGCAAGGCGGCACGTGCAATGACCGAAAAATCACGCAAGGTAATGACCGATCACGGCATGCAGTTGAACGAGATCGCTCCGGCCGAAATTGCACGCATGCGCGATGCCGTCAAACCCGTGACCGATAAATACGCCGCACAGCTCGATCCGGAGCTGGTCAAGGCTTTCCGCGCGGAGCTTGAAAAGACCAAGGATCTTAAATAGCCGTGAGGCATGGCGGCCGGCGCCGAAAGCAGGCCGCCATGCGCAGGCTTTTGCGGTGCATCAGAGTGTGAGAATGGGGTGTTGATGGCGCGGGTTGAGGGTGTAATCCGCAGGCGCTGAAGGTCGCGATGAAATCTTTCGATAAATTCTTGACGCGTATGATGAACGGCATCATCGTCGTTTCACTGGCTTTGATGGTCATTATGGTTTTCAGCAACGTTGTGCTGCGTTACGCCTTTAATTCCGGTATTACCGCATCGGAAGAACTTTCACGGTTATTTTTCCTCTGGCTGATTTTTGTCGGCGCTATCGTTGCCATGAGAGAACGCGCGCATTTGGGCGTCGATACGCTGGTTGTGCGCCTGCCGCGCGCCGGCAGAATTTTCTGTGCATTGTTGAGCAATGCGCTGATGCTTTGGGTCTGTTACCTCTTTTTCGTCGGTAGCTGGCGGCAAACGCTGGTGGGCTGGGGCACATTGAAGCCGGCCACGGGAATTCCGATGGCCTTTCATTACGGTGTCGGGCTGATTATGAGCGTTGGCGTTGCCATCATTCTGATTGGCAATACCTGGCGCATTCTGCGCGGGCAGGCGAATGAAACGGACTTGATTCAGGTGGTTGAATCGGAGGACTCGCCGGCAGAAACTCCGGAACATGAATCTGTAGGCGCAACTGATCGCAGCCCGGCTGATCGCGGATAGGGAGTAGGGCAAACATGGTCGTGACGATTTTTCTTGTTTCCCTGCTCGGCGCCATGGCACTGGGCATGCCGATCGCCTTTGCATTGATGGTCTGCGGCATTGCGCTGATGCTGCATATGGATATGTTCGATGCGCAGCTGATTGCACAGAACACGATCGACGGCGCCGATAACTTCGTGTTGATGGCGGTGCCGTTTTTCATGCTGGCGGGTGAATTTATGAATGCGGGCGGTCTCTCGCGGCGCATCGTCAATCTGGCGATGGCGCTGGTGGGGCATATCCGCGGCGGCTTGGGCTACGTGGCCGTCATCGCAGCAATCATCATGGCCAGCCTGTCCGGTTCAGCAGCGGCCGATACCGCCGCACTCGGCGTGTTGCTGATTCCGATGATGCGCCAGGCCGGTTACAGCGTGCCGCGTTCGGCCGGGCTGATTTCTGCGGGTGGCATCATCGCGCCGATCATTCCGCCGAGCATTCCTTTCGTCATGTTCGGCGTCATCGCCCAAGTATCGATTACCAAGCTGTTCATGGCGGGCATTGTGCCGGGCGTGATGATGGGCCTCAGTATCCTGATTGCCTGGGCCTGGGTGATCCGCAAGGATAAGCTTGAATCGCATCCGCGCCAGAGCTTCCGACAGATCTGGGCGGCGGCGGTCGATAGCCTGTGGGCGCTGGTCATGCCGCTGATTATCATCGTTGGCCTGAGAATGGGTGTGTTTACGCCGACCGAGGCCGCAGTTGTCGCGGCAGTGTATGCCTTGTTTGTCGGCATGGTTGTTTATCGGGAAATCAAGTTCTCGCAGCTTTACGGACTGCTGCTCAACGCCGGAAAGATTACTGCTGTCGTCATGCTGCTGGCCGGCGCGGCGATGGTTTCTTCCTGGCTGATTACCGTGGCCGATCTGCCGGGACAACTGGCCGAGATGCTCGCGCCATTTATGGGCAATCAGATTCTGCTGATGGTCGCCATCATGATCATTGTCGTCGTCGTCGGTACGGCTATGGACATGACGCCGACCATTCTTATCCTGACGCCGGTGCTGATGCCGGTGATTAGACAGGCGGGCATTGATCCGATCTACTTTGGCGTCATCTTCATTATCAATAACGCTATCGGGCTGGTTACACCGCCGGTCGGTACGACGCTGAATGTCATCTGCGGCGTCGCCAAGATCAAGATAGACGAGGCGATCGTCGGCGTCATGCCCTTCATGATTGCGGAACTTATTGTATTGGCTCTGCTGACGGTGTTTCCGTCGCTGGTGCTCACGCCGATGAAATGGCTTACCTAGAGCAAGGGCGGTAGGTAAGAGGCCGGCGTACAGACCTTTGTTATTGTTCGTAGGCGTTCATTTCACACAGGAGAGGAGCATGAAAATGAAATCGATAAGCTTAGTTTCCGTAATGGCCCTAACTTTTTGTTTCACCGCACCGCTGCAGGCCAAGGAAGAAAAGATGACACTGCGGCTGGGATTTGAGACCTCGCTTGAGAGTCCGCAAGGTGTTGGCGCCAAAGAAATGGCGCAGGTTGCCAATAAGCTTTCCAAAGGGCGAATCAATATCGAGCTGTTTCCCGACCAGCAACTCGGCACAGGGCCGCAGATGATCGAGATGGTCAAGAAAGGTGAGCTCGACATCTTTCAGGGCGGCGCGGGCATGTTCTCGGCTATGGAACCGCGTCTGAACGTATTCGATATTCCGTATCTGTTCGAGTCGGTCGAGCAGGCTTACAAGGTACTCGACAGCAAATTCGGTAAGGAAATGCTGGCAACGCTTGAACCGCATGGACTTAAGGGCCTGTCCTTTTGGGAAAACGGTATTCGTTCGACGACCAATAATGTTCGCCCGATTACCAAGCCGGACGATATTAAAGGTCTGAAAATGCGCGTCATGCCGGCCAATCCGGTGCATGTCATGCTATGGAAAGGGCTGGGCGCCGAGCCAACGCCACTGCCTTTCGGTGAAATTTACGACAAGCTCAAGCGTGGCGAGCTGGACGGTCAGGAACACCCGATTGCGCCAATTTACGCAGGAAAATTCTATGAGGTACAAAAATACCTATCGTTAACAAAACATATGTATGGCCCGCTGATCCAGATCACGAATCTGGAGAAATTCAAGGCCATGCCGAAAGCGACACAGAATATCCTGCTCAAGGCTTCCTACGCCGGCGTGTAGGTTAGCGCGCGTTTTGTCCACGGCTGCGGGTTTTTTATCCAAAAAATTTTGATGCCGGTGGAATTTTTGGACAAAAAAACATGCCGCGTTAAATAACGCTAAAGATGCTTCTAAAAAACACCCGTTTTGCGCAAAAACAACACCACGATTAACTGACCCGAATTACTCAAAAAATTACTGTAATCTAGACTGCTCTCTATGTACAATATCAACACGGTCGCAGCATAAAGGGGTTGGCGGCATATCCGCCCGCTCTCATGAGCAAGCCCTGCGCTGTCCGATGTCGGTCTAGGGACGGAGGAGCGCCTGTTGATACCACAGGTACCGACGCAAAGAAGCCCCATCCGGAGGGGTGAGCTGTCTAGACATTAATCCGCAACCTGCCAGCGGTAGGCAATGCGGTCGCCGACGAGCAATACGGCCTGGACTCGTCAAAGGCGTTGGGCGGCCGGTTTGAGGTTTTGCCAGAAGAGCAAAGCCAGGTATCAACAATAGGGGGCGCGCTTGACCGAAAGGTCAGCGTGCCATTGTTTTGCCCGGTTATTTGGCCTCATCGCCCGGCGGCACAGACGCCAGCGCCGGGTTGCGCGTTATCCATGCCCAGGCAACGCAGCGCTCAAAATCACCCAGCCAGCCTACTGCATCCAGAAACATCGGCAGCGTCGGATGCAGCGCGACGGCGCACCAGGGCACAGACGGCATTTTGACCGCCTCCGCCGCGCCAAACATATCAACCATCATCCGCCATAGCGGCGCGGCCTCACGCGAGCGCTGGGCAATCCCCAGCGTCACGAGCGGCGCGAGGCGCTCACCGCGATAGGGTTGCCCTGCGATGTGAGGCCCCAACGGGCCGTAGACCGTAACCATCACACCTCGATCACGGAGCACATGCGCACTGTAATGCGCGAGCGCGGGCACGGGTAACGGCATCGGATTACCGCTCTCGATCGCCGCCGTCATCCACGGATGTAAGAGCGCCAACGTCTCGTCGCTCACCTCATCACGCGGCGACCGGCGGCAATGGCCGGTCGTCAGTGTGACGTGGTTGATGTAGTTACTCATGCGCCAGCGCAGCCTCGACCGCAGCGGCATCTAATGACCGCACGGCGCCGGCATTGATCTGGACGTATACGCCAATGGGCGTCCTGGCCAGGGCACCCGTGTCATATTTGCCCCGGGTTACTGTACCCAACACCTCCCAGTTACGGGGGAGAGGCTGAGAGTTATAGAGCCGCCACGGGCCGTTGCGGTCAATTGTGAACTTGTCCATGTTGGATGGACGGCCGACAGGGCGCTTGACCCTAGGATGATTGACCATAAACAATCTCCCCGTCAGGGCATTTGACGCGCAGGTTGCGCCAACCCAAATTGGTCTCCAGCTCGCGCATCCCTGACAGCGCCTCATCAAGGCTCGCAAAATCCCCCTCCGGAATGTCCTCCCACTGATACTGGGTTTTTTGCTCGATACAGTACTCGTTTCTCATTTTTATCTCCTATTTGCGGTATGCGTGGCGCGCCTGGTTGAGAATATTCAGTCCGGCATTTTCTGCCAACGGGGTTCCAGCAACAATTCCATGCCCACCCTGGCTAAAGCACAAGTAGCTGCTTTTGCGGTCAATCCACTCGCTAGCTCTCGCCTCGTCCATGAATGCCTGCAAATATTCGCGCACGGCCTGACGGATTTCCTCCATCATTTCCGGCTCGTCGTCGTATTCGCGCTGGAGGTATTTATCGATTTCTGCCGTGATTACTGCAATGTTCGCCGCAGCTTTTTCGCGCAGGTCTTGTGCCCACGCAATCTGTTTTTGGCTGCCTGTCAGTTTGATATTGCTCATTTGTAATCTCCTGCCTGCTACCGGAGGCGTCGGCGGATAACAACGTGCTATCCATGACCGTAATTATATACACACAAAATTATTTGTCAACAGGTTTTTGCAAAATTTTTTGGATTTTTTGCGTCAGCGCTACCCTGATCCCGGCGCTGATGTTGCCGTCGCCCAGCGCTAGGGCAACATCTAGACTCTCGTCGTCCAGATAAACGTTGACGCGCCGACCGCCGATGATGGTCGGGCGGCCAACGCGGCGCTTGGTCGGACGCGTATGCGCATCACTCATTTACTTTCTCCCAGCCCCGCCAATCTGGCGGGGCATTGACTATTAGCTAAAAACCTGCTCAACCGCCCAGTACATACCAGCGTCTCCGGCCGATAGGAGCATGATGCGCGGGTCGGCAAACCATGTACAGCCATACAATTTAAGCGCCGCCTCGTAGGCCCCCCACGGGGTATCGCCCTCCGTGAGGCGGTACTCAAAATGGCTTATCGCTCCCGTCACATCTGCGTCATTAACAGCTGCACCAATGCGCAGCAGCGCACGGGCAACTGTGGCTGTAAAGTCGTTGGCGTTTGAAAGATTGTCCAAAAAATTATCGTGCTCTTTGAGCGTAGCCTCATCAGCTACGGACAGGTCGATATTGTCAAAATCTATATCACTGTAGGATGTGACTGGGCGCGTATTATTATTTTTGTCATAAGCGGCCAAGATTTGGATGATTGCAGCATAGCCGTCTGCGGGGGTTTTGAGGGTGATGTTGCTCATTTTTGTCTCTCCTGCCTGCTACCGGAGGCGTCGGTGGATAACGATGTGCTATCCATGACCATAATTATATACACACATAATTATTTGTCAAGCGGTTTTTGCAAAAATTTTTAATTTTTTTGTTGCAACGCATCAGCTGCCCGGGGTGAGATCCAGAGCATCTCCTGCCGGGTAAGATCGCCCGCCGTGCCAAATACGCGGGCGCGCCTTGTCACGCGCATCCAGCCTGCGAGCAGGTCGTTGTAGAGCTCCGACGGATAGCCACTGACAAGCGCCATCCCGCCGATGGCGCACAGGCGCTTGAGCAGCGCCTCGTGGTCAGCAACCGTCATCTCATGCGGGTAACGAGCCTCGCTGGTGCGTGTCTCGGGCAGGTAGGGTGGGTCAGCGTAAAACAACGTCTGCGGGCTGTCGTAGAGACTGACGAGACCGAGCGCTGGCCGATGCTCGATGATGACGTGCCGCAACCGGCGCGTAACAGCCGGTAGGCCTCGTCGGTAGTTGCGCCATGTCGCCGCCGGGCTACGCGTCCTGCCGGTGCGAAACGTTGCAGTTGATCGCCCGATGGCACGCGGATGGAACCCCATGCTGCTGCGCACGATAAGGCGGCGCGCCGTCTCGACCATATCCCGGCCGGATGTTGCAAACGCGGCCCGGTAAGCGCTGACACCGTAGGGCGTGCGCTGCAGCAGGCGCAGCAGACGGCGCATCCTGACCGGGTTGCGCAACACCCGATAGAGGATATCGATCTCGTCGCTGATGTCGTTGACGACCTCAACCGGCGCGGGCGGCTTACTGAGCAGCACCGAGGCCGCGCCGCCGAACAGCTCGACGTAACAGTGGTGCGCCGGCAGATGCTCGACGACCCACGGCGCGATGCGCCATTTGCCGCCTAAATAATTAAGGATAGGATGCGTAATGCCATTGCGCCGAGGCGCGGATAATTTTTGTCTCATTTGCAAGCCTTTTTTGGTCCGTTAAAAACTGATAGGCTTGGCGCGCCGTGTGCACGGTGGCGGGCCTTGCCGGGCTTGCAGGTGCATCTGCATGTTCGGGGGATGCGTCGGCGCTCGCTACGCCGGCGCATCTCGCCCGTCTTATCTGTCGCCCCTACTTAACGCGCACACACCAACCTGGACCGGGCGAGGACTGTGCCCCCACAAAATCCGGCGTGCCGCCAAGCGTTGTCCCCAGATCGACGAGGCCGCCGACCGTCCCGGAAAAATTGGCAATCCAGCGATTGCCCGCGCGCGTGATCGTGCCAACGCCTGCCGTAGCACTTACGCCGGTGCGGCCGGTATAGACCTGGAGCGTGCCCCAGGTCTCACCGTGGTCAGCGCTCAACGTCACAAAATGCTCGCGCCCGGTATTGACGGTGGCCACAATCGTCCCGGTATTATCGGCAGTGAGGCGCACCGCGCCCGGATCGACGAGACTAAACGGCGTAACGATACGGTCAAACTGGGTGAGGTTGGCAGAGCGATAGACACCTTGACTGGTGAGGAGCAGATAGTGGCTAAACGTGCTCACCACATCGAGCACCTGGGCATTTGCTGCCGCCCAGGGGATACGGCGAGTAATGTCCCATACGGCTGAGTGCGGGGCGGAGCTGTAGGCGATCTTGCCTGCGCCAGCCGAGTTGGAGGCGCCGCCAAACACAAACCCGGCGTTGCCGTAGGCGATGGCGTTGCACCGCTCCATGCCGACAGAGGTGTTGCTGCCACGCTCCCAGGTCTGCGATGGATCAGCGCTCCCGCAATAGACGAGCTCTCCAGCATTGCCGCGGAGCGATGCCGCCGCGACCCAATACACCGGCGAGGCGGTGATTGCCCGATAGGGCATACCGCCGCCGGTAATCGTGACCATGTTGAGCGCGCCGCCCCCCGGGCCGATCACGCCGATCCCCGATCCCATCGGTACGGCGATCTTGTCCATAACGGCATTGACTCCCGCCCGGCGCAGGTCGGCCGGGACGCTCTGCGCGCCCGGATGCGCTGTCCATTGGCGCAGGTCGGTGCTGTAATAGCTCCTGTCGCCCGCAACAACCGCAACAAACATTGTGCCGACCTTGTGGTAGGTTACGGCACGATTGCCGACCCCTGCATTAACGCTCGTTGTGTCGTTGCCATAGACGCGCAGATACGGCGCGCGCCTAACGCTCTCCTCATACTCGCTGCTATAGGGCACGAGATCGCCGCAGCGCAGGTAATCATCGCTCGGCACGTCATAACTTAGTATCTGGCAGCCGACCGGCACGCCGGCGCCGCCCTGGACAAATTGGCTTAATCTGCTCATGCGATCCACCATCCTCTCGTTGCATCTAGATAGACAAACCGATACGTGATGCCACCCATATCAAGCTGCATCGCCTCGTCAAGCCTCATAACCTTGTGTCCACCGCCGTTAAACACGTTATCCGAGCGCATGTTGGCGGCGCTGATCCAGAGCACATCGCCCGTAGCGGCCTGCGCCGGGCCGGTCACAGTTGTTGCCGCATCAGCGGTCAGGACGTAATGCCCGTGCGCGATGGCGTTACAGGCCGTCGCGCTGACAAGGGTCGGCGGCAGCACCGTCTTGTTATTAGTTAGCGCCTTGAGGATCGCCTCGCTGTCGGGCATGCGCTCAAGCAGTGTCTTGATGCCCGCCTCGGCCTGCTGCGCCGATTTGGCGGCCGCCTCGGCCGATCCACTGGCCTTGCCTACCGCTGTATTGACAGCAGTAATCGCCTCGTTGACGTCCTCGGTCATCGCCGGCAGCGCCGCGACAAAATTATCCGCGCGGTCGTAAAAACTTGTCGGATCACGCCGGGTCGGCGGGGTGGGTAAGGGTCTGATCGGTAGGGTCATATGAGTCCTCGTATGGTCAGAGTGCAGTAGGAGATGGTCTTGTAAGCAATGTCGATCGCAAAATCATCGTACTTGCCGTAGATGACGAGCGATTGGTACAAATTTTTTGCGCCGACCCAGACAACCGGGGTGGCGCGCAGCTCGGCAACAAGCGTCTGGATGCGATCAACCTCACGCGAGGGGATGATCATGCGCACCTCGGCGCGCTTGGCCCACTCGCCGCGCGTTAAGCGCAGGCCGCCAAAGCCATCGTCCGAGACCTTGCTGTAGTCGGTGATACTGATCTTTGCCTCGCGCAGCACGCGCCCAAGGGGGGCGGACAGGCCCGCCGAAAGGAGACCGCAGGCAACATCGCCGCCCGGGCGTGAGATGACAACATCGAGCGTTGCGCTGCCCATCACCGGCAGATCGTCAAACACCACGTCCTGACGCTCGCGGATCGGCTCGTAAAAATAGTCGTACCATGAGGTGCCGCCCTCACAATCGACCATTGAGGCCGTGCGCTGATAGACGATCTCACTACCTGAGCGCATGATGACCTCGACCGAGGCGGCGCTGACATTGAGGAGCGCCAGTGTATTGATGCGCCCTGGGCGCAATGTGCATCTGATCTCGTTCTGCGCGCGCGTCTGTGTGCCGACGCGCGCATCAAACATGGCAAACCGGTTGGTCGCGCCGACCTCCGACCACCAGCTCTCCGAGCCAGGCGCAGTCGGATCGTGCCCGGCATTAGAGTCCTGCGCGCTCTGCCAGATGCGGTGATCCCTGATGCAGCGCCCCCCCTTGGCGTAGACGGTGGCGCTCACCCACTGCGGATGGTCATCCTCGGGGACGTTGGATGAGACGAGCTTGTCAGCGGTAATCGTTACCGGGCGGATCACGTCCATCAGGCGGCCTCCGTAAGGACGGCATTACCCCCGCGGCTGACGCGATCGAGCAGGGTAAGGATTTTGCCGGTGTTGTGGGCGCTCTGCGCCTGCCCCGTGCGCAGGTCGGCGCGCAGGGCGTTAATGGCGGAGAGCAGCTCGGAGAGATCAAGGAGCCCCTTGCTCTGCGCATTGGAGTAGATGCGCGAGGGGGCGGTGTACTCAAGCTCTGGACCCTGCTCGCCAACAATGCGCCAGCCGCCGACGTGCGCGCCACCGGAAGCAAACCGGGGCGTGCCGACACCACGAAAGATGCCATAAACGCGCTTGATTGCCTCTGCCCACTCCTCAGATTTGTCGGCCAAGGTGTAGGGATTGTCCTCGCGATTAAATATGTACTGACGCCCGTGCGTATCGGTGTAGACGCCCCTGTTTTGCGAGATGCGGGTAGCCGTACCATGCGGATGCTGTGTGCTCCGGCCAATCGGGGTATGCTCAAACCATCTTGCCCAGTCAGCGGCCATGCGGCCTGGATCGGCAACAAGGGTGGGCAGTTTGGTCTGTGAGCCAGCAAGATTTGACTTGATCGCGTTGAGCGCGTCGAGCTGGGCCTGCGCGATCCTGATCTGCTCCTGGGCGAGGCTCCCCTTGCGCCCGGCCACGGCGCCGACCTGATCCAATGATGCCAGCGCCTCGGCAAAATCGGCGCGGTAATCGGCCGCGCTGGTATGGGCGGTCTTGGAGGCGCGTAAAAATGTGCCGACCACCTCTTGCAGGCTCTCAACAGCGGATGAGTCCCCCAGTTTGGCCTTGGCCACCGTTGTCTGATAACGACGGCGCGCCTCTGTGTAACGCACGCCGTCATCAAGCGGTGAGACATCCGAGGCGAGCAGTCCCTCGCGGTATTTTTTAAGCGACTCCGCCAGGCGCGTAAACGTGTCCGCCACCTGCTTGGCCGAGGTCACCTGCGCGTTAAGCGCCTCCTGCTGGCGGGCGCGCTGCGCATCAAACAGCGCCTGCATGCGGTCGGCCTGCGCATCCTGCATCTGCATGAGGCGCTGCGCCGCCTCAACCTGCGCGCGTAGGCGGGCATTGGCATCATACTGAGCGACCTCATCGGCGCTCATGCCGGCCGTGTCGATCTTGCGCTGCAATGCGTCAGCCTCGGCATTGCGGTTTTGCGCACGCAATAGCTCAATCTGCAGGCGCTGCGCGTCGTTGATGAGCTGCTGCATTGATGAGGACACCGACGAGGCGACCGACGAAGTCGCGCTATTGACGGCATCGGCCCACTGCCCAAATACGGTTGAGAGCGAAAGGAGCCGGGCGAGCGTCTGTCCGCCCGCCGCACCCGTCTTGCCGATGCTCTCAACGAGTGCCCTAAACTGCGCCCGTGTCTGCGGCATGGTGAGCCCTAGGGCAGCAAACTGTTTGTTGAGGTCACTGCCTAGCCGGGCGGTTTTTTCCGCCGCCGAAAAATATCCCTCGTAATAACTCGACAAATTGGATGAGAGCGCATCCAGCCCGCCGGCGGCATCGACCAGTGTCTTGCTCGCTAGATCGGCTGAGAGATTAACGCGCTCGAGCGCCGGGCGCAGCCTCGAGACAATCGATAACTCATTGAGCACCGCCGAGAGCTGCTCGGAACTGGCAGTCATCAAATCAACCGAGTTGGCGATGTCCTTGTAGACCTGCGCAACGTCAGATGCGCGCACGGCGGCAATCATCATGCGCTGCATCTCGAGCTTGAGCTCAGTCTCATAAGAGCCGTGCCCGGCGAGCCGGTTTTGCCCGTAGTATTGGCGACCGTCGGCGCCGGAAAGCCCAGCGATGATCTGATCCTGCGCTTTGCCCTTGGGGTCGGTAATAAACCCGACGTTAAGCCCAATCCCGCGGGCGCTGCCACCTAAGCCCCGGATCAGCTCGGCGATGCTCTTGCCGATCGGCGCGAGCATCTCCTGCAGCGAGGCGTTAGCCATGCTGCCGTTGAGCCAGTCGCGTCCGCCCGTCGTCGGTGTGGGACGCGCCGTCAGCCCGCCGGCATCATCAAGCAGGGCGTAGGCATCGCCCTCGTATTTTTTGCCACCGCGTTTTTTTTTGAATTTTTTAAAAATTGCCATCGCTGCGCCCAGCCCGGCGCCAACCCAGCCGAGCGTCGACATGCTGGGCATGAGGCTGGAGAGGCCGCCAGCGCTGCCGCCAATGCTACCGATGCTGCCGCTAATACCGCTACCGAGCGCACCGCCGCCGATGCTGCCACCAATGCCACCAATCCCGCCGGTGATGCCGCTACCTAGCGCGCCGGCGCCAATGCCGCCACCAATGGTGCCAGTAATACCGGCGCCAGCAAACGAGAGACCGGCGCCGACGCCGCCCATGCCGGCGGCGGCTGTGATGCCACTGCCCAGTGACTTGCCCCAGCCAAACATCCCGGCAATGCGCCCGATCATGCTGTTGCCGCTATAGAGGTCGTAACCCGTTTTGCCGAGCGATAGGAGGTTGCTGAGGCTGCCCATGCCGCCGGATTTGGAGAGGCCCAGCATGCCCAAGCCCTCGTGGACGGTGCTCTGGATTGTCAGCTTGAGCACGGTCGTTTTAAACAGGTTTTTGATCGACTCGATAAACGTTTGCCCAAAGCTTTTGCCCTGCTCAAAACTGCGATACAGGCTGTCGGTCAGTCCCCGCTCAATATCATCCGTAAATTTGGTCCAGGCTTTGTCGCCCTCGTTAATGATCTTTTTAATCGCGCGCGTGGATTCGGAGACGGTTTTTTCGGTGAGCAATGGTTCCGCGCCCGCCTCACGCATCTTGTCGATCAATGCCTGCAGTTGCGGGATCATCTCATCGCGGATTTGCGCAACACGCTCGTCCGCTGCAAACCCAGCGAGCAGACCACCGTCGCGGCTCGCCTCCTCGCGCACCTCCTCCATGCGCCGCGTCATGTCGGCAAACAGGGCATCGTACTTACGTTTGAGGTCGTCAAATTTAACGCGAGCAAGCCCCGACTTAAAACCGTCCTCCAATGCCTGCGCTAGCTCCTCATTGCCCGAAGCGATCGCGGCTTTAAGGGCGACACGGTTTTTAGCCTCCCACTCCAGCGTATAGGCGGTCTGCATGTCACCCGCGCGTTTGGCTGCCTCAGCCTGGCGCGTCAAGCGCTCGCTCTCCGCCTTTTGGTCAGCAACGGCCAGATCGTCGGCCAGCTTTTGCTGGGCGGCCAGGCGCTCGGCATCGAGCACCGCAAGGCGTGCATTAAGGCGCGCGGCCTCTTGCACGGATGCGCCGGCAAGCTTTTGGCGGCTTGCCAAAATATCGGCGTTGAGCTTGTCCTCGGCCGCCTTGGCCTGCTCGATGATGGCCTGACGCTCGCTCATCTCGCCGAGCGAGACGGCGGCGCGGATGTGCGCAGATTGCGCACGCTGCGTCACATTGGCAAGCTGGCTGGCAAGATCAATGGATGCGGTCAGGGCGCTACGGGCCGCCTTGGTGTTGTCATGCATGCCCTTTTGGTAGCGCTTGTTGATCTCGTCAATCGCCTCGGCGCCCTCCTGACGGATGGCCGCAACCGTTGTCCGATACTCTGCAGCAGAGAGCTTTTCGGCGTCCAGCGCCTTGAGCCGCGCGGCCGTCGTCTCGTTGATTGCCCTGGTTTCCGCCGCCAGCGAGGCTCTACGGTCGGTTTTTGTCGTAATGCCCAGTGTCTTTTTGACAGCGCTAAACTCGAGGTTGGCAACCTCGGAGGCCGTTACATCAAACCCCATCGCATTACCGGCATTAACGATAGACTGACGCTTTTGCTCGAGCTCGATATTTTTGCTGAGGTGCTTGTTTTTAAGGTTGAGCCAGTTAAGCTCCGCCTTGCGTCGCGACTCATTGGCCTCCCTGATCTCCCCCTCAGCGCGCAGCCCCTCTATGCGCGCCTCAAGGACACGCGCCTCCGCCTCCAGTTTGGATGTGTCGTAATAGACTTTGCCGGCCGCGCCCATTTTTTCGGCCAGAGCCTTGCGCTCAGCGATCTGCTTGTTGATCGCAGCGAGCTGATCGGGAGCGGCGCCTCGCGGCCAACGCTGGCGATAGCATCAGCTGTCGACTTGACGGCATCTTTAACAGCCAGCCAGGCGCGCTCAACATAGCCGAGATTTTGCTGTGCCTCCGAGGCCATTGATTTGAGCGCATCGCCAAAGAGCTCTTGCGCCTTTTGCGCCGCCTCGGTCTTTAAGCCGACCGCCTCCAGATCGTCAATCTGCTGCAACTGTGAGGCGTGTAAAAAATTGTATTGCTCGTTGAGCTTGCGGATGGCCTGCGCTGGCGACTTGCCCAGCTCGTTAAACTCCTTGACCGTATCAGAGACCGAGATGCCGAGCGCACGTGACATGGCCACCGCCGCCTCGGCTGCGCCCTGCATGGCGCTCTCGGCAACCTTGCCGGTGGAGGCGAGCTCCGTAATCGCTTCCGCCGCCGCGCCCTTTGTTGCGCCGGTGGCGGCGGCCACGGCATCGCGCATCTGTGAGAGGCGCTCAACCGTCGTCCCGGCGGCGTTGCCGGTGAGGATCAAGGCGCGGGCAAACTCGTCGGCCTCCTGGCTCCCCTTGTACCAGGCCGCGCCCAGGGCGGTGGCAACAGTCAGCGTGATAGTGAGGGGATTAATAAGGCCGAGGATGTAGCCGCCAAGCGCCTTGGCGGCAGGCACCGCGCCGCCGAACATGTCCTTTAACTGGCCGCCCTGTTGCAGCAGGACGGTAATTGGGCGCTGGCCTGACTGGAGCGCGACGACAATATCGGTAAACTGCGCCGGCACGCCGCGCAGCGCGGCGGACATGGCCTTGGCCGACATCTCGTTTTGCTGCGTGGCCTGCGCGAGCTCGGAGAGCTTGCGGCGGGAGTTATCAATACCGCTTGATAACTCCTTGCCGTCGTACCCGACCTTAACGCCGACCTTTAACTCGCTCATTAATTATCCCGTAATTGCCCGTTATTGCCCGTTATCCGTTTTGCCGCGCTTTTGGCCGCCTCGCCCCAGATCGCGCAGCACCTCGCGCTCGATAATTTGCAGCCCCTTAAAACACTCGGCGCGCCGTTTTTTGGGGACGTTAAGACGATCCTCAACGACCGCAGCGCCGAGTAATCGAGCCCCGTTGCGCCGCCCATACCAATGCGCCATTGCGTCTGCATCGCCATAAACACCTGCATCGGCAGGGCGTTTTCGGGCCATAGCTCGATCTCAATGTCCAGATCCTCGTCGGTAAACCCAAGAGCCTTAAATCCCTCGGTGTCCTGACCTAGCTCTGCCCAGTCGCGGGCGCGTCGATGAGTTTTTTCCGCGGCGCCCATCAGTGCCGCGCCGTAGGCGCGCATGATCTCGGTGGCGCCAGCTCGTAGTTATCGAGCAGCGACTCGAGCGCCTCGCGCGAGTACGGCGTGTCCGCCCCCTCCCAGCCGACGATGATGCCGGACAAAATCTCGGCGTCATCCTCCTTGCCCAGACGCTCGTCAAAATATTGCTTGCGCGCCTTTTTGCCCAGATGCTTAAACGTCACGTGAGGGCGCGCCTTTTGCGCTT
>NZ_JBEUWX010000001.1:0-473615 GCF_041770905.1 Dentiradicibacter hellwigii
GCGGTAACGTAATGGTTGCCAAACGTGGTTTCCTATGCTGTGGTTAAGCTGATTGCGGCCATACAATCGCTCCCGAACCTGCAGCGTCCAAAGGAGCCGCACAGTAAACCCCGGCGAGTCGGCGCTGGGGTTTTTTATTGCCCGGACACTTCTTCCGCTTTCGGGTCGACGCCGATAAAGCAAAAACCCCTCACGCTGATCCTCGATATATTTACGGCGCTGCTCGTGCAATCTATTGGGTTTTACGGCCATTACCGTCGATCCCGACCATTCGCCTTTACCTGCCTCAAACACTGACAGTCCATACTGTGTGTCGTCCCCCTCGCCAATTACCCAGCTTTTGATGTAACGGCGCTTGAGGAGCATTTGCCCGGTTCCATAAAGGACTCTTCCCAGTGCAACCAGATTGTCATTCCGGGGCTTTGATCGCGTCGGCAAGGCAAGCGCATATACGGGCCGCGGGCCGTTTTTACTTGGCCTTCCACTCTCCGGCAAAATTTTGGAACAAATCCTCATTGATCGTTAACGCCCCCTGCGCCACATCCCGATACACCACGCCCTGACCGATGTCGCGCCAAACTCGGCTAAAAACGCCTTGGCATATTCCGGGTCTGTGAGGCCGTCCGGTAACAGGCGCGAGGCCGGAACCGGCGTCGGCGGCAGCACATCGGGCAGCGCCATCCTCGCCGGAAACGTCGTCGGCAGGTTGTCGAGCGGGGTCGGCGTAAATGATTTGACCCAGCGCGCGCCCGGGTTGTAGTCCCAGCCCTGGTCGGGGATAAATGTTAGGCGCTTGCCCGGATTATCCGGATCGGGGATTGAGATGCCGCGCCGGATGAGCTTGTCGCGGTAAATCTCGCCGGTGCGCTTGTCGGTCGCTTTTTTGCTCGGCTCCTCGTACCCGACGATGCGCACATCACGCTCAACGTGCAGCCCTTTTTGGCGGATGTTGTACTCGGAGAGCGCCCGCACGGTGCAGCGGCAGTTAAAGCCGTTAGGCGGCGCGATCAGCCGCCAGGCGGTCGAGTCGACCGGGAAGACCTTGTTATGCAGCGCCGCATGAGCGCGGCGGGTGCGCCCGTCCATGATGGCGACGTATTGCAGGTACGGACGGTCGGCAGCGTTACTCATAAACGCGCGCCAGCGCCCAGCGGCGTAGGCGGTTTGCATGTTGGTCCGAAATATCGTCCGCAGTCGCTGCGGGCTGCCCTCGCGCACGACCTCGGCCTGACCGTCCTCGCCGACGACGATTTTTTTGCCCCACCATCCCTTTTGTTGCAGGACGGGGGTTAGCTGCTTGACAAACCAGTGCTCGCTTTTGCCCTCGGCGAGCGCCTGATCAAGCCCTGCGCGGATGTCCTGCAGGATGTCCAGGCGAGCGAGCTTGGCGACCGTAAATGCGCGGTCGTGAGCCTCGCGCCAGTTGTCAAACCAGTCCCATGTGATCCGGTACCCTTTGCTCCTAAAAAACGCGATAGCCTCCTCTGGCGGCAGGCCAAAGACGGCAGAGAGATCAATGGCGGCCATCGTTTAACGCGCCTCCTGTGGCGCAGGGAGATCATCCTCCTGCGCGGAGAGTTGCCCCCAGATGTCGGCAACAAAGAGGGCGCGGGCAAAGAGCTCCTCAAGCGCTTTGTCATCCATCTCCGGATACCAGCTCGCCATCTCGATGAGCGCCTCCTCCGGCGCCATGCCGTTTTGCAGTGCATCAAGGACGGGTTTGAGCAGCGGATCAACGATAGCATCCCAGTCGATACTCTCATCAATGGCGCGATCAAGCGAGTCGTCCAGACTCGTTTGCGCATTAATGAGGCCGTCAAACTCACCGGATTTGAGGTCGCGCTCAAGCTGCCGAGCGGTGGCCAGCGCCCGGCGATGGCACGATGCCCAGGCTTGATGCCAGTTGTACCAGCCGGGAGCGGACGCCATCTGCGCGGAGAGTTTTGCCGGATTGGCAGGGTCAGCCGATCCGGTCGGTTGCGGCGCGCCATTATCCTCACCCATACCCGTTTGCGCGCGTAAAACGACCTCGTCGTTGTTAGCGCGAGGGATGCGCAGCTTGTCATGCGCCCAGTCGGCCGGGATCTGCATGCCGATATTGACGAGCGCGGGCAATGCCTCGGCGTATTGCTTAATGTCCTCACTGCGGCCTGTGTCAAATACCAGGCGCGGGCAGCGGCGCAGTCCATCGACGCCGCCGCGATTTAACGCGAGCAGCGGATAGAGGAGATCGCGTGTAATTGTTGCTGCAATCTCGCGCGCATCGGCGGCAAGGATGTCCTCGCGCACCTCGCGGTGCAGTTGCGCATTGCCCGAGCCGATGCCGGTGGCCTTGGTCTCGGCGCTCATCGTCTGGCCAAGGATGGCTTTAGATTCGGATCGCTCGGCCCAATCGACCATCGCCATGTGCGGCGTCGCATCGCCGCCGCCTGAGATTTTGGCGATCTCGATCTGCATGTCGGCGGGCATGATCGCGCGCGCATCGTGCCCTAATGCGGTTACGGCGCGCAAGAGGCTCGCCTTGGCCTCCGGATCGGCGCCGGAATAGTATTTGCCGGTAATAATCGGCAGGCCAAAGGTTTCCAGGAGCTCGGCAAAATCCCCGACTGCGTAAGTTTTGTACACAAACGGCCAGGCGAGCACGCGATGCAGCCCCATCCGGGCGAGATACCCGGTTTTGGCTTTGCCGTGCGTGTGCACGATCCAGCCAAACGGGGCAAGCGGTGCGCCGTCGACGGAGAGATCGCACAGGCGCAGCTCGCGCCGCGTGGAGTTAAGGCAAAACCACTCCTGCGGGCGCGGATGCATGGCAGGCAGCCACTCGCCGTGGTCACTGCGCCACTCAAGCTCAACCGGCGCAAAGCCATGTCCCACCGCGTCCATTAACGCGAGTATCAGATCCTCAATCGGATCGACGGCGGACGATACTGTCTCGGTCAGCCATTCGGCGTTGGCTTTTTCCGCGGCGGTCGCGTTGCGCGGCGGCTCAATGCTCCACTCAAGGTCAAGCAGAGCTAATTTGCGCTTGGCCATCTCGGCGGCAAGGTGCGCGTCGCGCTCCTCTCATATCGGCAAAGATGCGGTGCTGGGCAAAGAGGTTGCCGGCATCGGCCTCACGCAATGCATCGGCCAGACGCGCCGGCGTGATACCCTCAAGCATGCCGGTTAAATACTCGTTATCCAGCGTGCTGATGCGGCTGGTCTGCGGCTCGCGCAGCATCCGCATATCAAACCGGGTTGCCGTACTGGTCAAGGATTTTTGTGGTAGTAGCCATCGTTAAATCATCCGTCTTGATGCGCGCGGGTAATCGTCATCAAGGGACGATGCCCGGCGCGGTATGCTGATAAATCCGCTCGTTTGCCCGGCGCCGCTTGAGGCGAGCTCCCAGAGCATGTGCAGCGCATCCGGCCGTCGTCGTGGTCGGCCTTAGGAAAATGCCGTAACTGCTCAATCAGCGTTGTTTGCGAGGGATGCAGGCGGATGAGGCCGTTTTTAATGTGCGGCTGGAGTGACTCGATACGCAGGATTTTGTCGGTGTGGGGCGTAACCGGCCTAGCCGGCACCGGCACGCCAAGAATGGCGGAGCGGCGCACGAGCTCCGAAAACAAAAACGCCTGAAACTGCACAGCCTCAACGGCCCAGACGAGGCAGCGATACTCGCGCTGCAGGGCAATCACATCCTCAATGATGCGGTCGGGCAGGCGCTTTTTAATTTGTGCCTCGACGACATCCAGGATGCCGGTGAGCCGATTAAAGCCGCCGACAAGCAGGGCCGAGGGGTCGCGGCTCGCCCCCGCTTTGCCCAGGGACGGGGTCGCACGCCCCGTAAAAGAGCCAGTCGTTAAGTGCGACTCACCCAAAACTGGATGCAGTTTGCAAAGGGCGCATTGTCGCCGGCGACCGGGTCGTTTTGATACTCGCTGTCAAACGTGTCATGCCCGTCACGGGGCGCGGATTTTCATAAGGACTTCGAGGGGGCGCGCGGCCCAGGAGACTAGAGCCCCCGCGTCCATCGCCTCGCGGTGGAGCGCGTAAAACGCTTCGGCCCCCGCCTCGCCCTCGTTGCGCAATCGCTCCTCCCAGGCGTCCCACAGGGCCATATTGTCCGGCCAGCGGATGAGCGCCTTAAACTTGGCGGTGCGCCACAATCGGATTACTCAGCGTGCGGTTTAGCACCGAGTCGTAGTGCAGGATGGTGCCGATGTAGACCACATCGTATTTGGCATCCGCGCCGCCTAATGGCAGCACGGTTTTTTTAAGCCAGCTCTCCAACTTGTCGCGCTGCTCGGGGTTGCGCACCTGCTCGTCGTTCTCGATTGTCATCAAGTACACAAATGGTCGGGACGATACGGGCCGTGGCGCAGACCGCGCATTTTTTTGCCCGAGCCCAAACACCTGCACCTTGGCATTGCCTGCGCGTGATGATCGTGCCGGCGTTCCAGATGCTCCCTCGACCGGTCGCGTCGGGGAAATCCATCATCAATCGCGGGTTAAACTCAAGCTCGGCCTTGATCGCCTCAAGCATCGGATAGGCCTGATCGATGCTATCCATGACAATGACCGGGTAGCGTTTGCGGCCAGTGACCAGACACCAGAGGACAAATAACTGAGAGACCAGCGTCGATTTAGCCTCTCCGCGTGGCGCGGCGATGGCATCGGCGGCGCTTTTGATTTGTCCCACGATCTCGGGCAGGAGCTTGTAGAGGTATTTGTGCAGCTCCGACTCCGCCGGGCTCCGCACATAATGCGGAAAATAGACGCGCGTAAAAAACCTAAAATCCTCGCGCGCCCTGAGCAATACGCCGCGCGCGCTCGGGCCGGGTCCGGCGAAAAACCCGAAACCTCGGCCTCAATCCGCTGGCGCAGTTGCGCCGCGTAGGCGGCAAGATCGTTGATCGCCTCGCGGGCGGATGTTTTTTGGCCTCTCATGGCCGTTTGCGCCCCCCGGTGCGACGCCATAGGCGACGCTGGCCAGCGCGACGCATCGCCTCGCGCACGTCCATTGAGGTAAGCGTTGCCCAGGCCATGACGTAGCCGCAGGCGCTTAACGCACGCGGGCGTGTGACATGCTCCGCAACATGCCGCGCAGCGCAAAAGATGCCGCGCAAGAGGCGCACAATCGCGCGATACAGGGCGATTAATACCGCGTCCATCTGGTCACACAGGCAAAGCAAAAAAAAAGCTCATCAGCGCGCTCCTTGTGCGTTGTCATCGATAATCTCAACGGTGCGGTAGCGCTTGCCGTAAGCCTTAAAGTACCCCTGACGCAGGGTCTGGTCGACGGCCGACTGCGCGCCACAAAGCACGCCTAAAAGTATCCCCACGCCAAACGCGACCAGGCATAACAGCCCGCTGACAAATCCGACAAACAGCTCCATCGCTCTCTCCTCTTAACGTTGCCCCGCCGCCCACGCTTCAAACCGCCGACAGGGCGGCCTCGGCCTGCGCCGGGTGTAGCCTGATAAACAGATCAACAAACCCCTTGATCGCGCCCGTCTCGACCGCCAGGCGGTCAGCCTCGGGCATCAGGTTTTTGGCGGCCGCACGCAGCTTAGCGATGGCGTCTCCCAAGGTCGCCACGGTCTGCACGACCTCGGCCGGATCGCTGATCTCGTCGATGCGCTCCAGCAGCGCCTCGCAACGGATGAGACCGGCGGAGACCACGCGCCCCATCGCCTGCTCAATGCCGCCGCCGGCGACGATGAGCGATGCCGCCCTAAATTTGTCCCAGTCATCGCCCTCACGCTTTGCCGCGTTAAACCAGTTACGCGCCGTGCCGTAGGGCACGCCGGTTTTATCGGCGGCCACCTCAAGCGGCAGTCCGCCTATGTAGGCGGCGCGCAGCTCCAGTCGTTTTTCCGGGGGGTGGGCCATGCTTACGCCCCCGGAAACTTGGCGCGTAGCGCCGCCACATCGCGCCCGCGCTCGGTAATCTGCGCGAGCTCGCCGTTAAAAACGGACGAGCCCCATCTCGACGAGCCAGTCAATATCCGCACGGATGAGATCCAGACTTGCCGCGATGCCGTGCACCACATCAAGCTCTGCGCGCAGGCGCGTTAAGCCGATGGCCGGCTCAAAAGCGATGGTGGCGAGCAGTGATTTACGGCGTCTTGCCTCGCTCTCGGTCATTACTGCATCCCCTTGGTAGTGATCTGGTTGAGGATGAGGCGCACGTTGTCGCCAACCGCGTGCGACTCGCCGCGCAGCTCGGAGAGGCCCTCGGCCACCTCGTTGATGCGGTCATAGATGTCGGAGAGATCACGCTGGCCGACGCCGTGCTTGACCTCAGACTCCACGCGCGACAAGCGTCCCTCCATCGCCGAGAGCGACTCGCGCATGTCAAACTCCATCTTATCGAGCCGCTCGGTATGCGCGCGCCCCATCGCAAGCTGCTCGTCGAGCGTCTTGCGCAGCCCTGCGATCCCTCAATGCGCGCGCGCTCCTGCGCCTCAAAGCGCGTATCCAAGCGCTTGTCAATCTGGGCAAGCAAGAGCTTGCCAAAGCCCGCCACGCAGCCAAAAAACCCTAAGAGCAGCGAGACGAGCTGCCAAATATCTACCGTAATCATCATTTGACCACCCCCCGTTTTGCGCGCTCTCCAAAATCTCCTGACAACGCACGCAGGTTGTCACGCCCGGCAGCGCACGCAGGCGCGAGCGCGGGATCATCTCCTCGCACAACCGGCAATAGCCCGGCGCGCCCTCGACCATCGTGCCGGTGACGGCATAGCGATCCCTTATGCGCCACCAATGCGGCGCGTCTAAACAACTCCTCGCGCTCGGATGCGCGATCAATGATGTCGCTCACTGCCGTCCCTCCTCGTAGTCAATCAGGGCGTCGAGCCGGGCGCGACAGAGCTCGTATTGCGATCCGACCTCGGCGGCCCACTGAGCGACGTCGGTATCGGAGGCAGCTGCTCCATGCGCTGCATCAGGTGCGCCGGCGGTTTTCGGCAGGGCATCATCTGCGCCGGCGTGACGATTGCCGGCGTTGTTGAGCAGGCGGACAGTGCGAGCATCAAGGCAAGCGCGACCGCGGGTTGAGCGGGTGATCTCATTGCGTAACTCCTCTCGGGTTTTGGTGAGGCGAGATTCGGCGGTGAGCAGCTCTTGCGAGAGTTTCTCGCCGCGCTCAGTCTCGGTTTTTAGCCGTGCGTTAATGGCCTCAAGGGCGGATGCGCGCGCCTCCTGCGCATCGCGCTCAATGCGCAGGATTTGCGCCTTGCACTCTTTTTGGGCCGATGTGTAGCCAGTCACTACGCCGACCACGCAGGAGAGGCAGATGCTCGCCAAGACAAGGACAAAACCGTTCATACAGCACCTCCGGGCCGTGTCTTTAACGCGCGCAGGCGCTCGGCATACTCATCACGCAGGCGATCTCTATCGCGTCCGATGAGATACGGGATGCGATTTTGCGCGGCTTTTCGTAATGCCTCCGGGCTATCGGCCTTGGCGATCTCGCGCGAGAGGCACCCGGCGTGCATGGCCGACAAGGTCGGGTTGCTGGCGATCCGTCTGGCTCCGCTCATCGCGCCGGCTCCTGCCCCAGACAGATGCGCGTCCATTTCAAACGGCTCGTCCAGACGCCGCCGCAAAAATCGTGGTTCCAGGGCAATGAGCAGTCGCGTTTTTGGACAAATCTAAAATCAAGGATGGTCTCGCAGGCGCCCTCATAGTCGCCGGCGGCCAGTTTGCGCGGGATGCTTGAGCGGCAAACTGCGGTCGCCCCCACGTTATACGAGAGATAGACATAGGCGTCATACTCGTACTGATGCAGAGGGACAGTGATGCAGTCTTTGAGGATCGCCTCTTTGACGGCCACATCGCGCACGGCAAGCTCTACCGCTGCCGTCGGCGTGATCGTCTCGCCTGCTTTAACCGGCGTGCCGTCAGCATGCCGCGTGCTGCCAAAACCAACGGTGGCCACATCCCCGGGCACAGGCGATCGCGCTGTGCCGATAAACCCCTCAGTCGCCACCAGCGCGGCAAAGCCAGCAGCCGAGAGCGAGAGCGCGGCCATAACAATGCGGTTGCGGCTCATTGCGCACCTCCTTGTTGTGCGGCGTCATGATGGGCGTGCGTGAGCGTGCAGGGCGTGTCATTGCGCCAGAGACGCGCGCGGGCCTCGCAGTCGGGCGCAACACGGCAATAGCCGTATCCGGCAAGCGTTGAGGCGTCGTAATGGCGGCACGTCCCGCAGCGCCGCCTGGTGTTTGGTGTGGTGGTGTCCATGCGCGAGAGATTACGCGCGCGCGCAAGGCCGGATAAGGCGGGCGGCCGTCAGGGGGATAGTATTATTTGGTGCGGGAGAGCGGGGAGCAGATGCGCCGGCAGACTCACCGGCGCGATCAGAACAAGGCCGCCTGGCGCGGCGCATCCTCGGCCGTGGATTGGGCGAGGATGGTCCAGATGGTGCGCTCGGTCATCTGGTAACGACGAGCGAGTGTACTACACGAGTCGCCGCGCGCGCGGTCGCGGCGGATGGCGCGGTTGCGCAGCTCACGGGTTAAGGATGCGGCCATAGGCACGTCAAAATGCTCCAGCCCCCCGTAATTGTCGATCAGCCGGATGGCGGCCTGGTGTCCCAGCAGTTTGACGAGCGGATGCTCAGGATCGTAACGACGCGGGACATACAGACGCCGCCCGCCATAGACGCGCGAGAGCGTCAATGCCGCCGGCAGGCCGATCAATTCGGCAATCTCGCGCAGCGCGCCGGGCAATAAGCCCAGATCGACGTTATCGACAGGATCGTCGTTGGCCGCAGCGTTAATGCACGCACGCTCAGTCATGGGCGGCACGCTCCTTATAGCGGATGGTGCGCTCAAGCGCGCTTGAGACCTTGCCAAGCTGTGCGAGGCTCAAAAACTCAAAGCGCGAGACCTGCGGATAGATGCGCCGGCCTACTGCGTAGGCATACGGCCAGCCCTGGCCGAGGGTTTTAAGTTGCACGGCGATTTTGGCCTCGATTGCCTCTTTGCTCTGCGCCAGCGGTCGGTGCCGTGTCGGCAGGCGCTTTGCGCCCGGATACGGATCGATGCCTGACGCTTTGAGGCACGAGGCCATATGATCAAGCAATTTTTTACGGCCCAGCGCGTCGAGGCTTGAGGCCGATTTAACGCCGCAGACCGACATGACGAGGTCGCGGTAGGCGGCATCATCCAGCTTAAGCTGTGCCTTGCAGATGTGGATTTTGGCGAGCTCGCTTTTGCGCAGCGCGTCAGCCGTGCGGATAGCAGATGCCATAGTCACACCCTCACAAACTCGATTACAAACACGTGCGGGTTTGCGGCCCACGATCCGGCGCCGTAGAGGGCCTCCCAAAAGCTGCGGTACTCGGCGACCGGGTCGTCGGTTGGCGCTACGCCCTCTGCCAGGCAGTCCGCCGCGCTAATGTCCTGTAGATGCTCGATACGCACGCCGGTGATTTCCAGACTGATCCGGCTAGCCCAGCGCGGCATGTGGATTGATGGCGTCCAGCGCCCCACTTCGTACGTCATAAATTGCGTACGCACCCGCCGATGTTCGCCGTCCGCACGATAAACAACGCGAGGGACATCCCAGTGATAGGAGTGGAACGCCTCACGCACCCATAGCCGGTCGCCTTTGCGACCAAGCGGGCAATTTACAGCACCCGTCCCCGCTTTTATTTCGCCGACAACCTCCTCAACAGATAACCACTCTCCATACGGGTGCTTCATTGGTTTGACTGGTCGCCTCGTCTGCGTCTTATGTCCGCCCAGGATGGCGCGCACCATCGGCGCCGAAAAAAGGATGGGTCGCTCTTGCATGTCATCAATCCTCGCGGGTACGGATGATCGGGGTTTTTAGGGGGGCGCTGACAAACAACGGCCAGGCCGGCTCATAATCCGGGTTGATGCAGCTGCAAAGCCAAAAACAAAGGCCGTAGATTGCATCGCTCACCGTCATCAGCCAGGCGAGCGACCAGTGCCGCGGATCGCAATAAGGCGCGGGAGAGTCAATCTCGGCAAGGTAGATCGGGCACAGCCCAAACCAACCCTTATGTGTGTAGATAATCGATTTACCCATGTCACTCCCCATCTCCATCCGTATCCATATGCCGCATAAATACGAGCCAATGCGTTAATCCCTTACGGCCGCTAATGTGTCCAAACAGCGGCTCAACCGGGCACAGCGCCAGCACATCTTTTACTTTTATCTGCGCCTCGCTCCACTTAAAAATCAGGATGCCGCCGTGCCCGAGCACGCGCAGGCACTCGGCAAACCCCTGTCTGATGTCATCACGCCAGTTATCCGATAGCTTGCCGTATTTGGCGGCCAGCCAGCTTTTTGCGCCGGCGCGGACAAGATGCGGCGGATCAAAAACCACTAGCCTAAATTGCCCGTCCGGATACGGCAGGCTCCTAAAATCCAGCAGTACATCCGGCTCGATCATCAGTATGCGCGTGCCGTCAGGATTGCCATGACTCCTATCCGTGACGGTAATTTTTTGGCGGCGGATGTCACCAAAAATTACCCGCGGATTTTTACGATCAAGCCACATCATGCGGCTGCCGCAACAGGGGTCGAGTATGGGCTGATGCGCACTGACAACCGATTTGTCCACGTTATTACTCCGACATCATCCAGCCGATCAGCGCGATGCACAGCGGCAGCGCGCACCACACCACAAAATCAATCAGATTTGCGTCTGTCATTGTTTGTCCTCCTCGTTAAACAGCCTGCCGGACGGCGCTTGGCGTTAATCCAAGCGCCGTCGAACCGGCTATCTGCCAGCCTGTTGCTCCAGGGCTTTGATGAGCGCCTCGCACTCGTCCTCGCTTACCCCGTGCTGGTTGGCAAAACCGACAAAACGGGACCAGTGCTCGCCCAAAAAATCGGCCAGTACGCCGTATTTAAAATCACCCATCATTGATCCTCCTCTTGCCCTGCGACCATCGCTTTTAACGTGGCGCTTGGCGTAAATTTGGGTTGTTTTTTGGCGGGGATGGTCATGGTTTCGCCCGTTGCGGGGTTGCGCCCGGTGCGCGCTGCACGCTCGCGCACCGAGAATTTGCCGAGCCCCGAAAACGGCACCTCACAGCCCTCACGCAGTGATTGGCTGATAACGTAAGATGCCGCGTTAATGACCTGCTTTGCAGTGACTTTTGAGGTGCTGCTCATCTCGGCAACAGCGCTGATAAAATCGTTTTGCGTCAGTTTTAAGTGTTTCTCATTTTTCATATTGCTCTCCTTTTTTGGGTTAAAAACGGGTTAGTTGAGGGTGTGGGTCTGCGCTGGGTCAGCGCTCTGTACGCCCTTATCACGCAGATAGTCACGTACCCGGTCGGTCTCGGCGTCAGTGAGGCCGAGGGCGCGCGCAGCCTCGGTCACGTTATAAAGCGGCCTGCCGTTGTCATCGCACCGCGTCGGCGCAGGCAGTTGTTTGATGACACGCCCGGCCAGCTCGGTGAGGATGCAAAACATGAGCGGCAGGCTAGTGGGCGAGGTGTCTTGCGTGGAGATAATCACCTCAATCATCGCGCCTGCCAGCGCCGCATCGTCAAGTTCGGGGCGATCTTTGAGCAACGCCCTTTTAACGGCTGTTGTGATAATGCGGCGGCGCATGTCGCGGGTGTCGTCCATCACTCGTCCTCCTTGGGCGCGACGCCAGCGCTGACAATCTTCCCCCCATCTTGATATACGAGATTGACCATGCGTAAGGCTGTCACATGCACCAGATGAGGGTCGTCGGGATCGCAGCGCGGTGTGCAGCGCAAGTTAATCCGGATGATGCCATCTGCGCCCTCAGTGATCGTGATCGTCGCCTTTGGCGCTTGTGTGTTTGGCTGGCTTGTCATTTATGCCTCCTGTATATCGACCTCAAAGGGCGCGATCGTAAAATCCTCAACGCCTGTAACAATGCTGATGCCTGCGATGCCCGCAACCGCGGCCGGCTCGGCCAGCATCGCCTCTTTATTTGGCGTTTCCGCCGTGCGGATAAACCGATGCAGGCCGAGGGCGCGCAGCTTATCCAGCACTTTGTCCGCCGCCCGGATCGACACCGACGGCGGGCGCTGCCGCCACGAGACCTCGCCGGTCACGAGGTTGGCGGTCTTGCCGCCGCCCGGACATAGCGCCGCGCGGTTGGCGGCGCACCAGGTGGCGATACCCTCAGTCAGCCCCTCGATACGTTGTTTGAGCGCGTCGATCTTGTCCTGACGCATGGCCGTAGCCTCGGCCAGCGCGTCGTTGATCTCAGTGTTGAGACGCAGCAGCTCGCGCTGGGCCGCGCCTAACTCGCTGATAGCCTCAATCGTCTGCTCGCGTGACTGGCAGGCATGGACAATCGCGGCGGTTTTGGTCTTTCTCATGTGTTGCCCCTCATCAAGACAAATAAAAAGTATCAAAACGCATCCCCTGGAGCATTCTGCCGAGGCGCGCGGTAACCGATTCGGGGATCGTTAGCACGGCCTCGCCGTCGCAGAAAAATGTTATTCGCATATCGTCGTGCAGGACAAACTTGCACTCGCCCCCAATCTCCTCGGGCGGTATGGCGTCCGGCGAAATCTGGTCGCCAGACGCGGGGATGGTGGTAACTTTTGTAGCCATATCGGCCTCCTATGTGGTTGTGGGTTGTTGGGCGTATTGATACAGACAGTAGTGTTGTCGGGAGTTTTTGCGGGCACAATCAATACGCCCTGCCCGGTATAGACGTTTGATCTCCCGGTCAATCAGCGCACTGTCGTACTGCAACCGCCTCGCAAGCTGGTAGATGCTCAGCGGTTTTGCGGATCGCTCCAGGATGTCGAGGATCTGATCGGCAAGCGAGCGCTCATTTACAAGTTGAGCGAGCTGGATGCTCAACAGACTCATAGCCGACCTCCGCAGGTGACATGCACGCTCTCGCAGCCGATCAGGCGGCGGTGCGGGTTGTGATCGACAACGATCTCGCTGGGGAGATTGGCCTGTCCGACCGCCACGTGCTGGATATGGCACCCCATCGCGCGTAGTTGACGCACGGCCTCGTTAGCCTCACGCAAGCGCCAGATGTAACCATCATTAAGCACACGTGGTGTACGGCGCACGTCGGCAATGTGGGTAATGCTGCTCATGCCGTCACCTCCGTCCAGTTGATGCGCACGCCATTTTTACGGTCGTCCGCCTCAAAATCGGCAACCTCGCCATCGACGGTCCGGCCTACTGAGCGCCGCATGTACTCCCCAGCAAACAAGGCAAACGTTTTTGGGCCGGACTGGACCATAATGTCCGGCGGCTCGCCGATATCCAAAATCACCGAGTAACCCAAAACCCGGATACCGTGTGATCTCAGCCACTCTGTTGATTTTTTAAGACGGCTCAAGGCGTCAAACGCATCGGACACGACAAAACCTTTTGTGGCGGCACGGCGCTGTAGCATGCGTGTCCGGCGGGCGCGTAGAGATGTGTGGGTCATTGCAGCACCTCCGGAGCCAGGTTGATTTCGTACGGCTCAAATCCGTATTGCGTTTTTTTGGCTGCGGCCAGGTGCGCCGCCGCATCAATGCAGTATCCGCCCAGGACAACCGTGCGGCCATTTAGCAGCGCACGCACGGCCGACCAGGTCTTTTTGTAGGCCTGTTTGTTGGCGGGGGTTACCGATAGGCGGAGCGCATCCCTAAAATAGGCATCATCATCAAACCCCTCGACAAAGCAGCCTCCGCGCTGCCAGTCATATAGGTCCAAGCAGACGGCCAGCAGATTTTTACCTGTGGGATGCTCTATGCAGTAGCAGCGCTCATCGCTATACATGCAGCGTATCCAGTTGGTCGGCTCAGCGCCTATGTTTTGCTGGATGTTATGCAACGCGGCAATCTCATTTTTAATGAGGGTTTGTGTATTGGTGTTGGTTTGCATCATGATTACTCCGCATGTTTGTTTGGGCACGTGTGGCAACGCACCCAGATGGTCATTTTGTAGGGGTTGTGGCTGGGGGCAGGCCCCGAGGAGATACGCCGGCAATCGCTGTAGGCAATCGGCTCGCCGGTTGCCGGACACACCGGGATGGTGTGCAGGCAGTCAATTACCCGCTGGATCATCGGCTCGGACAGATCCAGCTTGTCGTTAGGCGAGAGCGTGCGGGAGAGCAGCGACCGGCATACGCCCAGCTGCGCCGCCACCCCTGCTTTGCCGCGCGGATGCGCGCGGACGGCATCGGCGAGCAGTTGCTGCGCAAACGCGCGGCGATCAGTAATGGTCTCAGCCATAGATCGCGTCCTCATCAGAGACCGGCGCTTGCCAGACGATCTTGTCGACGTTGGGGTCGTAGACCGTCCGTGTCTTGCAGATGACCGGCGGCCTCGGCCCGGTGTTGCACGAGGAGATCAGGCGGTAACGCGCGAGCGCGCAACGCTGGGCCGACACGCCCTTGCCAGGCAAAGTCACCTCGAGATAGCCAGCTTTTTTGAGGGTTTTGAGGTACTCGTTAGCAGTGCCAAACGCCACAGGGATGCGCGGCGTGCTGGCGTGCGCTGCAAGCTCGCGGGCATTGGTGTCTCCTCGCATCATGCGCAGCGTCCGCCACATCTGCTCCTGCACAAGTCCTCGCGTGCAGCGCGAGCCGTCTGTGCGTAGGCGCGGGGCCTCGACGCCCTCATCGTTAATGAGTCGATAATGTTTGCGTGCGCCCGGTGTCTGACGCACCATTTTGACGATGCCTGCGTGCTCGAGTGACTGGATGTAACTTGACAATGTGCTGCCGTCGATCCCGGAGAGACCTGCGATCTGCACGCGCGTCCACTCGGCGTCACGCTGGGCGCGGATGGCCTCCCAAACGCGCTGGCGCGGCCCTTTGCCGCCGGCATAGGTAGTTACAGGTTTGCGCACGATTACGCCCCCCTGCGCGGCGCTTCGCCCGTGTAGAGCGGGCGTTCACCCCACTCGGCCATGCCGACCGACTGCCATCCCTCCATCCCCGCCGTCTCTTTGATCTGGTGGAGATTGACGCATACCCGGCGCACCGATCCGTGCGAGATGCTGACCAGATGTTGCAGCAAGTCTGGCTGTACTTTGACCCCCGGGCAGTAGATCGGCACCAGCAGCTGTGCATCTTTTTCGGTGACGCCTCTCGCGGGGATCCACGAGAGGACGCGGCTATGGAACCGCTCCCAGCGCTTGAGCTTTTGTGGCAACATCTCCTCGCCGATAATGAGCAGCGAGCCGCGCGACCCCTCGTAGATGTCGCGCACCAGCTCGATCATGGCATCCGAGTGGGTGGCATAATCAAACTCGTCAATAATGAGCAGGCGGCGCGAGACCGAGAGTTGGTCGGTGATCTGGTCAAGCATTTTTGGCAGCGTGCCAAGCGGTTTGATGCCGATCTCAAGCAGGATTTTTTCAAGGAGCGTCTTGCGCGTCCAAGCCGAGCGCATCTGGACAAAGTAAGCGCGGTGCTCGTTAGCCACCGCCATTGAGGCGGTGGTTTTGCCAAACCCGGCCGGGCCGTAGAGCGCGGCAATGCCGGGTAGGCCCGCCGTGCGGTCAGCCGTCCGGGCAAACTGCCGGACAATGCTCAGGTTGTGTAGATTTGCTGTTTGCGTCATAATTTAATAACTCCGTTTGTCGTAGTAATTGCAGGTTGTTGGTCCCAGCCTGCGCCCTAAACCGGCCGTTGCGTATCTGGCATTACGCAGCGGCCTGTTTTTTTGGGATGAGGTGCCTCAATCCCAGATAATCCAGATGCGATGATCCCTGCATCGTTGTCGGCCACGTCTCGATAAACCGGGCATCCACATCCCGCAGGATTTCGCCGTTTTGTTGGCGTTGTCGCAGCTCGCACCACTCCGCATAGTTGTCCTCGGCCGATCGCTCAGAGCGCGGCGGTTTTGCGGCCGGTTGCTCAGTCTCAAGAGGCATCGCCGCGTTAATCATCGCCGGCGCATCGTGCAGATTGAGCGGTTCGGCGGGCGCGTCGATCAGCATTTGGTCGATCTCGGCAGCCTCAATAACGCGACCGCCAATGACAAGGGTTTGCGCCGGCGCTACCTCAATTGCCGCCGCGCCGTGCAGCTCGTCGAGGATGTCGTCACGCTTAACGTCGATGCGCGCCAAACGCGCTTTGGCGCGTTGGTCGCGGGCCTGCTCGATAACGGCAACGGGGTAGTAATTGCGACGGTTGCCGTTAACCTCGGCCGTACCGATAAACCGACCATCCGGCAGATAGACCCACACATAGCGGGGGTCGTGGATGTCAAAGGCGACATGCACCAGCGACCCGTTAAGCTCCTCAAATTCGCGGCAAAAGTAGAGGTTATTAAATATTTGTATTTCGCCTCGGCGCAGGGTACGAGCAACGCGCGGCCTAAACAGCGTGATGACCTCGTCGCCCTCGACCCTTATCGGCGACCAGCCGCGCGCCTCATGATTGCGCCAGCACAGATCGGGCGAGACGCCGCCGAGAGAGCGGTGCGGCGCGGCGTTGTAAGCGGCAACGGCCTCCTCGCAAAACTCGACAAAGAGCTGCCAAGGCATGAGCGGCATAGCGCCACCGTGTTTTATCGCCGCCCGCGTTAATTTGTAGTGAGCAAGGCGCGCCTGGCGATCCATGACATGCCCCATGTAGGACGGCAGCCGTTTTGCCGAGCGCACCCAGATTGTCTGGTGCGCGCGCTCAATGACGCCGCGCGCCTGGCTGTTATAAGGGATTGAGTGACGTACCGTAATGCCCAGGCGGCCAAGCAAGCCAAGCGCTGTATCCTCAAGGTAGGCATTTTTGTACCCCGATCCGTTGTCCGAGTAGATCATGGCCGGGATGCCGTGTTTTTGGACAGCGGAGCGCAGGGCATCCGCGACGGCCATGCTCGACTCGGCCAAATCTACCGACCAACCGACCGCCCGGCGGGTAGCAATATCGATATATGTTGTGATCTCCGGCCGAAACGCTTTGCCCGTAAATGGATGCTGCACCTCTGCGTCAAACGTGTGTCCATCAGGCGACCAGATGTCATTGGGCAAGAGGGCTGCAAAATCACGGCGGACAAATGGCTGGATGTTGCGCAGCTCGCGCTCTCCCATGCGTCCGCGCTCGCGGGTTACTGCCCCTAATTTGCCCACAAACCGGCGCACCTGCCACTCGCTCGGCAGATCGCCCGCATACTCGGCAGCAAACTGGCGGTAGGCATCGGACAGGCTTGGTTTTTGTGGCTGTTGATAGTGAGCCAAAAATGCCCGCGCCCAGACCGGCACGACAAAATCCTTTTGCGGCATGCCCGGTGCCAGATCGTCGGCATCCAGCCAGCGGCGCAGGGTGCGCGGCGTCGGCAAGTCACCGCGTGAGCTGCCACGGCGATCACGTGCGATATGCAGCATCCGCGTCAATATGGGGTCAAGCGTGCCGCGCTGGGCGTCACAAATCAGGCTGACCGATGCCTCATGCAGGCTGCATCCCAGATTGGCCATTGTTTTATGGATCGCCGCGCGGATACCCGACCGTGCGTCGCGGATCGCGCGCTGATCGTGCGTTAATGACAGCTCGTTACATTGCGCCACGGGCGGAGCAGTAATCTCAGAGACCAAGGCGGGCAGCACATCCGTCTGCATTTTGTGCTGTTTGATCGCATTACGGACGGCCTTGGGCAGTTTGTCGATCTCGTAGAGGCGCATGCGACCGCCGCGGACAGGGGCCTCATGATACGGCCACGAGTCATTGATAGCCCGACGCTCGGCGGATCGTTTAGAGATGGTTAGGGCCTGGGCAATGTCGCTAATTGAGCATGTGCTCATTTTTTAGTCCTTTGCTATGCATGAGCACCAAGGCGTGATGCCCGCGCGCCGCGCAGGCCGCGAGGGCGTTTTGTGCCGTCAGCAAAGTAACGGGACGGCCAGATTTCCTGCACAGGTACGCCTAGCGCATCGGCAATGCGCCGTTCGTTTAACGGATAGCTATTACTGAGGGCAAACGAGAACGAGGATGAGCTTTTGATCCCGTAATGCGCGGCTAGCCCGATAAGCGTCCATCCACGCTTCTCTAGGGCGGCTTTTATATCTGCTGGGTGCCAATCTTTTTTGCATACCATTTTGTATCGTTTCCTATAATGGTTAAACTAACCATATTGCTGGTTGATGTTTTATATTACACAGCACAATTTTTCGTATGTCAAGAGTTTTTTCAGTATTTTTTTACGTGTCGCGCTTTCAAGATACGACAAAAAGTGCGTATATAAATTTACCGCTTAATAATCAAAGCGCTACGAAGTGCGACATACATTGCAAAGTGCGGCGTGATGTGTCGCACTTTCGCCCAGGAAGCGCGACATGAACATATCTATGCGACTTAAAGAGGCAAGGGCTAGACTTGGATTGAGCCAAAAAGACGCCGCAGAACAATCTGGCGTATCAGCAAGAGGGTATCAAGGCTACGAAGACGGCAGGAGTATCCCAGGAGGAGACGCTATAGCAGGATTAGTGCGCTTAGGTATTAACGCTAACTGGTTGCTGACTGGTGAGGGCGAGATGTTTAACGCTCCGCGACACCAGCCCGCGCCAAAAATACAGGCCGATACGCCATATCAAGCCGGGGCAGCAACGGTACTATCGGTGCAAGAGGCGACAGCATCGGGACGTTACATAGCGCTGCCGCTGCATAATGACGTTCGCGCAGCCGCAGGGCACGGCGCAGTTGTCGGTAGTGAGGAGGCCGACGACTCGTTAATGTTCCGTGAGGATTGGATCAAACACGAGCTGCGGATGCAGCCTAAAGATTTGGTGCTGATTCGTGTGGCGGGCGAGTCAATGTTGCCTACATTGCGCGATGGAGACGTTATTCTGATTAATCAGAGTCTCACCCAGCCGGACACAGATGGCATATATATTATGCGGATGGGTGATATGCTCCTCGTTAAGCGGCTTCAATTATTGCCCGGCGGGCAAATAAGCGTTATCAGTGATAACCCGACATATAGACCCTGGACGCTGGACATAAGCAAGATGGCTGAGGGAGACGTGGCAATTATTGGCCGGGTAGTGTGGGCAGGGACGCGGTTTTAATTTCTGTTTATTCCCGGCGCATTTTTGGACAAAAAATGCGCAAAATTTTTTAAAAAGTGCCCGTTTTTTTGCAAAATTAATGTGCGGCAAATTTTCTGGCGGATCGCCCTGAGTTCCGCATCAAATGGGCGTTTCCGCTGACTCGCCCTGATTAATCCTGTTGGACAAAACGATCACCACCCCACATGTATGCGACATGGGCACGATGGCAGGGTAACGGACCAGGGAATGCGCCGGAGGTACGGCGTGCCTGGGTTACATGGGCGTCGATGTGCTAAGCCCCTGCTGATCCGGCGCGTACTCGTCTGTTTCCACTTAATTTGCTTGCCGATCATCGGGAACAAGTATTCCAGCATGCACGTGTATCCGGTGTGCTGAATATATTGCCCGGAGCGGTTTGGCGTGCCGCAGCTTGGGCGCAGTCCAAACTGAATATCCCACAGACTGCGCAAAGGCTATAACTGCTCGCAGGCCGCGGGTTGGCTGCGGATCGGTTGCAGATTGATTGTGAAATGCGCGGCGGCGCGGCATCTTAATATGGGCGGCGGAAGTCTGTCCGTATGGGGACGG
The DNA here is from genome assembly GCF_041770905.1 of Dentiradicibacter hellwigii. Classification (NCBI taxonomy): domain Bacteria; kingdom Pseudomonadati; phylum Pseudomonadota; class Betaproteobacteria; order Rhodocyclales; family Rhodocyclaceae; genus Dentiradicibacter; species Dentiradicibacter hellwigii. The sequence goes on from NZ_JBEUWX010000001.1 coordinate 19,552, forward strand.
CGTTGTCTGGATAACGGCGCCCTCGCATCCCAATAGCGCCTTCGCTGTGGCGGGGATTAGATTTTTGTTAAAAGCATGTAAAAAATATCGAAAATCCAGAACTATTCTGACGCTTCATGTTCATACTTCGGCCCGAACAGGGCAAATTGGTTTTAAGTGATTGATTTAGTTCATGATAAATATTTTTGTAACGACATGTTTATAGGATGATTATGTCAGAAGAAACCTTTGCTATTATGCAATCTACAACTAAAAACAAAAACGGCGATGACCGCTCTTGCAACGCAAGAGATTTTTATTGATCAGGAGACCAGGCATGATGACACAACCCAAAGCCAGCAAAGTTTCCAAGGCGCCGCAATTACTGATTCAATCTGGAGAACAGGCGGCTGCCTTACGTAAAAAACTGGGCATTAACCAATCTGTTTTCTGGAGCCGCATCCGTGTCACGCAGTCCGGCGGCTCGCGTTACGAATCCGGACGCAAACTGCCGCATACGGTGCAATTGCTGCTCCATCTGGCGTACGCTTCAGAAGCGCAGGCACACACACTGCTCGATGCGCTGCGCAAAAACGACGCGTAAACGCGTAACAGTTGCGGGTGCTTTTCTTTGCCTGTTTGCCGTGCGCATGGGTGGTTTTACTGTGGGCGCATGGCGACGAGTTTGTGTGTGGCGCGACGCATGGCCTTGTGCATCGAACGGCGGGGTGATTTTAAGAGAACAAACCAAACGGTACGCGCATTTAAATAAAGCGTGCGTGCTGCATGGTGTTTGGCGGCACGGTTGGCAGTGTTGTTTGCAGCGCCATGCCGTATTTTCCGGGTAATGCGCCATTTTCTACGGGCGGCTGCGATAAGTTAGTGAGTGATCCCGATCACAATGCCCTGATAATAAGCATCGACGGTCATTGCCGCGCCGTTTCTCTCCGTTCATAATGCGTATGATCGGTCGATTGATTTTTCTTGTGGGAAAACCGAAGTCGTATGAAAGGCCGGGTTTCCCGGCGTTGGCTTCCATAAAATTGCGCAGGCCACCACGCCGGTCAGCTATCAAGGGAAAGGGGGATCACGATGGGCCAGACCGTCATCTATGTTTCCTGTCAGGACAGCCGGGAAATCGATGTGTTTGCGCTGGACGGTCAGTCCGGTGAACTCGCCGTCCGTCAACACCTGATTACCGATGGCGCGCCTTCGCCGATGCGCGTGCGGCCTGATGCCGCCCGCCTTTATGTCGGACTGCGTCATGAACATGCCGTGCAGGCATTTGCCATTGCCCCCGGTTCGGGAGAATTAAGCCCTTTGGACAGGGTGCGCGTCCCTGGTGCACCGGTGTATCTGCATGGCGATCCGGTGCTGCGCGTTTTGTTTTCCCCTTCATATGCCGATGATAATTTGTCGGTTATTCCGCTTGATGCGCATGGCGAGCCACAAAACGTCAGTCAGCGCATCCAAGATTTACCGCGCGCCCATTCGGCGCGGCTTGACCAGACGGGACGCTGGCTGCTGGTGTCAACGCTGACGACCGACGCCATCCATATTTTCCGCCTGACCGACGATTTGTGCTTGGTGCCGAACGACCTGCCCAGCATGCTGATGCAGCCGGGGCGTGGTCCGCGCCATGTGCTTTTTTCTGCGGATAACCATTTTGTCTACTGCCTCAATGAACTGGACGGCAGTATCGATGTGCTCGCTTTCGATGCGCAGAATGGCGGACTGACCTTTCTTCAGACCGTCAGCCTGATGCCGGCGGGTTTCGTTGGCAAGCCGTGGGCCGCCGAACTGCGGCTATCGCCGGATGGCCGCTTTTTGTACGCGACGGAACGGCGTAGCAGCACAATCTCCACATTTGCCGTAAATGACGTGAGCGGTTTGCTGTCACACAGAGACTGCATACTGACGGAACAGCAGCCACGCGGTATGGACATTGCCCCCTCGGGACGCTGGCTGGCGGCGGCGGGTGAAATTTCCAATCACCTGACCGTATATGCTGTTGATCTGGACAGCGGCCGCCTGACGGCAAGCCAGCGCTGCGCTACGGGCGAACGCCCGATCTGTGTTGAAATCGCCGAAGTCTAACTAGAATCAGAACGCTGCTTCTTCCTCTGAAATTGATCGGTAACGATAGGCAGGAGAAGAAACACAGCCATGTGCCGGGTGAGCTTGCTCGATATCTGTGGTGTTGGGCGGGGCTTGCCCTGGGCTTGGGCGGCCTTTTGGTCTGGCAATGAATGCCCGTAGATATTGCGGAATAGATAAAATCTATAGAACCGGTTGGGACGCCGCCCAAATGGTTTTATGACGGGCGGCCATTATGGCAGCATGACGGATTGAACCCCGCTTGACGTAACGTGAGGCTGCGGTTGCAGCGTTTGTCCGGCTGGCGGGGCAGGATGTTTTTGGAAAAAAGGATTGTGTAATGCAGATGCGTGAGGCAGAAGGCGGGAAGAGAATACAGCGGGCGGCAATATTGCCTCAAGTGCCGGTGCCCGTGGGGGCAGCGCTGGGCGTTGACACAGATCAGCGCCTGCTGGGTGAATTATTGCTGGAAAAAGGGGCGATTGAGCCGCAGGGACTGGAAATGGCGCTGGCGCGTCAGGCGGCCATGCCGGGTGAGCGTTTGGGTGCGATTTTGGTGCGCCTGGGGCTGATTTCCGAACAAACGCTGCTGGCGGCGCTGTCCGCTCAACTGGGGGTGACCGTGTTGGATGATGCGGACATTACTGCGCGAATGGCGTCCATCATCCAGTTTCATGCCGAACATTCGATTACACCGGCACTGTCGGCGAAGTTCAATTTTTTCGCCTTCCGCGAATCGCCGGAAACGGAGAGGCAGGGAATGCCGGATGTGCCCGATGCGGAAATCTCGGCGGATGGCGCAGGTGCGGCGAAAGCGAAGCCGGTAGCCATCGTTGCCCGCGATGTGCTCGATTCCGGCCTGTTGGAATATGTCCAGCAGACGCTGTGTCCTGGTCAGCCTTATACGATGTACTTGGCTGCTGCGCGCGACATCGAGCGCGTACACGCACAAATCAACAAACCGCGCCAGGGCGGCGATCTGCACGAGGATCTGCGCAAACTGGCGGAAGATGCGCCGGTCGTCGAGCTGGTGAATGGCGTCATGGCGCGGGCAACAGATACGCGGGCGTCCGACGTGCATATCGAGCCGGAAGAGGTGGGCTTTTTCATCCGCTATCGCATCGACGGCCGTCTGCAGTCGATCGAGCAGTATCCGCGCGAGCGTTTTGATGCGGTGGTCAGCCGGATCAAACTCATCTCCGGACTGGATATTTCTGAACGGCGTTTACCGCAGGATGGCCGCTTTTCCATCCGTTCGTCGGGGGTGGATACCGATGTGCGCGTTTCTGTCATTCCCGGTGTGCTTGGTGAGTCGCTGGTTCTCCGGTTATTGCCGAATACGCAGAACACGCGCTTTGACCTCGAAACGCTCGGCATCGAAGCCGACCACCTGGCACTCTATCGGCAATGGATGGCGCAGCCGGACGGCATCGTACTGGTGACCGGACCGACCGGTTCCGGCAAAAGCACGACGCTGTATGCGACGCTGGTCGCCTGCGATACGCGGCACGAGCGTGTGCTCACCGTCGAGGATCCTGTGGAGTATCACATCCCTGGCGTCACGCAGTTTCAGGTACATCCCGATATTGGTTTTACCTTCCCCGCCGCGCTGCGTTCGATTCTTCGTCACGACCCGGATACGATCATGATCGGCGAAATACGCGATGTCGAAACGGCGCGTATTGCCGTGCAGGCGTCGCTGACGGGGCACCGTGTGTTTTCGACCTTGCACACTAACGATACGGCAACGGCATTTTTGCGTCTGTCCGATATGGGGGTGGAATCTTTCCTCGTCGGAGCGACGGTGCGCGGCGTTGTCGCCCAGCGTCTGGTACGGCGTTTATGCGAACACTGCGCCCGTCCGTTGGCCAATCGCGATGCGATTCCCCGGCATGTGCGTGATGCTTTCGCCAAACTGGGCGTTGCGCTTGATGCGGCGAACCTGCGTGAACCGGTTGGTTGCGCCAGTTGCGCCCATACCGGTTACCGCGGGCGGATCGCTATTTACGAACTCCTGCCTTCGACGGATCGCTTACGCAGCGCGCTTGCCCAGCCGTCGCCGTCATTGGGCAGCCTGATGGCCGCGGTGGGTGATGAGTTCCGCACGCTTAAGGAAGATGGGCTGCTGAAGGCCGCACGCGGCGTGACCAGCATTGAGGAAGCGCTAGGCGTGACCGGAGGCCTTTGAAAGAGTTAACAGCTTTGGCAGCCAGTGTATCGCAGTATTGCCGGGCGTCGATTTCGGCGTACTGATGGATGCGCGCTGTGCCGCCGAGGCTGACCGCAAGCGGCGGTGATGATGCGTCCGCTCGCCGGGATGCAGGAATTTTTGGAAAATGTTGTGCCGGAGCCGAACCGACCTTACGCTGCCGGTGATGCGGCGGGCATCTGCAGGCTGTCGTCGTTCACCTCGACGCCGTGCACGGTGTCGAGCAGGTCGGCAAAGCTATCGAAGCCGTATTCTGCAAATGACCAGCGCGGAGTGACATATTTTTCGACCGCGTGGATTTTCGCCCACCCCTGTTTGTTCTGGAATTTTGGCAGCGCTTCATTGGCCAGCAGCTTGATCAGTTCGCCGTAGGGAATTTTGCGGCAGAACATGCGGCTGGCTTCGTCGTGGCGGAATTGCAGCCCGCCGAGCGCCTTGAGCATTTTGGAAAGCTGGCTGTAACCGTAGGTGCGGGTGTCGAAGTCGGGTAAGGTCTGGCTGAGGTAAGTGCCGATTTGCCCAACGAAGGCCCAGCCGGTCGCTTCGTCGGTGCAGTTCTTGACGGCCTTGTTGAGCGTATTGCGGATGCCGGCATCCAGCGCCTGGCGCGTTGTCGGGGCGGTCGGCTTGTCCTTGTTGTCCGCTTCCTTGCCGGTGTCGCGGCCGTTTTCCGGCGCGTGCCCGTCGGGAGCGTCGGGCGTGTCGGGTGTATTGAGTGCGGTATTGCCGTTATCGGTGTCCGCCGGAGTCTTGAGGTTTTCCACGTAGAAAAAGCGGTCGCAGGCCTGGCGGAAGGCTTCCGGCGTTTTCTGCCGCCCGAAGCCATACACGGTCAGCCCGGCGGCACGAATGCGCGCGGCCAGCGGCGTGAAGTCGCTGTCGCTGGAAACCAGGCAGAAACCGTCGAAGGTGCCGCTGTAGAGCAAATCCATGGCGTCGATGATCAGCCCCATGTCGGTGGCGTCCTTGCCCTTGGTGTAGGCGAATTGCTGCACCGGTACCAGCGCGTGCCTGAGCAGGATTTTCTGCCATGCCCTGAGGGTCGGACTGCTCCAGTCGCCGTAAATCCGCTTGACGCTGGCGATGCCGTATTTGGCGATTTCCGCAAACAGCTCTCGCGCCACCGTGGCGGAGGTGTTGTCCGCGTCGATCAGCACCGCCAGCCGGTTTTGTCGTTCATTCCCCATCGTTTTTCCCGAATGTCGAGCTTGATGTTTTGCCGGTAGGCTGCCGGTACGGCGGCGCCGTGGCGCGGCGCCGATTACTGCTCCGGCGCGTTGACGTTTGCCGCAGGTTGCAGCGTCAGAGGTGCGCTGCTGTCGGGCGCGGGGGCGCTGTCCTTTTTCTTGGGCTGGATGATGGCGCGTACGCGCGCTTGTTTTTCACCGACCGCCGTCTTGGTTTCGCCTGCGCTATTGGTGGCGAGATACTGCTCGGTCAGCGCGTTATAGGATATGTACTGGCCGCGGACTTCGTCCGCGCCGCTCTTGACCCAGGCGCGGGAGAACAGCTCGGTTTTTTCCTCGCGCGCGTGATAGACGATACGTTCACCCTGCCCTTCAAAATACTCGTCTTTGCCTTCGCGTTTTTGCCGGAAGTAGGACAGCCCTTTTTCACCGCCCGTTGCCACGCCGGTCTGGAAGCCGTCAGCGTCCTGCGTGACGACTAGTTTGCCTGTGCGCAACATGATGGTGCCTTGTGTCAGCACAACGTTGCCCTCGAAAATCTGAACTTTGTTGATCTCGTCGGCGCTGGCGCGGTCGGCAATGATGTTGATCGGCTTCTCGCGATCGCCTTTTTCCGCTTGCGCTGTGCAGGTCAGGACAACCAGCAGGCTGGCGGTCAACAAGCGGATTGGCTGTGCAGGCAGTTTCATGGTGTTTTCTTTCTGGCGCGCGGGCTTTCCAGCATCGCGCGTACCCGTGATTCGATGCGGTAGGTTTCGGCGCGCATGTCCATTTGCAGGCCAATCCCCTTGGCCCAGGACGTACCCTGGGTTACCAGCACCGGCGATTTTGTAAAGGCCTTGTCGGCATCGGGAAGCACGGTCAGCGCCGGTGTTGCGCCGGTCAGTGCCTTGTGTTTTGGGGACGCGGCGCGCCGGATGATGACATTACCGTTAAGGTCGATGCGTTCGTTATCCTCACTGACGTGCGCCGTATCGGCCGTCACCGTTACCTGCGCCCCTCTGCCAGCATGGACGAGGTTCGGTTTGCTCACGTCCAGCGTATCGTTGTCCGGATAGTGCGTGACGGTGTCAGCCTTGAGCGTATATTCCAGACGGCCGCTCTCGCCGATCTTGCGCAGCGTGGCGTCATACATGATGTAGTCCGGGTCGTGCCGGTTCTTGCCGTCGTTGCGCGTCTCCGGCTGGTCGGTAACGTAGCGCAGCCAGTAAGTCAGGCTGGTCAGCGTCAGCAACAACACCAGGGGAAAGAGGGCGCTGGACCAGTGCTTCATTGCCCGTCTGCCGGCAGGTAAGGCGCCAGCGCTGCACCCAACTTGCCTTGCGCATCGAGAATCAGCTCGCAGACTTCACGTACTGCCCCCTTGCCGCCCGGCTTGCTCGCAACGAAGCGGGCGTACTTCTTTGCCAGAAAATGCGCATCGGCCGGCGCGGCGGAAAAACCACAGGCATTCATGATGCGGATATCGACGATGTCATCGCCCATATAACCGGCGTCCTCCGGGCGGAGATTGAGTTTGGCCAGCAGTTCGTGCAGGGCCGCCAGTTTGTCGCCAATGCCCTGATAGAGCAGGTCGATGCCCAGGTTTTGCATACGCAGCTCGACGCAGCGCGCCTTGCGGCCGGTGATGACGGCGACGGTCAGTCCCGCGCGTTGCAGCATGTTCATGCCTAACCCGTCGAGACTGTTAAAGGCCTTCATTTCAACGCCTTCATCGGTGTAGAACAGCGAGCCTTCAGAAAGTACGCCGTCAACATCGAAAGCCATCAGCTTCAGGCATCCCGCACGCACGCGGGCGTCATCGGAATAATTCATATCGCCTTGGTTCGGAAAAGATCGTGCATGTTCAGCGCACCGACGAGGCAACCGTGCTCGTCCGCCACCGGCAGCTGATTGATACGGTGACGCTCCATCATCTCGACAGCCTCATCGACCAGTTTCTCGGGCCGGATTGTGCGCGGGTGGAGCGTCATCACATCACTGACGCGCAGGTGTGTCAGGTCGTCATGCTTGAGCAGGGCGCGGCGCAGGTCGCCGTCAGTAAAAATGCCGAGGATCTGACGTTGTGGCGAGACAATGACCGTCATGCCGATCGTACCGCGCGCAATTTCGCGGATCGCCTCGGTGAGGCTGGCCTCCGGCACGCTGGTCGGCATGGCTTCGCCTGTGCGCATAACTTCGCGCACCCGCATCAGCGGGCGGCGGCGGCCAAGCGCGCCACCGGGGTGTGAACGGGCAAAATCCTCGGCGCTGAAGCCGCGCGCATCAAGCAGGGCTATGGCCAGCGCATCGCCGAGCGCCAGGGCCGCCGTCGTGCTGGCGGTAGGCGCCAGATTAAGCGGGCAGGCTTCCTGTGCGACGCCGGCATTGAGATGCACGTCGGCATCGCGCGCCAGCGTCGACGCGGGATTGCCGGTCATGGCGATCAAACGCGCGCCCTGGCGTTTGATCCAGGGCAGCAGATTGAGCAGCTCCTCGCTTTCGCCGGAGTTGGAAATGGCGAGCACGACATCGGCGGCAGTAATCATCCCCAAGTCACCATGCCCCGCCTCGGCGGGGTGGACAAAGAACGCCGGCGTACCCGTGCTGGCCAGCGTCGCCGCGATCTTGCGGCCGATGTGGCCCGACTTGCCCATACCGCTGACGATGACCCGTCCCGCACTGGTGAAAATCAGGTCGAGTGCGCGCCGAAAAGAATCATCCAGCCGGTCGATCAGTGCGAGCACGGCTTCACCTTCGATGCGCAGCACGCGCTCGGCGAGCTTGAGCGCCGGGTCAGAAAAAGGGGGAGGTGTCTGAGTCATGAAATTTGGCCAAAAATAATCGGCAAAGTATAGCAGAAGCCCGCAGCCGCCCAATGCGTTCGGCCGGTGTGAATAGAAAACTGCCGGTGCCTGACCACGCTGTATTTTGCGAGCATCGTGCGCTTGATGAAAAACCGTCGGCAAATGGCAAATGACGGTTGCTGCGAGCGGCGGTGCCCATTGCGTGCAAGGAGGGGAAGGGCGTCGTATTGTCTGATTCCATGTCAGGTAGGCAGGTAGGTAGGGGAAAGCCATGCCTTAAAATCCGTTTTTTAGGTTGAGCTTCACAAGGAGCCGCGATGGGAGACGCGATGTTTTTTTTGTTTGCATTTCAGCGCCGCAGCGGGCGTGGCGCCGGCGTGCCGGTTTTTTTCCGTTTGCGGGCGGCGTTTGGATGCGCGCTGTGCCTGCTGGCGCTGATGCTCGCGCCACCACTGCGCGCCGCAGAGTCACCGACGTTGCCAGCGGAAGTGCTCGCCGCCCTCAAGAGCGCCGGCATTTCGCCGCGTCATGTAGGCGTCGTCGTGCAGCGCGTCGATAGCGCCCAGCCGCTGATTCGCCACAATGCCGACCAGGCGATGAACCCAGCCTCGGTGATGAAGCTGGTCACGACGTATGCGGCGCTCGAGCTGCTGGGGCCGTCGTATGTCTGGAAAACGGAAGCGCTGGAGGATGCCGCCGGCAATCTCTACCTGCGCGGTAGCGGTGATCCGCGTTTGGCGCTCGAACAGTTCTGGCTGCTCCTGCGGCAGTTGCGCGCACGCGGGGTCGGCGAAATTACCGGGGATCTGGTCCTCGACCGCAGCGCGTTTGCCCTGCCGCCGCACGATCCGGCGGCCTTCGACGGCGAGCCGCTGCGTCCTTACAATGTCGGCCCCGATGCGCTGCTCATCAATTTCAGGAGCTTGCACCTGACGCTGCGGCCGGATACGGGCGGGGGCGGGGTGCTCGTCCTGCCCGAGACGCCGAGCGCAGGTCTTCAGATCGTCAATCACCTGCGCCTTGCCGAGGGTGCGTGCGGTGACTGGCGTGAAAATCTCCAAATCTCGCTTGATGCGCCTGCGACAATCGGCCTGGCCGGGCGTTATGCCGCATCCTGTGGCGACAAGGCGCTGTTTCTCGCGCCCTGGACGGCGGATGTGCAGGCAGAAGGGCTGTTCCGCGCGCTCTGGCGCGAGCTGGGCGGCACGTTGCGCGGCAGGGTGCGCGCCGCGGCCACGCCGTCGTCGGCGGTGCTGATTGCCGCGCATGAGTCGCCTTCGCTCGCCGAAATCGTCCGTGACGTCAATAAATACAGCAACAACGTGATGGCGCGACAGGTTTTTTTGACGCTGGATGCGGTGCGCCCGGCGACACCGGAGGGCGCGCGGCAGCAGGTGATGCGCTGGCTGGGCGGCAAGGGGTTGAACGTATCCGGCATCATGCTTGATAACGGCTCCGGGCTGTCACGCGACGAGCGGATTTCCGCCGATGCGCTGGGCCAGCTACTGCGGGCGGCCTGGCAGAGTCCGGTGATGCCGGAACTGATGGCGTCCCTGCCGATCCTGGGCGTCGATGGTACGCTGAAAAAGCGTATGAACGGCAGTGAACAAAGCGGTCGCGGTCACCTGAAAACCGGCTATCTGGAAGGGGTGCGCGCATTGGCGGGTTATGTGCTCGACAGCCAGAATCGCCGCTGGATTCTGGTTTTCCTCATCAACGATGCGAAATCCATGGCCGGCAAACCGGCCATGGACGCGATGCTGCGCTGGATTGCGGCGCAATGAACGGACGCGGCCCCGGCCGGGCGATGCGGGATGGCCGCTGCCCAGCGGGCGTGGTATGTCGGCGCACGGTCAGGGGCGCGGGAATCGTAGGCGGAGTGGCGGCCCGGGTGGCCGACCCGGATAATGACCGGATCGGGCGCTCGACCAAGGCTGGGCCGGGGTGCATTGCGCGCCGGACGGAAAGCTGCGCGGCGCGTTTGGCGATATACTGATCGCCGCGCCGGTTCCCGCCATTTTCACCATTTCCACCATTCCCACTGCCTCTGCCGCACGCGCTATTCCCATTACTCTCCCTATTTTCCTGACGATCATTCCGCCGCCTTGAATCCGAGCCACCAGAATATCGCCGCCGATTTTTCCGCCCCGGCGATGCCCGTTGCCGATGTCCCTCAAGCCGCCAAGCCCGTGCGCGCCTTGCGCATTCTGGGGATCGATCCGGGCCTGCGCGCAACCGGCTTCGGCGTGATCGAAAAGGCCGGCAGCCGGCTGGCGTATGTGGCCAGCGGCTGTATCCGTACAGATGCCGGCGCTTCGCTGCCCGAACGTCTGGGAACGATTCACGCCGGCGTGCGTGAATTGGTGGCGCTGTACCGGCCGGATCAGTCGGTGGTTGAAATTGTCTTCGTCAACGCCAACCCGCAATCGACGCTGCTGCTCGGGCAGGCGCGCGGTGCGGCAATTTCCGCCTTGGTGGCGGGCGGCGTCGAGGTGAGTGAGTACACGGCTTTGCAGGTCAAGCAGGCCGTGGTTGGGCACGGCAAGGCGGCCAAGGAACAGGTGCAGCATATGGTGCGCCGGTTGCTCGCTTTGTCCGGCGCCCCCGGCGCGGATGCCGCCGACGCGCTGGCGTGCGCGGTGGCCCATGCGCATGGCGGGCAGGGGCTGGGGACTTCGGGGGCGCTGGCAGGCAGAAAACTGCACGTGCGCAATGGGCGTATCGCGCCTGCGGACTCGCATCGTGAAATAGGGAAACAGGGAAACCGGAGGTGAAACGATGATCGGCCGTCTGACGGGCATCCTGATCGAAAAAAATCCGCCGCAATTATTGATTGAGGTGCAAGGCGTCGGTTATGAGGTCGATGTGCCGATGAGCACTTTCTACAATCTGCCGGCGATTGGTGAGCGGACGACGCTCCTGACGCATTTTGCCGTGCGCGAGGACGGGCATTTCCTCTACGGCTTTGCCAGTGAGGGCGAGCGTTTCGCCTTCCGGCAGCTGATCCGGATTTCCGGCGTCGGCGCGCGTACGGCGCTCGCCGTGCTGTCCGGCCTGTCTGTTGCCGATCTGGCGCAGGCTGTGGCGCATCAGGAAAGCGGCCGCCTGGTCAAGGTGCCGGGGATCGGCAAAAAAACCGCCGAACGTTTGCTGCTCGAACTCAAGGGCAAGCTGGCCGACGCCCTGCCCGTGACCTCGCGCGCGGTGGGCGACAGCCGCAGCGACATCCTCAATGCCCTGCTGGCGCTGGGGTACAATGAACGCGAGGCGCTGGCGGCGATGAAACAGTTGCCTGCGGAAACCGGCACGTCGGATGGTATCCGGCAGGCACTCAAATTACTCTCGAAGGTGTAGCGTTGCTCTCGAATCACAAACATACCTTGCAGTTGGCCATCATCGCATTGTTGCTGGGTGGCTGCGTCGCTGTACTGATGCCGTTTATCGGCACGCTGCTGTCGGCCATCGTCATCTGCATCGCCAGCGCGCCGCTGCGCACGCGGCTGCTGCGCGTGTGCCGGGGACGCCGCACGGTAACCGCAACCGTGCTCTGCCTGCTGCTGGTCGTGCTGTTCGTGCTGCCGGTGGCGCTGTTATCCGGATCGCTGGCCAATGTGGTGGACATGGTCATCGGTTATGTCAAGCCGCATCTTGAATCCGGCCTGCCCGCCGATCTGCCGGGATGGCTGCGTAATTTGCCGATGGTCGGCGCCAGCTTGGATGAATACTGGCACCAGCTGCTCGCCAGCCGCGAGGAAATGAATGAGCTGCTGCGCCAGCTGATTGCGCCGGCGCGCAAATTCGCCTTGGCGGCCGTGTCCGTTTTCGGCCAGGGACTGTTTCAGTTGGTGCTGGTGATTTTCTTTGCTTTTTTCATTTTCCGTGACGCTGAAGCCTATGCGAACGCCGTGCGCCTGGCCAGCCGGAAACTGGCTGGTGATCTGGGCGAGCGCATGTTCCAGATGACCGGCAACACTGTCACCGGCGTCATGGTCGGCATTGTCGGCACGGCGGCGGCGCAGGCGCTGGTTGCCATCATCGGCTTTTTCATCGCCGGCGTTCCCACTGTCATTCTGCTCGGCGTCGCCACATTCTTTTTCTCGATGGTGCCGGTCGTCGGCGCCACCATCGTCTGGCTGCCGGCTGCTGCCTGGCTGTACGATACCGGGCAGACGGGATGGGCGATTTTCCTGCTGTTCTGGGGCATGTTCGGCATCAGCGGCGTCGATAATTTCATCAAGCCTATTCTGATTTCGCGCACAGCCAGTCTGCCGCTTCTGCTGATCGTCGTCGGCGTCTTTGGCGGCGTGCTCGTCTTCGGGTTTATCGGCCTGTTTCTCGGCCCAACCTTGCTGGCGCTTGGGCAGATGCTGATCCGTGAGTGGCTGGAATATCCGGGTGATGGTACGTCGCCAGCGCCGGATGAGCGTGCACCCGCCCAGCCCGAAGGCAGCGCGCCATGATCGAGACCGACCGCCTGACGGCAGCGGGCGATGCTTCCGACCGGCTGATTTCCGCCGCCACGCAGTCCGCGCAGGAAGAGGCGATCGAGCGCGCCTTGCGCCCGAAACGCCTGGCGGAGTACGTCGGGCAGGCGAAAATCCGCGAGCAGCTGTCCATTTTCATCGAAGCGGCGCGCCGCCGCCGCGATGCGCTCGACCACGTGCTGCTGTTCGGGCCGCCGGGGCTGGGCAAAACGACGCTGGCGCACATCATTGCCGCCGAAATGGGCGTCGGCCTGCGCCAGACCTCCGGGCCGGTGCTGGAGCGCGCCGGCGATCTGGCCGCCATGCTGACCAACCTTGAGCCGCACGATGTGCTGTTCATTGATGAAATTCACCGGCTCTCGCCGGTGGTCGAGGAGATTCTTTATCCGGCGCTCGAAGACTTTCAGATCGACATCATGATTGGCGAAGGGCCGGCCGCCCGTTCGGTCAAACTCGATTTGCCGCCGTTTACGCTGGTCGGCGCAACGACGCGCGCCGGTATGCTGACCAACCCGCTGCGCGACCGTTTTGGCATCGTTGCCCGGTTGGAGTTTTATACGCCGGAGGATCTGACGCATATCGTCACGCGCTCGGCGCAATTGCTGGGCGTACAGGCCGGCCATGAAGGCGCGCTGGAAATCGCGCGCCGTTCGCGCGGCACGCCGCGTATTGCGAACCGCTTGCTGCGCCGCGTGCGTGATTTTGCCGAGGTCAAGGCGGCCGGCCACATTGATCGGGAGGTGGCGGATCAGGCCTTGCGCATGCTCGATGTCGATCACGGCGGCCTGGATCTCATGGACCGCAAGCTGCTCTCCGCCGTCATCGATAAATTTGGCGGCGGGCCGGTTGGTGTCGACAATCTGGCCGCTGCCATCGGGGAGGCGCGCGACACGATCGAGGATGTTCTCGAACCCTATCTCATCCAGCAAGGCTTTCTGCAACGCACGCCGCGCGGCCGTATTGCGACGCCCTCGGTTTACCGTCACCTTGGCCTCGACGCGCCGGCATCCGGCGGGCAGCAGGCGCTGTGGCAAACGCCCTGAGCAGTTGCCCGGAGATCCTTATCCGCGGGCATTTCAGAGGGTGTCCGCCAGCCCGCGCCAGTCAGGCATCGCCAGGCCACAGCCCGGTAGCCCTTGTCAATTGGGCGTCTCCAGAGGGGGTGCCTGGGAATCCTTTATCTACGCGGGTTTCCAGGGTGTGTGCCCGGAAACGCCCTATTTACGCGGGCTTCAGAGGGGCGGGAAATGTCCGGTGTCGATTCAGCCGCCCTGAACAGTTACCCGGAGATCTTTTATCCCCGGGCGTTTCAGAGGGTGTCCGCCAGCCCGCGCCAGTCGGGCATCGCCAGGCCACTGCCCGGTAGCCCTTGTCAATCGGGCATTTCCAGAGGGGGTGCCCGGAAATCCTTTATCCACGCAGGTTTCCAGGGTGGGTGCCCGGAAACGCCCTATTTACGCGGGCTTCAGAGGAGGCGGAAATACTTGGCGTCGATTCAGCCGCCCTGTTCCTGTAGCCGCGCTCTGGCGGCGACGAGGAATTCTTCGACGATCGGCCCGCTGTCGAGCAGGCCACCGCCTGGCACATGAAACTCCGGGTGCCATTGCACGCCGGCCAGGTAATAGCGGCCGACGTGACGGATTGCCTCGACGATGCCGTCCTGCGGTGAGATGGCTTCGACGACGAGGTCACTGCCCAGTTTGTCCACGCACTGGTGGTGGATGCTGTTGACGAGCGCTTCTTCCTGCGCCGGATAAATGGCCGCCAGGCCGCTGCCGGGAAGGATGCGGATGCTGTGGCGATGCGCATCGTAGAGCGCCTCGTTGCGGTGCGCGATGGCGTTGGGAATATGTGCGGCGATGTCCTGGCAGAGCGTGCCGCCCATGGCGACATTAATCAGCTGGCAACCGCGGCAGACGCCGAGCACCGGCTTGCCCTGCATCATGAATTCCCGGATGAGTTCGATTTCGTACAGGTCGCGGACACGGTCGCCTGCCCAGTCTGGACGTTCGGCGGCCGCGCCATAGCTTTCCGGGCTGACGTCGGCGCCGCCTTGCAGGATCAGACCGTCGAGGGTGTCGACGAAGTCGCGTGCTGAAACGGCCCGCCGCGAGACTTCCGCCTGCTCGCCGAGCGTCGGAATCATGTAGGCCAGCGCATCGTGCGATAGCACCCAGTGCGCGATCGACTGTTCCAGATATTGCAGCGTTTTCCCCGGAAAGCCCAGTTCCGGCGGTGGGTCGTACAGCAGGCGCGCGGAGAGGCCGATGCGTAGCCGACGTTCCGGCACATTCAGTCTCCGCGCCAGCGCAGGCACTGTAGCCGCACGACTTCAGGCAGCAGCGATTCGCGCGCCTGCATTGCGCGGATCCAGTCGGCATCGCCGCCCTGCTGGGCGACGCGGCGCAGGCTGCGAATCATTTCTTCGGCGCGCAGTTCGCCAGCATGATGCTCGATCCGCGCCAGCGTGCCGAGGATTTCATCCTGCAGGGTTCGGCGCTCGTGCGTCTGCGGGTCGACATAGACGCCGTGCAGGCCGAAACGCGCCGCCTGAAAGCGGTTGAAGGTATAGACCATGTAGTCGTCTTCGTCCGGACGGAATGGCCGCTCGGTCAGAAACCAGCGCGAAACGGCCTGGATGAAGGCGGCCAGTTCGGCGGCGCGGGTGATCGTCAACGGGGTATCCATGACGCGCACTTCAATCGTGCCGAATTCCGGTTTCGGCCGGATATCCCAGTAAAAATCCTTCATGCTTTTGACGACGCCGGTATCGGTCATTTTGTCGAAAAACCGTTCAAACTCCACCCAGGTTTCGACGAACGGGATATGCCCGCTCATCGGAAAGGCGGCGACGGAGTTGATGCGCGCCGAACAAAAACCGGTGTCGAATCCCTGCACGTAGGGCGAGGCGGCGGCCAGCACGATGCAATGCGGCACGTAGCGCGATAGGCAATGGCTTAGGCTTAACGCTTCGTCGGGGCCGGCGCAGCCGATGTGCACATGCTGCCCAAAGACGGTGAATTGTTTGGCGAGATAGCCGTAGATTTCGGAGAGGTACTGATAGCGCGGCGCATCCGAAATACGCTGGTTCGCCCAGTGCTGAAAAGGGTGCGTGCCGCCGCCGCAGAGCGCGACGTTGAGACGGTCGGCAGCGGTAACCAGCGCGTCGCGCAAGGTGTGCAGCTGATCGAGCACTTCCGGGTAATCGGTGCATACGCCGGTCGACAGCTCGATCATGCTGGCGGTAATTTCCGGCTTGATGTCGCCGGGCAGCGTTTGCCCTTCAAGGCTGCGCAGCAGGTCGGGCGAAGCGTCGATCAGGTCGTAATCGTGCGTGCTGACGATTTGTAGTTCCAGTTCGACGCCCAGCGTCAGCGAGCGCGAATTGGCGAACGCTTCGAGTCGTTTTTTGGATTCGGCAGGCTCCATATCATCCTCCGGGTTTCCAAGGTTGCCGCGTACTTTGCGCCTCGTCGATCCAGCGCAGGCTGCGTTGCATGAGGATCGGCCCCAGAATTTCCAGGATAAAGATCATGCCCATGACGACAGGTTCGAGTTCGTCGTTGAGCGCGGGAAAAATCTGCCCGATGTCGGCCGCGAGGACGAAAGCCACGCCCGACATCGGCGCCAGGCTGATCCCCAATGCCAGCGACTGGCGCAGCGACAGCCCGCTGGGTTTGCCCGTCAGCAGCACGCCGATTAACTGGGCGCCGCCGCGTGCGGCAATCAGCAGCAGCGCGATCCATACGCCTGTTTGAAGGGAACGCCAGTTGAGCGATGCGCCGATGATGACGAACAGCAAAATGACCATGACCCCGCCGACCGAGCCGAAATGCTGCGGCCAGAGATGCGGCCGCGGGTCGCTGTGCTTAACGATGATGCCGGCCAGCAGCGGCGCTAGCAGCGCGGGCAGCTTGAGGGCTTGCAGCAATGTCATGGCGAGTGCGAGAAAAATGAACAGCATCAGTGCCGACTGCTCGCGCGCCGGGTCGAAACAACGGCGCAGCCAGTAAAAACTTTTGGCGAGCAGGTAGGCGACCAGCAGCGAGCCGGAAAACTGGTAGAGCGGGTGGCAGATGGCGGTGATCCAGTCGTTGCCATAACTGTGGTGGATGAAACCAAGCACGGCGTGGGCCGTCAGCACGGTCAGCGTGACATTGAGGGCGGTCAGCATCAGCAGGCGATTCGTTACCTGGCCGCGCGCCTTGATCTGTCCGATCATCGCCATCACCACGGCGGGCGAGGTCGCCATCCCGACAGTTGCGGCAACCAGGCCGGTTTCCAGGGTGTAGCCGAGATAATGGACGACGAAAAACACGGCGACAAAAGCAAGCAGGGATTCGAGCAGTCCGCTGACCAGCACCAGCGGGTTATGGCGCAGCCAGCGCAGATTGACGCGGATGCCGATTTCGAACAGCAACATGGCGAGCACAAGGTCAATCAGCAGGCGCAGACCGGCGAGTTCGTGCACGCTGATCCAGCCGAGCAGGGCAGGGCCGCAGACGAGGCCGGTCAAGGAATAACCGGTGATGCGCGGCAACGACAGGAAGCGGGCGAACAGTTCCCCGATGATAATGGCGCCCAGAAGCGAGAGCGCGGCGACGGCGAGCGGGTCGATTGCCGGCGGCCAGGCGGGAAATATCTGTGACGGCACAAGATCCCCCTTTCTGTTCTGCGGCAGTCTTGCAGCGAATCCGCAGGATGCGTAAACGATGGCGCAAGCCTAACACAAATCAACAATCGGTCTGTGGCGTATTGCTGCGGCATGAACCACACAGGCGGCAAACAGCAGGACGCTGCGGTGTACGATAAAATCCGCTCCCATGATGTTGTCTGCAGGTGAGAAGCTATTGTCCACACCGCTTCCCGGGCCGCTTTCCCGCTCATGTTCCGCGCCATCTTCTGGTCTGCCCGCTCCGGAGAGGTTCTCCGTGGCGGTTCGTGTGTATTACGAGGATACTGATGCCGGTGGCGTCGTCTATTACGCGAACTACCTGAAGTTTCTTGAGCGTTGCCGTACCGAGTGGCTGCGCGCACTCGGCTACGATCAGAGCGCGCTGCTGCGCGCGCCGGGCATTGCCTTCGTCGTGCGCAGCGTCAGCCTGGATTATCTGAAGCCGGCGCGGCTCGACGATATCCTGTCGGTCGACCTCGCGCTGGAAAAGGTCACGCGCGCCCAGCTGTTCTTGCGCCAGCGCATTCGCCGTATCGACCCGCAGCGTAACCCGGACGATCTGGCCGAAGATTCAAGTGCGTCCGAGGCGTTGTTACTCACCGCCAGAACCCAAGTTGTCTGTGTCAATGCCGCAAAGATGAAGATCATCTCTATCCCCGCGCCGATGCGCGCTCAGTTGGAAGCCTGCCAATGAACGTTTCGCAAGACCTCTCGATTCTCCACCTGATCCTCAATGCCAGTGCCGTCGTTCAGGCGGTTATGCTACTGCTGGCGGGGGTGTCCTTTATTTCCTGGTACTACATTTTCCGCAAATGGTTCGCTGTTAAAAAAGCGCGCGTGCAGACCGAGGAGTTTGAGCGCGATTTCTGGAGCGGCGGCGACCTCAATACCCTGTATCAGAGCGCCATCAATCACCGGCATGACATCGGCAGTATGGAACGCATCTTTGAAGCGGGCTTCCGCGAATTCACCAAGCTCCGGAGTCAGAAAAATCTCGACCCGAAAGATGTGATCGACGGTTCGCGCCGCGCCATGCGCGCCACGTACCAGCGCGAGGTCGACGCGATCGACGCGCATCTGGCTTTTCTCGCTTCGGCGGGGTCGGTCAGCCCTTACGTCGGCCTGTTCGGGACGGTGTGGGGCATCATGCATGCTTTCCGTGGTCTTTCCAATGTCGGACAGGCCACGCTGTCGGCGGTTGCGCCTGGCATTGCCGAAGCGCTTGTGGCGACGGCGATCGGTCTGTTTGCCGCGATTCCGGCCGTGGTCGCTTATAACCGCTTTTCACACGAGATCGATCGCCTGGCGACGCGCTTCGAATCGTTTATGGAAGAGTTTTCCAATATTCTGCAACGGCAGATGCGCTAAGGAGTACACGCGATGCGCGAACGCCGCCTGAAAAATGAAATCAACGTCGTCCCGTATATCGACGTGATGCTTGTATTGCTCGTCATTTTTATGGTGACGGCGCCGATGATGACGACCGCCAGCATCGACGTGCCTTCGGTGGGCAAGGCCGCACAGGCGCCGGATAAAGCCGTGCAGGTAAATATCCGCGAGGATGGCGCCTTGTCGCTGACGTTGCCGGGCAAATCCGAGCAGGCGATGAGCCGCCAGGAGCTGACGCAGGCCATCGTCGCTGTGCAGCGCGATAATCCGGAACAGCCGGTGCTGATCGTCGGTGACAAGCGCGTCAAATACGAAGCCGTGCTCAGCGTGATGGACGAACTGCAACGCCAGCAGGTCAAGCGTGTCGGCCTGCTCGTGCAGCCGACGGGTCAATGATTTTGGCGGGCTACCGCATCGGGTGAAACGCCGTGGATATGTATTTCTCCCGCCCCGAAGAAGAACGTTTCAGCCCGGCAGCGCTGGCGCTGGCCGCGCTTGTGCATCTTCTGCTGGCGGGCGCCCTGTTTTTTGGCGTGCAATGGAAGCGGCAGGCGCCGTCAGCCGTGGCCGTCGAATTGTGGGGCGGTTCTCTGCCGGCCGCTACGTCGGGATCCCGGTCGTCGGTGCCACCTGCGCCAAAACCTGAACCCGTCTCCGAACCGAAGCCGGAACCCAAACCGACGCCGAAGCCGGAACCTAAACCCGAGCCCAGGGTCGAGCCGGTGAAGCCGGATATTGCTGTCAAGGATGAGAAAAAGCCTGTTCCGGAACCGAAGAAACCCGATCCGAAGCCGGAACCCAAGCCAGAACCGAAACCGGAGCCTAAGCCAGAGCCTAAAAAACCTGAGCCGCTGCTGAAACCCCGTAATTTCTCCGATGAACTTGGTCGCGAGCTTAAACAGTCCCAGCAACGGTCGCGGCAGCGTGCTGCCCAGGATGCGCGCGCGGCGGCCAGTGACCGCATTGCGGCTCAGCTTGGCGCTGAGTCGGGCGCTCATGATGGTTCGCCCTCAGGCGGTGCGGCAGGAGGGGCTGCCGGCGGGCGCGGTAACGCACGCGGGATGGCGAGCTATATTGACAAGGTTCGTATTAAAGTCCGCGGCAACATCGTGCTGCCGCCGAATATTTCGGGTAATCCGGAGGCCATTTTTATCGTCAGGCAGTTGCCGAGCGGCGATATTGTTGGTGAGCCGCGCATGGTTCGTTCCAGCGGCCACCGGGCCTACGATGAAGCCATTGTGCGTGCGATCAAAAAATCCTCGCCGCTGCCCAAGCCCGATGATCCAAGCCTGTTCCAGCGCGAACTGGAGCTCAGATTCCGGCCGCTCGATTAGGCTTTGGTCGGCCGTCATGGCTTTGGATCAGGGAGTGTGCGCAAAGATTACGCTTCGTTACGGACATTTGTCATACCAGAAAGCTATAATCGGCCATCTTTTAGTTTTTTTGCACATTATTTCGTATCCTTGACTATGCTTTTGATGCAAAGATTTGGTGCGCGTCTCCGGCGTGCTGCGGCAATGGCGTGTTATGCCGCCGTGTTGTCTTTTCATGTACCGGCTTCGGCGCAGTTAAGTATTGAAATTACCGGCGGCGGCGCCAATAAAATTCCCGTTGCCATTGCCGATTTTGGTGGTGACGCGCGGGCATCGCAAACGCTCACGGGGGTTGTGAGAGCTGATCTGGAACGTTGCGGGTTATTCCAGATGATTAATGCGAGCGGCGTTTCAATGACTGAAACGACACCGCCCAATTTTGCCGACTGGAAAGGCCGTGGTGCGGACGCTTTGGCGGCGGGTAGCATCGGCGGCAGTGCGGATGGCCGTCAGGAGGCGCGCTTCCGCTTGTATGACATCAATAAGGAATCGGCGCTGACCGGCGCAGCGTTTGTCGCTTCGCCATCAATGCTGCGGGCGACCGGCCACCGTATTGCTGATGCCATTTATGAGGCGCTGACGGGCGAACCGGGGTTTTTTGCTACGCGTATTGCTTATGTGGTTAGGAGCGGCAAGCATCGCTACGAGCTGTTCATCGCTGATGTTGACGGGCAGAATGCCCAGGTCGCTCTACGTTCGCGCGAACCGATCATTTCGCCGGTCTGGTCGCCTGATGGTTCACGCTTGGCTTATGTTTCGTTTGAAAATAAGAAGCCGATTATCTACGTGCACTCGCTGGCCAGCGGCCAACGCACAGTCGTTGCCAATTTTAAGGGGTCGAATTCAGCGCCCGCCTGGTCGCCTGACGGTTCGCGTCTGGCGGTCGTGCTTTCCAAGGATGGCGGCTCGCAAATCTTTATGGTCAATGCCAATGGTTCCGGTGTGCGGCGCGTGACTTCCGGGGCCAGCATCAATACCGAGCCGGTATTTTCACCGGATGGGCAGTCGATTTACTTTACCTCCGACCGTGGAGGCAGTCCGCAGATTTACCGTTCCGGCGTCAATGGTGGCGATGCCCAGCGCGTGACTTTTGAAGGCAGTTATAACGTGTCGCCGCGTATTTCGCCGGATGGCAAGACATTGGCCTTTATTTCGCGACGCGATGGCGGCTTCCGTCTTGCCGTCATGGATCTTGCTAGTCGTCAGGTTCAGGTTCTAACCGATTCGCGCAAGGACGAATCGCCGTCTTTTGCGCCCAATAGCCGGATGATTCTAATAGCAACCGAAATGGGAGGACGCGGTGTGTTGTCTGCGGTTTCCATTGATGGTCGGGTCAAACAGCGGCTGTCGATTTCGGCGGGCGATGTGCGTGAACCGGCCTGGGGGCCATTCAATAAATAGGCCTGGATTTGTTTTTTTGACGCAAAGGGAGTACCTCATTATGAAACAACTCGTTATTCCTGCGCTGCTGGCGCTGCTCATTGCTGGTTGCTCATCGACACCTGATGCGGATCAGGCCAATGCGCCGGTCGAAGATGGTCGCGGTAAGGTGGCGACAGTCGAAGCGGGTAATGTCAATGGCTCCAAACTGCCGCGCGAACTGACCGACCCGAAAAGTATTTTGTCGCGACGCAGCATTTTCTTCGACTATGACAGATTCGATGTCAAGGATGAGTACCGTGAATTGGTGACTGCGCATGCTCGCTTCCTGTCCAACAACCGCCAGTTTAAGATGCTCATTCAAGGCAATACCGACGAGCGGGGCAGCCGTGAATACAATCTGGCGCTCGGTCAGAAGCGTGCCGATGCCGTCAAACGGATGCTGGTGATGCTCGGCGTTCGTGAAGATCAAGTCGAATCGGTCAGCCTGGGCGAGGAAAAACCGAGAAGTGAAGGGCACGACGAAGCGGCATGGGCAGAAAACCGCCGTAGCGACATGCTTTATAGCGGTGAGTTCTGAGATGCCGATGCGCCTGCCTCATCCTGATTTGCAGGCAAGACGGCGCATGCGCTCCAGTTTGGCAGGCTGCCTGATGGTGGCCGCCATGCTGGCGCAGCCCGCGTATGCTGGCCTGTTTGATGATGACGAAGCGCGTCGCCAAGTTAAGGATCTGTCAATTCAGACCAATGAGCGCGTCGAAGTCTTGTCCAAGGCACAGATTGAGCTGGCCAACCAGATCCAGATGCTGCGCGAAGAAAACGCTGCTTTGCGCGGGGAAATTGAAACGCTGACGTATGAACTGGATGCGACCAAGAAGCGTCAGCAGGATTTCTATGTCGATCTGGATGGGCGCCTGCGCAAGTTCGAGGGCACGAGTGACGGCGGCGACGCTGGCGCTGTTCCGGGGGCTCCGGGAGAAGAAGAAATTCCTCCTGCGCCGCGTGCCGGTACGCCTGCGGGCGGCGAACGAACAAGAGCGCAGTCTGGGGGGGGCGATCCTATAGCCGAGTCGCGCGAATATGAAGCCGCGCTGAATCATTTCCGTGCCAATAAGGTTAAGGAAGCCGCCAACGCTTTTGAAGCGTTTGGTAAAAAATATCCAGATAGCACCTTAGCGCCGAGCGCGCGTTACTGGCTCGGCAATGCCTACTACACGCTGCATAATTGCCGGAAAGCGATTGAGGTGCATAAGCAGGTTGCCACGAAATGGCCAAAACATGCAAAGGCACCGGATTCATTGCTCGGCGTAGCGACCTGCCAGCAGGAATTGGGTGATACCAAAAGTGCCAGGGCAACGCTTGAAAGCCTCGTTGCCAGATATCCGAGCAGCGCGGCAGCGGGTACGGCCAGACAAAGCCTGAAAAAATAGCCTGGTGCTTTGTAGTGCGGCACAACAAGGCGTTGACGCTGAGGATCAGCGAGATCTTCTATTCTCTGCAAGGGGAAACGACGCGTGTCGGGTTGCCGACAGTTTTTGTGCGTCTGACCGGTTGCCCGCTGCGCTGTTCTTGGTGTGATACCACGTACGCATTTACTGGCGGCAGAACACTCTCGTTGGAAGAAATTCTGGCACAAGTTGCCGCTTATACACCGCGCTACGTGTGCGTGACGGGCGGCGAACCCCTGGCACAAAAGAATTGCCTGAAGCTTCTCACCGCTTTGTGCGATGCCGGTTACGATGTTTCATTAGAAACTTCCGGGGCGTTGCCTGTGGGTGAAGTTGATGCGCGCGTTTCCCGCATCGTCGATCTTAAGCCGCCTTCTTCCGGAGAAAGCACAAAAAATTATTGGGAAAATTTGCGCCTGCTCAGGCAGGACGATGAGCTTAAATTTGTCATTGCCGATCGGGCAGATTACGACTGGATGCGCCGTATCATCGTTGAACACCAGCTTGCCGGCTGTTGCCCCATCCTGCTTTCTCCGGTACAGAATATGCTGTCACCACAAACCCTGGCAGAGTGGATTCTTGCCGACCGGCTACCCGTGCGTTTGCAGGTTCAGCTTCATCGCCTGCTGTGGGGTGAGGCGCCGGGTAAGTAAGAAAATCGCCTGACTCATCACCATACATCGTTACACTTCCCAACCCATTGTCTATTACCAAAACCCATGAATCCATCCATTTCGCCGCCGGCCGTCATCTTGCTTTCCGGCGGCCTTGATTCCGCGACGTCTCTGGCCATTGCCCGAAATCAAGGCTACGACTGTTATTGCCTGTCGCTTGATTATGGTCAGCGGCATCGCGCTGAACTGGAAGCTGCCGGGCGGGTAGCCAAGTATTTTGGCGCACGCGAGCATCGTACCTTGCGGCTCGATCTGGCCAGTTTTGGTGGGTCAGCGCTGACCGACGATGCTATTGCCGTGCCGACGGATGGCGTGCAAGCCGGTATCCCGGTGACTTACGTACCCGCGCGCAACACCATCATGCTCTCGCTGGCGCTGGCCTGGGCCGAAGTGTTGGGTAGCCGGGATATTTTCATTGGGGTCAATGCCGTTGATTATTCCGGCTATCCTGATTGTCGGCCAGAGTTTGTCGAAGCGTTTGAACGCATGGCCAATCTGGCGACCAAGGCCGCCATTGAAGGCGCCAAATTGCATATTCATGCGCCGCTGGTCAATCTTTCAAAGGCGGAAATTATTCGCCGTGGCATCGATCTTGGCGTCGATTATGCGTTGACGGTTTCCTGCTACCAGGCCGATGACGCTGGTCGTGCCTGTGGCCGCTGTGATGCCTGCTGTTTGCGTCATGAGGGTTTTATCGCGGCAGGCGTGGCTGATCCGACAGTCTATCGGGTCTGACGAATCTCTCGGTACAGACCTGTGCCAAAGTGGAAAAAGCATGCCGTTTACCGTGAGTACGCTGGCGAAGTGCTTGGCAGCCGGTACCAATGGCGGCTATCCGTTGACAGAGATAGGCGGAGTCTCTACAATTCCACGCTTGTTTTTGGGTCGGTAGCTCAGGTGGTAGAGCAGCGGACTTTTAATCCGTTGGTCGGGAGTTCGAATCTCCCCCGACCTACCATTAGCCGTCTTTGCGATCCTTCTAAGGATTCTGTCGGTGTAAAATGGCGCAAACAGTGGGGCGTTAGCTCAGTTGGTAGAGCAGCGGACTCTTAATCCGTTTGTCATAGGTTCGATCCCTATACGCCCTACCAGAATTTTTTGTAAAGAATACATAGTTGATTCATTGATCAAAGCTCGCTCCGGCGAGCTTTTTCTTGGGCAGAACCTTTTTGCCTGACAAAGTGGTCCCGGTCAATCAGGTAAAAATCAGGGGCAAGCGATGTCGTCGCGCACCGTGTAGAACGTCCAACCATCGACGTGTGCCTGGATGGTTGAGACGCCATATACCGGATCAAGTATTTCTGGCGTCAGGACGCGTGCTGGCGTGTCGCTGGCAACGAGCTTACCGCCAGCGAACAGGGCGAGGCGATCACAATAACGGCTGGCCAGATGTAAATCATGCAGGACGATGAGCACAGTCTGCGTTCTTGCATATTCGCGCAACAGGCGCAAAACCAGGTGTTGATGCGGCATATCCAGATGTGCGGCCGGTTCATCGGCAAAAACGATGCGCGGCCGGTGCGCCAAGGCACGGGCGATGGCGACACGTGCCTGTTCGCCGCCGGAAAGCGTCGTGAAACGCCGTTCGAGCAGGTGGCCGATCTGGCAATGCTCGATCAAATCGCCAGGAATTTGGGCAACGCGCAGATGCAGCATTTCGGCCACGCTCAGGTTCCAGTAACTGAGGATCTGTTGCGGCACATAGCCGATGTGGGCGGCCAGCGCGTGTGCCGGCCAGGAGGACAGCGGATGCCCGCCTAAAACGACCTCACCGGAGGTCGTCTTGAGCAGCCCGATGGCCGTGCGCACCAGGCTTGATTTGCCGGCCCCGTTGGGGCCGATGATGCCGTACAGTCCCTGCCCGGGAATATCCAGATCAATACCGTCGAGCAGCAGTTTTTTCCGCTCTGTGCGTACCGACACATTGCGGAAAACCAGCATGGGCGATGAGGTACTCATGATTTTTGTCTCAGCAGCAGGAACAGGAAGAATGGGCCGCCGATCAGCGAAGTCATCAGACCGACCGGAATTTCGCTGGGTGGGATGGCGCTGCGCGCGACGGTATCGACGAGCACCAGCAGAATGCCGCCGCCCAGTGCGACAGCCGGCGCCAGGCGGGTGTGCAGCGGGCCGACCCACCAGCGCAGTACATGCGGCGCAATCAAGCCGACGAAGCCAATCAAGCCACCGAAAGCCACCGCCAGCGCCGTAGCCAGCGCCGCCAGCGCGATCGCCTGCATCGAAAAACGACGCACGCGCACGCCCATGCTGTGCGCCGTTTCCTCGCCCAGTCCAAGCGCATCCAGACCGGGCGCCAGTCGTATCGCCGCGGCGAGCGCCGCCAGCGTCCCCAGAAACAGCAGCGCCCATTCCTCCCAGGCGGGTGACTGGATGCCGCCCAGTTGCCAGGAAATCACCGCGCGCAGGTTGCTCGACTCGTCGCCGAAGACCATCAGGATCAGGCTGCGCAGCGCCGACAAGATTGCCGCCAGCGCCACGCCGGCAAGCAGCAGGCGCCCGGTCTGCGCACTATGACCGCCACCGCCGCCGAGGAGCAACACCAACAGGCTGCTGCCCCAGGCGCCGAGGAAAGCCATCAGCGGCAAGCCCACGCCACGCGGCAGCAGTTCCGGCAGCAGCAGCGCACAGGCGGCGCCTAGGCTGGCGCCGGCGGCGCTGCCCAGCAGATACGGTTCGGCCAGCGGGTTGCGGAAAACGCCCTGGAAAATCAGGCCGGAGAGGCCGAGGCAGGCGCCGACGACGAATGCCGTGGCAACGCGCGGTGCGCGCCAGACGAAGACCAGCGCGGCCTGTTGGCTACCGTCGAACCACTGCGTCGGCCAGACGGTATCGGCGCCAAAGATCAGTCCGGCGAGAATCGCCAGGCACAGCGCGCCTGTCAACGCGATGAACGGCCATGCGCGCGAATGTGAGGAAGATGGATGACTATGCATTGAAGCGCTCCGGATGGATGGCACGTGCGTAATCGGCAACGGCTTCGATCTGGCGCGGGCCGGGAATCAGCTTGTGGTTGCGTTGCAGGACGACGATGCGCCCTTCGCGCGCGGCGCGTAACGCCGACCAGCCCGGACGCCGCACAATCTGGCGGACCGCCTCCGGCGCGGCGCTGACATCCGGAATCCGTTGCAGGGAAATGATTACGTCCGGGTCGCGCAGAAAGATCGCTTCGCCGCTAACCTGCTGCGAACCGACCAGGTCGCCAAATACGTTCTCGCCACCCGCCCAGGCCAGCGCATCGTTGGCGTAGTGCCCTTGCCCGACGGTCTGGAAGCCGGCGTTGCCGGCGGCGCTGGTTTCTAAAAACACGCGGCGACGCGGCGCGCCGTGCAAACGATCGCCAATACGGTCGAGCTGCGCCCGCATCTGGCCGAGCACGGCCTCGGCCTGCGCCTCGTGCCCGGTCGCCCAGCCGACCAAGCGGATATTGCGCAGGATGGCGGGCAGGTCGGGGTGTTGCAGCACCAGTACCGGCACGCCGATGCGGCCGAAGGGGGCGATCAGCGCCAGGGCGCTGTGCTGCGCCGGGGTGACGACGATGAGGTCGGGCTGGTGTGCGGCGACGGCCTCGGCGGAAAAGCCCAGCGATCTACCGACCGAAGGTTTTGCCAGCGCGGCGGCCGGCCAGCCGACCAGGCCGCCGACGGCGGCGACGCGTGCTTCCAGCCCAAGCGCGAAGACGATTTCGACATTGCTCGGGAAAATGACGACGATGCGCTGCGGCGGGCGGGCAATGCTCAACGTCCGACCCAGCGTATCGACGACCCGGCGCGGAAAGGCGGCGGAGGTCTGACAAAGCGCGGGGCCGTCCGGAGCCGAGAATGCCGGCATCCCCGGCGTTCCCGCAGACAGCGCCCCTGCCGGCAGCGCGCCCGCGCCCGCCAGCGCCAACAGGCGCCTGAGCAGCGCCCGCCTTGACAGCGATTTCACCATCGTGTCGTCGTCGCCCACTCAGAACTCCTGACGCACGCGGGCGAAGAAATTGCGCGGCGCACCGGCATTGCCGGCTTCCTGCGAAGACATATCGTCGTTGATGTAATAGACATTACCCAGGTTATTGACGCCGGCCTGTATCGTCAGCTTCGGTGTCACACGGTAGCTGATGGACGTGTTGACCAGCGTATAGGCGGGCAGTTTTTGCGGGTGGGCAACGTTGTCGCGCAGATAGCGCGTGCCGACGTAGCTGGCCGAAGCGTTCCACAACCAGGGCCCACGCTCGAACGTCACGCCGAGGCCGGCGATGTGCCGCGCCGACATGCGCACGCGCTTGCCGCCGAAGTTCTGTGTCGGCACGCCGGCATTGCTGTAGGTCTGGAAGTCACGCAGGCGCGCATTCTGCCAGGTGTAATGCGCGTAACCGCTCCATTCGCGGGCCAGCCGCCAGTGCAGAAGCGATTCGACCCCTTCGGTACGCGAAGTGGCGTTGCTGAAAATGAAGCTGTCCGGACCGTTGCGGAATGAACGCTGTCCGTCGATTTTGTCCGCACGGAAAAGACTGAGCTGGTAAAACCAGCGTTCATTATCCAGTTGCCCTTTGACGCCGAACTCAATGCTGCGGGTTCGCTCCGGGCGCAGAATCGACGGCACGACGACGCCGTTGCGCGTATTCAGCGCTACGGCCTGCGGGCGAAAGCCTTCGGACCAGTTGGCGAACAGCGAATGCGCACTGTCGTCGCGGCGGGCATACACCCAGTCGGCGCCAAAACGCGGGCTCAGACGCGACGCACTCTGGGTTGACTGCACCGGCGTATTGGAGCGCTTCAGATGCTGTTTAAAGCTGTCGTGCCGCAGGCCAGCAACGAATCCGAAATCACCGATTTCGAGGCGATCCTGCACGTAGAGACTGCGCACCGTCTGGTCAAAGCGCGAGTAGGTCGCCTTGCCGCGAATGCCGCGTGGGTCATTTCTCACATTGCTCACCGGCGTGTTGTAATGGGGGCCGCGATACGTCGGCGCGTTGGTGTATGACGGCGATTCCTGATTCTGCCAGTCGTCTTCAAAACTGGCACCCGCCTGAAACGTGTTGTTCCAGCCCTTGCCGGCGTGGCGATGGATTAGCGCCAGGTCGTGGAAAACGCCGCGGTCGCGCGTATCGGTTTGCGAAAACCCCTTGCTGACGGCGGCCGGTCCCGGCACGATGGTCACGCCGCCCTGAAACTGGCGGTTATACGCGGCGAAGCTGCTCAGATGCTTTAGCGACCAGCCATTGGTCAGGCGCACGTTGTTTTTCCAGGATATCGACTGATAATTGCCCTCGATCGCGACGCCGGGGATCGCATAATTGTCGCGCTGCGTGATGCCATACATCGGCCGGCCGTTTTGCAGGGGAACGATCGAACCGCGCTTGGCCTTGACGCGCGTTGCCAGGTACTGCAGGCCGGTTGTCCAGTTTGAAGTCATTGCATGATCGATGCCGAACACCCCGCTGGGCTGATCGCGATCGGTGCCGTTCTGGAAACCGTCGCTGTGGCTGTATGCCAAGCCGACGAAAAAATTGCCGCGGTCGTAGTCGAAGCGTTGCCGGTAAGCGCCGCCGATCCGGCCGAAACTGCCGGCGGTCAGGCTGGCGCTCCCGCCTTCTTTTTCCGGCTTCATGAAAAACTGGGCGACGCCGCCGATTGCGTTTTTGCCGTAGAGCGCCGAGGCCGGCCCCTTGATAAATTCGACGCGCTCGACGAGATCCGGCGCAATCAGCGTGACATCGGCATTGCCCTGCAAAACGCGCAGCGGTACGCCATCGATCAGCACCAGCACGTCCTGGGTATCGCGCAGCCCGCGCGTTTCAAAGCGCGAATAGTAATTGCCCTGCGTCCCATGCTGCAGGCCGGGTACGCTGCGCAGGCTGTCTTCCAGCGTGATGGCGCCGGCCGCATCCAGCTCGCGGCGCTCGACGGTGGCGGCCGAAAACGGTAGCCGCAAGGGATCTTCGTCGAGCCGCGTCGCGGTCGAGATGATGCGCTTGCCGGTCACGGCGACCGGCCTCAAGGCCGTTTCTTCCACCGCCATAGCGTGCGTGGCGGCCAGCAGCGCCAACGGAATTGCCGATAATGCCGGCAGGGCGCGCGGGCAGCGTAGCGGCGGGTGAAGAGAAAATAGAAAACGGTTCAAAGGCATGATGAAAATCTCCCTGAAGGGTTATGAAAAAAACCAGCGAACGACCGCGCTGCGCTTGGCGCAGGCCGCCAGCCAGCCATTCCCGCCATTTTGGCAATTTCTGGCGGCAAACCTGGTGGCATTTCCGGCAAAATCTCCGGCAGCTTGCAGCGCGTGGTCGAGATAAGCCCGCAGCGCGCGGCCCTGCGTGCTGTCGGCGGAACAATCGAGACGTTCGAGAAAATGCCGTGCGGCCTCCTGCCGGGTGGCGAAATTGAAACGGCATTGCCAGTCGATATAGTCGATTTGCGCCGGCTGGCGCGATTGCCCCAGCTGTTCGAGCGTTCGCTCGACCGCTGGCTGCCGGTTCACGGCGTTGTCACTATAAAAATCAGCAGGTAAAAAACCAGCCAGGCAGAACGAAGCCGGCGCGGCCTGCGCCGGGACGATCCAGACCATCTCACGCCGTGCGCGCGGTGCCAGCGCATCGAACAACGCATCGGCAGCGTGGTGGCTATCACCGATGTTGAAGGCGAACACGGCATCGGCATGGACTGACTTCGGCAAATCCTGCCAGCGCGCGGCGATATGTTCGAGACGGATGCCACGCGCCGCCAATGCGGGCGCTTGCGCGGCCAGCGCCTCACCCATCGCCGGATTCGGCTCGACGGCGCACCAGCGCGCGCCGTCGGCCAGGCAATGGCGCGTCACGCTGCCGCCGCCAGCGCCGATGTCGAGCACGTCGACGTAATTCTTGCCGACGGCCGGCGCCAGGCGTACGGCATAGTCGGACTGCGCCATCATGCGCAGGTAGAGGCGCGCGTGCGCGCTAACGTCACCGGCCTTGCGCGCGGCGGGCGAATCCCAGCGCCAGCCGCTTGGCGCGGGCGCGGTCATTGTGCTGTCCGGCGCCTGCGTCATTGCGCTTCGGGGCGCGCGATAGCCGTGGTTTGCGCGGGTAACGTGGGTATCGGCCGCTGTGTGGGCAGCGGCATGTCTCCCGCTGCAGTAAAGCCACGCGCACCGTCCCAGTCGAGAAAAATCAGCCGCGTTTCCGGAAAAGTGAAGGAAAAGAGGCGCTTGCCATCCTGTGCGACAACGCTTTCGCCAAGGCGGAAATCCAGGTCGGGTTCGTTGCCGGTGCGGTTGTTAACGATCAGCGGCACGCCGGTTTCGGCCGTGCGCGCTTCCCAGTAACCCTCCGGCCCCATGCCGGGCACAGGCGGCCAGTTGGCGGGAGAAATCAGGATTTGCGCGCCCAGCGCCCGCAGGCGTCCCGACAGTTCCGGACGGTAGGCGTCGGCGCAGACGAGTACGCCGACGGAAATCCCGTCTAATGTGAAAGGCGTATTGCGCACGCCCGGCGTAGCCCAGCGTTCGATTTGCCCGCCGACGACCTGGTATTTGCGGTGCGTACCAAGAATTTTGCCCTGGCGGTCGATGACCGCGACGCTGTTGTGCAGCATGTTGCCGGCCAGGTTCTTTTCCGGCAGCCCGATGAACAAGGCCATACGGTGATGGCGCGCGCGTCGCGCAAGTCTTTGCAACCAGGCGCTGGGAAAGGCTTCGATCCACTCCAGGCCGATGCGCTTGGCGAATCCATAACCGCTTTCAGCCAGTTCCGGCGTGGCCAGCCAATCAGCCTGCGCGGCGGCGGCGTGTTCGACGGCGTGCTCGATGAGGCGGCGGTTATGGGCGACTTCGCCCGGACGGGCATCCATGTGCAGCAGCGCAATCCGGATCGTGCCGGGCGGCTTGGCGGCAATGTCGACTGGGGTCGGCGCAGGCGCGGCGGGCGCACTGCCGCTAGCCGGCGCTGCCAGGCAAAGCGCAGCGACGCCCAAAACAACGCGGCGGCGTTTCATGACCTTCATTGCGCCTGCTTCTGCGGCAGGAAGAAGCCGTTCTGTTTGCCCAGCGCATCGACGACGGCGACATACGCCGCCTTGCCGATCAGGCTGCCCAGCATGCTGTGGCCGCCGACATACGTGGCGTGCGGGGCACTCTGGTCGCTGGCTCCGGAAACAACGATGATGCTGTCGGTGCCGGTGCCCGTCGCCTGTGCGTTTTTCGTATAGCTGCTCGGCACCTTGAGGTCTTCGAGCGCGGCCGTTTTGCCTTCGGTCAGTACGACCATCGCCTGCGCCATGGCGCCGACGCTCAGGCGTGCATTGGTCAACAGGATGATGTTGATCGTACCGCGCGGTTCTTGTCCTTCGACGTAATCGCTCATATCCGTGCCGGCGCGCAGGGCATTGGTTTTGGCGCCGGCCGTGACCAGCGCAGCAACCATAAATGGCCCTTGTTTCAAGGTGACGAAGGACAGATTGTCCATGTCAGCGGCGGTGCCCGTTTTCACCACGTCGTCCGTACGCACGCCCAAGCGTGTGGCCATGCGCGCCTGCACGCGATCGAGATAGGTGCGCCCTTCGTCGCCCGGCAGGCTGGCCCAAAGCGCCGGTGAGGCCGCATGGTTGGCGACTGCCGCGGCATTGACCAGGCCGTCGGAGGTGGATAGGGTCGTTCGGCGTTGGGGAAAGCGGACGAGCAGGGTTTTTTCCCAATGCCCATCGCGTTCGCTACGTACGATTTCGGCTTCGGCATGCAGTATGGCGGGTAGGGGCGGCGCGGTGATTGGGCTTGGTGCGGCGGCTTCCGTAAGCTGCGACGCAGGCGGCTGGTCCGTGCCGTTGTATGTGCCGATGGGGGCGCAGGCCGGCAGTAACAAAGCCAGGCTGGCGAACAGCCCGATGGACAAACGCGTCAGTCCGGTTCGGGAAAAATGCGCGTGATTAATGGTTCTCATCAGTTCATTACTCCTTGCAGATTGGCAGGCATGTGGCCGGGTCATCGATTTGGCCCGGCGATACAACGCGGCAGCCCCGGCGAAAGAGATGGGGCAGCGCACGATAATATAGGGCACATTGCCTGGCAATATCCGCGACGGCCTGGCATCCCTTGCCAGGAATATTGCTTACCGGGCAGTCAGCGCGGGCGTTCAGTCCGCCGCGCGCAGCCGCTACTGCGCTGCGTACGGTGAGACGCCGGTTGCGATGGCGGGCAGGCCGGGAACCCGCGTGGAATAAGGGTTTCCAGGGTGCCTGCCTGGAAACGCCCAATTGGCGCGGGTTCTGGCGATGCCCTCCCTGAAACGCCCAAGGGACGCGGGCTTCCGGCCGCCTGTCCGGAGAGTCGGTCGGCTTTCTGGTCACCGGATACATGCCCCGGAATTTCCGCTAAACCCTCAGAACAGTGCGCGCACGCCGACGCGGAACATCCGGCCCGGCATCGAGGTGCCGTAGCCGCCGTTGGCCAGCGCGGCGTTGAGCTTGTACGGCTGCTCGTCGAGACCGAGGAAGATCGGGTGTTCGTTAACGTTAAACAGGTTGTTGACGGCGGCGAAGAGCTTGACGTTGGGCGTCAGTCCGAATTCACCACGCAGATTGACCACGGTGAACGGTGATTTGCGGTGGATGTAACTGCGGCTCGGTTCCGCCCAAGCGTGCAGGTTCTCTTCGGTGTCGTACCACATCGGCCCGCGCAGAACGCCTTCGACGAGCAGCGACCAGGGATGCGCGATGCCGCTTTGTCCGATGCGCGTCCCCAGCGCAGCCTGATACTGGTAGGCGCGCTGCGGTTTGTCGGAGTTCGCCGTCGCGCTCACGCCCTTGTCTTGCATCTTGAAGTTGTAGCCACCGTTGGCAAAGACCGACCAGCGCCAGGCCGTGTTCTGGTGGCCGAGCAGCGGCAGCAGGTTGGCGTTGGCCTGGATTTCGATGCCGCGGATAAGAATGTCGCCGCTGTTGTTGATGTAGTCGGAGGTGTTGGCGACGCCAGGGCGCAGGCGCGAGATGATGCGATCCCGGATCGTGTTCTGGAACAGGGCGAGGTCGATTTGCCAGTCGCGCGCCGCGTAGGCTGCGCCGACTTCGAACTGGCGGCTGCTTTCCGGCTTGATGCCGGGGTTGCCGAAGATGCGGCCGCCGCCGAGCGTGACGAAATCGGCCGCCAGCTCGGAAGCCGTCGGCGCGCGGAAGCCGGTCGAGATGCCGGCGCGCAGCGTCAGGGCCTGCGTCGCCTTGAACGTGCTACCGAAGGAGTACGTCGTCTGGCGATAGTTTTGGCTACGCGGCCGCAGCGCGGAAAGGTTCGGCGTTTTTTCGAGCGAAGTCTTGCCGAAGGTCCGGCGCACGCCGCCGCGAATGACCAGCCGGTCGTCAAACAGTTTTTGCGAATCCTCGAAATACAGCGCATTGACCGTTTCGCTCTGGTTGATGTCCTGCGGCGCGACCTGCGCGAGATTGTTGCCAGGCACGC
Organism: Dentiradicibacter hellwigii; assembly: GCF_041770905.1. NCBI lineage: Bacteria > Pseudomonadati > Pseudomonadota > Betaproteobacteria > Rhodocyclales > Rhodocyclaceae > Dentiradicibacter > Dentiradicibacter hellwigii. The sequence continues at coordinate 53,661 of NZ_JBEUWX010000001.1, forward strand.
CCAGGCGGAAGCGGTCGGAACGCAGGCGGCTGTGTTCCCAGTCCCAGCCGACGAGCAGGTCGTTGCCATGCCAGAGCGTTGCGCCGGGCTGCACGCGCAGGCCTTCGATGTCGAGCGTGCGCGTGTTGTGGTCGACCCGGGTGCCGCGCGCCGGTTTGCCCGTGCTGCTACGGATGACGGGCGAGGCCCATTTGAAGTCGTCGATGTCGCGGATGGCGTAGGCATGCGTCAGCCAGCGCACGCGGTTGTCCGGCAACTTGCCGGAATAGACGAGGTCGGCGGAACGGTTGCTGCGGTCATCCTTGCTGTGGATGTTGGCGCCCGATCCGCGGAAGCCTGCATCGTAGATGCCATCGGCGCGCAGCGACAGATCCAGCCGGTGGTTATCGTTGACCTGCCAGCCCAGCCCGGCGGCCACGCCATGGCGATCCCAGTCGGTGTTGGCCAGCTTGCTGCCGCCGGAGCCGGAGTGATAATTGCCGCTTGCGCCAGCCGTGACGCCGGCGTACCAGTCGAACGCGCCGCTTTGTCCGCCGGTCTGCGCGCGCCCTTGCCACAGCCCCCAGGAACCGGCCGAAGCTTCAAGCAGCGTGCCTGGCGCCGTGCGCCCGTTCTTCATGATGATGTTGATGATGCCGCCGATATTCTGGCTGCCATAGACGACGGAGGAGGGGCCGCGCACGATTTCGACGCGCTCGACATCCGAGGGCGAGAGCTTGGAAAGATTGGCGGTGCCGGCGCGGCGGCCGTTGACGAGCACCAGCACCTGGCTGCGAAAGTCTTTCCCTTGCCCGTCGGAAGCGCCGCCGCGGATGTTGATCGAGGTCTGCGCTGGCGTCCACTGACTGAAGAAGCCGACGGCGTTTTCGGCCAGCAGTTCGGTCACCGAACGGGCGGAGGATTCCTCAATGCGGCGAGCGTCGATGACCTGCACCGTGCCGGCGATCTGCGCGCGCTGTTCGGGTTTGCCGGTGGCCGTGACGACAACGTCGCCAAGCGTGGCCTCCTGTTCCTCCGCGGCAGCGGAAAAGCCCATCAGTGACAAGGACAAGGCGATCGCTTTCATCGCCAAGCGTCTTGCCGTGCCGCGGTGTTGTGGTGTTGCGTGCATTGTTGATTCTCCTGTTTTACGTTGATAAAAATTATTGGATAGTGTGTGATGGCGTCCTTGCGGGCAAGCGGCTTCTGACAAGGCCTTGCGAAGGATTTGACTGGCTCCCGATCGCCGCGCCATAGAATTGGAGGCCGCTGCTGACCTGGCCGCCGGCATAGGCGGGCGACAGTGCGTTCGTCTTGCCGATTACTTCCATGGATGGCAACTGCGTCGCTGTGTTGCGCGCCGAGTCGTGCTTTTCATGCCGCGGTATCATGTTTCCCTGGTGTTTTCGGTTGTGGCGCAGAAGTCCGGCGCCACAGAACGCGGAGCATGAAGTAGCCAGATGCATTGTATATCGCCTCAATGGTTTCACTAATCTCTGGGCGTTCATTTTTTCAGGTACCCGGTGGCGCGGCCATTCGGGGGCGTTGGCAATTTGTTGCCATACCCGCTAAAAGACGCCCGCCTTTCCGCCATCTGCGTCCCCTGGGTGTCATCAGAAGCTTGCCTCCATTTCCACGTAAGCATTACGTCCCGGCATCCGGTAAAACTCGTAATATTCTTTGTCGAACAGGTTGTTGATGCCGGCGGAGAGCTTCAGATACTTGTCGAAGGCATAGCTGACGCGCAGGTTGGTCAGCCAGTATTTGCTGGCGCTGCCATAGACATTTTTGACAACGTCGCTATTATTTTCGCTCGAGAATTGCAGGCCGGTATACGTCGTACTCAGATTGGCACGCCAGTTCTGCCACTTGGCGTCCAGTGCAAAACTGGCCAGATCACGCGGCACATTACGCAGTTTCTTGCCTTCCAGGCCGGAACCGCTTTCGTCCTTGGTGATCCGCGTGTCAGTTCGACTATAGCTGGCCGAGGCACGCAGCCATTTCGTCAGCGGGATTTCGCCGCTCAGCTCCAGACCGCGCACGTAGGCCTTACCGGCATTGGTCGGTGTTGAAACATCTGTCACTGTAATAAGCGTGCCGGTCTTCGGCCCGGTGTATGGGCTGATCTTGTTGTAGATCATGTCCTTCATCCGCCGTTCGTAATAGGCAGCTTTCAGGACCCCCTCATTGGGCAAAGCCTTCTCGATGCCGAGATCCCAGGAGAGCGAGCGCTCCGGCTTAACATTGGGGTTGGGAAGAAGGATCTGGTATTGGCCGTGTTGCATGGGGGTGGCATACAAGCTGAAGTTACTCGGTGCCTTGAAACCACTCCCTACTGAACCGCGTACGGTCAAGGTATCCGTCCAGCGATAAACGGCGGCGAATTTTGGCGAGAAGGCCGAGTGCGTGCGCGCCGGTGAATCAAAGACGCCCGTAGGCGAGCCAACGTATTTCTTCGCCACGCCGTGTGTCGTCCAGCGGTCGTAACGGCCGCCGAGATAGAGCGTCAGCGCATCGTTGAGGAAGAACTGGTCTTGCAGGAAAAGCGCATGGTTCGTGCTCGTGCCCGACGATTCTTCATTGACCCGCGTGCGCGAGCCTTCCGGGTCGCGCCAGCGGGAGAGCTGGTAGATCTTGCGGTCGAGCGTGCCGCGCGTGAGCGCGTAGCCGCCGATCAGATAGTGTTTTTCGCTGATCGCCGTACCCAGCTGTACTGAGCCGTCGAGCGTGGTATTCGGTGTATTGGTGTTTGTTCCCGGGCCATCACGGAAAGTCGCGCCCCTACCGGAAGCCACATAGTAGCCTTTGCGAGTGAAATAACCCACATTGACCTTGAGGTCGTATTTTTCTCCCAGTTTGCCGTCGTAGCCGACGATATAGCGGTTTTCCTCGCGCAGGTTTGGGTTGCTGGTATCCCAGAAGCTGGTCGGCCGCACCGTACCGAGACGATCCCCGTTGATCGAGACATTGTTGGTCGGCAGATTGAGCGGTCGGCCGTTACGCGTCAGGTAATTGTGGAAGTCGTTGAAGCCGACATGCGATTGGGTATATGCAAAACTGGCAAAGAAACGCGATTTTGCGTCCAGCGCATAGTACAGCCTGGCGTTGAAGTAAGCGGCATGTGAAGGCGTCGCGCCACGATCGCCGACGACGTAAGCCGGTACACCCGCGGATGTCATCGTTTTCCTGCCACCTTGTACGGCATTGCGGCCATTCCCGGCGCCGGTTACCGGCAGCACGACCGGGTTGTTGTCGACAAAACCGGCCATATCCTCGTAACGGGCGGTCAGCGCGAGCGCGAGTCCATTCTCCCAGTGGTCGCGGTAGCTTGCTTCGGCGATGTTTCGCTTGGCATCGTTGAAGCCGCGTAGATATTTCAGGCGATATTCTTTCTTGGTTGGCATCTTGGTGATGACGTTGATCACGCCGCCGACCGCCTCGCTGCCGTACAAGGCCGAAGCAGAACCGGGCACAACTTCGATTCGATCGATATCACTGATGTTGATGCTCGTCAAACTGCTGAGCGATCCGGCATTGCCGTCACTCAGGCTGATGCCGTCAAGCATCATACGGACGCCGCCCGGACCGCGCAGGCTGACGACTGGCCCGCCGTTGATCCGTGTTGATGTGCCCAAGCCACCACGCATGTACAGGCTCGGCACCTTGGCCGTCAGCGCATCGCCGACGCGTATGGCGCCGGATGTTTCGATTTTGTCGCGGTTGACGACGGATACATTGGCCGGCGACTCCAGCGTGTTTTGTTCGATGCGTGCGGCAGAAACGACGACATCACGCATCGTAGCCTCGTCCTTGTTGTCGGCTGCTACTGCCTCGCCGATGGTGCACTGGCCAGCAAACATAAGGACGATCAGGGTTCGGGATGGTAATTTCATTTTCCTCTCCTGAATGGGGGGACGGATTGTTGATGAAAGACGTCGAACTTCATTTGGCTATTCGAACTATTCGAAGGCCTGCCTTTGCGGGAATGTTTGGATCCGTATGTTCATGGGGTGTCCTGATCATCGCCGGAAACGTTTCCAGGCCAGCACACCTGCGCCGATGCAAAGTGCGATGCCGATCGCCGAAGTGACGAGGATGAGGGCGATGCGCCCGTTTTCCCAGAAGTCGAGCGGTGGAAAATCGAAGCGGTGCAAGGCGCTGAACAGCCAGCGGTAGCGCCGACTGTTATCGTCGATCTTGCGCACGACGCTGCCGTTGGCCGGATCAATGTAGTAGGCCGTCCCGTTGGCATCATCAAAACGGATGCGCACGACAGGTAGTGTGGGCGCACGATGCCGGCGCGGGTAGTATTCGCTATCTGGTTTTTCCAGCCACTCGGCCGTGTGGATGCGGGCATCCGGTAACAAACCCGCTGCGCGCTTGGCAATTTCTTCCAGTGAAAGCCTGGCAAATGGTGGTTTGTCTGTGCCGAGGGCGACCAGGCGCGATGTTTCCGCGCTTTGCAGCAGGATGAGCGGTTGACCGGCAAAACGCAGCCAGCGGATTTCCCGCACATCTGCCGGCAATTCATGCGGTGGGGCATGTTGCAAAAGCTCGGCATCAAGCGCGCCGCCAGTCAGCCACTGCCTTTCCTCAATGGATAGTTGTCCGCCCCGAAGCAGGCCCAATGGCGCCATCGAAATCCAGCCGCTGAACAACCAGGCGATCAGGAAAACGCTGCCGGCCAGCCCCAGCCAGTGGTGCCAGAGTTTCCAGCCGTCACGATAGGGCGAAAAGCGCCCGCCCGGATAAGGTTGTCGGATGCGCAGGCGCTGGATGCCCAGCCAGAGGCCGGAAATCGCCATCAGCAGGGCGGTGAAGCTCAGCCAGATGACGACTTGCCGCCAGACTTTCGGCGCGGCGCGCAGCGGGGTGATGTAAATCCAATGGACGGTCGTGCCGAACCAGTTCCAAAGGCGTTCGGCGCGTGTCATGTCGAGAACGACTTCGCCGGTTTGCCTTGATACGTAGAAGGTCTGGCCGTCGGCATCATTGAGCTCGACGCGGTAAAACGGACGCAGCGGATCAAAGCGCGCCGTGACCGTCCATTGATCGCGCGCGATGAGAGTAACGGTGGGCGCCGGGCTGCCGAGGCCGGCTGCATTGGAAGCGTCTGCATGGCGACCGGTTTTTGCGGCGCTGGCTTCAAGCGCACGACGGATGGCGGCTTCGGCGGTAAAGTCTTCCACCGTCAGGCGGCGTCCGTCCGCGGCATCGACCGTCAGCCAGGCGGGGTCGCGGGTCTGGAAACGGTACACACTGCGTTCGCCGATCCGGTGCAGGCGCACGCTTTCGGGCAGGTCATCCCGCCCAAGCGCGCGCCAGGCCTCCCAGGGCGGCATGGGCGGCTGCCATGCGGCGTGTGCTGTCTGCGTGAGGTCGGCTGTCAGCAAAGGCAGCGCCGCCAGACGTTCCTCCTCGCTCCAGCGCGGGCGTGCTACGAATACCATGATGATTCCGGAAACGAACCAGGCTAATACCAAGGCGCCCAGTGCGATGCCTGACCAACGATGGAAGAGATGGAGGATGCGCAGCAATGCGGCCGGTGTCTTGAACATTTTTTAAAACTTCATTTCGGCGATTAAATCAAAGCGGCGCGGCTCGCCGAGGAAAAATTGCGTGTTATAGGCGTTCGTCGCATACACCTTGTCGGTCAGGTTGCGCCCAAGCAGGCGGAACGTCAGCCGGTCGCTGTAATGCCAGGTCAGGCTGGCGTCGGCGACGGTATAGGCTTTCATCGTGAAGGTATTGGCATTGTCCCGGTAACGCTTGCCGACGTGGCGCAGGCCGAGCGAAGCCTGCCATTGCCCGAAGCGGTAATGCCCCCACAGGTTGGCAACCTGCTGCGGCACGTTGGATGGCGTGTTGCCGGCGCGTGAAACGCTGCGGCCGCCGGAAGATTCGTTCAGTTCGTCGAACTTGGCGGTGAGGTAGGTGTAGTTGCCCTCAAAACGCCAGTTTTTAACAGGCGAGATGTTTGCCGCCAGTTCGATGCCCTGCGAATGCATGCTGCCGCCCTGGACGGAGATTCGGGGATTGTTGGGATCGCGCGTGATGATGTCGTCCTTCTCGATGCGGTAGAGTGCGGCCGTCCATTCGCCGAGACCGCCGCCCAGCGTCTGCTTGATGCCGACTTCGACTTGTCGTCCGGTCGTCAGCTTGAAGCGGGCATTGCTCAGATTCATGGTAACCAGACTGGTGACCGGATCGTGTCCGGCGCTGATTTGCCCGTACACGCTGGTGTCGCGCGTCAGATGGTGGGTGAGGCCAAGTCGCCAGGCGGTGCCGTTGATCCGGGCCGAAAAGTCCGTGCCGGAAATCAGCTGGGTGCGCGAAATTCTGGCAAGGTCGCGGCGGATGCCGGCCATCAGCAGCCAGCGATCGTTAATCTGCCAGGCGTCTTCGACGTAAAAGGCGTTGAGCGTCGTGTCGGTGTCGAAAGAAGCCCGAATGGGGTCGGGGCTGTTCCATGAACCGTGATTAGGATGATCGACAGATACGATGGACGAGCCGCGATAGGGTGAATTGTTGGTATGCCGGAAATTGATTTTGGCGATTTCCCAACCCGCCACGGCGCGGTGTCCCGCCCCTTTGAACGAGGCTTCCAGCCGGTTGCCGGTCTGATCGAGGTTGTGTTGGATGTACAGATAGTCGCTGCGCTCGATGGTGTTGTTACGTAAATTCAGCGTCTGCCCTTCGATGTTCTTCCAGATTCGCTCGGTTTCCAGATAATACAGTTCGTTGCTCAAGCTCAGCCAGTCGTTCGCCCGCCAGTCGGCCTTGGCGCGCAGGCGCGTATCTTCGTAGCGAAGCTCCGCGTCGGCGGCATTATAGTTTTTATCGCGCAATGATTTGATGATGCGGCCGCCCGGTGCATACGGCGTACCGAAGTAACGCTCCGGATGCGTCAGGCTGTAGTCCGCCGTCAGGTCGATACGCAGGTCAGAATTCGGCTGCAGCCGCAGCCGGCTCATCAGCTTGCCGCCGTGCGCTTTGCCCAGGTCACGATAACCATCATTGTGGAAACCGTAAGCGTCGACGCGATAGCTGGCGATCTCGCCAACCGGCCCGGCGGCGCCGACGCCCAATTGTTTGTAGCCGTCGGTACCCAGTCCTGTCATCAATTCGTAGCGGCGTGTCCGGCTCGGCTCTTTGCGGACGGCGTTAATCGTTGCACCGATGGTCCCGCTGCCATAAACGATAGAAGCCGGACCGCGCAGGACTTCGATGCGTTCGTAGCCCCAGACATTGGAAGGATAGTTCTGTGTGCCCGACGCGGTCTGGAGACGCACGCCGTCTTCGGCAATGCCGACGGAACCGGTGCCCGCAAAACCGCGGCTGGAAAACGACAGGCCGCCATTGCCGGGGGAAGCGTTGTTGGTCAGCCCAGTTGTCCGCACGATGGCCTCGCCGATTTGCGTGTCGCCGCGCTCGCGTATCGTTTCGCCGTCGAGGATTTCCATGCTGGCAGGCAGTTCTTTTGTCGTGACGCCGGTCCGGCTGCCGCTTTGCGTCGGCTGGTTGAGGTGGAGCGTTGCGGCATCACGCGTGCTGCGCACATTGACCGTCCCCAGCATCGTTTCTTCCGCATGGGAGAGCGGGCCGAATGCGGCAAGCAGCGCCCCGGCCAGTAATGAGGCACAAAAGGGCGGATAAGAATGATGACTGGAAAGAATTGAGGGGTTCATGGAAATGCCTTTCTTTAGGGCTGGATGGGTTAAAACTTCATTTCGGCGATCAGATCGAAGCGGCGCGGGCTTCCCAACGAGCCTCGGATTCCGGATCCGGTTTTTACATACATCTTGTCGGCCAAATTGCGGGCGAGCAGGCGGAACGTGGTTCTGCTGTCATAATGCCAGGCCAGGCTGGCGTCGGCGACGGTATAGGGTTTCAGCTTGAGGGTATTGGCGTTGTCGCTATAGCGCTTGCCGACGTGACGCAGGCCAAGCGAGGCCTGCCATTGCCCAAAGCGATAGTGGCCCCACAGATTGGCGACATGCTGTGGCACGTTGGATGGCGTATTGCCCGCGCGTGAAACGCTGCGGCCGCCGACGGATTCGTTCAGTTCGTCGAACTTGGCGGTGAGGTAGGTGTAGTTGCCGTCGAAGCGCCAGTTTCTGGTTGGCGAGATACTTGCCGACAGCTCGACCCCCTGCGAATGCATACTGCCGCCCTGGACGGAGAGCGCCGAATTGTTCGGGTCGCGCGTGATGATGTCATCCTTCTCGATGCGGTAGAGTGCGGCTGTCCATTCGCCGAGGCCGTTGCCCAGCGTCTGCTTGAGGCCGACTTCGGCCTGCCGCCCCGTGGTCAGGCGATATTTTGTTCTGCCCATGTAGGACAGGGTCGTGGTCGGGTCGTGACCGACGCTCACCTGACCATAAAGACTGGTGTCGCGCGTCAGATGGTGGGTGAGACCGAGCCGCCAGGCGGTGCCATTGAGCGAATGCGGGAAATCGCCGCCCGTAGCCAGTTCATGACGCAAAATGCGGATGAAGTCGCGGCGGATGCCGGCCATCAGCAGCCAGCGATCGTTGATCTGCCAGGCGTCTTCGGTATAGACAGAGTCGATATCCGTACTGGTGTCGAAAACGGGGCGGATTGGATCGGGGCTGTTCCAGACGCCGTGGTCCGGATTACTAGCTGAAACGATCGAGGAACCGCCATAGGGCGAACTGTTCGTATGGCGAAAATCGACCTTGGTCATTTCCCAGCCGAGGACGGCGCGATGGTCGGCCGTGTTGATCCTCGCTTCCAGGCGGTTGCCACGCTGATCGTGGTCGTGATGGGCATAGACGTAACTTGTCCGCGTCACGGTATCGGCCCTCAGGTCGAGCTTGTAGTTTTCTACGTTTTTCCAGAGGCGATCCGATTCGAGAAAATAGACTTCGTTGCTCAGCCCCAGCCAGTCGTTGACCTGCCAGTCGACCTTGGCGCGCAGCCGCGTGTCCTCGTAACGCATTTGCGCGTCGTTGATGTTGTAATTCTTTTTGCGCAATGCCCTGGGTACCTGGCCGTCAGGCCCATAGGGAGTGCCCCAGTAGCGCTCGGGATGTTCGAGGCTGTAGTCGGCGGTCAGGTCGATGCGCAGATTGGCCGTAGGTTGCAGCCGTAGCCGGCTCATCAGCTTACCACCGCGCGAATCGCCCAGCTCGCGAAAGCCCCTGTCATTGTGTCCGTAGACGTCGATCCGGTAGCTGGCGATTTCTCCAATCGGCCCGGCGGCGCCGAAGCCAAGCTGTTTGTAGCCATCGGTACCCAGTCCCGCCATCAATTCGTAGCTGCGTGTCCGGCTCGGCTCTTTGCGGATGGCGTTGATCATCGCGCCGACCGTTCCTGTGCCATAGACGACAGAGGCCGAACCGCGGGAAATATCGAAACGCTCATAGCCCCAAGTGTTGCCTGGGTAGGTCTGAGCGCCTGGCGTGACGCGTATGCCGTCGTCGGCGATACCGACCGAGGTCTCCCCGGTAAAGCCGCGGCTTGAAAACGACAGGCGGCCGGTGTCGGTCAGGCCGACTGTCCGGCTGAGCGTATCCCGCATCTGGGTATCGCCGCGCTCGCGTATCGTTTCGCTGTCGATGATTGCCATGCTGGCGGGCAGTTCTTTTGCCGTGACGCCGGTGCGGCTGCCGCTCTGGCTCGGCTGGTCGAGGTGAAGCGTGGCGGCATCGCGCGTGCTGCGCACGTCGACGGTGCCGAGTACGGTTTCCTCTGCGTTAGCGGAGGTGGCGAGCGCCGCGCCCGCCAGTGCGGCAAATAGTGCGCCGGCGAGCGGCATTGTGCGCAACGGACAGGGCATGTGCGCCTGCGTGTTGCCCGACAAGCCGCCTGGAATTGAGGGATGCCGAATTCGCAAACCGTCAACGGAACGTAATAAATGCCCCATGATGTTTCCTCCTTGAAATAGGGATTGAGGGCCATTCCGTTTCCGAATTGTCGGAATTCATCGGCGACGGCGCCGTTTTTTGGCCGCGTTGAGCGGCGTTCCGATCCCGACCTGTTATTGCCGGGGCTGTATTGGGTTTTATTTGTTTTTTAGCCCAATCTTTACATCCAGGATGGCCTTGTTTGCCTTGCCGTATATGCGGTCACGCAATCGCTTGGCGATAGCAAATTCCGGCTTTCTCTAAGAATGTAAATAGGTCAGGTGATGTTTTTTACGGCGCGCCGCGGCATGTGCCATATGCAAGGCGTCCGGATGTTGCCGGGAGCGTGAGAAAAACCGCACGGCAATGGCAACGAAGCGGGTAATGAAACATATCGGCGGACGGCACAGCCGCCGTCCGCCGTGTGGAAATTGTGCTGGAATCCCGAAAACCGCGCATGCGCTGGCATCCGTGACCCGCGAACAGCAGGCTGACCAGGCATTTGTCCTGTGATCCCAATAAACATGCGGCATCACGCTTCCGGGCTCCTTCCAGCTCCAAGCGCCTGTTAAGTCAGACTGACGACGTTTTGCTGCTCGAACAGATCGAGCAGCATCAATGCCGCCTGCGTCGAGGAAAGTTCGCCGGCGCGGATTTTCTCCTCGATGGCCGGCAAGTTGATACGGATGTTGGGGTGGCCGTAGAACGTGCGCTTGAGGTGTTCGGAAACGAGGTTATGCACCCAGTCAATGTTCTGCTGCTGGCGGCGACGCATCAGCACGCCGGAAGCTTCCGTCGTCTGGCGGAATTCTTCGATCGCTTTCCAGACTTCCGGCACGTTGTCGCCCGTGTAGGCCGAGCAGGCCAGCGCCCTTGTCTTCCAGCCTTCGGTCGACGGCTGGAGGAAATGGATAATGCGTTCGTAGTCGGCGCGCGCGGCCTCGGCGCGCAGCTTGTTATCGCCGTCGGCCTTGTTGACAAGAATCAGGTCGCAGCGCTCCATGACGCCTTTTTTGATGCCTTGCAGTTCATCGCCGGCGCCGGCAATCTGAACAAGTAGAAACATATCGACCATCGAACGCACGGTGATTTCGCTTTGTCCGACGCCGACGGTTTCGACCAGAAGGACGTCGAAACCGGCTGCTTCGCAGACGATCATCGTTTCTCGCGTTTTACGCGCGACGCCGCCGAGGACGCCGCCGCTGGGCGAGGGGCGGATATAGGCGCGTTTGTCGCGCGAGAGTTTTTCCATGCGCGTTTTGTCGCCGAGGATGCTGCCGCCGGTGACGCTGCTGCTCGGATCGACGGCGAGCACGGCGGGGCGATGTCCCATATCGCACAGTTGCAGCCCGAGCGTCTCAATCAGCGAGCTTTTGCCGGCGCCGGGAACGCCGGTGATGCCGACGCGAATCGTCTGGCCGGCGTGCGGCAGCAGGCGCGACAGCATTTCCTGTGCCATTTCCTGATGCCGGTCGGCGTTGCTTTCGACCAGCGTGATGGCGCGCGCCAGAATGGCGCGGTCGCCGGAGAGCACGCCGTCAACGTACTCATCGATGGAAAGCTCGTGCTTGCGCGCCACCAGCTTGTAGGCGGCATTCTGGGTGTTCTGTGCGTAATTGCCTGGCATGCCGTCATGCCGGCTTTCGATGCCGGACATCACGTTGGTTGTGAACCCCTTGTGGTGCTCGTCGTCTTCCGGGAACCATTCCGGACGTATCAGTTTTTCGTCACTCATCAATCCGCGCCTTGATAGTAAAAAAGGGTTGCCGCCAGCAAGACAGCAAAAATCGGCGGCAACCTGAGGAGAAAGTCTGGAGACCCATTGTCAGAAAACCGGCGGCTGCCCGGAAAATGGATTAAGGGATCAAGAGATCTGATGTTTCTCCCAGGTTTTCCGTCGCGTTTAACCGGCTTTAGCGTATCCCGCCGACGCCAGCGTAGCCGGCGCCGGCAGGATACGTAACGAACGTCAGCCGAGCTGCTCGTTGAGCTTTTCGAGAACTTTCTTCGCTGCGACAGGAATGACGGTGCCGGGTCCGAAGATCAGCGCTGCGCCGTTCTTGTAGAGGAAGTCATAGTCCTGAGCCGGAATGACGCCGCCGATACAGGCGAGAATATCTCCCCGGCCGCGTTTTTTCAGTTCCTGCACGAGCTGCGGCAGCAGGGTATTGTGGCCGGCCGCCAGCGAACTGAAGCCGACGACATGTACGTCGTTTTCCACCGCCATGTCGGCGGCTTCTTCCGGCGTCATGAACAACGGGCTGACGTCCACGTCGAAGCCCAGGTCGGAGAAAGCGGTGGCAATGACCTTGGCGCCCCGGTCGTGGCCGTCCTGGCCGATTTTAGCGACCAGCATACGCGGCCGGCGACCGTGCTTCTTCTCGAATTCGGCGCACATATTCTGCACTTCCTTCAGGTCGGAGTTTTCCGCGTACTCTGAACTATAGACGCCCGAGATGGAGCGAATGACCGCCTTGTGACGCGGGAAGACCTTTTCGATGGCATCGGAGATTTCACCCAGGCTGGCGCGCGCCTTGGCCGCTTCCACCGACAGTTCGAGCAGGTTGCCGTTTTCGCGCGATTCTGCAGCACGCGTAATGGCTTCCAGAATCTGTTTGACGCGGGCGTTGTCACGGTTGTCGCGCAGTTTCTTGAGCCGCTCGATCTGCGCAGCGCGCACGGCGGTGTTGTCGATGGAGAGGATGTCGATCGGGTCCTCGTGTTCGAGACGGTATTTATTGACACCGATGATCGGCTCGGCGCGCGAGTCGATGCGCGCCTGACGCCGCGCTGCCGCTTCCTCGATACGCATCTTCGGCAAGCCGGTTTCGATGGCCTTGGCCATGCCGCCGAGGCGTTCGACTTCGACGATGTGTCCCCAGGCCCGTTTGCGTAACTGATCGGTCAGCCACTCGACGTAGTACGAACCGCCCCACGGGTCGATCGTCTTGCAAATGCCGGTTTCGCTTTGCAGATAAATCTGCGTGTTGCGCGCGATGCGGGCGGAAAAGTCGGTCGGCAGGGCGATGGCTTCGTCCAGCGCGTTGGTGTGCAGCGACTGCGTGTGACCGAGAGTGGCGGCCATCGCCTCAATGCAGGTGCGCGCGACGTTGTTGAATGGATCCTGCTCGGTGAGGCTCCAGCCCGAGGTTTGCGAGTGCGTGCGCAGCGCCAGCGATTTTGGATTCTTCGGGTTGAACTGCTTGAGCAGTTTGGCCCACAGCAAGCGGCCGGCGCGCAGTTTGGACACTTCCATGAAGTAGTTCATACCTTCGGCCCAGAAGAACGACAGGCGTGGCGCGAACTTGTCTACGTCGATGCCGGCGGCGATACCGGTGCGCACGTATTCCAGACCGTCGGCGATGGTGTAGGCCAGTTCAATGTCGGCGGTCGCGCCGGCTTCCTGCATATGGTATCCGGAGATACTGATGCTGTTGAACTTAGGCATGAACTTCGAGGTGTATTCGAAGATGTCGCCGATGATGCGCATCGAACCTTTCGGCTCGTAGATGTAGGTGTTACGCACCATGAACTCTTTGAGAATGTCGTTCTGGATGGTGCCGGCCAGTTGGTCGAGGCGGGCGCCCTGTTCAAGACCAGCGACGATATAGAAGGCCAGTACCGGTAGCACCGCGCCGTTCATCGTCATCGAGACTGACATTTCATGCAGCGGAATGCCGGAGAAGAGGATTTCGGCGTCGAGAATCGAGTCGACCGCCACACCGGCCTTACCTACGTCACCGACGACGCGCGGGTGGTCAGAGTCATAGCCGCGGTGGGTCGCCAGGTCAAAGGCGACTGACAGCCCTTTTTGCCCCATCGCCAGATTGCGGCGATAGAAGGCGTTACTTTCTTCGGCGGTCGAGAAACCGGCGTACTGGCGGATCGTCCAGGGGCGCTGGACATACATCGTCGGGTAGGGGCCGCGCAGGTTGGGCGCCAAGCCGGCCAAAAAGCCCAGATGTTCGATGCCCTTGATGTCGGCTTCGGTATACAGCGATTTGACCGGAATCTGTTCGTTGGTCATCCAGATCGGGTCTTGGTCGATACGCGCTTCCAGTGCTTTCTTCCAGGTCTTTTCATCGACCTTGGCGACCTTCGGCTGGTAATCCATTTCGGTGAAATTCGGGAATGTGCTCATCGTGATTTACCCCATGTACTTTTCTTGCAGTTTTTTGTTGATTTCGTAGCAGTTGGCGCGAACGTGGATGTAATCGTCCACCCCGGCCGCATTGAACGTCTCGGTGACTTCGGGCGGTTGCTTGCCAGCGACGATGACCGTGGTATTCGGCTTGGCCGCTTTGATCCGTTTTGCGACAGTCGGCACATAGTCGGGATAGGTGGCATCGGTCGAGCAAATGACGACGACCGGTGCGCCGGAAGCCAGCGCTGCGTCCGCCGCTTCTTCCGCCGTGGCGAAGCCCTCGTTGCCGATGACCTCAAAGCCGGCGACTTCGAAAAATCCGCGGGCGAAGTCCGCGCGCGGCTTGTGCTGGGGAATCGGCCCCATGTTGGCGAGGAAGAGACGGAGTTTTTCGCCTTTTTCCGCAAACCGGGTTTCGACATCCTGGCGCAGATGCTCGAACGCCTCTGCCAGACGGGCGATCTTGAGCGGTTCGGCGGTAGGACGTTCACTGTCGAAACTGCTTAGCACTTCAAAGAGCTGGCTCAGCGTTGCGCCTTTATCCACCGCGTCGATAGCCAGTTCGACGGACGCGCCGACCGGGCTGGAAAAGCCTTTTTCGATATTGGTGAGATCGAATCCCAGCGTGTAGTCCTGATTGATGTGGGCGTGCTGCGCAACATCATCGACGCGCGTTTGCTTGAGCGCTTTCCGATCGACAAGCGGCACTTCGATTTTCTTCTCGACCAAGTTGGCGTACATATTGGTGCCGAGAATGACATCGCTGCGTGTTTCGACAGCCTTGGCGCGTTTTGCTGCAGTGGCTGCGGCCATTTTTTGCGGCAGGCCGGCCATGATTGCGGCGGACATGCCGCCATTCTTTTCGATTTCCTGGAAAATTTTCCAGGCGGACTGACCGAATTCATGCGTCAGCTTTTCGATGGAGTAGGCGCCGCCGCCCAGGTCGATCGGCATGGTGAAGCGCGATTCTTCCTGGAGCATGACCTGTACGTTGCGCGCGATGCGGCGTGAGAAACGATCCGGCGTGCGAATCGGTTCGTCGAACGGCGACAGATGCATGCTGTCTACGCCGCCCACTGCGCCGGAGAAGCCTTCGCTGGTAACGCGCAGCATATTGACGTAGGGGTCGAAGACCGTCTTGTTATATGCCGAGGTGCGTCCGTGAATCGTCATTTTCTGTGCGTCTTCATTACCGCCGAAGGCGGCGACGATCTGCGCCCACAGGATGCGTGCCGCGCGCAGTTTGGCAATTTCCATGAAGAAGATCGAGCCAAGCGAGAAGCCGAAGCGAATGCGCGGGGCGACCTGGTCGATGGACAGGCCTCTTTGGATCATTTCACGCAAATACTCGGCCGCCGTGGCGAGCGCGAAGGCGACTTCTTCCGTCGAGGCTGCGCCGGCATTGTGATAGGGATGCCCCTGCACGAAGATCGTTTGCAGCTTCGGTGCTTTTTTGGCTGCCCACGCTGTCGCTTGATGCATGCTGTCGTAAGCCATCTTAAGCGAAACCGGCAGTTTGCCTTCGGTTGCCAGTACGGCCAGCGGGTCGCTGCCGACACAGCCGTCGACCCAGTGCAGATGATTGACGCCCGCTTCGTTGTCTTGCATGGCAACCGACAGCATGGCCAGCATGGGTAGTGAAATAGCGCCCGTGAAGCACTGCACGGGGACTGTTTTCAGATCGATGCCCTGAAAAATCGTCGAAACATCGTGCAGGGTTTCCAGCGAAACGCCATCGCGGCCGACGTCCTCTTCAGAAGCGTTGGCTGGGCTTTGCCCGCTGCGCGTCGGATGGTCGAGCACGATGTTGAGGCCGGTCTGTCCGCGGGCGATATCAAAGCGCGCTTCCTCATTGAACGTTTGCGGGAAGGCGAGCGTGAGTTCCTGATTGATTTTCCACGGCGCCTTGATGTACCCGTTCGGGCGCGTACTGCGCACGAATGGCTGGAAGCCCGGCTTGGATTTTAGGTGCGGCAAGCCTTCAATATCTTCGGCCATGTAGATCGGCTCGATCGTCAATCCCTCGTAGGTCTTGGTATACATGACCTTGTCGAAGGGCGCGCCTTTCAAGGCGGCGGTAGCCTCCTCTTTCCACTCCTCCTTGCTGGGCTTCTTGAATTCATCGAAAAACCCGCGCTCGGCATCGATTTTCGTGATGTCGACCGTTGTTTGTTGGTCACTCATAACTTTCGGCTCCTGTAGTGTTGCCGGGATATGTCTCCATAACCCGCGCCTGTTGTGTGAAGTTGGCGTAAAATGGCGTCGCCGCAGCCTCCTCGGCGGTCATGTCCAGTGAAAGCGTTGCAGAGGCCTTGGCGACATTGACTGACGATGTCGGCGCTACGCAGGTACGTATGCCGACATCAGAAATCTGGAAACGAACGGATGAGCCTGGCGGCTTTCCCCAATTGCCGCCGCCATCCCGACTATCCGCAGTACGCGTGCCGGCGCGATGGCGCAAGCCATCCGCGCGGCGTGCATTCTGCGCGTGAAGACAGCCGGTATAACAGAGATAAGCCATACCAGTGCGTGTGCACTGGAGACCTGCGGCGGCAAAGGGCCGAAAGGGTAAAGTTCGGTTGGTCGCGTTTCCAGTCATCTGGAAGAGATTTTCCATCAGCGTCATGATTCACCTTTCTCGAATACGATGCATGAATTCGTGAAAAGGGGAATCAGGTCGTGAGATCAACTGCCGGGAATTCGTAAAACTACGAAAACCGTACGAATGCACGTTTTTGTGCGAGTCTGTACAGACCGCAATCGTTGTAATTGGCGTTTCTGAACGGTATCGGAAAAACCGGGCAGCTAATCAACGAAACCTCACCCCTCACCCCGAGGTTGGCAGTTCGTTCATCCCAGGCCGGTCTTCTGGCTTGCCTTCATCCTCTTCCGGCGCCTTCCCATGCGATGCTTTGCACAGTGGCACTGTTGCCGGATTCGTCAGGCCTACAGCAGCGGGGGGCTGCACCGGAATGCTTGTCAAAGGCTGTCTCGACAAGACCACCGGTTTCCCGTTTCACCTTCCCCACAGAACAGGGGGCGAGGCACCTGAAATTCAGGCCGTAGGGTAAATCGCAGCGCCCGTCTTGGCAATGTGGTTAACCACATTCAGACGGGCAATATAAAAGACTTTGAATTTTTGGCCGGTTTTCTCATTTATATAAAATGGTGAAATGATGGCATGAGGAGATAAACAGGCTGGCGTGCAGGTCGCCCCGGCCGGTTTATTGAGGAATGTGCCAGGCTGTTCGGCATGGGAACGCCGCGTTGCGTGGTTCTCCGGCTTCGCCGATGCCCCCGATTGGGCGCCATAATGAGTTTTCTTTTTTCGACGGAATGTTATGCCGACACTCAATCGGTCTGACGAAATTCACTTTGTTTTCCGGTCGGATGGCACTATTCTGTTATCTGGGGTTTGTTCGGTTTCCGCAGGATTAAGCGTGTCCGGGCGAAGCCGTCTGCCGAAACAAACACCTGATATCCATGCAGATACGAAGATACGATGAGGAGTCCGTCATGGCGTATTCAGTAGCGGTCATTGGTTTGGGTGCGATGGGTATGGGAGCGGCGCAGTCCTGTGTGCGCGCCGGTCTTGATACGTATGGCGTGGATTTGTCTGCGCAGGCGCGCGACATTTTGCAGGCTGCCGGTGCGAAAGCGGTTGCAGCATCGGCGGATGGTTTTGCCGACAAGCTTGATGCGGTGCTGCTGCTCGTGGTCAATGCCGCGCAGGTGGACGCTGTGCTTTTCGGCGAAAGCAAGCTCGCTGACAAGCTCAAGCCCGGCACGGCGGTGATGGTTTCTTCAACGATTGCCGCGCAGGATGCCTGCCGTTTTGGCGAGGCGCTCGCCGCGCGCGGCCTGCTGATGCTGGATGCGCCGGTTTCCGGCGGCGCGGCGAAAGCGGCAGCGGGCGAGATGACGGTGATGGCAGCCGGTGATGACGCTGCGTTCGCCAAGTTGCAGCCGGTGCTGGATGCGGTCGCCGGCAAGGTGTACCGCTGCGGCAAGGACATCGGTCAGGGCGCGACGGTCAAGATCATTCACCAGCTGCTCGCTGGCGTGCATATTGCCGCCGGAGCGGAGGCGATGGCGCTGGCCGCCAAGGCCGGGATTCCGCTCGATTTGATGTACGACGTGGTCACGCACGCCGCCGGCAATTCGTGGATGTTCGAGAACCGCATGAAGCACGTTGTCGATGGCGACTACACGCCGCTGTCGATGGTCGATATTTTCGTCAAGGATTTGGGCCTGGTGACGGATACGGGCAAGGCGCTGCGTTTCCCGCTGCCGCTCGCGTCCACGGCGTTCAATATGTTCACCGAGGCGAGCAATGCCGGGCACGGCAAGGAAGACGACAGCGCGGTAATCAAGATTTTCAGCGGCATCGAGTTGCCGAAAAAAGGGGGCTAAGATGTTGCAGTTAGGGGTGATTGCCGACGATTTCACCGGCGCGAGCGACATCGCCAGTTTTTTGACGGAAAACGGTCTGCGCACGGTGCAGATGAACGGCATTCCGGCGCGCGCCCTGCCGGACGGCGTTGATGCGGTGGTGATCAGCCTGAAATCGCGCTCGATTGCCGCGCAAGAGGCGATAGCGCAGTCGCTCTCGGCATTGCAGTGGTTGCAGGCGGCAGGCTGCCAGCAGTTTTTCTTCAAGTATTGTTCGACGTTTGACAGCACCGCCGCCGGCAATATCGGCCCGGTGACGGATGCGCTGCTCGATGCGCTGGGCGAGGATTTCACGGTGATTTCCCCCGCGCTGCCGGTCAACGGGCGGACGATTTTTAACGGCTATCTGTTCGTCGGCCAGGTGCTGCTCAATGAATCGGGGATGCAGGATCACCCGATTACGCCGATGCGCGATGCCAGTCTGCCGCGCCTGATGGACGCGCAGGCGCGCGGCAAGACAGGGCTGGTCGCCTATCCGGACATGGCGCAGGGCGCGGCGCACGTCAGGGACTGCTTCGCCCGTCTGCGCGCAGACGGCTACCGCTATGCGGTCGCCGACAGTGTCGATAACGCGCAACTGGCGGTGCTGGCCGAGGCCTGCCGCGATTTGCGCCTGGTTACCGGCGGTTCGGGGCTGGGCGCGTATCTGGCGGCGCTACTTTCCGGCAGCAAAAAGGGCGACAACGCTTTTGTGCCGAAGAAAGGGGCGACGGTGGTGCTTTCCGGCTCGTGTTCGGTGATGACCAACAAGCAGGTCGCCACCTATAAGGCCGTCGCGCCGCACCGCTTCGTCGAGGCGCAGGCCTGCATCGAGCGGGGCGCGGACTATGCCGCTGAACTCGCCGCCTGGGTCGTCAGCCATTTGGACGATAAACACGCACCGCTGCTCTACGCCACCGTGCCACCGGATGAACTCAAAGCCATTCAGCAACGCTTCGGCATGGAAAAATCCAGCCATGCCATTGAGCAGGTGTTTGCCGCCGTCGCGGAAAAGCTGCGCGCGCAGGGCGTGGTGAATTTCATCTGCGCGGGCGGGGAAACGTCCAGTATCGTCGTGCAGCGTCTCGGCGTGGACGGCTTCCACATCGGCAAGCAGATTGCGCCCGGCGTGCCGTGGCTGCGCGTGCTCAATGGCGAAGTCTATCTCGCGCTGAAATCCGGCAACTTCGGCACTGAGGATTTCTTCGCCTATGCGCAGGGGATGTTCGCATGACCGAACTTGAGCAAAAAAACCAGATGGTGGCGCTGGCCGCGTCGCTGTTTAACCGGGGTTACAGCGTCGGCGGGGCGGGCAACCTGTCCTGCCGCCTGGACGGCGGGCGTTTCCTCGTCACCCCCACCGGTTCCTCGCTGGGGCGACTGACGGCGGAACGGCTGTCGGTGCTGGATAGCGACGGCAATCTGCTCGCCGGCGACAAGCCGAGCAAGGAGTCCGTCTTCCACCTCGCGCTGTACCGCAAGAATCCCGCTTGCAACGCCATCGTCCACCTGCATTCCACCTACCTCACCGCGCTATCCTGCCTGCAAGGGCTGGATCCTGCGAACGCGCTCAAAGCGTTCACACCGTATTACGTCATGCGCGTCGGCGCACTGCCGGTCATCCCTTATTACCGCCCCGGCCACCCCGACATTGCGCGTGAACTGGAAGCGCGGGCGCTCACGGGCCGCGCCTTCCTGCTCGCCAATCACGGCGTGGTGGTCACGGGCAGCGATCTCACCGACGCGGTGGATAACACCGAAGAACTGGAAGAAACCGCCAGGCTGCATTTCATCCTGCGCGGCGAAAACATCCGCTATCTGACGGATGACGAAGTTAACGATCTGAAAAACCGGGGGAAATAACCATGCCCAAATTTGCTGCCAACCTGACCATGATGTTTGCCGACCGCCCCTTCCTCGAACGCTTCAAGGCGGCGGCGGACGCGGGCTTCCGCTACGTCGAATACCTGTGGCCCTACGACTATCCCGCCGCCGAGCTGAAAGCGCTGCTGGACAAGCACGGCTTGAAGCAGGTGCTCTTCAACAGCGCGGCGGGCGACACCAAAAACGGCGAATGGGGGCTGACCGCCCTGCCGGGGCGCGAAAGCGAGGCACGGCGCGACATCGACCAGGCGCTGGAATACGCCATCGCCCTGGAATGCCCGACCGTGCATATCATGGCGGGCGTCGTCCCCGCCGGCGCTGACCGCAACGCCTATCTCAACACCTACATCGACAACGTGCGCTACGCCAGCGAACGCTTCCGCCCGCACGGCATCCACATCGTGCTGGAAGCTCTCAGCCCGCAGGTCAAACCGAATTACCTGCTGAAAAGCCAGTACGACACGCTCGCCGCTGTCGAAGCCATCGACCGCGACAACGTGCGGATCCAGTTCGATTACTACCACGCGCAGAACGTGGACGGGCAGTTGAGCGCGATGACCAAAGCGATGTTTGCGCGCATCGGCCACATCCAGATTGCCTCCGTCCCCGACCGCCACGAGCCGGACGAAGGCGAGGTGAACTACCCCTACATCTTCGCCCTGCTCGACGAACTCGGCTACGCGGGCTACATCGGCTGCGAATACAACCCGCGCGGCAAAACCGAAGACGGGTTGGGCTGGCTTGCGGCCTATCGGGAAAAATGACACCCAGATCGACGATCCACAAGTAATGGGAAACGCCGGTGTGGCTTGCAGCCCGCACTGGCGGCTGGTCGCTGTGCCGATCGACCTGTTCCGCCGCCAGCCGGCAAACGACTTTCTAACGTACAACCTGACTGAGGAGCCTGATATGGAAACAGACACCGCAAATACGCTGTTTGGCTTGCCGATGCCGATCGTCGGTTTGATCATCGCGGTTTTTGTCCTGATCTATCTGGTCTTGCGCACGCGGGTGCACGCGTTCATCGCCATGCTGATCGCTTCCGCCATCGCCGGTATGCTGGGCGGCCTGAGCGCGACCGATACCGTCAACGCGATTACCAAAGGCTTTGGCAACACGCTGGGCAGCATCGGGATCGTCATTGGCCTGGGCGTCATGATGGGGCGGATCCTCGAAGTTTCAGGGGCTGCCGAGCAGATGGCCTACAGCTTCATCCGCTTCCTCGGCAAGAAAAAGGAAGAATGGGCGCTGGCGATCACCGGCTATATCGTCAGTATCCCGATTTTTGTCGATTCGGCCTTTGTGGTGCTCTATCCCGTTGCCAAGGCGCTGTCGAAAAGCAGCAAACGCTCGCTGCTGACGCTGGGCGTCGCGTTGGCCGGCGGCCTGGTCGTTACCCACCACACCGTGCCGCCGACGCCGGGGCCGCTGGGTGTCGCCGGGATTTTCGGGGTCGATCTTGGCGCCATGCTGCTTTCCGGCATGATTTTCGCCGTACCTTGCGTCATCGGCATGGTGCTCTATGCGCAATGGCTGGACAGACGTTACCCGGACTTTAACGCGGAGGCTTTTGGCGAAGCGGCCATGCCAGAGACGTCCGCAAACGACCCGGACCTGCCGCAAGGCAAGCCGCTGCCCAGCCTGTTTCTGTCCATGCTGCCGATTGTTCTGCCGATTGCGCTGATTTTCATCAAAGCGATTGTCGACATGGGCGCCGGCTATTTTATTGAAGGCGGCGATGCCCTCAAGCTGTTCAAAACGGGTGCGTGCTACCAGACCATTGCTTTTGTGGGCCATCCGGTCGTTGCGCTTGCCCTGAGCGTGCTGGTTGCCGTGTATACCCTGATGCCGCGCGCCAACGCTCATGATACGGCCATGCGTCTGGAAGAAGGGGTGACCAGCGCCGGCATCATCCTGCTGGTCACGGGGGCCGGCGGTGCACTCGGCGCCATTCTGCGCGACAGCGGGGCGGGCAAGCAGCTGGCGGAACAGATCGCCCAGCATCTGCCGTTTTCGCCAATCATGATTCCTTTCATCGTCGCCACACTGATGCGTTTCATCCAGGGGTCGGGGACGGTGGCGATGATCGCTGGCGCGTCCATCTCGATGCCGATTCTCTCCGAAATCGAGGGAATCAACATGCTGATGGCCGCCAATGCCGCGACCATGGGGTCGCTATTCTGCGGGTATTTCAACGACAGCCTGTTTTGGGTGGTGAACCGGATGATGGGCATTGCCGAGGTGAAAAAGCAGATGATTGTCTGGTCGGTTCCGACGACTATCGCCTGGGGCATCGGCGGCGCGTGCGTCGCTTTGGCCAACTTCGTTTTCGGTCAAGGCGGCAAACTGATCGATCCGCTGCTGCCGCTGGTGATTCTGGCCTTGGTCATGGCTTACGTGTTACATATGAACAGGCAGATTGCCGAATGAATCATGGCGGTCGATGCTGGGAAGCCCGTGTAATACGGGCTTCCCAGCCTTGGTGCGTCAGAAAACACGTTAGAAATTTTTGAAAAACAGGGGCAAAATTGCGGCAGGAGGGTAGGTGTCCATAAAATCCGCTCCGGCAAAATATCAATGTGTAAAGTATTCGTTGCCTGCAGTGCCGTGTTGCCTCGCCGCTGCGCATTGCCGGCGCCGGTAGCGCGCAAGCGGGCGTTGTTGCTGGGCGGGCCGATTGACCGGGGCTGACCGGAGCTGTCCGGTTTAGGCCGTGGGCCGCCAATCTTTTTCAGAGAAAACGACATGAAAACTTCCTCTTCCCGCCGTAGTTATTTTCTGGCGGCCTTGTTGGCTTTCCTCGCGCTATGCGTGTCCTGGCTGGGAAATCGCATTGAGCGCGATTTCGGCCGGGTGGACGTCAACACCGTGATATTCATGACCGAGGAACTGCAGCCCGTGGTCGCCAAGTTGTATCGCCCGCTGACGGCGACGGCCGAACACCCCGCGCCGGGGCTGCTTGCCTTGCATGGTTACCAGAGCGATAAAGAAGCGGCTTCCACCTTTGGCGCGCTGGAGCTGGCGCGGCGCGGCTATGTAGTGCTGGCGATCGACCAGTTCGGCCACGGTTATTCGACCCAGTCCCCCGCTTCAAACAAGAACATGAGCGGTTCAAACAATGGTTACCAGTACCTGAAAAGCCTGCCTTTCGTCGATGCAAACCGCCTGGGCATTTTTGGTCACTCCACCGGGGCGCTCAATGCCATCCGTGTCGCCAGAGCCAACCCCGATCATCGTGCAGTCAATGGGCAGAGCAGCAACGGCGGGGAGATGAGGGGGTTGAACAACTACCTGCTGACTCAGGGCTTGTATGAAGAAATCGGGGGGTATCGTGAAAGAACGTTTCCGGTCAAGGATCTTGTCCGCAATGCCACCCGTCTCAAGGCGTTCGATTTGCCGGCGGACGCCACGTTGGAATGGAACCATACCTACGGAAATTTTACCGACGGCAGCGCTCGGCGCGCCGATTTGGTAAGCGGCACCCATCTGGGCGTCATGATTTCCGCCGAGACCAACCGGAGTGCCATCGACTGGTTCGGGCAGGCGTTCGATCAAAAAAATAATATCGATGGCTACACTTACTGGCATAAGGAGTTTTGCGGCCTGGCTGCGCTTTTCTTCGCCTTGGCGGCCATGCTCTTCCTGGCTAACGGCCTGCTGGCATTGCCTTACTTTGCCGCCGCCTGCCAGCCGGTTGAGCGTGCGTCCTGGCTGCCTCGGCGGACCTGGCTGGGCTTGGGCATGATCAATATCGCCCTGACCATGCTGCTTTATCCCGTTTTCACCCAATGGGGCGGAGCGAACGAGCCGATCGCCGCCGTGCTGCCGTTCATGCCGCTGGAAATGGGCAATGGCATCATCACCTGGCTGCTGGTCAATGCCCTGGTCAGTGTCGTGTTCTTCATTTTATGGCGGCACGGCCAGCCCATTCCGCTTGATCGTCTTGGCATCACGGCGGCGCCTGCGCAGGGGCGGGGCATCTGTCGCCATGTCGTACTGGCGTTCCTTCTCGCTGGCACGCTCTATGCGTTGACATTGTTCATCTATAACCTGTTTGCCCAGGAGCTGCGCTTCCTCTGGCCCTTGCTCAAACCGATGACCAACGCGCGCTGGCGGATTTTTCCTGTTTACTGGCTGCTCATTTTTATCGCTTTTGCCGCCATCAATGGCCTGATCCTCACCGCGCAGATGAAGCAGCCGGTCGGAAAAAGCTTTGCTGTGACCTGGTTGCGCTGGAGCCTGGGCAGCATCGCGATCTCGGTTGGCGGCCTGTGCATGCTCTGGTGCCTGCACTTTATTCCGAATTACCTGCAAATCGGCCCCGGTTTCGATGTGCTGGGATTGCCGAAATTTGGCGGCCGCTGGATGATGATGTTGCCGGTCATCATCAGCCAGTTCTGCGCGATGATCGTCATCAATCACTGGTGCTACCTGAAAACGGGCTATATCTGGCTGGGCGTGACACTCACTTCGCTGCTGATGGCCTGGATGATGGTTGGCGGCCAGGTGATTGGCCGTTTTACGGCTTAACCCGCATTTCTCACACTCTCACGGTTCGGCCCCCGTTGGCGCGGTTTTTTCCTTCACGCGTCGCCGTGACCGCGAGGATTCAGGCCCGCGAGCGGCCAATGGAGTGCAGGCGGGTGAGGTTCTGCGAGCGGTCAGGTGCGTTGAGGGGGCAAGCGGCGCTGTTTGGGCATGAGACCGCCTCGCGCGAACGGGAGCGCGATCGGATCAGCAGGGCCACGGTGGCGTGGCGGATCAGCCGGGGGCGAGTCTGGCCTGGGCCAGGCGCCAGGTGGTCTGGAACGGATGACTGCTGGCCATGCTGACATGGATGCGGCGCACGCTGATCTTGACCCGTGCGCCGATCTTGAGCAGTTTCAGGCGCAGGCTCTCGCAGGTGGCCTCGGCCAGTTCGGTGCCAGCCAGCCCGATGCGGCGCAGCGCTTCGAGCATGACGTAGGCGAAGGAGGCGAACCACAGCCGCAGCTGATTGGCCCGCATCGTCGCCGTTGAGGTGCGATCGGCGAACAGGTGTAGCTGGCACTCCTTGATGCGGTTCTCCATTTCGCCTCGGGCGCAGTACAGCGCCTCGTACAGTTCGCGTGCCGGCCAGCGCTGAGCGTCCAGGCTGGTGACGATGAAGCGCGGATTGGCCTTGCCCGGCAGCTGCTCGGCCTTGCCGACGACCCGCCGGGCGCACGACCAGCTGTCAAGGGTGCGGTAGGTGAAGTCGCGAAACCGCCGTGCGGGCTTGCCGGTCTGGGTGCATTCGGCCTGCGCCTGGCTCATCTCGGTTTCGATCTGGGCCTTGAGCCGGTCGTTCTTGGCCAGCCCGAAGACGAAGTCGATGTGCGTCTGCTCGCACCAACTCATCAAGGCATCGCGCGCAAAGCCCGAGTCGGCACGCAGCACGATGCGCACCTCCGGCCAGTGGCGGCGGATCTGGGTGACGATGCGTTCGAGTTCATCGATGCTGCCCGCCGAGGCATCCGTGTTGGCCCGGCGCAGCTTGGCGGCGAGCAGATGTCGGCCGCAGAAGATGTACAGCGGCAGGTAGCAGTAGCCGCCGTAGTAACCATGGAAGAAACGCCCTTCCTGCTGGCCGTGCAGCGGGTCGTCGGTGGCGTCCAGATCGAGGATGATCTCGTCAGGTGCCTGCTCGTGCGCCTCAATGAAGCACGCGACGAACAGCGACTCGAAGGCCGCCGGATCGTGAGCGATCTTGTGATAGCGCGAACCGTCCTTGGTGTCGGGGGCATGTTCGAGCCGGTTCAAGGTCGACTTGCCCGCCAGCGGCTCGCAGCCCTTGCGCCGAGCGCTGAGCTTACCGGCCAGCGTGGCCAGTACCGGGTCACGGCGCAATTGATCGTGATCGTTCAGGTCCTCGTAGCCCAGCGCGATCCCCACGATCCGTTGCATCACCAACGTGTGCACCGTGTGTTCGATCAGCTCCGGATCGCGCCCATCCTCGAAGCAGGCCGCCACCCGTTCGGTCAGCCGCAAGGTGCGATCGACCTCGCGCAGCAACAGCGCGCCCGCATCCGAACTGATCTGCCCTCCGTCGAAATCCACCGCCACCTGGCGGCCATCAATACGCTTCGCGCATGGGCTGACTACGGTACACTGTGTCGGCATCGCGGCTTCCTCAGAGATATGGTTAAGTCGTTCTCGCAAAAAAACTTTCTTATATCTCCGGCCGCGATGCACCTTCTATCTGTGAGAAATGCGGGTTAAGTCCGGGGCGTCTGGAAAATGCACGTAAAAATGCGCCCGCCTAAAGACCGGAGGCCGCTATGCCGGCGCATTTGCGGCCATATCGACCGTGCCGCTTCCGCAGGCACCGGCTTGGTGTCGGGCGCAGACATATTTCTAAAGGCCAAAGGCCCGAATCTGGCGGGTGGTGTGACGAAACGCCGATGCTGTAGTGGCTGCCATCTATTACGCCTGGGTAGGTCGTGGCGAAATGATGAAAGGCGCCGGAGTGTTTTTAGTCCGGTCAGACGGCGACGGGAGTTTCCGTTTCTGGCAGCAGCAGCCGAACCTTGCCATCCGCGTCGATATCGACGTCGACACGGCCGCCATGAGTCAGGCGTCCGAACAGCAGCTCGTCGGCCAGCGCCGCGCGAATGGTGTCCTGAATCAGGCGCGCCATCGGACGTGCGCCCATCTGCGGGTCAAAGCCTTGATCAGCCAGATAGGCCTTGAGTGCATCCGAGAAGGTGGCTTCGACTTTCTTTTCGTGCAACTGGGCTTCCAGCTGCATCAGGAATTTATCGACGACGCGCAGAATAATTTCCGGACTGAGCGGCTGGAATGGAATGATGGCATCGAGCCGGTTGCGGAATTCCGGCGAGAAGATACGCCGGATCTCGGCCATTTCGTCACCGGCCTGGCGTGCGCCGGTAAAACCGATCGTGCTTTTCTGCAAATCTTCCTGGCCTGCGTTGGTGGTCAGGATGATGATGACGTTGCGAAAATCCGTCTTGCGCCCATTGTTGTCGGTCAACGTGCCGTGGTCCATGACCTGGAGCAGGATGCTGTAGATGTCGGGATGCGCTTTTTCGATCTCGTCGAGCAGCAGTACGCAATAAGGCTTTTTGGTGACGGCTTCGGTCAACTGGCCGCCCTGATCGAAACCCACATAGCCGGGCGGCGCACCGATGAGGCGGGAGACGGCGTGGCGCTCCATGTATTCGGACATATCGAAACGCAGCAGGTCGATCCCCAAGCAATAGGCGAGCTGCCGGGCGACCTCGGTTTTACCGACACCGGTTGGCCCGGAAAAGAGAAAGTTACCGATGGGGCGGTCCGGCATACC
This sequence comes from Dentiradicibacter hellwigii, assembly GCF_041770905.1. Taxonomy (NCBI): domain Bacteria; kingdom Pseudomonadati; phylum Pseudomonadota; class Betaproteobacteria; order Rhodocyclales; family Rhodocyclaceae; genus Dentiradicibacter; species Dentiradicibacter hellwigii. Next base: position 81,292 of record NZ_JBEUWX010000001.1, read on the forward strand.
CAGTCCCGAGCGCGCCATTTTGATGGCTCTGGCCAGCGCCTCAATGGCGGCATCCTGCCCAAAAACAACGGCTTTGAGATCGCGGTCAAGATTTTTCAGCGCATTGCGGTCATCGGCGCTGACCTGTGTGGAAGGCACTCGGGCGATGCGGGCGACAATTTCTTCGATATCCTGCCGGCCGATGACTTTTTTCTGCTTCGATTTGGGCAGGATGCGCTGTGCTGCGCCCGCTTCGTCAATGACATCGATGGCCTTGTCGGGCAGGTGGCGATCGGTGATAAAGCGCACCGATAGATCAACCGCCGAACTCAGCGCTGCCGCCGAATAGCGAATGCCATGGTGCGCCTCGAAACGCGATTTCAGCCCTTTCAGAATAGCCAGCGCATCGGCCGACGAGGGTTCGCTGACATCGATTTTCTGAAAACGGCGCGATAACGCATGATCTTTCTCAAAAATGCCGCGATACTCGTTATAAGTCGTTGCACCGATGCATTTGAGCAAACCGCTGGACAACGCCGGTTTGAGCAGGTTCGATGCGTCCATGGTGCCGCCGGAGGCCGCTCCTGCGCCGATCAGCGTATGAATTTCGTCGATAAATAAAATGGCTTCGGGCATTTCGGCCAACTGCTTGAGTACGCCTTTGAGACGTTGCTCGAAATCGCCGCGATACTTGGCGCCGGCCAGCAGCGCGCCCATATCCAGCGCGTGGATTCTGGCCTGTGCCAGTATCGCCGGCGCCTCGCCGTCGACGATACGGCGTGCCAGGCCTTCGGCAATGGCGGTCTTGCCGACGCCGGCTTCGCCAACCAGCAACGGGTTGTTCTTGCGGCGGCGGCAGAGCGTCTGGATGAGGCGTTCTAGCTCGGCGTCCCGCCCGATCAGCGGGTCGATGCGGCCTTGCAGCGCCAGGGCGTTGAGGTCGATCGTATAACTGTCGAGCGGGCTGGTTTCCGGCAATGTTTCGCTTTCCCCGTGTGCGCCAGGCGCTTCCTTCTGCGCTGTGTCCTGCGGTGTTTTGCTGATGCCGTGGGCAATGAAATTGACGATGTCGAGCCGCGTGATGCCTTGTTTTTGCAGGTAATAGGCAGCGTGCGATTCCTTTTCGCCAAAAATGGCGACGAGCACGTTGGCGCCGTTGACCTCCTTCTTGCCGGCTGACTGGACATGCAGCATGGCACGCTGGATGACGCGCCGAAAGCCCAGCGTGGGCTGCGTGTCAATTTCTTCGTCACCATCAATTTGGGGCGAATGCTCGTTGATGAAGACCGTCAATTCATGCCGCAGTATTTCGAGCTGACCGCCGCAGGCGCGCAGCGCCGCCGCCGCCGAGGGATTATCGAGCAGGGCAAGCAGTAGATGCTCGACGGTGATAAATTCATGGCGATTTTGCCGCGCTTCGACAAAGGCAAGGTGCAGGCTGACTTCCAGTTCTTGTGCAATCATTTAATTTTTCTCCATGATGCAGGCGAGCGGATGATCATTCGCGCGAGCGTAAGCCATGACCTGTTCTGTCTTGGTGGCCGCGATATCGCGCGGATAAACGCCGCAGACGCCCTGGCCTTCCGTATGCACCTTGAGCATGATCTGCGTTGCCCGCTCGTGGTTCATGGCAAAAAATTTTTGCAGGATGTGGACGACGAAATCCATGGGCGTAAAGTCATCATTGAGCAGCAGCACGGTATACAGCGGCGGCGGAGCAAGCTGGGTGTGCTGTACTTCGAGAAGAATGTCGGTTTTCGGCTGTTTGTCGCTCATTGGCGCATTGTATAGCGAATGGGTTTCGTTGAAGCCGTGCAAGGCGGCGATCGCGGATTACTGCCGTAATTTCCGCTGTCGTGCCAGGAAATATTTCACATTTGGAGGTTAAAAACGCTTGACGCATTGTGGGAATTTAGCGTACAAAGCGGGCGTGCCTGAATCCGAATGTTTTGGGTTCCAGGCATGTAAGTCGGGCATGGCCCGGATTCTGTTTTTTTTAAGGATGTAGCATATGGCAACAGGTACAGTAAAGTGGTTCAATGACGCCAAGGGTTTTGGTTTTATCACCCCGGATGATGGTAGCGAAGATCTCTTCGCCCATTTCTCGGCGATCAGCATGAACGGATTTAAAACCCTCAAAGAAGGGGAGAAGGTTTCTTTTGATGTCACTCAGGGGCCCAAGGGAAAACAAGCTTCCAATATTACGCGCGCCTAAGCAGCGACCGATGTAATATCCAAAACCCGCTTCGGCGGGTTTTTTGCGGCCATTTTCCGGCATTCCCCGCAAAAATATGGTGCGTGCTGGCAGGCTCGCAGGCACGGACGAAAAAACAAACTGACACAAACGGATGGCCAGGGCTTCGGTATCATGGCATCCGTTTTTTATTCACTTCTGTGCCATCGATACACTGCCATGAAAGCGATTTTCCGCATCCCTGCCTCCTCGCATCACATCGTGCAGGCGCTCCCCAGCGCCGGCGTTCCAGCGCGTTCTTCCCGGCTGTTTCGGCAGTGTGCGTGCAGTCTTCTGGCGTTGTTCTTGTCTCTGCCGTCTGCCGCGTTTGCGCAAGCAGACGGTCTGCCGGAATTGGGCGAGGCGGCGCGCGCCGATCTTTCGCCGCAGATCGAACGCCGCATCGGCGAGCGCATCATGAATGAAATCCGACAACGCGAACCGGCGTATGTCGAAGACCCGGAAATCAGCGATTACCTGAATCGCCTGGGTCGCCGCCTGGTCGAGGCCAGCAGTGACCCGACGGGCCGGTTTTATTTCTTTGCCATCCGCGACAATGCAATCAATGCATTCGCCATGTTCGGCGGCTACATCGGCGTCAATACGGGAACGATCCTGACGGCACAGACGGAATCGGAGCTGGCCGGCGTGATTGCGCACGAAATTGGCCACGTCACGCAAAATCACCTGGCCCGCCAGATTGCCAAGGAAAAACAAAATACGGTGCCGATGCTGATTGCCATGGCCGTGGGCATATTGGCTGCGCGCTCTAACTCTGATGCGGCGATGGGTGCGATCGTCGGGGCGCAGGCAGGCGCTGCACAGGCGCACCTGGCTTATTCACGGGAATTTGAACGAGAAGCCGATCGCGTCGGTTACCAGATCCTCAGCAAAGCCGGGTTTGACGTGCGCGGTATGCCAGATTTTTTTGGGCGCATGCAGCAGTCTACGCGTATTTATGAAAGCGCGGCGCCGGTGTATTTGCGTTCGCATCCGTTGACGATCGAGCGGCTGTCCGACATGCAGAACCGTGTGCGGGAATCGCCCTACAAGCAAATCGTCAGTCATCTCGATTTTTATCTCGTGCGCGCCAAGCTCCGCGCCTATCAAGGGACGCCAGAGGAGGCGGTGCGCGATTTCGACATGCAGGTCAAAGAACGCAAATCGGTTTCCCTGGCGGCGGCGCGTTACGGCCTGGCGGCGGCCTATTTGCGCGCAAAAAATACACAGGCTGCGCAGCGTGAGCTGGAATCCTTGCTGGCTTTGCGCGTAGCTTCACCGCTGATTTCCGGCCTGGCCGGCGCCATCCGCATGGCGGCACATGATGCGGCAGGTGCGGCGAGCGTATATCGCGAATCGCTGCAACGTTTTCCGCAGGCAAGATCATTGGTGTATGGCTATGCTGATGCGCTGTTCGATGCGCGCCGGTTCGATACGCTGCTGGATTTTCTCGAATCGCGGCTGCGCCAGAATCAGGCCGATGCCCGGTTATATGCCATTCAGGCTAAAACCTACGCAGCGCTCGGCAAGCGCTTTCAGCAGCATCGCGCCCAGGCTGAGGCCTATGCGCTGGAAGGTCAGTTGGGGGCAGCGATTGAGCAATTGCAATACGCGCAACAGGCCAAGGACGGCGATTTTTACGAGCAGTCGGCCGTTGATGCGCGCCTGCGCGAATTGCGCCAGCAGCAAGCGGAAGAAGACCGCCAGAAAAAAGACCTTTGAACAGGCGGGATTGGGCCAAGAGGTTCAGAAATTCAAAGAGTTGATGGAGAGTCATCATGCAGTTTGACCAGGAAATTGATGTCAAGGGGATGAATTGCCCTCTGCCGATTCTGCGCACGAAAAAAGCCTTGTTTCAGATGGAAAGCGGTCAGGTGCTGCATGTTCTGGCGACCGATCCGGGATCGGTGCGGGATTTTCAGGCCTTTGCTAGACAGACGGGCAATCGTTTGCTGGAAATGTCTGATGCCGGGCCGGTCTTTGAGTTTTACTTTCAGCGTAAATAAAAAGCATTTTAAATTCAAAGTCCCAGACGAAATCTGGCCGCGCTGGGGAAAGCCTTTATGCAGCCGGGCAGATAGTTGCTCAAGCGGCCGCTACATTAAGCGCTGGGCGATTGACGCCGGCAAAGGCATGCAGTACGGGTTGTATCTGTATCCTCGATGGTGCTGTCTTTCAGGTTTGTCGCGCCTCTGTGAGCCATTTGGAGACCGGCTCGGCGCGATAGGCACTCATGCGCATGAGCAGACGCCGGATGTCGGTATCGACGAGCGCAATGTCGCGGTTTGACTGAATCATGAACCGCTCAGCCACGGCGCGATCAAACAGCGCCAATAGCGGGTCGTAGAATCCTGCAACATTGAGCAGCCCGACCGGCTTGGTATGAAAGCCGAGCTGGCTCCAGGTCAGAATTTCACACAGCTCTTCAAAGGTGCCGAAACCGCCCGGCAGGGCGATGAAACCTTCGGCCAGTTCCGCCATGCGTGCCTTGCGCGCGTGCATCGAATCGACGATTTCCAGCCGGGTCAATGCCCGGTGATCGACGGGACGGCCAGCGACCTCTTTGCCCATCAGGGCTTGCGGAATGATACCGATCACCTCGCCGCCCGCAGCAAGGCAGGTGTCGGCCAGAACGCCCATCAGGCCGATATTGCCGCCGCCGTAAATAAGGGTGATGCCGCGTTCGGCCAGCGTTTGACCGAGCGCCTGGGCAGCAGCAGAGAATTCGGGGTCGCGGCCTGCATTTGAGCCGCAGAAAACACAAAGTTTTTTCATCGATAGTTCCTGATTGATGTGAAGGCCGTTCTTTAAGGCGGTATGAAGCCGCAGAGATGTTACTCGGAGATGTTGCCTTTCCCCGCCCAGGCAACACGTGCAAGCGACAGGTGGCGCGGCGCGTTCGTGTCGTTTTATGTGTTGGAAATTCGTCCGTGAGTTTTCTCGTATCGCTGCATCGTTGATGTGGGAGGCGTTATTTCCGGGGAGTAGCTGGCGCTAATCGATATGGTTGAAATGGGTAGTGTGGTCGGAGCAACTGGATAAGGTGACTGGGTAACTGGGTGATTGGGTAATTGGAATAGCGCTGATCAGCCGGGCATCAGTCTGACTTTTCTGTGCCCGTGTGCGGAATGGGTTTGGCGCTCCCCATTCGCCATGGCACGCTTGCCCGCCTTCAGTTCGCCGCTTAGGAGGGGTGTATGGGTTTCATTGGCGAGGGCATTCTATTTCAGCCGCACCTGCCGAAGCATGGCCAGGACTTCCGCCTGCACCGGATCATCGCAGCTTATCCGCCCCGTGAGCAGCGGCCACAGGTCGATATCTTCCATATCCGCCAGCTGCGCGAAAGCTGCTGCCTGCGCCGGTGTCAGGTGTGTATAGTGCGTATCGAGAAAGCCGCCGAGCACCACGTCCATTTCATGCATCGAGCGCTGGTTGCAAATCCAGCGCAGGCGGTTGTAAGTCACAGGGTCAGGCATCTGATGTTCTTCCACGATGTGTCTGTTTTCCTTTTGGGTGGGCGGTTTGAACGGTATGTCGCAATATTTCGACACTTTCTTGCTGGCGTTCCAGGCATATCCGGCAATTGCCAGCGCATCGGCATGCGGAAGCGCGTATGCACAACAGTTTAGCGCAATTGTCTGCGCGTTCACGCTGCTCGTCACGCTGGGGCGGAGGGCAATATCTGGCGATCGTCTCAACCTCTCCGGTTCGCGCCGCAGTGCCACGCCATCGACATGAAGTGCGCCTGGCATCAGCCAAGGCGGGGCAGAACGGTAATGGGACGGCATGATGCAAAGTATGGGTTTTCCGGCGCATTCGCTATAGAATGCCTGCGTCAATCGAGATCTCGGTCTGTTTTTCAACCCAAGGAGCGTTAGCATGTCGAAGACCCCCGTTCGTGTTGCTGTCACCGGCGCTGCCGGCCAGATTGGTTACAGCCTGCTTTTCCGCATCGCTTCCGGCGAAATGCTGGGCAAGGATCAGCCCGTCATCCTGCAATTGCTCGATCTGCCGCAGGCGCAAAAGGCTTGTCAGGGCGTCATCATGGAGCTGGATGACTGTGCTTTTCCGTTGCTGGCGGGCGTTTTTGCCACTGACGATCCGGATACGGCGTTCAAGGATGCCGACATCTGCCTGCTGGTCGGCGCACGTCCGCGTGGTCCCGGCATGGAGCGTTCCGAACTGCTGAACGTCAACGGCGCGATTTTTACCGTGCAGGGTAAGTCGATTGCCGAGCATGCGAAAGAGGGCGTGAAGGTGCTCGTTGTCGGCAACCCGGCCAATACCAATGCTTATATTGCCCGCCAAGCGGCGATCAAGGTCGGCCGCACTAATCCGGCCAATTATCACGGCATGCTGCGCCTGGATCACAACCGCGCCCTGTCAATGGTTGCCGCCAAAGCTGGCCGTCCGGTCGATAGCCTGCGCAAGATGGCCGTCTGGGGCAACCATAGTCCGACAATGTACGCCGATTACCGTTTCTGCACGGTGGATGGTCAAAGCGTCAAGAGCATGATCAACGACGAAGCCTGGAACAACGACGTATTCCAGCCGGCCGTGGCTAAGCGCGGCGCAGCGATTATCGAGGCGCGCGGCCTGTCTTCCGCGGCTTCCGCCGCCAATGCGGCAGTCTGCCATATACGCGACTGGGTGCTCGGCACCGACGATTGGGTGACGATGGGCGTACCGAGCGACGGTTCCTATGGCATTCCAGAAGGCATCATTTTCGGCTTCCCCTGCGAGTGCAAGAATGGTTCATACAAAATCGTTCAGGGGCTGGAGATCGACGCCTATTCGCAGGAGAAACTCAACAAGACGTTGAAGGAGTTGCAGGACGAGGCCGAAGCCGTCAAGTCGCTGCTGTGAGGGCAGGCTACGCTCATGCCCGTTTCGGAAAGCCGCAGAAACTCCTGCGGCTTTTTTCATTCATACTTTACCCGTTTTCACCCATTTGCCGCCGTGGCCTTGCCGGCGGTTGATGAACTGTCCTGATTTTTTGTGGAGACCAACATGCGCCATCCGAGTACCGTCCTTTTCCCCGGTGAAAAACCGTTCCCCATCCTGCCCGCCGTCGATCATTACGCGGGTTCGGAGAAATTGCTGAAAAAAGCCATCCAGATTCAGGCTGAATTGGGGCCGATCTTCGATATCACCTGCGATTGCGAGGACGGTGCGCGCGCTGGCGCCGAGCGGGAACACGCGGAAATGGCCGTCAGCCTGGTCATGGGCGCGGAAAATCGCTTCGGCCGCGTCGCCGTGCGCATCCATGATGTGACCAGCGAACACTGGCGCAGCGATCTCGACATCGTCATCCCGCAGGCCGGCGAGCGTCTGCCGTTCGTCACCCTGCCCAAACCCCGTCGCGCCGAGGACGTGCGCGTTCAGATTGCCTATCTGCGCGAGGTGGAGAAAAAGGCCGGCCTTAAGCGCGCACTGCCCGTGCATGTGCTGATCGAGACGCTTGGCGCGCTGCATGATGTGTGGGAGATTGCGGGACTGCCCGGCGTCGAGTCGATTGATTTCGGCCTCATGGATTTTGTGTCTGACCATCACGGCGCCATTCCCGGCGCGGCGATGAAGAGCCCAGGCCAGTTTGAGCATCCCCTGATTGTCCGCGCCAAATGCGAAATCGCCACGGCGGCGCTGGCACGGGGTGTCGTACCGACGCACAACGTGACCACAGAACTGAAGGACATCGACTTCATCCGCAATGACGCGCGTCGCGCCCGCAACGAATTTGGCTTCCTGCGTATGTGGAGTATCCACCCGAACCAGATCGTCCCGATCGTCGAGGCCATGCGTCCGGACTTTTCGGAAGTCGAACAGGCGGCCGCCATTCTGGTTGCCGCGCAGGACAAGGACTGGGGGCCGATTTCTCATGAAGGGCTGCTGCATGACCGCGCTTCATACCGCTACTACTGGGAGCTGTTGGCGCGCGCGCATGCGACGGGTATGGATTTGCCGGAGACTGCGCGGCAACGTTTCTTTGCCTGAACACGCTGATTCTGTCGCGGGATGGCCATGCCTGCCGCGACTTGCGGAACCCCCTGTATGTCGTCCCTGACTGAACTGACCCGCGCTGTGCTCGCTTTCCGCGACGCACGCGCGTGGGCGCAGTTTCATGATTTGCGCAACCTGATCGTCTCGCTCAATCTTGAAGCCGCCGAATTGCTTGAACTAACGCAATGGAAGAGCGATGCTGAGATTGCTGCACTGCCCGATGCGCCGGCAACACGCGAAGCGCTGGCTGACGAATGCGCCGACGTATTGCTCTACCTGCTGCTGGTTGCCGAAAAAGCCGGCATCGACCTGGAACAGGCCGCCAAGGATAAATTGCGCAAAAATGCGGAAAAATACCCGGTCGCACAGGCCTATGGCTCGCGTCGGAAATATACGGAATATCGCTGAACGGACGTTTTATAGTTAAAACCCTGAAGTTAAAGGAAAGCCGGGTAGCATGGATAGAGAAAAAATTCGAATTCCTTCGGTTTCTTTTTTATCGCATTTTCCTGCTTCCTGGGTGATTCAACATTAACATCTGCGGCGCTTCCCTGGCTCGCCCCTAGCAGCACCCTTAGGCCGGCGTTCATGCGTACGGGCCGTATCTCAAGGGCGTCAACGCTGCGTATCTATGCCGCGCGCGGCGCTGATACGGCCGTGTACGGTAATGATGAAGCGTTATGATGATCTATGGCGTAATGGACAAAATAGGTGTTTTTTTCGAGACATAACGCTCTAATAGACAAAATAGGTGTTTTTAGGACGGATCCTTTGCGAAATAATGTTTTATAAAGCGCAACTTATTCTCCTTTTTCAAACCCCGATGACACCGCAAAAGCCGCTTCATATCGCTGAATTTCCCTTCCAGCAAATTGGTCGTATTCGGGATGCCTAGCCTGGGAAAACGCTCATAGGTAAACAACCATGGCAGATGCCGTTTCAGGCTGTTGTACGCGGCGCGCAGACGCTTATGCGTGTAGTGAGAGCGGCCTGTTTTCTCGTTCACGCTGCGTTCGTTCAGGAAGGCGGCGTACTGCTCGTACCAGCCCTTGAGGGCCTCCTCGAACGCCGCCTGAGTGTTCTCCGTCAGGGTCAGTGACAGGGCACGCAGCGCCTGTGCTGCCGGGCTTTTAGGCTTTCTGGTCAGGTGGCGCACGACGATTTTGATTTGGTGAAACTGGCACATTTGCACGGGTATATCCGGGAAGGAGCCTAGCAAGCCGCTTTTGCCATCGCAGATAATGCTTTGTATCAAAACCCCTTTTTCTTGCAACGCAGCGACTTCCTGTGTGTAGAGCGCGTTGGTTTCCCGCTCGACTGCCACGACCCAAGGCGCGCTTGCTGCGAGCGTCGTAGAGAACCATGACGCCCCATTTTCGGCCGAAATAGGTGGTGTCCATGATGAGGTTCACGGGTGCCTGTGGCAGCACGCAATCGGCCTGTGTAGGGGCTTTGGCGAGGTGACGACGGATGGTTTTGAGGCTGTATCCGTACTGCGCGGCAAGCTGTGCGGCACTTTGCTTGCCTTCGCTGTAGCGCTGCCAAAGGGTGTTGGGGTTTAGCTTTTTCCCGCCGCTGAAACGCTTGTGACAGGACACGCATCTGTAGCGTTGTTTGCCACTTTGGGTGCCATCTTTCCTGACCTGTTTGGAGCCGCAAAAAAAGCATTTTTTGTGTTCAAAGGTTTTGACCTCTTATAAAGCCTTGCAGCGTAAGGAATACAGCGATTTTTAACACCTATTTTGTCCATTACACCCGCCTTTTGGGCGTTTCATCCGGGCCGCCTCTACAGCCCTTATCGATAGGGCGTTTGCCGGCAGGCCGGTTGGAAGTGCCCGTAAATAATGGACTTACAGATAGACCGCCCGGGAACCCGCGTAAACACTGGGCTGGCGAGTAGTCCCTCCGGAGATGCCCGTTTTACGCGGGGTTCGGGGCAGGCCGCTGCCGGCAGTATTGGTCGTACGGCGAGGCGCGCCAATACGCTCCAGTTATTTCTGGAATTCGTCTGAGCGGCTGCTTTGGCGAGATAGCGGCGGGTGGTAGGCTACATTCATGCTGTTCCGCGCTGCCGGCTACCATTTGACATCGATGCGCGCCCACAGGGAGCGCCCTGGTTCGTTGATGCGCACGTTTGATCCCGCGTTAGGGTTGATGCCCAGCGCATTGTAAAACTCGGGCGTTTGCATGGCTTTGGTCAGGTGTTCGGCGTACAGGCGGTTGAACAGGTTATCGACGCCGAAGCTTAGGCGCACGGCGGGCGAGAAGCGCCAGTGACCGTGAATGCCAAAGACGGCGAAGCCGGGCGTTTCGCCGATGTCGACGCCGTTGACATTGCCTTGTCCGACGGCGACGCGCGACTGGCGGGCGGCGAAGCGCAGCGTGGCCATGAGCGAAGCCTGTTCGGTATCGTAGCCGGCGCGCAGGCGGCCTTCCAGCGGCGGAATTTGCCCAAGGGGCTTGCCGTCGCTGCGGTTGCGCCCCCAGGTGTAGGCGAGGTCGCCGCCCAGTTTCCAGCGCCGGTCCCAGACGTATTCGGCGCCCAGCTCGAAGCCGTAGCGGAGGGCGTCGATGTTGCGCGCGAAGGAGTTTGCCGCCAGGTCATTGAGCAGCGGGCTGTCCGTTTCGACGAGAATATAATCGTCGATGCGGTTGGCGAAGGCCGAAGCATTGATGCGCAGGCGTTCGCTGGTATAGGCCGTGCCGATGTCAAGCTGGAGGCTCTTTTCGGGCCGTATGTCGCGGTTGCGGTTCCGTTCCCAGAAGTCTGGCGCGCGCTCGGTGTAACCTAATCCGGCATAGTTGCGCCACGGGCCAAGACCGAATTCATAGCGGCTGAAGCCAGCGGTCAGGTTGTAGTGGGTGTGGATGGGCGTGGTGAGCGTGCTGTTCCAGAATCCCGGGTGCGCCGTAGCGCGCGTGCGGTCGTGCCGCAGCCCCGCCACCCATTGGCGCCCGTTGCCCAGATCCATCGTGTTTTCGGCGAACAACCCCAGGTTATGGCTGCTTTCGCTCTTGCTGCGCGGCATGCCGGTGTAGGCGCGGCGGGCGCGGTGCTCGTCGGAAAACCAGTCCGCGCCGATAATGATGTGATTGGCGTCCGCCCAGTTCAGCTCGGCGCTGGCCTTGCCGTTACGCGTGATGCGGTCGGGGTTGCCGCCCGCCATCAGACCGCGAAACTGTCGTCCCATGATGATGTCTTGGTGGCTCTGGCCGGCTTCCAGCGTGATTTTTCGCACGACGGGCGTGATGCGCATGATTTCGGCCTTGCCGCCAAAGGAATTCCGGTCGATTTTGCCGGCATCCAGTTGCAGGCTGGCAAATTTGGCTTTGCTGCGGTTGGCGTCGCCGAACAGCTCGAAACGCAGGTCGGACGTGGGCGTGACGGCCAAATTGAGCGAAGCGCTCTTGCGCTTATACCAGGAACGAACCTTGTTGCCGCTGCCATCCTCATAATCGTCGCTCCCGCTGGCGGTCAGGATGGTGCGCAGCGCGGCGACAGAATTGCCGGCTGAGAGGTCGGCGAAACCGTCGTAATAATTGAAACTGCCGGCGCTGATTCCTGCCTCGAAATCGAGGGATGGCTTGCTATAGGTTTTGGGGTGGCGAATGAATTCGACGGCGCCGGCAACCAGACCAGGACCTTTAAGAACGGTCTGCGGCCCTTTAATGACTTGCAATTCGTCGTAGGACTGGGGGTTGATATAAGCCGTCGGCGTATCCATGCGGATGCCGCAGCCGCCGTAAAGAAACTGGTCGTTGGCAGTAATCGCCAGGCGTGATCCGCCCAAGCCGCGAAATACGGGGTCGCCGGACTGCTGCCCTTTCCGTACCACGCTCATATTGGGAATTTCTTTAAGCAGAGAGGCGCCATCGGTGAGGCGCGCCGGTTGTTCGGGCTGGCGGGTGTCGATATTAACCTGCCCCGGGACTGTCCAGGGACGGTCGGTGACGTTAACTGGCGGTAATGTATGGTAATCATCTGGTGACGGATTGGCGCTCGCCGATCCTTGCCGTGCCGCATCGGAATGCGCTTTTGTTGGCTGGTCACTGGAATCAGTGCCTTCGGCGTACGCCATGCCGGAGCCAACAGCCAGCATGGCGGTAACCAGTAAGATGACAGAGCATCCTGGCGATATTTTGTTGTAGGGCAACGTGTTCATGGTTCGTGCTTTCGTGAGTTTATGGCGGGGCGACCCGCGGCAAGCCGGGGGACGCAAAGTGTCGGGCGGCGCGGCGGAGCGGGCAGGTCATCTCCCCCTCTCCCACATCCGCCCGGCGTTTGACGTTATTGCCCGTGTTTGGCGTCCTTGGTGGCGGCAGTATTGGGGCGGATGCTGGTGATTTGCAGGACGACGGGTTCATTGCCCGTACGCGCGAAATGCTGCTGCGAAGTGGGGTGCGTGAAGATGCTGCCCGGCGGCAGGGTCTGGAGTTTGGCGGCGTCGTACTTTGACCCGAACCCGAGTTGCAGCGTGCCGCTAATGACGGTCACGATGAAGTAGCCTTCTTTCGGCCCGTGCGGTTCCAGTTCTTTGTTGGCGGGAATCTGCACGCGGATGGTGCGCACATGAAAGTCACTATTTTCGTCGATGACGGTGCGTCCGTCCTTGAGAAGGATTTTATCCGCAGGCAAAGCAATGTCCCCCGCGGCATGAACCATGAATGAAGACAACAATAGGGCAACCAGCGTTGAAAGTTTTTGCATCGATACTCTCCAGTAAAAGGTGATGAACAGAGGAGAAGCGATGATACAAAATGATAATGAATATTATCAACCACGTACAAAAAGTGGGTATGAGCGGGTATACCAGCGCGTAATGGGCAATTGTCCGCCGCGTATACATGACGTGCCCAGACGCATAACGCGCCTAAACGCGGAGAGATGTTTTTTCAGGTAATGTTTGTTTTGGCGGCGGCGACTCGCTACACCACCGGGCGGGCGGATGCGGCAGACGAGGCAGCGGGTTTCTGCCGTTCCAGCGTAAAACCGGCGCCGTCATCCTGCCCCAGCGTTGCCGCCAGATACGGCATGGTTGCGGACAGCGTGTCGTACAGCGTCCACGGCGGGTTGATGATGAACAGGCTGCTGCCGTGCATGCCGAAACCGTCTTTTGCCGGCGTCCGCACGCGCAGGGCTGCGTGCAGCCAGTCCGTTGCGGGCAGTTTTTTCAGGCGCGCCGGCAGCTCAAAAGCCTCCTTGCGCGTTAGTTGCGGATACCAGAGCATGTATGTGCCGCCGGCAAAGCGCCGTAGCGCGTCTTTGAGCGCATTGACGACGCGCTCGTAATCGCGTTTTTCTTCGTAGGACGGGTCGATCAGTACCAGTCCGCGCCGGCTGGGCGGTGGCAGCAAGGCTTTAAGGGCGTCGAAGCCGTCGCTTTGCGAGACGATGAACTGCTTGCCGGCATCGGCAAAATTCTCGGCCAGCAGGTGCGCATCGCGGCTGTGCAGCTCAAACAGCCGCAGGCGATCCTGCGTGCGTAGCTGCCATCGTGCCAGCAGCGGCGATCCCGGATACCTGCGCAGGCGGCCGTCCGGGTTGAGGCTTCGGATCATTGCCACATACTCGGCAGCGGCCGGCGGCAGATCGTCCCGCGCCCACAGACGGCCGATCCCGTCACGGAATTCTTCCAGCTTGCCGGCGGGCGCCGCATCGAGCGCATAGAGGCCGGCCCCGGCGTGCGTATCGATGATCCAGAAGGGTTTTTCTTTCTGGCCGAGGTAGCGTGCGATCTGTATCAGAACGAGATGTTTGAATACGTCGGCATGGTTGCCGGCATGGAAGGCGTGGCGGTAGCTGAGCATGAGGCGGGCAGTAAGGTTCGGTAATGAATGGCGGCAATGCGAAAGCCGGCATCATCGCATATCCGGCGCCGTCAGACGGTGATCAGCGTCATGACGAGCGGCGTGGTGACTGCGGAAAGCACGGTCGACAGCACCAGGCTGCTGGCCGTCGGGCCTTCCAGTGACCGGAACTGGCGGGCGATGATATACACGTTGATGCCCAGTGCAACCGAGCCGAGCAAAACGACGACCTGTGTTTCCATCGCCGGCAGATTGAGCAGCCGTGCCAGCAGCCAGACAGCAAAAGGCTGCACGAGCAGCTTAATGAACGTGATCGCCAGGCTGATTCGCCAGCCGGTGCGGATGCCGTAGTGCACGAGACTCATCCCCAATGCGATCAATGACAGGGGCGCTGTCATCTGCGCCATCATGGTGAGCGGCGTGTCGATCATCGCCGGCAGGGTCAGGCCTGACATACGGATCGCCGTGCCGAAAATAATCGCCAAAATCAGCGGATTCATCAGCACATTCTTTGCCGTGAGCGTAAATCCTTTGAGCGAAAAACTGCCGTGGCGCGCCCATTCGATCGAAACCGTCGCCATTGTCCACATGGTCATCGCGTTGAAAACGAGCACCAGCGCAACGGAGGGAAGTGCCGCCTCGCCGATCAGGCTCCTGGCCAGCGGCAGGCCGAGCATCAGATTGTTCGAGAATACTCCGCCCAGCGCGAAGATCGTCTGCCCGGCGCCGTCGAGACCAAAGACTTTCCAGGCGAATAGCCGGCCGAGTATAAAAACGATAACGCAGCTGCCAAAAAAGGCGATCAGCAGGCGGATATCGACCGGAGGGAGTTGGCGCATGCCGCTCATCGTTTTGAACATCATGGCGGGCAGGGCAACGGTAAAGACAAATTTCGTCAGGCTGTCGGCGATTTCATCCGGCCAGCGAGTCAGCCGCATGACGAGATAGCCGACCAGCACCAGTGCGAAAAGCGGCGAAGCCAACGCGATGTGATGCAACAGGGTATCCATGCCGGGGCGGTTAAATATAGTGCGGGAGAATGATAGACGGCGAAACGGGGGGTAAGGCAGCCCACAAGCCATTACGGCCGCCGACGATGGCGGAATTGAACGCGATCGAACGCAATCGGCGCAATTCAGAGCAGTTGGGTGCAATTCGCGTCGCTATTCTACCCGTAAGACGGCGCTGCCTGAGCCGGAATAATCCGTTACATTGTTTGTGCACCGGCGGCAAACTTGCTTGACCGCGTGCCGGTCGGCAAAGCGCTGGAACAGTTCGAGCCGGTTGCGGCGGAGCGCCGGGTCGCCGTATGGCAGGCATGGTTTGCAGACGCCGGCATCGCCCGCCGTATCCGCACTGCCTTACGGTTTACGGATGAATAGTGGGGTGGCAGTGTTGCAGGCGGCGATAGACGGGCAGGGCATCGCGTTGGCGCGCAGCATCATGGCGGCGGATGATTTGGCCGCTGGGCGTCTGGTGCGCCTGTTCTCTGAAATTACCTGCGCCTCAGCGTGGTCATACTGGCTCGTTTATCTGGCAGAATCGGAGAAACAGGCAAAAATCCGGGCATTCAAACGCTGGTTGCAGGCACAGACAGTTTAATGGCGGTTGCGTGCCCTGGCTGGGATGTCGCGTATGATGTATTTCTATTCGGCACGATGAATGGCACGGGAAGCGCCAGACCGCACAGTCGGCGCCTCAGCGTTGAATGAGGCATGCCTGGCCGTGTTGATCATCCTGAGTGTCAGAACGGTGCGATCCTGATCGCATATAAGGACGGAGCAAGCAATGAGAATTCATAAAAAACTCGCTGTGTTGCTGGCGGTTTCATGCATGAGTGTTGCGCTTCCCGCGCTGGCCGATGATGACTGGGATGATGACGATGAAGGCGATGCGCGCTATCGCCGTCAGGTGTGTGCAGACTATATTGGCCGGCAACGTGCGGCTGCGATTGCGCTTTCCCGTGTCGTCGGCCGCGTGAAAGATATCGACTTGGAATACAGCCGCCGCTGGGGCGCATATTACGATGTTGAAATCAAGAAACGGCGCGGACGGAAGTACAAGGTTAAGGTCAACGCGCGCAACGGGCACGTGATCTCCATACGCCGCGATTGATTGCTCCGCTATCATCAATGTGCCTTTAACGTTTCTGTGGGAGGCCTGTTTCTGCCGCAAGCATTGCCGACTTTCTATAGAATTTTCAGTTCGCCGTTTGCAACCCTTTTGTCAGCTCCCTGTGAGGTTTCACCATGCCCTACGAAAATCTCTTTCAGCCCTATACCTTTAACAATGGCGTGACCGTGAAAAATCGCCTGGTCGTCGCGCCGCTGACGCACTTTGCCTCAGATGACGATGGGCATATCACCAACGACGAACGCCGCTTTCTGACCGACCGTTTCCATGATTTCGGCCTGTTTATTTCTGCTGCCACGCTGGTGCACGACGGAGGCAAGGCGTTTCACGGGCAACCCGAAGCCATTGGCGAGGAAGACCTGCCCAGTCTGCGCGAGGTCGCCCGGATTATTCAGTCCCAAGGCGCAAAAGCATTGCTGCAAATTCACCACGGCGGCGCCCTGGCCATTCCCGAACTCAACGGCGGACAAATTTTCGCACCCTCCGCGCACGCTGGAAGCGGCGTGCAGGCTCTTTCCGAAGACCACATCCACCGTCTCATCGCCGGCTACGGTCACGCAGCCGAACTGGCGCTAAAGGCCGGTTTCGACGGCGTGGAAATCCACGGTGCAAACGGCTATTTGATTCAGCAGTTCTACTCCGCGCAATCCAATCAGCGCAGCGATCGATGGGGCGGCAGCGCCGCAAATCGCCTGCGTTTCCCGCTCGCCGTGGTCGATGCCGTCACCGCCGCCCGCGAAAAGCACGGACGTCCGGATTTCATCGTCGGTTACCGTTTCTCGCCGGAAGAGCCGGGCGAGCATGGCCTCACCATGCAAGAGAGCTTTACCCTGATCGATGCCCTGACAGCCAAGCCTTTGCAGTATCTGCACGTTTCCCTGTGGGATTTCTATAAACATGCCCGGCGCGGCGCGGATGAAACCCGCACACGCATAGAACAGCTTCACGCGCGTATTGGCGGCAAACTGCCGCTGATCGGCGTGGGCGATCTATACACCGCGCAACAAGCTGCGGAAGCCTTGGCCACAGGCTGGGCGGAATTCATCGCCGTCGGCAAAACCGTGCTGCTCAACCCGAATTGGGCGCAACGGGTGCGAACCGGTGGAGACATCCGGACCGAACTCGACCCTGAATGCGCCGCAGAGTATCGTTTGCCGGCGCGCTTGCTGCAGCTCAGCCTCACAGGCACCGCTCCCTGGTTGCCGCCAGTGAAAGGCATACCGCATCAGGGCATCGATATCTGAAGGCTGTGCGGCTTTGCTGCCGCCCCCATTCTTGTATGCAGGTTAGGGCATTTAGCAGGCCGAACAGGCGCTGCAGCGGGCGGCGTTAATTTTGAATTGCCGTATGGCATGACGCTTTTCATCTGGGCGCCTGATTCTCGATGAAAATGTGTTGCGTTTTAGGCGGCATTCGGCCGCAGCGAAAGGCCCCCAAAAATTCGGAAGATAAGGATGGGGCGATCAAGGTCTATTGCCGCCTGTCGGCGAACTTGATTAACTCGCTTACGCTCAAACAATCAAGCCCTTGTTCCCGACAAGCTGCCCCGCGCCTCTCTGAAATAGCGGCTTCCTTTGCCAAGATACGGCGTTGCTATGTTGGCCTTGCCGTACTACTCGTACTGTCAGCGGCTTACCGCCTTGTCTTTTGGAAAAGTCCAGCCGCTATGAGGCTTTCGGGCACACTTCTGAACCCCGCGTGGATAGGGCGTTTGCGGGAAGGTGCCTCTGGAACCCTTATGAATAAAGGGCTTCAGGGCAGGTGCCATGAAACTAAAAACAAGAATTTCCTCCGCATGCGCATTGACCTCCACCCACAAAACTCCTTTTGATGCCGTTGCGCTGTGCGGCAGCGCGCCCCGCTGACTTTCTTTGCCTCGCCAAAGAAAGTCAGCAAAGAAAGGCGACCCCAGGCGCGGACGACTCCTTGTCGCGGGCCGCTTGTCGGCGGGCTTGATTAACTCGCTGTGCTCAAACAATCAAGCCCTTGTTCCCGCCAAGCTGCCACGCGCCCCTCTGAAATAGCGGCTCCCTTTGCCAAAATACGGCGTTGGCTTCGCCTTGCCGTACTGCTTGTACTGTCAGCGGCTCGCCGCCTTGTCTTTTGGCAAAGTCGAGCCGCTATATAGGGGGATTAGGGCATCCCTCTGAAGCCCTTATGGATAGGCCATTTCCGGGCAGGCACCTCTGGAACTCTTATGGATAAAGGGCTAGCGGGCAGGGTGCCCGGAGATGTCCTAAATACGTGGGCTTCAGGCCACCTCTTTTTGGAGATGCACTTGCGCTGCTGCCCCCCGCGTTTTTCCAATTCGGGAATGCACCGAAACCCGCTCGGATAAAGGACTTCAGGGCAGGTGCCATGAAACTAAAAACAAGAATTTCCTCCGCATGCGCATTGACCTCCACCCACAAAACTCCTTTTGATGCCGTTGCGCTGAGCGGCAGCGCGCCCCGCGTCTGCGGCTGCGCCTAAGGGGGTTTTGGGTGCTTCGTAGTGATCGAATACCAAATGAGCATGCCTGGAAGCCCGCGTGGATTGGGCGTTTCCGGGCAGGCACCTCTGGAGCCCTTATAAATAAAGGGCTGGCGGGCAGGGGGCTCTGGGATGCCCTGTTTACGCGGGCTTCAGGCTACCTCTCTTTGGAGATGTACCTGCGCTTCCGCCACCCGCGTTTTTCCAATTCGGGAAGATGCACCGAAACCCGCTCGGATAAAGGACTTCAGGACAGGCACCTCTATAACCCTTATAAATAGGGCGTTTGCGGGCAGGGTGCCCGGAGATGCCCTGTTTACACGGGCTAGCGGGCACCTCCTCTGAAATGCCCTAAATACGCGGAGTTCAGGGCGCCTATATGCCTATATTTGAGATACCGCTAAATATAGCGGCTCGACTTTGCAAAAGACAAGGCGGTAAGCCGCTGACAGTACATTTAGTACGGCAAGGCGAGCTAACGCAGTATTTTGGCAAAGGAAGCCGCTATGGCATGACTTTGCCAAAGACAAGACGGTAAAGCCGCTGACAGACCATTCAGTACGGCAAGGTCAGGTCAACACCGCAACGCAGTATGTTGGCAGAGGAAGCCGCGATGTCTGGATTACAGCGCGTCCGTCCGGAAGGTGTCGCACTGACGGAAATCGCCGCTTTCCATCCCGCGTTTGAACCAGCGCACGCGCTGTGCAGCGCTGCCGTGGGTAAAGGATTCCGGCACGACGCGCCCTTGCGTGCGCTGTTGCAGGCGGTCGTCGCCAATCTGGGCGGCGGCGTTGAGCGCTTGTTCGATCTCACCCGGCTCGATGATGGCCTTGGCGGCATCGGCGCGGTTTCCCCAAACGCCCGCCAGACAGTCGGCCTGTAATTCGAGACGCACCGACAGCGCATTGGCCTTGGCGCGGCTGCTGCGTTGTTGCGCCTGATGGACTTGATCCGAGATGCCGAGCAGGTTTTGTACGTGGTGGCCGACTTCATGCGCGATGACGTATGCCTGCGCGAATTCGCCCGGCGCCTGGAAACGCTGCCGCAGATCGCGGAAGAACGATAGATCGATATAAACGCGTTGATCGCCCGGACAGTAAAACGGTCCCATCGCCGACTGTCCCATGCCGCAGGCCGTCGGCGTCGACCCGGAGAACAGCACTAGGCGCGGCTGCGTGTAGGTGCGGCCATTCTCACGGAAGACCTGTTCCCAAACCGCTTCGGTGCTGCCCAGCACCTTGGCGACAAAACGCGCTGCCGCATCATCGGCCGGCGGTTTTTGCGCCGGCGCCTGCGTGTGTACTGAGGAAGCGCCTTGCAGGTTAGAGGTCAGGTCGATGACCGTCATCGGGTCGATGCCAAAAAAATAGCTGGCAATCAGCGCCAGCGCGATCGTCCCGATGCCGATGCGCCCACCGCCGAAACCGCCGCCACGATAGCCGCTGCGCCGATCCTCAATGTTGTGGCTTTCTTCCTGATCATCTAGTCGCACGTTTCTTCCTCCTGCGCTGGGTTTTCCGTAGCGCCCTGCAAGGCGTCTGCCGCCTGCCTGCGCATGGTTGCCGTCTGCGCCTGTCTGCGTTTTTGTTCGAGCCGGGTATTTTTTCCGGCGTCAAAAAATACATAACGACTATACAGTTCGCAGCCTTTCATGCCCGGATCGCACGGGCGATTGGCGACCTTGCTGCACAGATCGTTCACTTCGTGCGGGCATCCCCATCCACCGCCTCCACCACCTCCACCGCCGGACATCGTTCTTGCTCCATCATCCAAAAGCGTATTGTCCATGCAGCCGGTCATGCGGACAAGTTTTCCGGCGTACAATGGCCCGCGTCCATAAAAAACGGGGAGCCGAGACGGCAATGAGCGAATGGGTACTGATTTTGACCATCAATTTGATGACTTTTCCCGGCGAAATGCGCGATGTCTCGCCGATCGTCATTGAGGGCTTCAAGTCGAAACAAAATTGCGACAGCGCGGCATCGGCAGTGACCGGACGCACCCTGGCGTTGCTGGGAAAGGCCCGCGAGCAGCAGGGCATCCGGCCGGATGACAGCCGGGGCGTTCCGGCGATTTGGTACGAATGCATCAAGATCACCAAATAATGCGAAGCGGCGGGGCGGGATGCCCGCACAGGCGTAATTTTCATGGTGCAGCGGGGATAAGATGTTGGTGGCGCTGGGTGGCGCTGCATGGCGTTGGCTGGCGCTTGATGGCGTCTGATGGCCGCTTGCGCACGGCCGCCGGTACTCGCGGCGTAGGATACGGTGGCGAATGAGACTGTTTTTTGCCTTGTGGCCGACCGCCCCCGTGGCGAAAGCGTTAAGCGATGTGGCGGAATGCTGCGCGCAGCGCTTGGGCGGGCGGGCAACACGGACGGCGACGATTCACATGACGCTCGCTTTTCTCGGCGAGCAGCCGCGGGAAAAGCTGCCGGAAATTCTCGCTGCGGCGCGTGCCGTGCGTATGGCGCCGTTCGATCTATCGCTCGACCGGCTGGGCGGCTGGCGGCATCATCGCCTGCTTTGGGCTGGGTGCCAGTCGGCGCCCGCTGCCTTGCAGGATCTGGCGGCGGGCTTGCATGCTCGTCTGCGGAATTCCGCGGCTGCGTTCGGTGCGGGTGATGCGGAGCGGGCGAAATGGCATTTTTTCCCGCATGTCACGCTGGTGCGCAAGCTGCCTGCGCAGGCGTTTCCGCTCGCGCTGCCGGCATGCCAGCCGTTGTCGTGGCCCTGCCGGAGTTTCGTGCTGGTCGAATCGCGCCTATCGGCCGCCGGCGCGGAGTATCGCCTGATGGATACTTTTGACTGTTGTGGCTGACAGGCCGTATGCGTCGTCGCCTCATCGGCGAAGCAGGCGTCGGTGAGCACGGCGTTTTCTACGGCATTGTTTTGTCTTGCTCTTGTCTTGCGCTGCGCCCGATCTTTTCATGCCGCGCCGGTTTCATTGACCTTTAGCCCGAGGCCGTTTGCGCCTGAATGGCGGTCAGGGCAATGGTGAACACGATGTCGTCGACCAGCGCGCCGCGCGAGAGGTCGTTGACCGGCTTGCGCAAGCCTTGCAGCATGGGGCCGACGGAAACCACATTGGCGCTGCGCTGTACGGCCTTGTAGGTGGTATTGCCGGTGTTGAGGTCGGGGAAAATAAAAACGGTGGCCTGCCCGGCGACGCGGCTGTCGGGGGCTTTCTGCCGGCCGACTTCGGCGACGGAAGCGGCGTCGTACTGGAGCGGGCCGTCGATTTCCAGTGTTGGGTCCGCCTGGCGCGCCAGTTCGGTTGCCTTGCGCACTTTCTCGACATCATTGCCGACGCCAGAGGTGCCCGTGCTGTAGCTGAGCATGGCGATTTTCGGCTGAATGCCGAAAGTGATCGCGCTGTCGGCGCTTTGCCTGGCGATTTCGGCCAGTTCTTCTGCGGTCGGATTCGGGTTGACGGCGCAGTCGCCGTAGACGAGCACCTGATCGGGCATGAGCATGAAAAAAACTGAGGAAACGATCGACGAACCCGGTGCGGTCTTGATCAGCTGCAAGGCGGGGCGCACGGTGCTGGCAGTCGTGTGAACAGCGCCGGAGACAAGGCCGTCGACATCGCCGGTGGCAAGCATCATGGTGCCCAGCACCACGTTGTCTTCGAGCTGGGAGAGCGCCTGTTGCGGCGTGAGCCCCTTGGACTTGCGCAGTTCAACCATCGGCGCGACGTATTTTTCGCGGATGGCGTCGGGGTCGACGATTTGTATCGATGCGGGCAGCGTTACGCCTTGCGTGGCAGCCACGTCCTCGATCGCTTCGCGCTTGCCGAGCAGGACGCAGTGGGCGATGCCTTTTTCTTCGCAGGTGACGGCGGCGTGGATCGTGCGCGGCTCGTCTCCTTCCGGCAGTACGATGCATTTGACCTCGGCGCGCGCTTTCTGGATCAGCTGGTAGCGGAAAGCCGGCGGCGAGAGCTTGGTGGTTTCCGGCAGGCTAAAGGTGGTCGAGATGGTGCCGGTGTCCAGGTGTTCGGCAATGGTTTTGACGACCAGGCGCATGCGTTCAATGTCGTCACCGGGCACGGCGCGCGGCATTTCGCTGATCTGGCGCGCCGTGCTGTAGGTATCGCCGGTCGTGCGTAGGATGGGGACGCCCGTGCCGAGCACGGGGCCGACCAGCTCCATCATCTGCGGATCGATGATGCTGGAATGGGTCAGCAAAATGCCGGCGATCGGAATGCCGCGGCTGACCGCCAGGGTCGTCAGCAGCAGGATATCGTCACGGTCGGCGCAGGTAATGACCAGTGCACCGGGCTTGAGATAAGGGACGTACTGAACGGCCTGGCGCGCGGCGAGGATGATGCTTTGCATACGGCGTGCGGTGAGTTCGCCTTCGGAAGCAATGTCCGCCTTGAGATGGCGGGCAATGTCGAGCACGCGCGGCGCGTAAAGCTGCGGCGTTTCATAAACGACGCCCCAAAGCCGCGTGTAGGCCAGTTCGTCTCTGGCGCCGTCGATGTCGAAATCTTCCGGCGCCATGTTGAGCACCGCGCCGGCGACATTGCAGCCCGCGCGCGCAAACTGGCGGGCACTGATCTTCAGGTCTTCAATCGCCGCAGGCTCCGCCGCGTTGGCCACCAGCACCACGTCGGCCTTGAGGCTGTTGGCGATGTTGATGTTCAGTTGCGAGGCAAAGGTATGCGTCGCCTCGGTATGCAAGCCCTCAATGATCAGGATATCGGTATCGGCGCTGGCGTCCATGCACAGCGTGACGATGTCTTCGAGCAGGTCGGCTTCGTGATTTGAAGCGATCCACTCCGCCGCCGCGGCGAGCGGGATGGATTCCGGCGCGTCGATGCCGTAAATCTTGCGCGCAAAGTTATTCGAGCAATCGCGGATCTCCTGCCCGACCGGCTTGATAAAACCCACCTTCAGGCCAAGCTGCAACAAGGCGTACACGATGCCCAGGGCGGTTGAAGTCAGGCCGGCATCCAGATGCACGGGCACGGTGAGAAATAACTGCGATTTGCGCGCCATTTTTCTTCCTTATCAAGCAAACAGAGGAAAACGGGAAAAGCGGAAAAGTTGAAATCGGAAAGAAGAAATATCAGAAAATCCCAAAAAAACCTGAAGAAGCCAAAGCAAGCGCCGCTATTATCCTGCATCGCCTGCCAGCAAGAAAGGCGGGGGATTATCAGATGCGCGGCGTTTGGTCGGAGGCATATATCCTTCAAAACCGGCTGCAAAGGAATAAGGGGCAAAGTAACAAAGGGCAAAGGCGCGCGCCGTGGCGCCAGACACCGTTTGCAATCATTGTAAACTGACGGGCAAAACAAAGCGCCGCTTTACGCCGACGACGTTTGGCTAGAATAGCGGCCTATGCCGGATGGGCGGCATCCGCAGCATATCGGGCGCATTCCGCTGCATGTCCGGCGGATCTCTGGCTGTGGCAGTGATGTCCGACGCCGTGTCTCTTTGGCGATGCCGCAATGAAAAGGCTGAACGCGGCACGCGCTTGCCCAAATGAAATTTTTTGGGCGCGGCATGGGGAAACGGGTGTATGCCGGCCGCTGGCAGGTAGGTGTTGACGAGGCGATGGAAAAATCATGATGGGCTTACGGATGGCAGGAATGGCGCTCCCTATCGAGGGGCGGGCGAATGGACGGGCGATGCGGGAAAACGCGCGGAAATGCGGGCGGGTCGGCGCCCGGCCTGTGCATGTGAATTCGGGTGCGGGGCGTTTTTTCCGCAATCTGCTGCTGGTGGCCGCCGGCTTGGCGTCATGGCTCGCTTTTGCCGGGTTGGCGATGGCCATTGAGGTTGTACATGCCGAATTCGGCCTATTGACGCCGCGCCAGGCCGGTGCGTCGGGACGGTCGCAGGATCTGACGCTTGTGCCGACACGCATCATTCCGCGTCGAACCGGCACGCGCTACGGCTGGGCCATCGAATTGCGCACGGACAAACGCCGGGTCAGCGTCCGTGAAGATTATCTGCTGCCGGCCCCGGCCCGGAGTCGTCATGACAATAGCCATGCCAATGGGCACGGCGACGGATTGGCGCAGCCAACGTCGTCCGCCCCGACGCTGGCGGATGCGGAAACGCGCACGCTGACTTTCGAGCGGCGCAACACGGTTAGCCAACGCCAACTCGTTCCGCGCAACGGCCTGATTTTCGGCGAATGGGAGATCGGTCCCCATGAGCCGCCGGGGCGGCGGCATCTTCAGGTGATCGTGGAAGGCGAGCTTGCCGCCGATTTTGAATATGAAGTGCGCGCAACGCCGTAAAGCAGATCGCTGTGCCGTGTGGCCCCATGTGGCCGCATGTAGTTTCCTTTATTATTCAATGGCCTGTAGCCCTAGTGAAAAGGGCGTTTGCGGGCCGTTGGCGTTAAAAGGCGCATAAATACTGGGTTTGCGAGCAGGGGTACGGGAATGTCCTGTCCATGCGGGGCGTAGCATATTTAGCGTATTCTTTGCGGGAAAAAGCGCGATGAGATAAGCGTGTCCCCGGCTTTTCCAGACGCTACACGCAAACTGCACTGAGAGTCCATTGATAAATCATTGACAGGCGCGAAAGCGTCTCTTATGAGATGGCTAACGGCTACAATGGATTGGTGCAAGATATTGTTAATATTATTCTCTGATTTTCCAAAAGCGATGGTTCGCTTGTCAGGACAATATCTTTTTCTGCTGTTTTTATAAAACTAATAAGGCCTTCCTGCAAAATCTGCTCTGCTCCGTTTCTAAAAACAGTGCTGGTATAGGTTGCCAGTGCAGAAAAACAGCCGCAATCTCCAATAGGTTTCTTTAGGCTTACTTGTGCGCTAGCGATGGCGATATTATTTATTTCCGTTCTTTTTATAATATTTATTGATACACAAGAGTTTAGCTCATTGTTTATACTAATTCCGCTAGAAAATGCAAACTCAGAAGCCAGAAGAGAGGCAAAAGCAAAAAGAAATACACCGAGTTTAGTCACCTGTTCCTCCATTGGTTGGACGATTTGCTATATATTTGATTTCAATAGTTAGTCGTCGTGATGTTGTTGCACGAAGAGTAGAAAAGAAACTTCCTTCAACCTCAATGCATCCATGGCTATAGCCCTTGGTAGAGTCGTGAATGTAAAAACCACCTCTTCTTGGTCTGCATGCGTTTACTGTTTTTTGATTAGCGGGTTCAATCCGTACTCTATGATTTCCCCAGTTTGCCCAATATGGCTCACAATTTCCCGCGTCTTTCCCTCGGGGTATTGTTTGTACCCCCCAAGCAGGAGAAAGATTGCATTTTCCAGTCCCATCATCCTTGGCAGTACCTAAGTCGGTATTGTAGATATGGTATATCCCTTCCGGAACGGGGCCGCTATCTTTGAGACACTGGTATGAGGGATGCTGGTATTTGTTCATCCCGGTTGTTGCCTTGAATTTCAGTGAATTCCATGTCAACGTTTGACCATCAAAATGCATGTCTATTAGCATCTAATTCCCTCTTTAATAAAGAATTGTAAATTCTATGAAAAGTGCAGGCACTCTAGCTAGCGGCATGAATTACGTCCTGTAAGTTTTGCTATGTTATGTACCTCCATATTTGATGAAATGGCGCGACAAATTAAATTCGGCTACACCTTTTGAAAAGTGATTGCTCTATTTATTAACCCATAAATCAATCCGTCCAGAATCCTTGGAGATTGACGGCAATTCTGCACTGAGCACGGTGCGTTCAAGATGTTTACAGGTCGTCGCCTCAGTCGTCCAACGCGTACCAGTGCGCGCGCGGGAAGGCGAGGCCAATGGCTTCGCCCACGTCCGGGCCGGGGGTGCGTCGACCTTTCTGGATGCGCACTTCGTGTTCGCCGATCTGGACGCGATAGTCAATGGTTTCGCCCAGGTAGACCTTCCGCGTTACCTGGCCGCGCACACCGCCTTCGTCGACGAAATTGATTTCGCTGGGGCGTGCGGCCAGCAATCCCTTGCCTGATGCGATCAGTTCGGCGGAAGGCGCCTGGCCGTTCGGCCACGGATACTCAACGCCGTTGATGCGCATGCCAGCAGGCGACAGGTCGGCGGGCAGAAAACAGGATAGACCGATGAACTCAAACACGAAGCGGTTGGCGGGGGAGCCATATACTTCCAAGGGCGTGCCGATCTGCTGAACGACGCCCGATTTCATGACGAGAATGCGGTTGGAGAGCGCCATCGCTTCCGACTGGTCGTGCGTGACATACAGGATCGAGAAGCCGAAACGGCGTTGCAGGTCGCTGATCTCGAAGCGCATTTCCTCGCGGAAATGCGGGTCGAGGCTGGACAGCGGTTCGTCGAGCAGCATCACGTCCGGACGGATGGCGAGCGCACGCGCCAGCGCCACACGCTGCTTGCCGCCGCCGGACAGGTCGTCGGGGCTGCCGGATGCGTTTTTTAATAGGTTGGTGTGCTTGAGCGCTTCTTCCGTGCGCGCGGCGATTTCTTCTTTCGGCAGTTTGCGGATGCGCAGCGGGAAAGCCACGTTTTCGTAAATCGACAGGTGCGGCCAGACGGCAAACGCTTGGAACACCATGCCGAAATTGCGATGCTCGGGCGGCAGATAGAATTTTTCCCGCTTCGACGAAATGAGCTTGTCTTTGACCCGGATTTCTCCGTCGTCGAGATCCTCGAAACCGGCGACCATGCGCAGCGTCGTCGTTTTGCCGCAGCCGGAAGGGCCAAGCATGGCGACGCATTCGCCTTGCGCGATGTCCAGATCCAGGCGGTCGACCGCTGTGACCTTGCCGAAACGTTTGGTGACTTGCCGTAATTCAATGTAAGCCATGAGAGTTCCTTACGCCGCTTTCTTTTCGCCAATCAAGCGCTTGATGAGCACTTCGCCGGTGACGATGATGATCAGGGCAATACCGGCCAGCGCCGCTGAATATACGGTTTCGCCGTCCTCATTGAGCGTGTAGATGGCGACACCGATGGTGCGTGTCGTCGGCCCGTAGAGCAGCACGGAAACTGTCAGTTCGCGTAGTGCGGGCAGGAAAATCAGGAAGAACGCAGCCATCATGCCGGGGCGGACGAGCGGAATAACAATGTCGCGCAGCGCCTGTCCCATCGTGGCGCCGGCCGCGCGCGCGGCTTCGACAAGCGAGTCGTGCACCTGTTCCAGCGCCGCCGAATTGGCTTTCAGCGAGAAGGCCATATAGCGGGCAATGTAGGCGATCAGGATGATCCAGACCGTATTGTAGAGATTGACGCCGAACTTCCCGCTCCAGGCCAGAATGACGCCCAGGGCGATGACCGAACCGGGCACCGAGAAGGGCAGCATGCCAAGAAATTCGAGGATGCCTTTGCCGCGCACCTTCATCTTGACGATGACGTAGGAGATGATGACCCCGGCGAACATGGTGATCAGTGCGGCGGTCAGCCCCAAGCTGACGCTGTTCCAGATCGAGCCGCGCGTCAGATCCCATTCAAACAGAATGTGCCGGTAGTTTTCCCAGGTGAGGTTTTCCAGCGAGAACGGCAGGCCGTAGGTTTTCAGGCCGCCGACGAGGAAAATCGTCACGGTCGGCAGCACGATGGTGAGTCCGATATAGATGAGGCAAAAGATCAGGATCGGAATGCGCAGACCGCGCAGCTTCAGCTCGCTGGGGCGAAAGCTCTTGCCGGCGATGATCTGGTAACGCCCTTTGTTGAGCACCTTGTTTTGCAGCCAGAGGATCAGTGCGGCGGTTGCAACCAGCACGGTCGCGAGTACGGTCGCCGTGCGGATCGACTCGAAACTGCCGGCGCTCTGGTGGATCTTTTCATAGATCAGCGTCGGGATGTTATAGATGCCCGTCTCGACGCCGAGCACAGCGACCGTGCCAAAGTGCGCCATCGAATACAGCATGATGAGCAGCGCGCCGGAAAGGATCGACGGCATGACCAGCGGAATGGTGATTTTGCGCGTGATGGTAAACAGATCCGCGCCCGAGATTCGCGCCGATTCTTCCAGCGTCGGATCCATGCGTTCGAGTGCGCCGCTGACCTGAATGAAGACAAAGGGAAACAGATACATCGTCTCGACCAGAATAATGCCGGCGTAGGAATAAATATCGAAGAGCGGGCCGTCGAAACCGAACACGTCCATAAAGAGGCGGTTGATGTAGCCAGCGCGCGGCGAGAGCAGCATCTTCCAGGCGAGCGCGCCGATGAAGGCGGGCAGCATGAAGGGGACGAGAAACAATAATTTCATCGCCCGTTTGAAAGGCAGGTCGGTGCGCGTGACCAGCCAGGCGAACAGCGTGCCGATGATGGTGCCGGTGACGGTGACGCCGCCGGAGAGAATCAGCGAGTTGAGCAGCGCTTCATACGTCTCGCGTTTTTGCAGGATTTGCGCAACGTCGGCCAGATTGAACTGCCCGTCGACCCAGAAGGCGTTGAAAAAGATCAACAGCATCGGGAAGGCGACGACAACCAGCAAAATGCCGACGGAGAGGGTGAACAACAGCTGCGCCATGCCAAAGCGCGAAGCGGGGGCGGATACCGATACGGATGTCGAACTCATGGGTGCTCCTCAGCGACGATTTCACCGTCGAACCAATGCACGTCGTCAAGCGTGACGTGGCAGGTTTCGCCTTCTGCGAACAGCAGACCGCCGGTAACGGCTTCGTGACTAGGCAGCGCTGCCCGCACCGACGTGCCGGCAATGTCGATCAGGTAGTCGATCTGCGCGCCGAGAAAACTGGCGCGGCGGATCGTCGCCGGCAGCGCACGACCGTCGGCATTATCGCGGGCAAGCGACATGTCGCCTGGCCGGAAACCGGCGGTCACGCGCTCGCCGGTGCTGGTCGGCGGCGCCCCGCTCCAGCGCAGCGGCGAATCGCCGACTGTCCAGCCGCCGTCCGCCGCGCGCTTGAGCGGCAGCAGGTTGGCGAGGCCGAGAAAGCGGAAAACAAAATCGTCGGCCGGCTGTTCATAGACTTCTTGCGGCGTGCCGATCTGGCGCAGTTTCCCGGCCGCATCCATGATGGCGATGCGATCGGCAATGGCCAGCGCGATTTCCTGATCGTGCGTGACATACAGGATCGTAATGCCGAGTTCTTGTTGCAGCGCCTTAATCTCGAAACGCATTTCCTCGCGCAGGTTGGCGTCGAGGTTGTTCAGCGGTTCGTCGAGCAGTAGCAGGCGGGGCTCGGAGATCAGCGCCCGCGCCAGCGCGACACGCTGCTGCTGGCCGCCGGAAAGCTGTGAAGGCAGGCGGTCTTCAAGGCCGCCTAGTCCGACAAGGCCGACCGCGCGCAGCGTGCGCTCACGCAACGCGTCGGCCGGCGTTTTAGCCAGTTTCAACGGGTAGGCAACATTATCGAACACGCTCATGTGCGGCCAGACGGCGTACTCCTGGAAGACCATGCCCAGGTCGCGCTGATCGGGCGGCAGCATTTCTCCGCCGGCTTCCGCGACGCGCTGACCGCCGATGGCGATAGTGCCCCTGTCGGGCGCTTCAAAACCGGCGATCAGGCGCAGCAGCACCGTTTTGCCGCAGCCCGATGGGCCGAGCAGCGTGAAGCATTCGCCGTTGTGGACGTCGAGCGACAAGTCGTTGAAGACCGTCTTGTCGCCGTATCGTTTGCTTAATGAGCTTAGTTGAATGTCGGCCATAGCGTAGTTCGTCGTTGAGTCGGGCGTTATTTCTGCATGATTTCGGAGAATTTCTTAATCGTGGCCTCTTTTTCGGCCATGATTTGCTGATAGTCGATCTTGATGGCGCGCTTCATCGCATCCTGCGCCGAAGGCAGCTTATAGCGTTCGGGCGTCTGCACGTCGGTGCGCACCGGCAGTGTGCCTTCATTGGCGATGATCGTCTGCCCTTCCTTGGACAGCAGGAAATCGACGAATTTCTTGGCGGCGTCGACGTTTGCGCTGTTCTTCAGAATGGCGACCGGGCTGGGGATGAGCAGCATTTCCTGCGGATAGGACAGCGCCAGCGTAGCGCCCTTGCCGATTTTGTCGAGCGTGATGTAATCGACGGCGAGGCTGGCGGCAAGATCGCCGGAAGCGGTGTCATCAATGACCTGTCCCGCGCCTTTGCCGACCTTGGCGCCGTTGGCGCGCAGCGCTTCAAAATAATTCCAGCCGAAGGCTTTCGAGAGCATGGCAACGCTCATGTAAGCGGTCCCCGACAGCGCCGGGTTGGCGATGCCGAAGGCGCGTTTATAGGCCGGCTTCTTAAGGTCATCCCAGGTTTTTGGCGGTTCCTTGATAAAACGGGTGTTGTAGGCGATGCCCAGCGTGCACAGGCGGGCGGCGGTAAACGAGCCGTCGTAATCGGGCAGCGGGTTGAGCAGCGACTTGAACTCGGCCGGCGTGTATTGCAGCAGCAGGCCCTGCGCTTTCATCTGATAGAAATCGGGCACTTCGCTGGTCCACAACACATCGGCGAGAATCTTGCCGGATTCGCGCTCGGCGGCGATTTTGGCCATCAGCTTGCCGGCGCCGGCCGATTGTGCGTCGAGCTTGATGTCCGGATACTTGGCGGCGAAAGCCGTCTTGATCTTGCCGATCATCGTCTCTTTCATCGAGGTGTAGACGAACAGTTTCTGTTCGGCAAGGGCGCTGGTCGAAACGCTCATGGCCGCGACGGCGGCGCACAGGCAAGATAGTTGTGTGAAGCGCATGGAGATCTCCTTTTCTGGTCAAGTGGTAAGGGTTCAAGCAATTGGGCCCGATTATAGGCATGGAGCGCGGCAGGATGGAAGTAGTGACGGCCAGAAAATGCCAGGCGCCCTGCGGGGCGGCGTAAAACCGCCTCGTGCAATGCCTCTCCCCCTATGGGGAGAAAGGCAGATTTGCCTGCTGCCCCGGCCATTTACGGCGTCGGCGGCCGGACGCCGGCCACGGCGAAAGCGCCGCGCACCTCGATGCGCACGGTATCGAGCAGCGCGCCTTGTCGGCTGTACAGCTCAATGCGGTGCCTGCCCGGCAGCGGCAGCCAGGCCTGCGTATGACCGTGACCGACAGGCTTGCCGTCGATTTTCCATTGTCCGTGAGCGATGTTGGCGCGCAAGAGCAGACGTTGCCGGTTCGGCGGAATATCCGGATCGAGCGCCAGAATTGTGCCGTCGGTGGGGGCTTCGATACGCGCGGTATGTACACGATTGTCGTTGTCTGCATCGGCGGCCTGTTGCGCAGGCTGGGCGGGCGCGGCAAAAATGGCCTGCTGCGTACCGGCGATGAACCATTCGTCGCGCGGCGGCTCAATGGCCGTATCTGTCGGGGTGCCCGTGCCTGCCCGTTCGGGCGGCAGGGAAAAGCGCACCGGCGCGCTGACGACGCCTGCCGGTGGCGCCGGGGGCAGGCTGGGCGTGGCGCGATGCAGGTAACGCATGATCGCCGCCCAGACCGGCGCGGCGCCGCTGACGCCGCTGACGCGGTGCATCGGTTCGCCACGCGCATTCCCGACCCAGACGCCGACGGTGTAACGCCGGCTCCAGCCGATCGCCCAGTTATCGCGCATGTCCTTGCTGGTGCCGGTTTTCACCGCACTCCAGAAAGGTGTGCGCAACAGGCTGTTGACGCCAAAGGTCGGGATGCGGGCGTTGTTGTCGGAGAGCAGCTGTCCGACGATAAAGGCCGCTTCCGGCATGTGTGCCGGTATTTCCTGGGCGGCAGGCTGCCCGGCTGCGTCCGCTGTCGGCGCGGCAGTTTTACTGCCGGGTTTTCCCGCCGCCGCGACCGGCACAGTCTGGATAGCGCTGTAACGTCCGCCATTGGCGAGCGCACGGTAAGCGTTGGTCATGTGCAGCAGACTGATTTCCGGGCTGCCCAGAGCAAGGCTGTAGCCGTAATAATCGCCGGGGTGCGGCAGCACGATACCCAGCCGCCGAAGCTGCCGGGCGAAGGGATTGACGCCGACCATGCCGATGGCGCGCACGGCCGGAACGTTGAGTGAAGCGGCCAGCGCCTGGCGTACCGAGACCCAGCCGCGAAAGTGACGGTCGTAATTCTGCGGGATGTAAAGGCCGCCTGATGTGGCAATGACGGCGGGCGAATCATCGAGCAGCGAGGCGGCGGTCAGGCGTTTTTCGGCGATGGCCTGTGCGTACAGAAAGGGCTTGAGCGTCGAACCGGGCTGGCGCGGCGACGTGACGAAGTCGAGATCCGGGGCGCTGCTTAACAGGCCGCTGCTGCCAACCCAGGCGAGCGTTTCGCCGCTTTCGTTGTCGAGCACCAGTACGGCGCCGTCCTGCACATGGCGGCCGGCCAGTTCGCGTAGCTGGCGGTGCAGTTCGGCCGTGGCCAGACGTTGTAGCGGCGCCGAAAGTGCACTGCGCAGCCGCGTTCCCGGCGCGCTGTCTGCCAGCAGGCGATGGGCGAGATGCGGCGCGATGCCTTCGCTGGGCGCCCAGCGCCGATGCTGCATGGCGCTGGCGGCGAACAGGTGGAGCACCCCGCAGCCGGGATCGCCGTCATTGCCGCCGCCTTTGCC
This sequence comes from Dentiradicibacter hellwigii, assembly GCF_041770905.1. Classification (NCBI taxonomy): domain Bacteria; kingdom Pseudomonadati; phylum Pseudomonadota; class Betaproteobacteria; order Rhodocyclales; family Rhodocyclaceae; genus Dentiradicibacter; species Dentiradicibacter hellwigii. The sequence goes on from NZ_JBEUWX010000001.1 coordinate 114,329, forward strand.
GGTTTGGGCGGTTTGCGCCGTGTTATCCGGCGATGCCGGCGCGTTTTGGCTTTCTTTGCCTGTCGCCGTCTGGCGCATCTGTGCAAGCAGCAGGCAAGCGCGTCGGGAAACCGTCCTCACCGGCGCGTTGGGCGATCGCACCAGGGCGGCGGCTAGCGCGGCTTCCCGCTCGTCCAGACCATGTGCTGCCTTGTTGAACAGCGAACGGCTCAGGGCGTCGATGCCGATCGTATCGCCGCGAAACGGCACCAGGTTGAGATACGCCTCGAGAATCTGATCTTTACGCCAGCGTCCGTCCAGCAGGCGTGCAGCCGCCGCCTGACCGAATTTCTGCAACAGCGTGCGGCCGCGCCGGCCTTGCCGCAAATCTTCGTCGATCAGTCCGACGAGCTGCATGCTGATGGTCGAGGCACCGCGCGTCTTTTCATTCCACAAATTGCCCCAGGCCGCCGCGCTAACGGCGCGCCAGTCGACGCCGCTGTGCTCGTAGAAACGCTTGTCCTCGCTGAGGAGAATAGCCAGGCGTAGCGCCGGCGAAATGTCCGCCAGCGCGACCCATTCGCCGCGCCGTTCGTGGGGGTTGGTGCGCAGGCGGTGAATGACCTCGCCGTGGCGATCGAGCAGGAACGATTCGGACGAGGTGAAGTCCTGCTTGACTTCGTCGAAGGTCGGTGTGGCCAGCCCCGTAGCCAGCCCGATTACTGGTAGGCACAACCCCCCCGCCAGTAGCAGGGCGCGCAGCGCAACGAAAGGTTTTTTCAGCGCGGCGATGGTGAACGGTGTTCGCCGCGCCTGTTTCTGTCCCGGCTGCTTGGCGCTGGCGGCCCGCCCGCCCGCCCACCCTGCGCCAGCTTGCCGTGAAGGCAGCGGGCGGGGCGGCGGCCGGAGCGGAATGGGCGGGGCGGGAGCGTGAAGGCTACGGATTGGCTTGCTCCACGCGTACCGGTGCATTGGGCGTTGCGCCAAAGACTTCCGGCGCATACAGCGCTTCGGCCCGCGTCGGCGGCAGGTTGAAATGGCCGGCGTTGTTCAGGCGCACCGTGTATTCGATGACGGTTTTCCCTTTGGGCAGGTACTCGTAATAGGCGCGGTAGGCTTCAAAACTGCGCTCGACGAAGGCCAGCCAGCCTCTGCCGCCGCTTTGTTCATCGCCGGTGGCCAACGCCGAGTCGCGTCCCAGGCCGCTGCCGAGCAGGGTTGCGCCGCCGGGCACCGGATCGGTGAGGACAACCCATGTCATGTCGGCGGCTGCATTGACCTCGAGCCGGACACGCCAGACATCCCCGCGCGTGACCTTGCCCTTGACGGCTTCCTGCGTCGGTGTCACCGTCTTTTTGATGGTGTAACCGGCGGAAAGCGGCACCTTGAGCGGCACGGCGGCCAGCGCCTGCACCGTCGCCCACGGCTTGCCGCTGCCCTGCTGCTGCATCGTCAGTGTTGCCGGTTTGCTGCCACCCGTAATCGTCCAGGGCAGTAGCGCAACGTTGTTAATGTACGACTGCGTGCCCGGTGGCGCGCCGTATCCGGCTTGTGCGGCGGCCATCTTGCCCAGCGTGTCGCTGGTTTCCGGCGCGCGCGTTACCTTGCTCCAGTCAATTGTTTCCTGCTTGCCGCCCAGACTGATGCGCGTCTGACCGGCGACGGGCGCGGTTTCGGTTTTTGCGGCAAAGCGTTCGATAGCCAAGCCGCCCCACAGGTTAGCGTTGGTGGTTGCCCAGGCGCCGTGTTTCTGGCGGGCGAGCAGGCCAACGGCCAGCGCCGGCAGGTCGTCCTTCCAGGCTGGATCATCAAGTACGGCGAGCATCAGGCGTGCGCCGTTGACATCGCTGTTGACCATCAGCCACCACCAATAGTCGTCGCGCTCGGTGCTGAAAACCAGTTGGGTGCCCTGGTAGCTCAGACGGCTGCGCAGGATCTGCATGGCTTCCTCGTAGCGGGCGTTGCGTTCCGGAATGCCGGGCGTGCGTTGCAGGATGCTGACCCAGTCGATCAGCGCGTGCGTCGGCCATTCATTGGGCGCGATCGTCAGACTGGTCAGCATGCGCGTCTGCAAGCGACCGTAGCGCGACAGCGCTTCGAGCGCGGCGAGCTTGCGCGGGTCGCGGTCGGCGCGCGGGCTCCAGAATTTGCGCTCGATTTTGCCTTCGACAAAGCGGGTCAGCCCGGCCAGCATGCGGTCGCGCTGGGCGGCCGGCAGTTGCCAGGCGGGGTCGATCTTGCCCGCTTCGTGTGACACGGCCAGCAGGTAGGCGGTCAGCGTATCGCTGCCGCGCGCCGGACCGTCCGACTGCGGCGGGAAATAGCTGGCCAGGCCGTCAGCATCAAGGTAGGTCGGCAGGTCGTCGAGGATGGCCTGCCAGCGCGTCTTGTCGCGCAGGCCGATGGCCTTGCTGGTTTTCTGTTCGAGACAGGTAAACGGGTAGTTGGCAAACCAGTCGCGCACGCTCGGTAGGCTTTCGGCCAGCGAGGGTTGCAGCGTGACCTTGAGTCCACCGCGCGCGACTTTGCCGGTCGGATCGTTCAGGCTGTCTGGCGGCGGGGCAAAGTCGATCTGCTGTCCGTCGACCTGCGCCAGCAGGGCCTGCTGCACGGTGACGGGCGTGGCCGGAATGATGCGCTGGCTGATTTTCAGCGCGTCGCTTGCCCGGCTGCCGGCCGTATCCTTGGCGCTGATTTCCCAAAGGATTTCCTGCGTGCGGGTGAAGGCGAGCTGCATCGGAGCGGTCACGTCCCAGGCGATTTCCTGCGCGCCATTTGCGGGAAGGGTGACCGTCTGCGGCTTGAGTTCGAGCAGCGTGGCGCGCGGCGCAACGTCCACCTTCATCTCCTTCTGGGTGGTGTTACGCAGGGTGATTTGCGCGCGGAACTGGTCGCCTTCGCGCACCAGCGGCGGCAGGCCGCTGATAATTTGCAGGTCTTGCGTCGAGCGGATGCTCGTTTCGCCGGTGCCAAAGCGGTCCAGGCCACTGTCGGCAATGGCAACGATCTTGAAGCGGGTCAGCGCATCGTTGAGCGGTACGCTCAGTTTGGCTTGCCCGTTGGCGTCGAGCTTGACCCGGGGATTCCACAGCAGCAGGGTGTCGAGCAGTTCGCGCGTCAGGCCCGTGCCACCGCCACCACCGGCGGCCACGGCCTTGCGGCCGTAGTGACGGCGACCGACAATTTCCATCTGCGCCGTGGCCGTATATACGCCCCAGGCGCGTTGCTGGTACATGGCGTGCAGCAGGTCCCAGCTCCGGTTGGGGAGCAGTTCGAGCAGGGCCTGATCGACGGCGGCGACAGCGACTTCCGCATTGGCGGCCGGTTTGCCGTCCGGCAGGTGAACGTCGATCGTCACCTGCGCCTGCTCGCGTACCTGATAACTTTCCTTGTCGGCCTTGACGTCGACTTTTAGGGTGCGATCCGCGAGGCCGACTTCAATTTCCGCCATGCCGAGGCGATAGGCCGGTTTGCTCAGATCGACCAGCGCTGTTGGCGCGGCGTATTCCTTGCTGTCGTAGCGGAAAGCCTGCCACCATTCGCGGGGCGACTTGAAGCCCCAGGTAAAGAAGCTGTACCAGGGGACTTCGTACAGGCGGCCGCGCAGCGCCAGTACGCTGACGTAGACGTTCGGCCCCCATTCCGGACGGATCTTCAGTTCCACCGTCGGGTCTTGGCCGGTCAGCGTGATGATTTCACTGTGCAGGATGCCTTCGCGTTCGACCGTCAGCAGCGCCCTGGCGCGGCGGAAGGGCATACGCACCTGGAATTTGGCGGTTTCGCCCGGCTGATAGGTGCGTTTTTCCGGCAGGACGTCCATGCGGTCGTGATCGTCGCCACCCCACCAGATTTCGCCCTGGCGCGTGACGGTGACGCTCGTGCTGGCTTCGGAAGTCTTGCCTTTGTCGTCGCTGGCGGTGGCGATCAACTCGATTTCGCCCGCCTCGGCGATTTTGACGTTGCAGAGCAGCAGTCCGCGGCTGTCGCTGGTGCCGCTGCACACACTGCCCAGATCCTTGACGCTTTGCTGGTTGTCGTAGGAATAGAAGCCACCAACCAGACGTTTGCGGCTGGTCACGGTTTTGTGCGCGATGGCGCGCACATTGAGCTTGGTGTTCGCTTTTGGCGTGCCGTCGGTATTGAGCGCCAGCGCCTGAAGTTTCAGATCCTTGTCGACCGACACCCAGCCTTCCGTCTTGATGCCGGCAACGACTGCCGCCGGCCAGATGCGCTGCTGGCTTTGCAGCGTCTGGATTTCACCGTTGGGGTCGCTGTAGCTGGCTTCGAGGGTGATGTCCACCGGCGCGTCGCTGGCCGGGATGTTCTCGATGGTCAGTTCACCGCTGCCGTTCTTGTCGAGCTTGAGCGCCAGATGGTCGGCGAGCAGGCGCGTACCGCCCGAATCATCCGCATTTCCATCCGCTTCCTCGTCCGCCTCATAGCGCCAGCGCCGCGTCTTGCCGAAAGAAAATTCATCGTGACCGGTGAAGTTGACCCCGCCCGGCGAGCTGCTCGCCGACACGTGTACCGGTAGGCCGTTGGCTGCACCGCCGTTGATGTAGGCCAGCTGCACGCGTATGGGCAGCTTGTTCAGCGCCGCGAACGGCGGCTTGTCGACGGGGACGATACTGCCGGTCATCGTCGGCAGGCGGAATTCTTCAACGCGGAAGCTGCCGCTTTCCAGCCAGACCTCGTCATTGTTTTGGTCTTTGCCGTTTAGCGTGATCGTGTATTCGCCGAGCTTGGCGTTCTTCGGGATCTGCCATTCACTAACGGCGCTCTGACCGCCGCCGGCATTGGCCTGCCATTGCAGCGGCAGTTCGACTTGCTCGCCACTGCCCGTATGCATGATGCGCAGGACATTCAGCGTCGCCGATGCCGCCGTGAGGCCTTGCAGATTTTCGGCACGCAGATAGTGCTTCATGGAGACCGTTTCGCCGGCGCGGAATAGGCTGCGGTCAAGCACGCTGTGCGCGCGCAGGTCAAAGGCGCCCCGTTCGCTGGTCGGCGCGTTGAAACGCCAGGGTTCGATGCCGCGATCCCAGTCGCTCCAGACGAAGGCCATGTCTTGCACGCCTTTGGCGTCGGTGGCGCGAGCACTGACGAAGAACGCATTGCTGTAGCCGGTTTCTTCACTGTTGCATTCGGAGGCGTTGATAGCGGTTGGCGATTGCCAGATGCCCTGTTCGTTGGTTTGGCCGTTGACCAGCGGCTTGCCATCACAGCCACTGATGGCGACCTGCGCGTTGGCGACGGGCTTGCCGTCATCCAGCCGCGTTACCCAGACCAGCGCATTTTCCCGTCCGCCCTTAAAATGTACGCCCAGGTTCGTTACCAGGGCGCTGGTGCGCACGTACATCGGATGTTTGCCGTAGCGCGTGTCGAGCAGACTTTCGCCGAGCAGCGAGGAGGCGACTTCCAGTACGTGGAAGCCGGGCTGCATGGGAATGCCGATGACTTCGAACGGCCGTGGGGATGCCGCGGCGGTTTTTCCGTCTACGGGAATGGCTTGCGTCTGCACGCCGGGAATTTTGCTCAGCAGCGAGATGGCGCGGGTTTCGACGTCGTTGTCGTCGATGCGCGGCAGCTCTTCTTCCGGCGAGCCTTTGGCCGGTTTGGGGATAGGCGGTGGCAGGTTACTGGCGTCGTCTTTGGCGGCTTGCTTGCGGGAGACGATGCTTTGATTCTGGTAACGCTGGATTTTTCGATACCAGCGGATGATGTCCGCGTCGGAGGTCAGGGTCAGCGTGCGCAGATTGGCTTCCAGTTTTGTGTTGCCGGATGCCTGGATGGCATCGCCCGCCTCGACGTTGCGTAGGCTGATCGGCAGCAGAGCCGGGCCGTTTTTGCCTTCAGCAAAGCGTTCGATGATGCCAAAGTCAGTCGAGGCGAATTTGGCCAGCGGCGGCATCGGGCCGGTTTTGATGGTTAGCGGAAAGCTGTCGGCATTGCGCAGGGTGCGACCGGCGTCGTCGCGCAGATCAGCAGGCAGAACGATCTGCATGCTGGCCTGCTCGGGGAACAGCGCCTTGAAGCTGACCGTGGAAATGTCGCTGCCTTTCGCCTCATCGCTGCTCAGGCTGGGAGAAAGGTCTTCCTTGCCGGTTTTCAGGACGATCTTTTTCGCCTGCTCGACGGGGATTGGACTGCTGAAATTCAGCGTCAGTGGGCGAATCGGCAAACAGGCGGCCTGCGCGTTCGGGCGCTCGCAGCTGAATTCGACCTCGAAAGGCGGGCGGACATTGAAACCGTATCTTCTCGGCGTCTTACTGACCAGACCGCCTGCGCTGCGGTATTCGCCGACGTGGAGCGTCACGGCGGCACTGCTGGGCAGCGTGCGGTTGCAGCGCAGCAATACGTAGCGCTTCGGCTGCTGTTCCGCCGTTTTGGCGAACCAGCGGGTGGAGAGGATATCGGCGCGCTCTTTACCTTCAACCAGCACTGTCGGTATGGCCTCGCCGATGCCTTCGACCTGGCAGCGGCTGGCTGCCTGTACGCTGGCGGCGTTGACGTCACCGTTGAAATTGAGGATGAAAATCTGCGCCTCGTCGATTTGGCCGCTCGGCATGAAATAACGGATGACCGGCGCGCCCGTTCTGAACTGGACGGTGTCCGGCGCCAGCGCTTCACCCTTCGGCGATTTGAAGCCGGCGACCGCCTTGGCCGTACAGCGAACATCAGGCGGCAGATCGTCGTCAAAATCGGCTGCCCAGGTTTTGGCATTGCGCCAGGCAGCATGGTGAGCGGGGATTTTTACGCCGGCGTTACCGCTCTCACAGGTGATTTTGTACGGTGCGGGCGCGCCGGGCTGACCGGCCACGACGGCTTCGGTGTCGAACTGCACCACGAATTGCCTGACTCGGGAAACCTCTCCCTGCGGGGTGATGTGGACGGGCTTGAGTGCCAGCGCTGGTGTGCTTACGGCAAACAGCAGCAGTGATGCGGCGATACGGCGGCGAACAGAAGCGGTCGTTCTCATGGGATCCTCGTACTTGTGTATGTGGTGTTCTGCAAAGAGATGTGCAAGAAAAACGGGCAAGCAAATATGCAAGATATGCGTAGCGTATGGATGTGTATGGATGCTTACGGCCGCGCGCTTGTATGTGACGCTGATAAGCTTTCGTGTAACCCAGCGTAAGCTTGCGTCATGGCATATCGTATCGCTATTGTCATTTCGAAACAAGGTGACATCGGCTGTGCAGGGCCGGATTTCAGCGCGGAACTTTACGCTGCCTTGTCTATCCAATCGCGCTCAGGTTTTCTGGGTTGGGCGTCATTGCCCGTATTCTCTTTTCATAAGGCATAAGGAAGGAATGTTGTTTGATTGCAAATAAAATCAGTCATTTGTAAACTATTTCACATATTGTTTGCGGAATTGGGTGTAAATTGCGATTTATGTTGCAATGTATTCATGATTGTTCAGCCGGATTGACTGATATTGCGTTGCCAGCAACAAAACCGTTCTGTTTTTAGGTGTTGGCACAAGCCTTGATAAGCAGTTTTGCCGGCGCGCTACGGCGCAAAACGGATGGGACAGACGTAACGGGCAGAGCGGCATACGGTAAGCCCGAATATTTCAATCTGCGCTCACACGTGATTCTTCTCTATTACAGACTTTGCAGTCTGCCTCGATTTAAAAACCTTGTATTAACGGACGATCTCGCCAATCCGGCGATTTGCATGGAGATTTTTCTATGAACCGTATTTATAAAACTGTCTGGAATGAAGCATTGGCTGCTTGGGTCGCCGTGCAGGAAACGGCCAAATCACATGGCAAATCGGCTTCTTCTGGTACGGGTGGCAGTAGCACTGTTGTTTTGGACAGATTGGGCATTAAAAAAGCCCAGCGCTTTGTTCCCGCAGTCATGGCGTCTGCCTTGGCGCTGGCGGCCGGCCAGGCCAATGCCGGAACTGGCTTCTATCTTAACGACGGCCAAGATGTTAACTGTACAGGTATTGCTGACAGTACGGGTGCTGTTCAATATGCCATTATGGGCACACAAATTCATACGCCATTTCAGGGTACAGCTGGTGTGTTCGTACCGAATTCTTCTTTTTTCGGTATAACGTCGGCATATAACCCGTGTAAACCGGTCGGTGGGAATAAAGAAGAAAACCATGATACGCAGACTAACCGCACCTTGTTCTATGGCAGTGTAAATGGTCCTGCTAATACGACCGATAATGGCGCCAAAAACCTGACCCTGGGCGGCCGCTTGGATGTCAACAGCGGCATCATCGGTGTTGGTTACCGTGGTACGAACGGGGTTGATCCCTCCTTCACTCAGAATGGTTACTATAAAGATACCAATGGCAACCTGTATCGTTCATCGAACAGCATTCGCATGGGTACTGGCATCACTTTGGATGAGGCCAATAACAAAGAGGCATCCATTGCTATCGGTGTAGACACCAAATCCTCTGCGCTCAGAACGGTAGCCATCGGTTGGGATGCTCAAGCAACCGGCAACGAAGACGTGGCCTATGGCGTGCACGCCAAGGCATCCGGCGGGCAGGCCGTGGCTTTGGGGCCGTCTACCCAGGCCATTGGCAGTCAATCGACCTCTATCGGTAACAACAGCATCGCCAGGGGCAATTCTTCCGTCTCCATTGGCGGGGACGACCTGAATGCGGTAGCCAGTACTACGCCGCTGGTCAGTACCAACCCCGCTAATAACAACGATGCGCTGAACGATACGGCTGCGGCGGCTACGTATAGAAACATGACGGGGCAGAACCTGGTCGACTTTACTTCTACCGCCGGCCGCTATATCCCTACCGAGGCGGGCGACGGCGCGGTTGCTTTGGGCGTGCAGGCCAAGGCAACAGGCGCCTTGTCAACCGCCTTTGGTACCAAAACGTCGGCAACCGGCGTCGCTTCAGTGGCATTGGGCGTTGGCGCAAGCGCTGATAAAGCAAACGCCGTAGCATTGGGCGCGGGCAGCACCACGGCCGAAACGGCTACGTCAGAAAAAACGGCAACCGTGGGTTCAATCACTTATGGCAGCGCGGCTAACCCGTTTGCTGGCAGCGCCAATGTAACTGCTGGCGACCAGGTTTCTATTGGTTCGGCTGGTTTCGAACGCCAAATCAAACATGTCGCTCCAGGCGCTATTACCGCCGCTAGCACCGATGCCATCAATGGCAGCCAGTTGTTTTATGTAACGCAAGGGCTGCAAAACCAGATTGGTGCTGCGGCTACACATTACTACAGCGTAAAAGGCAGCGGCGCTACCGACGGCAACTACAACAATGACGGTGCCACTGGCGCTAAAGCAATGGCAGCTGGCGTGAATGCCTCTGCTAAAACAAATAATTCCATTGCAATCGGTACCAATGCTTCTGTTGAAGCGGGTACGGAAACTGCTGAATCCGGTACAGTTACCGGTGTTGGTTCGGTGGCTGTGGGCGCGGATAGCACTGCCAAGGGTACTAATGGTGCTGCATTCGGTCAAAAAGCAGAAGCTTTTGGTCAAAACTCTTTGGCTGCTGGCCAAGATTCCCATGCAACCGGTAAATCTGCTGTTGCCTTAGGTGATGGTGCCAGAGGCAGCCAAGATTCCGCAACAGCTGTGGGTGTATACACCAAAGCAACTGGCGCTAGCGCTACGGCAATTGGCCGTGCAGCCAATGCAACCGCTGCTTCTACCACGGCCGTTGGTGCAGGGACGGCAGCAACAGGTAATAGTGCAGTTGCCGTAGGTAATGGCAGTAAAGCGGCTGGAGCCAGTTCTTTTGCTGCCGGGCATGGCGCTGAAGCCGGTGCTACGAACAGTGTATCTGTTGGTCTGAATGCAGGTAAGGGTGCGAGCAATAATATTCGTACTGTTGCTATTGGCGATTCTGCCGCAATCGATAGCAATGGTAATAACAATGTTGCGGTAGGCACCCAGGCCATGAATGGCTATGCAGGCAATGCCAGTATTGGTATTGGCGAGCAAGCCGCTTTAGGATCGAAAGGGCAACACAATACGGTAATTGGCTGGACTGCTGCCCGCCACTTGGATGGCGACGACAATATTGCCATTGGCACCCGTGCGAATGATGCTACTGCTGCGGTGCCCCGGACTGTTGCCAATACTGTAGCCTTGGGTTCGGACACCAAAGCAACCGTAAGTGGAGCGGTTGCCTTGGGTAATAAGTCAGTTGCTTCTACTGCTGCTGGTGTGGAAGGAGCTGACCCGCTGAATGCAGTTGCAGCAAAGAATAACGCTACTTGGACTTCTACCGCAGCGGCAGTTTCTGTAGGCGATGTTGCAAATAACATCACTCGTCAAATCACGGGGGTGGCTGCAGGTAAGGAAGATACCGATGCAGTAAACGTTGCCCAGTTGAAGGCGGTGAGTGGTGCAGCCAAGACGCACTACTACAGCGTCAACAGCAGCGAACAAGCTGCGGGCAGCAACTACAACAACGACGGTGCTACGGGAACGGACGCACTGGCCGCTGGCGTCAAGGCCAAAGCGGCACAACGCAACTCCGTGGCCATTGGTAATGAGGCGAAAGTAGAAAATTCGCCGGCCAATCCGTCTAGCAGCTCGATTGCCATCGGCGACAAAGCCAAAGCACAGGGTGATTTGGCGCTGGCTATTGGCCCGGGCGCCACAGTAAGCGGCGAAAGCGCGGCGGGCGGCATTGCCATTGGCTCGGCTGCTACATCGAACAACGGCGGTATGGCAGTGGGTAGCGGCGCCAATGCCGGCAATGGCACCCCCATGATTCCTGGCCTGCCCGTGCGCCTGAACAACAACGTCGCCCTGGGTGACAGCGCGAAAGTTAAAGACGACACCAACTTCCGCGTGGCACTCGGGTCCTTCTCCATCGCGGGCGAATCGAATCTGAATGCAGCGCCCTACAAACCGACGGCAAATGCCAATGTTGCCGGCGTTGCAGGCCCGGGCGTAGAGCTGGGCGAAGTATCGGTTGGCGGCGATAACACGGCTGGGATGGGGAAAGTTCTCTACCGCCGCATCACCAACGTGGCGGCCGGTGCGGCCGATACCGACGCAGTGAATGTGAGTCAGCTCAAAGCGGCCACCAACAAGGTCACTGCTGGTGACGGCATCACCGTTACCGATACGGCAAATGCCGACGGCAGCACCACCTATAAAGTAGCGGCTGACACCACGCCGCTGACAGTTACCAACGGCAAAGTAACCCCGCCGGCTGCTGGTAATGCGAACAAACTGGCCACGGCTGGCGACATTGCCAACGCCATCAACAACAGCGGCTTCCAGGCCACTGCGGGCGGCAACTTGGCCAGTGGCACTACGGCCACTGCCACCACCGTCAAACCTGGCCAGAAAGTAACCTTTGCGGCTGGTGACGGATTGACCGTGAAACAGGACCTGGACGCCAACGGCGACCAGAGCTACACCTACGCCCTGAACGCCCAATCTGTGGTGCAGAGTGCGCAAACCCCGGTCGTGTATACCAAAGCTGACGGCAGCAAGGTCTACAAACACAGCGACGGCAACTTCTACGACAAGCCCGAAGGTCAACCGGGGGCACAGCAAGTACAGCCTGGCGACGTCATTGCGAGCATGCAGAATGCAGCGGGCAACACCACGACGCCCACCACCCTGGCCAACGTCAAGGCCGGTGCCAAAGACACCGACGCAGTGAATGTGAGCCAGCTCAAAGGCGCAGCTGATGCTTTGGGCGGCGGCGCGGGCGTCAATACCGACGGCACCTTCAAAGCGCCCAGCTACACCATCACCAAAACCGATGGCACGAACTACGCTCCGGCCACCAATGTGGGCGATGCGCTGAGCAACCTGAATACTGAAGTCATCAAGCCTCTGACCTTTGCGGGCGACAGCGGTGCCAATGTTGAGCGCAAGCTGGGCTCTACCCTGAACGTGAAAGGCGGCGCGGCCGGCACCCTGACCGAAGGCAACATCGGTGTAGTGGCAGACGCTGCGACCAACACGCTCAATATCAAGCTGGCCCAAAACATTGACTTGGGTAACAACGGCAGCGTGAAGACGGGCGCCACCCAGATGGACAACAACGGCATCACCATTGCCGCGCCGACTCCTACAGATCCGGCGAACAAGGTAAGCCTGACCAGTGGCGGCCTGAACAACGGTGGCAACAAGATCAGCAATGTGGCTGACGGAACAGCCCCGAACGATGCGGTCAACCTCAGCCAGTTGCAGGCGATGGGTAAAGCAGCCAAGACGCACTACTACAGCGTCAACAGCAGCGAACAAGCTGCGGGCAGCAACTACAACAACGACGGTGCTACGGGAACGGACGCACTGGCCGCTGGCGTCAAGGCCAAAGCGGCACAACGCAACTCCGTGGCCATTGGTAATGAGGCGAAAGTAGAAAATTCGCCGGCCAATCCGTCTAGCAGCTCGATTGCCATCGGCGACAAAGCCAAAGCACAGGGTGATTTGGCGCTGGCTATTGGCCCGGGCGCCACAGTAAGCGGCGAAAGCGCGGCGGGCGGCATTGCCATTGGCTCGGCTGCTACATCGAACAACGGCGGTATGGCAGTGGGTAGCGGCGCCAATGCCGGCAATGGCACCCCCATGATTCCTGGCCTGCCCGTGCGCCTGAACAACAACGTCGCCCTGGGTGACAGCGCGAAAGTTAAAGACGACACCAACTTCCGCGTGGCACTCGGGTCCTTCTCCATCGCGGGCGAATCGAATCTGAATGCAGCGCCCTACAAACCGACGGCAAATGCCAATGTTGCCGGCGTTGCAGGCCCGGGCGTAGAGCTGGGCGAAGTATCGGTTGGCGGCGATAACACGGCTGGGATGGGGAAAGTTCTCTACCGCCGCATCACCAACGTGGCGGCCGGTGCGGCCGATACCGACGCAGTGAATGTGAGTCAGCTCAAAGCGGCCACCAACAAGGTCACTGCTGGTGACGGCATCACCGTTACCGATACGGCAAATGCCGACGGCAGCACCACCTATAAAGTAGCGGCTGACACCACGCCGCTGACAGTTACCAACGGCAAAGTAACCCCGCCGGCTGCTGGTAATGCGAACAAACTGGCCACGGCTGGCGACATTGCCAACGCCATCAACAACAGCGGCTTCCAGGCCACTGCGGGCGGCAACTTGGCCAGTGGCACTACGGCCACTGCCACCACCGTCAAACCTGGCCAGAAAGTAACCTTTGCGGCTGGTGACGGATTGACCGTGAAACAGGACCTGGACGCCAACGGCGACCAGAGCTACACCTACGCCCTGAACGCCCAATCTGTGGTGCAGAGTGCGCAAACCCCGGTCGTGTATACCAAAGCTGACGGCAGCAAGGTCTACAAACACAGCGACGGCAACTTCTACGACAAGCCCGAAGGTCAACCGGGGGCACAGCAAGTACAGCCTGGCGACGTCATTGCGAGCATGCAGAATGCAGCGGGCAACACCACGACGCCCACCACCCTGGCCAACGTCAAGGGCAACTTGGCTGATACCGCTACTGCTGCGACCAACCCGGCCAATAACGACCGCACGACCTTGACCGCCAACGGCAAAGGCAACAACGCCGCCACCGTCAACGACGTATTGAATGCTGGCTTCACCGTACAAGGCAACGGAGTTAACAAAGACTTCGTCACCCACGGCGACACCATCAACTTTGCCGACGGCCAAGGCACCGTAGCCAAAGTCACGAGCGCTGGCGGCGTCACCAAGGTTCAATTCGACACCCCGATGACCTACGTTGACCCCGCAGGAGCTGCCACCAGCACCCCGAGCAACAAGGTGAAACTGGTGGGCGGCAACGCAGGCGCTCCGGTGATTCTGGATAACGTAGCAGACGGCACGGTTGCTGCCAACAGCAAAGAAGCCGTTAATGGCGGCCAGCTGCACGACTTGAAAGAAAACGGCTTCAAGATTGCTGCTGACAACGGCACGCCTGACACCGTCAAGCTGACCGAAACCGTTAAATACGCTGGCGACAGCAACATCGTCACCACCGTAACCGACAACCAAATAGGCTTCAAACTGGCCAACAGCATCACTGTAGGCCCGGCTACTGGTGGCCACCCGGTCACGATTGACGGCAATGCTGGCACCGTAACTGGCTTGACCAACAAAACTTGGAATCCGGCCAGCATCACCAGCGGTCGTGCGGCAACCGAAGACCAACTCAAAGCAGCCGTTGATGATGTCAGTACCGTAGCCAACAAGGGCTGGGATATTGGCAATGGCGCGCCTGCCGCTGTTGGTACGGTTAAGCCCGGCAAAAAGGTTGATTTTGTGGCGGGCAACGGTAGCACCAAGGTGGATGTGACGCAGGATGCAACCAGCGGTAACTCCAAAGTAACCGTATCGGCTGCGCCCGGCGCATTGCAGTACACCAGCACCAATCATGCTGCAGGCACCAACACGCCCAATGCCGATCAGTTCACGCCGGCTAATCAGGTTACCTTGGTCGGGCCCGTTGGCAGTACCACTGGCGTCACCATCAACAATGTGGCGCCGGCTGAGCTGAGCGCGACCAGCAAACAAGCAGTGAATGGCAGCCAGCTGTATAACACCGGCAGCAGTACGGCAGCTGCGTTGGGCGGCACATCCAGCTTTGACGCTTCTACAGGGAAAGTGACCGCAGGCTTGAATGTGGGCGGCACGACGCATACCAGCGTACAGGACGCGCTCAATGCCATCAACACCGCGGCGGGTGCGGGCTGGAACCTGAAAGCCAATGGCGGGACAGCCTCCAATATTGCGCCGAATGGCACAGTGGATGTTGTGAATGGTTCCAACACCAAAGTGACGTTGACTGGCAATACCCTGAAGGTGGATGTGGTAGATAACCCCACGTTCAGCGGCCCGGTGACGGCCAATGGCGGGCTGACGGTTGGCGGCAATCTGACAGTTGCCCCTGGCGCCAATGTCAATATGGGGAATAACGTCATTCACAACGTAGCCGACGGCGTAGCGGATACGGATGCTGTTAACGTGCGCCAGCTGAATGCCATTTCTGGCGGGATAAACAATGTTACAAAACTGGTGGGTGAGAACTTTACCAATCCAGACGGCACGAAAGCGCTGGACGTGTACGACGTGGCCAAGCAAACGATGACCGAGCATACCAGTGTGATCTCGGCGCTCAACCAGGTTAAGCGGGAAGGCACCAAATATTCGCATACCCGTGATAATGGCGAGGCACCGATCATTGGCCCGACCAATGACTCCAGCGCGGGTGCACTGGGTTCGACGGCGCAGGGTGTGAATGCCATCGTTGAGCCTGATGCCGTGAATGCTACGGCCATGGGGCATCGCGCACGCGTTCGCAATGCCGCGGCCCACTCCGTGGCCATTGGCAATGAGGCCGTAACAGGCGGTGCATCGGCCGTGGCTATAGGCGATGGTGCGCAGGCTCTGGGCAAGAAGTCGATTTCCATCGGTACGGGCAACGTGGTCAGGGGCGAAAACTCCGGTGCAATCGGTGACCCAACCATCATCAACGCAGCCAATTCGTACAGCGTCGGTAATAACAACACGATCGCCGCGGGGTCGCATGATGCGTTCGTGCTGGGCAACAACGTGACGGCTACGGCGGCTAATTCGGTGCATCTGGGTTCGGGCGCCGCGGCGCAGACTGCTGCAACACCGCAGACGGCGGGCATGACGACTTACAACGTCGGCATCGTCAACGGGGTGGCGTATAACTACGCAGGCGGCACGCCGACCGGGGTTGTTACTGTCGGCGACGTTGGTCAGGAGCGTCGCATCCAGAATGTGGCTGCTGGTCAGGTCAGCCCGACCAGTACAGACGCCATCAACGGTTCGCAGCTGTATCAAACTACGATGGCAATCAACAACGGCATCTCCACGACAATCAACAACCTGTCCAACAAAATCGACGCAAACCATAATAAGGCTATGGGCGGGGTTGCCAGCGCGATGGCTTCGGCCGGACTGCCGCAGGCTTATGTGCCGGGTAAGAGCATGGTTGCCATGGGCGCTGCGACGTATCAGGGGCGCACAGCATTGGCGCTGGGCGTATCGACGATTTCCGACAATGGCCGCTGGGTGCTCAAAGGCAGTGTCAACACGCACAATCACGGCACGGTCGGCGCAAACGTTGGTATGGGCTATCAGTGGTAAGTGTCGGGACAACGCAAAACAATGGAGAAACAGAATATGCAAGCAATGAAACGGAAACAGGTGCGGTGCCCCGGTGTATTGACGCCATGGGCGTGCTCGCTGGCACTGCTGGTGACGGGGTGCACCTACGCGATTAGCGAAGGGCTGGATGAGCAGGGGAACGCCACCCAGATCATTTTCCCGGAGATCACGCAGAATGAGGCGCTGGAGCGCGGGATTTTTCCAAACCTGGATAACCTGCGCCTGATCAAGCCCGGCATGACCAAGGAAGATCTGTACTATCTGCTCGGCGTCCCGCATTTCCGTGAAACCCACGGCGCGCGTGAATGGGATTACGTATTCAAGTTCCATGATGCGGAAGGCGTCACGACCTGCCAGTACAAGGTGCTTTTTGACACGTCAATGAAAGGGCGGAATTTCTACTGGAAGCCGGAATCCTGCGCCGATCGGTTGAGCGAGCAAAAGGATGCCACCGCATCGGCTGAACCGCGCAGAATCCGTCTCAAGGCGGATGCTCTCTTCCCCTTCGGTAAGTTTGCCGAACAAGATATGCGTCCGGCCGGTCGCCAGCAGCTCGACGAGCTGGCAACGGAGCTGAAGTCACTTGATTCTTCGGCAAGGATTACCATTACCGGCCATACCGACCGTCTCGGCAGCGATGCTTACAATCAGCGGCTTTCGCAGCAACGCGCGGAAACCGTGCGCGGCTATCTGGCCGCCAGAGGCGTTCCTGGTGCGCAAATGTCGGCGCAAGGCATGGGAGAGCATCAGCCTGTCACTGAATGTGGCGGCAAAATGGCGCGCAAAGAATTGATTGCCTGTCTGGAGCCGAACCGCCGTGTCGAGATCGAAGTGACCGGTGAAAAGCCGTTGCAGAAAGCGGCTGGCAAGGAGTAATGCGGCCGCCCGCGCGTTATGCACCACACACCATCCCTCATTCCCTCATTGGGGGGGCATGGGGTGGTGTTGGGGTTCTTGGATTGGGTAAATCCGCGTAATGCAAGCGCGTGTCCGCAAATAAAACGGAGCCGGGAGGCTCCGTTTTTGTTTCCTGCTCCCCGCATGTTCAGTGGGAGATAGACGTTGTAATCATCCGCGGTCAGCGCGTACCTGTTGTCATGCCGATCCCGTTGCGTGCGCACGGGGCGCATCAATACACGGGCGCGCCTTTGAGCAACGCAGGAATCCACAGTGAAAAGCTGGAGAAGTGAAGAGCGACGGCTCTAACCGCCGGATAATCAGGCGGGCGTACATCGGCCGAGCGGAAGTCGCGCGCCTGTACGGCTGTTGCGACAAAAGCGGACGCCAGCAGAACGGACAAGGGCTTCTTCAGAAACATGGTGTTTTCTCCTTGACGGAAAAGTCGCCTTACAGGCAAGGTTGGTATGATGCTGGCTGGCAACCGGATGTTTCCCCGCCTGTTGACACCCATGCTCCCCAGTCCAAGTACGAGAAAAATATGCCCCTGGGTGATAAGCATGATGCAAGGCGATTTCGTGTTTTTATTACCTTCCACACCTTTCGACACATCCCGTAATGCCTTATTTAAGGCGACTCCCTGCATACGTTTTGGCAAGGTTTTACCTTGTGAATCCGGATGAACTGGCATGCCCGGCGTCGATGCGCCGGTGAAGTCGGGCAGCGCCTGCCCTGTGTTATGCTTGCCTTGTACCTTGCTGCGCCAGCGCGCGTGGTGATTAGCCGTGCGCAATCTCGGTGGTTTACGCCTTGTTCCTGTTGTCCTCGTGTGTTGTCGCGCTGTTCGGAGAATGGAACAGCGGCCAGCAGGGCGTTTTTGTGTTTTTTAACGAAAGGAGTTTGTCTATGAAAATGTCGGTATTGATGCTTCCGGTGTGCGCTGCACTGATTCTGGCAGGATGTGTGGACGGACCGCGTCATCACGTGGGTGGGCCGGATATGCCTCCGCCCGGCCAACCGTCCAGAGCTCCGCTCGCTAACCGGCCGGCCGAGGATCGTTTCAGTTGTGAAAACGGATTGTCCGTGTATATCCGTAATCTTGACAATGACCGGATCGAGCTGGCATTGGATGACAAGCGCGCCATTCTGACTCGCGCAGTTTCCGGCTCGGGCGTACGCTACGTCAGTTCCAGCGGTCTGTTTGGCAAAGGGGCCGAGTGGCATGCAAAAGCCAATGAAGGTTTTTTCGGTTTTGTTGACCCCTATGGCAATCGGGTCGAAACATCCTGCCGCCTGGCGACGCGCTGAATGTTAAAACGGCCGGGCGGCGCGGATGTTGGCGTGGCCGCCCGGCGTTGATGGAATCAGCTTTTCCTGCATTGCAAGACAAGGCGGCAGCGTCGGAGGAATTGAATTCATCGTTCCTGTAGTTTTAAGTTTTAATCCTTGTGAAGGAATGTTCTCATGCAAAATAAACCGGAATGCTATGTGGCGCATAAGCAGTTCGAAGAAGTCTATAGCGGTGTGCCGACCTTTATGGGGCTGCCCAGAGTCCACGACAAGCGTGATCTCGGCAAATACGATGTGATTTTTTCCGGAATTCCGTTTGAGGGGGTATGCACATGGGGCGGCCCGTCCGGTTGCGAACTGGCGCCCAAAACGATCCGCAACGCTTCGATCCGCTATGGCGGTTATCTGCCGGAGTTCGATGTGGACGTGTTCGATCATCTATCTGCGGCCGACTACGGCGACGTTGCCACGCAAAACGGCGATATCGAGGGAACGATGGCCAATATCGAAGCGCGTGCGAAAGAATTGTGGGATGCGGGCGTTTTCCCGATTTCCTTTGGCGGCGACCATTCGGTGGCGTATCCGATCCTGAAAGCGTTGGCGGAGAAGCACGATGGAAAAATCGGCGTCATCCATCTCGACGCCCATCTGGACAATATGGATACCTTTGGCGAATACAAGTACGCGCGCTGCTCGCCACTGCGCCGGACATACGAGCTTCCCGGCATCGATCCGAAAAATATCGTCCATGTCGGCATCCGCGGCCCGCGCAACAATCCGAAAGGTATGCAGGCGGCGCGCTCGGTCGGGGCGACGGTGATCAGCAGCTTCGAATGCAAGGCGCCAGGCGGCATCGAATCGGCCATCCAGCGTTCGCTCGACATCGCCGGCAAAGGAACGAAAGCGATCTATGTCACGCATTGCAGCGATGCGCTCGATGTGGCGCATAACCCGGGCGGGCCGGCTGACCCGTGCGGGTTGTCGACGTATGAAATGGCCTGCTTCCTGCGCGGGGTTGCCAGTGCGGGTGTACAGGGCTTCGATTTCGTGGAAATCTATCCGCCCACCGACCCCAACAATGTCTCCAGCCATGTGTGTGCCTGGATGTGCCTGTACGTTTTGAGTGGCCTGGTCGAGGCCAGAAAACGCCAGGCACGCTAAAACGAGGTCAATCCTTATCCAGCCCCCGTCTAGCCCTTTCAGGAGTGCGTATGCAATATTTTGATGCCATTACCTTGTTTCTGATCCTGGTGCCGATGCCTGCGGTCTTGATCTGGTCTGCCTATGACCTCTGGCGCGATGGAAAGGACGCCTCATGAAGTTCGATCCGATCTACATTACTTTTGTACTGTATCTGTGCGCGATGATGGCGATCGGCGTTGCCACGTACTTCCGTACCCAGTCCTACGGCGAATACATCATCGGCGGCCGTAGCCTGGGCAGTTGGGTGACGGCGATCTCGGCACAGGCGGCTGATTTCAGCGGCTGGATCTTGATGGGCTTGCCCGGCGCGGCGTATGCGTCGGGGCTGGGCAAGTCCAGTTTGTATATCTGCATCTTCACCGCCATTTTTGCGATGATCAACTGGAAATACGTCGCCCAGCGCATACGCGTCTACACCGAGCAAGCGAACAATTCGCTGACGATTTCCAGCTATCTGGAAAACCGCTTTCAGGATAACAGCCGGTTGCTGAAGCTGGTCACTTCCGCCTTCATCGTCTTTTTCTTCACCGGCTACGTGGCGGCCGGCTTCGTTAGCGGCGGCGTGCTGTTTGAATCGCTGTTCGGCATCAATCGGATTTCTGCGATCCTCATCGGTGCGGGGGTCATCGTCGGCTACACCTTCCTCGGCGGCTTCCTCGCCGTGACTTTTACCGAGCTCTTGCAGGGCATCATCATGTTTACGACGCTGATGCTCACGCCGATCCTGTGCATCAGCACTGCGGGCGGAATGGAGACCGTGCTCGCCAAGATCGCTGCGCTCAACCCCGACATGCTGAGCGCGCTCAAAACGGTCGATTACAACCTCAAAGAAGGCGTGCTCTGGCAGACGACCGGCACGATCACCTGGATCACGGTAATTTCCGCTGTCGGCTGGGGGCTGGGCTATTTCGGCCAGCCGCACATCCTGATCCGCTTCATGTCGATCAAGAATCACCGCGAACTGGTCAAATCCCGGATGATTGCGCTGACGTTCGGCAATGTGCTGCCGCTCTACGGCACAATCATCGTCGGCCTCATCGGCGTGGCCGTCTACAACGGGCCGACGGCGCTTGCCAATCCGGAAACGGTGTTCATCACGATGGTCAAGGATTCCTTCAACCCCTGGGTGGCGGGTTTCTTCCTTTCGGCGATCATGGCGGCGATCATGAGCACGCTGAGTTCGCAGCTGCTGGTGGCGGCCAGTTCCTTTGCCGAAGACCTCTACCGCAGCTTCTACAAGCCGCAGGCGACCGACAAGGAGCTGATGTTTGTCAGCCGTGCCATGGTGCTGCTCCTGGCCGTGATCGCTGTCTTCCTGTCCTTCCGCGGCGGCAAGATTCTCGACCTTGTCGGCTACGCCTGGTCGGGCTTTGGCGCGGCGTTCGGGCCGGTCATTTTGTTCTCGCTGTTCTGGAAACGGATGACGCGCAATGCCGCCGTCGCCGGCGTTATCGCTGGCGGGCTGACGGTCGTGGTCTGGCCGTTTACCGGCTCGACGTTGTTCGACGTCATACCGGGCTTTATCGTCGGTTCTATTGCCGTCTACGTCACAACCCTGCTTGACAAGCCGGTGAGCCCGGCGGTGGTGGCGCTCTTCGAAAAGGTGCAGCGGGAAGTGGAAAAACGTCAGCACACCCACGCTTGAGTGTGGGCGGCGCGGACGCAAAGGATGTCACGCAACGGCGCTTTCTCTGGAAGCGCCGTTTTTTCTGGGCGGTGATGCGTGGGTAGATGAGGGCATGCGCGGAACCCCACATGAATAAAGGCGCTCCGGGCACCCTTTCGGAACCCCGCGTGGATAGGGCGTTTCCGGGCATACCCTCTGAGATGCCCTGTTTACAAGGGGTTCAGAGCACCCCTTTGGAGATGCCCGTGGATAAAGGGCTTCCGGGCATCCCACTTGTCCTAGTGCACGCATCGCCCGCGTCGTGCCGTCAGCCTATGGGAGCGGGTCGGGATTCGCTATAAAATGGCCTACCCGGATTCCACAGAATCCACGCCCGTCGTATGTGGGCGATAAACCGGAGGCGTCCCAATGAACCCCTTTATGAATGCCGATTTCCTGCTGCCCGACGCGAGCGCGCAGCGGCTCTATCACGAGTGTCACGAGTACGCCGCGTTGATGCCGATCATCGATTATCACTGCCATTTGCCGCCGGCTGACATTGCCGGCGACACCCGTTTCGAGAATAGGGCGCAGGTCTGGCTGGGCGGTGATCATTACAAATGGCGGGCGATGCGCGCGAACGGCATCGTCGAAACCGGCGGACTGCTGACCCAAGACCATTCGCTACTCGCTTAACCCGGTCTGGCGCAGGATGAATGATTGCCTCATGATGCGAATCCCCTATTGATCGATTGACTCATTGACCGAAGAAAACCTGAAGGAGAAAACCATGCGTCTGAATGAAGCGAATCTGAAAAATCTGCCGACGGGAATGCAACAGCCGACGTATGACCGCAAGAAGGTTGCCAGCGCCATCGTGCATCTGGGCATCGGCGCATTCCATCGGGCGCATCAGGCGATGTTTACCGATGCTGTGCTCGCTTCCGGTGATCTGGCCTGGGGCATCGTCGGCGCCGGCGTCATTTCTGACGATATGAAAAAAGCGCTGCTGCCGCAGGACGGCTTGTACACGCTGGCGGAAATGAGTGCGGACGGGGAAAAGATCAAAGTGATCGGCTCGATCGTCGACGTGCTCGGCGGGCCAGAGGATGCCGACAAGCTGCTCGCCAGGATGAGTGATGCGGGTACGCGCATCGTCAGCCTCACCGTCACGGAAAAGGGATATTGCCTTGATGTGGCCACCGGAAAGCTGTTGCTGCAGGCGCCGGCGATTGCCGCCGACCTCAAATCGCCCGCAACGCCCAAAAGCATCCACGGCCTGATCGTACAAGCGCTCAAGAACCGGCAGGCCGCCGGCATCCCGCCCTTTACCGTGCTCAGCTGTGACAATCTGCCCAACAACGGCAAGCTGGCCAAGGCGGCCGTGCTGGCCTATGCCCGCGAACTGGATCCGGCGTTCGCGCAATGGATCGAAGCCAACGTCCGCTTCCCCTGCACGATGGTCGACCGCATCACGCCGGCGACTACTGACGCCGACCGTGCGCATGTGAATGGTAAAACCGGACTGGAAGACGCCTGGCCGGTCGTCACCGAGGAGTTTGTCCAGTGGGTCATCGAGGATGAATTCACGATGGGGCGGCCGGATTGGGACAAGTTCGGCACCGTGTTTTCGGATGAAATTGAACGCTGGGAGAACATGAAGCTGCGCTGCCTCAACGGCTCGCACTCGACGCTCTCCTATCTCGGCCAGCTGACCGGCCGTGAAACGGTGGCCGATGCGATGGGGCTGAAACTGATTACCGACGTGCTCGACCCGCTCTGGGTGGAAATCCGCGAAGTGCTGCAGGTGCCGAAAGGCGTCGATACCGCTGCCTATGTGGATAGCCTCAAGCGGCGTTTCCGCAACCCGGCGCTCAAGCATAAGACGGCGCAGATTGCTTCCGACGGCTCGCAAAAACTGCCGCAGCGCCTGCTGGCGCCGCTGCGCGACCGAATCGCCAAAGGGCTGCCCTCACCGGCGATCGCTACGGCCGTGGCCGCCTGGATGCACTTTGCCGTCAAGACCGCGCATACGCCGGGCGGCGCGCTGAATGACCCGATGTCGGACGAAATCCTGGCGCAGGCGAGAAAACGCACAGCCGCGGCGGATATCGTGGACGACCTGCTGGCGCTGGAAAAGATTTTCGGCGCCGACCTGCCGGCCAATGCGGCGTTTCGCACCGAATTGATCGGCAAGTTCGTCGAATTGGCCCGCAATCCCGCAGTCGATACGGCTGCCCAGATTCAGGCATGATGACCGAAATCCCACACCTTTTTACTTTGACAGAAGGACTCATTACATGGAAGCACGCGCAGATCTTGCCCTGATCGGGCTGGCGGTTATGGGCCAGAACCTGATTCTGAACATGAACGACCACGGTTTTACCATCGTCGCATACAACCGCTCGACCGATAAGGTCGACCGATTTCTTGCCAATGAAGCGAAAGGCACCCGAGTCATCGGCGCGCATTCGATCGCCGAAATGGTCGCGCTGCTCAAAAAGCCGCGCCGCGTCATGATGCTGGTCAAGGCCGGCCAGCCGGTGGATGACTTCATCGAGCAGCTGATCCCGCATCTGGAAAAAGGCGACATCATCATCGACGGCGGCAATTCGCTGTTCGAGGATACCAACCGCCGCCAGAAATACGTCGAAAGCAAAGGGCTGCTCTATGTCGGCACCGGCGTATCCGGTGGCGAGGAAGGCGCGCGCCATGGCCCGAGCATCATGCCCGGCGGCTCGCCGGCGGCCTGGCCGTACGTCAAGGATATTTTCCAGGCCGTTGCGGCCAAGGTCGACGACGGTTCGCCTTGCTGCGACTGGGGTGGGCGAGATGGGCGCCGGTCATTACGTCAAGATGGTGCATAACGGCATCGAATACGGCGACATGCAGCTCATTTGCGAAGCCTACAACCTCATGAAGCACGGCCTGGGCATGAGCGCCGGCGAGATGCACGAAGTTTTCGCCGAATGGAATCGCGGCGAACTCGACAGCTACCTGATCGAAATTACGCGCGATATCCTGGCCAAGAAGGATGATGACGGGGCGCCGCTGGTCGACAAGATTCTC
The DNA here is from genome assembly GCF_041770905.1 of Dentiradicibacter hellwigii. Classification (NCBI taxonomy): domain Bacteria; kingdom Pseudomonadati; phylum Pseudomonadota; class Betaproteobacteria; order Rhodocyclales; family Rhodocyclaceae; genus Dentiradicibacter; species Dentiradicibacter hellwigii. The sequence goes on from NZ_JBEUWX010000001.1 coordinate 138,473, forward strand.
GATACCGCCGGCCAGAAGGGGACGGGCAAATGGACGGTCATCAATTCTCAGGATTTGGGGATTCCGATCACCCTGATGGCCGAAGCCGTCTATGCGCGCTGCGTTTCGGCGCTGAAGGATGAGCGCGTATTCGCGTCAAGCCGGCTCGACGGCCCGCATCCGGCGCTCAGCGAGATCGCGGCGGATGCGGCGAAGAAGCAGGCGTTTATCGCTGACGTCAAAAGCGCGTTGTATGCCTCCAAGATCGTCAGCTACGCCCAGGGCTACATGCTGATGCGCGCAGCGGCCAAGGAGTATGGCTGGAATCTTAACTACGGCGGCATCGCCTTGATGTGGCGCGGCGGCTGCATTATCCGTTCGCGTTTCCTCGGTAAGATCAAGGCGGCTTTCGACAAGGATTCGGCCCTCTCCAACCTCCTGCTGGACGACTATTTCCGGGAGGAAATCCGCAAGGCGCAGCCCGGCTGGCGCAACGTCGTCGCCCAGGCTGCGCTCAAGGGCATCCCCGCGCCGGCCTTCAGTACCGCGCTGGCCTTTTTCGACCAGTATCGCAGCGCCGTACTGCCGGCCAATCTGTTGCAGGCGCAGCGTGACTACTTCGGTGCGCACACCTATGAGCGCATCGACAAGCCGCGCGGCGAATTCTTCCACACCAACTGGACGGGCAAAGGCGGCACGACGGCATCGACCACCTACAACGTCTAAAGCGCCGGCTGCGGCGCATGCCGCAACGACCGGATGTCCCGACAACGCGGCGCGCCCAAGGGCGCGCCGTTTTTTTCGGGCGGCGATACGTGGCCGAAAAGGGCCTGCCCGCAACCCCGCGTGGATAGGGCATTTGCAAGCAGGCACCTCCGGAACCCTTGTAAATAAAGGGCTTCAGGGCAGGGTACCCGGAGATAACCTGTTTACGCGGGGTTCAGGGCATCCATATTTGAGACACAAAAATATAGCGGCTTAACTTTGCCAAAAGACAAGGCGGCGAGCCGCAGACAGTACGAGTGGTACGGCAAGGCGAAGCCAACGAAGTATTTTGGTAAAGGAAGCCGCTATACAAGGGCTGGCCGCCTATTTCCTGAAGCGGACGATGCGCGAGTTGGCGAGGTCGATCTGGGGATTGGCGATGACACCGGGGAAAGCGCCTTCAACGAAGATACGGCGCATGTCCTCGACTATCGTCTGCCCCATGCCACGCAGGGAAACGACCGAATAACCGCCGAGATGCGGCGTGATGATGACATTGGGCGTTTTGAGCAGAACGTGATTGCCGTCGATCGGCTCGCCTTCGACAACGTCGGTGGCGTAGCCGCCGACTTTGCCGGATTCGAGCGCGGCGATCAGGTCGGCCTGCTTGTAGATTTCGCCGCGGCAGGTATTGACGAGGATGACGCCCGGACGCATCAGGGCAATCTGCTCGGCACCCAGCATGCGTGAGGTTTCCGCTGTCAGCGGACAATGCAGACTGATGATCTCGCTGTCGGCCAGCAGTGTGTCGAGATCGACTTTGTTGGCGTCGCGCGCGGCAATTTCCTCAGCACTGACATACGGGTCGCAGGCGATCACTTTGGCACCGAATCCTTGCGAGAGGATGCGGGCAACGGTTTTGCCAATGGCGCCGATGCCGATCAGGCCGATTGTCGCCCCGGCAAAATCAACGCCGAGCGCGAGCCTGGCGCGCCGCGCCCATTGGCCGGCTTTGACCACGTCGGCGCCTTCGCAGATGCGGCGGGCGGAAGCATTCATCAAGCCGACAGCCATCTGCGCGACGGATTCCCGCTCGACTTCCGGGCCGACTTTGGAAACGGCGATCCCCAGTTCGGCGCAGGCGTCGAGGTCAACGTTGTCGCAGCCGACGCCGTGGCGCGCGAGCAGGCGCAGCTTGGGCAATCCCAGCAGGACTTCCCGCGTATAGACGGGCGTGACGCTGGCGATGATGCCGTCGGCGCCGCTCAGCTTCTGATGGAATAGCGAGGCCGGTGCGCCGTTCGGGATATCGACGCGGATCAGCTCGGCGAATTTTTCCAGCTCGCGCAGATGTTCCGGGAAGGAGACGCCGAAAGAACTGGAATTGACGATGGCGATGGTCACTTTGGCTTGGCTCATAAGTTATTGTCCTGGTGGAAAAATGTGAATTTGCGTGAGTCGAAGAACGGTTGAAAAAGGATTGCGCGGGGCGAGCCGTCAATCCGCCGACTGCTCCAGGCGGGCAAGCAGCGGCGCGCGGAGTGCCTGACGGATGCTGAAGTAGCGCTCGGCAAGCGCCGCGTAGATTTTGGCATGGCGCGCGATAGGTTCAAAAACGGTGGCCTCGCGCATGATGCGGCGCGAGCATTCGATGAGGTCGCTGCCTTCGCCGTAGCGTGCCATGCAGGCGGCGCCGATAATGCCCATTTCCGGATTCTGCGTGACGCAGACGCGTAGATCGAGGACGTCGGCCATGATCTGCATCCATTGCGCATTGGCCGAGGCGCCGCCGCCGAGGCGGAATTCCTCAATCTGCCGATGCGGATCGAGCCGGTTTTTCACCAGCAGGTAGGAAAAGGCAATCCCTTCGAGAAAGGATCGCGCCAGATCGTCGCGCGTACTGGCGGCGCCCAAGCCCATGACCACGCCGGTGCCGATATTGCCGACGATCATGTCGCGTTCGCCGGTGAAGTAGGGGAAAGTCATCACCCCGTTTGCGCCGGGAACGGAGAGCGGCGTTTTTTGCAGGTAGTCGAGATTTTCGCCAAGCAGAGACAGCAGGAGATTGGTGGCGCTGGTGCAGTTATTGATGCCTGCGCCGGTGAAAAAGCGTCCCGGCCGCAGCAGGCAGCTCTGAATCAGCCCGCCCTGGAGGTCTTCGACCGGCGCTGGCGTCGGGATGCGGAACATGCCTGAGGTGCCGAAGTTGCCGACGCCGATACCCTCGGCAAAGCCGGTCATCGCGGCGGCGACCGCGCCGCCATCGTAGAGGCCGGCGGCAATCGCCGTACCTTCGCGCACGCCCAGATGGCGACAAATGGCGGGCAGCAGCGGCACTTTGTCGGTAAGGCCATTGAGTACGCGCGGAAACTGTCCGACGGCAAAACCGGTGGCCCCGATGATCGACTCATCCCAGCGGCCGGAAATATCAAGGCAGCCGAGCGAGTTGGCCGTGCTGTAATCGGAAACATATTCACCGGTCAGCGCATGCATCAGAAAGGCTTTCGAGTCGAGTACATGCGCCGTGCGGGCGGCAATCTGCGGCTGTGTGACGCCGATGTGGTGAAGGCGATTGGCCGGGTACTGGAAAATCGGCGGGCAGCCGGTGCGCAGATACATGTCGTCAACGTCGCCAACGGCGGCCAGGAAGCGGGGGAAGTGTGCCTGCGCCGTGGTGTCGGCGAATGTTGATATGCGGGTCAGCGGCTCGCCGTCTTGATTGAGCAGCACCAGGCCGAACATGTAGGAGGTCAGCGCCAGCATGTCGATTTCGCTGCCATGCCGGTCCGCCGCGCGCCGGCAAACTTCCAGCAGCGCTTCACGGAGCCGGTGCGGGTCGTGTTCGGCGCGGCCGCTCGCGTCGCTTTCCAGCGCCGTGCTGATTTTCTGCGTCTTGCCGTAAAGCTGACCGGCTTCATCGACAAGCGCGGCCTTGATGTTGGTGGTGCCGACATCAATCGAAAGAGTCAAGCCCATGTTTGCTCCGTCTGGGGAAAATGCTAAAAATCATCAGATGATGCACGCTCGCCGCTGCCGCCGGATGACGCCCTACGGCTGTCAAACGGGGGGCGGCGGATACGCAATGCCGGTACGCTGGCGTTTGCTCTGCGCTGATTTCTTCGGACGCTTTCAGCGCTGCCGGCTGGCTATTTGTGCTCGATCAGCTCGATCTTGTAGCCGTCGGGATCTTCGACGAAGGCAATGACCGTTGTGCCGTGTTTCATCGGGCCGGCCTCGCGCGTGACCTTGCCGCCCCGCTGGCGGATAGCGTCGCAGGCGGCATGGGCATCCGGCACCTCAAGTGCGATGTGGCCGAAACCATTGCCGAGGTCATAAGAGGTCGTGTCCCAGTTGAAAGTCAGCTCGATGACGGCACTCTCGCTTTCCTCGCCGTAGCCGACAAAAGCCAGCGTAAAGCGGCCTTCCGGATAATCGTCGCGGCGCAGCAGACGCATGCCGAGCACTTCGGTGTAAAACGCGATCGAGCGGTCGAGATTGCCGACCCGGATCATGGTGTGGAGGATTCTCATGGTGTACCTTTCTTTTCTGTGGCGTTGATCCGTACAGCGGTGGCGATTTTGAACCTGAATCACCGGGCGCCATGCGTGTGCCGGCCCGATGCGCCCGCTTGCCGAACGTCGGTGATTCGCTGATGCCCGGCTGATGCTTGGAATTGTCTGGAATTGTAGCGCCATTCGTTCCTCGTATTCCGTGCCCGTCTGATGAAAAGTGTTCATGTCGGGTCGAGAAACTCGGTTTCCGGCGCACGGCCCCGATTTTTGGTCAATTTGCCACTGTCCGGCACGGCCAGATGCGGGGCGGCATGAAACAGCCAACCAACAACCAATAAACAACAACCGACACCAGGTCGATTCGGTGTCGATCCGGCCGCTTTCTGGTCTTGTTACGCTGTGCCCGCCATGCAAAACCGCTGGGTCTCTTGGTTTTCTCGGTAACTCTCACCATCCGCAAGTCGGCGGGAGCATGGCAGGATATGTCATCCATATGCCATCCTTTTGTCAACCTTTTGTCAGCCCTTTGTCAGTCTTTTCGCACGCAGCACAAGCAGGTATTCTGGCGGCTATTCTGCCGCCATTCAGGGCTTTGCTGGCTCAGGCGGGTGGCGCCGGGCCGGATGACCGATCAGACGATGAAATCGGGTATGCCCGCAAATTTCCGCGATTCTCGTGATGGAGTAAACCATGTCCAAGCAGATTCCAGCAGAACTCATCAAGCGAACCCCCGGCCTTGCCCTGCGCCATTCTTCGGAACTGTGGCCGGAACGCCATCAGCCCGGCGACGCGGGCCTGCCGATGCTCGCCGTCGATAACGCGCTGGGGCGCGCCATTCTTTCGCCGCATGGCGCGCAAGTCGTGTCCTTCCAGCCCGTTGGCGGAGAAGAAATGCTCTGGCTGTCGCCGCTGACGGCGTTCAGGGCGGGAACGCCCATCCGCGGCGGCATCCCGCTCTGCCTGCCCTGGTTTGGCCCCGGCGCCGACGGCAAGCGCATGCATGGCTTTGCCAGAAACCATACGTGGACGCTCACGGGCGCTGGAACGACGCCTGCGGGAGAAACGCATATCGTTATGGAACTGTCCGGTGAAGCGTCTTTCTGCGATCTGTGGCCGCATGCCTTTGCTTTCCGCTTCGATCTGCTCGTCGGCGCGCGGCTCACGCTTGGCCTGTCCGTTGAAAATCGCAGCCCCCGGCCTGTGCCCCTTTCCTTTGCGTTCCATACCTACTTTGCCGTGGCGAATGTGGCCGATATCCGCATTGGCGGTCTCAACGGGACGCGCTATCTCGACAAGCTCGACAAACGCAACCCTCAGCGACGCAAGCGGCAGACGGGTGAGGTGACGATCTCGGCGCACACGGATCGTATTTACCTCGATGTTCCCAGGTGTCAGAGCCTCGTCACCCCTGCCGGACAGACGCATATCGAATCCGATGCGCGCTGCGCCGTCGTCTGGAACGCCTGGGACAACGACCGCAACATGCCTGACCTGGGCGCGGGCAACCACGTCGGCTACGTCTGCATCGAGCGCGGCGACGTTGCTGACCATGCCATCATGCTGATGCCGGGCGAGTGCTACCGCCGCTGGATGATTCTGCAAAACTGAACCGCCCGCCATTTGCCGCCCGAATTCGACGATTCCACGATTCTACGAACGTCAGGCGGTAACCGCGGGCTGTCGCCAGTCGTTCCCAGAAGGCATGCCCGGAGACCCGCGAATTTAGGGCGTTTCCGGCCGGCATGCGCCACAGCCCGCGTAGAATAAGAGCTGCAGGAGAGGGGGCTGAGAATTGGCCTGGAGCGCGGATTCTGGACAAGGAAGCTGACGGCCCGCCATTTACCGCCCGAATTCGACGATTCCACGATTCCACGAACATCAGGCGGCAACCGCGGGCTGTCGCCAGTCGTTCCCAAAAGGCATGCCCGGAGACCCGCGAATTCAGGGCGTTTCCGGCCGGTATGCGCCACAGCCCGCGTAGAATAAGGGCTGCGGAGGAGGGGGCTGAGAATCGGCCTGGAGCGCGGATGCCGGACAAGGATGGCCGGAAGCATCCAGGCGGCGCGGACGGCAGGCCACCCGCTTTGCCGCGCCCGTGACACCACCCCCTCCGCCGCAACACGATACCCGCACTGCGTTGCACCGTACCGATCGGGCAATTTCCGCCACCGGGAAAAGCAAGTAAAATCCGGGCTTCCCGCGTTTTTCCTGCGATTTACGAATCTCATGTCTTCTACACCCACTTTTCAGGAAGTCATCCTGCGTCTCCAGTCTTTCTGGAACAAACACGGCTGCGCCTTGCTGCAACCCTACGATATGGAAGTCGGCGCCGGCACCAGCCACACCGCCACCTTCCTGCGCGCCATCGGCCCTGAGCCGTGGAAAGCCGCCTACGTGCAGCCGTCGCGCCGGCCGAAGGATGGCCGTTACGGCGAAAATCCGAATCGCATGCAGCACTATTATCAGTACCAGGTCGTGCTCAAGCCCGCGCCGGACAATATCCTCGACCTCTACCTCGGCTCGCTGGCGGCGCTTGGTTTTGATCTGAAGAAAAACGATGTGCGCTTCGTCGAAGACGACTGGGAAAACCCGACGCTTGGCGCCTGGGGGCTGGGCTGGGAAGTGTGGATGAATGGCATGGAAGTGACGCAGTTTACGTACTTTCAGCAGGTGGGCGGCATCGACTGCCGGCCGATTACCGGCGAAATCACCTACGGCCTGGAGCGCCTGGCGATGTACCTGCAAGGCGTTGAGAACGTCTTTGATCTGGTGTGGACCGAGGGGCTGACGTATGGCGATGTCTATCACCAGAATGAAGTCGAGCAGTCGGCCTACAATTTCGAGCATTCCGATGCCGATTTTCTGTTCAGCGCCTTTTCCGCGCACGAAAAAGAAGCGCAACTGCTCGTGCGTGAGCAACTGGCGCTGCCGGCCTACGAGCAGGTGCTGAAAGCCGCGCACACCTTCAATCTGCTCGATGCGCGCGGCGCCATTTCCGTCACCGAGCGCGCTGCCTACATCGGCCGCATCCGCAACCTGGCGCGCAGTGTCGCGCAAAGCTACCTCGACTCGCGTGCGCGCCTCGGCTTCCCGCTTGCGCCGCGCGACTGGGCTGATGAAGTCCTGGAAAAACTCGCTGAACAGAACGCCAAGAAAGCTGCCTGATATGAGTACAAACAATCTGCTCGTCGAACTGTTCGTCGAAGAATTGCCACCGAAAGCGCTGAAGAAACTCGGCGAAGCGTTTGCCTCGACGCTGGCCGAAGCGCTTATCGGCGCTGACCTGGCAGCCGCCGATGCGCGCGTTACCGCCTACGCCACCCCGCGCCGCCTGGCGGCTCATATCACGAACGTGCTATCCGTCGCGCCGGAGCGCGCCGTCTCGACGCGACTGATGCCGGTCAGCGTCGGCCTTGATGCAGCCGGTCAGGCAACGCCCGCCCTGCGCAAAAAACTGGCCTCGCTCGGACTGGAGGCTGCCGATGTATCGCAGCTGCGCCGAGCACACGACGGCAAGGTCGAGGCGCTGTTTCACGATAGCCGCGCGCCCGGCGCAACGCTGGCCGACGGCCTGCAGAAAGCGCTCGATACGGCGATTGCGGCTTTGCCGATCCCCAAGGTGATGGCCTACCAGCTACACGCACACTGCGCACAGCCGGGCTGGACGACCGTGCATTTTGTCCGTCCGGCACACGGACTGGTCGCGCTGCATGGCCGCGATGTCGTGCCGGTCTCGGCGCTGGGATTGACTGCCGGACGCACGACGCATGGTCACCGCTTTGAAGCCGCCGCCGATCCGCTCGATATTGCTGATGCCGACGCCTATGCCGCGACGCTGAAGGAACAAGGCGCCGTCATTGCCAGTTATGAAGAACGTTGCCAAGAGATCGTTCGCCAGATCCGCAGCAAAGCCAATGCGCTGAAATGTCGCCTCGAAGTCGAGCCTGCCCATTTGACTGACGGGGCGCAGGAAGCCGCATTGCTGGAAAATCCGCTCGTTCAGGAAGTCACCGCGCTGGTCGAATGGCCGAACGTCCTGCCCGGCCAGTTCGAGGAAACCTTCCTCGAAGTGCCGCAGGAATGCCTGATTCTGACGATGAAGGCCAACCAGAAATATTTTCCGCTACTCGACGATGCCGGGCGACTGACCAACCGTTTCCTGATCGTCGCCAACATTCGCCCGGACGATGAGCGCGCCGTGATCGAAGGCAACGAGCGCGTCGTCCGCCCGCGCCTGGCCGACGCCAAATTCTTCTTTGACCAGGATCGCAAGAAAACGCTGGAAAGCCGCATTCCGGAGCTGGACAAGGTTGTCTATCACAACAAACTGGGGACACAGGGCGAACGCTCGTTGCGCGTTGCCGCGCTCGCCAAGGCCATCGCCGGGCAACTCGGCGGCGCGCTGGCGCAGCCGGCGGAACGCGCCGCAAGTCTTGCTAAAGCCGATCTGCTCACCGGCATGGTCGGCGAATTCCCTGAGCTGCAAGGCATCATGGGGCGCTACTACGCCCTGCACGATGGGTTGGCGCCTGAAATTGCCGACGCCATTGAAGACCATTACAAACCCCGCTTTGCCGGCGACGAGCTGCCGCGCGGCCAGGTCGGCACCATCGTGGCGCTGGCCGACAAGCTGGAGACGCTGGTGGGCCTGTTCGGCATCGGCCAGATGCCGACCGGCGATAAGGACCCCTTTGCCCTGCGCCGCCATGCGCTGGGCGTCATCCGCATGCTGATCGAAAAAGATTTACCGCTTGAAGTGTCGTCCATCATCGAAATGGCGCGTGAAGTACACAACGACGAAGCGATTCAACGGGCTGCGCACAAGGCCGCGGCAGGTGGAGATGCATTTACACAACGAAAACCGTTCGATCCAGCAACCTCTCAGCAAGTACTCGATTTCATCTACGAGCGCCTGGCCGGCGTGTTGCGCGAGCAAGGTTATTCGGCGCAGGAGGTCGATGCGGTGCTGAGCCGGCGGCCGCAGCATCTGGCGGGCGTTGCCGCCCGGCTTGCCGCCGTGCGCGCCTTTTCGGCACTGCCGGAAGCCGCCGCGCTGGCCGCCGCCAACAAGCGCGTGAGCAATATTCTGAAAAAGGCCGGGCCGTCCGTGACGGACGATGCCAACGTCGATCCGGCGTTGCTGCGCGAGTCTGCCGAGCAGGCATTGGCGGCGGCGCTGGCCGAGGCGCGGCCTAAGGCCGACGCCGCTTTCGAGCAGGGCGACTATACGGCGTCACTGCAAGCGCTGGCGGCTTTGCGTGCGCCGGTCGATGCGTTTTTTGCCGACGTGATGGTTAATGCCGATGATCCGGCGCTCAAGGCCAACCGGCTGGCGCTGCTTGCCGCCCTGCATGCGGCGATGAACCGCGTTGCCGACTTGTCGCGCTTGCAGTCGGCCTAAGCCATGTACGGCGGACAGGGCGCGCACGGGAGGCACGGAACGGACCAGGCGCCGCGTGTGGTCGGCATCCCGCAGGCGGGCCGCTTGCTGCCTGAATGCCCAATGCGCCGCACTGTTTCTCTGGCGAGCTGTCCACGCAAAGCATCCGCCGCTCCTTTTCAATTTCCGCAGATTTTTCCATGAAGCTCATCATTCTCGACCGCGACGGCGTCATCAACCATGACTCCGAGCGCTTTATCAAGTCGCCCGCCGAATGGCGCGCCATTCCCGGCAGCCCGGAAGCCATCGCCCGGCTCTCCCAGGCGGGCTACCGCGTCGTCGTCGCCACCAACCAGTCGGGCATCGGCCGCGGCCTGTTCGACATGGAAACGCTCAACGCCATCCACACCAAAATGCATCAGACAGTGCAGGCCGCCGGCGGGCGCATCGACGCCATTTTTTACTGCCCGCACGCCGCCGACGCCAAATGCGACTGCCGCAAGCCGAAACCGGGCATGCTCAAGCAGATTGCCGCCTGCTTTAATGCCGACCTGACCGGTGTTTTTGCCGTCGGTGATTCGCTGCGCGACCTGGAAGCCGCCGTCAGCGCCGGCGCCAGCCCGGTGTTGGTACTGACCGGCAAGGGCGAAAATACCTATGCCAACGAGACCCTGCCTGCCGGTACGCAGGTGTTCGACGATCTCGCACAGGTGGTCGACGCCATGCTCATGGCGGAGAAAAAAGCGGAAAAAGTAGAGAAGGCAGAAAAAGCAGAGAGGGCAGAGAAGGCCGAAAAAACCGAGAGAACAGAAAGCAAAAGCGAAAAGGTGGAAAGAAAAACCTGAGGCCCGCCTCGTCACCAGAACGGATCGTACCCAACCATGATTGCCTTGTTCCGTACGCTAATTTTTGCGCCGCTGGCCATTCTTACCACGCTGATTGCCAGCGTGCTGGTGTTGCTGACGGCGATCTTCCCCATGCGTGTGCGCTTTGCCATTATCCGTGTCTGGTACACCGTCGTGCTCGGCCTGTGCAAGACGGTGCTTGGCCTGCGCTATCGCCTGCTCGGCCGCGAGCATATTCCGTCCGGCGCCTGCGTCGTGCTCGCCAAACATGAGTCGGCCTGGGAAACCATCGCCTTACAGCAGATTTTTCCTCCTGTCGTTTTTGTCCTCAAGAAATCTTTGCTGAACATCCCGATTCTCGGCTGGGCATTTATCGCCGTGCGGATGATTTCGATCGACCGCAAAGCGGGCCGCGACGCTTTGCGGCAAGTCGCCGAACAAGGCCAAAAACGGCTGGCGGAAGGCATTTCTGTCGCGATCTTTCCCGAGGGGACGCGCACATTGCCTGGTGAAATCCGGCGATTCAAGCCCGGCGGCGCATACCTGGCCGTCAGCACGGGCGCTGTGGCCGTACCGGTTGCACACAATGCCGGTGATTTCTGGAGCAAGCGTTTCGCCAAGCGGGCGGGCGAAATTATCGTCAGCGTCGGCCCGCCCATCGATCCAAAAGGTAAAACCGCAGAAGAGGTCAATCGCCTTGCAGAAGCGTGGGTTAGCGAAGAAATGCAGCGCATTGCGCCGTACCGCAATCATTGATGAGCCTCGATTTTTTGCGTAGTGGCACTGCGTTACGGAAACGGTCGAGTTTCGCGGCAACAGACGCTGTCGCGCCGCGATAGGGGCGCAATAGTCGATCGACACGGTATGCCGCAACGGATCGAACATTCTCTGGAATTGCCTTTTCCGGATCGGGCAGTGCGTCCGGCAGGGGAAACGCTGCACACCATTGTTCTGCATGATCGCATCGTGCCTTACTCGCTGCGCCGCAGCCGCCGGCGCAGCATCGGCCTGTCCATTGACGAGCGCGGACTGCGTGTCGGCGCGCCTTTGCGGGCGGCACTGAGCGAAATCGAAGCCCTAATTTGCCGGCATGGCGACTGGGTTGCGCAAAAACTCGATGAATGGCGTACCCGCCGTCGTCCGCCGCCACAGGCCATCACTGACGGCGCAACAGTTCCCTACCTGGGCGGCACGCTCAGACTGCATCTGATGCAAGGCGGCAACCAGATTCGTTGGGAAGAACAGGGGGCGGGAGCCTTGAAAGCCGATGACACACGCGAAGATGGCGCCAATAGCCTGCATGTCGATGGCGGTGCGCCGCGCTTGATACTGGCCGCACGCACGCCGGACGATGCAGCGCGCCTGCTTGAGCGCGCCCTGCGGCGACGCGCCATGGCGATTTTTCGGGAACGGCTGGCGCATTTTGCTCGCCAGTTTGGCTTGCCCGTACCGCCACTGGCCTTGAGTGCCGCGCGTACACGCTGGGGAAGCTGTAGCCTGCGCACCGGCATCCGGCTCAACTGGCGGCTGATTCACTATCGGCAGGCATTGATCGACTACGTGATCATCCACGAACTGGCGCACCTGCGCGAAATGAACCACAGTGCGCGCTTCTGGGCCATTGTCGAGCGCTACTGCCCGAATTACCGGCAATTGCGCGAAGAGCTGAAACGCCTGCCGACACGCACTCCCTGACGTGCTGATTGCAGAAGAACAATGCCTCACCGGCCGCTAGCCCACATTTCTCACACTCTCACGGTTCGGCCCCCGTTGGCGCGGCTTTTTCCTTCACGCGTTGCCGTGACCGCGAGGATTCAGGCCCGCGAGCGGCCAATGGAGTGCAGGCGGGTGAGGTTCTGCGGGCGGTCAGGTGCGTTGAGGGGGCAAGCGGCGCTGTTTGGGCATGAGACCGCCTCGCGCGAACGGGAGCGCGATCGGATCAGCAGGGCCACGGTGGCGTGGCGGATCAGCCGGGGGCGAGTCTGGCCTGGGCCAGGCGCCAGGTGGTCTGGAACGGATGACTGCTGGCCATGCTGACATGGATGCGGCGCACGCTGATCTTGACCCGTGCGCCGATCTTGAGCAGTTTCAGGCGCAGGCTCTCGCAGGTGGCCTCGGCCAGTTCGGTGCCAGCCAGCCCGATGCGGCACAGCGCTTCGAGCATGACGTAGGCGAAGGAGGCGAACCACAGCCGCAGCTGATTGGCCCGCATCGTCGCCGTTGAGGTGCGATCGGCGAACAGGTGTAGCTGGCACTCCTTGATGCGGTTCTCCATTTCGCCTCGGGCGCAGTACAGCGCCTCGTACAGTTCGCGTGCCGGCCAGCGCTGAGCGTCCAGGCTGGTGACGATGAAGCGCGGATTGGCCTTGCCCGGCAGCTGCTCGGCCTTGCCGACGACCCGCCGGGCGCACGACCAGCTGTCAAGGGTGCGGTAGGTGAAGTCGCGAAACCGCCGTGCGGGCTTGCCGGTCTGGGTGCATTCGGCCTGCGCCTGGCTCATCTCGGTTTCGATCTGGGCCTTGAGCCGGTCGTTCTTGGCCAGCCCGAAGACGAAGTCGATGTGCGTCTGCTCGCACCAACTCATCAAGGCATCGCGCGCAAAGCCCGAGTCGGCACGCAGCACGATGCGCACCTCCGGCCAGTGGCGGCGGATCTGGGTGACGATGCGTTCGAGTTCATCGATGCTGCCCGCCGAGGCATCCGTGTTGGCCCGGCGCAGCTTGGCGGCGAGCAGATGTCGGCCGCAGAAGATGTACAGCGGCAGGTAGCAGTAGCCGCCGTAGTAACCATGGAAGAAACGCCCTTCCTGCTGGCCGTGCAGCGGGTCGTCGGTGGCGTCCAGATCGAGGATGATCTCGTCAGGTGCCTGCTCGTGCGCCTCAATGAAGCACGCGACGAACAGCGACTCGAAGGCCGCCGGATCGTGAGCGATCTTGTGATAGCGCGAACCGTCCTTGGTGTCGGGGGCATGTTCGAGCCGGTTCAAGGTCGACTTGCCCGCCAGCGGCTCGCAGCCCTTGCGCCGAGCGCTGAGCTTACCGGCCAGCGTGGCCAGTACCGGGTCACGGCGCAATTGATCGTGATCGTTCAGGTCCTCGTAGCCCAGCGCGATCCCCACGATCCGTTGCATCACCAACGTGTGCACCGTGTGTTCGATCAGCTCCGGATCGCGCCCATCCTCGAAGCAGGCCGCCACCCGTTCGGTCAGCCGCAAGGTGCGATCGACCTCGCGCAGCAACAGCGCGCCCGCATCCGAACTGATCTGCCCTCCGTCGAAATCCACCGCCACCTGGCGGCCATCAATACGCTTCGCGCATGGGCTGACTACGGTACACTGTGTCGGCATCGCGGCTTCCTCAGAGATATGGTTAAGTCGTTCTCGCAAAAAAACTTTCTTATATCTCCGGCCGCGATGCACCTTCTATCTGTGAGAAATGCGGGCTAGAAGCATCATTGAGCGGCTAAGCAGTAGGCTTGACTCAGGTCTTACGGTTATTACGGCGTGGTCGCGCCACGATGCCGATGATCAGCAGACAAAGCGCGATGACGGGTAGGTTACCCCCGTGTACATAAGGCGTTGCGCCGGTATGGGCGCGTACTTCGCCGGTCAAGGCACCGCGTGTGAACGGCGGCAGTGCCGCGGCGATATCGCCGTTGGCGCTGACAATAGCAGTCATTCCGGTATTGGTGGCGCGCAGCATGACGCGGCCGGTTTCGAGTGCGCGTAGCCGGGCGATCTGCAAATGCTGCGCCGGCGCGAGCGAGTCGCCGAACCAGGCGACGTTGGAAAGATTGACGAGCAGATGGGCTTCGGGCAGGGCGCGCGCGATCTCTTCGCCAAAGGCATCCTCATAACAGATGTTCGGGGCGATTTTCAGTGCGCCAAGGCGCAGCGGTGATTGCTGTGGGTTGCCGGCGATGAAGTCGGACATGGGAATTTCCGCCAGATCCATGAACCAGTGAAAACCGGGCGGAACGAATTCCCCGAAAGGAACGAGGTGAACCTTGTCGTAGCGTTGCAGGCCGCCATTGTCGTGACCATTTCCAAGGGCGATGGCGCTGTTGGCATAATTGCTGCCATCGTGGGTGGGAATGCCGAAAATCAGCATGCCGTGTTCGCGTTGTGCCAGCCTGTGCAGGGCGTCGAGGTAGTCTGCCGGCACCTGTTCGAGCAGACTGGGAATGGCGGTTTCCGGCAATACGGTGAGTTGTGCCGGATGCGCGTGCGCCAACTGATGGTAGATGCGCAAGGAATCGTGCAGACGCTCCGGCCGCCATTTCATCTCCTGCGGAATGTTGCCTTGCAGCAGGGCGACGCGGATGGGTTGGCCGATCGGCTGTGTCCATTCGATAAGGCGCAACAGGCTGCCGCAGAGAAGCGTTAGGGCGAGGGTCAGCATGATTGGCAGCGATTGCCGGAAAATCTGCAAGCGGTTTGCGCCCGTTGCCGTGCCCTGAAAGACAACGCGGCCGCAGACTACGGCAAGCAGTGCGCCGAGCCAGGCGCTTAGCCAGGAAAGGCCGTAGACGCCGACTATCGGCGCGAAGCCGGATAAAGGGCTCGGCGGCGTTTGGCTATAACCGATCGCCAGCCAGGAAAACCCGGTAAACAGCCGGCCGCGCAGCCATTCCGTCAACGTCCATAGCGCAGCGAACAGCAGCGTGCGTCGTAGGGTTTGCCAACCCGTCCGCACATCCGCCCCAGAAAAATTCCCCCGGCCGGTTAACAGGACGAACAGCGCGCCGGCCAGCGCTGGGTAGAGGGCGAGATAAGCGCAGAACAGGACGGTGGCAAGTGCCGCCAGCGGCATGGCCATGCCGCCGAAAACGCTGAGGCTGACGTAGACCCAGGAGACGCCGCCCAGGAAAAAACCAAAACCGAAGACGCCGCCGATCAGGGCGCCATGCCGCCAGTGATACATTTCGGCGCGGTCGAGCAATAGGTAAAGGCCGCCCAGCGCCACAAAAACTAACGGAAAAAGTTCAAGTGGCGCAAAGGCCGGCACGCCCGCCAGACCGAGCAGAAATGCGGCAGCCAGAGATTGGCGTGAGGGGGCGCGTTTTGCGGCTTCAGTGGCCATCATTCTGTGGGCGCGGGTTCATCCGGCGTATCGACGCGGGTCATGCTGTCAGCAGCATCGCCGGCGAGGCGGCTGGCAAACAGAGTATGCAAGCGGCGGCTGTCGGCACGCAGTACCTGAAAGCGGATGCCGTCGATGTCGATCAGCTCGTTGCGCCGGGGAACATGCCCCGCGTGATTCAGGACGAGGCCGCCGATCGTGTCGCACGCATCGCTGCTGAACTGGACGCCCAGCGCCGCATTGAAATCCTCGATGCTGGTCCGCGCCTTGATGCGGTAGCGCCCGCGCCGATCGATCTGGATGTTGTCCGCCGCTTCGTCAAAGTCGTATTCGTCCTCGATATCGCCGACAATTTGTTCGAGCACGTCCTCGATCGTAATCAGGCCGCTGACCCCGGCGTATTCATCAACGACGATCGCCATGTGATTATGCGAAACGCGGAATTCGCGCAACAGGACATTGAGGCGCTTCGTTTCGGGAATGAATACCGCCGGGTGCAGCCAATCGTGCAAATTGACATTTTTCCCCGGCGGCATGCGCAGCAGGTCCTTGGCGATGAGGATGCCGAGCACATTGTCGCGGCTGCCCTCGATGACCGGAAAACGTGAATGGGCGGTGCGGTTGATCTGCGCAATGATTTTTTCAAACGGATCGTCGATGGCGACAACCTGCATCATGGCGCGCGGCACCATGATTTCGCGCACGCTGATTTCCGAAGCGGCCAGCGCGCCTTCGATAATCGACAGCGCGTCAGCATCGAGCAGCTTGCGCTCGTGTGCCGAGTGCAGCAATGCCATCAGTTGTGCGCGGTCTTCCGGCTCGCGCAGGAGCAGCGAAGACAGGCGTTCGAAAAAAGTCGGACGCTCGTGTTCCATGACCGCTATATGCCGCCGATGCGGCGCGCTTGATTCCAGCGCATTACCGCTCGTCTCCGTAAGGATCGGCAAAGCCGAGCACGGCGAGTAGCGCGCGTTCCTTGTCTTCCATGCATTGCGCTTCGGTGGCCTGTTCGTGGTCGTAACCTTGCAGGTGGAGCATGCCGTGCACGATCAGGTGGGCGTAATGCGCCTGGGCGGTTTTATTCTGTTCGGCAGCTTCGCGGGCAACGACGGGGGCGCAGATGACGAGATCGCCGCAAATGACGGGTTCGCGCGCATAGGGGAAAGAAAGAATGTTGGTTGCGTAGTCCTTGCCGCGGTAGGTGTGGTTGAGTTCGCGGCCTTCGGCTTCGTCGACGAAGCGCACGACAATCTCACCCCCGCGCGGCATATCGACATCAAGCGCGGCGCGCGCCCAGCGGCGGATGTCAGTACGTGTGGGGAGGGTGTGTGTTGCCGCTTCTCCGTGTGGGTCGGCACAGGCGTATTGCACGCTGAGATTGAGTCTGCGCGATACGCGCGTTTTATCGTCGGGAACGTTCATGATTTGCGTCCTGCGTCCGATGTGGGTCTGGATGCCTTACCCCCATTTTTATTGGCGCTGTCGCCGGTTTCCATTTTTTCCAACGCGATTGCGTGGGCCTCATAGGCCGAGACGATGCGCGCGACGAGCGGGTGGCGGACGACATCTTCTTTCTGGAATTCGGTAAAGGCGATGCCGCGCACGTCACGCAGAATGAGGCTGGCTTCCAGTAGGCCGCTCTTCTGGCCGTGCGGCAGGTCAATTTGTGTAATGTCGCCGGTGACGACGGCTTTGGCGCCGATGCCGATGCGCGTCAGGAACATTTTCATCTGCTCAGGCGTTGTGTTCTGTGCTTCGTCAAGGATGATGAAGGCATGGTTGAGCGTGCGTCCGCGCATGTAGGCAAGCGGAGCGATTTCGATGGCATTGCGCTCGAATAGGCGCGTCACCTTATCGAAGCCCATCAGGTCGTAGAGCGCATCATAGAGCGGCCGCAAATAGGGATCGACCTTTTGTGCCAGATCGCCGGGCAGGAAACCGAGGCGTTCGCCTGCTTCAACGGCGGGACGGGTGAGGACGATGCGCCGCGCTTGTTCGCGTTCAAAGGCGTCGATGGCCGAGGCAACGGCAAGGTAAGTCTTGCCGGTACCGGCCGGACCGATGCCGAAGGTGATGTCGTGGGCCTGAATCTGTTTAAGGTATTCGACCTGGCGCGGCGTGCGGCCGTGCAGATCGGTCTTGCGCGTCATCAGCGCGGGGGAATCATCGGCGCCGTGTTCGCGCCGTTCCGGGCGATTGGCCAGCTCGATCAAGCCGAGTTGGATTTCGTCGATGGACAGTTCATTTTTGGCGCGTGCATAGAGGGTTTGCAGTGCTTCAGACGCTTTTGCAAGCTGCGCCGTCTCGCCGCGTAAGGTAAAGTGTTCGCCACGGCGCGCGATGGAAACATCGAAGGCGGTCTCGATCTGGCGTAGGTTTTCGTCGAGTGCGCCGCAGAGGTTGGCAAGCTGGGCGTTATTGACCGGTGAAAGTTTGAGTTCGACAGCGCGCGACCGGACGCTGGCAGGCGATTGCGGTCGATTGGCGGATTGGGCGGTTTTTCTGTTCATACTTCGCGGGTCAGGACTTCGCCGCGCAGGGAGTGCGGCATGGCCGAGACGATGCGCACGTCGATGAAACGGTTGACCAGGCGCGGGTGGCCGGCAAAGTTGACGACGCGGTTGTTGTCAGTGCGGCCGGCAAGCTCGCCCGCGCCCTTTTTCGAGACGCCTTCGACGAGTACGCGCTGAACCGTGCCAACCATCGACTGCGAAACGGCTTGTGCCAGCGCGTCGATGCGTTTTTGCAGGCGCATCAGGCGTTCGAGTTTGATATCTTGCGGCGTGTCGTCGGCCAGCTCGGCGGCCGGTGTGCCAGGGCGGGCGCTGTAAATGAAGGAGAAAGAGGCGTCGAAGCCGACATCATCGATCAGGCGCATCGTTTTTTCAAAATCTGCGGCCGTTTCGCCGGGGAAACCGACGATGAAGTCGGAAGACAGCGAAATGTCGGGCCGCACCGCGCGCAGTTTGCGCACGAGGCTTTTATATTCGAGCGTCGTGTAACCGCGCTTCATCGCCGCCAGCACGCGGTCGGAGCCGGACTGCACCGGTAGATGCAGATGGGAAACGAGTTTGGGCACTTTGGCGTAGGTCTCGACCAGGCGCGCCGTCATTTCACGCGGGTGTGAAGTGGTGTAACGGATACGCTCAATGCCGGGGATTTCTGCGATGTATTCGATCAACATGGCAAGATCGGCGGTTTCTTCGCCGCTGCCGATTTTGCCGCGATAGGCATTGACGTTCTGGCCGAGCAGGGTCACTTCTCCGACGCCCTGTTCGGCCAGGCCGGCAACTTCGGCCAGTACATCGTCGAACGGGCGCGAGACTTCATCGCCGCGCGTGTAGGGAACGATGCAATACGTGCAGAATTTGCTGCACCCTTCCATGATCGAGATGAAGGCGGACGCACCTTCCGTGCGTGCGGGCGGCAGGTGGTCGAACTTTTCGATTTCCGGAAAAGAAACATCGACCTGCGCTTTTTTGCTGTGCCGCCGCTCGGCGATGAGCTGTGGCAGGCGGTGCAGCGTTTGCGGGCCGAACACGATATCGACGTAAGGCGCGCGCCGCACGATGGCTTCGCCCTCCTGAGTGGCGACGCAGCCGCCGACGCCGATGATGAGATCGGGCTTGGCCTGCTTGAGGGGGCGCACGCGGCCAAGGTCGTGGAAAACACGCTCTTGGGCTTTTTCGCGCACCGAGCAGGTGTTGAACAGAATGATGTCAGCCTCTTCGGGCGTATCGGTTCGGATGATGGGTTCGGATGCGGCGAGCACGTCAGCCATTTTGTCCGAATCGTACTCGTTCATCTGGCACCCGAAAGTGCGGATGAACAACTTTTTGGTCATGCGGGTCAGTTCTGGCGGATAGCCGCCATTTCAGCGGGAGGCAGAATCCATACGCGATAGACCGAGCCATAGGAATCGTTCACGTAGACAATATCCTTGTTGCCCTGAATGGTCATCGACAGGACGATCAAGTTTTTCTCGTTGCGGAACTGTGCAATGGGCGACAGGCGGTGCTTGACCCCGTCGATGACGATCGTGCCGTTGCCGGGCGGCGGTTCCATGACTCCGAGTTTAGCTTCCGGCGGCAGTTTGCGCTGAATGATGTAGTTCTCGTAGGTTTGCGGCGCGGGCGCGCCAACGCTTTGCACCACCGTTTCAATGACGGCGCTGACGATCGATGCAATGAGAGAGGCGGGTAAGGGCATGGCATTATTATAGACAGAATCTCTGGCGGAATAAACCATGGCGTTAACGGTCATTTCCTCCGGTTTCCCGGCAGTCGTGGCCGGCTGATTTTGATCAGCGCATAACCCTGTAAACACGGCGCGCTGGTTTTTCCATTTTGGGTGGTGACTGCCGCTGTTTCCCCCGCGTGAAACAAGACAGCGCAGTGTGTATTCAGAACAATTCTGCAAGATACTTTGCGGTATTTTTGTGGCAGCTCCAGCCCCGCATTGTGCATTGCCGAATGCGGTTATCTGTACCTTCCCATTCGTACATTGGGTCGTCGGTTGGGGAAAATAGCTTATGGGCGACTATCGGACGCCTATCTGACGTCGGCAATCCAAATATCCAAGTGCCCAAGTCGCCTAGCTACGACCGCCGAGGCAGGATGAGACAGCGCAAGACAGAACAAGACAAGCGAAGGGCGGTAACGACGCTAAAGGGTAGCCCTTGCAACTATTTTTCCTGAACAGTTGGAGATGCCTGTACGGACCTTTTGAGGTAGGGATGAGAAATTGGCTGGATACCGTAGCCGAAAATCCTATCAATGTATGATTGACCGATGTCCTTTCTGCCTCTGCGGCCTGTTGCCCCGGCCGTTCTGTTTTTTATCGGATGTTTTGCGCCTTCCATGCTCAATAGGCGGTTAGCCCGCCGTCGACGGGTAGGGCAACGCCATTGAGAAACGCCGCTTCGTCCGAGGCCAGATAAACCGCAGCATTGGCGACGTCGATGTCCGTTGCCAGGCGCCCCAGCGGAATTTCGCCCAGCCGTTCGGCTTTTCGTTCAGGATCCTGGAATAACGTCTGGATATAGGGCGTATCGACCGTGCTTGGATGAATCGAGTTACAGCGGATGTTGTCTTTCGCGTAGCGGACACCGACCGATTTCGTCAGCAAGGTGATTGCGCCCTTGGTTACGGTGTAGGTCTCGGTCGTGAACTGATGGCCGATCAGCCCGCAGATCGACGAGATGTTGATGATTGACCCGCCGCCAGCTCGGCGCATGACCGGAATGACGTGCTTGATGCCCAGCATCGGTCCTTTGACGTTGACGGCCAGCATCGTGTCGAGCGTCTGCTCCTGCACTGCTTCGATCGGCTCACGAATGTTGATGCCGGCATTGTTAACCAGTACGTCGAGGCGCCCGAACTTTTTGATAGCTACATCGATGGCGGCGATCCAGTCGGCATCCCGCGTGACATCCAGCGGCTGAAAGATCGCCGTTCCGCCTTTTTCCGTAATTGCCGGAACGATAGGCGTGTCCCGCTTTGTGTCAAGGTCGCAGACCATGACGCATGCCCCTTCCTCTGCAAAATGTCGCGCGATCGCCGCGCCGATGCCCTGTGCGCTGCCGGTGATCAGCACCACCTTGTTTTCGAGTCTCATCGCGTGTTCCTTTGCATGGGTGTCTGGCTTGCTAGAGTGCCTCTATTTGCCGAGCGCCTGACGGACTGTTTGTGCAATATGCCCTTCGGTCAGGCCGAAATGTTCCAACAGTTCGGCATAAGAGTGTGCAGAGGTGCCGAACTGGTCTTCAATGCCGAGATGCCTGAAGGGAACGCAGAGCTCTCCTGCAATCGCCAGAGCAATGGCGCTGCCGAGACCGCCGATTTTTGTCGCTTCTTCGACGACAACGATGGCTTTTTTACCGGCGGCGTGTTGAAGCACCTCAGCTTTCCTGAGCGGTTTCAGCGTGCTGACGTTAATGACTTCGGCCGCAATGCCTTCGCTCTTGAGCTGATGGGCCGCTTCCCAAGATTTCCAGACCATGGCGCCAGTAGCGAAAATGACGACATCGCTGCCTTCGACGATCCGAGTCATTTTGCCAATTTCGTATTCGCCTTCTTCTGGCGTGAAAACGGGCAAATCATTGCGATTGATGCGAATGTAAACCGGACCCTGGTGTTTGACCATGGCTTGAACCATTTTCCGTGTTTCCACGGCGTCACACGGATTCAAGACCGTCATGTTGGGGAGGGCGCATACTACATTGGCGTCTTCGATCGACTGATGCGTCTTGCCATCACCAAAATCCGACAAGCCGCAGCTGGAGCCACAAATCCGCACATTGGCTTGCGGAATGGCGATGCTGCAACGAATCTGGTCGTAAGCGCGCCCGAGTGCGAAAACTGCGAAGGTGCTGTAGAAGGGGATTTTCCCAGCCAGCGCCAGGCCGGCTGCCGTCGAGGCCATATTCTGCTCAGCAATACCCATTTCAAAGTAACGCTCTGGCCAGGCTTCCTTGAACAGGTAGGACATGGTCGATTTGCCGAGATCCGCTTCCAGAACGACGATGTCGGGATGGCTGTTGCCCGCTTCGACCAAGGCTTGACCATAGGCAAGGCGCAGGCTTTTCTTTTCCATGCTCATCTCAGTCTCCTTCTATGCCGGCTTCGAGTTCTTTTTTTGCCGCTTCAAATTGCGCTGCATCAAAGCTTCCGTTGTGATAAGCGGCAATATCTTCGGCAAACGAAATTCCTTTGCCTTTGATCGTGTCGAGAATGATGAGCGTTGGTTTGCCCCGGACAGTCTTGGCCCGATCGATGACGTCGATCAGCTGTCCGATGTCGTGCCCGTTGGCGGCAAGGACCTCCCAGCCGAACGAACGCCATTTTTTATCCAGATCGGGGATGCGAAAGATGTCTTCTGTGCGGCCGGTCGCCTGAATCTTGTTCCAGTCGAGGAAGGCCGTCAGGTTATCCACCTTGAAATTGCTAGCCGCCATCGCGGCTTCCCAGAGCTGACCTTCCGATTGTTCACCATCGCCCATGACCACATAAACCCGGCTGGGCCGCCGGTCGAGCCGTAGCGCCAGCGCCATGCCAACGCCAATGGAAAGTCCTTGTCCTAATGACCCCGTCACCGCTTCGATGCCAGGGATCGTCAGGTCGGGATGCCCTTGCAGCAGGCCATCGATCGCCTTGACTCGTTTGAGCTCCTCGCGCGGGAAGTAGCCGGCCTCGCACAGCGCCGCGTATTGAATGAGCGCCGCATGGCCTTTCGAGAGCAGAAAACGGTCGCGGTTTGGGTCCCTGGGGGCGCTGGCGTGGACATTCATTGCATGGAAATACAATACGGCCAGCGTTTCCGCCAATGAGCTTGAACCGCCCCAATGACCGGCCATGTTGATGCCGATCATCTCCAGCACGTTGAGCCGCAATTTTTGCGCTTTTTGCCGCAGGGCGCTGATTAACTGTTCATTTGCCACGCCGTTCTCCTTGCATTAAAGGTTACAGGTCGGGTTTTTGTAGGTCACGGATTTGTGTATGTAATTTTTTATCGACGCGATGCGCTACAAAATTTGTATTTCATAAAACAAGGCAAGTGCCACGCTGGAGACTTTGCGTTTGTAATACATGGCACAAAGATGCTGCCAGAAAATTTAGGGTGCCGCAATGCGCGAATCGTCGCATGAATGCGTACTGGTACAGCCGCTTTCGTTATCCATGTCCGCGTCCTGATCGGTTGTTCTTGGCGATGGCCACAGAAAAGCGCCGGTTTTATGGGCCGGCTCCGGGCCGTGGTATGGGTTACGGCATATACGGCTTTGTGTATTGGGGCAGGACGTATCGCCGGATACGGCTTTGCGGCACATGCTTTCGGTTATCATCACTGCCTATTTGCCGGATTTTGATTCAATTAATGATTGCAGATCTGATTGCGCGTCACTGGGAGCTGCTGGATGCGCTGGCCGCGGTAATCGGCCTGATCGTCTATGTAGCGGCCTCGCAGGCGCTGCATCAGCGCCGGCATCCTTCGGCGGCGATCGCCTGGGTGATGGCGATTGTATTGCTGCCTTTCCTTGCCTTGCCGCTGTATCTGGTTTTTGGAACGCGCAAAATTGCACCGCGGCGACCGCGCTCCGTGCCGATCGGCGATGTGCCCAGTCCGGCGCGGCAGACGACCGCAGCCCAGGCGCAACGATTGGCGCAGGCAATGGGCTTGCCGCCGCCGGCGGCCTATACGCACCTGACGATCCATGCCGACGGCGCGCAGGCGCTTGATGCGCTGCGCCGTCTCATTGATGGCGCAACGCAGACGCTGGAGGTGTGCACCTTCCTGTTTGGGCGTGATGCCTTGGGCGACGAAATTGGCGAGCGGCTCAAGGCGAAGGCGCGGGCGGGTGTGCGCGTGCGCCTACTGGTCGATGGCGTTGGTGTTTACATGGGCGGCGGCTTGCCCGATCTACGTTCGTTGCATGCCGCAGGGGTCGAAGCGCGTGTGTTTGTTTCCTTATTTCGCTCGTCGCTGCGCGGGCGTACCAATTTGCGCAATCACCGCAAGTCAGTGATTGCTGACGGGCGGCATTTCTGGTGTGGCGGCCGAAATCTGGCGGCGGAATATTTCGTCGGCGGATATGGCGTTCTTGGGCAACAGGTATATCGCCAGCTGCATCGGCGTGCGCCGCCGCCCTGGCTCGATCTGAGCTTCGATCTGGAAGGCGATCTGGCGCGCCAAGCGCAGGAAGTTTTTATGCAGGACTGGGCGTTTGCCGGCGAAAGTGCGCCTACGGAAGAATACGCGCCCGCCCAGGCCAATGCTGTCCAGGGGCCGCCCCCCACGTTACCGGGGCTGGCGCAGATGGTGGTCAGCGGCCCCGACCTGGCCGACGATACGATCCATACGCTGCTCATTTCCAGCTGCTTTACCGCACGCCGGCGTATTCTGGCGATTACGCCCTATTTTGTGCCCGATCCGGCGCTGCTCAATGCCATGACGCTGGCGGCGCGGCGCGGTGTGGCGGTCGATCTGGTGATGCCGGTACGCTCCAACCACAGGATTGCCGATTTCGTCCGGCACCGCGCCCTGCGTGAACTGGCGGCTGCCGGCGGGCGCGTTTGGCTGCACCCGCAGATGGTGCATGCCAAAGCACTCGTGTTCGACGATGAAATGGCGCTGGCTGGTTCCGCCAATCTGGATGGACGGAGCCTGTTCATCAATTACGAAATGATGATCGGGTTTTACGATGGGATGGCGGTGCGTGGTTTTTCGGCCTGGATTGAAGCGCGGCGAAAAGAAGCGGACGCCTATGTCGTACAGCGCCCCCATGTGGTGCGGAATGTGGCGGAAGGGCTGCTGCTTTGGCTGGCCTTCCAGTTGTAGGCAAGTTGTAGGCAGTTGGCGAGTGAGCGGCCAAATGGACGGACAGCCTGGAAAATAGCCGTCACTCTGCCACTTGATTGATCTTTGTGCTACAGAAAATTCCCACCAAAGTTCATCAGAGGGATGGTTTTCACGCGTTCCAAACAAGGGGTTTGCCGGCATCCGCGCGGCTAGATGGATAACACGGGAGGGCAGGCAAGTTTACAGAAAAAATGCGCGGGGGCTGCCGTGGATATCGCTTGGGATAGGGCGCAGGCCGGATTTCAGGGCAGCTTCACCCGCACGATGCGCTGATCCAGCCTGCTGCCGGCGCCGAGAGCATAAAGCAGGCGCAGGAAAAGCGGATAGCGTTTGCCGCAGGTCTTGCTCAGCAGCAGTTCTTCTTCCAATGTCAATCCTGGCAGCCAGGTTTCCAGTTCGCGGCTGTCCTTGACCGACCATTTCATCTCCGGCGGGGCTTTTTTCATGCTGCCGAGGGCATCATGCCGCTTGGCGCGGCCGACCAGGATGGTCGGGATGATGTCGAATACCAGCGTCGCCTGCGGCAGGTGTTGCGCGAGAGTTGCCAGCCAGTCTTTCACTTCGCTTTCCTCAAAATACATCAGTACCCCTTCGCAGAGCAGTAACACCGGCTTGCCGTGGGCGGCGGCGCGGTTCATCCAATCGGCGGCAAAGAGCGATTCGCTCAAATAGATATTGCCGGATTCCGGCAACAGCTCGCGGCGCAGGGCGATGACCTCGGGCAGGTCAAGGTCGTACCAAGCGGTGACGGCCGGACAACCGAGGCGCTCATAACGCGCATCCAGCCCCGCGCCGACCTGCACCACCACGGCATCAGGATGGGCGGCGATGAAGCGGCGCACCTGCTCGTCAAACAGCCAGGCCCGCCCGCAGCAGCCCGCCTGCGAGGCGGTGGCTTTGGCGTATTGGCTGAAATCATAGTCAAGGCGCGCGAGCATTTTGGGCGCGACCGGATCCACGAGCAACGGCGCGGGCTGTTGTTGCTCCACCGCCCTTGCCCACAGCGGAATAAACAGCGTTTCGGACAGGGTGGTGAGATCCGGGGTGACTTTGTCGGGCATGGCGGCTTCTTCTAAATAAGAGATATTCTCAATTGTACTCCTGCGCTTTCCTTCTTTCATTGTCAGAAAACCACGCCAGGCGGTTTGTACGGTGGCGAAGTCATGAAAAAAGCGGAACGGCCAGACAGGAGATGATTCCTCCTTTGCTGACGGTTCCGCCGGTGGGCGCCGTATTCCCGTATCCGCTGCGATATTTATTTTTCCAGCGTTGTTATTTTCCCAGCGTTGCTGGTGCGGCCGACTTATTTCTTTGCGGGGGCGTTGTCGAGCGAGACTAACTTCTGCTCGATGCGGTCGAGTGGCAACGCGCCGGGAATACGCTCGCCATCAGCAAAAATGAGCGTCGGCGTGCCCTGAATGTTCAGACTACGGCCGAATTCGATATTCTGTGCGATAGCCGACGTGTTGCAGTTCGTCTTGGCCGTCAGTTTTTTGCCGTCCAGCATCAGATCGTTCCAGGCGCGCGCCTTGTCGGATGAACACCAGACCTGCTTGGATTTTTCCAGCGAATCGGGCGAGAGTATCGGATACAGGAAGGTATACAAGGTAATGTTGTCGAGCTTGGCAATTTCCTTGTCCAAGCGTTTGCAGTACCCGCAGTTCGGATCTTCAAAGGTTACCAGTACGCGCTTGCCATCGCCGCGCACCTGTTTGATCGCGTTATTCAGCGGCAGATCGGAGAATTTGACCGCCGTCAGTTTCTGCATCCGCTCTGCGGTGTAGTTCTGCATCGTCTTACCGTCGATCAGTGCGCCGGCAATGATGACCGACTGCTTGGCATCGGTATAGAAAATTTGCCCGTCGGCATAAATTTCATACAGCCCGAGGTAAGGCGTTTGTTTGATGCTACTGATTTTGACGCCCAGTTTGGCTTCCATGGCGCTTTTAACGCTGGCTTCGTTGGCGTGCGCGGGGGCAGTCAGGCAGGCGGCAGTAATTAGAGCGATGGACAGGATGTTTCTCGACATGAACAGGTTTCTCCGTAATCTCAGGTTTTTAACGCATACTGGATGAGCAGGTTTTTGACGGGCTTGAGGCAGTCGGTCAGCACATGCCAGCGTTGCGCAGGATTTGAAAGGCCGAGAGTTTCTCATGAAACAGCCGATGAAGTGTGTGAGTCGTGTACTGCAACAGCAATATTCTCTCGCGCCGCCCCCGTGCTGGCGTCGCAGCAGACGGATTTGACCGATATCCGACCATTCCGGCGCAGCAGCGCCCTACGTCGGCCATGCCGGCGCGCGGTAAGATGCGCGCCATGTCGGATGGTTTGCCTGTTGCCCGCTATTTCCCCGCCGTCGTCTGCGCGGAATTCGATTCGCCGGTCGATGCGCTGCGCAGTCTTTGCGTGCCGCATGATGAGGCGATGGATCTCGTGGCCGCTTCCTGGTTTCCTCCATCCCCCCGACGTGCAATCAAGCCGGCGGATGTGTGTGATACGCGCGAGCGCGATGAATGCGGGCAGTATGCCCTCGTGACAACGATCGACGGTGGTCGCTGCGTTGCCGTGCTACGGCTGAATAATGGCCGCTGGGCTGCGTGTTACGCCTACCCGGAACAGGCCGCCGCCAGCCGCGTTGAGGCCGAACGACGCCTGCGCCGGCTGACGCGTGGCAAGAAACGCGGACTGGTCGCTGTTGCCAAGACAGGGCTGCCGTCCGCCGATGCGGACAAGGCGTCTCTTCAGCGCCCGGTATAATCCGGGCCTGTTTTTTCCGGAAATTCTGCCATGTCTGATCTGCTTGCCCAGCTTAATCCCCAGCAAGTCGCCGCGGTGACCTTGCCGCCGCAGCATGCGCTGATTCTGGCCGGTGCCGGCAGCGGCAAGACGCGCGTACTGACGACGCGCATCGCCTGGCTGATTTCGACGGGGCAGGCAAGCCCGCATGCCGTGCTGGCCGTAACATTTACCAACAAGGCAGCCAAAGAGATGCTGACGCGTCTGTCGGCGATGCTGCCGTTGCAGTTCGGTGCGGCGCGCGGCCTGTGGGTCGGCACTTTTCACGGGCTGTGCAACCGCATGTTGCGCTTGCATCATCGTGAGGCGGCGCTGCCGGCCGCGTTCCCGATTCTCGACATGGCCGATCAACTCTCGGCGATCAAACGCCTACTCAAAAATCTCGGCGTCGATGACGAAAAATTCCCGCCGCGCGAGCTGGCCTATTTCATCAATGCCCACAAGGAACAGGGCATCCGCGCGGCGCAGGCCGAGGGGTACGATGATTACACGCAGCGGCGTATCGAGCTGTACGCGGAATATGAGGCACAGTGCCAGCGCGAGGGCGTGGCCGATTTCGCCGAGCTGCTGCTGCGCTGCTACGAGCTGTTATCGCGTAACGAGCCGCTGCGCCGGCATTATCAGGCGCGTTTTTGCCATATTCTGGTCGATGAGTTCCAGGATACCAACGCCTTGCAGTACCGATGGCTGAAGCTGCTGGCGGGCGTCGACGTGCCGGCGCCGGGCGCCAGCCTGTTTGCGGTAGGCGATGACGATCAGAGCATTTATGCTTTCCGTGGCGCGGAGGTGGGCAATATGCGCGCCTTCGAGCGCGAGTTCCGGGTCGAAAACGTGATTCGCCTGGAACAGAATTATCGTTCGTTCGGCAATATTCTCGATGCCGCCAATGCGCTGATCCAGCACAATCAGGCGCGTCTGGGCAAGAATCTGTGGACCGATGCCGGAGCGGGCGAGCCGATCCGCGTCTTTGCCGGCTTTTCCGATCTCGATGAGGCGCACTATGTCGTCGATGAAGCGCGCGCACTGATCCGCGAGGGCACGCCGCCTCGGCAGATTGCCTTGCTCTATCGTTCCAACGCGCAGTCGCGCGTGCTCGAACATCAGCTATTTACCGCCGGCGTGCCCTACCGCGTGCATGGTGGGCTGCGCTTTTTTGACCGGCAGGAGGTCAAGCATGCGCTGGCCTACCTGCGTCTGATTGTCAATCCAGACGACGATACGGCCTTTGTCCGCGTCGTCAATTTCCCTGCGCGCGGTATCGGCAGCCGCAGTTTTGAAGCGTTGCAGGGCGCCGCGCACCGCGCCAATTCCAGCCTCTACAACGCGGCGGCGGGTTTGCCGGGCAAGGCAGGCGTGGCGGTGGGCAATTTTATCCGGCTGATCGAGGCGCTGCGCGCCGAAACGCAAGGCGTGTCGCTGCCCGAGGTGATCGAGCATCTCATCGAAAGAAGCGGTCTGCGCGCGCATTATCTGGGCGAGAAGGAAGGGCGCGAACGGCTGGAAAACCTGGATGAACTGGTCAGTGCCGCGACCCGCTTCTTGCAGGAAGAAGACGATACCCTAGTTAATCCGGCGGAAGGCGACGCGCTTTCCGCATTTTTGGCCCATGCCTCGCTTGAGGCGGGCGAACACCAGGCGGGAGAAGGGCAGGACGCCGTGCAGTTGATGACGGTGCATGCAGCCAAAGGGCTGGAATTCGACGCCGTTTTCATCACCGGTCTGGAGCAGGGCCTGTTCCCGCACGAAAACTCCGAACTTGAGCGTGATGGGCTGGAGGAAGAGCGCCGGCTGATGTATGTCGCCATCACCCGCGCCCGCCAGCGGTTGTATCTGACCCATGCGCAAACGCGCCTGCTGCATGGACAGACACGCTATTGTTTGCCTTCGCGCTTTATCGAGGAACTGCCCGAAGCCTTGCTCCAGCCGGTGGGTCATGCCGCAGCACCGGCAACGTATGGCAACCCCTACGCGTCGGGCGCATCCGCCGGGCGGCAGGAAAGCGCCGGGGGGGCAGAACGCGCCGCGCCGGAGGCACCGGGCGGATTTCGCATTGGCCAAAATGTGCACCATGCCAAATTCGGCGCGGGAGTCATCGTTTCTGCCGAGGGGCACGGGGCAGATGCGCGCGTCCAGGTGAATTTTGGCAAGCAGGGGATGAAATGGCTGGCGCTGGCCTACGCCAAGCTGACAGCGGTTTAAGATCATTCCGACGGCCTGCAATCGGGCAACGAAGCCGGCTGCCGGCTGCGTATATTTTCATCGCCCGTTCATCGCCGCGCAATCGCGCTGGCACCGTGCGCGAACTGCGCAGCGCCATTCGTCTGTACGAACGGCTGGGTTTTGTCGAAACTGCACCCTACTACGCCAACCCCATGCCCAACGTGATCTACATGAAGCGGGCGCTGTAAACCCCGTGTAAACAGACCAAAAAATATAAAATGCCCGGAGGTCCCCGTAGATAAAGGGCTTCAGAGCATCAAAAAACATAAACCGGAAAAATAGCGGCTTCTTTTGCCAAAACACGGTGTTGGCTCGCCTTGCCGTACTGCTCGTACTGTCAGCGGCTTGCCGCCTTGTCTTTGGCAACGTCGAGCCATAGCGGCTTCCTTCGCCAAAATACTACGTTGGCTCGCCTTGCCGTACTGCTTGTACTGTCAGCGGCTCGCCACCTTGTCTTTAGCAAAGTCGAGCCGCTATGAGGCTTTCGGGGCACACTTCTGAACCCCGCGTGGATAGGGCGTTTGCGGGAAGGCACATCTGAAAATCCCTATTTATAAGGGTTTCAGAGCACCCCTCTCGGAGATGCCCTAAATACAAGGGCTAGCAGGCAGGTGCCCTAAGACACTTTAAATATAGGAATTGAATTGCCAAGGCCTGCGCGCTGACTTCCACCCACGGAACTCCTCTTAATGCCGTTGCGCTGAGCGGCAGCGCGCCCCGCTGACTTTCTTTGCCTCGCCAAAGAAAGTCAGCAAAGAAAGGCGACCCCAGGCGCAGAAAACCCCTTGTCGCTGGGCTGCTTGTCGGCGGGCTTGATTAACTCGCTGCGCTCAGACAATCAAGCCCTTGTTCCCGCCAAGCCGCCCCGCGCCTGCGGCTGCGCCTAAGGGGTTTCTGGGTGCTTCGTAGTGATTGAATGCGCAAGGGGATATGCCCGCAACCCGCGTCGATAAAGATGCTCTAGGTAGGTGCTCCGAACCCCGCGTGGATTGGGTGTTTGCGGGCAGGCACCTCTGGAACCCTTATAAATAAAGGGCTTCAGGGAAGGGGTGCCGGAGATGCTCTGTTTACAATGGCTCCAGGGCATACCTCTCGGAGATGCCCTAAATACGTGGGCTAGCGGGCAGTCTCTCGGAAAAACCTGAAAACAAAAATTGAAAGGATTGTTTGACTGTCGGTGCTGGCTCCGTACGCAAGGCTTCTCTTGATGCCGTTGCGCTGAGCGGCAGCGCACCCCGCTGACTTTCTTTGCCTCGCCAAAGAAAGTCAGCAAAGAAAAGCGACCCCGAGGCGCAGAAGACTCCTTGTCGCGGGTTTGCTTGTCGGCGGGCTTGATTAACTCGCTGCGCTCAGACAATCAAGCCCTTGTTCCCGCCAAGCTGCCCCGCGCCTGCGGCTGCGCCTAAGGGGTTTTGGGCGCTCCGTAGTGATCGAATACGTAAAGGGGCGTGCCCGGGACCCCGCGTGGATTGGGCATTTCCTAACACCCCATCTGAAACCCCCGTAGATAGGTCGTTTTCGGGCTGGCTCTTCCAGAACCCGCATGGATAAAGGCGCTCCGGGCAAGTGCCTCTGGAACCCTTATAAACAAAGGGCTGGCGAGCAGGGACTCTGAGATACTTTAAATATAGGAATTGCCAAGGCCTGCACGCTGACCTTCTACCCACGGAACTCCTCTTGATGTCGTTGCGCTGTGCGGCAGCGCGCCCCGCTGACTTTCTTTGCCTCGCCAAAGAAAGTCAGCAAAGAAAAGCGACCCCAGGCGCAGAAAACTCCTTGCCGCGGGTTGCTTGTCGGCGGGCTTGATAACTCGCTGTGCTCAGACAATCAAGCCCTTCTTCCCGCCAAGCTGCCCCGCGCCTGCGGCTGCGCCTAAGGGGGTTCTGAATGCTTCGTAGTGATCGAATAAGTAAAAGGAGATGCCCGCAACCCCGTATGGATAGGGCGTTTCCCCGGCCCCCCCTGAAGCCCTTATGGATAGGCCATTTCCGGGTAGGCATCTCTGAAGTCCTTATAAATAAGGGGCTGGCGGGCAGGATGTCTGGAGATGCCCTGTTTACAAGGGGTTCCGGGCATCCCCTCTGAAATGCCCCAAATACGCGGGGTTCAGGGCATCCATATTTGAGACACTCAAAACATAGCGGCTTAACTTTGCCAAAAGATAAGGCGGCGAGCCGCTGACAGTACACCTAGTACGGCAAGGCGAGCCAACGCCGTATTTTGGCAAAGGAAGCCGCTATACCTCCTTGGAGATACCCTGTTTACGCGGGCTTCGTGTCACCTCAAAAGTTCAGCGTGCGTTTGTCCACGGCCAGCGCGGCTTCTTTGGTGCTTTCGCTCAGGCTGGGGTGGGCGTGGCAGATGCGGGCGATGTCTTCGCTGCTGGCGCGGAAGGCCATTGCCACGCAGGCTTCGGCGATCAGTTCGCTGGCATAGGGGCCAACGATATGCACGCCCAGAATTTCGTCGGTGGCAGCGTCGGCCAGAAATTTGACGAAGCCCGTGGTGTCGCCCAGCGCGCGGGCGCGGCCGTTGGCCAGGAAGGGAAAAGTGCCCGCCTTGTAGGCCACGCCTTGCGCTTTAAGCTGCTGTTCGGTTCTGCCCGCCCAGGCGATTTCGGGGTTGGTGTAGATGACGTAGGGGATGAGCCCGAAATCCACATGCCCGTGCTGGCCGGCGATGCGCTCGGCCACGGCGACGCCTTCTTCTTCGGCCTTGTGCGCCAGCATGGGGCCGCGCACCACGTCGCCCACGGCCCATACGCCGGGCAGGTTGGTGCGGCAGTGTTCATCGACGATGATGTCGCCGCGTTCGCCTAGCTGCAAACCCACGGCTTCGGCATTGAGCCCTTCGGTGCTGGGCGTGCGGCCGATGGAGACGATGAGCTTGTCCACCGCCAGCGTTTGCGCTTCGCCTTGGGCGTTGGCGTAGTGAACGGTGACGCCCTTTTTGCCGCGCTTGATTTCGCCCACTTTGACGCCCAGCTCGATTTTTAGCCCCTGCTTGTCAAAAGCCTTTCTGGCTTCTTTGCTGACTTGTTCGTCGGCCATTCCCAGGAATGTGGGCAGCGCTTCCAGCAGCGTCACTTCCGCGCCCAGACGGCGCCAGACGCTGCCCATCTCCAGCCCGATGACGCCGGCGCCGATGATGCCCAGTTTTTTGGGCACGGCGGTCATGCGCAAAGCGCCTTCGTTGGAGAGGACGGTTGCTTCATCAAACGGCATGTCGGGGAGCTGGCGCGGGCGCGAGCCGGTGGCGACGATGATCTGTCTGCCCGTGACGATTGCCGGTTTATCGCCCGTCACAGCGATTTCATAGCCGCCATCGACTGTTTTCAGGAAAGAGCCGCGACCGTGGAAGAAGGTGACCTTGTTCTTTTTGAACAGATAGAGAATGCCCTCGTTATTCTGCTTAACCACGCCATCCTTGCGGGCGAGCATTTTTGCGACATCCATTTTCAGGTCTTTGAGGCTAATGCCGTGTTCGCCAAAGTGATGCGCGGCCTGCGCGTAATACTCGCTGCTTTGCAGCAGCGCCTTGGACGGAATGCAGCCCGCATTGGTGCAGGTGCCGCCGGGCGCGGGGTCGCCCTTTTCGTTTTTCCAGTCGTCAATGCAGGCCACCTTGAAGCCCAGTTGCGCGGCGCGGATGGCCGCAACGTAGCCGCCGGGGCCTGCGCCGATAACGATGACGTCAAAAGTGTCACTCATATTGTGAATCTCCAGAAAAGATAAAAGGTTGAATCTCAGCAGACTTTCAATGCGGAAGGCGGCAACAACAATTGTGGTAGCCACGCATAAAACAAGTAGGTCGCCCACAGAAGCATGCATAGCGCCAGACCCGCAGCCAGCAACAGACACCACCCACGCCACACGGCAGCCCGACCTTCGAGCAGCACCATGGGAAACCACGGCTTGCCGCGAGAAGGCAGGTTGGTCCGGCGGCGTATCAGTTGGCAGGCTTGATGGACGAGACACGCCCACATCAGCCATGCGGGCAAAAAGCCAAACAGAACGATGCCGCCTGCCACGCCCCACAGCCCTTGGCTGTAGCCGCCCCAGCCCGTTTCACATATCAATGAGCGGGTCCAGGCAAAGTAAGGCTGGAACGGATCGAAACTGGGCGCTTGCCACCAACCCGCCATGTCTGCCAGCATTCCGGCCAGCAGCAGGAAGGCGAGCACGTTCAAAGCTTTGCCGGGAATGCGCCCTTCCACCCAAATAACAGGCTTCGCCTGGCGCGGCGAAGTGCCGGGCAGCGGCTGATTCAGCCAGCGCCACAGCAGGGCAAGGCGCTGGCGCAAGGTCGGTTTGGGCATGGGCATCTTCCCGGTTGCAAGACCCGCCGCGCGCTGCCGCATTGACTCGGAACCTGTTTGCGGCAGGCGACTGGCGTGAGGCCGATCAGAGGTCGAACAGCAGTCGTGCCGGGTCTTCCAGCGCCTCTTTCATGGCCACCAGCCCCAGTACGGCTTCGCGGCCGTCGATGATGCGGTGGTCGTAGCTCATGGCCAGATAGTTCATGGGGCGGATGACGATCTGGCCGTTTTCGGCCACGGGGCGTTCTTTGGTGGCATGCACGCCGAGAATGGCCGATTGCGGCGGGTTGATGATGGGCGTGGACATCATCGAGCCGAACACGCCGCCGTTGCTGATGGAGAAGGTGCCGCCGCTCATTTCTTCGATGCCCAGTTTGCCGTCGCGCGCTTTGGCGCCGAATTCGGCAATTTTCTTTTCGATGTCGGCAAAGCCCATCTGGTCGGCGTCGCGCAGGATGGGCACGACCAGCCCGCGCGGGCTGCCGACGGCGACGCCGATGTCGAAATAACCGTGGTAGATGATGTCGTTACCGTCGATGCTGGCGTTGAGAATCGGATATTGCTTGAGCGCATGCACGACGGCCTTGACGAAAAAGCTCATAAAACCCAGCCTGACGCCATGCTGTTTCTCGAATTTTTCCTGGAAGCGCTTGCGCATGTCCATCACCGGCTGCATGTTCACTTCGTTGAAGGTGGTGAGGATGGCGTTGGTGGCCTGCGATTGCAGCAGACGCTCGGCGATGCGTGTCCGCAGGCGGCTCATGGGCACGCGCTCTTCGGCGCGGTTGCCGGCCATGACTGGCGCGATTGGCGGCGCGGGCGGCATCGCCGGTTGTGCTGGGCGAGCGGCGGCGGGCGTAGTGGCGGTGGCGGCCAGCGCATCGGCTTTGGTAATACGGCCGTCCTTGCCCGTACCGGCGATGCTGGCTGGGTCGATATGCTTGTCGGCAAGAATCTTGGCCGCGGCGGGCATGGCGACGCCCGCTTTACTGCCGGGGGCGGGTAGCGTTTGGGCGGGCGCGGTCGTGGCTAAAGTATCGGGCGCGGGCGCATCGGTATGCGCATTGGCCGATGTGGCGGCGCTGGCTGCGGTATCTATGCGGGCGATGAGCTGATCGGCGGTGACCGTGGCGCCGTCGCCTTCGACGATTTCGACCAGGGTGCCGGCCGCCGGGGCAGGCACCTCCAGCACGACCTTGTCGGTTTCAACTTCGATCAGGATTTCATCGGCCGCCACGGCTTCGCCGGTTTTCTTTTTCCATTGCAGCAATGTGGCTTCGGAGACGGATTCGGAGAGTTGCGGGATTTTGACTTCAACGAGTGCCATTTTGGTTTCCAGTCTTGGGTAGGTTGGCGTCAGGCGCTGGCGAGGCGGAGGCGACTATCATCCCGTCCGGATGCCGGCGCTGGGCGCAATTCATTTATTCAGAACAAAGCCTTTCAGTTTGGCGAACGCGGCGTCGATCAGCGCCTTCTGCTGTTCCTGGTGCAGGTGCGCGTAACCGACGGCCGGCGAGGCCGAGGCGGGACGGCCTGCGTAGCCGAGTTTCTGGCCAGCGGACATGTTTTCGTGAATGTAGTGCTGCACGAAGAACCAGGCCCCCTGATTTTGCGGCTCGTCCTGGCACCAGATGATTTCGGTGGCGTGGGGATATTTTTTGATTTCCGCCCCGAAGGCCTTGTGCGGGAAGGGGTAGAGCTGTTCGATGCGGATGATGGCTACATCGTCACAGCCTTTCTCTTCGCGCTTTTTGACCAGATCGTAATACACCCGGCCCGAGCAGGCGATGATGCGTTTTACCTTATCGGCCTTGAGTTCGCTCTTGTCACCAATGACGGTCTGGAAGCCGCCTTTGGTGAATTTGGCGATGGGCGAGGCAGCGTCCTTGTTGCGCAGCAGGCTCTTGGGCGTGAAGATGACCAGCGGTTTGCGTAGCGGGCGGATCATCTGGCGACGCAGTACGTGGAAGATTTGGCTGGCCGTGGTGGGCTGCACGATTTGCATGTTGATGTCAGCCGCCAGCTGCATGAAGCGTTCGACGCGGGCGGAGGAGTGTTCCGGGCCTTGTCCCTCGTAGCCGTGCGGCAGCATCAGGGTCAGGCCGTTCAGGCGTCCCCATTTCACTTCGCCGGAAGCGATGAACTGGTCGATGAGCACCTGTGCGCCGTTGGCAAAATCGCCGAACTGTGCTTCCCAGATGACGAGGGTGTCCGGCGCATTGGAAGCGTAGCCGTATTCAAAACCGAGCACGGCTTCTTCCGACAGGATGGAGTCGATGACGGTGAAGGTTGCCTGTTTTTCAGCCACGTGTTGCAGGGGAATGTAAATACCTTCATCCCATTTTTCGCGTTTCTGGTCGTGCAGCACGGCGTGGCGGTGGCTGAAAGTGCCGCGGCCGCTGTCCTCGCCGGAAAGGCGGACGTTGTAGCCGCCAACGAGCAGCGAAGCAAAGGCCATGTGCTCGCCCATGCCCCAGTCGATGTTGATTTCTCCGCGTCCCATGGCGGCGCGATCTTCCAGGACTTTCTGGACCAGCGGATGCACGGCAAAGTTTGTGGGAATGGCGGTGATCCGCTCGGCCAGGCGTTTCCATTCAGCCTGCGGGATCGTCGTATCGGCGGTATCGGTCCAGCGGGTATTTCTGAAGCGTTCCCAGTCGGCCGAGTATTTGCGCTGGAAGTTGGCGAGCACGGGATCCACCGGATGTCGGCCGGCCTCCATGGCGGCGCGGTAGGCGGCAACCATGTCTTCCGGGCCGGAAGCGGGTAGCACGCCCTGCGCAACCAGTTTGTCGGCGTATAGCCGGCGTGTGCCCGGATGTTTGGCGATTTTTGCGTACATCAACGGCTGGGTGAGCATGGGCGTGTCCTGCTCGTTGTGTCCCAGTTTGCGGAAACAGACAATGTCCAGCACGACGTCCTGATTGAATTCCTGACGGTATTCCAGCGCCAGCTGGGTCGCGAGTACGACCGCTTCGGGATCGTCGCCATTGACGTGCAGCACGGGGGCTTCGATCATCTTCACGATGTCGGTGCAATACAGCGTGGAGCGCGCATCGCGCGGGTCACTGGTGGTGAACCCGATCTGATTGTTGATCACGATATGGACTGTGCCGCCTGTGGTGTAGCCGCGTACCTGCGACATGGCCAGCGTCTCCTGAACGACGCCCTGGCCGGTGAAGGCGGCGTCGCCATGCACCAGCACGGGCAGCACGGTGTCGCCTTCGGCATCGCCGCGGCGATCCAGGCGGGCGCGCACACTGCCTTCGACGACCGGATTGATAATCTCAAGATGCGAGGGGTTGTAGGCCAGCATCAGGTGAATCGGCCCGTGCGGCGTCATGATGTCGGAGCGGAAGCCTTGGTGGTATTTCACGTCACCCGCGGGCAAATCCTGCGGTGCGGTATGTTCAAACTCGGCAAACAGCATCGCCGGCATTTTGCCCAGCGTGTTGACCAGTACGTTCAAGCGGCCGCGGTGCGCCATGCCGATGACGACCTCCTGAACGCCCTGCCGGCTGGCCTGGCGGATGAGTTCATCCATGGCGACGATGAAGCTCTCGCCGCCTTCAAGTGAAAAGCGCTTCTGACCGACATACTTGGCGTGCAGGAAACGTTCCAGCCCTTCGGCTGCCGTGAGCTGTTCGAGAACGCGTTTTTTTTCCTGCGCGTTCAGATGCGGATTGGTGCGGGCGCTTTCTAATTTCTGCTGCCACCAGCGTTTCTGTGTCTGATCGGTCAGATACGTATATTCGGCGCCAATGGTGGTCGTATAGGTTTCGCGCAGCGCGTTGAGCAGGTCGCGCAGCGTCATTGTGTCATGGCCGAAGAACGTGTTGCTGGTGTTGAACACCGTTTCCAGGTCGGCGTTCGTCAGTCCGTAGAAAGCGGGTTCCAGCTCCGGAATGTCCGGGCGCGGCGTGCGTTTGAGCGGGTCGAGATCGGCCCAGCGCTGCCCGACGTTGCGATAGGCGGCGATGAGTTGTTGGACGGCCGTGCGCTTGCGCCCCATTTCGGTGTCGGCGCCGCTGGCGACGATGACCTGCGTATGCCCTTGGCGGGCGCGTGCAGCAAAGGCGTCGATAACCGGCTGATGCGGAACGTCGCGGCTGAAAGAGCCGTCGGGCGCGGGGGCGTTTTGCAGCGCGTCAAAGTAGGCGCGCCAGTCATCGGGAATATTCGTGGGGTTGACCAGGTAGTTCTCATACATTTCTTCGACGTAGGGCGCATTACTGCCGAAGAGGTAGGTATTGCCCCGGTAATGCTGGTACAGATTGGATTCGCTCATGATTCGCAGGACTCCACGCTTCTTGGAAGCGCTTTGGCGGGTTTGAGAAAACCTTCCGCGACACGGCTGAACCGATTGGCGGATGCGGTAGCTGGCGTAAGGAAGGCGCCGATAAACGCTGCCATTATGCCATCACCGCCAAGTGCGTGTCAGCGCGTGCCGGTGCCTATCTTTAGGCGCCCGTCTGCCCGGGGCAGACAAATGAGTCATGCGATTTTGGCTGCTGTGGTGAAAATCATCTCGCGCGCTGCCGCGCTCGTGCCGCAAGTTGCTGTTTGTCTGAATGTTTTGGCGGCTTTCTGCCAGACTTCCGTCGGCGGTTTTGCTGGAATTCGGAAGCCTTCGGTTATAATAAGCGCCCATTTTAGTCCTGAAAGTTATTGTGTCCGATTCACTGGTCAGCATATCCGAGCTGAATTTTTCATATGACGAGCGAGCGATCCTCAAGGGAATCAATATGGAGGTTCCGCGCGGTCAGCTCGTCGCCATCATGGGTAATTCCGGTTGTGGCAAGACGACGTTATTACGCCTGATTGGCGGGCAGCTCAAGCCGACGAGCGGGACCTTGCTCGTCGATGGTCAGTCGGTGCCGGACATGAATCACAAGGCGCTGTATGCCATGCGTCGGCGCATGGGCATGTTGTTCCAGTTTGGCGCTTTATTCACTGATATTTCCGTATTCGAGAATGTCGCCTATTTGATGCGCGAACATACTGACCTGACCGAGGAAATGATCTGCGACATGGTGCTGATGAAGCTCAACGCAGTCGGGTTACGCGGCGCGCACGCCCTGATGCCTTCCGAGCTGTCGGGCGGCATGGCGCGCCGCGTTGCGCTGGCGCGGGCGATTGCGCTCGATCCGATGCTGATCATGTACGACGAGCCGTTCGCCGGGCTGGATCCGATTTCGATGGGCGTCATCGGCCAGCTTATCCGTCGGCTGAACGATGCGCTTGGCGCGACTTCTCTGCTGGTGACGCATGACGTGCAGGAAGCGTTGCAGATCGTCGATTACGTCTATTTCGTTTCTGACGGGCAAATCGTTGCGCGCGGTACGCCTGACGAAATTCGTGCTTCGAAAGAGCCGTTTGTACACCAGTTTGTCTATGGCGAAGCCGACGGGCCCGTACATTTCCATTATCCATCCGCGCCCTTTACCGAGGCTTTGTTGCGGGAGCGTGCCGATGGCTGAACGTAAACCTTCCATTTTCGTCGCGGCACTCGAATCGCTCGGGCACCGGGTGACCAGTCTGTTGCAGCGGACGGGGTTTGCGGCGCGTTTTTTCGCCACGATTCTGGCCTATTCGGGGCAGTCGTTCCGCCGCTTGCCGCTGACCATCCGGGAAATCTATTTTTCCGGTTTCCAGTCGCTGCTGATCATCCTTGTCTCCGGGCTGTTTATCGGGATGGTGCTGGGCATGCAGGGTTATGAAACGCTGCAACGCTATGGCTCTTCCGAAGCATTGGGCGTACTTGTTGCCTTGTCGCTGACGCGCGAATTGGGGCCGGTGGTTTCCGCCCTGCTTTTTGCTTCCCGTGCCGGTTCGTCGATTACTGCCGAAATCGGCCTGATGAAGGCGACCGAGCAATTAACGGCGATGGATATGATGGCAGTCAACCCGATTGGCCGTGTGGTTGCGCCACGTTTTTGGGGTGGAGTCATCTCGATGCCGTTGCTTTCGGCGATGTTTACCCTGATTGGCGTATTTGGCGGCTATCTGATCGGCGTCGTATTTATCGGGGTGGATGAGGGGGCATTTTGGTCACAGATGCAGGGTTCGGTCGACTTCCGTTTCGATATCTGGAACGGAATCGTCAAGAGCTTTGTTTTTGGTGTGGCGGTTTCTCTGATCGCCGTATTTGAAGGGTACGACGCAGTGCCGACAGCCGAGGGCGTGTCAGCGTCGATCAAGCGAACCGTCGTTCATTCGGCGCTGGCCATTCTGGCGCTGGATTTTGTCCTGACTTCCTTTATGTTCCGGGGAATGTAATGAATCGCAAGCTAATGGATTTGTGGGTGGGTATCTTCGTGGTGGCGGGCTTCGCGGCCATTCTTTTTCTTGCGTTGCGTGTCGGCAACGTATCTTCGGCAAACTTTGCTGAAACTTATCAGCTCAATGCTAGGTTTGATAACATTGGCGGCCTGAAAGTACGTGGCCCGGTCAAGAGCGCGGGCGTTGTCGTGGGCCGGGTGACGGGAATCAGCTTTGATGCGCAGACGTACGAAGCGGTCGTAACGATGACGATCGACAGCCGTTATCGCTTCCCCAAGGACACTTTTGCCTCGATTCTTACCGCAGGCCTGCTCGGCGAGCAATATATCGGGCTGGAGGCGGGCGGCGATGAGAAGATGCTGCAATCCGGCGATGCTTTTGCCCAAACGCAATCGGCGGTGGTGCTGGAAAAACTGATCGGGCAGTTTATGTTCAACAAGGCTTCCGAAGGCTTGGATGCTAAATAACGATAGAGGATCCCCGTGAGCACAGACCGATGTGGCCGTAATCCGCGCTCTCCATTCTTCCGTTTTCTGATGACCGCTGCCAGCGTGTTGGCATTGTCCGGCTGCGCGACGACGGCGGACAACCCCGATCCGTACGAAGGCTTCAACCGCGCCATGTTCCGCGTCAATGAAGGCATTGATGTCGTTTTCAAGCCGATCGCGCAAGGTTACGATGCGGTGACGCCGCAGCCAGTCCGGACGGGTATCGGTAATTTTTTCGGCAATCTGGAGGATGTCTGGATTTCGGTCAATAATCTTTTGCAGGGCAAGCCCGTCGAGGGGGTTTCCGACGCCTGGCGTTTTGTTATCAATTCGACGATTGGTCTGGGCGGAGTGCTTGATTTTGCCTCGGAAATGGGACTGGAAAAGCATAGCGAGGACTTTGGGCAAACGCTTGCTGTTTGGGGTGTTGGTGAAGGCGCATACCTGTTCTGGCCGGTGATTGGCCCGCGCACGGTGCGTGATACTGCCGGCTTCGTCGTCGATCTCTACGGCGATCCGCTGACCTACGTCGACAATATACGGCTGCGCAATTCCCTTTGGGGCGTGCGTCTGGTGGATCGACGCGCCAGCCTGCTGCCGTCGGAGAAAGTGGTCGAGGAAGCCGCTTTCGACAAATATACGTATATCCGCGATGCCTATTTGCAGAACCGCCGCAGTGAGATCGAGAACTGAGACTTCCGGGGAGATTTCCTGGAACGTTTAAGTTCAAATTAGAAAGCTTTGGAAAGAGAGTAAGGAAAACCTATGAAGAAAATATTCAATCTTCTTAATGTGTTGTGGACCTTGTTTTTTAGCCTGCTGATGATCGCGCCGTCTGCTTTTGCGCAGGAAGATTCACCTGACGCCATGATCAAAAGCGTGACGGAAGAGGTGTTGAGCATCGTGCGCCAGGATAAGGATATCCAGAGCGGTAATACGCAGAAAGCGATCAATCTGGTCGAAACCAAGGTTCTGCCGCATTTCAACTTTCAGCGTATGACTTCGCTGGCGGTGGGGCGCGACTGGAACAAGGCCAATGCGGAACAGAAAAAACGCCTGACCGAAGAATTCAAGACGCTGTTGGTGCGCACCTATTCAAATGCGCTGACCGGCTACCGTAACCAGACCGTACGTTACCGGCCGACGCGTATGCAGGCGGGGGATACGGAAGTCGTCGTCAAAAGTGAGATTCTTCAACCGGGTAACAAACCGATCCAGCTCCAGTACTCGGTCGAAAGACAGAACGAGGGCTGGAAAGTCTACGATGTCGTCGTCGCTGGCGTTAGTCTGGTCAGCAACTATCGCAGCACGTTTAATCAGGAAGTGAGTGCCAACGGCATTGATGGGCTGATCAAAATGCTGGTCGACAAAAATCAGCAGAACAACCCGAACAAGCAATGATCGAACGCGACGAAAATGGCGTACGCTTGCGCGGCGCCATGCTTAACACTCATGCCACCGCCCTGCTTGCTGCAGGGCGCGGTTTTTTGCGCCAGAAAGATGCGCCGCGCCGCTTTGTCGTCGATCTGGCCGCGGTTGAGGAAACCGACGCTTCGGCGCTGGCGGTCGCTTTCGCCTGGTTACGTACGGCCCGATCGCTGGGTATCGACCTGCGTTTTGCTCATCTGCCGGCCGGAATGGTCAGTCAGGCCAGACTGTATGGCGTTGACGATATGCTGCCGCTTGGCTGAGCACTGCGCTATTTCTGGCTTTTTCTGTGGGCATTGCCGTTTCCGTTCAGCACGTTGTCAAGGATTTCCCCGGCCTGCGTGCGCTCGACGGCGTTTCTCTGGATATCGCCGAAGGTGAATTTTTTGGCCTGCTTGGCCCGAATGGCGCAGGCAAAACGACCCTGATTTCCTGTCTAGCCGGATTGGCGCGGCCAACGTCCGGCCAACTGACGGTGCTCGGCCGCGATGTACAGGCCGATTACCGCGCGACGCGGCGCTGTCTGGGCGTCGTGCCGCAGGAACTCGTTTTTGATCCCTTCTTCACCGTGCGTGAAACCTTGCGTTTCCAGTCCGGATATTACGGCATTGTGAGCAACGACGACTGGATCGACGAAATCCTGACCCAGCTCGATTTGACGGACAAGGCCGATACCAATATGCGCCGTCTTTCGGGGGGTATGAAGCGGCGGGTGCTGGTGGCGCAGGCGCTTGTGCATCGCCCGCCAGTTATCATCCTCGATGAGCCGACAGCCGGTGTCGACGTCGAATTGCGCCAGACACTCTGGCGTTTCATTCGGCGTCTTAATCGTGAAGGCCATACCGTTGTTCTGACGACGCATTATCTGGAAGAAGCGCAAACCTTGTGTTCGCGTATCGCCATGCTCAAACAGGGGCGTATCGTCGCGCTCGACAGCACGCGCAACCTGTTGGCGCGTTTTGCCGGCCGCACCTTGAGTTTCCGTTTGGAGGAGGGCGGGCGCCTGCCAGAAGCACTGGCCGGACGAGCCGTGCTCAATGATGGTCTCTGGTCGATGCGGCTGACAGGCATCGATGAGCTTGAACCGATACTGTCTGGCCTGCGTACGGCAGGGTGTCGAATCGAAGATATGCAATTGACGCAGACCGACCTGGAGGACGTGTTCATCGGCCTCATGCACGAAGAAGCGCCGCATCTGCCGGAAAGCGTGCCATGACCGGGCTGCGT
Organism: Dentiradicibacter hellwigii; assembly: GCF_041770905.1. NCBI lineage: Bacteria > Pseudomonadati > Pseudomonadota > Betaproteobacteria > Rhodocyclales > Rhodocyclaceae > Dentiradicibacter > Dentiradicibacter hellwigii. Next base: position 182,088 of record NZ_JBEUWX010000001.1, read on the forward strand.
ATGTTGCTGCGCAAGGAAGTTTTGCGCTTCTGGAAAGTCGGTTTTCAGACCGTCGGCGCGCCAATCTTGAGCGCGCTGCTGTATCTGACAATTTTCTCGCACATGCTCGATGCGCGGGTCGAGATCAACGGCGTGCGCTACACTGCTTTCCTGATTCCCGGCCTGATCATGATGTCGGCTTTGCAGAATGCTTTTGCCAATAGTTCGTCGAGCCTGATTCAGTCCAAGGTAATGGGCAGCATCGTTTTTATCCTGCTCTCGCCGATTTCGCACGCCGAATTTTATTTTGCATATCTGGCGGCGGCGATGCTGCGTGGCCTGATGGTGGGGGCGGGGGTGCTGGCGACGACCTGGTTTTTTGCCCCCCATACCTTTGCCGCGCCGCTCTGGATCGTCGTGTTTGCCGTTCTCGGCTGCGGTGTGATGGCTTCGCTGGGTATCATTGCCGGTATCTGGGCGGATAAATTCGACCAGCTGGCAGGATTCCAGAATTTCCTCATCATGCCGTTGACCATGCTTTCCGGTGTCTTTTACTCGTTGCATTCACTGCCCGCCTTTTGGCAGCGGGTGTCGCACTTCAACCCGGTGTTTTACATGATCGATGGTTTCCGCTACGGTTTCTTTGGTGTTTCCGATGTGGCGCCGGAAAAGGACTTGGTGGTCGCCGCCGTGTGTTTTGCCATCGTGTCCGCGGGCGCCTATGCACTGCTGCGCAGCGGCTATAAATTGAGGTATTGATCTGATGAAACTCGAAAGTGTCCAGAAACTCATTGCCGATGGGTTGCCCTGCGAGGGACTGAGCGTCCAGGGTGATGAAAATTATCCGCAGGCGCTGATCGTCAGTTCGTGCTTTGTCGGTAAAAGCCGGGTGCAGCGTCAGCAGATGGTCAATGCGCTGCTCAAACCCTATTTTGATAGCGGCGAACTACATTCCTTACAGATGCAGACGATGACGCCGGAAGAATGGAGCGCTGCGCGTGGATAAGCTGCTGATCCGCGGCGGACGGCGGCTTTCCGGCGAGATTGCCGTTTCCGGCGCAAAGAACGCCGCCTTGCCGATTCTGTGTGCCGGCCTGCTGACGCGCGAAACGATGCGTTTCCAGAATGTGCCGCGCCTCAACGACGTGGCGACCATGCTGCGCCTGATTGAGCAGATGGGCGTCGGCGTGAAGCGGACAGGCGATGGCGAAATCGTCCTGGATGCCGGCAATCTCGATCATCCGCTGGCGCCATACGACATGGTCAAGACCATGCGGGCGTCGATTCTCGTACTGGGGCCGTTGCTTGCCCGTTGCGGCGAGGCGCGCGTTTCGCTGCCCGGCGGTTGTGCCATCGGTGCGCGTCCGGTCGATCAGCATATCAAGGGCCTACAGGCGATGGGCGCTGAGGTGCGTGTCGAGCAAGGTTATGTGCTTGCACGGGCGGCGCGGTTGAAAGGCGCGCGTATCGTCACCGATATGGTGACGGTGACCGGTACGGAAAATCTGATGATGGCGGCGAGCCTGGCGGAAGGTGAAACCGTGATTGAAAACGCCGCGCGTGAGCCGGAAATCGTCGACCTTGCCAACTGCCTGCTCGCCATGGGGGCGCGTATTGCCGGTGCGGGCACCGATCGCATCGTCATCGAAGGCGTTGATGCCCTGCATGGCGCGACGCATACTGTCATGCCCGATCGCATCGAAAGCGGCACCTATCTGTGCGCCGCGGCGGCGACGGGCGGCAACGTGCGCTTGACGCATACTTCGGCGAATTATCTAGAGGCTGTTCTCGATAAATTGCGCGAATCCGGTTGTGAGATCGGCAGTGGGCCGCATGAGATTACACTCAAGGCGCCGGCGCGCTGCAAGGCGGTTGATGTGCGTACCGACCCGTACCCGGCTTTCCCGACCGATATGCAGGCGCAGTTCATGGCGCTCAACAGCGTTGCCGAGGGCACCGCCCTCATCCGCGAAACGATCTTTGAAAACCGCTTTATGCACGCCACTGAACTGATCCGGCTGGGCGCAAACATCAAAATCGATGGGAATACCGCCGCGGTTACGGGCGTTCCGCGTCTGGATGGCGCTAATGTGATGGCGACGGATCTGCGCGCATCCGCCAGTCTGGTCATTGCCGGGCTGGTGGCGCAGGGCGAGACGCTGATTGACCGTATCTATCATCTCGACCGCGGCTACGAGCGCCTCGAAGAAAAACTGGTGCAATTGGGCGCGCGCATCGAGCGGGTCGGGTAGAATTTTTCCGTCGGCTCAAAAAACAGGTCACAGAAAGATCGCAGACAGAAAGGAACCATGCCGTGGATGGCATCACGATTGCCCTGTCAAAAGGGCGCATTTTCGAAGAGACGCTGCCGCTGCTGGCGACAGCGGGCATCGAACCGCTGGAAAATCCGGAAACCTCGCGCAAGCTGATCATTCCGACCAACCGGCCGGATGTGCGCGTTGTCATCGTGCGCGCTACCGATGCGCCGACCTACGTGCAGTACGGCGCCGCGGATCTGGGCGTTGCCGGCAAGGACGTGCTGATCGAACATGGCGGTGATGGCCTGTATCAGCCGATCGACCTGAAAATCGCCAAATGCCGGATGATGGTTGCCGTTCCCGCCGGCTTTGATTACGCCAACGCCGTGCATCAGGGCGCACGCCTGCGCGTGGCAACCAAGTACATCAGGATTGCCCGTGAGCATTTTGCCGCCAAGGGGGTGCATGTCGACCTGATCAAATTGTATGGTTCGATGGAACTGGCGCCGTTGGCGGGATTGGCCGATGCCATCGTCGATCTGGTTTCGACCGGCAGCACACTGAAGGCGAATAACCTTGTCGCCGTCGAATCCGTCGCCAATATTTCCTCGCGCCTGATCGTCAATCAGTCCGCGCTCAAGCTCAAACGCGCCAGGATCGCCCCGATTCTTGACGCCATTGCCCAGGTGGTCAACGCATGATGCCCGCACTCAAACGTTTGTCTACGTCCGATGCCGATTTTTCCGTGCGCCTCGATGCGCTGCTTGCTTTCGAGAATGCGCAGAACAGTGCCGTCGAGCAGACGGTTGCCGCTATTCTGGACGATGTGCGGACGCGCGGCGACGCCGCCGTGCTCCATTACACACGGGACTTCGACCGCCTGAGCGCCAATGCGCTGGCTGAGCTGGAATTACCGCGCGCCACGTGGATGCAGGCGCTGGCGGCGCTGCCCGGCGAGCAGCGCACTGCGCTGGAAACGGCGGCGCGGCGCGTGCGCGAATACCATGAGCACCAGCCGTTGCAAAGCTGGCAGTACGAAGAACCGGGGCGGACAGAAGAGGACGGCGCCGTTTTTCTTGGTCAGAAAGTGACGCCGCTCGACCGTGTGGGGCTGTATGTGCCGGGCGGAAAGGCGGCTTATCCCTCTTCGGTGCTGATGAATGCGATTCCGGCCAAAGTAGCGGGTGTCGGCGAATTGATTATGGTCGTGCCGACACCGGGCGGTGAGCGTAACCCGCTGGTGCTGGCCGCTGCCGCGCTGGCGGGCGTCGACCGCATGTTTACGATCGGCGGCGCCCAGGCGATCGGCGCATTGGCTTACGGCACGGAAACCGTCCCGCGCGTCGATAAGATCGTCGGCCCCGGCAATGCCTATGTTGCTGCCGCCAAGCGCCGCGTTTTCGGAAGGGTGGGCATCGATATGGTGGCGGGGCCATCGGAAATCCTGATTGTCTGCGATGGGCAGACCGATCCGGACTGGATCGCCATGGATCTCTTTTCGCAGGCTGAGCACGATGAGCTGGCGCAGGCGATGTTGCTGTGTCCGGATCTGGGCTACCTCGACCGCGTGGCGGCGTCGATCGAACGGCTGCTGCCTGCCATGCCCCGCCGTGACACGATTTTCGCCGCGCTGGAAAATCGCGGCGCATTGATTGCCGTGCGCGACCTGGAGGAGGCTTGTGAACTGGTCAACCGCATTGCGCCCGAACACCTCGAACTTGCCGTGACCGATGCGGATATTTGGGTCGACAGGATTCGCCATGCCGGCGCAATCTTCATCGGCGCTTACGCCTGTGAGGCGCTCGGCGACTACTGCGCCGGCCCGAACCATGTCTTGCCGACCTCGGGTAGCGCACGCTTTTCCTCGCCGCTCGGCGTGTATGACTTCCAGAAGCGCAGCAGCCTGATCCGCGTTTCGCCCGCCGCCGCCCGGACGCTGGGGGAGGTGGCCGCAACGCTGGCCGATGGCGAGGGGCTGGCGGCGCACGCCGCTTCGGCGCGTTACCGCGTCAAAGGCTGAATAAGGGGTGAATTTTTATCGGGTGCAGATGCATCCGGTGCTGCGGATCGCATCTCAGATCGTGCGTTTATTCGCGTACCGGCAGGCATGAGTCCGATGTCGAGCGAGCCTATGAAAACGGCGTCCATTCTGATTCTGTATTCGACGACAGACGGACATACGCTGCGCATTTGCCGGTATTTGCAGGCACGCATCGAAGCGGCCGGGCAGGAAGCCGTTCTGATGCCTATCACCCGCGATGCAGCGCCGGACTGGCCAGCGTTCGACAAGATCGTCATCGCTGCGCGCATCCGTTACGGGCATCACCATCCGGATGTTTTCGCCTTTGTGCGCGCGCATCTCGATGTGCTGACACGCATGCCGAGTGCGTTTTTTTCCGTCAATACCGTGGCGCGCAAACCGGAAAGAAGCCGGCCCGAGACGAATCCTTACGTACAGAGATTTTTTCAGAAAACGCCGTGGCGACCGTCTCTTGTCGATGTATTCGCTGGCAAGCTCGATTATCCGCGCTATGGATTTTTTGACCGGCAGATCATCCGCTTCATTATGCGGCTGACAGGCGGCCCGACCGACCCGTCCGGCGTATTTGAATTTACCGACTGGGCAAGGGTGGATGCCTTTGCGCGCAAGCTGTGCGCGCTGTAAATAAAAAATGGGAGGCTTTCGCCTCCCTGAAAATGCCGCCGATGAATCCGGGCTAAAAAACCCGGCCATCGGGAGATGCACGGATTGAAACGCGTGGGCTCTAGAAGCCGCGGAAGTCGGTGAACACTTCGACGGCTTCGCGCTCGGTTCTCAGCGTGTTTTCCGGCGCGTTGGGATCAGCGTAGCCGAGCGCCATGCCGCAATAGACGATTTCATTGTCCGCGATGCCGAGATGGGCGCGAATCGTCTTGTGATAGTCGGCAAAGAAGGCTTGCGGGCAGGTATCAAGGCCGCGTGCACGCGCTGCGATCATCAGGTTGCCCAGGAACATGCCGCAATCGACGAGCATGCCTTTGCCGAGGCGGTTGTCGAGCGTGAAAATCAGGCCGACCGGCGCGTCGAAGAAAATGTAGTTACGGCCAGCCTGCTCCTTCATCCGCACCGTATCGCCTTTCTGGATGCCCAGCAGGCTGTAAAGGCCGAGGCCGCACTTGCGGCGGCGCGACAGCCAGGGTTCGACCCATTCTTTCGGGTAATAGTCAAGTTCGCGCCCGCCGTCCGTTTCGCCGGCGGCGTGCTTGGCCATGATCGCGGCGGAAAGCGCATTTTTTGCTTCGCCGCTCAGCGCATAGACCCGCCAGGGCTGAACGTTGGTGCCGGAAGGCGCGCAGGCCGCCAGTTCAAGCAGTTCGCGCACTGTCGCCTTGGGCACCGGCGTAGGCAGGAAGCGGCGCATGGAATGGCGCGAGCGGATGGCTTCGTCGACGTATTTGATGGCTTCGTTCATGGTTTCCTCTCTTTCCTTTCTTGGCGTTTAGAGTGTTGGCGCGTGGTTTATACCCATTGTGTAGAGCCGGGCGGCGTAAATCATTGCCCGCCGCCGGAGGCGTTCACAATGGCCGATAAGGCGTCGGCCAGCGCACGGCACTGCGCGTCCGTGCCGATGCTAATGCGCAGATACTGCTCAATGCGCGGCTGTTTAAAATGGCGGATAAGAATATGGCGCGCCCGCAGACTGGCGGCGATATGTGCGGCATCGTGCCGTGGATGGCGGGCGAAAATGAAATTGGTCGCCGATGGCAAGACTTCAAAGTCCAGCCCGCGCAAGGCGCCGATTAACCATTCCCGGCTTTGCATGACGGCGCGTCGCGTCATGTCGAAATGGGCGCGGTCGCGCAAGGCGGCGGTGCCGCCGGCGATGGCGAGGCGGTCGAGCGGGTAGGAGTTGAAACTGTTCTTGACGCGATCAAGCGCCTCAATGAGCGGCGCCTGGCCGATGGCGTAACCGATGCGCAGGCCGGCGAGGGAATAGGATTTGGACAGCGTGCGGATAATCAGCAGATTCGGCAGGTGCTTGATGAGCGGTACGGCGGTGGGAATTTCCGCAATCGTTTCGCCGCTGAAGTCGATATAGGCTTCGTCGATGACGACGGGGATATCGGGATGTGCGCGTGCCAGGCGCTCGATGTCGGATTGCGGCAACAGACGGCCTGTCGGCGCGTTCGGGTTGGCGAGAATAATGGCACCGCATCCGCACTGGGGGGCCAAGTAATCGTCGATGCGAACGGTGAACTCGTCATCGAGCGGTATACGGACGCAATCAATACCGTAAAGCTGGCAATAGGCGGGATAGAAACTGTAGCCGATGTCCGGTGTGAGCAGTGGCCGGTCGTGCTGGAGTAGCGCCATGAAAACGTGCGCCAGCACTTCGTCCGAGCCATTGCCGACGAAGATCTGTGCGGGGGTGATGCCGCTTGCCGGAAACTGCTCGGCGATCGTTGCCTTGAGCAGCGTCGCCTCCGGGTCAGGATACAGGCGCAGTACGGCGGCGTCTTCACCCAGTGCCTCGTGCAGCGCTGCCAGAACGGCAGGTGAGGGCGGATAAGGATTTTCGTTGGTATTGAGCTTGATGAGGCCGGGCAGCGCGGGCTGTTCGCCGGGGACATAGGGCGTCAGGCGGTGGACGGTCTGGCTCCAGAATTGGCTCATGGCGGCAACGGTATGCGGAATAGGTCGTGGGATCGTGGCTGTTGCAGTGACGGCATGGCGCATCCGGCCGGAAGCCCTGGACAACGCCTTTGCGGACAGGAGGCAATGGTATCATGACGCCCATAAACTGATACGGGCGCGGATGCATGGGCGAAACGGCCTGCCCGAGCAGCCGGCCTTTTCCGCCCGCCCATCATCCGACATGTCATTTCCTCTCAATGATCGTGAATCAAGGTGCCAGCATGCGGCAAGCCGAAGTGAGCAGAAATACCTCCGAAACGCAGGTCAGGGTCCGGCTGAATCTCGATGGCGCCGGTCAGGCAAAGCTGGCGACCGGCGTGCCTTTCCTCGACCACATGCTCGACCAGGTGGCGCGGCATGGCCTGATCGATCTTGACATTGAGGCGACGGGCGATCTGCACATTGATGCACACCATACCGTCGAAGACGTCGGCATCGCCTTCGGGCAGGCGCTGGCGGCGGCGCTGGGCAGCAAGCAGGGCATCTGCCGCTACGGACATGCTTACGTGCCGCTCGATGAGTCACTCTCGCGCGTGGTGGTCGATCTGTCCGGGCGTCCGGGGCTGGTGTTCTCCGTCGCCTTCGCGCGTGCATGGGTCGGTGCGTTTGACGTTGATCTGTGCCGGGAATTCTTCCAGGGGTTGGTCAATCACGCGCTGATGACACTGCATATCGACAACCTGCGCGGCGACAATGCCCATCACCAGGCGGAAACCGTGTTCAAAGCCTTCGGCCGCGCCCTGCGCATGGCCGTTGCCGAAGATGCGCGCCAGGTTGGCCGGGTGCCATCGACCAAGGGGGCGCTTTGATGCTGGCACGCGGGACGATTGCCATCATCGACTATGGCATGGGCAATCTGCGCTCGGTGCAGCAAGCGCTACTCAAGGTTGCCGACGGATGCGAGGTCGTCGTGACGGCTGATCCGCAAACGGTCATGGCCGCCGAACGGGTCGTTTTTCCTGGGCAGGGCGCGATGCCCGATTGCATGCGAGAGATCGATGCGCGCGGTTTGCGCCAGGCCATCGTTACTGCGGCACGGAACAAGCCTTTTCTCGGCATCTGTCTCGGGCTGCAAATGCTGTTTGAACATAGCGAGGAAGGCGATGCCGCCGGATTGGGCATTCTGCCCGGCCGTGTTCGGCGCTTTCCGGCGCGTGGCGTGGGTGCGGACGGTACTACGGAACGGCGGCTCAAGGTGCCGCACATGGGCTGGAACGAAGTGCATCAGACGCGAATGCATCCCATGTGGAACGGTATTGACGACGGCGAGCGTTTCTATTTCGTACATAGCTACTACGCCGAACCGGCCGATTTACAGATGACGGTGGGCGAAACCCGGTATGGCCTCCGCTTTACCAGCGCGGCGGCGCAGGATAATATCTTTGCCATCCAGTGCCACCCGGAAAAAAGTGCGGCTGTCGGCCTGCGGCTGCTGGAAAATTTCATCGGCTGGCGGCCTTGAGTTCTTGAACGATAAACACATGCTATGGCGGGTTTCTTGCTGTACGGACGCCGGAATGACGGTAGGAATAGCCCGCTTTGGGCTGTTTTCCGCATGCCGATTTTGAGGCGTTCCGGGTGAGTGCCCGTTTTTTCACCAACCTCAGTAATTCGTTTCCGAAAAATGCTGATCATCCCCGCAATTGATCTGAAAGACGGCCAGTGCGTGCGCCTGAAGCAGGGCGACATGGACGAAGCCACGGTGTTTTCCACTTCTCCCGGCGAGCAGGCCGCGCACTGGCTGGCACAGGGCGCACGTCGGCTGCATGTCGTCGACTTGAACGGCGCTTTTGCCGGCCGACAGAAGAATGAGCGGGCGATTCGCGAAATTGTCGAGGCGCTCGATGGCGAAATTCCCATCCAGCTGGGCGGCGGTATCCGTGATCTCGATACCATTGAGCGGATTCTGGATCGCGGCATCAGCTACGTCATCATCGGTACGGCGGCGGTCAAAAACCCCGGCTTTCTGCGTGATGCCTGTAGCGCCTTCCCCGGGCAGATTATCGTTGGGCTTGACGCGAAGGATGGCAAAGTCGCGGTTGATGGCTGGTCGAAACTGACGGGGCACGATGTCATCAGCCTGGCCAAAAAATGTGAAGACTACGGTGTCGAAGGCATTATTTATACGGATATCGGGCGTGACGGCATGCTCACCGGCATCAACATTGAGGCAACGGTGCGGATGGCGAAGGCGCTGCGCACACCGGTCATTGCCAGCGGCGGCTTTTCCAGTCTCGACGATATCCGCCAGTTATGCGAGGTAGAAAGCGAGGGGATTTTCGCCACCATTGCCGGACGCGCCATCTATGACGGCACCCTTACTTTTGCCGATGCTCAGGCCGAGGCGGACCGTCTCTCGGCGGACTTTCGCTGACGGAAACTGACGCCATGACCTTGGCCAAACGCATTATCCCGTGTCTGGATGTCACGGCCGGGCGTGTCGTCAAGGGGACGAATTTCGTCAACCTGCGCGATGCCGGCGATCCGGTTGAAATTGCGCGGCGTTACGATGAACAGGGGGCGGATGAGGTGACGTTTCTCGACATCACGGCTTCATCCGATCAGCGCGATATCATCCTGCATGTCGTCGAAGCCTGTGCCGCGCAGGTTTTCATTCCGCTGACCGTTGGCGGCGGCGTGCGCACGGTTGCCGATGTGCGCCGCCTGCTCAATGCGGGAGCTGACAAGGTGAGCATCAACACGGCGGCGGTACACAATCCCGGTCTGATCGCCGAAGCATCGGCCAAGGTCGGGAATCAATGCATCGTTGTCGCCATCGACGTCAAGCAGGTCGGAGTGGGGCGATGGGAAGTCTTTACCCATGGTGGCCGTACGCCGACCGGGCGTGATGCGATTGCATGGGCGAAGCAGGTGCAGAGACTAGGTGCGGGGGAAATTCTGCTGACCAGTATGGATCGTGATGGCACCCGAAACGGCTTCGATCTGGCGCTGATACGCGCCGTATCGGATGCCGTCGATGTTCCGGTTGTCGCCAGCGGCGGCGTCGGAAACTTGCAGCATCTGGCCGATGGCGTGACGCTCGGTGGCGCCGATGCCGTGCTGGCTGCCAGCATTTTCCATTTTGGTGAATACACCGTGCGGCAGGCCAAGGAATTCATGCGCGAACGCGGTATCGAGGTCAGGCTGTGAGCGATCTCGATACCAGCCAGCCTTGGCTCGACGCACTCAAATGGGACGCGCACGGCCTGATTCCAGCGATTGCCCAGGACGCGGCGAGCGGGCGCGTTGTCATGCTGGCTTGGATGAACCGCGAGTCTTTGCAGGAAACGCTTCGCTGCGGCCATGCGGTGTATTGGTCGCGCTCGCGTCAACGTCTGTGGCGTAAAGGAGAGGAATCGGGGCATGTACAGAAACTGCTGTCGATTCGCGCCGATTGCGATGGTGACGCACTGCTGCTGTTGGTCGAGCAGGTGGGGGGCATCGCTTGCCACACCGGTCGGGCGAGCTGCTTTTTTCTTGAACTGAAGGACGGACATTGGTCGCCCGCCGATCCGGTGCTGAAAGATCCTGACACCATTTATAGACGATGATGCCGTGTGCCGCACGGGTATAGGGCCATACGCTAGAGGTGTGAACGTGCGGCTTATGGGTTCGATCCATGCAGGACGCAGGCGTGGGTTGGGGTAGAATGGCGCCCATCGGGTAATCGCCAAACGCTGCTCCGGCAGATAGAACAGGATGATCGGAAAGGATGACCGAAAAGGGGCTCGGAACGAGATGGCAAATGAAATCACGACTGCGATGAATGAGGACGTTCTGCGTCGCTTGGGCGCAACGCTGGCTTCACGCCGCCATGCCGATCCGGCTGTTTCGTATACGGCCAAACTATTCGCCAAGGGGCCGGACGCCATCCTCAAAAAGATTGGCGAGGAAAGCGCCGAGCTGATCATGGCGGCCAAGGATGGCGAGGCCGATCACATCGTTTACGAATCGGCCGATCTGCTCTATCACGTCATGGTTTTGCTGACCTTCTGCGGCCTGAGCATCGAAGATGTTTTCCGGGAACTGCATCGCCGCGAGGGCGTTTCCGGCATCGAGGAAAAAAACGCGCGGACGGCGAAGTGAGCTGAGTTCTGACAAAGTGAATGCGAGGTCAAATCATGGATGACTGCCTTTTCTGCAAGATCGTGCACGGTGAAATTCCGTCGCGCAAAGTGTACGAAGATGATCTGGTTTTCGCGTTTCATGACATCCACCCGCTGCGGCCGATGCATCTTCTCGTCATTCCCAAACGGCACATCACTTCACTGGCCGAGGCGGAAGCCGCCGACGAACCGGCGCTGGGTCGACTGCTTGCCGTTTCCCGGCGTCTGGCGCAGGAATGCGGCAGCACGGACGGATTCCGCGTGATCATCAACACGGGGCGTGTAGGCGGCCAGGAAGTCCCGCATCTACACGCGCATATTGTCGGCGGGCCGGATCCGGTTGGGCCGATGCTCAAACGCAATTAAGGAGGAACATCATGGCTCCGAGTATCTGGCAAATCCTGATCGTCCTGCTCATCGTACTGGTTATCTTCGGTAAAAAGCTGCCTAGCCTGACTTCGCTGGGCAAGGATCTGGGCGGGGCGTTTCGGGGCTTTAAGGAAGGCATCAAGGGCGAAGAAAATTCGGCGGCCGAGTCTCGGGCGGCCGTCGATGCCGACCCGGCAAAACAGTTGTCCGAGGGGCAGAAAGCGGTCGAAGGCGAGGCCAAGAGCAGCGCCGATACTTAGACGATGCTTATCGGGTTTGCTTCCTGCGCCATTGGTTGATTCCGCCAGCTTCGCTGAATGTTCGACATCGGTTTTTCTGAATTGGTGCTTATCGCCATCGTTGCGCTGGTGGTGGTCGGACCGGAGCGGTTGCCGCGTGTAGCGCGTACGGCGGGGTTGCTGCTTGGTCGTCTGCAGCGATACGTGGGCGACATCAAGGCCGATATCCACCGGGAAATCGAGCTTGATGAGCTGAAGCGGTTGCAGGCCGATATGCAGGCATCGGCGCGCGATCTGGAGCGCAGTATGGCGAGCGTGAAGGAGAGTGTGCAGTTGGCTGAACGGTCGTCACGGCATGCGCTGGCAGAAACTGGCGACGAGATTCGTGCGCTGACGGGCGATATCCCTGGACGCGTCATCGACGAGATGCCGCAGACTGAGTCGGATGCCGCTGCCGAGACCGGGGAATCCCCGCCGCCTGCTGCCGCGTCGGCCATGCACGCGGACGATAGCGCCAGAACGGCCCGCCCGCCGGAGAAAGCATGAGCGCCGGGCCGCATTCCGACCGGGAGCCTGACTGCGCAGGCGATGATGACGGGGGGAAAGAAGAACCTCTGATGTCACATCTGATCGAGTTGCGTGACCGGCTTATCCGCGCGCTGCTTTCGATCCTGATCGTTTTCCTTTGCCTCTTTTATTGGGCCAAGGATTTGTACGCACTCTTGGCCCAACCGTTGCTGGCCAGCCTGCCACAGGGCGGGCAGATGATTGCGACGGATGTCGTTGGCGTCTTTCTCGTACCGATGAAAGTTGCGCTGATGGTTGCCTTTCTCATTGCCTTGCCCTATGTGCTGTATCAGGCCTGGGCGTTTATTGCTCCGGGTCTCTATGCGCATGAGAAGCGTCTGGCGCTACCGCTGGTGACGACGAGCGTGTTGCTTTTTTTCGTCGGCATGGCGTTTGCCTACTTCCTCGTCTTTCCCGCCGTGTTTGGTTTTATGGCGCAAATTGCGCCGGAAGGCGTCGCCTGGATGACCGATATCGATAAATACCTTTCCTTCGTCCTGACCAGCTTCATTGCTTTTGGCGTGACTTTCGAAGTGCCCGTCGTCGTCATCGTTCTGGTTAAAATGGGTATTGTCGAACTGGAAACGCTCCAGGGATGGCGGCCTTACATCATTGTCGCCGCATTCGTCATCGGCGCCATCTTTACACCGCCGGATGTCGTTTCTCAGCTTTTTCTGGCTGTGCCGCTCTGCTTGCTTTACGAGCTGGGTTTGTTGCTGGCGCGCTTCATCAGTAAACCGGCGGATAAAGACCCGGATAAAGACCATTTTCCGGCGGCGATGGACTGATTGCAGCACAAGGGCGTTTGCCAGAACATGCTTTATTGCCGGGTCGGCCGTGTTGGCCGAGAGGGCGTAAATGATCAACCCGTGCAGGAGGTGTGGCATGAATCGTGATGCGCTGGTGGGCTATCTCAATGACTTGCTGGCAGCGGCGCGTTTTAAGGACTATTGTCCCAACGGTTTGCAGGTGGAAGGGCGTGCCGAGATACGAAAAATCGTTGCCGGCGTGACGGCCAGCCAGGCGCTAGTCGATGCCGCAATCGAGCGCGATGCGGACGCATTGCTGGTACACCACGGCTGGTTCTGGCGCGGTGAGGACGTACGTGTGACCGGCCTGCGCAAGCGGCGCCTGCAAGCCTTGCTCGACCGCGATATCAACCTGATTGCCTACCATCTGCCGCTCGATGCGCATCCTGAGTTGGGCAACAATGCGCGGCTGGCGCAGCGCCTGGGCTGGTGCGTCGAAGGGCATTACGGTGAGCAGGAAATCGCCTGGTTTGGCCGCCTGGAAACGCCGCTGCCATTGGCTGATCTGGCCGCTCGCGTCGAGGCCGCTTTGCAGCGCCCACCGCTGGTCATCAGCAATGATGTGACGCCTGGACGCCTGATTCATCGTATCGCCTGGTGCTCGGGAGGCGGGCAAAGTTACTTTGACGAGGCGCTGACGCTTGCTGTTGATGCGTTTTTGTCGGGCGAGATTTCCGAGCCGCAGGTGCATATGGCGCGCGAATCCGGCGTTGCCTATATCGCCGCCGGGCACCACGCCACCGAGCGCGGCGGGGTTGCGGCACTGGCGGCGCATCTGAGCGAAAAATTTGCGCTCGACTGCGAATTTCTCGATCTCGACAATCCGGTGTGACCGCTTTGCCGGTTTTCTGACGCTCTTTTCCCCAGTCTCAAGGAGCCGCCATGGCCTATGTTTTCCCGCCGGCACTGCCGGTTAGCCTACCGATCGTCGGTCGTACCGAGCGCTTTCCTGTTCGCCGCGTCTATTGCGTCGGGCAGAATTATTCCGACCATATTGCCGAGATGGGCGGCAATCTGCGTGAGCCGCCGTTTTTCTTCAGCAAGCCGTCCGATGCGCTGGCGCCGGGTGACGGCGAGGTCGTTTATCCAACGCAGACTGAAGACTACCAGCATGAAATCGAGCTGGTCGTGGCGATTGGTGAGGGCGGCCGCGAGATCGCTGCCGGGCGGGCGCTGGCGCATGTGTTTGGCTATGCCGTCGGCCTCGATATGACGCGCCGCGATTTACAGCGGCAGGCGAAAGAGCGGCAGCAGCCGTGGGAAATGTGCAAGGGCGCTGATCAGAGTGCGCCCATCAGCCCGCTGTTTCCAGTCGCGCAGGCCGGGCATCCGTGTCGTGGGGTGATTTGGCTGAAAGTCAACGGCGTTGAGAAGCAGCGCGGCGATCTTGCGCAAATGATCTGGAAACCCGCCGAGATTATTGCCAACTTATCCGCGTACATCGCACTCGCGCCGGGAGACCTGATTTTTACCGGCACGCCGGCAGGGGTATCGGCGGTGACCCGCGGCGATGTGCTGGAAGGGGGCGTTGACGGATTGGGGACCTTGAATGTCCGCGTGGTTTAGCCTGATCCGGTGGCCGTCAGAAAAACTGCGTGGCAAGGAGCGGGGCGGCGAAGCATTGGCCGCCTAAAATGACGGCCCAAAAACAATGCCGCGCCCGGGTGTCGATAACACATCCGGAACGCGGCATGCGCGTTGTGATGAACTGCGTTTAGTGTGCCGAGACCGTTGGCCCGTGACGACGGGACTTGATCAGATCCGCGAGTGCGTTGACGGCGTTGGTGGTCAGATCGACCAGTTTGACCGCGGCATACGTGATGAATGCGGCGACCAGGGCGACGAGGAGATGCAGTTCCAGAGAGTGCTTCATAAACAGATCAAATGTTGCCATGCTTCTTACCTTCTTCCTTCTATCTTCCAAAACACAATCAATAAAAATAAACGACTCAATCAAACCTCAATGATTCGGGATACCCGAAAAATCGAGGCGCCTATTCTATCCCCTGCGTCGCCATTGTTCTGCCAACTTTGTCACTGTTTTGGTATGTGGCGTGGTTTTTTTGCAGAATACGGGGAAAGCATGGCGTCAATACGGCAAGGCGCACGAGTGAACGGAGGGTGGAGAGGGTATGGAAAAAATGGCGGAAGCGGCGGAGAAAGCAGCATTTGGCAGTCTGCCAGGAATCGGGTAGTCTGGGGTAGTCTGGCCGGCATGGTGATGTCTCATGCGCTGCTGATCGGGCAATCTTATCCCGCGTCTCGGTGTTTTTTCGCCATTGTCCGATGCTTTCTATTCCTGTTTCTCCTGACCCCATTCGTCCCTGATCGCCCATGTTTTTCCAGCAGGCCAGACTGATCGTCCTGCATGCCGTGCCGATGCTGGTAGCGCAATTGGCGGCAATGGGCATGATGATTACCGATACGGTGGTGCTGGGCCATTATGGTACGGAGGATCTGGCCGCCGTTGCCGTTGGCGGCGGCATCTACGTCGCCGTACTGTTTGCGCTGACCGGTGTGTTGCAAGCCGTTTCGCCCACCGTGTCGCAGATCAAGGGCGCCGGGCGCGACGGCGAGATCGCCGGGGCGCTCCAGCAATGTTTCTGGCTGGCGCTGTGTTTTGCCGTTCCCGGCGTGCTGATTCTGCTCCATCCCGATCCGCTGCTGAGCCTTTCAAACATCGATGCCGGCGTCGAAATGCGCGCGCGCGCCTACCTTGCCGTGCTTGCCTGGGCAATTCCGGCGATGCTGTGCTATCGCACCTTCTACGCTTTCTGCAACGCGCTGGGTCAGACGCGGCCGCTGGTGCTCATCTCGCTCGGCAGCACTTTGCTGCACGCGCCCTTGTCCTGGTTTCTGGTCAATCGCGGACTGGGCGTGACAGGGGCGGGCATAGCCAGCGCCCTGATCAGCTGGTGTACGGTCATTTGCGGTTTCTTTTACATGAGAACCGGCAAGGCGCTGGCGCCTTACCGCCTGCTGCACGACTGGCAACCGCCCAGGCCGGCGTCGATGTATGAGCTGGTCAGGCTGGGCCTGCCCATGGGGATGTCGAATTTCGTTGAAATTTCCTCGTTCACGCTGACCTCGCTGTTTGTCGCCCAATTGGGCGCAACCGCGGTTGCCGGGCATCGCGTCGTCGCCAATCTGGCGGCTATCTGCTACATGCCGCCACTGGCGCTGGCGATCGCTACGCTAACGCAGGTCGGTTTTGCCGCCGGCGCGCGCGACTGGCCGCGCGCCCGCATTTCTGCGGTCGCCGGACTAGTGCTGGCCTGCGCTGTGGCCTGTCTGCTCGGCGGCGCGCTCTGGCTCGGCGAAAACGCCATAGTCAGCGCCTACAGCAATGATCCCGCCGTGCGCAGCGTTGCACTGTCGCTGATTATTTACATTGTCGGCTATCAGATTTTTGACGCCGTCCAGACGATTGCCGCCTTTGCGCTGCGCGGTTACAAGATCGCCTTCGTCCCCATGCTGGTGCATCTGCTGTGTTTCTGGGGCGTCGGTTTATTCGGCGGCTGGTGGCTAGCTTTCCGTGGGCTGGCGCCGATTGCGCCGATGGGGGTGGAAGGATTCTGGCTGGCCTCCCTGCTTGGCCTGGCGCTGGCCTCGCTGCTCTTTGGCGCGCTACTCTGGCACCGCATACGGCGCGATCTGTAGCGCGCCCTGGTCGATCTTTACAAAAGACTGCCCGCTAGCCCGCGTATTTCGGGCATCTTCGGGCAGGCGGCCTGAAACCCTTATAAACAGGGCGTTCCAGAGGGGCGCCCGGAGGCCCTTTATCCATAAGGGTTTTAGAGGCGCAGACGCTGAGATGCCCTGTCCACGCGGGTCACGCGGGTTTCGGAGAGAATGCTTCTGGTTGTACAGGCATTTGTGCCCGATAAACGTGAACGAGCGTCGGGCACGATATTCCGTTTTATGTTTTTTGATGCGCTGAACCCCGCGTATTTAGGGCGTCTCAGGGCGATTTATGTTTTCTGCCCTATTTGCGCGGGTTTCCGGGCATCGTTTTTTGCCGGGCATTTAAGCCCGGCCAATCGTCTAATCTTCCCCCAGAACGCCTGCGCAGCCGCTGCGCCCGTCCGCGCGCGGGCGCATGAAAACAGGCAGCATGTGCCAGCCCATGAGCGTGAAGGCAATGCACCACAGCGCAGCGGACAAGGCCAGCAAGGGGATCGGCGCATCAGCGAGCGAGGCGGCGGCGCGCAGCGGCGCACTGGTCGCGAGCAGGCAGGCGCCAACCGGCACCCAGGCGCGATCATCCTTTTCCAGACCGCTGTGGGTGTAACCGGCAATGGCGATGACCGCGTAGATGGACAGCCCCAATCCGCCGATGGTGAGCAGATGCAGGCTGCCGTTGGCGAGCAGCCCGTCGCCGAGCAGCGAGAGTCCAGTCAGGCCGTAACCGGCGGCCATCGCGGCGTAAGAGGCATAGAGCATGAGCGGCCAGCGCCGCCAGAGCGCGCGGCCGACGTGCCAGTCACCCATCAGATTGAGCATGGCGCAGGCGGCGGCCAGCGCCAGCCAGGCGCTGATGCGTCCGCCGGGCTGATACCACTGTGCGGTGGTGAATAGCGCGATGCAAATGATGGCCAGGTTACGGCGCGGCGGCCGGGCAATATAGCGCTCGGGCGCTTCTACGGCGTCGAAAGCAGTCTGCGCGGCCTGTTCGGCGTCTTGACGTTCCTCGATACTGGCGTTGACGATGCGCATGGAGATGCGGCTCATGGCGATAATGATGAGCGCCATGAATGCGCCGAGCTGCGCCAGCAGCCAGCGTGCAGGCGGCTCGCCGCGCAGGGCATCGAGGTAAAAGCCCGCCGTCAGCGCGATCATCAGCAATAGCGCGCCGACAAAAGCAAGCTGGGCGTCGTTCGCGGTCGCGCCAGATGGGCGGCGCAATCAGTTTCAGCAGGCCGCCGAGCAGGAGCAAATGCGCAAGCGCGGCGGTGGCCATCGCCGGGCGCGGCCATGCGCCGCTGAGCCAGAAAGCGATGCGTCCGGTTAGCCAGAGCAAAACAAGCGCACGCACCGGCGCGGCCGGGAATTCAGGCGTTTCGGTGAATTCCGGCACGGCCGTCAGGATGAAGCCAATGGCGGCGGCCAGCGCACATCCCATGAGCAGTTCATGCGCATGCCAGACGAACGGGCCATCGGGGACGTCGGGCAGCGGCCAGCCGAAGGTGAGGTATGCTCCCCACAGCGCGATCAACCCGGCGGCAGAAAGGATGGCCAGCGCGAAAAATGGACGAAAAGGGCACAGCCATAGCGGATGGGCGAGCGACCACGGCGGAATGCGGCGTTGTGTCCGGAGAGGCGCGGGGGAGGGCGGCGATGCCGGCTTCTGCATTTCTGCGGGGTCGGGGCGGCTGGAAAGGGTTTTTTGCATTGCTTCTAGATGAGCGGATGGCGTTTTGGGTGGGTGTGTATTTGCAAGCCGTGTGTTTTGCGGCGTTCGCTTCCGTGCGGTTTTCGGCACGCCGCCTTCAGGCGGATGCGGCCCACGGAGAAACCTCGATCAGCTGCGGATCGTGTGCGTGGTCGATGAGCATGGCGCGCACGCGCGCCTGCCAGAGTGCGGCGAATCGTTGCTGTTCCGCCGGGGTGGCCTGGCCGCCGATGGCTTTCGGCATCAGTGTCTGCATCGCTGCATCGGGCGGCACAAGGGCCGGATGGCAATTCACCTGCACGCCTGCGCCATTGTCGCGCCGGCGCAGCGCCAGCGAACCCGTGATATCCGCGTCGTAGTGCAATAGATTGCGGCGGCTGAAGCGATGCCCCGGGCCGACGCCGCCAAAGCCGGTTTCTGCGGCGGCGCCGGTGAGGAGCGTGACGATGGCAGCCGTGACGCCGGTGGTTCCTTCCTCGCGGCCGCCGCGCATCCATGCCTCAACGCCGCCGCGTTCAGGCAAGGCTTCGCCGTACAACGCGCGCAGGGCGTGCACGACCATCAGGTAGGCGCCGGCGACCGTGGGGCAGGAATGCCCGGCCAGGCGCACGGCGTCAGCATAGCGGTATTCGATGATGCCGTCGGCCGCGGCGCCGAGAAATTCGGCCAATGGGTCATAGACGCGCAGCGTCGGCGCGTCGGTAAAAAATTCGGGAAATGTCGTCGGTGTCGTACTGTGGTGGGGCGTCATGGCGGCGTCGATGAATCGTCAGTGGTTGTAAAAGCGTTGGTTACGGCATCGGCAAAAAGAATGAGACTTCCTGCACTTAGCATTGTGTCGGGGATTTGGCGGGGGTGACCGACCCGGCGACGGCCGTGCCGGAAAACAAGGGCGCGGACGGATCAGCGTCGCCAGGCGGCTCAACCGGCGCCCGATGGGAAACAGCGGCAGCGGGCAGGTTGAAAGCGGTGCGTACCGCCGGCTGCGCCAGCAACAGCGCCGTCTGGCGGTAAATCCACTCATCGCTGCGCTGCGCCGGCGGTATCGGCAGATCGAGCCGCCAGCGCATGCGCCCGGGCTGTCCGCCCATGACGATGATGCTGTCGGCCAGCGTGACGGCTTCCATCACATCATGCGTGATCATCAGCACAGCGAGCGGGCGGCGTGCCATTTCGGCGAGCAGCAGTTGGTGCATCTGGCCTTTGAGGCCGATGTCCAGGGCGGCGAAGGGTTCGTCGAGCAGCAACAGATCGGGCGTCAGCACCAATGCGCGCGCCAGCGCGGCACGGCTTTGCATGCCGCCGGAAAGCTGACCGGGAAATTGCTCGATGGCAATATCGTCCAGCTCCAGGGCGTGCCCCATGCGGCGGGCGGCGGCCAGCCGTTCGGCACGGGGCATGCCGCGCGCCTTGAGGCCGAGAGCGATGTTGTCGAGAACGCTCTTCCAGGGCAGCAGATGCGGTTGCTGGAAGAGCATGGCGGTGCAGTCGAAGGTATTGTCGATGCGCCCTGACTGTACGCTCAGCAGATTGGCGCACAGGTTGAGCAGCGTCGTTTTTCCACAGCCCGACGGGCCGACCAGTGCGATTGCCCGGCCAGCGTCGAGGCGCAGATTGACGTCCTCCAGCACGGTGCGCATGGCAAAAGCGTGGCTGAGGCCGCTGACGGTCAGCGCCGGCGTGTTCATGCCTTGTCCTCTGCTCGTGTGCCGGCCTCGCGCCAGCGCTCGGTTTCGCGCTTGATCGGCTCCAGCAGCAGGTATTCGAGCGCCAGAAGAAGCAGCACGACGACGCTGATCCAGGCCAGCGTGGCCGGCATGTCCAGCTGTGCGCGGCTGGCCTGCAAGGCTGCCCCGACGCCGCTGGACGAGGCTAGCAGCTCGGCCATGACGACGACGCGCCAGGCGCTGCCAAGGGCGACGACCCAGGCGGGAAATAAATAGGAGATGACGTGCGGCAGGTAGATGTCGGTGACCCGCATGCGCCAGGGCAGTGCAAAGGTTTGCGCCAGATCGCGCCAGCGCTGTTCCAGCGTGCGCGCGCCCTGCATGCCGCCGGCGAAAACGACCGGGAAACAGGCGATGAACACGGTGAAAACCGGCGTCCCGTCGCCCGTGCCGAACCACAGCATCGCCAGCACCAGCCAGGCAATCGGCGGCGTTCCCAGCAGCACGGTCACCCACGGGCGCGCCATCATCGAGGCGGTCATCGACACGCCGGCGGCGACGCCGAGCAGGCTGCCAAAAGTGACGGCTAGGGCGAGGCCGGCGAAGGCGCGCCGCGCCGTCAATAGCAGGGCGTCGCGAAAAGCATGGCCCTGCTCAATGAACTGGCGCAGGGTCTCGGCCGTTTCCAGCGGCGCCGGCAGCACCAGCGGGCCGTAGAGACCGGCGAGCAGTTCCCACAGGGCAACGAGCAGGAACAGGCTGGCGATGGCGCCCCAGCCGCCCCACAGGTAAGCGGGCAGTCCGGCGAGCCAGGTGCGTAGTATCGTCATGAGGCAGCGACGGCTGTCGTAGAAGTTGTGGGTTGGTAATAAAAGCCGTCGTCTGGTAGCTTGCCGCCAACTAGACCTGGCTGCTGCTCCATCAGCTGTCGGTAGAAAAATTCCAGCTCGGGACGGGCCTGGCTGGCGGGTACAAGTTCGGCCTTGTCTGCGCGCATAGCATCGGTTACGGCCTCAGGGGTAAGCATATTGATGTGCTTGACAACCATTTTTCCGCATTCTTCCGGATGGGTTTTGCACCAATGGATGGCTTCGGCGTGCGCTTGTTGAAAGCGTTCGATCAGCATAGCATTGCCTAGCTGTGGACCCAGCATGGCGACGCCCGCTTGCGGAATGCGTGGTGGGCGTTTGAGGAGGCGGCCCCATTCGGCCTGAATGTCGATGCCGCGATGCAGATCAGGCGCAATGACGCTGACCGGAAAAGAACCGCTCTTGCGCAGCCCCATTGACACGGCAGGCTCGGCGAGCAAAACGTTGTCGGTGCGGCGCATAAGCAGTAGTTGCAGGGCTTCCATCGACGTAGCGACGTAACGCAGCTTTACATCTTTATCGGGATCGATGCCCGCATGCTTCGCCAGCAGACGGAAGGTGCAGTCCGGCATGTCGCCCTTGAAGTGCATGGTGAGTTCTTGTCCCTTGAGATCTTCGATGTGGTTTAGCTTCGCGTCGCGTGTGAGCACCCACAGAATGCCCCAGATAGTGATGCTCAGCAGCTTGAGCGGTACGCCCTTGTTGTAGAGGTTGGCGGGCACATTGCTAGGCATGGCGAGAAAGTCCGCTGACTTGTTCACGGCCATGGCGCGCAACTGGTCGGGGCTCTTCCAGGAGATGAATTCCACCTGGTCGGCCACGTCGGCCAGGGCGCCGCTCTCCGCGATGCGGATCAGCGGGTACGAAACGGTGGCAAATGGCCCAGCCAGCGTCAGTTTGGGCAGACGCTTAAGCGGCGTCGCGGTTTTGGCGGGCGACTGTGCGCCGGCGCGCCACGGCGCACCCAGCGCCAGCGCGGCGCCGGCGAGGCTCGCTGCCAGCAGACGGCGGCGGCCAGGATTGCCGGGCGTTTCCGGATTTTCGGTGCAGGGCGCAACGCGCAACGATGCCGAGGATTCGGCGAATCCATTACGATGATGGCGCGGATCGGATGAGGACATGGTGAACTCCTTGCAGGATGGACTGATGGGTTCGGCGGAAGTTCAGAAGGTTAGAAGTGGACGTCAGAGGCTCAGGACGTCAAAAGCGACCTTCCCAGGTGACGTGAAGGCTGCGGCCGGGCGCCTGCACCTCCATGCCGGGCAGCCCTTCAGCCAGATGCTCGTGATAGCGCTTGTCGCCCAGATTCTTGATCGCGGCGCGCAGCGACTGCCGGGGCGCAAAGCGCCAGGTGGCGCCGATATCGACCACGCCGAAGCCCGGCGTCGCGTCTTCGGTGCCGCGCGCAAAGCGCGTCGCTACGCGCGTTTGGCGTCGTACCAGGCGCACGCCGGCGTCCGCTGTCCACGCGGGGGCGAGGCGGCCTTCCCAGCCCAGCGTCAGCTCGTCGGCCGGCATCTGGAACAGCGGTTCGTCAAAATCGCCGTTTTTGCCGCGCAGGCGTGAATAGGCGGCATGCAGCCAGTGGCCGGCGGCGAACTGCCAGTGCAGTGCGGCTTCCAGGCCGGTCAGCGTGGCGTGGCCAAGATTGACCGTCTGCATGCAGGCGCCGGCATTGGCTGCGCCGCAGGCGGCGATCGCGGCGCGGCCGCTCAGGCGCATGCCGGTGATGTAGTCGTCGATGCGGGTGCGGTAGGCGGAAATCTGGTAGTTGAGCCGTTCGCTTGCGCCTTTCAGGCCGATCTCGAACTGCGTCGCCGTTTCCGGCTTGATTTGCGGGCTGCCGGCGTAGTAGTAGCCGTTGTTGCGCAGGCCGGACTGGTAGCGCTCGCGCAGGTCGGCGGCGCGGAAGGCGCGTGAGAGGTTGGCGTAAGGACGCAGGAGCGGCGCGGCTTCGTAAATGACGCCGAGGCTGGCGGAGGTGGCGCTGTCCTCACGCGCCAAGCCAGAGGTAATGCGGCCGCTGTTCATCGAGCCGGCGCTGCCGCGCACCCGGTCATGACGCAGACCGGCCAGCACGTTCAGCTTGCCGAAACGCATGTCGTCTTGCAGGTAGAGGCCGGCAGCGTGCATCTTGCCGTTGGTGAACGGCAGGGTTGTGACGAAATTCCGGAACTGCGGCGGTTGGGCGGTGCGGCTGTCCGGTTCGGCGTTCATGCGCCAGAGATTGACGCCGAAGGAAAGCAGATGTTGCGGATGGGCGAGCCAGTCGGCGCGCGCATCGACACCGTTGGTGGCGAATTTCACCGAATTGAGGATGATGTCGCGTCCCAGCCTGTTAGCGTGGGCGTAGATGGTGCGCTGCATTTCCTGCCGGTAGACGCGCACGTCGACATTCAGCGGCTGCTCGCCCGCCCCCTTGAAACTGTAACCAGCCTCGTACAGGCGGCGCGTCTGGCGCGGCGAATGCGTCGTGACGCTGCCGATGGCAGGCAGCCTATGCGGGCGCGTTGCGCCGGGATACCAGACGTCTTCATCACGCTGCTGCTGGAACGACAGGCGCAATTGCTGTGCGCTGTCGATGCGGAAACGGTACTGGCCGATAAATGCGCCTGAATCATAGCCGGTGCGGTTGGTGCGGCCCTCCGGCGTGCGGTAATCCTGCTGCTGCGAGCGCGCTACGCCGAGCATCAGGGCATGGTCGTCACTGGCTGCGTTGAGCACACCCGCGCCGCGCAGCCCTTTGCTGGCGGTGTCGTAGCCAAGCCGCGTGTCGAAGTGCACGCCCGGCTCGAAACGCGCCTGCGGCAGCCGCACGTTGATGGCCCCGCCAAGTGCGCCGGTGCCGTAGAGTACCGAGGCCGGGCCTTTGACGACTTCGACCTGTTCGGCCAGCCCCATCGACATGAACGAGGCGATCGCACCGACCGGCTGCGCGGAATTCAGCCGCATGCCGTCGACCAAGAGCACGATGCTGTCCTTGCCCAGTCCGCGGATGATCGGATTTTGTCCCTGCGCGCCGTCAAGCATGACCGACAGGCCGGGTTCGCCGCGCAGCGCCTCGCCGACGTTCTGCGCCTGCTTGTGCGCCAGCGCCTCGCGCGTGAGCACCGTCGTGGCGATCGGTGTTTCGCTATCGTCGGCGGCGTAGCCCTTGGCGGTGACATTGACCGTGGATAACGCGGTCGCTTCGTTTTCTTGTGCGCCGGATTGTTGTGCGCTGGATTGAGCGCGCGATGGCGTCTCGGCGGCCTGTGCCTGTGCGCCGGCCGCAAACAGGGCAGCCAGCGCTGCGGCCAGCGGCGTGACAAGCGCCGTGAAGGTGCGGGATGAGCGATTCATGATGAGCTTCCTAAAAATTTGCGTTATTGAGTTTTGGTGTCGATTGGGGCGACGTTCTCGTTTTTTCCGTTCCTTTTTGCATGGTCTGCGGTTTTGGCAGCGAGCGGCTTTTCTGCCTTCCCGCACTTCCCGCCCTTGCGCTGGGGTCCGCGGTCAGGAACGGCGACAGCGGGCAGGATCAAGCAAAAATCATCTGCCCAAGGCCTGCGCAGATACCCCAGGCATCACGGATACCGGCGAGAATGCAGCATTGCGCGGCATTTGCCAAAACGCGCCGCGAGTCTATCCAAACGATTTGTTATTGACAATTAATCTTATTGAGAGTGTGGTTTTGGGGGCGGGTGTTGCCAGTTACCCCCGCTGAAATAGCGGCTTCCTTTACCAAAATACGGCGTTACTGTGTTGGTTTGGCCTTGCCGTACTGAGTGGTCTGCCTGCGGCTTACCGCCTTGTCTTTTGGCAAAGTTAAGCCGCTATAGATTGTTTGGTTTTTAAAAAAGGCTGCCCGCAATCCCGCGTGGAGTGGGCGTTTCCGGGCATGCACCTCTGAAACCCTTATCAATAAAGGGCTGGCGGGCATGGTGCTCTGAGATGCCCTAAATACGCGGGCTTCAGACCACCTCTTTTTGGACATGCACCTGCACTTTTGCCCCCGCGTTTTTCCAATTCTCCCTGTCGGGGAGAGGCTCCGAAACCCGCGCGGATAAAGTTACTCTAGGCAGGTGCCCTAAAACTAAAAACAAGAATCACCAAAGCCTGTGCGCTGACCTTCCACCACGGAACTCCTCTTGATGCCGTTGCGCTGAGCGGCAGCGCGCCCCGCTGACTTTCTTTGCTTCGCCAAAGAAAGTCAGCAAAGAAAGGCGACCCCGAGGCGCAGAAGACTCCTTGCCGCGGGTTGCTTGGCGGCGGGCTTGATAACTCGCTCATGCTCAGACAATCAAGCCCTTGTTCCCGCCAAGCAACCCCGCGCCTGCGGCTGCGCCTAAGAACGTGTTCATAGTCTTCGTAGCAGGATTCCCAAGAAAGCCAAAACTACCATTTGCAGACTGGTACTCAACTTACGCTCGCAGTTTTTCCAAAGCCGTCTGTTCTTTTCCAACCAGGAAAAACTGCGCTCTACTACCCATCGCTTTGGCAATACCGCAAAACGCTGCAATTCGTTTCGTTTGGCAATCTCTACTTCCGCACCAATCAACTCCTGTACCGACGAAGCAAATGCCTGACCCGTGTAACCTCCGTCGGCAAGGACTTTTTGTACCGCACCAAGATTATCTCTGTCACGTTCCAATGCCACCAGGCCGCCTTTTCTATCCGTAACATCCGCCGTCGTTACCGCAAGGGCATGCGGCAAACCTTGCGTGTCAACCGCTATATGTCGCTTGATACCGCTAACCTTCTTGCCCGCATCGTAGCCTTTTTCCATGGCGGTATCCGTGTTCTTCACGCTCTGCGCATCAATAATCAGGAAAGTGGTTGCTTCATGGCGTCCCTGCTTGCGACGTGCTGCGGCCACCTGATTTTTTTTAACGCTTCCTCAAGGAGACTGATGCCACTTTCGCGGGGCTCACTCCATCTTTGGAAGTAGGAATGAACGGTGCGCCATTTGGGAAAATCGCCCGGTAAGGCACGCCAGGCACAGCCGTTGCGTAGAAGATAGAGAATGGCACAAAAGACATCGTACAAGTCCACTTTGCGCGGTGCTGTGCGTCTGCGAGCACTTTCCAAAAGAGGAAGAAGAGTAGCAAATTGTGTGCGACTTATATCGCTTGGGTAGGCTTTTCTGTTCATAACGATACTTTACAGCAGAGACTATGAACACGTTCTAAGGGGTTTTGGGCGCTTCGTAGTGATCGAATACGCGAAGGAACATACCTGGAACCCCGTGTGGATAGGGCGTTTCCGGGCAGATGCCCCTGGAACCCTTATAAATAAAGGGCTTCAGGGTAGGGTGCCCGTAAATGCCCTAAATACGCGGGCTTCAGGCCACCTCTTTTGGTAGATGCGCCTGCATTTCCGCCCCCGCGTTTTTCCAATTCTCCTACTTCTCCTACTGTTGGGAAGATGTACCGAAACCCGCATGGATAAAGGGCTTCAGGGCAGGGGTGCTGGAGATGCCCTAAATACGCGGACTTGCGGGCATCCTTTCTGCGGCGCCGCAAAACATAGCGGCTTAACTTTGCCAAAAGACAAGGCGGTAAGCCGCAGGCAGACCACTCAGTACGGCAAGGCAAGGCCAACACAGCAACGCCGTATTTTGGTAAAGGAAGCCGCTGTCAGCCACCCCGGAGATGCCCTAAATACGCGGGTTGCAGCGGGGGTGTTTTGCTGATGAGGTTTAGAGCGGCCAGCCGCGTTGGCGTGGCGCTTTTGCCGTGGAGCGCGTCAGTTTTGCCGTATCGGCGGCCGGTGGGGCGAGGCGCACGGAAAACGTCATCAGTTCATCGCGGCGGAAGGCATGAACCTGGATCGTGTCGCCAGGCCGGCGGCGGAGCAGGCAGGCATCGAGCGTTTCCGGCGTGACGCGCAGTCCGTCGATGGCGACCAGTACGTCGCCTGCGGCCAGACCGGCTTGTTGCGCCGCACCGCCGTCGAATACGGTCGCCAGCCGGAGTTCGTTGCCTTCGCGCGCTGTTTTGACGCCGAGCGTGGGCGCGCGGGAAGCCTGCCAGTCAAGGCGGATGCCGAAGTGGGCGAGCAGTGTTTTGAGCGGCAGTTCACGCGTGCCATAGACGTAGTCGGCGAAGAAGCGTTGCAGCCGCAGGCCGGCGCATGCTTCGGCGATTTTTTGAAATCCGTCTTCCGCCAGGCCAATACCGGTCTGGCCGTGATGCCGCCAGAGCGCGCGCATCACATCGTCGAGGGAAATCCGGCCCTGCGTGTCGCGCCGCAAGGTCAGGTCGAGCGTCAACGCGACGAGTGCGCCTTTGGCGTAATAGCTGACGACGGCGTTCGGCGTATTTTCGTCCGGCCGGTAGAACTTGCTCCAGGCGTCGAAGCTCGATTCAGCGACGGACTGACGCAGACGGCCGGGTGTTTTCTGAACATTGCCGAGCGTTTGGGCGAGCAGCGCCAGGTAGTCGTCGATACCGATGACGCCGCTGCGCAGCAGGGCGAGGTCGTCGTAGTAGGAGGTGATGCCTTCAAAAGCCCAGAGCTGTGTCGTGTAGTTTTCGCGGTCGAGATCGTAGGGAACGAAGGCGGCGGGTTTGATGCGTTTGACGTTCCAGGCGTGGAAATACTCGTGACTGCACAGACCGAGGAAGGTGCGGTAGTGCTCGTTCATGCCTGGCATGCCGGGCCAGGGCAGATCGCGGCGTGCGCAGAGCAGCGCGCTCGAGGCGCGATGTTCGAGGCCGCCGTAACCTTCGCCGACGGCGGTGACAAGAAAAATGTAGCGCTTCATCGGCGCCGGTTCGCCAAACAGGCGGATTTGCCACTCGCAGATTTTCTTGAGGTCGGCGGTCAGCCGGCCGAGGTCGGCGTCATGCCGGCCGGTCAGCGCGATTTCATGGGGAATGCCGCAGGCACTGAAGCTCGCCAGCGTGAAGCGCCCCATTTCCACCGGATGATCGATCAGTTCGTCGTAATCAGCGGCGCGGTACAGTCCGAAGCCGTGCCGCCTGGCGGCGCCGGCTTCGCCGCGCGCTGGTTCGAGCGCGGTCGCGACCCGCCAGTTGGCGAATGCCGGGCCGGCCGGCGCCTGGAGATGAACCTGGCAAGGCGTGCTTTCCTGGCCAATGACGCGCAGGAAGACGCTGGCGCCGTTGAAGAATCCGTGCGTTTCGTCCAGATGCGCGCCGCGTACCGACAGATCCCAGGCATGAATTTCGCAAATGACGCTGAGCGGCTGCCCTGCGCGCAGCGGCGCGGCCTGCCAGGTGTGTTTGTCAAGTTTGCTGAGACGTACCGGCCTGCCGCCCGATTCGGCGCGGATGGCGACGATGTGGCGGGCGAAATCCCGGATCAGGTAGCTGCCGGGAATCCACGCCGGCAGGGCGAAACGCTGTCCGGCTGGGTCGGGGCATTCGACGCGGCAAATGACTTCATAACGGTGCGCGCGCGGATCGAGCGGGCGGATGGCGTAGCGGATAGGCGGGCGGCGTAGCGCGGAAGTGTGTGCGGCGCGTGGGGTGGAAAAGGGCAAAGCGGGTAAAGCGGGCAAAGCGGGCAAAGCGGGCATATCAGACATGGGCGCTGGAGGTTTTGAAGGGGCGGATCGGCGGCGCCCTGCCGGTTACACGGGCGTGCCGGATGATGCGGTGTGTTGCGGCCGGGGGCGGGTCGTGCAGAGCCGTGCCATGAACGCTGGGTATATCATTCGCCCTCTGGTTCGCGCGGATTTTACGCTTTCCGCGTAGGTTTTGATTTTTGCGGCAGCCCGATGATGCGTCCGGGCGCGCTGGACTGTTTGAAAGGTTGTGTCAATGCCGTTGCCTTTGCCTGTAGCGGAACGCAGGCGCGTGCACAAGCGCGCAATTACTCTGGAAGGCTTTCGCCGTAGCGATGGCTTGTGGGATATCGAAGGTCATTTGCAAGATACCAAGGATGCGCCTTTCGACATTCATGGCGATATGCGCCTGCCCGGCGATGCGGTGCACGACATCAGCGTGCGCCTGACCATCGATCACCGGATGAATGTGCTGGATGTGGCCGTCAGCTTCGATGCGACGGCTTTTCCGGGGACATGCGAAACCGTGGGGCCGGATTATCGGCAGGTGGTGGGACTCAATCTATTCAAGGGCTTTGTCAAGACGGTCAAGACGCTGTTTCGTGACACGCAAGGTTGTACGCATGTCTCCGAATTGCTGATGTCGATGCCGACGGCAGCGTTCCAGGCATTTGCCGGACAGGTTCGTTATGAGGACCGCGTCGATGCCCGCCAGGTGCCCTACCATCTTGATCGTTGCCATGCGCTGAGTCTGGAATCTGAAGTGGTTCGGCGGGCGTATCCGCGCTGGTATCGGGGGAAAAAGCCGGTGTCCGGCGACGGTTTGCCGGGTATGCCGACTTCGCCTGAAGGGCGCCGGGACGCGGGCTGACGGGCATGGCCGGTGCGTCGCATGCCGCTGCATGAGGCAGTGCCTGCGCCGGCGGTGCGATGCATGGTCGCTGGCGGGCGATGAACGGCGGTTTGCGGGCGGAACCGTCGGGCGGTGAATTTTGTCTTTTCAGGCGTTCGCGTTCTATGCGTCGTGGCTGATAAAATCGGTCTTAAACCGCGTGCATGCGAGGAATCCAGAGGTGTACACTCACTCAGCATTTTCAACGCAGAAAAAAGAGAGGCGGCAAACAGATGGCACAGCGAAGCAATCGGGGCAAGCGGAAGCAGTAAAGGATAAGCGGGGATGGCAAGAACATTGTCGGAGAAATGCAGGTGGCGTCCAATCCGTTGAGCGGAGCGCTCGAAATTGTCGTTCGTTCGGATCCGGGCATGATGCGCCGGTACAACGAGGACGCCGTATTCGCCAATCCTGCGCTGGGTCTGGTCATCCTGGCCGACGGGATGGGCGGCTATAACGCCGGTGAAGTCGCCAGTAGCATGGCGATTACGGGGATTTCCGCCGCGCTCGAACAGGATTTTTTTCTGCACTCGCCGTATGCGATCGGCGGCGCCCCCGGCGATCTGCATGTCCAGCGCTGCCTGTCCCGGCGCATCGCCGCAGCCAATACGGCGATTTATCAGACGTCAATGACCCAGCCGGAATGCGCGGGAATGGGCACGACGCTGGTGATGGCGATGTTTCACGATAACGCCGTGATTGCCGCGCATCTGGGCGATTCGCGCCTGTATTGCCTGCGCGGCGATGAGTTCCGCCAATTGACCCATGATCATTCGTTTGTGCAGGATCAGGTTGACCGTGGCCTGATGACGGCGGCGGATGCGCGCCTTTCGCGCAATCGCGGTCTGCTGACGCGGGCGCTGGGCGTTGATGCGATCGCCGCGCCCGATCTGCGCCGCCATCCCGCGCGCCCGGGCGATATTTATCTGTTGTGCTCGGATGGCCTCAACGATATGCTGATGGACAGAGAGATCGGCAAGGCGCTGCGCGCGCAGTCGGACAATCTCGAACTGGCCGCGGCGCAGTTGATTCAGATGGCCAACGACATGGGTGGACGTGATAATGTTTCTGTGATTTTAATCAAGGTGTTGCGTGAGTTTCCCGTACAGCACACAGCGCTGTTCCGGCAGCGTCGAACCGGTGAGCACAGCCGCACGCTTTTTGAATGAGGAATGGGCAAAATGGCGAAGCTGATATTGAGCATGGACGGTCTGGTTCTTAAGGAGATCGTTCTTAACAAGGAGCGGATGACCATCGGGCGACGCGCCAGCAATGACGTGCAGATCGACAATCTGGCGATCAGCGGCGAACACGCGGCGGTGGTGACGATCCTCGAAGACTCTTTTCTTGAAGATCTCAACAGCACCAATGGCACGCTGGTGAATGGGCAGCCGATCCGGAAGCATTTCCTCAAGGACGGCGACCTCATCGAAATGGGCAAGTACAAGCTCAAGTATGTGGTTGAGCGGCCTTCTGCGATTGAGACAGAGGAATATGGAAAAACGGTGTTTCAGCCGGAGGGGGAAGCGGCCGCAGCCACAACCGCGCCGCCTGCAGCTGAGCCGGTGGTTTCTGCGACGTCGGTCATGGCCACGCAGCCCATGACCTTGCCGGCGGCCGCGCTTCAGATACTCAACGGCGCCAATGCCGGGCGCGAGCTGGCGCTGACCAAAACGCTGACGACGCTCGGCCGGCCGGGGGTGCAGGTGGCCGCCATTACGCGGCGTCCACACGGTTATTTCATTGCGCACGTCGAGGGGGCGCAGTTTCCGATGGTCAATGGTCAGGCGCTCGATGCGCAGGCGCGGGCGCTCCGCGATCACGACATCATTGAGCTGGCCGGCACCAAGATGGAGTTCTTCCTCAAAGAATAGGGGAGCGCGTCTGTTGCAGGCGAAGGCGGGCAGCCGCGGATCAATGCAAGTCTTCGGGCAGGCACCGGGAGCACCGGCGATGTCAACAATGGAGTCAGGATGAGGGTCGAGGTTCTCGGATGTAGCGGCGGTATCGGACGGATAGGCGGCCAGGTGCTGCAAACGACTTCGCTGCGTGTCGATCACGACATCCTGATTGATGCGGGCACCGGTGTTGCCGGCCTGACGCTGGCTGAAATGGCGGCGATCGACCATGTGTTCATTACCCATTCGCATGTGGACCACATTGCGGCGCTGCCGTTGATGATTGACTCGGTTGCCGAAATGCGCCAGGCGCCGATGACGATTTATGCCGAAGCGGCCACATTGGAAATTCTCCGCGAACATGTTTTTAATTGGGCGATCTGGCCGGACTTCAGCGAAATTACGGTATGCAAGTCCATGGCGATCCGGTTTCAGCCTGTGGCTGTCGGAGCGCCGCTTTATCTGGGGGGGCGGACGATTACCCCGCTGCCGGCCGTGCATGCCGTGCCGGCGGTGGGTTACTGCCTTGATTCCGGCGCGGGCAGTCTGGCTTTTACTGGCGATACAACGGCCAATGACGCGCTCTGGCCCATGCTGGAGCATGTCGACAACCTCCGCCATTTGATCATTGAAACGGCCTTTCCCGACAGCGAGCAGGCGCTGGCGCTGCGCTCAAAGCATCTGTATCCGAGCCTGCTGGCCAAGGAACTGGCGCGCTTTGCCGGGCCGGCCGATTTAGCCGTTCATATCTCGCACATCAAACCGGGTCAGGCGGAACGGATCATGCGCGAAATCGCCGGGCATGGGACCCGGTTTTCACCGCAGATGTTGCAGGATGGACAAATTTTCGAGTTATGAACCCGACCAGGGAGTTTCATGAATGCTCGTGAACACCCCATGCCGAGAGATGAGTCATTTTTATGAATAACACGATGCCGATCCTTGCCGCCAGCATTCTTTCTGCCGACTTTACCCGTTTGGGGGCGGAAGTCACCGACGTGATCGCGGCCGGCGCCGACTGGATTCACTTCGATGTTATGGACAATCACTATGTGCCGAACATGACCGTCGGCCCGCTGGTTTGTGCGGCTATCCGTCCGCTGACCGGGGCGGTCATCGACGTGCATCTGATGGCTCGTCCGGTCGATCGCCTCATTGCCGATTTTGCCAAAGCCGGCGCCAACCTTATTTCCTTTCATCCGGAGGCTTCGGAGCATGTTGACCGCAGCCTTGCGCTGATTCGTGAGCATGGCTGCCAGGCCGGTCTGGTCTTCAATCCGGCAACCCCGTTGAATTACCTCGACTACCTCATGGACAGGATCGATCTCGTCCTGGTCATGGGCGTCAATCCCGGTTTTGGCGGCCAGACCTTCATTCCGGCGATGCTCGGCAAGCTGCGCGAAGCGCGCGTCCGAATCAACGATTATGCGCGCACTAGCGGCCGCCGGATTCGGCTGGAAGTCGACGGCGGCGTCAAGGTTGATAACGTTGCCGAGCTTGCGCGGGCAGGCGCCGACACCTTCGTGGCCGGTTCGGCCATTTACGGCGCCCGTCGCCCAGACGATGCGCACGGCTACGACAGCGTTATTACCGCCTTCCGTCGCGCGCTGGAGGCGGCGTGACGACCGGAACCACCCTGCCGCACCTGGAGGCACGCGCCGTCCTTTTTGATCTGGACGGTACGCTGGTCGATACCTTGCCCGATCTGCATGTGGCGGTGTGCGCCACGCTGACCGAAATCGGGCGGCCGATTGTTACGCAGGAAACAACGCGCGCCTACATCGGCAAAGGCCTGCGAGTGCTGATCCGGCGCTTGCTGGCCGGTTCGCTGGCGGCGACTGACGGCGAGGATACGCCGCAGCATGTGCAGGCACTGGCGGCGTTCCGCACGCATTATGCGCGCGAGAACGGATGCCATTCGCACCCATACCCGGGTGTCGTCGACGGTTTGCGCGCGCTTAAGGCGCGTGGCCTCGCGCTGGGCGTGGTAACCAACAAACCTGACGTTTTCATTGCGCCGCTACTGGAAAAAACGGGACTGTCTGGGTTTTTCGATGTGCTCGTCGGCGGCGATACGCTGCCGCGTATCAAACCCGACCCGATGCCCGTCGTCTGGGCGTGCGGGCGTCTTGGCGCATTGCCGAAAGAAACCCTGTTCGTCGGCGATTCGCTCAATGATGCCCTGGCGGCGCGTGCAGCGGGCTGCCCTGTATTCCTTCTGCCTTATGGCTACAACGAGGATCAGGACGTACGGCATCTGGATTGCGATGCTATAATCGCCGCCATTTCCGACATTGAGCCGCATCTGCGCACGGTTGGCCGACCATGACGGCGCGCTATGGCTTTAGAATCCGGTTATCGAGTTTTTGAATACGCAATGACGCAACTTCTTCACAATCTGCATTGGGCGCCCGCATGTTGGGCGGAGGCGTGGCCCTGGCGACGCTGTCGCTAGTTGTTGTCCCGCTTTGCGCGCGGGCATGAGTTTCAGGATTTTCTGGATTTACCGCGCGTTTTCGTTGCCCCGCAGTTTTGTGAATGGAGTTTGATATGACCGAATCGTCCGCGTCGGCGTTTGAGCGTCTGGCCACCGAAGGCTATAACCGCATCCCCGTCACCCTCGAAACATTTGCTGATCTCGACACGCCGCTGTCGATCTACCTCAAGCTGGCCAACGGCCCGTATACCTACCTGCTCGAATCCGTCCAGGGCGGTGAGCGTTTCGGCCGCTATTCGTTCATCGGCCTCTCCTGCCCGACCCGTCTGGTCGTCAACGCCCGGCAGGTTCTGCTGCTCAATGGCAACCGTATTGCCGAGCGCGCTGACGATATTGATCCGCTGGATTTCATCGGCGCGTATCTGAAACGTTTCCGCGTCGCACCGCTGCCCGGCCTGCCGCGCTTTTGCGGCGGGCTGGTCGGCTGCTTCGGCTACGACACCGTGCGCTATGTCGAACCCCGCCTTGCCCATGCGCGCAAAACGGATGTCTTGGGTGTGCCGGACATCATCCTGCTCCTATCGGAGGAGATTGCGGTGGTCGATAACCTGACCGGCAAGCTGACGCTGGTCGCCTATGCCGAGCCGGGCGTGCCGGGCGCTTACCATAAGGCGCGTACGCGACTCAAATCACTGCTGGAACAGCTGCGCCGGCCGGTCGATATTCCTGCCGAAACGCCGGCCACCGCGCAGCCTGCCGTTTCCAGCGTGGGTGAGGCGGCTTTCCAGGCGGCTGTCGTCCAGGCCAAGCGGCATATTTTTGAAGGGGACATCATGCAGGTTGTCCTCTCGCAGCGCCTGAGCAAACCTTACGCAGCCAGTCCGCTGGCGCTTTACCGTTCGCTGCGCTCGCTCAATCCTTCGCCCTACATGTTCTATTTTGATTTTGAGGATTTCCACATCGTCGGCGCATCGCCGGAAATTCTTGTGCGGCTGGAGGGAGAAACCGTGACCGTGCGGCCGATTGCCGGCACGCGCAAACGCGGCGCAACGCCCAGTGAGGACCAGGCGCTGGCCGCCGAGCTGCTGGCCGATGAAAAGGAGCGCGCCGAGCACGTACAGCTGCTTGACCTTGGGCGCAATGACGCCGGCCGCGTATCACGCATCGGCAGCGTCAAAGTGACCGAGACAATGACCATCGAGCGCTACTCGCACGTGATGCACCTCGTTTCCAATGTGGAAGGCCGCCTGCAAGCCGGGCTGGACGCTATCGACGTGCTGCGCGCAGCCTTTCCGGCGGGAACGGTGTCCGGTGCGCCCAAAGTCCGCGCGATGGAAATCATCGACGCGCTGGAAAGCGAAAAGCGCGGCATTTACGCGGGTGCGGTTGGCTATCTCGGTTTTCAGGGCGACATGGATCTTGCTATTGCCATCCGTACCGCACTGATCAAGGATGCGCGGCTTTATGTTCAGGCCGGTGCGGGCATCGTCGCTGATTCCGACCCGGCCTCCGAGTGGCAGGAAACCTGCAACAAGGCGCATGCCGTGCTGCGTGCGGCGGAACTGGCCGAGCGCGGTCTCGATACGCGGTTTGCGTAAGCCGGTTGTGCGGAATGTGTGGCAGGCGCGAGAAACATCGCGCCGCTGCGCGGGTTTTCTTTGCAGGCTTTTATTTCCGGCCGCCATTTCCTGCCGGGCCGTGCGCCTGCCAACGTCTGCAACCGGCGAAATCACGGATTCCCAATGAATTTCGAGGAAATCAATATGCTGCTGATGATCGATAACTACGATTCGTTTACCTACAACCTTGTCCAATATTTCGGCGAGCTGGGCGAAACGGTGCGCGTCTATCGCAACGATGCCATTTCCCTGGACGGGATCGCCCGTCTCAAGCCGGATCGCATCGTGATTTCTCCCGGGCCGGGAACGCCCGCGCAGGCAGGCGTGTCGCTGGACGTCATCCGCGAATTCGCGGGCAAAACGCCGCTGCTCGGCGTCTGCCTCGGCCATCAGGCGATCGGTGAAGCATTTGGCGGACGGATTGTCCATGCCAAACGCCAGATGCACGGCAAGGTCTCGCCGGTTCACCATTACGGCACGGGCGTTTTTGAAGGCTTGCCGAATCCGCTGGCCTGTACGCGCTATCACTCGCTCGCACTTGATCGAACTTCGCTGCCTGAATGCCTCGAAATCACCGCCTGGTGTGACGACGGCGAAATCATGGGCGTGCGCCATAAGACGTTCGATGTCGAAGGCGTGCAGTTTCACCCCGAATCCATCCTGACCGAATGCGGGCGCGACCTGCTGAACAATTTTCTAAAGAGGTAAATATCATGATTACACCCCAAGAGGCACTGCAACGAACCATTGAACACCGCGAGATTTTCTACGACGAAATGCTCGACCTGATGCGTCAGATCATGCGCGGCGAGCTTTCGCCGCTGATGACGGCGGCCATTCTGGCGGGGCTGCGCGTCAAAAAGGAAACTATCGGCGAAATCACCGCTGCGGCGCAGGTGATGCGTGAAATGTCCGCGCGCCTGGAGGTTCCCGACAACGCCAATTTTGTCGATATCGTCGGTACCGGCGGCGACGGTGCGGGTACGTTCAACATTTCGACGGCAGCGATGTTCGTCATTGCCGCCGCCGGCGGCAAAGTCGCCAAACACGGCAACCGCGGCGTTTCGTCGAAATCGGGCAGCGCCGATGTGCTGGAAGCGCTGGGCGTCAATCTCAGCTTATCCACCGCGCAGATCCAGGCTTGTCTGGCGGAAACCGGCATCGGCTTCATGTTTGCGCCGAACCATCACGCCGCGATGAAGAATGTTGCCCCTGTGCGCAAGGAAATGGGCGTACGCACCTTGTTCAATATCCTTGGGCCGCTGACCAATCCAGCGGGCGCGCCCAACGCGCTGCTTGGCGTTTTTCACCCCGATCTCGTCGGTATTCTCGTGCGCGTCATGGCGCGGCTCGGCGCGCATCACGTGCTGGTCGTGCATGGCAAGGACGGGATGGATGAAATCTCGCTCGGTGCGGCAACCCTGGTCGGCGAACTCAAGGACGGCAAAATCCGCGAGTACGAAATTCATCCGGAGGACTTTGGCCTGCACATGGCTGCCAGCCGTAATCTGCGTGTCGACAGCGTCGCCGCATCCAGGGAAATCCTGCTGGCGGTGCTTGACGGCAAGGACGACGGCGCGGCGCGTGAGGTCGTCATTTTCAATGCCGGCGCGGCGCTTTATGCGGCCAATGTCGCCGCCTCGATCGAAGAAGGCATCGAACGCGCGCGGGCAGCGTTGGCAAGCGGCGCAGCGCGTGCCAAACTCGACGAGTTCGTGCGTTTTACGCAGTCGGTCAAGAACTGACGAGCATTGACCGAGAGCCGCATGGCGGCCGGCAACTGCGGCCGGCCGCCACGCGGCTCTGGCAACCTGCCGAAAGCCGCCTGATACGGGATGCGGTCAGAAAATGAAGGTTGGATGAACAGGCTGAAAAACCGATGAACGATATTCTGCAAAAAATTCTTGCCGTCAAATGCGACGAAGTCACCCAGGCGCAACGGAACAAGCCGCTGGCAGCCATGCAGGCCGAGGCGCTGGCATGCCCGCCCGCACGTGATTTCGTCGGCGCGATACGGGGTAAGCAGGCGGCTGGTCAGGCGGCGGTCATTGCCGAAATCAAAAAGGCCAGCCCGTCGAAAGGCATTCTGCGCAGCGATTTCCGGCCGGCCGATATTGCCGCCGATTATGCGGCGCACGGTGCGGCTTGCCTGTCAGTGCTGACCGACCGGCAGTTTTTTCAGGGGGCGCCGGCGTACTTGCAGGCCGCGCGCACTGCCTGCGAACTGCCCGTACTGCGTAAGGATTTCATCGTCGATGCCTACCAGATTTACGAGGCGCGGGCGATGGGCGCCGACGCCATTCTGCTTATCGTCGCTGCGCTTGACCTGGCGACGATGCAGACCTTCGAGCGCCTTGCCCATGGCCTTGGCATGAGTGTGCTCGTCGAAGCGCATAATGGCGACGAACTGGCGCAGGCATTGCAACTGGAGACCCCGCTGATCGGCATCAATAATCGCGATCTGCGCAGCTTTGCCGTCAACCTGCGCACAACGCTCGACCTGTTGCCGCGCATCCCCGACGATCGCATCGTGGTGACGGAAAGCGGTGTCCTCAAGGTGGAAGATGTCCTGCTTATGCGCCAACATCGGGTCGATACCTTCCTCGTCGGCGAAGCTTTCATGCGCGCGCCCAGCCCCGGCAAAGCGCTGGCGGCGTTGTTCTCCTGATGGCCTTGCTAAACCCGGCGTACTGACTTTTGGAATGTTGGTCCGCTGCGGGTAGCGATTTACCGGCATGCCGTCTATCGGCGTACGGTAGCGTACAGCGGCAGGGCGCCATGTAATTCCGGCGCCGGCAGGCACTTGCCCGGAACCCGCGCCGATCAAGGGCTTGCGCTTTTAGCCATCCGACTTCAGGCAACAAAAAGCCAGTCGCTGCGGCTGGCTTTTCTTTTGTCGCGATCTTTCTGAAAATCACTTTTCTTCAAAATTGCCGTAGGTCATAATGTCGGCAAAAAAGGAACTGACATGACGGGCTTGGTCATCTCCGACAGAAAATCTCCGGAACAGGAAGAACTCGAAGGCAAACTCAGCCAGATTGATGCGCTGGAGAGTGAGTTTGCGCAACTGCAGCTTGAATACAGTACGTTCGCAGGCGAGTTGAGCGCATTCTGCAATCGTTACTATTTGCGGGTGGGCGGGCTGTTTGCCCGGCTTGATAGCTTGCGCGCTGAGATCAAGGCGCTGGAGGCGCAGAACAATCCCGATGACGAAGCTATGCGTGCGGCGGCCGAAGCAGCCCGCAAGCAGGCTCAGGAAACCTGGGAAGAGGTCGGCCAGACCATTGAGGAAGACCCAGTCATTTTTCAACCCTCGGCTGACCTGAAATTGGCTTACCGGCAGGCGGCGAAACTTATTCATCCCGACCGCGCTGACAATGAAGAAGATCGCAGCCTGCGCGATCGGTTAATGGCCGAGATCAATTCGGCTTATGCGCACGGCGATATCGATACCATTACCGAACTTGTCGATCGTTACCGCGAGAAACTTAATGAGCCGGATACGGAGGATATCGGCACGCGGCTGGTAAAAGCCATCCGCAATATCGCCCGTTTGCGGGCTAAGCTGGGGCAACTGCGCGACAGCATTGAAGAGCTGAAATCTTCGCACTGGGCAAAGCTGATGCGTGAAATCAGCGAAGGAGAAGCGCGCGGCGAAGACCCGCTCGGCCAGCTTGCTGAAAAAATCCATGCGGACATCGTCGCCGAAGAAGCACGACTCAAGCAACTCCTCAATGGCCTCCAGACCGAAGCGCAGGATGCTCCGGGCGAAGCCTCGCCTTCTGGCGAACTGCCGACGGTTGGCGCTTCGCCGGAGGAATCCGCGCCGTCGGCGAAAGAAGCCGCAAAGACCTCTGTCTTCAGACCGGAGGGGCTGATCCACCGTACCGAACGTGGCGAAAAGGTGCGCAGCAAATCGGAAGCGATCATTGCCAATATGTTTTTTCATTTGGGTCTGGACTATCGTTACGAATACCCTATTGAAGGCCACAGAACGCCGGGCATTCGGCGGCCGGATTTTACTTTTTTCGATACCGAGGGGCAGCCCATTCTTTGGGAGCATCTGGGGATGCTGAACGATCCGGATTATCGCGCCCGCTGGAATGCCAAGCTGGCCTGGTATGAAGACAACGGCTTTACCCAGGGCGTCAATCTGTTTATTTCGCGGGATGAGGCCGACGGCGGGCTTGACTCCCTGCGCATCCGAAAAATGGCGGAATATCTCAAGGGTCTGCTGGAGTAAAAGCCATGCCGGCTGAAACCGTCGTCGTCATTGATTTCGAGACTACGGGGCTTAGCCCCGACTGGGGCGCCCGCGCCACCGAGGTGGCGGCGGTGCGCATGGAAAACGGCGAAGTTACCGCGACCTTCCAGAGTCTGATGGATGCAGGCGTAGCGATTCCCCAAGAAATCGAGGCGCTGACCGGCATTACCAACACCATGCGGCGGGCGGCTCCGCCGGCTGCGCAAATCATTCGGGAATTGCATCAATTTATCGCCGGTGCGCCGCTGGTTGCGCATAATGCGCGTTTTGACGCGGCTTTCCTCGACAGCGAATACAAAAAGGCCGGAATATTCTGTGCAAGCCCCTCGTTTGCCTGCACCATGAAGCTTGCCCGGCGTATTTATCCCCGGGCGCCCAACCACAAGCTGCAAACCTTGATCCGCTATGCGGATATTCCCTGTCAGGGACGGTTTCACCGGGCGCTCGCCGATGCGACGGCGACTGCCCATCTGTGGCAACAAATGCGCCATGACCTGCGCGCCCGCTACCGGCTGCTGGAATTGCCCGGCTATGCACGCCTGTGCCGTCTTTCGGCGCTGCCCTTGGCGCGCATTGACGGATACATCAAAAACTGGCCATAGAGACAGGTGAAACGATGAATAACGCCTCTCTGCCTGCCCCGGGCATCCCGCATGGGCTGGCGGTTCTGACAAAAAAAGATGCCGGTCGGCTGGCCATGCGCGGTCTGCAGGCGCTTCAGCTTGGTTTGCCGACCGCCGCGCAGCAGGCGGCGGAGAACTTCTTCAGCCGACATCCGGACTGGTTCCTGTTTCGGGTCTGTCGTTGCGGTCCGATTCCGCAGGCCCTGATTGAAAATTATCAGGATCGGTGGGATTGGGGGCGGCTATCCTGGAATACGGCGCTGCCCTGGTCGGAGGCGCTGATCGAACGTTATCAGGATCGGTGGGAGTGGGGGAAACTATCCAGCAATACGGCGCTGCCCTGGTCGGAGGCGCTGATCGAACGTTATCAGGAGCGGTGGGATTGGCGGGGACGAAGGCGTAGTCTTTTGGATTTCTTTTTCTTGCAGGGACTATCCAGAAATATCGCGCTGCCCTGGTCGGAGGCGCTGATCGAACGTTATCGGGATCGGTGGAATTGGAAGGGGCTATCCTGGAATACGGCGCTGCCCTGGTCGGAGGCGCTGATCGAACGTTATCAGGATCGGTGGGAGTGGGGGGAACTATCCAGCAATACGGCGCTGCCCTGGTCGGAGGCGCTGATCGAACGTTATCAGGATCGGTGGGATTGGGGGTGGCTATCC
Organism: Dentiradicibacter hellwigii; assembly: GCF_041770905.1. NCBI lineage: Bacteria > Pseudomonadati > Pseudomonadota > Betaproteobacteria > Rhodocyclales > Rhodocyclaceae > Dentiradicibacter > Dentiradicibacter hellwigii. The sequence goes on from NZ_JBEUWX010000001.1 coordinate 222,926, forward strand.
AGCAATACGGCGCTGCCTTGGTCGGTGACATTGATTGAACGCTATGTGCACAAATGGACTTTTGGCCGGGGGCTGGTCAGTATTCTGCTGCGCGAACCCGGCTGCTTGAGCCTGACCACGCAGCAGACTGAAAAACTCACCAGGCAGTGTCTGGCGGCAGGGCGAAGCGCGGATACAGTTTCAGCCTTTGCCGAGATATGTTTGACCCGACGCAACATCAACCGTCTGGTTTCTTATTGTCAAGCGCTGGCCGCTGAATAGGCCTGTGGCAAGGGTCAAGCCTGCGGTAATTGCCAGCCTACGGCAGGGGCAATTTGCGGTAGTGGGATTTGGTATTAGGCTGCGCCCCCTTCTGTCCGCGCATCCCGCGCACGCGAACGAGTGGGAAGGCTAAGGTAATGAGGTAAGCATTGGGCTGTGCCCATGTCCCATGCCTCCGTATTTACTGGCGCGGCTGCCCAGGGCACGGCAGCGCCGATGCGCTATTTTTCACCGGATCGCCCCGAACTTTTCGCAAATACAGAAAGGCCGGAACCCTTGTGTTTGCTTGAGGTTTCCGGCCTTTGTTGGACTGCTTGGAAAGTATTGGTGGTGGTGATGGGCAGAATTGAACTGCCGACCTACGGGTTATGAATCCGTCGCTCTAACCAACTGAGCTACATCACCCCGGTGACGAAGAGCGCAGGATTTGCATTGGTGCAGCAATCATCCCGCGCTTGAGATACAGGGCATGTGGTGGAGAGGAAGGGGATCGAACCCTCGACCTCCGCATTGCGAACGCGGCGCTCTCCCAGCTGAGCTACCCCCCCACAAACGGCGGCGATTCTACGCGGCCGGCGTGTCTGCGTCAAATCCCCTGAGGGCAAATCGCCGAGGACTTCGGTGACTTTCCGGCCATTTTCCGGCCGGGGTCAGCACGGCCTGAGCCTTGTGTATGAGTGTGTATGCGGGTAACAAAAAAGCGTGCCATTCTGCGTGTTATTCCGGACGCGACATTTCCGGGCATGTTTTTCTGCGCTGCTGCTGCGTGGTGGGCGTTTCTGGCAAGGCGTGTTTTGCCGCTTGAAAAGCGCTTCGTGCAAGTTGATGACGGCAAGTGATGCGTAGGTTTTATGAGCCTGTGTGATCGCCCGGACGCTTGCGGAGCAGACATCCGCCGGTTCCAGCGCGGAGCGATTAAAATGATTTTTTCGTTGAATAGCTCGAGGTGTCATGCCGCCGCTGATGAAAACCCTATTGCGCCTTGTCGGTTGGCTGCTGGCCGGCATGCTGACGCTGGCGCTGCTTGCCGTGACGATTTTCTGGCTGATCAACCGGAAAGACGAGGCGCTGCTGCCCGAGGTGGCGCAGGCGATCGTATTTACACCGCCACCGCCCGAGGCCATGCAGCGCAATGCTTACTTTGTTCTGCTAGGGCTTGGGGCGCCGGTTGGCGAAGATGCACTGGCGGCGGGGATGCGCTTTTTCGCGGCGCAGATGCAGGATTACGCCGATCGCCGCCAGACGGGGCAAGCGCGCTCATCTACCGTGCAGGCGTGGCCGCATCAGCCGCTCGAGATCAACGCCTTGCGCTGCCCGGTGGAGCGTGACGATTGTCTGGAATACTGGCTACCGCGTCAGGGCGCGATTCGCGCTGCGCTGAAACAGTATGCGCATGTCCTCCGGCGCTATCGCTCGTTGCTGGAAATGCCGGAATACGAGGAAGTCATCCCGCCCGATCTTGCCGTGGCGATGCCTTACTACGGCGATCTGGTTGCGGCCTCCGATCTGGTTTTGATGCAGGCAGCCTTGCTGCTGCACGGGGGCGATGCGGCGCAGGCGTTGCTGCTACTGGAGCACAATGCCCGTCTGCATCAGCGTCTTATGGCCGGTTCGCGTACGCTGATCGGCGGCATGATCGCCTTGTCCATGCAGATGCGCCAGCAGCGCGTCGTCAGCCATCTCCTGTTGCGTCATCCTGTGCTGGCGCGCGCCCATACGGCGCGGTGGCAGGCTGCATTGTCCAGTGAGGCCGATCTTTCCGCCGCGCTGGCAGGTGAGGGACGCTGGATGGTGAGTTCGTTCAATACTGATATGAGTCAGGAATTGCGTCGTCTGGCTGCCGGGAATTTTCCCGGAAAGGACGAAGCGTCCATGGTGGCGCGCCTAGAAAAGACACTCGCGATTTCGCAGAAGTTTTATCTGCATCATGAGACGCTCAACCGCTTTTATCGCGCATACCGCGTAGCCATGCGGCTGGCCGATGTGCCTGCCGACCAGATCGATGCGCAGGTGACGCGGGTGGCGCAGGAACAGGTCATTATTGGCCAGCCGTGGTGGAAGCGCCCCTATTTCGGGCTGCGTAATCAACTGGGCAATATATTGCTGGAGATGGGTCAGCCCGACATACAGCGTTATATCGAGCGTGCGCATGATGTGGAAGGCCATCGCCGGCTGGTGCTGCTGCAACTGGCAGCTTACAGCGCGGGTCTTGAAGCGGCGGATATGCCCGACTGGCTGGCGAAGTCGCCAGAAGCATTGCGCAACCCCTACACGCTTGCGCCCATGGGCTGGGAGGCGGACAAGTCACCGTCCAGAGCCGGCGGCAGCCTGGTATTCCAGGGGCGTCAGCCGCAGGTACAGAACCCTGCGCGTTCGCCCGTTTATCGCGTGCGGGTCTTTACGCACTGATCTGAAAAGACGCCTGATCAGCCGACTGCATATTGTCCTTGAACGATTGCCCCTGAGTTTCATGCCCGGATGCCGGAGGAAAGAACCTCATTGACGGTAAAGCCTGCTGGTTTTTCTGTCTGACAGAAGCGTCCATCGGCGCGATTGTCCGCCAAGTTCTGCTATGCTTTCCACATGAAGTTTCTTTTTATTCTTGCCGTGGGATGGATTTTTTTCCGGCTGTTGCGCCCGTGGTTCTTTGCCAGGGACAACCATGCGCGCGCTTCACGCCCGACGCAGACGTCGACGGCCGCGGGCGCGGAAGTCCATACGGTCAGATGTGCGTATTGCGGGGCGTTTTTTTCGCCCGATGAAGGCGTCGATTCCGGTGGCCGGCATTTCTGCTCGCGCGAGCATCGTGACCTGGAAAAAGCGGCCGGGGAGCATCGCTCGCCATGCTGACGGACTGGATGCCTGAACGCAGGGAGGTAGGCGCAGAAAAGTTGAAGCGCCCGAAGGAAATCCATTTCTCCGAAGCACACTGGAAGTCATTGCTTTATTTCAGCGCCTACCGGTTTTTCCTGGCCGGACTGCTGTTTGTCGTGTCGCTGGTCAATCCCGCTTCTTTCCAGCCTTTCAGTATCAACCAGGTCCGTGCGATTACGGGTGGTTATTTTTTGGCTATGGCCATTGCGCTGATCAGTGCGCGTGTTTTCCGCCGCCATTTCAATTGGCAGGTGAGCTTGCAGGTGCTGGCGGATATTGCTGTTTTTATCACGCTGATCCACTTCAACGGTGAGCTGTTCGGTAGTCTGGGCGTGATGCTGCTGGTAACCCTGGCCGGCGCGGGGCTGGTTGGGCAAGGGCGGCTGGTGTTGTTTTATGCCGCAATGGCTACGCTGTCCGTGCTGCTCGAGCAGACCTATCGGGGGCTTGTGACCGGCTTCGTGCTGGGCGATTTCTTTCAGACGGGGCTGTTTTGTATCGGTTTCTTCGGCGTTGCCGTGACAGCGCATCTGCTTGCCAGGCGGGTGATTACCAATGAGGCGCTGGCCCGTCAGCGCGGCATCGACCTGCATAACCAGATGCTGGTCAGTCAGCGCGTGATCGAGGAGATGCAGGACGGCATCCTGGTGCTCAAGCGCGACGGCATGATCTGGCAGCATAATCCGCGTGCCTGCGAGCTGCTCGGACTCGGCGACCCCACGGGGCGCCTGCTGGCTGATTATTCCAGTGAGCTTTCCCGCAGTTTCGTTAATTGGTGCGCAATGCCGAGCGATGCGTATGTGCTCGTGCGTGCGCCGGCCAGCGGTATGCGTCTACAGGCGCGTTTTCTCGCGACCGATAGCCTGGGGCAGGACGTTCTGGTCTTTCTTGAGGATATGGAGCGCGTACAGACGCAGGCACGGCAAATCAAGCTGGCGGCGCTGGGACGCCTGACGGGCAGTATCGCCCATGAAATCCGCAATCCGCTGTCGGCGATCCAGCACGCCAGCGAGTTGCTGGCCGAGACGCAAAACGACCCGGTGAGCGAGCGTTTGCTGCGCATTGTCATCGAGAACACGCAGCGCGTCGAACGCATCGTCAGCGACGTACTCGCAGTCGGCCGGCGGGATCGCCTGCATCGGGAATTGATCGATCTGCGGCAGATGCTACCGCTGTTTGTCGAGGAATATTCGATCAAGGAGAACGTCGCAATGGATACCGTGCGCCAGGAGGTGAGCGGACTCGGCATGCTGTGCTTCGACCGCTCGCATTTCCATCAGGTCCTCTGGAATCTTGCGGGCAATGCCCTGCGTCATTCCCATCAGGAGGCGTGCAGTATTTTGTTGCGTGTCAAGGACGGTGTGCGCAAGGGAACTGTCGAATTTCATGTGATTGATGATGGGCCGGGCGTTGAAGAGTCGCTGCGCGAGCAGATTTTTGAACCTTTCTTTACGACGCACAGCCGCGGGACAGGACTGGGTTTGTATATTGCGCGCGAGCTGTGTGAAGCCAATGGCGCACAGCTCGATCTTGTACCAAGCGAAACGGGTGCGGATTTCTGTATCGTGGGGAGGAATGATGAATGTCAATAAATAAAGCTGGCGCGCGCGCGAAAACAACGGAAATGCGGGTTCTGGTCATTGATGATGAGGCGGATATCCGTGAATTGCTCGATTTGACGCTGGCGCGCATGGGGCTGTCGGCGGATTGTGCGGGCAGCGTGGCAGAAGCCAAAGCGTTTCTGGCGCGCGAACGTTATCACCTGTGTCTGACCGATATGCGCCTGCCCGATGGCGACGGCCTGGAAATCGTGCGCCTGATCGGATCAGATTACGGTGCGACGCCTGTCGCCGTGATTACGGCGTTTGGCAGTACCGACAATGCTGTTTCGGCGCTGAAGGCGGGCGCGTTTGATTACCTCTCCAAGCCGGTTGCGCTGGATCAGTTGCGCACACTGGTCAAATCGGCGCTGAATCTGTCTGCCGAGCCGGCGGGCGGTGGTGCGTCGGAAAAGAAAACAGCGGGCGGAACGCTCCTGATCGGCGAATCTCCGGCGATGCTGGCTGTCCGCGAAATGATCGATAAAGTCGGGCGCAGCCAGGCGCCCGTTTATGTTTCCGGCGAGTCGGGCAGCGGCAAGGAGCTGGCGGCGCGCTCAATTCATGCGCAAAGTGCCCGCCATGCCGCGCCATTTGTGCCGGTCAACTGCGGCGCGATTCCGGAAAATTTGATGGAGAGCGAATTTTTCGGCTATCGCAAGGGTGCGTTTACAGGCGCCGATAGCGACCGGGAAGGTTTTTTTCAGGCTGCCAATGGCGGCACGCTGTTCCTCGACGAGGTGGCCGATTTGCCGTTGGCCATGCAGGTCAAACTATTGCGCGCCATCCAGGAAAAAAAGGTACGCAAAGTCGGGAGCGCCGTCGAGGAACCTGTCGATGTCCGCATTATTTCGGCGACCCATCGCCAACTCAAAGACTGTGTGGATGCCGGGACTTTCCGTCAGGACTTGTACTATCGGCTCAATGTCATCGAATTGCATATGCCGGCCTTGCGCGAGCGGCAGGAGGATATTCCGATATTGGTTGATGCGACGTTGAAGCGCCTGTGCGGCGATAACCCGCCCAGTTTGTCGCCGGAGGCCAGGCAGGCGCTCGCCGCCTATGCTTACCCGGGCAATGTGCGTGAGCTGGAGAACATTCTTGAACGCGCCACCGCGTTATGCATCGACGGAAAAATTGCGCTGGAAGATTTGCAGCTTTCAGAAACGGGGATTGAGGGCGTGGTCGATGCCGGGGGGACGCTCGACGACCAGGTAAATCGCTTTGAGCGTCAGCTAATCCTCGATGCGCTGGTCAAAACGGGTGACAACCGAACGGCAGCGGCTCGTCTGCTTGGCGTAACCTTCCGCTCGCTGCGTTACCGTATTGAGCGTCTGGGAATCGATACATGAATACGCTGGCGGTTGAGGGAATTGGGGTGATTGGGGCGGTTGGGCATCGGTTGGTTGATGGCGATGGCCTGAGTTCCGACGGCTGGCTGGTTTCCGCGCGGCGTGTGCCATCTCCCAATCATGACGCGCGTCCGCCGAAGACTGTCATTTCCCTCCTGGTGATTCATGCGATTAGCCTGCCGCCCAATCAATTTGGCGGTGATGCCATTGAGCGTTTTTTTACCAATACGTTACCGGCCACGGAGCACCCATTCTTTGCCACGATCGATGGGATGCATGTTTCGGCGCATTTTCTGATTCGCCGTAATGGTGAGTGCGTTCAGTTTGTTTCCTGTCTGCAGCGTGCCTGGCATGCCGGCGTATCTTGCTGGCAAGGCCGCGATCGCTGCAATGATTTTTCCATCGGCATCGAACTGGAAGGGTGCGATGAGCAGCCGTTTGAAGAAGCGCAGTATGTGAGCCTGAACGCCCTGATTGAAATATTGACGCGCGCTTTCCCGATTACGGCAATCGTTGGGCATTCGGACATTGCGCCGGGGCGCAAGACAGACCCGGGGCCTTTCTTCGTGTGGCAGCGCATCGTTGGAGCAGGCGCTGCTTTGATATGACAAATCTGTCAAAGAATTTCGCTGAACACAAAATAGTTCTTGCGTCAAGTCGGCTTGCTTACTACAATTGGTCGCGAATGACAAGGCCGGCGCAATCGGGCGATTTTTAGGCGTTGGCCGTGTTGGCTCTGTTAGCCTTTTCCCTGCGGCCTTTTTGTGGGGTTTTTACGGTTTATGCGTTGTTGAGGTGGTGCGAATAGGCGGTTTCTCCACACACGCCGTTTGCATCAAGTTTGCATTAATAAGTTCCGGGCTCTTGGTGAATTGAACGGACCGTTGCTTCATAACAATGACACAGTTTTATCGCGTGGACGCGGCAAAAACGGCCTGCGGCGTACCAGCGATGAGCCAATCGTCGCGCGGCGGTTCGATCGCCCTGGCGGTAGAAAAAACTTCTTCCACTTTTTGTTTTCCGGCAGGGCGCGCCTGCTTTCCTTCGTCATCGCGCCGATGAGCGCGCATCGCCATGATTGCACTTTTGTACCCCCGGCGTTTTTATCCCATTTTTCTGTGTTTGCCGGCGGCATTTATTCGATGGCAAGCGGTGTGAGTGTTGTCGCCGATTCCGTATCTGCTGCCAATAGGCGTGATTGCTTTATTGTTGGGGTTGGGCGTCTTGCTGATGCTTTCTTATCGGTCGTTTCCACTTTTGTAAGTCGGCTATTGATGTGGTGGGAATGCTGGTGTTGTGGTTTTCCAGGTAGTTTTTATTCATGTCATCAAAGAAGGAGGTAGGAATGGCGACAAGTGCCAAAAAAACAGGGGCAAATGCAGTATCAGCGGCTAAAAAGCCTGCCGTTAAAAAAGCGGCAGCTAAACCAGCCGTGAAGAAAGCGGTTGCAAAGCCCGCAGCAAAATCTGCAGCGAAGCCTGCAGCTAAGGCAGCGGTGAAGAAGGTTGCCGCTAAGGTCGCCGTCAAAAAAGCGGCCGCCAAACCGGCAGTGAAAAAAGTAGCCGCAAAACCCGCAGCAAAATCTGCAGCGAAGCCTGCAGCTAAGGCAGTGGTGAAGAAGGTTGCCGCCAAGGTCGCCGCTAAAAAAGCGGTTGCCAAACCGGCAGTAAAAAAAGTGGTCGCAAAGCCCGCAGCAAAATCTGCAGCGAAACCCGCAGCTAAGGCAGCGGTGAAGAAGGTTGCTGCCAAGGTCGTCGCGAAAAAAGCGACCACTAAACCGGCAGTGAAGAAAGCGGCCGTAAAGCCCGCAGCAAAATTAGCAGCGAAGCCTGCGGCTAAGGCTGCGGTGAAGAAGGTTGCCGCCAAGGTCGTCGCGAAAAAAGCGGCCGCCAAACCGGCAGTGAAGAAAGCGGCCGCAAAGCCCGCAGTAAAATCTGCAGCGAAACCCGCAGTGAAGGCGGCGGTGAAAAAAGCAGCCAGCAAGCCAGTAGCAAAAGCGGTAACAAAGGCAGCGCCGTCTACGGCGGCAACCCCCGGTATTAAGTCGGCTCTGAATCCTTCCGGCGCCTGGCCATTCCCGACAGGTTCGCGTCCCAAATAAACCTGCATGGAAAAAGATGGGAGAGCCAGGCGGCTCTCCCTGACGCAAGGCCGCTTGGACTCTTGCCGCGAGCCTCAAATTTCCTGATCGTCGCGCATCACCCATCATCTCGTCAGCGTCGGCATTGACCTTCTGACCGGGGACGATGTCCTTTGATGCTGCTGAAGGCGCGCGCGTGGTTCCTCATTGGCTTTTTTAGCGAGCCGCTTTCGTTGTTGACCGGAATCGCAGCCATCTATTGGTTGTTGCCGCCAGTTTGGCTAAAAATATTCCGTGCAATGACCAAGACATTCCGGCTTCAAAAGCCAGTCATCGTGCAAGTAGATGCCGGTGGATGAGCCGAATATGGACGGGCGCCGTGAGTCGTTTACCTTTGGCGCCGAGCTTATCGATGCCTGTCGATAAGTACTGCGAGCGCGCAGGGCAGACTGATACAATATTGCCCACCACCGTTTTTCTGACAGACAGCCCTCCCTCAATTCTCAGGATTTTGCCGTGAACCACGCCCCAGAAAACACTCGCAAAGATGCTTTGAAAGATAGCCCGACGACGCCCGCGACCAATTTCATCCGCAACCATATCGACGCGGATCTGGCTGCAGGGAAATATACGATACGTCGCTGGTCAGGAGCGCCTGGCCTGGCGGCGCAGCAGCTGGCGGGCGAGCCCGATCCGGCAAAAATCCGCACGCGCTTTCCCCCTGAGCCGAACGGCTATCTGCATCTGGGACATGCCAAATCGATTTGCCTTAACTTCGGCCTGGCGCGTGATTATGGCGGCCGCTGCCACCTGCGCTTCGACGATACCAACCCGGAAAAAGAGGAAAAAGAATATGTCGATTCCATCACCGAAGCCGTGCGCTGGCTGGGTTTTTCCTGGGATGAGGGCGATGAGAACAACCTCTATTACGCATCCAACTATTTCGACTGGATGTTTGCCTGCGCGGAATATCTGATCGAATCCGGCCATGCCTACGTCGATAGCCAGAGCGCCGAGGAGATGCGCGCCCGTCGCGGTACGCTGACCGAACAGGGGCAGGATTCGCCTTATCGCAATCGCAGCATTGAGGAAAACCGTGCGTTGTTTCAACGCATGAAAGCGGGTGAATTTCCCGACGGCGCCCACGTTCTGCGTGCCAAGATCGATATGGCTTCGCCGAACATCAACCTACGCGATCCGGCGATTTACCGTATTCGTCACGCCGCGCACCACAATACGGGCGACAAGTGGTGCGTGTATCCAATGTACACCTTCGCACACCCGATTGAGGACGCGCTGGAAAATATCACGCACTCGATCTGTACACTGGAGTTCGAGGATCAGCGCCCCTTCTACGACTGGCTGCTTGCGCGGCTGGCCGAAGGTGGGCTGATGCAACGTCCGCTGCCGCAGCAGATTGAGTTCTCCCGCCTGAATTTGACCTACGTTGTGCTGTCCAAACGCAAGCTGATCCAGCTCGTCGAGGAAAAACATGTTTCCGGCTGGGACGATCCGCGCATGCCGACCATCGTCGGCGCGCGTCGGCGCGGCTATACGCCGGAAGGATTCCGTCTGTTCGCCGAGCGCATCGGCGTATCCAAGGCGGATTCCCTGATCGATTACGCAGTCTTCGAGGATTGCATGCGCGAAGTGCTCAATGAATCCTCCGAGCGCCGAGTCGCCGTGCTCGACCCGCTAAAGCTGATCATCGACAACTATCCGGCCGGGCAAAGCGAAGAATGCTTTGCACCCAACCACCCGTTGAAACCGGAGCTGGGCAAGCGCGCGATGCCGTTCTCGCGCGAACTGTGGATCGAGCGCGAGGATTTCATGGAAACGCCGTCCAAGGGCTACCATCGCCTCTATCCGGGGAATCGCGTACGTCTGCGTTATGGTTACATCGTCGAGTGCACGGGCTGCGACAAGGATGTCGACGGCAACGTCGTCGCCGTGCATTGCAACTACTTTCCGGATACCAAGTCCGGCACGCCAGGCGCGGATAGCATCAAAGTCAAGGGGAATCTGCATTGGGTCTCGGTGGCCGAGGCGTATTCCGCCGAAGTGCGTCTTTACGACCGCCTCTTCGCTGCGCCCGCACCGGGTGCGCGCCGTGAGGGCGATGCCGAGGGCGTCGAACGTAATTTTCTTGACGATCTCAATCCGGACAGTATGCGCACCGTCATCGCCCGTCTTGAGCCCTCGCTCAAGACGGCGCAAGCCGAGGATCGTTACCAGTTCGAACGGCACGGCTATTTTGTCGTCGATCGTGTCGATGCCAGACCAGGCGCGCCGGTTTTCAACCGCACGGCGACGCTCCGGCAAAGCATTGCTCCGAAAGGTGTTGCCCCGTCGAGTGGAGGTGGGTTTGGCAGGCCTAGCGTTATCCAAACTCCGTGAGGTATTGCCCTAGTGAGCGGGGACGAAGGTAGGCCTAGTATTCTTTAAATTTAGCGTAATGGTTTATACGGCATTGTGGCGGTGGAAAACCGGCTGTCGTCAACCCATAGCAGCGTGCCGTTGAATGCATACTGTCGGTTCGACGTGCCTGGTGGATACTCCAGATCAGCAGGCAGGGGCTTGATGCGTGGCAAAAGTGAAAAGCGCATTGGGTGGATTGGGGGCACCGCCATGCGGTGATTGGTTGCACTGATCCCCCCTATTGTCATCCTGCACAGTACATAATTATTTGACGACGTAAGCTTCCGGCAGCCGTACAGCGGCTAGGCCGTAACAATCGTCCGCATCCTGTCCGGCATCCTCGGCACAGACCGGTAGACTGGTCGCCTGGGCAATGGTAGTGAGAATCTGGCGTGCCAGATCGACTTCGCCATTAAATGTCATCAGGCTGTCGTAATCCGCCGCTTGCAGGCGATCTTCGAGTGCCTGGCGGATGGAAGTTGCCATATTGCTCAAATGGTCGCGCGCGCTGATCGTCTGCTTGCCACCTAAGCGGATGGCGATGACCGGAATTTCGAGCCGGTAGCCGGTCGCTTCCCCCGGATTTTTCGGGTTCATGAGCGCAACGGAAAGATCAGTGACCAGTGCGGGGATTTCGCGACCCGTGGTATTTTTTTTCTCTGCTGTCGCCGCGCCTGGTACGGGCAAAGCATCATCTTGTGGCAGCGGTGGTGTCGATTGCACGGATTGCGGAGCGGTCTGCATGATACGCAGCCGGCGCCGTACAGTGGGTGAGTCGTGCGGCGGGGCTTCCGCGGTGACGGGCGGGTTAACCGGAGGCGTCGATCTGTGCGGACCGGGGGTGGCTATTCGTCTGACTGTGATGATCAACACCCAGAAGACGGCGACGATCAGAACGCAGGCACACAACAGGATGATGAAAGAAATGCGGCTCTTTGGGGAAGTGGCTCGAATATGCGGGTGTTCCCGTGAGTAGCTTCTTTCTTCTTGTCCGTAAGTTGCCGATGATGTCGCTGTGGCATCGTTATAAACCCCGAACACATTACCGTACAGTTCATTCAACGATTGGTCATAGGCTGCACGTCGCTCGGCATCAGCAAGCGTCTCATAAGCCTGCGCCACCAGTACGGCACGTTCCGCCGCCTGTTTGTCGCCGGGGTTTTTGTCCGGGTGGTAGCGTTGCATCAGGCTGCGGTAGGCGGCGCGAATGACCTCAGGACTTGCAGTGTGACTGACTTCGAGGATGTCGTAATGGCTGGGCGCATGGCCGGGTGAGAGCTGGGATGCAGGCATGGTGCTCAGTCAATCTTGACGAAGGTGGTTGTACTGCCGTTCCGCTCACGTAGCTTGAACTCTCGCGGCGAGACGGCCAGGACGGTTTTTGCCTCATGGCTGATACGGCCATTGTGCAGGTTGCTCCACAGGATTTTCTTATCGACCAGTTGCCAGACGCCATATTGCTGGATGGAACCGTCAGGGGCCTGGATTTCCCATTCGCCATTGTTGTAAAGCCGGATGGGTGTCTCAGCGCGCGACGATTTCCATTTGCCGACGAACTGGGCGGTTTCGAAGGAATCCTCAAACCACGAACAGGCCGAAAGCTGAAAAAACAAGAAGGCGGCAAAGAGGAAAACGCGCGTTGTACCCGTGAAAAAAGTGTGCTTTTGTATATCGGAGGGGCGCGCTTGGCTGCGCGGCCTGCTGGCTTCGGGTAGGGTGAGCGTTTCCGGTCTGTCCATCGGGGGCGGTTCCTCAGTGCGACTGCGGCTGCATCACTGAACGCCAGTGCTGCTGCATACGCTCGGTGCGTTCGGCTTCTTCGCGCTGTTTGCGCTGCGCTTCTTCCTGTGCGCGTTTTTCCTCGCGCCGTTCGGCTTCTTCCGCACGCCGCAGATCGAAAGAAACACGATCGGCGTAGCGGCGATCCGCTTCCTGCCGCTGCTGCGCTTCGCGCTCTGCGCGCGCCCTCTCGCGTTCTGCCTGAAGCGCTTCGGCTGCACGCTGACGATGTTCAAGATCACGCCGGCGCGCTTCATCCGCTGAGGCCAGGCGCTCGCCATACTTATGGTAATAGTCCTGAATGATTAGTTTTTCTTCTGCATTGGCGGTGGCAGCGGCCAGTTTTTCGTTGTAGGCGCGCTCAACACGTGATGAATACACAAGGTAAGACTGCAACATGACCGCCAGAATGACGACAGTCATCATGATAGCGAGCAGCGAGCGAAGCGGTGATGAGCTGTGACTCGACAGAGAAAATGACGAAGCCCGAAAGCTGCCCAGACTGCCTGATGCTTCGTTTGCATCAGCGTGGTACGTCATGGCTCTGGAACGTATCGGCGGGGTATCGGCGGCCTGGGCCAGGCGGTCGGGAGCGGGCAGTCGGGCGGAGACCGGGGTAGGTTTTGCGCCTTTACGATCGGCGGAAGCCGTGCCGGAACCGCGGCGTGCCATCAGCTTGTCATCGTAACCCATGCGGGATACTGGGTCGCTCAACGTGTCCCGGGCGAGCAGAATCAGTGTGCGGCGGAAGTCGTAATCCTCGCGGTTCATGCGGTTTTCGGATGCTTCCAGTACGGCAAGCGCGCGTTGATACCCCGCTTCGATCTCATTTGTTGATGCGGAGGCGGGGACTCCCAATACCTGATACAGCGTTTCCCTGATCATAAACGTGCCATTTGTCGAGTTTCCGATACCATGCCTGTACTTTTATGCTGACCGGAAGATTATACCGTGCCCTCAATGCCAGCGCGCCAAGGTATTCAACTATATACCGGGGTGGTAGCCGATGCTAGACGGACAGCGAAATCATTGCCCGTTTCTTGACGAACTGCTCTAAGCAATCCGGGTTTTCGTGCAGGTATAAATGGAGGGTGCGAACTGTCGTATGCGGTGAGACAATAACGTATCGATACTATATTTCGGATGTGTCCATATCATGACTTTCATTGAGATGTTGCAGGCTGCCTGGCAGAAAAATGATTCTTTGCTTTGCGTTGGGCTGGATCCCGATCCCATGAAGTTCCCGACGCATCTCCAGGGGCGGCCAGAGGCCATTTTTGAATTTTGCCGCGCTATCGTTGATGCGACGGCCGATCTCGTCTGCGCCTTCAAGCCGCAGATTGCTTACTTTGCCGCGAACTGTGCCGAAGATCAGCTGCAGGCGCTGATTGCCCATATCCATGATCACCATCCCGGCATTCCAGTGATCGTCGACGCCAAGCGCGGTGATATTGGAAGTACGGCGGAACAGTACGCCATTGAAGTTTTCGAGCGTTACTGTGGTGATGCGATCACCGCCAACCCCTATATGGGGCGTGACTCGGTCGAGCCTTATCTGGCGTATCGTAACAAGGGCGTTTTTCTGCTTTGCCGAACATCTAATCCGGGCGGAAGCGACCTCCAGTTTCTTGATGTGGGCGGCCAAAAACTTTATGAACATGTGGCTGGGATCGTGGCGCGTGACTGGAATATGAACGGGCAATGCGGTCTCGTTGTGGGGGCGACGTACCCGGGCGAAATTGCCCGCGTCCGCCGGATTATCGGCGAGATGCCGTTGCTCGTGCCTGGCATTGGTGCGCAAGGCGGTGATGTGGAGGCAACGCTGAAAGCGGGACGTACGGCATGCGGTACGGGGCTTATCGTCAATAATTCGCGGGCCATTCTTTATGCCGGCAAGGGAGAGGATTTTGCGCAGGCTGCCCGCCAAGCGGCGATGACTTCACGTGCGCTGATCAACCGTTTTCGTTAGATCGTTAGAAGAAGGACGGCGGTTAGAAGAAAGGTGTTCTGCAGGCAGGGTAAGCCGGTACGAGCTGGCAGCGTTTTCCCGCAGTTTCACTTTGCCGATGCCTCAACTGACAGCGTGTAGAGGCTAAGGAGACATGCCTCAAAATATGGGCGCAGGCGTACAATCGTGGCGATGCCGGTGGATGAATTTTCTGAGGTTTTCCGTATTTTTACGTCTGCCTGCATCGACGGATTCGGCGCTTCGGCGTGTAATTCCGGCCGAACTACCCGGATATTCTGGACTTGCCCGCGCACGCAGCGCATAAAACAAAAGACAGGAGCAGGATATGAACATTGGATTTATCGGAATAGGCATCATGGGACGGCCGATGGCAAAAAATCTGATCAAGGCCGGCTACGCATTGACGGTTTACGACAAATTTGCCCCGACCGATGACCTAGTCGCGTTAGGCGCCGTTGCGGCCAAGTCAAATAAGGACGTGGCTGCGCAAAGCGACATCATTATTACCATGTTGCCCAATTCACCGCATGTCAAAGAAGCCGTGATGGGTGAAGACGGCGTACTCGAAGGCGCCCGGCCTGGCGCCATTCTCGTCGATATGAGTTCGATCGCTCCTTCTGCCTCGCAGGAAATCTGCGCCGCAGCCAAGGCCAAGGGCGTCACTATGCTCGATGCCCCTGTTTCTGGCGGCGAACCCAAAGCCATCGACGGTACGCTTGCCATCATGGTTGGCGGAGACAAAAAAACCTTTGAAACGGTCAAACCGATTCTCGAAAAAATGGGGTCTTCCGTTGTCCTCGTCGGCGATATTGGCGCGGGCAACGTCACCAAACTTGCCAACCAAATCATTGTTGCCCTCAACATTGCGGCCGTCTCGGAAGCCCTTGTTCTGGCCACCAAGGCCGGCGTCAAGCCGGAAGCGGTCTTCGACGCGATTAAGGGAGGGCTGGCCGGATCCACGGTCATGAATGCCAAGGTGCCGATGATTCTCGACGGCAACTTCAAACCGGGCTTCCGTATTGAACTGCATATCAAGGATCTGCAGAATGCGCTCGATACCGCGCACAATCTCAATGTCGCCGTACCGCTGACCGCCAATGTCATGGAAACTTTGCAGGCGCTTAAAGTGGATGATATGGGCGCCAATGACCATAGCGCCATCGTCCGCTTCTACGAAAAACTGGCCAAAATTGAGGTCAGAAAGTAAACACTGAATTCTGCTCCTTCATCGTCCGGCTGTGAAATCCATCCATCCGGCGGTAGAGGGAAAAATATGCCGAACCGCCGTGACGATGATTACGGCGGTTTTTGTATGCATTTATCGCTAATCGAGCCAGTTTTCTACTAGGCGACGTCTAACCGACAATACGGCGAGTGTGGAGAGCGCAGTGAATGAACAGGCCGATAGGCGTCTGAGGCGGGGGGCTGAAAGATGGGGGGCGGGTAAAAGGCCGAATAACAGTGTTGCCATCCGCGCCCCTGAAATACAGGAAATTCAAGGGCTGCAAGGGGTCAGGGATAACGGCTTACTTTTCGGTTTCCCTGACATGCAGTACACGCTGTGCTGCGGCGTAATCGCCGGCGGCAATCTGTGGCCAGGCGAGCAGGCAGCGGTCGAGTGCGCGGTCGATCAGCGCCTGTTCTTCTTTGCGCGGTGCCTTGAGGACGTAGTTGATGACTTCACTGCGTTCGCCGGGGTGTCCGATGCCCAGGCGAAGGCGCCAGAAATCGGGCGTTGATAGGCAGGCCTGGATGTCCTTGAGGCCGTTATGACCACCGTGACCGCCGCCATGCTTGAGGCGGATGTCGCCGGGTTGCAGGTCAAGGTCGTCATGCACGATGAGGATTTCGTCTGGAAGAATCTTATAAAAGTTGGCGAGCGCAAGGACGGCGCGTCCGGAGGAATTCATGTACGTGGACGGCTCGAGCAGCCATAATTCGCGGTAACGCCCGATGCTCCCGTGAAATTTGCCTTGCGGCGTAAGCGTGATTTTCAGTTCGTCTGCCAGCTGGTCGACAAACCAGAAACCGAGGTTATGGCGGTGATCGGCATAACTGGCACCGGGATTGCCGAGACCGACGATCAAACGTGGGGAAGGCATGTTGAAATGGGCGTTCGGATAAAACAAACCGCCGCGGGCGGAAAAACCTGCGGCGGCCTGGAGTGGAATTGCCGGCGATCAGGCGGTTGGCGGCGTAGGCGTAGCATCGGAGGATGCTTCAGCCTCTTCTTCCGTCGTTTCGGCCGCTTCAATCTTCTTGGCGACGATCGTCACCACGACCGGATCGTCCTCACCATGCGCAACCGGTTCGACGCCCTTGGGGAACGTCAGCTGTGAAACGCTCAGCGCCTGACCGATGTCCAGATCTTTCAGGTCGACCTCGATGAAGGCGGGCAGGTCCTTTGGCAAGCAGGATACTTCGATGTCGCTCATAATGTGCGAGACGATGCCGCCGCCGACCTTAACGCCCGGCGCGATATCGGTATTGACGAAGTGCAGCGGTATTTTCTGGTGAATGGCGCGGCTGGCGTCGACGCGCAGGAAGTCGACGTGTAATACCAGCGATTTATAGGGGTGCATCTGTACGTCGCGCAAGAGCACGCTTTGCGCAGCGCCATCTAGTTTTAGCGTAATGACTGAAGACTGGAAAGCTTCCTTACGTAGGGCCAGTAACAGTTCGTTGTGGTCAACTTCGATGGAAACCGGTTTACTTGCTCCGCCATAGACGATGCCAGGCACCTTGCTGGCGCGACGCAGGCGGCGGCTCGCTCCGGACCCGTGCTGAACGCGCGTTTTCGCATTGATTTCAAATTGCATAACTGCTCCTGATAAACAAACCCAGCCCGCGACCAGACCGGGTGGTTGAAAAAATCATTCGATGAAGAGCGAAGAGACCGACTCTTCGTTATTGATGCGGCGGATTGTTTCAGCAAAAACGTCGGCGACCGACAATTGGCGGATATGCGACGATTTTTGCGCTTCTTCGCTGAGCGGAATGGTATCGGTGACGATTAATTCGTCGAGATCGGAATCGTTGATGCGGCTGATGGCGGGGCCGGAGAGCACCGGATGCGTGCAATAGGCGATGACAGACCGGGCGCCGTTGGCTTTGAGCGCCGTCGCTGCCTTGCATAACGTTCCGGCGGTATCGATGATATCGTCTATCAGCACGCAGGTTCGCTCCCCAACATCGCCGATGATATTCATGACTTCGGAAACATTGGCCTTGGGGCGGCGCTTGTCGATAATCGCCAGGTCGCATTCCAGGCGCTTGGCCAGTGCGCGCGCGCGCATGACACCGCCAACATCCGGCGAAACGACGATCAGATCCTTGATATCGCGCTTCCAGACATCGGCCAGCATGATCGGCAACGAATAGATGTTGTCGACCGGAATATTGAAAAACCCCTGAATCTGCTCCGCGTGCAGATCCATCGTCAGCACACGATGGACACCGGCGGCCGTCAGCAGGTCGGCGACCAGCTTGGCGGCGATGGGTACGCGCGCAGAGCGTACCCGGCGATCCTGGCGCGAGTAGCCAAAATAGGGAATGACGGCCGTGATGCGGGCGGCAGATGCCCGGTTGAGCGCATCGACCATGATCAGCAGTTCCATCAGGTTTTCGTTGGAAGGCGCACAGGTCGGCTGAATGATGAACACGTCGCGGCCGCGAACGTGTTCCTCGATTTCAACAGAGACTTCGCCGTCGGAAAAGCGTCCGACATTTGCCCGCCCGAGCGAAACATGGAGTCGGTGAGCCACTTCGGCTGCCAGCTTCGGGTTAGCGTTCCCGGAGAAGACCATCAGGCTATCGTAGGCCATAGCGCGCATCCAGTGACGCCGAGACACGGCGCCGTCAAAGAAAGACGGGCAGGTTGCTGCCTGCCCGAGATCAGAAAACCTGAATGGCTGGGGAAGAAGGATTCGAACCTTCGAATGCCGGAATCAAAATCCGGTGCCTTAACCAACTTGGCGACTCCCCAGCAAAACCCGCTGAATAAGCGTCTAGCGGATGAGGCGCGGATTATAGCGGGGTTTCGTTAAAAATACTAGCCAAGCGAAAGCAACGGTGTCGCATTGTTGCGTGTTTGTTAACCATTTCTCTGTGAGCAAGTTACGTAGCAGTTCCGTGAAAATCAAGGAAAGATTGGCAGCGATTGCGCCGTGTATCGGATACCGACGCACGAATGGACGACAGCTGGAAAAAGACAGCCTGGCCGGTAAAAGATGGGCGTTACAAGCGTGCTGTCAGAATGGCTTTCATCTGCGACCGATCAAGCCCCACTGGATTGTTCTTGTTGTGTGCTTGGTCAAGAATATGAGGAAGGTCACCAATGCGCATGCCATATTGTCCCAGTCGCGGGATCCGCGTGCGTTCGATCCAGTCATCGAGCGTATCGACCAATCGTTGGCAGTCTATTTGCGGCGAAGCGGGCGATTGGCCACTCAGGATGACGCCTGCCTGTGCGTATTTGGCAAGCACTGTGGCGTGTTTTTCTGGGTCTGCCTGCAACGCCTCGATCGTTCGGCGCGTCGTTTCGCCCAGCAGTGTGCCGCAGACTTCGCCATGCGGCATCGGGATGGCGCCGCCGATCGGCCCGGCAAAGCCATGTACCAGCCCGAGGCCCGCGTTGGCCAGTACGATGCCTGAGAGCAGCGCAGCGTAGGCCATGCGGGCACGCGCGTCTAGATCGTCGCCACATTCGTAGGCGCGCAGGAAGCCGTCGGTGACATGGCGCAGGCCGCTCAGGGCCAGCGCGTCGGTCATGGGCGAGGCCTGCGTCGAAACATAGGCCTCAAGCAACTGGGTCAGCGCATCAAGGCCGCAGGCCGCCGTAACGGCGGGTGGGCAGCCCATGGCCAATTCGGGGTCGATGAGGGCGAGGTCGGGCATGAAGCTGTTGTGCCGCAGCGAGCGCTTGAAGCCGTGTTCGCCGATGATACTGAGCACCGCGTTCTTGGTGGCCTCTGCGCCGGTGCCGGCGGAGGTGGGCACGGCGGCGAACAGTATTTTGCGTCCGTCGTGCTGGCGCGTGGCCATGCCTTCGAGAAAATCGCGTACCGAGCCTTCCTGCGGCAGCATCGCAGCAATAGCCTTGCCCGCG
The DNA here is from genome assembly GCF_041770905.1 of Dentiradicibacter hellwigii. Taxonomy (NCBI): domain Bacteria; kingdom Pseudomonadati; phylum Pseudomonadota; class Betaproteobacteria; order Rhodocyclales; family Rhodocyclaceae; genus Dentiradicibacter; species Dentiradicibacter hellwigii. The sequence goes on from NZ_JBEUWX010000001.1 coordinate 242,364, forward strand.
TCAATGGCGCTGCCGCCGCCGATGCCGATAACCCAATCCGGGCATTGCGCGCGGAAATCCGCCGCGACCGCATCAACGAAATCCGGTGACGGCTCGCCGCGGAACGAGACGACATCGACGTGGATATTTTCCGCCGCCAAGCCTTGTAGTAACCGGGCGCAATGCGGCGAGGCCCGGAACGAGGTCGTTCCCGTCACCAGCAGGACGCGGCTGCAGTTGCGATGCAGCAAGGCCGGGAGTTGTGCCAGTTTGCCTGGACCAAAGTGGATCTGCGGAGTGTGGGAAAAGATGAAGTTGGTGTTCATGGCGGATCTTACGGTCGATGTGTTCTGTTTTTCCTGTCTTGTCGATTGCCGTTGCGTATGGATTCGTGCTCAATCGGTGGCCAGCGTGCGCAGAGGATGCGCGGTCAGTCCTTCAGCCAGCCAGCCGCGCATACCGGTTGGTAAAACATCAATGACGGCCTGCGCGGCCTCATGTGTCGGAAATTCAGCAAATATGCAAGCGCCGGAGCCGGTCATACGCGCCGCACCAAAGTGACTAAGCCATGCAAGATATTCTGCTAGCACCGGGAAATGCCGAACGGCAACGGGTTCCAGATCGTTCCGCCCAAAGCCCGGAGACCAGGAAATATTGCGGCTTGATGGAATGGGCGGCGTGTTGCGCCGAAGTTCCGGAGCGGAAAAAATGTCAGCTGTGGGAATGCTGATCGGTGGTTCCAGTACGACGTACCAAGCGGGTGGCAGGTCGATGCCATGTAGGATTTCGCCGACGCCTTCGGCAAAGGCATTGCGCCCAAACAAAAAAACAGGGACGTCCGCGCCGAGCGAGAGCCCCAGCGCCTGCAAGCGCTGGCGCGGCAGGTATAGACGCCAAAGATGGTTCAATGCCAGCAATACGGTGGCTGCATCGGAACTGCCGCCGCCAAGACCACCGCCCATTGGCAGGCGTTTCTCGACATGGATGTCGACGCCCTTCCGGCATCCGCTGACATCGCGCAGCAGGCGCGCCGCGCGCAGACACAAATCGGCCTCGGGAGGAACGCCGGGCAATGGCTTGACAAGATGCAGTTTGCCGTCACGACGCGGAGAAAAGCGCAGGCTGTCGCCATGATCGATGAAGCGAAAAAGCGTTTGCAGCAGGTGGTAGCCGTCATTGCGTCGGCCGACGACATGCAGGAAAAGGTTAAGTTTGGCCAACGCCGGATAAACGCTGTCCCAGTGCCAGCCGGCCCGGTGTGCCGCTGGGTCTGCAGGCAAGCTCATGGCGTGCCAGCTTCAGCGGGCAGAGGCTGCCAGGTATCGACGATCAGGCGCAGCTCGAATTCCTCCGGACGCTGTGCATGAATCCGGCGCGGAAGCGATTGCGGGTTGGTGTCGGCATATTCATAGTCGATCATCCATCCGTCGAGGCGCAAGTGCGTCAGGCGCCCCGATTCGTCACGGCGCGTTTCACCTGCATCGGAGCGGGCGGGGCGAGCACGAATCCAGTCGGCCAAACGTAAGAGCGGCAGGGCGTAGCCGAGCACTTCCTGTGTCAGTGTTTCCGCATCTGGAGCCGTGAAAGTCTTGCCTTCCGCTGTTGACAGGCGCGCCCCCTGCGCATCCTGGACAATTTCTGCAATGCCCTGTCCTAATGGGGATGAGAGGAGAATTTCACTGGATGCGCTCGCCCCAGGCGTACTTGCCGTGGCCGACTCGTATTTCCAGTACAAGCGACCGGAATGGCGCTGCTCCGCTTGCATGTGCGCAAACTGCGTGAGTGAAAAGCGACCGTTCAGGATAAAGCCGTTAAGTTTGTGATCTACCGACGTGGCGTCTGGGACGGGAAGAAAACGGGCGCAGCCGGTCAGGAATAGAGCCATAGCCAGCCAGCAGGCCGCCATGATGCGGCATAAGGGCGAAAACAATGTCATGGCAATCTTTTGTCCGGATGTGCTCAGGGCAGGAATTTTTTGATGATGCTGTTCAGCGTTTCGTTATCGGGATGCTGTTTCTGCATGTCCTGCCACAATGTACGCGCTTCGTCCTGGCGCCCCATTGCCCACATGACTTCGCCCAAATGGGCGACGACTTCCGGGTCATTGTTTTTGGCACGCGCCTTTTCGAGGTAATCGAGCGCGCCGGGCAGATCGCCTTGCCGATAGCGCACCCAGCCCATACTGTCGAGAATGTAGAAGTCGTCCGGCGAGAGCTTGTACGCTTTCTCGATCAGCGCGCGCGCCTCATCCAGACGCAAGTTACGGTCGGCCAGCGAATAGCCGAGCGCGTTGTAGGCCAGCGGGCTGTCGGGTTGCAGGCTGATGAGTTTACGCAGACGGCGTTCCATCAGGTCGAGACCGTCGAGTTTTTCCAGTAGCAGCGCGCTTTCATACAGCAGACCAGGTTGTTCCGGCTGGGCATTGAGTGCTTTTTCGAGCAGCGTAAAGGCGGCGCGGTATTGTTTGGCTTCGCGCAATAATCCGGCTTCGGCAATCGTCAGCTGAACGCGCTCCTGCGCCGTTGTACTAGGCGCATCGCGCAACTGTGCACGCGCTTCGTCGAGACGCCCCTGATTGGCTAGCAGATATGCCCGACGAATCTGCGCCGATATGAAATGCTCGCCGGCAAGAACCTTGGCGTAATTGTCGAGTGCTTCATCGACGTGTTTGCCTTCTTCAGCAAGCTGTCCGAGGAAGAAAAAGGCCGTATTCTTGTCCGCTTCCGGAAGCGTCAGCAGGTGCTTGAGATGTTTCTCAGCCTCTGCCCAGTTTTTTTGTTGCAGGGCGACGAGCGCCGTGGAAAACAGAATTTCCGGATTGTTGGCGTTGTCCTTGAGTATATTTTTGAACTGTCGCAGCGCCTCGTCGTAGCGTTTGGCGCTGACCATCAACCGCGCCAACTGAATTTGCGCCTCACGTGCTCGCGGATTTTTATTGACAAAACCTGAGAGAAAGTCGATGGCTTCCTGCGTTGATGCGCGGAACAGGATCTGCGTTTGCAGCAGCGCGGCTTTTTCCCAGTCCGGCCGCAGTTCAAGTGCGTGGTGTGCTTCAGTGCGGGCGCGTTCATTCTGGTCGGCCGAGGCGGCTATGACGGCGATGGCGTAATGCGCCTCAGCCATATTGTCATAGGGGCGGCTGACCGTTTCGGCAATGTTCAGCGCCGTTTGCCGGTCGTTGAGCTGCGCCAGTAGGGGCGGAAGCCCCAGCAGAATGTCGGCGCGTTTCGCTTCATCCAGTTCGAGCAGGTGCGACAGGGTGGGCGCCAGCTCGTCGGTCTGCCGGGCGATAGCCATGACGCTCGCCTGAAGCTCGTAGGCTTTTACCGATTGGGGGTCATGTTCCGTCCAGAGACGTGCAGCGTCCAGTGCAACGTCAATCTGTCGGCCGTAAAGGGCGATTTCGATCGTGCGTTCGAGCGCTTCGGGATCGTGCGTGCGCAAGGCAAGATCGGCGTAGGCCGAGCTGGCCAGCGAAGGATTTCCGCGCCGCAAGGCGATTTCCGCCAACAGCACCTGGAACACGGTTTGCCCGATCTGATTGTCGTCGGCGTTGGTGAGGCTGTCGTCTGTAGAGGGGCGGGAGATGCGCGGCGCGCGGCGCGCATGCTGGCGCGTTCTGCCGGTTTTTTTATCCGCAGACGGGGCGGAGGATGCTGTTTCTTTGGGTGTGTCGGCGCGCTGCCCCATTGGCTGGGAAGGTTCCTGTTCGCCCGCTGTCTGCGCCAGGAAGCCGTCGGAAAATGACAGGGAGGGCAGCGCCAGTACGGCGACCAGCGCCGCCGGTACAAGAAAACGGTAAATGTTGCTATATGTTTCCATAGGATGAATATTACCCGCAACAACTTGTTTTTACAGCTTGTTTTTGCACATTAATGTCAGATTTCCAGCAAAAGTGTATGGCGCAGGATGCACGAAGACGGCGCTATACTTTGCCGCGACGAAATTGTATCTGCGATGCTGCATATCAGGATGTATTAGTGAGCCGTCGTGCGCGTTGGCGTGGCAATCCAAGGAATGCTGTTTCAAATGGATTGGTATTCTCGGCAGATCGCCGGCGGGCAGTTTGTACGAGCAGCGTGTGCCGATATTATTGAGTTTTCTGGGAGGTTTCAATGCCGGAACTGCCTGAGGTCGAGGTTAGCCGCCAAGGGTTGCTGCCCTATCTGGTTGGGCAACGCATCGAACGCACCATTTTTCGCGTCCCGCGACTGCGTCGCGCATTGACCGAGGATTTGGCTGCGACGCTGGTCGGACAGCGCATTGTCGCCATTGCGCGGCGTGGCAAATACCTGCTGTTCGACTGTGAAATTCCGGCGGCTGGCCGGGGTGAGGCACGGGATGGAGATGGAATGACCGATGGCGGGAATCAGCATGGCTGGCTGATCGTCCATTTGGGGATGTCGGGGAGTTTGCGCCTTGTGCCGCCGGGAACGACCTGGCAGAAGCATGACCATGTCGACCTTGTTTTTGCCGATACCGTCCTGCGTTTCCGTGATCCACGCCGCTTTGGGCTGCTTGCTTGGCATCCAGGCACGGATATTTATGCCCATCCCCTGCTTGCCGCCCAAGGGGTCGAGCCGCTTTCGCCGCAATTTGACGGCAGCTGGCTTTACGCTGCGACGCGTCGGCGCACCGCACCGATCAAGCCGCTCTTGATGGATAGTCATTTGGTTGTCGGCATCGGCAACATCTATGCGGCGGAGAGCCTGTTCTTGGCAGGAATTTCGCCACTGCGTCGCGCCGGTCGGCTGACCCGAGCGCAGTGTGTGCGTCTGGCCGAAGCCGTTCGGATGACACTATTGCGCGCGATCGCCGCTGGCGGTAGCAGTGTGCGCGATTATGTGCATAGCGATGGCGGTGCAGGCAGCTTCCAGATGCAATGCGCAGTCTATGATCGCGCGGGCGCGCCCTGCGTCGTTTGCAGTACGCCGATCCGGTGCGTGCGCCAAAGCGGGCGCAGCAGCTTTTACTGTCCGCAATGCCAGAAGTAGCAAAGAAACGGCGATCGCTGGGTGATCGCTACCCCGTCAAAGCACTGCCTGTGGTGGATTGCCGTGAACCGGCGGCGCGTTTTCCGTATTTTTGGGGTGTCGCATATGTGACGTATTTGGGACATATCGATGCGCCAAGCGAATAGGGCATGATGGATTAAAAAGAATCGTGTTACATTATGGACAAAGAGTGTTTCATATTGTTTCTCGTACATTTTCTGCTTTTTTCCGCACTTTCGGCCTTTCTGACTCATGACACTCACTCAGCAATTTGCCGCCTATACGCATTGGCGCTCGCAGCTTGTCGAGGGAATCGATCGCTACAAGCGCTGGCTGGCGGAAAACGAGCTTTCCGATGCGCAGACGGGGCAGCGTTTCGCCCGCCTGCTTGAAAAACTGCACGAAGATCGTCTTTACGTCGCTTTCCTCGCTGAGTTTTCGCGTGGCAAATCGGAACTGATCAACGCCGTTTTTTTCGCCGAATATGGCCATCGCATGCTACCTTCGACGGCTGGGCGCACCACGATGTGCCCGACCGAGCTGCTGTTCGATCCCGGGAAAGTGCCTTGTATCGAGCTGTTGCCCATTGAAACACGCGGCTCGGGACTGGGGGTGGGAGAATACCGGCGGTCGCCGGAAGCCTGGAGAACGGTTCCTCTTGATATCGAGTCGCCGGAGGCCATGCACGCTGCTTTGCGCGCGGTGAGCGAAGTGTTGCATGTGCCACTGAATGTGGCCAAGGCGCTCGGGTTTGCCCAGAATGCAATGGATAATACGGCGTTGGATATCGCCGCGGACGGCTCGGTGGAAATCCCTCGCTGGCGTCATGCCATCATTAATTTCCCCCACCCGCTCTTACAGCAAGGGCTGGTGATTCTCGACACGCCCGGTCTGAATGCGATTGGCGCTGAACCGGGGTTGACGCTATCGATGCTGCCCAATGCGGATGCGACTATTTTCGTCCTGTCGGCCGATGCGGGCGTCACGTTGTCCGACCTGACTATCTGGAAAGACTATATCAGTGCATCCAGAGGGGGAAGTAAAGGCCGAATGATCGTGCTCAATAAGATCGATGGCTTATGGGATGAATTGCGCTCGCCCGCTGAAATCAACGCCGAAATTGACCGCCAGGTGAGTACATGCGCAGTGACGCTGGGCGTGCCGACGGCGCAGATTTTTCCCGTCTCGGCGCAAAAAGGACTGGTCGCCAAAATCAACGGGGACGAAGCCTTGTTAGCCCGCAGTCGCATCAATGCGTTCGAGAATGCGTTGGTCAACAAGCTGATTCCGGCCAAACGCGAGATCGTGCGCGAAAATACGCAAGCCGAATTTGCCGACATTGATCTGCGTGCGCGTAACCTGCTTGAAGCGCGGCTCTCCGAGCTAGGCGAACAACTCGCAGAATTGACCGAGCTGCGCGGCAAAAACAAGGGGGTTGTCGGATACATGATGAATAAAATCCGTGCCCGCAAGGAAGAATTCGAGGCCGCGCTGGAGCGTTATTATGCGGTGCGCAGCGTATTTTCCCAGCTCTCGAACCAGCTGTATGGTCATCTGGGCGTCGGAGTGGTGCGTCGATTGGCAACGGCGACGCGCGATACGATGAACGAGGCGAACTTTTCGAAAACGCTCTCCAATGCGATGAGGCATTTCTTTCTGGTAATACGCGGCAATCTGGATCAGGCCGAGCGCGATGTTCAGGAAATCCACGCCATGCTCGAGGCGGTTTACCGGAAGTTCGTCGTCGAGCATAGTCTCAAGTTGGATACGCCGATGACCTTTTCGCTGACGCGCTATCAAAGGGAAATCGACCGGCTGGAATCCTGGTGCGACACTCATCTGAATACGGCGTACCAGTTCGTGACGCATGACAAAACGAGCGTCATGCAGAAATTTTTTGGGGAAATTGCCGTACAGATGCGGCACAATTTTGAACGCGCCAACCGCGATGCCGAGCTATGGCTGAGAACTATCATGGCGCCGATGGAAGTCCAGGTGCATGAACGCCAAAAACAGCTCAAGCAGCGCCTCAGCAGCATCAAGCGCATTCATCAGGCGACCGAGACGTTAGAAGAACGGATTGATGAACTTCGTCAGGCCGAAAGCGATCTACTCCAACAGCAGCAAAAAACCGAGCGGATCGCGCAGGATGTGTTGCAGGTATTTGCCCGGCAGCCCGCAGGCGTGCCGGTCGGCACCGCGCATGTCCGGGCGGCGTAGTCCGTAGTCATTGATTGCGCCGATATTCGATACGGCGCGGGGCGTTCCGTTTCGCGCAGGGTGCTAGTCTCTGGGGCTCAGGTGCCGCTGGTCAGCTGCTCATATTTGGCCCACAGCTGCTCGTCGCTTTCGACACAGTTTTCATCCTTGATGATGGCATCGACCGGGCAGACTTCCACGCATTGCGGCGTGTCGTAATGTCCGACGCACTCCGTGCACCGGCTCGAATCGATGACATAAATTTCATCACCTTGTGAGATCGCCACATTCGGGCATTCCGGCTCGCATACATCGCAATTGATGCAGTCGTCGGTGATTATCAACGCCATGAAGAAAACCCTCTTTCCTTAAAACTAAAAATCAGGTGCGCCGCAAGGCCGCTACCTTGCTGGTCAGACGTTCCTTGACCAGCGGATGAACGAATTTGCCCACATCGCCGCCCAGTGAGGCAATTTCACGTACGAAGGTCGCCGAGATGAAGGTAAATTGCTCGCTGGGGGTCAGGAACATGGTTTCGACCTCAGGATAGAGGTTTCGGTTCATTCCCGCCATCTGAAATTCGTACTCGAAGTCCGAGACGGCACGCAGACCGCGCAGAATAATCTTGGCGCCTTTTTGGTGTAAAAAGTCCATCAGCAGGCCATCGAAGCCGCAGACTTCGATGTTCGGATATGGCGCGAGTACGGCTTGAGCCATTTCCGTACGCTCGTCAAGCGAGAAAAATGGCTGCTTCGTCAGGCTCGCAGCAATGGCGACGATGACGTGATCGAAAATCGCGGCGGCGCGGCGTGCAATGTCCGCATGTCCGCAAGTGATCGGGTCAAAGGTGCCTGCGTAGATTGCTACCCCTTTATCCAGAGCCATTCGCTCAACCCCTCCGCATCAAATGAAAATATACCTGGCCGGCATGCCCTTGGCGCACGGTTTGCCATGCGCCACAAACGGACAGCGCCTGTTCGGCTTCGATATAGACTGCCCCGTCATCGGCAACCAGGCGCGGCAAAAGTGGTTCGATACGCTCGATCCAGCCTTGCCGGTATGGCGGATCGAGGAAAACCACATCAAAACGAGGTGCTCGCGCATCCCGAGAGGAAGCGAATTCTAGCGCATCTGCGCGTAAAACCTGAAGGCGTTGATCGGCATCGAGCATGCGTGCATTGGCGGCCAGCGCCGATGCGATTCTGGGGGTGCGTTCGACCATGATGACACTGGCCGCACCGCGTGAAGCCGCCTCAAACCCCAGCGCGCCGCTACCAGCAAACAGGTCGAGGCAGGTACGCCCGTCCAGACTCTGCCCGAGCCAGTTGAAAAGCGTTTCGCGCACACGATCCGGCGTCGGGCGCAGCCCCTCCGCATCGGGAAAGCATAAGCGCCGTCCCCGCCACCGGCCGCCGATGATGCGCAGGCTGTTCATGAACGCATGATGTGCGTTTTATTTTTACTCGGCCCCCACCAGCACCGTGACCAGGCGCTTGAGATCGACGTGGCGGGCAAAGGCGGCCTTGATATCGGCGGCGGTCACTTTCTCGATATTTTCCGCATAGTGGTCGAGATAATCGAGTGGCAGACCGTAGAAACCAATGATCGCCACGTTGTCGAGGATTTTACGGTTGGTGTCCAGATTCAGCGGAAAGCTGCCAATCAAATTTTGTTTGGCAGCCTTAATTTCAGCTTCATTCGGGCCATCGCGCAAAAAGTCGGTGAGTACTTTGTGCGTGAGCGCCAGCGCCTCATTTGCCTGCGTTTTCTTGGTTTGCAAATTAATGCGGAACGGACCGGGGTGCGTCATCGGAATGAAGTAACTATGGACGCTGTAAGCGTAACCGCGCATTTCCCGCACCTCTTTCATCAGGCGCGACACGAAACCGCCGCCGCCCAGCGTGTAGTTGCCGACCTGCAAGGCAAAAAAGTCCGGGTCGCCGCGTTTGAGCGCCTGTGTGCCAAGCATCAGGTGAGCCTGTGCCGACGAGGGGTGCGCGATGCGTTCCTCTTTGCCGGATGGGGGGGGCGGCGAGGCGATCGTTGTCCCTTGCTCACTGGTTGGCAGCGCCTCGGTCAGGTGCTGTGCCAAGGTTTCGGCCTGTGCCCGCGTTACGTCGCCGACGATCGATACGACGGCGCGCCGGGCGGTGAAATGCTGGTGGTGATACTCAGCCAAATCGTTGCGCTGCACGGCGGCGACGGATTCCGGTGTGGCCGAGACGCCATAAGGATGGTCGGGGTAGAGCGCCGCCCAGAATGCCCGGTTGGCGATCGTATCGGGCTGTGTCAGCGATTCCTTGAGCGCGGCGACTGAACGCGCCTGTTCGCGCTCAAAGACGGCTTCCGGAAACTGCGGCGTGCTCAGCACGGCGCGCAGCACGTTAAGTGCCGGCGTACGCTTGTCTTCGGCCGAGAGTGTGCGCAGGCCGATCGAGGCACGCTCGCGGTCGATGTTGCCGGAGAGCATTGCGCCCAAATCGGCCAGCCGGTTCGAAATCGCGGTTTCATCCATGCCCTCTGCACCGAGGTCGATGACCGTCTGGGTTAGCGCGGCCGTCCCGGCTTTTCCCGGCGGATCGTAGGCCGTGCCGGCGGCAAAATCGATCTGGACGTCGAGCATTGGCAGGGCGTGCGTCTCGACAAAAAAGACACGCGCGCCGGAGGGCGCTGTCCAGTGCTGGATGGTGATGCCTGCCCGCGCCAGCGGCAGGTTCAGGCAAAGCAGGGCGCAGAGCAGCGCTCTGCCGAGGATCTGGGGGAAGCCGAAAGGTTTGGAATGTTTCATCGCAATTATCCGCAAGCGTTTTTTAGGTGGCGTTTCAGGCCATGTCAATGGCGGGTGGAAATCGTGCTCTTGCGCGACGTCTTGGGCAGGGGCTGCGGATCAAGTTCCGCGACGGTCAGCCGATCGTCACGAAAATATTTCTTGACGACTTCGCGCACCTGTTCGGCCGTGACGGCCTGTAGTTTTTCAAGAATGCGGGTCTCTGCCGTATAAGGGATACCAGCGGTTTCCAGCTGACCGATTTCCATGGCTTGTGCGAACATGGAATCGCGTTTGTAAATTTGGCTGGCGACAAGTTGCGCCCGCGCCCGCACCAGTTCTTCGGCGGTAACGCCTTCGCTGGCGATGCGCATCAATTCAGCGCGGAAACCAGCCTCCAGTTCAGCGCGTGTTTTACCTTCGCTCGGCGAGCCGACCAGATAGAACAGCCCCGGCCCGCGTGAAATGGCGTCGTAGCTTGTGCCGGCGCTGACCGCGAGCCGCTGCTCGCGTACCAGACTGCGCGTGAAGCGCGCCGCGTCGTGACCGTCGAGCACGGCCGCCAGCATTTGCAGCGCATACGGTTCGGTGTCCTTCTCGACATCGCGCAATACCGGCGTTTTATAGGCGAGAGCGACGACAGGCAGTTCAGCAGGCGCCTTGACCGTCAGGCGGCGGATGCCATCCTGTGCCGGTTCGATCTGCGGCTTGCGTTCGGGCAACGTGTGCGGCCGGATGGGGCCGTAGTGTTTTTCGGCCAGCTGAAAGACCTCGCGGTGGTCAACATCACCGACGACGACGACGAAGGCGTTGTTCGGTGCGTACCAGCGTTCGTACCAGGCGCGCGCATCGCGCACGGTCATGTTCTCCAGATCGTTCATCCAGCCAACGACCGGTGTGCGGTAGGGATGCGCCTGAAATGCCGTTGCTGTCAGTTGCTCGAAAAGCCGTGCCTGCGGCTGGTCATCGGTACGCAGGCGGCGCTCTTCCATGACGACCTTGATTTCCTGTGCATACTCTTTCGGATCGAGCGTGAGATGGTGCATGCGATCGGCTTCCAGACGCATCATCTGCGCCAGTTTCTGTTTGGGGATCTGCTGGAAGTACGCCGTGTAGTCCTTGCTGGTGAAAGCGTTGTCGCGCCCGCCCGCTGCGGCGACGAGACGGCTGAATTCGCCGGCGCCGACGCTTGGCGTGCCCTTGAACATCATGTGCTCCAGCAGATGTGCCACGCCCGTCGTGCCGTTATGTTCGTCCATACTGCCGGCGTGATACCAAACCATGTGGACGGCTGTCGGTGCGCGCCGGTCTTCCTTGACGATGATGCGCAGTCCGTTGGCCAGTTTGTATTCAAATGGATTGGACAGTGCCGTTTGCGGCAGGCCCGCCAAAGACATGCCAAGCAAGGTCAGCCAAGCCGTTTGGTGTAAGGAGCGATATAAAATGCCACGTAATCCAGACATACCCATCAATGCCTTCTGTTAGAATCGAAAAATCCAAAATGGATGGTGGCATTATCTTACCATTTTGAACCTTGGCATCCCGGTGCAGGCAGATCGTCCCTGAAGCCGACAACGGGGCGCAGACAGATTCTTGCAGACTGACAAACGCCGTGCTCTATGTTTAGTTTCTTCAAAAAATCGCCGCCTCCGGCAGAGGAAGCAACGACGCCGGATGCTGCGCAGCAGACACCGGAAGAACCGCAGCCGCCCAAACTTTCCTGGCGCGAACGGCTTAAAGCCGGGCTGGCTCGCACGCGCGCCCAGTTCAGCAGCCAGCTCAAATCCGTGTTTTCGCGCGGCAAGGTTGACGATGAACTGCTCGAGGAACTTGAAAGCCTGCTGCTAACGAGCGATGTTGGCATGGAGGCGACGGCGCATCTGCTCGCGGCGCTCAAGGCGCGCGCCAAGCGGGATGCGCTTGATTCTCCGGCAGCCATCCAGCAGGCGCTGGCCGATGCGCTGCTCGAATTGTTGCAGCCGCTGGAGCAGCCGCTCGATACGTCTTCGCCGCGTCCTTTTGTCATCATGGTCGCCGGCGTCAATGGCGCGGGCAAGACGACGTCGATCGGCAAACTGGCGCGATATTTCCAGTCGCAAGGGTTATCAGTACTGCTGGCTGCGGGAGACACCTTTCGCGCTGCGGCGCGCGAGCAGTTGCAGACCTGGGGGGAACGCAACGGCATTACGGTCATTGCGCAGGAATCAGGTGATCCGGCCGCTGTCGTTTTTGATGCGATCTCGGCGGCTAAAGCGCGCGGTATCGATATCGTGCTGGCCGATACGGCCGGACGCTTGCCCACGCAATTGCATCTGATGGAAGAAATTGCCAAGGTGCGCCGCGTCATCCAGAAAGCCGACCCGAGCGGGCCGCACGAAACCTTGCTCGTGCTGGACGCCAATTTTGGCCAGAATGCACTGGCGCAGGTTCAGGCTTTTGACAAGGCCATTGCCGTCACCGGCCTCGTTCTCACCAAGCTCGATGGCACGGCCAAGGGGGGCGTCGTAGCCGCCATTGCCCGCCAGTGTCCGAAGCCCATCCGTTTCGTCGGTGTGGGTGAGGGCATCGACGATCTGCGTCCTTTCATCGCGCGTGATTTCGTCGATGCGCTGTTTGCGCAGGAGTAGGGAGCTGGCGTTGCAATGATTACGGCCAATGTCGTCTGCAAACGCTATCCGGAAGGGATTGAGGCGTTGCGTGATGTCAGCTTTACGATCGATGCAGGCGAAATGGTCTTCATCACCGGCCACTCCGGCGCTGGCAAGACGACGCTGTTTCGTCTGCTGGCGGCGATCGAGCGGCCGACATCCGGCAGCATCGTCGTCAATGGCCAGAATATTTCCGCACTGCGGCGTAGCGCTATTCCTTATTTAAGGCGAAATTTCGGCCTTGTTTTTCAGGATCAGAAATTGCTGTTTGATCGTAGCGTGCTGAATAATGTCCTGCTACCGCTGGCCATCATCGGCATGACGCCGAAGGAAGCACTGCGCCGGGCGAACGCCGCACTCGATAAAGTGGGTTTACTCGATCGCGCCAATGCCAATCCGGTGGCGCTTTCCGGTGGCGAGCAGCAGCGGCTGGCGATTGCCCGCGCCGTTGTCAACCGCCCGGCAATCCTGCTGATCGACGAACCGACGGCCAATCTTGACAGCGCATCGGCAGCTGCGATTCTTGATATTTTCCGCGCTTTTCATCAGGTCGGAGTGACGCTGATCATCGCCACGCACGATCCTCTGTGGATGGCGCATTTCGGGTCGCGTCGGCTGCATTTGGAGCATGGCCATTTGCAGGAATATACGGAAGAAAGGCTGGCGGAAGCCGGCGAGTATCCGCATGACCTCCCGCATGATCCGGCGAACGGGTTGAATACAAACAAAGGTGCCGAAGTGAACGAAGATCACGGGAAAAAGGCATGAGACGCTTCTTTGCCCAGCACCTTGCCGCGCTGCGCGATGCCTGGCGACGTTTGGTGAGCACGCCGCTCAACAGCCTGCTGTCGTTGATCGTCATCGGTGCGGCGCTGACATTGCCGAGCGTTGGCTGGGTGGTGTTGGACAATCTGCGCGGCGTCGGTGATTACAGTGCGGGGATTCCGCAGATCAGTCTGTTCATGACGCGCGATGCCGAGCCGGCGGATGTCGCCGAAATCGAAAGCCGTCTGCGCGAGGCTAAGGCAGGCAACTGGCGTTTTGTCTCGCGCGAAGAAGCGCTCAAGCGCATGGCCTCGAACGAGGGCATGGCCGAGATCGTCGCCAATCTACCTCGGAATCCGCTGCCGGATGCCTTTATCGTCGAACCGGACGACCTGCATTTGGAGGCGCAGGAAGCGCTGGTGACACGTTTTTCCGCATGGCCCAAGGTTGCACATGTACAGATCGATTCCGACTGGGCGCGCCGTCTCGATGCCTTCTTGCGCCTCGGCAAACTGTCGCTGACGTTGCTGGCGGGGTTGTTTGGCGGTGCGCTGGTCGTTGTCACTTTCAATACCATCCGTTTGCAGATTCTGGCCCAGTCCGACGAAATCGAGGTGGCTAAACTGATCGGTGCGACGGATGCCTTCATCCGTCGCCCGTTCTACTATTTCGGCGCGTTACAGGGCGCGCTCGGCGGGTTGTTCGCCGCGGCGCTTGTCTGGCTGGGCGTTTATTTGTTGACGCCCGTCATTCATGAGATCGTCGCGCTTTACCACGGACATTTTGTGCTGTCCGGTCCCGCGGCGCGCCAGGTCGCCGTATTGGCGGGGGTTGGGGCGGCGCTCGGCTGGATCGGCGCATGGCTGTCTGCCGCGATTCATCTACATAAAATTGGTTGATGGGCGGAGCCGGCGGATATGGAAAAATCACCGACCTCTTCCGCTGTACGCTGGCGTGCTTACCTGAGCAATAACTGGCCCGCCGCGCTGGGTCTGGCGGTGGCGCTGGCCGTCGTGATTTTTCTGCTGGTGCAGAGCGTACTTCGCATTGCCGGCGGCGAGGCGCCAGCCGGGGTCGTCAATGCGCTGCTGGGCGGCGTAGCGGCAGCAGCAGCGACGGCATTGGGCGCGTTGCCGGCCATTTTGTTGCGCGGCATTTCGCAAAAACTGGAAGACAGTCTGCTTGGCATGGCAGCCGGCATGATGCTTGCCGCCAGCGCATTTTCGCTGATTCTGCCTGGGCTTGACGCGGCCGAAACAATGCTTGGGAGCAAGGTGGGGAGCGCCGGCGTGGTGGTGACCGGGATGGCTCTTGGCGTCATGCTCATGCTCGGGCTGGAGCGCTTTACGCCGCACGCGCACGAGGTGATCGGAGTGTCCGGCCCGGGTTCGGAGCGTTATGGGCGCGTTTGGCTGTTCGTGTTTGCTATTGTGCTGCACAATCTGCCGGAGGGCATGGCGATTGGCGTGAGTTTTGCACGTAACGACCTTTCCGTCGGTTTGCCGACGACGCTGGCTATTTCCTTGCAGGATTTGCCAGAAGGATTGGCGGTTGCTCTTTCGTTGCGCTCGATTGGCTTTGGCGCCTGGCGCTCAGTACTTGTAGGCGGCGCCAGCGGCCTTGTCGAACCGCTGGGCGCTCTACTGGGCATCGGCTTGTCAAGCGGCTTTGCGCTGGCGTATCCGACGGGACTGGGGTTGGCGGCAGGCGCAATGATCTTTGTCGTCTCGCACGAGGTGATTCCCGAAACCCACCGCAACGGCCATCAGACGATGGCAACGCTGGGGCTGATGGCAGGCTTTGCCCTGATGATGGTGCTCGATACGGTGCTTGGCTAGTCGTTTTGAATTGCTTTTTCGGAAGCAGCTGTTTCTTGTTGGCGCCTGTTTAGTTTGCGGACAACACCGGCGAGTGCCGCCGCCCCAGCCGGTTGAACCAGAACGACGCCATCACAACCAGCATGCCGAGCGAGAGCCGTTTAAGGTCGGTATCACGGTTCCAGATCAAGACATTGACGATCAGTCCAGCGGGGACATGCAGTTCGTTCATCACCGCCAGGACGCCCGCGTCGACCCGCGTGCTGCCCTTGGTCCACCCGTACATGCCCAGTGCTGTGGCAAATATGCCCAGCCAGGCCAGTACGCCCCATTGCATGGGCGTTTGCGGCAGACGTGACGGGTCGCCGAAAAGCCACCAGGAGGGCAATGCGACGAATAAGGCGCCTAGAAAGAAGTGTCCGAAGAAACGGTACATCGGAATATCGGTCGGGTAGCGCAGCAATAAGCGCCGGCAGATGACTTGCCCGGCGGCAAAAGCTAGATTGGCAATCTGTAGCAGGATGAAGCCGACGAGATAATCGCCGTGCAGTGGCCTGAAGCGGATGATGATGCCGCCGGTCACGGCGACGACCGCGGCAAGCAAGGCCCAACGGTTGAAATGGCGCGCCATGGCGTCGTCGAGCAAGGTGACGTAGATGGGCGTCAATACGGTGAAAAGCAGCACTTCCTGTACGGACAGCACATTGAAGCTGCGGTACAGGCAAAGGTAGGTAACGCCGAACTGCAAGGCGCCTGCCAGCCAGAAGCCGCGCACCAGCGTGGAGGGCAGGCCTCGCCAGATGCTCAGAGGGACGAAAATCGCTGCCGCTATTGATACGCGTGCCAGCACGGCAAAATCACTATCGACCTGGGCGGCCAGGTACTGGCCAATCAGGCTGAAAGAAAATGCCCAGAGAATCGTGACAATAACCAGGTAACGCATCGGTAATCACTACGGTGATGACATGAGGCCGAAGATGATAGCCGAATATTTGCCGATAAAACGACGTTGCCAGAAGGGCTTTGGTGATGCGGCGGAGCGGCAAGCAGCGCCATGTCGAATGCTTGCGGGATAAAGTTTGGATCGGTATGGCCGGCAGATGGAAAGCTGAAATATTCCATGCTGCATGAGTGCGCTTCGCCACAAGCTTGTTTTCTGATGGCTGTAGACGAGCCGCTTTGTGCCTCATTCTCCGGCGCTTTGATTGGTTGGAAGTTCTTGGGGCGAACGACACGCCTTTAAACCCAGGGTCAACTCGAATTAGGCATATTGCGTTATGGGAAACGTTACAAGTTCTCGCTTGTTACGCGATCCTGGGCGAGGGAAACGGCCTGCGAAGTGGTGAATGGGTGAATGATCACCAAGTCCGCGCCGAATGTTTTCCAAGCCTTTCATTCATCCAGCTCATTGGAGGTACGTATGAAGAAAATCATCCCGACCCTGCTTGCCAGTCTTTTTGCCGTCTCTTTCGCGTATGCGCAGACCGCCGCGCCAGCGTCTCCGACGCCCGCAACGGCGACGCCTCCAGCTCCCGCACAAACGGCGCCGGCAGCGGCAACGCCTGCCGCCAGCGCAGAAACACCTGCCGCTGCGCCGCAACAGGCTGTTGCACCGGCACAGAGCTGCGAACAAAGGGCGATTGATAAAAACGGCAAACCGCTGGCCGGTGCGGCCAAAACCGCATTCATGAAAAAGTGCGAGCGCGAAACACAGGGAGAAGATCCGTGCGAAGCCAAGGCGATTGGTAAAAACGGTAAGCCGCTGGCCGGCGCCGCCAAGACCGCATTCATGAAGAAATGCCAGAGCCAGCAGTAATCCGCCGCAATTTCCTGGTCGTGTGATCGTGTGACTATGTGGCCAGTGTGTTGCGCAGTATAAAAATCGATGGGCTGTCTGTTTGCAGGCAGCCCATTTGTTTTCAGAGCGGGGCTTGGAGAAAGCGCATGTCTTTTATTGTGCTGCCTCGCCTTGCTATCCTACCCAGCTGTTTTTGGTTGGCCATGTTTCGCAACACGTTGTGAGCCAAGCCGTCTCAGCGCCTTGTTGGTGCCGCTTTCATCGAGGCTATTTCTTGCGGGTACAATCCGTCTGGCTGAATGACATGCCAGATCAATATTGAGTAGGAAGAAATTATGGAGCCGCAGAAAGCACGGCTGAAACTGAACGGACGACATAAAAAAATCCTCGAACAGCTTCGGGAAGAAGGGTTTCTGGCGACGGAGCAGATGGCGCGTAATTTTGCCGTGACGACACAAACCATTCGCCGCGATATCAACATGCTCAGCAACCAGGGGCTGGTGCGCCGTTATCATGGGGGCGCGGGCGCGGTATCGAGTGTCGAGAATGTGGCTTATGCCTCGCGTCAGGCGCTCAATCATGAGGCGAAAGCGCGCATTGCGCGCGCCGTTGCGCGACAGATTCCAGATAAGGCTTCACTGTTCATCAATATCGGGACAACGACCGAGGCGGTTGCCCAAGCGCTGGCCGAACGTAAGAATCTGCGCATCATCACCAATAACCTCAATGTCGCCGCCTGTTTGTGCGGAAACAGTGCCTGTGAAGTGATTGTTGCCGGCGGTGTGGTACGTAGCGACCACGGCGTCATTGGCGAATCGACGATCGACTTTATTCGCCAGTTCAAGGTTGATTACGGCATCATCGGCATTTCTGGCATCGATACCGATGGCGCGCTGCTTGACTACGATTACCGCGAAGTGCGGGTAGCGCAGGCGATTATCGAAAACTCCCGCCAGGTTTTTCTGGTGGCCGATCGATCGAAGTTCAGCATCGCGCCGATGGTTAAGCTGGGTAGCCTGGCGGATATCGATGCGCTCTTTACCGATGCCGAGCCGCCTGCATCGATCGTTGAACTGTTAGCCGCTTCGCAGACCCGCCTCTTCATTGCCGACGACGGCAAGGCTGCCCGAAAACCCGTGTAAACAGGGCCTCTCCGGGCGGGTGCTCTAAAACCCTTGTAAACAGGGCATCTCAGGGGTGGGGCGCTGAAGTCCTTTATCCACGCGGGTTTCCGAGCAGCCTCCTCGGAAATGCCCTATTCACGCGGGCTCTGGCGGTGCTTTGTTGCCGGGCTTCTCCGCTATCAATATGTATTTTCGCTGTGCGGCAAAACCGCGTTTTTTTCGTTGACAAGTCGCAATAGCATAATTAATGTTCGTAAACGAAAATAATTGGCTTAATAATTGTTTTTGTATGAACAGTTTTTCGGCTTATTGACATCGAATTTCCGATGTTAACCGGATCGCACGATGCATGAGGGAGGCTTCCAGATGGAACTGAGGACGGGCAATATCGAAAAACTCAGCCAGGGCGTCCATGATGTTCTGGTCATTGGCGGCGGCGTCAATGGCGCCGTTGCCGCAGCGGCGCTGTCGGGGAGGGGCGTGAAGGTCGCATTGATCGACCGACAGGACTTTGCCGGTTTTACCAGTCAGCAGTCGAGCAATTTGGCCTGGGGCGGTATCAAATATCTGGAAAGCCACGATTTTGCGTTGGTGCGCGGCTTATGCAAAAGCCGCAATCACTTGCTGGAAAACTTCCCTTCGCGGATTCAGGAAATCCGCTTCTTTACAACGATCGAAAAAGGCTTCCGTTTTCCCCCATGGTTTATTTGGATGGGTACCTGGGTTTATTGGCTGTTCGGCAATTGTTTTACCCGTCCGCCGCGCCTACTGAGCCGGCGGCTGACCGAACAGGAAGAGCCAGTGGTCAGCACCGACAATTATTTTGGCGGCTTTGAGTATTCCGATGCCTACCTGCGCGATAACGACGCACGTTTTGTCTTCCAGTTTGTCCGTTCAGCGATGGATCGCGGCTGCGTTGCGGCAAATTACGTCGAATCGCTGGGCGCGCGGCGCGAAGACGATGTGTGGGTGGCCAAGGCGCGTGACGTAATTTCTGGGGAAACGCTGGAAATCCGTGCGCGCGTGCTGATCAATGCCGCAGGACCTTTCGTTGATGAGCACAATGCGCTGACCGGCGAGCAGACCGAGCACAAGCACCTGTTCTCAAAGGGCATTCATCTGATTGTTCCGCAGGTCACGACGCACCGAAAAATCCTGACCTTCTTTGCCGATGACGGGCGCTTGTTTTTTGCCATCCCGATGGGCAACCGCACCTGCGTGGGAACGACAGATACGCGCGTTGAATCGCCCCATAGCACCGTGACGGAAGAGGATCGCCGTTTCGTGCTCGACAACATTAACAAACGTCTGAAAC
Source organism: Dentiradicibacter hellwigii (assembly GCF_041770905.1). Classification (NCBI taxonomy): domain Bacteria; kingdom Pseudomonadati; phylum Pseudomonadota; class Betaproteobacteria; order Rhodocyclales; family Rhodocyclaceae; genus Dentiradicibacter; species Dentiradicibacter hellwigii. Next base: position 261,770 of record NZ_JBEUWX010000001.1, read on the forward strand.
TGGATAAACCGCTGACGTCTGCCGACATCATCGCCGAGCGTTGTGGCGTGCGTCCGCTGGTTGTCAAGCGCAGCAGCGGCGGCAGCGGTGAGCGCGACTGGCTTTTGCTGTCGCGCAAGCACGAAGTCGACATCAATCGTGAGACGAAGCACATTAGTATTTTTGGCGGAAAGCTGACCGATTGCGTCAATGTCGGCGACGAAATCAGCGGCATTGTTTCCGGAATGGGCGTGGACGTTCTGCAGCCCGGTTATAAATGGTACGGAGAGCCGCCTGCCTCGGTACGGGCGGATTTCGAGCGCCAGGCCAAAGACATGAATCTTGACAGACCGGCTTCGCCGCAGGATGCCGAGACGATCAGCGAACGACTATGGAGGCGTTACGACAAGCGCGCCCTCGAACTGCTCGCCATGATTCGCGAAGATTCGCGTCAGGCCGAGACCATTATCGAAGGCGCGGACTACCTGCGCGGCGAAATTGCCTTAATGCAGCGCCAGGAAATGATTGTTCGGCTTGAAGACTTTTTACGGCGGCGTTCAATGCTCGCCCTGACCATGCGGCGCGAGGACATCCATCAGGCAAAAGGCTTGCTAGAAGCCTGTGAAATCCTGTTTGGCAACGAGGCCAGGGCAAAATACGACGAGTATTTTGCAGCGCCGGCGTAATCACGAAGACTATACTGGGCGAAATAGGGCGTCATGGGCGTAAAAAACCGTTTTTTTCGTATTCCACGGATTTACGCCGAAGCATTTGGCTGGTATTTTCCGGTAGCCGATCTGCGGATTGTGGGGTCTAGAATCCGCTGCCTGTGTCGGCTGCTGGAATAGAGTTGCCGGAGCCGCGTATCACGGCAGACGTGTTGTTGTACAAGGCAATGGCGCATGGTGGGAATGGTGGGTATTCTTTTTTCTGGAGAGATTATGAAACGCAGAATTCTTCTTTTATCGGCATTGGCCTTGCTTGGCGCTTCGACGATGCCGGCTTTCGCAGCCGAAAAGAAAATTGTGGTCAAGATCGCCGGCATGAAACCTGAGGGCGAACCGGAAACCATCGGCATGAAGCTGTTCGCCAAGTACGTCATGGAAGGCACCAAGGGTAAATACGACGTGCGCGTCTTCCCGAACAGCCAGCTTGGCAAGGAAGATGCCTATATCGCCCAGACGCGCAAGGGCATCATCCAGATGTGTGCGACGGGCACGCAGACTTCATCCTTGTTCCCGGCTATGGCGATGCTGGAAACGCCTATGCTGTACGACAGCCTGGAACACGCGCATAAGGCGATGAATGGGGAAACCTTCAAGCTGATCAATAAAGGCTTTGCGGAAAAATCCGGCCTGACCATGCTCAATGCGTTCCCGCTCGGTTTCCGCCATTTCTACACCAAGAAGCCGATCAGCAGCGTGAATGACCTGAAGGGACTACGCATGCGCGTACCGAACATTCCGCTTTATCTGGAATTTGCCAAACAGCTTGGCCAGAGCGGCCAGCCGATGCCGTTTGCCGAAGTGCCAGCGGCGCTCGATCAAGGTACGATCGATGGCGGCGACAGCCCATTTTCCGATATCGTTGCGCTGAAGATGTACGAAATTGCGCCGAACATCACGCTGTCCGGCCATATTCTGGTGATCCACTCGCTGTACATCAACAACGATTTCTATAACAAACTGCCGCCGGAAGACCGCAAGGTGTTTGACGATGCCGCCAAGCGTTCTGCCGAAGACGTGTGGAAAATGGCCGCCGATGTCGAGAAAAAGGCTGTCGAAGAAATTACCAAGGGTGGTGGCAAGATCGTAACGCCCAATGCCGAGTTTAAGGCCGCGCTGAAGAAAGCCGGCGAAGGCACCTGGAAGCTGTTCTACGATACCGTGCCGAACGCCAAGGAAATTCTGGAAAGTGTGAAGCAGTACCAGTAAGTTAGCGTCGATCGTTCCGGAAGATGCGCTTGGGGACGGCCATCTTCCGGCAGTGTTTTGCCAGTCCTGTTGTTGTTTGAGGGGATGAAAAAGTCGGGCGGTGGTGCCGGATGTGCGCCGCTGTTCCGTAAATGGCGGTTGACGGGCGTTTCGATGCGCTTGCCCGCACCGCGTCGCTGCTGAAACAGAGGTTGTCAATCGAGAAAAGACAGGAGCGTCACGATGAGCGAGCTTATGCCCGAAAAACCAGAGGAAAAAGACAGCAAGGCGGAAGTGATCTTCCAGATATTCTGCGCGGTGATTTTCCTGTCCATGATCGGACTGGTCTTTTATAACGCAATCCTCCGCTATGCCTTCAAGTCCAGCTTTGCGCCCAGCGAGGAATGGGCGCGCATTCTGTTTATGTACATCACCTTCTTTGGCTCCATCGAAGGGTTTTACCGCGGCCGGCACATCGCGGTCGATATGCTGACCAATCTGCTCAGCGGCGTCACCAAGAAAACCGTCGATATCTTCGCGCAGCTGCTGGCACTGGCGGCGCTATTGCTGCTGCTCATTGGCGGCGTCTCGCTGGTCCAGCAGACGATCGATACCTCGACGGTGGCTACCGGCCTGAATATGGCCTTTGTCAATGGTACGTTGCCGATTATGGCGTTTGCCGTCATCCTCATTCGCGGGCGCGAACTTCTGCGCACAATCAAAAAACCTGCGTCCGAATTTGTGCGCGTGAAAAAGGAATTCTGACATGGAACTGCTCGTTTTCCTCGGCAGCCTGTTTTTCTTCCTGCTGCTCAATATTCCGATTGCGCTGGTCATGGTGCTCGCGGCCATCGTGCTGATGCTGTATTCCGGCGATAACGACTTCATGATCATTCCCCAGGCGATGGTCGACGGCGTCAATAACTATCCGCTAATGGCAATTCCCTTCTTTGTTTTTGCCGGCGAGATTATGGCCAAGGGCGGGTTGTCCAAACGCGTCATTTTGCTGGCGCAGCTGATGATCGGCCGCGTTAAAGGCGGCCTGGGATACGCAACGATCATCGCTTCAATCATCTTTGCCGGCCTGATGGGGAGTTCGGTCGGTGAGGCGGCGGCGCTGATGGGGATTCTCTATCCGATGATGAAAGATGCCGGCTACGACCGCGGTCGTGCCGGTGGCGTGATTGCCTCGGGCGCCATCCTAGGGCCCATCATTCCCCCTTCCGCCAACTTCATCCTGTTGGGCGCGACGATGGAGCTGTCGATCACCAAGCTGTTCATGATCGGCCTGGTTCCCGGCCTGCTGATTGGCCTGTTTCTGCTGGTCATGTGGTTCTTCATCGTAAGGAAAGACGGCTATTCGGAAACAATTACCTTTACGCGTGCAGAAGCTATCAGCATCCTGAAGGAAGCGACACCAGCTTTCATGCTGCCGGTACTGCTGCTGGGCGGTATCCGCGGCGGTATTTTTACGCCGACCGAAGGCGGCGCCTTCGCCGCAGTTTACGCCATCGTCGTGACGATGCTCTATTACCGCGAGCTTCCCCTGCGCGACCTGCTGCGCGTCAGCGCCACGGCAGCACGCAGTACCGCCGTGGTCATGCTCATCGTCGGCGCGGCCACGGCTGTCGGCTGGTTCATCACCGCAGCGCAGATTCCGGCGCAGATGACGGCTTTCTTCCAGCCACTGGTGCCAACGCCAACCCTGCTGTTGCTCGCGATCATGGTCTTTCTGTTCGCCGCTGGCATGGTTATGGATCTGACGCCAAACATCCTGCTGTTCGCGCCGGTGTTCTATCCGCTTACCACCGCCGCCGGTATCGACCCGTACTTTTTCGGCCTGCTTTTCGTGCTGAACGTCGGCATCGGCGTCATCACGCCGCCGGTCGGCACGGTACTGTTCGTCGTCTGCGGTTCGGCCGGCATTTCGATGGGCTATCTTGTCCGCAAGATGGCGCCGTTCCTTCTGATGGAAGCCGCTGTGCTATTGACCTTGCTGCTCTTCCCGAAAATTTCGCTGATTCCGCTCAAGTGGCTGACGTAACGTGAATATCGAACATAAAAAGTGCTTCGTCTTCGATCTGGACGGCACCGTCTACCTCGGAGACGAGCCGATTCACGGCACCGTCGACTTCATCCGGCGCAATATGGCGCACCGGGAGATTTACTTCCTGACCAACAATACCTCCAAAAACCTGGGAGACTACGTGCGCAAGCTCGCCCGTATCGGCATCGAAACGGCCGTCGAACGCATCCTTTCGCCCCTGCTGCCGCTTGCGGATTATCTTGAGGCGGAAGGCATCGGGCGCTTGTACCCGGTGGGTAATGCAAGCTTCCAGGCCTACCTGAAGCAGCGCCTGCCGGGGATCGAATTCACGGCAGGCGCACACTGCCAGGCCGTCGTCCTCGGTTACGATACCGAGCTGACTTACGCAAAATTGGCGGATTCGTGCCTGCTGCTCCAGCGACCCGAAATTCGTTTTCTCTCCACACACCCCGATCTCGTGTGCCCTTCGCCGCAGGGGCCGTTGCCGGACGCCGGCAGCTTCGTCAAACTTTATGAAGCGGCGACCGGACGTTTGCCGGAAATCGTTTTCGGCAAACCCAATACATTGATTTTGTCGCCGCTCCTCAAACGCTTTCAGCCCGACGAGATGGTTATGGTGGGTGACCGGTTGTCGACGGACAAACGGCTGGCCGAAAATGCGGGTATCGACTTCATCCTCGTCTTGAGCGGCGAAGCCAAGCGCGAAGATCTGCTAACGCAGATACGCCAGCCTAGTCTGGTGGTGGATCACCTGGGTGGTTTTTGAGTGGTATGTTGGGCAATGTTCTGGGCGGTAAGGTAGATGACTGAATCGGGAACCTACGAACTGACGATGATTCTGGGAGCGGCCACGCTGATGCTGTGGGGCGTGCGTATGGCCAGAACCGGCGTGATGCGGATGTATGGTGCAGAGATCCGTAAATTCCTGCCCAAGGCGCTGAAAAACCGCCTGATCGCCCTGCTGGCAGGGGCAGGCTCGGCCACCATCCTGCAAAGTTCGATTGCCGTGGCCATTTTTACCTCATCACTGGCCGCTTCCGGCGTCATTCCGGTCGCCGATGGCCTGGTGCTGATGCTCGGCGCGGACGCCGGCAGCGCCATTGTCGCTGCCCTGCTGACGCTCAATCTCAAAGCGTTCTGGCCCGTCCTCATGTTTCTGGGCTACGTACTGCATTCCAGCTATTCCGAAACCAATTCGCCGATCAAGCAGCTCGGGCGCATTCTGCTCGGCATCGCCATGATCCTCGTCGCACTGACTTTCATGGGGCAAGTGTCCTCGGCGCTGGCGGAAAGCGAACTGATCCGGACGATCATCATGTCGCTCGGCAACGAACTGTTCATCGCACTTCTGCTCTTTGCGATCCTGACCTGGCTAGCGCATTCGTCGATTGCCATTTTGCTGTTCTGGGCATCGCTTGTGCAGGCGGGCATTACCGACAATTCCGCGCTGATCATTGCGGCGATTCTGGGCATCAACGTCGGCAATTCCATTCCCCCCATCGTCATGAGCATGAATCAGGCCCCGCCCTCGCGCCGTATCGTTGTTGGGCACGGACTCATCAAGCTGGCGGGCGTCGTCGGCTGCTTTATCTGCCTTCGTCTGATTCAGGGGGTATATCACATCGTGCCGGGGCAGCCAGGATTCCGGGTCGTCGTGCTGCATATCCTGTTCAATCTGCTGCTGATCGCCTTCTTTGCCTGGCAGGCTGGGACCATTGCAAGGTTCATGGAGCGCTTTTTTGTCACTACCGAAAAAACTACTGACGATAACGGCCCCAAATACATTCCGGAAGCCTCGCAGGTCGATACGGTTCCGGTGGCTTTCCCCGTTCTCTCGCTGACCCGGGAAATCCTGCGCATTCTCGGCACGATCCAGAACATGCTGGAGAAAATGCTGGAACTGCTGCTTTCCGGGAAATACGAGGACACCGAAGAGATCGTGCGCATGGAGGAAAAAGTCGACCGGCTGTTCAAGGCCGTGCGCGCTTATGCGGTATTTTTAACCCGTAAAGATCTGAGCAATGCCGAACAGCGCAAGGTGTCCGCCCTGCTGCGCTACACCGCCAGCCTTGAAAATTCAGGCGATGTGATCAGCAAAACGATGGTCGGCATCTTCAAGTCGATCAAGCGCTCCGACTATCAGTTTTCCGAGCAGGGCAAATCCGAGCTGGATATGCTCTTCCGCTTCCTGATCGGAACGGCGCAGCTTGCCGGCGAAGTCATCATGGCCTGGCATCCCGATACCGCGGAGCTGCTCATTGAGCGTAAACGCGAGATGAAAAACATGTGCCACAACAGTTCCAAGGAACATGTCCAACGGCTCAGCCAGGGGGTATCGAATGCGCTGGCTTCCAGCTCCGGCCACCTCGACCTGATCTCCGAACTGCGCTGGATCAGTACGCAGATTTCGAGCATCGGCTACGACATCCTGCCGGATGAATCTTCCGACACTGAGGCGGAAGAGCGGCTGATCGGCCATTCAGAATAAAACAGGCCGAAGCCTCCCTCCGTTACCTATCCGCCCATCTGCCCATTCGTCCTGTTCCCTGTTTCTGTTCCTTTCCGGTAGAACGGCGCGCACCGCTAACAGCCCTACAGCCCGCTGAATACGGGCATTTCCCGCCGGTATGCCCGGAAATCCGCTCAGGACGTGGGTTTGCGGCCAGGCAGACCGGAAACGCCCGATAGACGCGGGTCTCCGCGGTGACCGATCCGCACCCCACTCAATAGGGCATTTACCGCTGGTGTGCCGGAAGTCTGCCTAGCCCGCATTTCTCACAGATAGAAGGTGCATCGCGGCCGGAGATATAAGAAAGTTTTTTTGCGAGAACGACTTAACCATATCTCTGAGGAAGCCGCGATGCCGACACAGTGTACCGTAGTCAGCCCATGCGCGAAGCGTATTGATGGCCGCCAGGTGGCGGTGGATTTCGACGGAGGGCAGATCAGTTCGGATGCGGGCGCGCTGTTGCTGCGCGAGGTCGATCGCACCTTGCGGCTGACCGAACGGGTGGCGGCCTGCTTCGAGGATGGGCGCGATCCGGAGCTGATCGAACACACGGTGCACACGTTGGTGATGCAACGGATCGTGGGGATCGCGCTGGGCTACGAGGACCTGAACGATCACGATCAATTGCGCCGTGACCCGGTACTGGCCACGCTGGCCGGTAAGCTCAGCGCTCGGCGCAAGGGCTGCGAGCCGCTGGCGGGCAAGTCGACCTTGAACCGGCTCGAACATGCCCCCGACACCAAGGACGGTTCGCGCTATCACAAGATCGCTCACGATCCGGCGGCCTTCGAGTCGCTGTTCGTCGCGTGCTTCATTGAGGCGCACGAGCAGGCACCTGACGAGATCATCCTCGATCTGGACGCCACCGACGACCCGCTGCACGGCCAGCAGGAAGGGCGTTTCTTCCATGGTTACTACGGCGGCTACTGCTACCTGCCGCTGTACATCTTCTGCGGCCGACATCTGCTCGCCGCCAAGCTGCGCCGGGCCAACACGGATGCCTCGGCGGGCAGCATCGATGAACTCGAACGCATCGTCACCCAGATCCGCCGCCACTGGCCGGAGGTGCGCATCGTGCTGCGTGCCGACTCGGGCTTTGCGCGCGATGCCTTGATGAGTTGGTGCGAGCAGACGCACATCGACTTCGTCTTCGGGCTGGCCAAGAACGACCGGCTCAAGGCCCAGATCGAAACCGAGATGAGCCAGGCGCAGGCCGAATGCACCCAGACCGGCAAGCCCGCACGGCGGTTTCGCGACTTCACCTACCGCACCCTTGACAGCTGGTCGTGCGCCCGGCGGGTCGTCGGCAAGGCCGAGCAGCTGCCGGGCAAGGCCAATCCGCGCTTCATCGTCACCAGCCTGGACGCTCAGCGCTGGCCGGCACGCGAACTGTACGAGGCGCTGTACTGCGCCCGAGGCGAAATGGAGAACCGCATCAAGGAGTGCCAGCTACACCTGTTCGCCGATCGCACCTCAACGGCGACGATGCGGGCCAATCAGCTGCGGCTGTGGTTCGCCTCCTTCGCCTACGTCATGCTCGAAGCGCTGCGCCGCATCGGGCTGGCTGGCACCGAACTGGCCGAGGCCACCTGCGAGAGCCTGCGCCTGAAACTGCTCAAGATCGGCGCACGGGTCAAGATCAGCGTGCGCCGCATCCATGTCAGCATGGCCAGCAGTCATCCGTTCCAGACCACCTGGCGCCTGGCCCAGGCCAGACTCGCCCCCGGCTGATCCGCCACGCCACCGTGGCCCTGCTGATCCGATCGCGCTCCCGTTCGCGCGAGGCGGTCTCATGCCCAAACAGCGCCGCTTGCCCCCTCAACGCACCTGACCGCCCGCAGAACCTCACCCGCCTGCACTCCATTGGCCGCTCGCGGGCCTGAATCCTCGCGGTCACGGCAACGCGTGAAGGAAAAAGCCGCGCCAACGGGGGCCGAACCGTGAGAGTGTGAGAAATGTGGGCTAGGAATTTTGTCCATTACCTCCTCTATTCCTGTTCCTTTCTGGTAGAACGGCGCGTACTGCCAATACCGCCCTACAGCCTACTGAATACGGGCGTTTCCCGCCGGTATGCCTGGAAAGCCGCTCAGGACGTGGGTTTGCGGCCAGACAGGCCGGAAACGCCCTATCGGCGCGGGCTTCCGCGGTGACTGCCCAGCGGCATCAGCTTTGGGCTAGGGCGGTGTATGGTCTGTCGCCTGCTCAGGGGCAGATTGCCGCGCGGCGGCCATAGAACGAAAAAGCCGCGGCCAACCTCCGAATTGCAGCGGTTGGCCGCGACAGTGATAAGAAAGAGAAGCGCCGCGGAAGGATGGCAGCGGCGGTTGCGTGACGCTATTTTTTCTTCGCCGGCGGCAGATCCGTACAACTGCCGTGGGCGACTTCGGCCGCCATGCCGAGGGTTTCGCCAAGCGTCGGGTGCGGGTGGATCGTTTGGCCGATGTCAATGGCGTCACAGCCCATTTCGATCGCCAAGGCGATTTCGCCGATCATGTCGCCCGCCGAGGGGCCGACGATGCAGCCGCCGACGATGCGGTGATTGTCGGCGTCGAACACCAGCTTGGTAAAACCGTAGTCGGCGCCGTTGGCAATGGCGCGCCCCGATGCCGCCCAGGGGAAAACGGCGGTGTCTATCTTGCGCCCATCCCGCTTGGCCTGATCCTGCGTGAGGCCGACCCAGGCAACTTCCGGATGGGTGTAGGCCACGCCGGGGATGACGCTGGCGTCGAAGCCTGACGGACGACCAGAGGCGACTTCTGCGGCGACGTGCGCTTCATGCACGGCCTTGTGCGCCAGCATCGGGTTGCCGACGACATCGCCGATGGCAAAAATGTGCGGCACGTTGGTGCGCATTTGCGCGTCGACCGGAATGAAACCGCGTTCGTTGATCGTGATGCCGGCTTTTTCCGCGGCGATCTTTTTGCCGTTGGGCGTGCGGCCTGCCGATTGCAGGATCATGTCGTAGCGCACGGCCTCGGTCGGCGCCTGTTCGCCTTCAAACTTGACCCACAGCCCGTCGTCTTTGGCCTCAACGGCGACGGTTTTGGTCTTCAGCATGATGCGTTCGAAACGATGCGCGTTGCGCTTCTCCCAGACTTTGACGGCGTCACGATCGGGACCTTGCATGAGCACATCGAGCATTTCGACGACGTCAATTTTGGCGCCGAGCGTTGAGTACACCGTCGCCATTTCCAGACCGATGATGCCGCCGCCGATGACCAACATTTTTTTGGGAAGGGCGCGTAGTTCCAGAGCGCCGGTGGAATCGACAATGCGTGGGTCGTTCGGCAGGAAAGGCAAGTGCACCGGCGTCGAGCCGGCGGCAATGATGCATTTCTGGAAGCGGATGTGTTTTTTCTCTCCGGTCTGTGTTTGCCCCTCACCGCTGGTCAGCGCCACTTCCAGATGATGTGCGTCGAGGAAACTGCCGACGCCGCGCACAATGCTGACTTTGCGCGCTTTCGCCATGCCGGCGAGGCCACCGGTCAGCTTGGCGACGACGCCCGCCTTATGCGCGCGCAGCCGGTCGATATCGACCTTGGGCGCGGCAAAGCTGACGCCGCAATCGGCCAGATGGGCGGTTTCATCAAGCAGGCTGGTGACGTGCAGCAGTGCTTTGGACGGAATACAGCCGACATTGAGGCAGACGCCGCCCAGCGTGGCATAGCGTTCGACGAGCACGGTTTTCATGCCCAGGTCGGCGCTGCGGAACGCGGCCGAGTATCCGCCCGGACCGGCGCCTAGCACGAGCATTTCGCATTCGATATCCACGGCGCCTGTGTAAACATCGGCCGCGATAGGCGCGGGTGCCGGCGTAGGTGGGGAGGCAGTGGGGGCAGATGCCGGCGCCGTTGGTGCGGTGGCCTGCGGAGCAGGCGCTGCGGCAGACGCTGCTTTCTCCGCCGGCGCCGCTGCGCCGGCCGTTGCCGCCCCTTCAATACGGGCGATCAGACTGCCCTCGGAAATCTTGTCGCCCACCTTGACCGTGAACTCCTTGAGCACCCCGCCAACCGGACTGGGCACGTCGATGGTGGCCTTGTCGGATTCAAGCGTCAGCAGCGGGTCTTCCGCCTGCACGGTGGCGCCCGGCTCGACCAGCAGCTCAATGACCGGTACATCATGAAAATCGCCGATGTCCGGCACCTTGACTTCAATTATCTGGCTCATGGCGTCTCCTCAGACCAGTGCCCGACGCATGTCGGAGAGCAATTGTGCGACGTAGGCGTTAAAGCGCGTGCCGAGCGCGCCGTCGATGACGCGGTGGTCGGCCGATAGGGCCAGCGGCAAGGTCAGGCGCGGGGCGAAGGCCGTGCCGTTCCAGACGGGCTTCATGAGCGAGCGGGAGACGCCGAGAATGGCGACTTCCGGCGCATTGACGATGGGTGAGAAGCTGATGCCGCCAATACCGCCCAGGCTGGATACGGTGAAACAGGCGCCCTGCATGTCGGCCGGCGCGAGCTTGCCGTCACGCGCTTTTTTGGCCAGCGCGCCGCATTCGGCGGCGATTTCGCTCACCGTCATGCGATCGACGCCCTTGATGACGGGGACAACCAGACCATTCGGCGTATCTGCGGCAAAGGCAATGTTGAAATATTTCTTTAGCACCAGCGTATCGCCGTCGAGCGAAGCGTTGAATTCCGGGAATTTCTTCAAGGCGAGCTGGCAAGCCTTGATGATGAAGGCGAGCATGGTGATCTTGGCGCCGCCGCTCTTTTCGTTTTCCTTGTTGAGCGCAAGGCGGAAAGCTTCCAGATCGGTGATGTCGGCCTCGTCATGATAAGTGACCGCAGGAATCATGACCCAGTTACGCGCCAGGTTTTGTCCGGAGATTTTCTTGATGCGCGAGAGCGGCTGGATTTCGATCTCGCCGAATTTGGCGAAGTCGATCTTCGGCCACGGCAACAGGTCAAGGCCGGTGCCGCCACTGCCACCGACAACACCCGCCGCGCCGGTGGCTGGCCTGGCTTGGAGGGTGCCTTTGACGAAAGCAATGAGGTCTTCGCGCAGAATCCGCCCCTTGGGGCCGCTAGCCGTGACCTGCGTCAGGTCGATACCCAGTTCGCGGGCAAGGCTGCGTACCGACGGGCTGGCGTGCGTCGTCTTGCTGGGCGTGGGCGGGATGGCCGTGGGGATTCCGGCAGGGGCGGATGCCCATTCGAGGGGTTGATTGGCCGGTACGTTCAGGGCGGGTGCAGATACGGGCGTTGGGGACGTTTGTATTGGCGCTGGTGCCGGCGCAGGGGAGGCGGTGGGGACGGATGCCGTCGCCGCCGGTGCGGTGGCCTGCGGAGCAGGCGCTGCGGCAGACGCTGCTTTCTCCGCCGGCGCCGCTGCGCCGGCCGTTGCCGCCCCTTCAATACGGGCGATCAGACTGCCCTCGGAAATCTTGTCGCCCACCTTGACCGTGAACTCCTTGAGCACCCCGCCAACCGGACTGGGCACGTCGATGGTGGCCTTGTCGGATTCAAGCGTCAGCAGCGGGTCTTCCGCCTGCACGGTGGCGCCCGGCTCGACCAGCAGCTCAATGACCGGTACATCATGAAAATCGCCGATGTCCGGCACCTTGACTTCAATTATCTGGCTCATGGCGTCTCCTCAGACCGTTAAGGGGTTGGGCTTGTTGCTGTCGATGCCGTATCGGGCAATGGCTTCTGCGACCTTGCGCGGCTCGATTACGCCGTCGTCCGCCAGCGCCTTGAGCGCGGCGACGACGATCCAGTGACGGTCGACCTCGAAGAAATAACGCAGCGCCTTGCGCGTGTCAGAACGGCCAAAGCCGTCCGTGCCGAGCGTGACGTAGCGGCGGTTGAGGAACGGGCGGATTTGTTCGGCGTACTGGCGAACGTAGTCGGTCGCGGCGATGATCGGGCCGCGTGTGCCATTCAGGCAATGTTCGATATGTGCCTGACGCGGTTTTTCCGTCGGGTGCAGCATGTTCCAGCGGGCCGTATCGGTGCCTTCGCGGGCCAGTTCGGAAAAGCTCGGGCAGCTCCACAGGTCCGATTCCACGCCCCAATCCGCCTTGAGCAGATCGGCGGCGGCGATGGCTTCCCGGAAGATGGTGCCGGAGCCGAGCAGTTGCACGCACGGCGCCTTGCCGGCGTCGGATGCGCCGCGGCGGAAGAGGTACATGCCCTTGATGATGTCCGCTTCGACGCCTTTCGGCATTTCCGGGTGCTCGTAGTTTTCGTTCATCACCGTCAGGTAATAGAACACGTCTTCCTGTTCGACAAACATGCGGCGCATGCCTTCGTGCATGATGACGGCGATTTCGTAGGCGAAGGTCGGGTCATAGCTGATGCAGTTGGGGATCAGCCCGGAAAGCACCAGCGAATGACCGTCTTCATGTTGCAGCCCTTCGCCGTTGAGCGTCGTGCGTCCGGCCGTGCCACCGATCAAGAAGCCGCGGGCGCGCTGGTCGCCGGCGGCCCAGTAGAGATCCATGGTGCGTTGCAGGCCGAACATTGAGTAACAGATGTAGAACGGAATCATCTGCTCCTTGTGCACCGAATAGGCAGTGGCGGCGGCGATCCAGTCGCTCATCGCGCCAGCCTCGTTGATGCCTTCCTGCAACACCTGGCCGGTCTTCGATTCCTTGTAGAACATGAGCTGGTCGTGGTCTTCCGGCAAGTAGTTCTGTCCGAGCTGGTTCCAGATGCCGATCTGGCGAAACAGCCCTTCCATGCCGAAGGTGCGCGATTCATCCGGCACGATGGGAACGACGCGCTTGCCGATGGCCTTGTCCTTGAGCAGGATGTTGAGTAGGCGGACGATGGCCATCGTCGTCGAGATTTCGCGCCCTTCGCCGGAGGCCCGGAGCAGCGGCTCGAAGGCCGAGAGCGGCGGAATTTCGAGCGGCGTCGCCTTGCTTGTGCGCTGCATGAGGATGCCGCCGAGCGCATTGCGCCGTTCGAGCATGTACTTGTATTCCGGCGAATCCTTGGCAAAGCGTAGGAAAGGCACCGATTCGATCTGATCGTCGGGCACGGGCAGCTTGAAGCGGTCGCGGAAGCCGATCAGCGCCTCGCGGTCAAGTTTTTTCTGCTGGTGCGAGATGTTCATTGCCTGGCCGGCTTCGCCCATGCCGTAGCCTTTCACGGTTTTTGCCAAAATCACAGTGGGCTGGCCCTTGTGTTCGACCGCGGCCTTGAACGCGGCAAAAATCTTGAAGATATCGTGGCCGCCGCGGTTGAGGTCGGCAATGTCGCGGTCGGTGTAGTCGGCGATGAGCGCCTTGAGTTCCGGGGTATTGAAAAAATGCTCGCGCATGTAGTCGCCGGGCTTGGCCTTGTAGGTCTGGTATTCGCCGTCGACGACTTCCATCATGCGTTTTCTGAGCAGGCCGTTTTTGTCGCGCGCAATGATGGGATCCCAGAAACGTCCCCAGATCAGCTTGATGACGTTCCAGCCGGCGCCGCGGAAAGTGCCTTCCAGTTCCTGGATGATTTTGCCGTTGCCGCGTACCGGCCCGTCCAGGCGTTGCAGGTTGCAATTGATGACGAAAATCAGATTGTCGAGCTTCTCGCGCGCCGCCATGCCAATGGCGCCGAGCGTTTCGACTTCATCCGTTTCGCCGTCGCCGATGAATGTCCAGACCTTGCGGTCGCTTGCCTCGATAAGGCCGCGGCTTTCCATGTAGCGCATGAAGCGCGCCTGGTAGATGGCCTGGATCGGCCCCAGCCCCATCGAGACCGTCGGAAAACGCCAGAAATCGGGCATCAGCCACGGATGCGGATAGGAGGGCAGCCCTTTGCCGTCGACTTCCTGGCGGAAATGATTGAGCTGGTCTTCCGTCAGCAGGTCCATCAGAAAGGCGCGGGCATAAACGCCGGGGATCGAATGCCCCTGGAAAAAGATGAGGTCGCCGCGCTGCGTTTCGTTCTGTGCCCGCCAGAACCAGTTGAAGCCGACGTCGTACAAAGCGGCCTGGGAAGCGAAGGAGGCGATATGGCCGCCGACGTTGGTGTTCCGGTTGGCGCGCACGACCATGGCCATGGCATTCCAGCGGATGTAATTGCGGATACGGATTTCGATATCCGGATCACCCGGATACGGCGGCTGCTGGTCGGCAGGGATGGTGTTGAGATATTCGGTGGTGGCGCTGTAGGGAATATTGATGCCTTCTTCGCGCGCCTGGGCGATCATCTGCTGGATCAAAAAATGGGCGCGTTCGGCGCCTTCATGCTCGATGACGCTCGCCAGCGCTTCCTGCCATTCGCGGGTTTCCTGCGGATCGGCGTCGACGCCGTGCTTCGTGTCAATTAATTCGCCTTGCGATGCCATGTCGTTCTCCTTGTCGGTAAGCGCATCCTGCCGAAAGCGCAGGGGAAACCCCCTTCGTCGCTGTCTGTTGTCCGGCCGCTGTTCGAGCGCTATTTTAGCCCCAAGTTTCAATGGGCTGCTGCGTGTTTGGGTGGTCTGACCGTCCTTGGGCGGAAATATTCCGGGGACGTTGGCTAGACACGGACTATCGGTGGCAAGTTCCGGACTTTCGTGAAGATTATGCGCGCAGATCAACAGGGCGATCGGGGCAGGGCATCGTCTCGATCGAGGGTGAAGATCATTCCTTCCCGTACCTTGCTGGCAGGCGTGCCGGTTACGCTTGCAGCCCCGGTCGGACTGTTAAAATTGCCGCATGAAAACAATGTGTGGACAGTCATGAGCAGCAAAGAAAGACAGGTGTTCGGAGAAACGGTGTCCGGAAAAACGGGTACGGCAGATACGGTGGATATGGCAAATACGGTAGATAGGGCGGATGCGGCGAATATGGCGGGAAAAAAGGCCGAGGATCGGCGCCAGGCTGCGGCGCCTGCGCGTCTGGTGATCGCTTCGCGCGAATCGCGCCTGGCGATGTGGCAGGCGCAGCATATCCGCGACCGGTTGCGGACGCTGTATCCGGAAACGGCGGTCGATATTCTCGGCATGAGTACGCGCGGCGACCGGATTCTCGATCGGCCGCTGGCGCAGATCGGCGGCAAGGGGCTGTTCATCAAGGAACTCGAAACCGCGATGCTGGAGGGGCGCGCCGATCTGGCCGTGCATTCGCTCAAGGACGTACCGATGGAGATGCCAGACGGCTTCATGCTGGCGGCGATCGGCGTGCGTGAAAATCCCTGCGATGCCTTCGTTTCCGGACGTTACGCCCGGTTGGATGCGCTGCCGGCCGGTGCGGTTCTCGGCACATCCAGTCTGCGTCGGGCGGCGCTCATGCGCGCCCGTTATCCGCATCTGCGCGTCGAATCGCTGCGCGGCAATCTCGACACCCGCCTGCGCAAGCTCGATGAGGGGCAGTACGACGCGATTGTTCTGGCCGCGGCAGGCCTCATCCGCCTAGGTTTGCAGGCACGTATCCGCGCCGTGCTTGCGCCGGAAGTATCGCTGCCCGCGCCGGGACAGGGCGCGCTGGGCATCGAAATCGCCGCCGAACGGAAAGACCTGTTGCCGTGGCTCGCTCCGCTGAACGACGCTGCGACGGCATCGTGCGTCACGGCCGAGCGCGCCTTTTCGCGTGCCTTGGGTGGCAGTTGCCAGGTGCCGCTCGGGGCTTATGCCGTGATCGAGACGCACGCCGGTGCGCCGGTTTTATGGCTGCGTGGCTTCATCGCGACGCCGGACGGTGGGCGTATCGTGCGTGGTGAGCAGCACGGTGCGCCTGAGCATGCCGCACATTTGGGCAGCTCGCTGGCGCAGCAGCTACGCGCGGCAGGAGCTGACGACATCCTGGCCGCGCAAGGGGGGGCATGATGCAAGCGAATGTGCCGGGCAGTCTGCATGGACGGACGATTCTCGTTACCCGACCGGCGGCGCAGGCGGACGCGCTGTCCGGCATGATCGCCCGCCTCGGTGGCGAGGCGCTGAGTTTCCCTTTGCTAGAAATCTCGCCCGCCGCGGATACAGCGCCCATACGGGCCGCCGGCGCACGTCTGGAAGCCTATGCCCTGGCAATCTTCATTAGCCCGAATGCCGTCGAATACGGCCTCCCGCCGCTGCTGGACGGGCGTTCGGGCTGGCCGGAGGGCGTACAGGCAGCGGCGGTCGGGCCGAGCACGGTGGCGGCGCTGGCGGCGCGTGGCGTGCAAGGCGCGCTGGCTCCTTCCGAGCGCTTCGATTCAGAGGCTTTGCTGGCGCTGCCTTTCTTTCAGGCGTCGCGCGTTGCCGGGAAGCGGGCTTTGATTCTGCGCGGCAACGGCGGCCGCGAGCTGCTCGCCGAAACGCTACGCGCGCGTGGGGCGACGGTGGACTGCGTCACTTGCTATCGACGCTCGGGGCCGCAGGATGCGACGCCGCTTCTGGACTGGCTGCGCGCCGGCCGCCTGGACGCAATTGCCATTTCGTCGAGCGAAGGGCTGCGCCATCTCTGGGCGCTGCTCGATGCATCGGCGCGCCAGCGCTTGTGCCGTCTGCCGCTGTTCGTGCCGCATGCGCGCATTGCCGAGCAGGCTCGGGCGCTTGGCTTGCACCGCGTCGTTACCACCGCGCCGGCCGATGCCGGCATTGTCGATCGCTTGCGGACGTTCGACTGGCCGCGTCAGTGAATTTCGCTTTCCCCGCGGCGCGTAGATACGGCCGGGTGCCATTTCGCCGTTGATAAGCCTGGGGTGCGCCGGGTAGCGTTGCCGATTTTGCGCTGCCGGTCTCAGCGTGTCATGGCGCGATGGCCGATGTCATGCCGATACTGCATGCCTTCAAAGTGGATGCGTTCCACGGCGGCGTAAGCCGTTTTTTGCGCCATTTTGATGTTGTTGCCCAACGCCGTGACGCAGAGTACGCGACCGCCGGCGGTGACGACCTGGCCCGCTTTTTCAGCGGTACCGGCGTGGAAAATCTGTACGGCGTCATCGACCTCGTGCGTGCCGGACAGACCGCCGATGGCATCGCCCGTGCGCGGTGCGCCGGGGTAGCCGGCGGCGGCAAGCACGACGCCCAGCGCGACGCGGTGATCCCAGGCGGCTTCAGCCTGGTCGAGCGTACCGGCAACGGCGTGTTCGAGCAGGATATGCAGATCCGATTTGAGGCGCATCATGATCGGCTGCGTTTCCGGATCGCCCAGGCGGCAGTTGAATTCGACGACCTTGACCGCGCCGTCCTGACCGATCATCAATCCGGCGTAAAGAAAGCCGGTGTAGGGGATGCCGTCGGCGGCCATGCCGCGCACCGTCGGCAGGATGATCTCGCGCATCACTTTGGCGTGAAGTTCCGGCGTGACCACTGGCGCCGGAGAGTAGGCGCCCATGCCGCCGGTGTTGGGGCCGGCGTCGCCATCGAAAATACGCTTGTGGTCCTGGCTGGTGGCCAGCGGCAGGACATTCTTACCATCGACCATGACGATGAAGCTGGCTTCCTCGCCGGCCATGAAATCTTCGATCAAGACACGGGCGCCGGGTGTGCCGGGCGCTGTGCCGGAGAACATGTGGTCAATGGCACGGTGTGCTTCGGCAAGCGTTGTGGCGACGACGACGCCCTTGCCGGCGGCTAGTCCGTCGGCTTTGATGACGATTGGCGCGCCTTTGCGCTCGAGGCAGGCGTGTGCGGCGTCCGCATCGGTAAAGGTTTCGAAGGCGGCGGTCGGAATCTGGTGCCGCGCCATGAAGCGCTTGGCAAAATCCTTGGAGCTTTCGAGCTGCGCGGCGGCGCGGGTCGGGCCAAAAATCTTCAGCCCGCGGGCGCGGAAAAGGTCGACGATGCCGGCGGCGAGCGGCGCTTCCGGCCCGACGACGGTGAGATGGATTTTTTCCCGTTCGGCAAAGTCGGCCAGTGCGGTGAGGTCGGTGAGCGGCAGATTTTCCATCAAGGGCGCATGATGTGCCGTGCCGGTGTTACCGGGTGCAATATAGATTTTCCCCACGTCAGCGGCCTGGGCCAGTCGCCAGGCCAGAGCATGTTCACGGCCGCCAGAGCCAATGATGAGAAGTTTCATGTTTTCCCCTTGTGTTTTTTATCAAATGCCTCTCGAACGCCTTGCCAAATCGGCGCGGACGCAGCGTGGCGTTATCGGTTTTTCGTCCGGTGGCAGCTGAACGTTGGCAACGTATCCGGTCGGCAGAATTTTTTCATGACCTTACCCCCAAGGCCGATATCGTATTTCGCCCGGATTGTGCGGGCAAGCGCTTTGACCTCGCAGCGCGGATTCGATGTGGCATCTTTTCCGCCTGAATGGGTCTTGCCAGGTCGGTCGCCGTGTGTCGTGCGGCCCTGCCCGGAAGGCTGCCGGCTTTTGGCATGCCTTGGGTGCAGCCGTGATGTACAGATGATGTGGCGCTGGCGTGGGACCGTGGCGAAAAGGGAATCAGTGCCGAAAGTGCCGTATGCCGGTAAAAACCATGGCGATGCCATGTTCATCAGCGGCGGCGATCACTTCGTCATCGCGCACCGAGCCGCCCGGCTGGATAACGGCGACCGCGCCGGCTTCGGCCAAGGTGTCGATGCCGTCGCGGAAGGGAAAGAAAGCATCCGATGCGACGACTGACCCTTTAAGTGTCAGTCCGGCGTTTCTGGCCTTGATGCCGGCGATGCGCGTCGAATCGACGCGGCTCATCTGACCGGCGCCGACACCGAGCGTCATGCCGTTGCCGCAAAAGACGATCGCGTTGGATTTGACGAACCGAGCAACGCGCTCGGCAAAGAGCAGGTCTTCGACCTGCGCCGCCGTGGGCGCACGCCGGGTGACGCACTTGAGGTCGCTGGCCTGCACGGCAAAATTATCTGCCGTTTGCACCAGCAGGCCGCCGCCGATGCGCTTGAATTCGAGGGTATGACCAGTATCGCCTGCATGCGTGGCTGGCAAGGGTACGGTCAGCACGCGCAGGTTAGTTTTGGCGGCAAGCGCGGTTTTGGCCTCGGCGGTGAAGGCCGGGGCGACCAGCACCTCGACGAAATGCTTGCGCGCGTTGATCGCGTCAATTACGTCGAGATCAACTTCACCGTTGAAGGCGAGGATGCCGCCGAATGCCGAGGCGGGATCGGTCTGAAAGGCTTTTTCATAGGCTTGAACCAGCTGGCCGGCGATGGCGACGCCGCACGGATTGGCGTGCTTGACGATGACGCAGGCCGGTGTGGTGAAGCACTTGACGCATTCCCAGGCGGCATCGGCATCGGCGATGTTGTTATAGGAAAGTTCTTTTCCCTGTAGCTGGCGGTAAGCGGCGATGCCGCCGGTACGGCCGGAGTGGCTGGAGTGACTGGATAAGGGCGTTGCATCGCGGTAGAAGGCGGCGCGCTGATGGGCGTTTTCACCGTAGCGCAGGATTTCGGCGCGATCGAAAGCCAGCTGCAGGCATTCCGGAAAGCGCGACGGTACGGATGACGCGGTGGTGGCCACTTCGGTGGCGGGTGTTTCGGTCGGGTTCCCGGATGGCGCTTCGGCATTTTCCGGCAGTCCGGTCAGCCAGTTGGCGATCATGCCGTCGTAACGTGCAGTGTGGACAAACGCTTTTTTGGCCAGCGCGAAACGGGTCGCCAGCGAAAGCTCGCCGTCGCCGTGCTGCATTTCGCTCAACAGGCGCGGGTAGTCGTCCGGGTCGGTGACAACCGCGACTCCCGTATAGTTTTTTGCCGCCGAGCGGAGCATCGCCGGGCCGCCGATATCGATATTTTCGATCGCTTCGGCCAGGGTGACGCCGGGTTGGGCGATGGTCGCCGCAAAGGGATAGAGGTTAACGCAGACGAGGTCGATCGTCGGGATGCCGTGCGTTTTGAGGGTGTCCATATGCGCCGGCAGATCGCGGCGGGCGAGGATGCCGCCATGTACTTTTGGATGCAGCGTCTTGACGCGGCCGTCGAGCATTTCCGGAAAGCCAGTGTAGTCGCCGATTTCGGTGACGGAGAGCCCGGATTCGCGCAGCAGTCTGGCGGTGCCGCCCGTCGATAAAAGGTGGACGCCCTGGGCGGCGAGTCCGCGCGCAAATTCAAGGGCGCCGCGTTTGTCGGAAAGGCTGATGAGGGCTTGGCGGATTTTCATGGTTGGCGTTTGTCAAAATTTGGCGCCGGACTGGCGCCGGATTGGTGTTGGCCCGGCGCCGGCTTTGCCTGGTTTTACTTGTATGCGAGCTGATGCTCGGTGAGTTTCTTGCGCAGGGTGTTGCGGTTGATGCCGAGGATTTCCGCAGCCAGCGTCTGATTGCCGCCCGCGCGTTCCATGACGACCTGGAGCATCGGGCGTTCGACGCGCCTGAGCACCATGTTGTAGACGGCGACAGGTTTTTCGCCGTCCAGCGTTTCAAAGTAGCGGGTCAGCGCTGCGTGAACGCAGGCGTGGATATCGTGTTCTTGATTCATGCGGCTAATACTCCAGAGTCTTCGATCGGCGCATGCGGCGCATGCGAATCGTAGGCCAGACGTTCGTCTTTTTCGGCCAGAGTAAAGAAAAAGTCGTTGACGGCGTTGCGCTGTCCGGTGATGTCGGGCAGCTGATTCATGGCATGGCGGAAGGCGGCCGATCCGGCCAAGCCACGGGTGTACCAGGCAATATGTTTGCGTGCCACGCGCACGCCGGCATCGATGCCGTAGAAGGCATATAGATCTTCAAGATGGGCGAGCAGAATCGCGTGAATTTCATCGACGCGCGGCGGCAGAAGATGCGTGCCGGTGGAAAGGAAATGCTCAATCTCGCGGAACAGCCAGGGGCGGCCCTGTGCGGCGCGGCCGATCATCAGCGCGTCGGCGCCGGTAACGGCGAGCGCATGCCGGGCCTTTTCAGGTGAAACAATGTCGCCGTTGGCAATGATCGGAATATGCGCAGCTGCCTTGACGGCGGCAATGGTGGCGTACTCGGCCTCGCCGCGGTAAGCATCGGCGCGTGTACGGCCGTGGATGGCCAGCGCCCGGATCCCCGACTGCTCGGCGATTTTGAGGATGTTCAGAGCATTGCGGTTGGCGCTGTCCCAGCCGGTGCGGATTTTCAGTGTCACCGGCGTCGCCGGCACGGCCTTGACGACGGCTTCCAGAATGCGGCCGACCTGCCTTTCGTCCTTGAGCAATGCCGAACCGGCCATTACATTGCAGACTTTCTTGGCCGGGCAGCCCATGTTGATGTCGATGATCTGCGCGCCACGCTTGACGTTGTAGCGCGCTGCCTCGGCCATCATCTCCGGCACTGCGCCGGCAATCTGGACGGAGATGGGTTCGACTTCGCCGCTGTGATCGGCGCGCCGCCGCGTCTTGGCGCTGCCGTAAAGCAGCGAGTTCGACGTGACCATTTCGGAGACGGCCAGACCCGCGCCCATCTTTTTGCACAGCTGGCGAAACGGGCGATCGGTCACGCCCGCCATCGGTGCGACGAAAAGATTATTGCGGAGCGTGAAGCCGAGAAAGTCCATGGGTGAAAGAAAAGGGTCGCAGGGATGGAAGTGAAATCAATAAAAAGCCTCGTCAAAGCCAAACTGGCAACACGGTGGCAGTGCTGATCAAGGCCGAACGGCAAAAGTCGGTGACGGGCACATACGACGATTCAGGAAAAAGCGATTCTACCTGCTTTGCTGTGCAAGGACTGTCAGGAAGTGTACAGAGTGTATGTGCGCAAGTTCCCTAAAGTACGGAGAATCGGGCGAGCAGCCCCGCCTGGAGCGGGCTGCCGATGCCACGCCCGTCATCACCGTCTGTCTGCTTTGCCGGCAGGCGGCGAATCATGCCGGCCTTAGTATTCCGTATCGGGCTTATCCGCTGTTTTGTCGTCCGGCTCGGGCAGGACGATGTTGACCTCAAGCACCTCGTAGTTCCCCTGCTTTTCCAGCGACACTTTGATGTCATCCGGATTGATCGACACGTACTTGGAAATCACGGCGATCAGTTCCTTCTGCATCTTGGGCAAAAACTCTTTTTTGCCCGACAGGCCGCTGCGTTCGTGCGCAATGATCAGTTGCAGGCGCTCCTTGGCCGTTGCGGCGGATTTCAGTTTGTTGCCGAACAGGCGTGAGAACAGGGACATTTATTTCCCTCCGAAAAGGCGGCGGAGCAGGCCAGGCTTTTCGTAATCGACGAAGCGCAGCGGCAGGTTTTTGCCTTCCTTGTCGAGGAAGCGGTCGACCACGTCGGCGTATGCCTGCGCCACGTCGCTGTCCTGAATGTGGATGACTGGGGTGCCTTGGTTGGATGCCTGCAACACGGTTTCCGACTCGGGAATGACGCCGATGATCGGAATCCGCAGGATTTCCTGCACATCCTTGTACGAGAGCATTTCCCCGTCATCGACCCGCTTGGGCGCGTAGCGGGTGAGCAGCAGATGTTCTTTGACCGGTTCGTCGCCGGAAATGGCGCGCCGGGATTTCGCCTGGATAATGCCGAGAATGCGGTCAGAGTCACGCACGGAAGAAATTTCCGGATTGGTCACGATGATCGCCTCGTCGGCGAAGGTCAGCGCCATGACCGCGCCGTGCTCGATGCCGGCCGGCGAGTCGCAGACAACGTAGTCGAACGCCATCTGTTCGAGTTCCTTGAAGACCTTCTCAATGCCTTCTTCGGTCAGCGCGTCCTTGTCGCGCGTCTGCGAGGCGGGGAGCACGAACAGATTGTCGTTGCCGCAATGTTTATCCTTGATCAGGGCTTGGGTCAGCGTGGCTTCGCCATGCAGGACATTGACCAGATCGTAGACGACGCGGCGTTCGCATCCCATAATCAGATCGAGGTTGCGCAGGCCGACGTCGAAATCGATGACGGCGGTTTTATGGCCGCGCAGCGCAAGGCCGGATGCAAAGCTGGCGCTGGTGGTGGTTTTGCCGACGCCCCCTTTGCCGGAGGTCACGACGACGATTCGTGCCATGGCGGTCTCCCGTCAAAAAGAAAGGATTCTACCTGTTGCCGGAATTTTTTCCTGTTCGGCCGCCGGTCGTCGGCCGAAAGGGCGCGCTCAGTCGGTTTTCAGCGCCCGGATGTCCAGCCAGTCGCGCGCTTCCACCGTGTCATGGCAAAGCCGGATTTGCGCCGGTCGTCCGGCCAGGCCGTCGGGAATGCCGTGTTCAAAGGTGCGGTAGAGTCCTGCGATCGAGACCAGTTCCGCCTCCAGGCGCGTAGTGAAAATACGCGCGCCCGCATCGCCGGAAGCGCCGGCGAGCGCCCGGCCGCGCAGGGGCGCATAGATGTGGATGCTGCCGTCGGCAATCACCTCGGCGCCGGCATTGACGGCCGCCAGCATGACCAGATCGCCGCCGCGGGCGTAGACCTGCTGACCGGAACGCAGCGGCCGGTCGATGATCAGCGTCTGCGCGACGGGCGGCGCATCGGGTGGCATATTGGACAGCATATCGGGCGGCGTTCCGGACGCAGGCTCGCCTGCGCTTTCGGGGCGGGCTTCGGATGGAACGTCCGGTGCGGCAGTGTCGGGGTGGATGTCGTCTCCGGCGGTGAGGGGGGCAAGCGCCTCGGCGCGAGCGGGATGCCGAAAAGCTGTTAGCGGCGGCAGGCCGGCTTCGGCAGCGGCGGCCCGCAGCGCATCGCTGCCGCCGCTCACGCCGATGATGTACAGGCCGTGACGCTGGAAGAGGGCGGCGATGGCGGCCCAGTCGGGCGATTCAGGCAGGCTGTCGTCTGCCGCCTCGGCCAGCGGGTCAAGCTCAAGTACGGCGGCCTCACCGTCAAAAAACGCTTCGTCGCCAAACAAATCGGCTGCACAGGTAGCCAACGAATCCGGCTGAAGCGAGCGCAGGGCAATGCTGATGACGGGGAGCGTGGTTCCTTTGAATTCAATGAGGCGGATTTTCTTGCGCGTGCGCGCCATGGCAGCCGATCCTGAAAATTGACGAGATGGGTGAGTCTAGCCGAGCTGGCGAAAATGTGGAATGCGATGCAAACCGGTGGCGGAGCGGCCGAGGCGCCAGCGGTTTAGGCGGGGGCGTGAGCGTTTCTGCCGACACCCAGCAAACGCTGTACAAGCGTCGTATAAATTCCTTTTGTATTCAATGCCTTGTAGCCCTAGTGTATAGGGCGTTTGCGGGCCGTGGGTCTTAAAAGGCCTCGCGTAGGCCGGTTTCATCCTTTTTGTTCTGCGTGTTGGTGAGTGCGCACGCCCGTGCCAGACCGACCTGCCATCAGAGAAGGTCTGCAGAAAATGGCACGCCGAGGGTAATGTCGTCGAATTTAGCCATGGCGCATCAGGGCTTCGATATCGGCGATCGCCCTAGGCGCGCGGGTATACACCTCGCAGCCCGTGTCGGTGACGAAAACGTCGTCTTCGATGCGGATGCCGATACCTTGCAGAGGTTCGGGCGCGCCGGCATCGGCGCGCAGGTACAGCCCCGGCTCAACGGTCAGCGCCATGCCCGGGCGCAGGCGCGTCCAGTCTTCGCCCGTCTTGTAATCGCCGACATCGTGTACGTCGAGGCCGAGCCAGTGTCCGGTGCGATGCATGTAGAACGGCTTGTAGGCCTCACGTTCAATCAGGCCGTCGATGTCGCCGGAAAGTACGCCGAGATCGACCAGACCGCGTACGAGGACGCGCACGGCCGCGTCGTGATACGCCGAGAAAGACGCACCCGGGCGGATCGCTTCAAAGGCCGCTGTCTGCATGGCCAGAACGATTTCGTAAGCAGCGCGCTGCGCGCCGGTGAAGCGGCCGTTGACCGGGAACGTGCGCGTGATGTCGGCGGCGTAGCCGTCGAGTTCGCAGCCGGCGTCGATCAGCACCAGTGTGCCGTCGGCAAGCGGTGCGTTGTTGTCGGTGTAATGCAGGACGCAGGCGTTGGCGCCGCCGGCGACGATGGGCGGGTAAGCATGGCCGCCGGCGCCGCGGATGCGGAATTCGTGACTGAGTTCGGCTTCCAGCACATATTCCCGATGGCCGGGGCAGCAGGCGCGCATGGCGCGCAGATGCGCATCCGAGGAAATGTCGGCGGCGCGACGCATGATGTCAATTTCAAAGGCATCCTTGATCAGGCGCATGCGCTGCAAAGGTTCGCGGATGTCGCGCAGGACGGCCGGTGCGCGTCGGCCCGCACGCGACTGGGCGCGGACGCGGTTGAGTGCGTCGATGATTTGCCGGTCTTGCCCAGCGTCCTGGCCGACGGCATACCACAGGGTTTCGTGCCCGGCGAGGAGGTCCGGCAGCGCATCAGCGAATTCAGTGAAAGGCCGTGTTTCGTCGAACCCGAAGATTTCGCGCGCAGCGGTGGGGCCATAGCGGAAGCCTTCCCAGATTTCGCGTTCCTCATCTTTGTCCCGGCAAAACAGCAGGGTGCGCGGCGCGTTGCCGCCGATGAGCACGAGCACGGCTTCCGGTTCGGGGAAGCCGGTGAGATACCAGAAATCGCTGTCGAAGCGGTATGGATACAGGATGTCGCGGTTGCGCGGGCGCTCTGGTGCGGCAAAGAGCAGGGCGATGCCCTCGCCGATATCTTCGAGAAGGCGCTGGCGGCGCCGGTGGCAGGGTTCGAGGTTGAGGTTCATGAGCGTGTCCAATGTTCAGGCGCGGGCGGGGAGGATCGTC
The DNA here is from genome assembly GCF_041770905.1 of Dentiradicibacter hellwigii. Classification (NCBI taxonomy): domain Bacteria; kingdom Pseudomonadati; phylum Pseudomonadota; class Betaproteobacteria; order Rhodocyclales; family Rhodocyclaceae; genus Dentiradicibacter; species Dentiradicibacter hellwigii. The sequence continues at coordinate 287,629 of NZ_JBEUWX010000001.1, forward strand.
GGCTGTATATGGCAGGTGGCTGCGGCAAGCTGTCGGTCGAGTTCATGCAGTCGTTCCGGCGTGCCAACATCGCTCCAGCAGCCGGCATGATATTCGCCGTGAATGGTGTGTTGACCGATGCCAGCATCGAGCAGGGGGCGCAGCTTCATGACGGCGCCGGCCGGGACGCCGGTGAAAAAGGCGGGCGAAAAGATGCCGATGCCCGCGTAGGTCAGGGAAGTTCCCGCGCCGTCGGCGGCGTAACGAAGAGCATTGCCGTCGAGGCAGAAATCGCCGCCGGCATGGTGCGCCGGGTTATCGACGAGGATGAGATGCGCAAGATACGCGGGCGTATCGGGCGTATCGGTTTCGTGGGCGGCCATCTGTTCGGCCACGGCGAAGGCGCGGGTGAAATCCCAGTCGCACCAGATGTCGCCGTTGACCACGAGAAAGGGCGCTTCGCCCAGCAGCGGCAGGGCGTGGGCAATTCCGCCTGCAGTTTCCAGCGCGCCGGGTGGTTCGGGTGAATAGCGGATGGCGAGGTTCCAGCGCGCGCCGTCGCCGAGCAGCGTCCGGATGCGTTCGCCCAGCCAGGCGGTATTGATGAGGATGTCGCGGAATCCGGCGTCGGCAAGCCGTTCCAGATGCCAGACGATCAACGGTTTGCCGCCTGCGCAGAGCAGCGGTTTGGGGGTGGCGTCGGTCAGTGGACGCATGCGTTCGCCACGGCCGGCGGCGAGGATCATCGCCTTCATCAGAAGGTTAATCCCGTTTCGTGCGGCCGGTTCTCCAGCCGGTCAAGCAGGCGCGCCAGCGGCCGCAGTTCGGCGTAACGCCTAGCCGTGCGGCGCAGGTAGGCCATGACGCGCGGCATGTCTTTCAGGTAACCGTCCTTGCCGTCGCGGTGGTAGAGGCGGGCAAAAATGCCAAGTACCTTGAGCTGGCGCTGCGCGCCCATCCATTCGTAATCACGGTAGAAAGCGTCGAAATCGGCCCGTACCGGCAGGCCGGCGGCGCGCGCGGCTTCCCAGTAACGGATGACGAAATCGAGTTCCTGCGCTTCTTCCCAGGCGATATAGGCGTCGCGGTAAAGCGAAACAGGGTCGTAGGTGATCGGCCCGTACACCACATCCTGGAAGTCGAGAACGCCCGGATTGGCGGTAGTGAGGGAATGAGCGGGCGTCGGCGCCTCTCCGATAAGCATCAGATTGCGCGAGTGGTAGTCCCGATGGACAAAGACCTGCGGCTGCGCCAGATTGTTATCGAGGAGCGCAGCGAAAACGGCGCGCAGATCGGCCATCTGACTGGCATCGAGCGTAAGACCGAGGTGCCTGGCGATATACCAGTCCGGAAACAGATCGAGTTCTCGTTGCAGCAGTGCGCGGTCGTACACGGGCAGAACGCCGGGGCGGCTAGCGCACTGGAGTGCGATGAGCGCAGCGTTGGCGTCACGGTAGAGCGCGGGCGCCGTCCGTGCGTCGAGTACGTCCAGGTAGGTGGTGCGGCCGAGGTCGGAGAGCAGCAAAAATCCCTGTTCAAGGTCGGCGGCGAGCACTTCGGGAACATGGACGCCCGCCTCATGAAACAGCGACGCGATGCGGATGAACGGGCGGCAGTCTTCGTATTCCGGCGGGGCATCCATGATGATGCGCGTCGTGCCGTCGGGCAGATCAAGGCGAAAATAACGGCGGAAACTGGCGTCGGATGAAGCCGGCGCACAGGGCAGCGGCGCTTCGCCGGGCTGGCGCGGAAAGAGTTGATCGAGCCAGTCGCGCAACTGGCGGGTACGCGGCATGCACCCTCCTGAAGATGAAAAGATGAAATAAAGCGGTAGATGCTAGAATGCGTCAATTTTAGCATTCACGCCGTACGCCTTTGCGGCCGGAAGCAGCGCTCGCCGCGCAGGGTTTCGCCCGTTCCGGCTTTCCCTGGCGGTGGGGTATGGCAGGCAAGGTAGCCATAATTTATGGTGGTCGATGGCGTAATTGATGACGAAGGGCAGATGAAACCGACAGTGCGGCATAAACCGCTGGCACAGTGCTTTTTGTTCGGCATGGCCGGGTTAATGACCGGCGGACATGCCCTGGATGTGCAGGCAGAGCCATTGCGCATCGATCCGGCCCTGCTCGCGCCCGAGCTGCGGGAAGCTGCCCGTGAAGCCCCGTCCGGCGCGGCCTCCGGTGGCCGTGCTGAGGCGGCGGAAACTATGCAGGCGGTCTCCGCGCCTGCCAATACACAGCCCATTGCCGCGTCGCGCGCGCCCAGGCCGACAATATCCGCGCCAGCGCCAGTTTCTTCAGCTGCCGTTGATTCACTCGCTCCGCCCGCCCGCCCAGCGGCTGATGCCGCGCCTGTTCCTGCGGCGCCTGCCGCTGTTTCGCCAACCCCGCATGCTTCGGCCGCTTCCGTCGCACCGTCGGCACCGGCATCCCGCCCGGCCGCACCCGCCGTCGTTACTGCGCCTGCACCTGCTGCCGTGTTCGACATCGATACGTCTGCGGTTTCCGCACGGCCGGCAAATGCGAAGCCACACGAAGCATCGGCCGCCAAATCGCCCGCCGCATCCTTGCCGCATGTCGATCCGTCCTTGCTGGGGGATTCTTCTGCACATGCCGCATCGCCCGGACAGGCGGCTCCGCCTTCTTCTTCTGAAATGCCGGCGGCGTCCGCAGCCGCTCCCGTCACATCCGCCGAACCTGCCGTTGCAGGCACGTCGGCGGGCATGCCGGCGGCTTCCGGCGCCCCATCCGCATCCTGGGCCTTGCCGGCGGATGCAGGATCGGGCAGGGAGGCGCGTGTGGCCGATACCTCTCCTGCCTTGACCTTGCGTCGTTCGGCCGCGGTATCACCGGTGGTCTCGGCAGATAGAGAAGATGCCCGTCCTGCCTTCCTGAGTGCGCAGCGGGTAGGCGGTGACGGAGAACGCGAACTGAGCGCCGAAGGCGATGCCGAGTTGCGCAAGGTGGATGTGACCGTCAATGCGGACCGGATGACCTACTGGCCGGTCGAGGATGAGGTGGAGGCGGAAGGGCGGGTGCGTCTCGCACAAGGACAGGACACCGTGACTGGGCCGAAGATGCGGCTCAAACTCGAGGATCAGGTCGGCTTTTTCGAGCAGCCGGAATTTAGTTTCAAACGCAGTCCGCAGTCTGCCAACCCGTCGGCGGCGGATATCGCGTCGGCCGAGCGCTATCTTGAACAGCGCCGCCAGAATTACTGGCATTCCGGTTTTGCCATGCCGCTGACGACCGAGAGCGTCGAGGCGATGAGTGGAAAAGGACAGACGATGTCCGACGTGCGCGGTGATGCTGAGCGCATCGATTTCGAAGGCGAAAACCAGTACCGTCTGAGCGACAGCCGGTTTACGACGTGTGCACCGGGTGACGATAGCTGGTATCTACGCTCGAACAAACTCAAACTCGACTATGACTATGAACAGGGTGAGAGCCAGGCATCGACGCTGTATTTCAAAAATGTCCCTATCCTGTACTGGCCCAATTGGTCGTTCTCGCTTAACCGGCAACGCAAGTCGGGTCTGCTGACGCCAAGCTTCGGAATGAGCAGCAGCAACGGCGTCACCCTGAGCGTACCGTATTACTGGAATATCGCACCGAACCGCGATGCGACGATTACAACGCGCCTGATCAGCAAGCGCGGGATACAGTTCGATGTTCTGGGGCGTTATCTCAACACAGCCTGGGGCGGCCGTTATGAGGGCGAGGGACGCGTCGAATATCTGCCGAGCGACCGGCAGTACGACAATAAAAACCGCTACGGCATTGCGTTCTCACATCGCCAGTTTACAGGCAGCGGTTTTTCTGGCGAGTTCAATTACAACCGGGTGTCGGATGACCACTATTTCACCGACCTATCGAGCCATGTGACTGCGACCTCGCAGACGCAATTGCTCCGGCAGGCGAAGGTGAGCTACGGCGGTGGCGGCTGGTGGAACGCTACCGTCGACTTCCAGGGCTATCAGACTTTGCAGCCGGATGCGAATAACCCAGTGCTCGAGCAGTACCGCATGCTGCCGCAGATTACGCTCAATGCGCGCAAGGCGGATCTGTATTCTGCCGACGCCAGCTTCATGGGCCAATTTACCGCTTTCTCCAAGCCGAAGCAGATCATCAACGGCATGACCGTCACTGCGCCGGAAGGGCGCCGTCTGGTGTTATACCCGCAACTGGCTTTGCCGTATGTACGGCCGGGCTGGTATATCACTCCCAAACTGGGTCTGAATATTCGCCATTATTCCCTGTCGAACCGGGAGGCCGGTACGCCGAAGTCGATCAGTTCGACACTGCCGATTATGAGCATCGATTCGGGGATGACTTTCGAGCGGGACAGCCGGTGGTTTGGCAAGAATTATCAGCAGACGCTGGAACCGAGGCTGTATTACGTCAATATTCCCTATCGCAATCAGGATGCGATCCCGGTCTTCGATACGGCTCTGGCCGATTTCGATTTCGCGCAGCTGTTCTCGGAAAACCAGTTCTCCGGCTGGGACCGCATCAACAACGCCAACCAGTTGACCGCCGCAGTGAGCAGCCGCCTGCTGGAGCCGAATTCCGGTGCCGAGATTGCACGGGCGACGATTGGTCAGCGTTTCTATTTCACGCGTAACAAGGTGGGCTTGAGCGCCAATTCGATCGCCAGCAGCGAGGGGCGCAGCTGGGATAAATCCGATTTTCTGGCGGCATTCAGTGGCCAGGTGCTGCCGCGCGTCTATGCGGATTTCGCTTCGCAATACGATGTGCGCGACAGGCAGGTCAAGCGCCTGTCGGCCGGCGTGCGTTACCTGCCTGCGCCGGGCAAGGTGCTCAATGTCGCCTATCACTACAATCGCGATCCCAGCGCGCCGGTCAAGCAGATCGACCTGTCCGGGCAATGGCCGCTGACGGGACGGTTGTACGCCGTCGGCCGCTACAACTATTCCTTCCGCGACGACGGCGCGGTGTTGTCTACCGTCAGTCAGCGCGGCCGTCTGATTCAGGCGGTCGCCGGGCTGGAGTACAACGGCGGCTGCTGGGTGGTGCGCGGGGTTGTCCAGCGCCTGGCGCTGACTTCGGAAAAAGCCTCGTCAGCTTTCTTCCTCCAGCTTGAACTGAATGACTTCACCAGCATCGGCTCCAATCCGATCGATATGCTGCGCCGCAATATCCAGGGTTACAGCCTGATCAACGAGCCGGTCAAAGATTCCATCTATGTGCATTGAGGGGCGCGCATGAAAATTCTTCCTTCCCTATTGTTATCGCTGGGACTGTGCGTTTCAGGGGAACTGCTTGCGCAGGCTGCCGCGCCGGCGTATCCGAACCTGAAGCCTGCCGACCATATCGTCGCCGTTGTCAACGACGAAGTCATTACCCAGGTCGAGCTGACTGACCGACTGGAACTGGCATTGCGGCAACTGCGACAGCAAGGAACTTCGCTGCCGCCGCGCAACGAGCTGGAGCGGCAGATGCTCGAACGCATGATCATCGATAAACTGCAATTGCAGCGTGCGCGGGAAATCGGTCTGCATGTCGATGATGCCGTGTTGGAACAGACCTTGCAGCGGATTGCCGCCAATAACAATATGTCGATGGAGCAATTCCGCGAAACGCTACAGCGGGACGGTATCCCCTTCGCCAATTTCCGTGAAGAAATTCGCAATGAAATGACCATTGCCCGCGTGCGTGAACGCGAGGTGGACAACCGGATCGTGGTTTCCGAAGGCGAGATCGATAATTTTCTGAACAGCCAGGCGACGGGCAGCGGGAACCAGGAGTACGAGGTGTCGCATATCCTGCTGCGTCTGCCGGAAGGTGCAACGCCGGAACAGATTCAGCGCACGCAGGCCAAAGCCGATGATATTTACCGCCGTTTACAGGCCGGCGAGGATTTTGCCCAGATGGCCGCCGCCTACTCTGATGCACCGGATGGCCTGCGCGGCGGCAGTCTGGGCGCCCGTCCGCTTGATCGCATGCCGGGAATCTTTGCCGAAGCGGTTGTAAAACTGGCGCCCGGGCAGTTGGCGCCCATTCTGCGCAGTTCCAATGGTTTTCACATCGTCAAGCTGCTGGCCAAAGGCGGCGCGACCGTGCCGCCGCAAGTGCAGCAGACCCATGCCCGTCATATCCTGATCAAGGTCGATGAGCTGGTTTCCGATGTCGAGGCCAAACGCCGTCTCGACGATCTCCATGAGCGGTTGAAGAACGGTGCAAAATTCGAGGAGTTGGCCCGGCTCTTTTCGCAGGACGGTTCTGCCGCCAAAGGCGGCGATCTCGGCTGGCTGTATCCGGGGGATACGGTTCCCGATTTCGAGCGGGTTATGGATCAGCTTGCGCCGGGCGAGATCAGTGTGCCGATCCGCTCGCCGTTCGGCTATCACCTCGTCCAGGTGCTCGAGCGGCGTATGCAGGACGTTTCGGACGAACGCAAGCGCGCTGCTGCGCGAGAGGCGCTGAAAGAGCGCAAGCTGGACGAGGCGTATCAGGACTGGCTGCGCCAGGAGCGCGACCGCGCCTATGTCGATATCCGGCTCGACGAGCATTGAAAGGCGGGCGATGCACGCGCAATGCTCCGGCACGTCCGGAGAACCCGCTTCCCCTCCACTGATTGCCGTCACCTGCGGTGAGCCGGCAGGGATTGGGCCGGAGCTATGCCTGCGCCTGCCCGAACGTTTTAGCGCGAAGGCGCCGTTTCGTCTTCTCGTTCTGGGGGATCGCGGGCTGCTTGCCGAGCGCGCCCGGCATCTCGGCCTAGCAGTAACTTTGCGCGACTGGACGCCGGAGAACCCATTTCCGCCATTGCTTGCAGATACGCTTGATGTGCTGCATTTTCCCTTGACCGCACCGGCGATGCCCGGCCGTCTCGATCCGGCCAATGCCCGCCATGTGCTCAACCTGCTCGATCGCGCCGTGAATGGCTGCATGTCCGGCGAATTTGCGGCGATGGTGACCGCGCCGGTACACAAAGGCGTGATCAATGATGCGGGCGTCGCATTTACCGGACATACCGAATACCTGGCGGCACGGACGGGGACGCCGCACGTCGTCATGATGCTGGCGGGCAAAGGGTTGCGCGTCGCGCTGGCGACAACGCATCTCCCGCTCAAGGATGTGCCAGCGGCGATTACGCCGGAATCGCTGACGGCGACACTGCGCATCCTGCATGCCGATATGCGCTGTAAATACGGCATCGACGCGCCGCGCATCCTTGTTGCTGGACTTAATCCGCACGCGGGCGAGAGCGGCTATTTGGGGCGGGAAGAAATCGAAATCATCGCGCCGACGCTGCAACGTTTGCGCGCCAAGGGGATGACGCTGTTAGGCCCATTGCCTGCCGATACGATGTTTACGCCGCCGCTGCTTGCACAGGGGGATTGCGTGCTGGCCATGTATCATGACCAGGGATTGACCGCGCTCAAATATGCCACGTTTGGTCAGGGCATCAACGTGACGCTGGGACTGCCGATCATCCGTACCTCAGTCGACCATGGCACGGCGCTGGAACTGGCCGGGACAGGTGCGGCCGATCCAGGCAGTCTGTTTGCCGCGGTTGAACAGGCAGCCGAGATGGTGGCGCGGACGCGGAAAATGCACTGCGCCTAGCGCCACAATAGGCAAGGCGCAAAGATGTGAAGGCGATTTTCCAGGGACGGTTTATGCAAAAACATATCGCCCGCAAGCGTTTTGGTCAGCATTTTCTGATCGACCCGCAGGTTATTGGCGACATCGTGCGGGCGATTGCACCGCGCCGCGAAGAGCGTCTCGTTGAAATCGGCCCCGGCCTGGGCGCACTGACCGAACTTTTGCTGCCTCGACTGAATCACCTGCATGTCATTGAGATTGACCGCGATATCGTTGCCCGTTTGCAGCAACGCTTTGACACCGCTCCCGGCGGACCTTTGACGATTCACGCAGGCGATGCGCTGACTTTTGATTTTTCCGTATTGGCGAGAGGCGAGGCGGGCGTTTTACGCATCGTCGGCAACCTGCCGTACAACATTTCGACGCCGCTGCTGTTTCATCTGGCGACATATGCCGAATCGATCCGGGACATGCATTTCATGTTGCAGAAAGAAGTCGTCGCGCGCATGGCGGCGGCGCCCGATACGCCGGATTACGGCCGCCTGTCGGTCATGCTGCAATACCGTTTTTTTGTCGATCCGCTCTTCGATGTACCGCCGGGAGCGTTTGCTCCCGCGCCCAAGGTCGACTCCACCGTCGTTCGCCTGATTCCGCGCCCAACGGCGGAATTGACGGCGCGTAATGCGGAGACACTGGCTGAAGTCGTCGCGGCCGCTTTTTCCCAGCGTCGAAAAATGCTGCGTAATACGCTATCGGCCTATTTCCCCGAAACCGATTGGGCGCGACTCGCCATCGCGCCCACGGCACGCGCCGAAATGCTGACCGTCGAAGAGTATGTTTACCTGGCGAACGCCTTGGCTGGCGAGATGCGCGCAACCTGAATACAGGTTTCCGGAGTACGTTACAAGCGACAACGGCGGATTAAGTGCGGCGCTGAATGGTGATTGGATGGTGTTGCGGGTGAATAGGCGCCGTTTGCATCGCCGACTCATTTTGTTTCCATGCCAGGGCAAGTGCCTGATCACGGCACAATAGCGCGCCGACGGTGAGCAGATAATCCGGCACGCCGCTTTTAGGCCAGTGCAATGATTGTCCTGCCAGTTTTTCGGCCAGTGCGGTGACATCGAAGCCCAGCGCTTCGAGCGAATAGCGCATTTTGGACGGCACCTGGCAGGCGATGCCGCGCGGGCGCGTACATTTTGAACAGCCGGAACAGTGGCCAGCAATGACCGAAAGGCAGCCGTCGCGCTCCCAGTGTTTCAGCGTATTGACCAGAATCTGGCGGGCGGCAAGGAATTGCTCGATGAGGCGCTCTTTCGTCGAGCCGGGTTCCACCCAGGTTTTCTGGGTGACCAAAATGGCGTGCGTCCATGGTGGCAACTGTTCCAGCGGTGAGTTTTCAAAAGGCGGGCACGACCAGAACTGGCCGTATTTCTCACAAGTTCGGCAGTACCCCTGGATGCGTTCCGGATCGTAATACCGCATCATGTCCGCCTTGCTGACGATGACGGTGTGCACGGTTCCGGTCATGGATTTCGTTGCTTCCATTGGGATCGTCGACACTCAATTTTGCCTATGGTGATCATTTGCCTTATTGCATCAGGCGGCAATGATAACGCGCCCCTTCGGCAGTGGCATCCGATGCTGATGTTTGCCTGTGCCGAAACGGCTGGTAGTCATGCGCACATGCGCAGTACGGCAGCAAGCGCTAAAGAACACGGCAATGCGCGATCCGCGCCTGGTCTTTACGCGATTGCGCTAAGGCGTGCGCAGCGTCGCCGCACGCACCGCCCATGCAGCTGTCAGGCCGACCTTGCGCGGAGCGCTATTCAGCGGCACAACCCAATCTACGATGCGCCGAAGATCTCGTTCAGCTGCTGCGTCACGCGCACAAAGGTCGTGCGTTTGGAAAGCTCCTTGAGCGTGCGTGCGCCCACATAGGTGCAGGCGGAACGGACACCGCCCAGAATATCCTGGAGCGTGTTTTCGACCGAGCCGCGGCAGTCGAGCAACACCTCTTTACCTTCCGAGGCGCGGTAGACGGCAACCCCGCCGGCGTATTTGTTCATCGCCTCGCGTGAACTCATGCCGTAAAAGCGCATTTTGCGCACGCCGTCGACCTCGACGATTTCCGAGCCGCACTCATCGTGGCCGGCAAGCATCCCGCCGAGCATGACGAAATCCGCGCCGGCGCCGAAAGCCTTGGCAATGTCGCCTGGCGAGGTGCAACCGCCGTCGGCGCAGATGAGGCCGCGCAGCCCGTGTGCGGCGTCGGCGCATTCGATGATCGCGGACAGCTGCGGATAGCCGACCCCCGCCATTTTGCGCGTTGTACAGACCGAACCGGGGCCGATACCGACTTTGACAATATCCACGCCATCGAGAATCAGCTCCTCAGTCATTTCGCCCGTAACGACATTGCCGGCCATGATCGTGATGTTGGGATAGGCGGCGCGCAGCTTGTGGATGAAGCGGATGAAAGGTTTGGTATAGCCGTTGGCAACGTCGACGCAGACGTGGCGAATGCTGCCGTTGGCGGCTTTCATGACGCGCTGGAATTTTTCATAATCGGGCGTTGTAATGCCCATCGAGTAAAAAATCGGCAGCATGGCATCGGTCTGTTCGGCAAAAAAAGCGAGCAGTTCGCTTTCGCCGTAATGCTTGTGCAAGGCCGTTGATAATCGATGCCGAACCAGTGTGCGTCCCATCTCGAACGTGCCGGTCGAGTCCATATTAGCGGCAATGATCGGGATGCCGTGATATTTCTGCTGCGAATGCAGGAAAACGAATTCACGGGCAATATCGACTTCGGAGCGCGAACTGAGCGTCGAGCGTTTGGGGCGGATGAGAACATCTTTGAAATCAAGTTTCAGATCCTGTTCGATTCGCATGAAAAAACTTTCGGTAAAGTCTGGCGGTTGATGGGAAGCGTCAATCGTACCTTCACGCCCTGTTCCTGAAAAATGAACGGGTAATGAAGGCCGTTGAGGCAGCTTGGCAGGGCTGTTGCCGGGGCATCACGGTTTCATTCCGCCGGAACGCCGTCTTTCAGGTACATCGGCGAACGCGGGCCATAAAGCATGCCATGCGGGCGCCCCGCATATAGAAGGCGTGCATCGGTGATCTCGGCAATCCGATGACCGTGGTCGGCGACCGTTTCGGCGATCTGGTACAAGGCGGCGCTGATCAGCATACCGATCAGCCCGCCGCCGCTATCACCTCGCCCTTCGGCGCTTGAGGCCGTTGCGGCGCCGTTCCAGAGTTCCGTACCGCTGCGCAGATCGACCAGCCGCGCCTTCGCGGTGACGCGCGTTTCGCTGGCCAGCAAGGCGTAAGAGGTCCCGTAATGCATGACATCAATATACAGCGCGGCGTCCGCGCCGAAAATCTGGCGCAGCTTGTCAAATGGCAGCGCATGGATATCGGCGGGGACGGTCAGCCCGTTCTGCTTGAAGGTTTCTTCAGTCAGCGTGACCGGAAACACGTAATAACCGGATTCGGCCAGCGGCACGCTTGTGTGCGACATGACGCTGTCGCTTGCCTTGATGTCCGGAGAACTGTTGAGCGGCGGCAGTACGAGAATCGACGCAGGGCGCGCCGTCTTGAACGCGGTGTAGTCAAACGGCTTGACTGCCTGCTTGGCGCAGCCGGCAAGCAGGGCGAGGATTGGCAATAGTGCGGCGAAGCGCCGCAGAGGGGCATGCAGACTCATCATTGGCCTCTATGGACGTTTTTTACTGGGTTTTTATGTTCGGGCGTTGCCTCGCCCGATTGAGACTTTGCCGAACCTGTCTGATCCGCATGGGGCGCGCCCGGCTGGGCTTTCTCGGGCGGATTTTTCTGGAGCAGAAAATCGATGTAGGCAGCACTTTCTGGATACTGCTGTTTCTCCGCTGCCAGGTACTGTTCGAACAGGTCGGTTCGTCCCGTTTGACCATACAGCAGTCCAAGATGGGCCTGGAACCCCGGCGGCAAGGGTTTTCCTTGCGCCTTGGCTTCTTCACGGGTCTTTTCAAGCGCCTGGATGCCTTCTTCCGGCCCCTGCCTCCCCTGGAGGTAGGCATATTGCTGTGCCGGGAAATTTCCCCAGTAATAGAGCGGTTCACGTGGCGCCGCGCACGCTGTCAGGAGCGCGGCGCACAGTGTGGAAATTAGGAGGCGCATAGGGTTCCCCAACTCATCGCCATTGTTTTTGATGTTTAATTACCGGCTTGCCAGGCGCCGGATTCGATGCCGGCGACAAGCGCATCGACAGCTTGGCGGATCGCCAGATCGAGCACTTTGCCGTTGAGCGTCGAGTCATAGCTCGCCGTGCCGCCAAAACCGATGATTTCGCGGTTCGACAGCGAATATTCACCCGCGCCGCTGGCGGAGTAAACGACCTGCGAAGTGCCCACGTCAACGACGTTCAGCGTGACCTTGGCATAGGCGACCTGCTGCTTGCCGCGTCCCAGGATGCCGAACAGTTGATGATCGCCGACTTCCTTGCGCCCAAATTCACTGACATCGCCGGTGATGACGTAGCGCGCGCCTTGAATCGACTGCTGCCGTTTGGAAAATTCCGCTTCCTGCCGGATTTCCCCCATATTCTCGCGGTCAAGTACGATAAACCGGTTCGTCTGCTGCAAATGCGACACCAGAATCGTTTTGGCCTGACTGCCTAGCCGGTCGACGCCATTAGTAAATACGCTGCGCATGAAATTCGAGCGGTTGTCGAACTTGCCGACGGCAATCTGTTGCCGGACGCCGGTATATGGGCGAGTTGTGGCGACCGTTTGCGTCGTCGCCAATGTCCGCGACTCCTCGGTTGCACAGCCGGTCAGTAATCCAAGGAGCGCGAGCAGGCCAATGAAAAAAGTCTTCCGGAGGGTTTTCATCTCTTTCTCCCTACTGATACAAACGTAAATATGGGACATCGATTTCGACAGAAAAAGCAGCGCGTGCGCGCTGCCTTTGTCTGCGGTGTTACCTACCGGTCGTGCCGACAACCCGATGCCGGTGCGGGCACGCCCGATCACGGCATGTCATGTTACGACGGCAGATAGCGCACGCGCAATACACCATCGATCGTCGCCAGTTGCTCGATGATTTTCACGGAAATTTCGGTTTCGACATCGACCAGTGTGAAGGCCATATCCCCTCGTGATTTGTTGACCATGTTATGGATGTTTAGCCCCGCATCGGCCAGTGCCGTAGAGATCTGCCCCAACATGTTGGGTACGTTGGCATTGGCAATGGCAAGCCGGTAACGGGACTCACGCGGCATGGCGATGTTGGGAAAATTCACGGAATTCTGGATATTGCCGTTTTCGAGATAATCGGCGATCTGCTCCGATACCATGATGGCGCAGTTTTCCTCGGCTTCTTCGGTCGAAGCGCCCAGGTGGGGCAATGAAACGAAGTTGGGATGCGGGCGCAGCAAATTACTTGGGAAGTCACACACATAGGCGTGTAGTCGGCCTTCGTTGAGGCTGTCCAGCGCCGCGGCGTCGTTGACGATGCCTTCGCGTGAGAAATTGAGCAGTACCACGCCTTTTTTCATCAATTTGATGCGCTCGGCGTTGATCAGGTCGCGGGTGGCGGGCAGTAACGGTACGTGCAGACTGACAAAATCGGCGCGCTTGACGAGATCGTCAATGCTGGCCGACCGGCGCACCTGCGAGGGCAGCCGCCAGGCCGCTTCGACGGTAATGTCCGGATCGTAGCCGATGACATTCATGCCGAGCTGGATAGCCGCCTCGGCCAGTTTGGAGCCAATGGCGCCCAGGCCGATAATACCCAGCGTGCTGCCCCGCAATTCGTGGCCGACAAAGCGCTTTTTGCCCGACTCGACCTGCTTTTGCAGCGATTCATCATCGCCGACCAGCCCGCTGACGAAGCGCAATGCCGGAAAGAGATTGCGCGTGCCCATCAACATGCCGGCGATCACCAATTCCTTGACGGCATTGGCGTTGGCGCCAGGTGTATTGAACACGACGATGCCCTTTTCGCTCATCGCTTTGATCGGAATATTATTGGTTCCGGCGCCGGCGCGCCCGATGCACAGTACGCTGGGGGGGATCGCCATTTCGTGCATATTCTGCGAACGGACGAGGATGGCATCCGGTGCTTCCATATCGTTAGCGGTTGTATAGCTTTCGGGCAGGCGAGCCAGCCCTTTCTTAGAAATGGCGTTGAGCGTCAGGATTTTACGGTTCATGGTGTGCGTGATCTCTAGGAAAAGTATCTGGATTCAGATGAGTCGGTGACCAACGACCCGGATATCCGGGCCGGCGGTTTATGCGTGTTGTTTTTCAAATTCGCGCATCAGTTCGACCAGTGTTTTGACGCCTTCGATCGGCATCGCGTTATAAATCGAAGCACGCATGCCGCCAACCGAGCGATGCCCTTTGAGCTGGATCATGCCGCGCGCCTTCGCACGTTTGAGAAATTCCTCGTCGAGGTCGGTATTTTTGAGCGTAAAGGGAACGTTCATGCGCGACCGGTTTTCCCTGGCCACCGGTGAAATGAAAAATTCCGACGTATCGAGAAAGTCGTACAACAACGCCGCCTTGGCAATGTTTTCTTTTTCCATGGCAGCGAGGCCGCCTTTGGCGCGCAGCCATTTGAACACCAGGCCGGCGATGTAGATGGCGAAGGTGGGCGGCGTGTTGTACATCGAATCATTGTCGGCGGCGATCTTGTAATCAAACATCGTCGGCGTTCCCTTGAGCGTTTCGCCAAGCAGATCCTCACGCACGATGACGATCGTCAGGCCGGCCGGTCCGATATTCTTTTGCGCACCCGCATAGATCAGGCCGAATTTTGCAACATCGATAGGGCGGGAGAGAATGTTTGACGACATATCGGCAACCAGCGGTACGTTGCCGGTTTCCGGCGTCCAGAATATTTCGACGCCGCCGATGGTTTCATTCGGCGTGTAATGCACGTACGCGGCGTTGGGGTCGAGTTGCCAGGCGTTTTGTGCGGGCGCATAGGTGAAATTTTTGTCTTCAGAGGAGGCGACGATGCTAACGTCAGCGAATTTTTTGGCTTCCTTGATCGCCTTCTTCGACCATTCGCCTGTATTGAGATAATCGGCCGAGGTTTTTCCACGTAGCAGGTTCATCGGCACCATGGCGAACTGCGCAGAGGCACCTCCCTGCAGGAATAGCACCTTGTAATTGGCCGGAATGCCGAGCAGCTCGCGCAGATCGGCCTCGGCCTCGGCGTGAATGCTCATGTACTCCTTGCCGCGGTGGGACATTTCCATCACCGACATACCGCTGCCCCGCCAGTTGACGAGTTCGTCGCGCGCCTGTTCGAGAACGGCCTGCGGCAGGGTCGCCGGGCCGGCGCTGAAGTTGAAGATGCGATCCATGATTGTGCCTTTCTGGGATATCCGAAACCGGGATGGAAGATTGAATAAAGAATGAATGAAAAAGAAAGAAGAAAGCAGGAAAAGCGGGCGCCGCGACCAAAACGGCCATAAGGCGCATCGACGCGCCATTGTAGCGAAATTGCATCCGGTCAGGCCAGCCTCATGGTGCGCAGAGCGGCATGTTGTGGCACTCGGCGTAGAATGACACAACACCGGTTTTAACCATAAAAATAGATGAAGCAGCCCGGGTTATAGGATGATAAATCCGTGCAGATCAATGGCAGTGTTTGGAAAACGTCATCACGGCACATCAAAGGCAAGCAGCGACTGCCCGGCAATGGCCAGCAGCAGCTTCCCGTCGGCAGAAAAGCCCAGTTCGTGGAAAACAGTCTTGACCCTGAATTTTAAATCGATACCATCCATGGTTTGTCTTGCCAGTTCGTTCGACTCTGTCATATAGCGGGCGATAGGCCGGCGACTGGCAATGTCCCAGACTTCCACCCCCGTTCTTTGTGTGGCTTCATCGAACAGCGAAACTGCCAGCCGACCGTTGGCGTTCAGTGCCACACTCATGACAGGAGCGCTCATGTCCTGATCGAAGAACTGATGCGGCACGCCGGTGGCCGGGTCGATGCGATAGGCCCGTACCCTGTTCCCGGCCGTCGCGGCAAACTGGTATTGGTCGGGGAGACCGGAGAAAGTGTTGCCTTGCACCACTTCCTCGCCAATGCCTTCGGCGCAGCGCGCTACCAATTCCGGCTTGTCCCCGCGCCGCCAAACCGCACAGGCGCCGTCAAAATTGACCGTGACCAGATGCCGGTGATCCGGCGTGCTCATGAAGTACCTGACCCTGGATTTGCCGGTCGTTTCCCAGTCGACCTTGCGGCCCGTGGCTGGATTTTCCTCACGAACCCAAGGGTTGAAACCATGCATCAGTACTGCGTTGTCCTGGGTGATCCCCAGGTAGGCCACATTCGGCCCCGCCCAAGGGATGGTATAGGTTTGCCCGCTCTGCCAGTACAGCAGGCTTTCTCCACTCAGGGCAACTTCCCTATTGGCGAAGATGGGATCATTGTTACGTTCAAACTGGTATTCGAAGGTCTTTATACCGTCCGGCACCCGATAGACCTGGAATAGGGCGTACTCCAGATTGGCAAACAACTGATCGTTAGAAACAAAGTCCGTTTCTAGATGACTCGATTGACCATGTTTCAGGTGGATGGTGGTGACATGTTGCGGGCCGGCTGTGCGAAAAATGTCAATGGTTGGGGAGTACGGCCCCGTGATGAGAAAGTGTGCCCTGTCGGGAGAAAAGCGGATACGGCCGAAATGTTCGCGCTTCAGGCGAAGGTCTCGATGTATCAGCACCCTCGGCCTCAGGGGTTTCGGCACCTGCACGGCGACCGGCGCAGCCGCCTCCGCCTGCGTATTAGCTGCCGACTGCGCCAGACGACAGCCGGAAAGCAGCATCGCACTGCCGATGATCACTCCCATCAATCCGATCGCTAGCCTACGTTTCATGAGTCGCATACATCACCTCCATCCTGCCTCGTTCATTTGCCCTGTGCTCCGGATTCCGGATTAGTGCCTTGCGGCGCCGACAAAGCCGTAGTAATACGGCAGGAAGTTGCCGACCCGGCCGGCCGACATGGGGCGCTCTCTGCCCCAGGTGTAGATGCGTGCGCGCAGGGGTTCGTCTTCCAGACCGTCGGTGCGCGGCAGGCTGCAGCTAAAAGGGATCAGGTTCTGCTGACGGCCCAGGTGAATGTCCGAAACGAGGACGACCCAGTGGTCGGGCGCGCCCGACCAGGTTTTGGGGGTGTCTTTGCCGCCCAGTTTGTTAATCCCGAGGCTTCCGCCGCCGCCAATGATGGCGGCGCGCAGGAACAGGCAGACGCAACTGCCGCTGCGATGGCGACAGTTCGCTTCGATCAGGGAATCGAGGCCGTGTTCGGTGGAGGAGGTGCTGGCCTGCTTGCTGACGCCGCCGGAAAAGAGTCCGGACTGGTTGAACCAGTCGGCCAGGGTCGATGGCAGGGTGATGCCGGCCAGACTGCTGCCGGCGGTAACGGACAGGAAGTCGTTGCTTGAATCGCGCAGGCTGGCCAGTGCAATCCAGTCAACCGGGTCAATGCCGATCTTGACAAGATTATCAGCCGTTTCGTTGAGGCATTCCGGGCGGGGCTTGACGTGTAGGCTGCCCAGCATGGCTTCGCCATGGTAGGCCAGGTCCTGTACGTATTTTCGGTAGGTTTCGGGGGCGGTGCGGGCGATGCAGTACATGAAGGCGGCCGGGCCGCACAGGGGGCTGCCTTGCTGGTGGATTTTGGAGGGGTCATTGATACGTTGAGTCAGGGAATCCTTCCATGTATCTTTGTATTTCGAATCCTCTAGTACCTTGAAAGCATATTTCGGTTCGGCCATGTTTATCTCCCTTAAGTATGCTCCATTATGGATGCGCCACAGGTTCGCTGACGTATCCGCCGCTTTGTATGTCGTTTACCCGATGGGAAAGAAAAAGCCTCGCCCCTGTACCCTGTATTCCTCCGGTCAGCACAGGTTAAAGGCAAGGAGACAAGGGGCAGGCGTTAGCAGCGATTTCCCTGCCTCTTAGGCCTTCTAGGCTTTTTGCGTCGGAATCGATTCGCCTGTGCGCTTGATGCGGTTCTGGGCGTCGGCGTAGATCAGTTTCGGTTTGTGTGTGGCCAGTTCGGCTTCGTCATACACGGCAAAGCTGGCGATGATCAGCAGGTCGCCAGGCGCGGCGCGGCGGGCGGCGGAACCGTTGACCGAAATGATGCCTGAGCCGCGTTCGGCGCGGATGGCATAGGTGGTGAAGCGTTCGCCGTTGTCGACGTTCCAGATGACGATTTGTTCGTTTTCCAGAATGTCGGCGGCTTCCAGCAGCGTTTCGTCGATGGCGCACGATCCTTCGTAATGCAGTTCGGAGTGTGTCGTGGTGACGCGGTGCAGCTTGGACTTGAGCATGGTTCTTTGCATGGGGATGCCTCGATACGGTAGCAATAAGAAAAATTGGGTGCGATTCTAGACGGTGTGACCGCCGTGTCAAGCGGAATCGGCGATGACTTCAAGGTTGTCGATCAGGCGTGGCGTTCCCAGCCGGCTGGCGGCCAGAATAACCAGCGCGCGGTCGCCAGGCTGCGGTTCTTGCAGATCGGCCTGGCGGCGAATGGCGACATAATCGGTTTTCCAGCCGTGTGCGTCGAGTTCGGCCATGGCGTCGCGTTCGAGCTGGGAAAAATCGCGCCGGCCCGCCTGGATGGCCGCCTTGATCTGGTGCAGCACGCGGTTCAGGCGGGCGGCCTCGGCACGCTCTTCGGCTTTGAGGTAGGCATTGCGCGAAGAAAGCGCCAAGCCGTCTTCGGCGCGCACGATTTCTCCGCCGATGATCTCGATCGGCAAAGCCAGCTGGCGCACCATGTTGCGCAGAATCATGAGCTGCTGGTAGTCCTTTTTGCCAAATAGGGCCGCATGCGGCTGCACGATGTTGAACAGCTTGAGCACGACCGTGGCGACGCCGCGGAAATGGCCGGGGCGGAATTCGCCTTCGAGTTGGCCCTGGATGGGCGGCGGATCGACATGGTACTGCTGGGGTTCGGGGTATAAATCGGCCTCGGTGGGTGCAAACAGAATGTCGACGGCCGCCTCGCGCAGATGCGCGCAATCAGCCTCGAAGGTGCGCGGATAACTGTCGAAATCCTCATGGGGGCCAAATTGCAGGCGGTTGACGAAAATGCTGGCGACAACCGTATCGCCGTGCGCGCGCGCCTGTCGCATCAGCGACAGATGACCCGCGTGCAGGTTGCCCATGGTCGGTACGAAAACGATGCGTCCGCGCTGCTTGAGCGCGTGGCGGAGTTCGGAAACGGTAGCGTGGATTTGCATCGCAAAGCCTTTCGAATGACGATGACGGAAAATGGAAAAATAGGAATACTGTGGCTGGTCCGGGGACTGATGACGCCATGCGGCATGGCCGCAATTTTCGGTAGACCTGGAAAATCCGGATAAAGACCGAAAAAGCTGCGGCAGGTCCGGCGGACGATCTCTCTCTATCTCGCTAGGCGGGTGGCGGAAACTTTAGAAAAACGATCAATGAACGGGATCGGTGGCGTGGAAATGCCGGCGATCCGGCGAGGCGTCAGGAAATGAAAAAGAAATGAAAAGAATGCAAAAAGGCAAACGGGATAAACGACGCCATCCGGATCACAAAGAACACAGGAACATACGGGAGCCATATGAGTGGAGTGCGAGATGCGCTTCTTTCCGTCTTGCCGGCAGTATTGCTGGGGCGCGTGCGGCAGCAATGTTCAGCGGCGACGGTTCATCGGCAAACGTTGTATCAATAACAGTGCTCGGCGGCCGGGAAGCTGCCGTCCTTGACGGCGGCGGCGTAAGCCGACAGCGCGCCGACAATCGAATCCTGCCCGGCCATGAAGTTGCGCACAAAGCGCGGCTTGCGGCCGGGCGCGACATCGAGCATGTCGTGCAGCACCAGCACCTGCCCGGAGCAATCCTTGCCAGCGCCGATGCCGATGGTCGGCACGGCGAGCTTCGCCGTGATTTCCGCGGCGAGCGGCGCCGGAACCGCCTCCATCAGCACCATCGCTGCGCCGGCTTCCTGATGCGCCAGACTGTCGGCCACAAGCTGTGCTGCGCCGCTTGCGTCCTTGCCCTGTACCCGGTAGCCGCCCAGCTGATGGACGGACTGCGGCGTCAGTCCCACGTGGGCACAGACCGGGATGCCGCGCGCGACCAGATAGCGTGTGGTGTCGGCCATGCCGGCGCCGCCTTCGATCTTGACCATCTGGGCGCCGGCGGCCATCAGCGGAACGGCGTTACGGAAGGCGACCTGCGGGCTTTCCTGATAGCTGCCGAAAGGCATGTCGGCCAGAATCAGCGGGCGCTGGCAGCCGCGCGCGACACTGGCGGTGTGATAGGCAATGTGCTCGACGGTGACGGGGAGCGTTGAATCGTGCCCCTGGATGACCATGCCGAGCGAGTCGCCGATCAGGATGATGTCGATGCCGGCGGCCTCGCAGGCCTTGGCAAAGCTGGCGTCGTAGCAGGTGAGCATGGCGATTTTTTCACCGGCGGCGCGCATTTTGACCAGATCGAGTTGCGTGAGCCGGCGGGTCGGAGTTTGTGCAGACATGGCAATGTACGATCAGTTGTGGTTCAAGGGAAATTGGACGCGGCAAGGATACACGGCTTGTGCGGCCATGTGTCAAGTGTTTGCGGGGGATTATCCGGGCAAACGGTCGCCACGGCATTTTTTGTTGCGTATTTTTCAGTTACTCCATTTTTTCTGCCGGCGGAAGGCGCTCGATCGCCTGCATCTGCACGGCAGGCCGCCAGGCGGCGGCCAGGCCGCGTCCGGGAATGCGGCAATCGGGGGCGATTTCGAGCAGAGGCATGATGACGAACGCGCGTAAATGCAGGCGCGGATGCGGCAGTTGCAGCCGGGGGGTGTCGAGTACGCGGTCGTCGACCATCAGCAGGTCGAGGTCGAGCGTGCGCGGTGCGTTTGGGTAATCGCGGCGGCGGCCAAACTCCGTCTCGATGCTCAGCAGCGCATTGAGCAGCGCTTCCGGCGCCAGCGCCGTTGCCAGCGCAGCGACGGCATTGATGAAGTCCGGTTGCCCATGAACGCCGATCGGCGCGCTGCGGTACAGCGACGACGTGCGCAGCAGGCGCGAATGATCGATCCGCGCCAGGGCGTCGAAAGCGCGCCGGAGCTGGGCGATCGGCTCGCCCAGATTGGCGCCGAGCGCCACGTAAGCCAGGTATGGAGCGAAATGCGAGGCTGAAGGCGTAACGGGCGGCGCATCGGCCAGCGTGCTGTTGCCTGATGTTTCGGTCGGCGCGCCGGGCAGGGGGTGTCCGGAAATAGTGGTGGCGAGCGTGACGGCCATGGTCTGCGGCGGAATGTACGGTGGAAAGCGCGGCATTATGCGCTGGCGTCCGCGCCCTGCGGCCGCGGGTTTTGCGCGGTTTCCGTGTTGTCCGTTGCCGATGCCGGCGCGGCCGTTTTACGCCGGCGGCGCCGGCGCTTTCTGCCTTCGCCGGCGCGGGGCGGTTGCAGCATGGCGCTGCGCGCTGCGCCGTCGGCGTCGAGAAAAGTCGTCCACCATGCGGCCAGTTCGTGGTCGATTTCCCCGGCCTGCGCGCGCAACAGAAGAAAGTCGTAACCGGCGCGGAAACGCGGCTGTTCGATGAGCGAGAAAGGCCGCTTGCCGCTGCGCTGCTCGAAGCGCGGCTGCAAGACCCAGATGTCTTTGATGTCGGCCGCGACGCGGCGGGTGATCGCCAGCGTTCTGGCCTGCGTTTCAAGAACGCTGTCCATGGCGCGGAAGAGCGCGGGCAGCGGGCGCTCACCGTCGGCTTTATGCGTTTCCCACTGCGCCAGCATTTCGTGCCAGAGCAGTGTTGCGAACAAAAAGCCGGGAGAAATCGGTTTGCCCTCGCGGATACGGCGGTCGGTGTTTTCCAGCGCCAGCTGGATGAAGCGCTGCCCGGCCGGACGTTCGAGAATGACATCAAGCAGCGGCAGCAGGCCGTGATGCAGCCCCGCTTCACGCAGGCTGTGCAGGCATTTGAGCGCATGGCCGGAGGTGAGCAGTTTGAGCATCTCGTCGAACAGGCGCGAGAGCGGCACGTTGCCGATCAAACCGGCCAGTTCGCCGATGGGCGCGCGCGTCGCCGGGTCGAGCGAGAGGTCAAGCTTGGCGGCCAGGCGCACGGCGCGCAGCATGCGCACCGGATCTTCGCGGTAGCGGGTCGCCGGATCGCCGATCATGCGCAGGGTTTTATTGTGTAGATCGTCAATGCCGTGATGGTAGTCGATGACCGTTTCCGAGATCGGGTCGTAATACAGTGCATTGACGGTGAAGTCGCGGCGCGCGGCATCTTCCTGCTGCGAACCGAACACGTTGTCGCGCAATACGCGGCCATGCGCATCGGTTTGCGCCGGCCCGTTGCCGTGCGCCTCGTGGCTGCCGCGGAAGGTCGTGACCTCGATGGTTTCGCGCCCCATCATGACATGGACGATCTGGAAACGGCGGCCGATGATGCGCGCGCGGCGAAAACAGCGGCGCACCTGTTCCGGCGTGGCGTTGGTGGCTACGTCGTAGTCCTTGGGCGGAATGCCGGCGAGCAGGTCGCGCACCGCGCCGCCGACGATATAAGCCTGATAACCCTGCTGCTGCAAGGTCTCGACCGTATGCCGGCTGCCGTTGCTGACCGCATCGCGGCGGATGCCGTAGCGGCTGGCGGGCAGGGTGTTCGGCTTGTTATGTGCGCCGGTTTGTTTGGCGGCCTTGCGCCCGAAAACGCGGGCAATCAGTTGGCGAATCATCGCGTTGTGGAGTCTCTTTCCAGAAGGTCAGGGATACAGTTCCAGAATCGGCCAGCCGGCCTGCTCGGCATGGGCGCGCAGGGGGGGGTCGGGGTGTACGGCGACCGGATCGCTGACCGCCTGCAACAGCGGCAGGTCATTGAACGAGTCGCTGTAAAACCAGATGCGCGTGAATGCGCCGCGCCATGACCCCATCGCTTCCAGCCAGGCGTCCAGGCGCTCAAGCTTGCCTGCACGAAAAGCCGGCGTGCCGCGCACCCGGCCGGTAAACCGGCCGTATCCGTCCTGCGCCGGGATGGTGGCGATCAGGTGCGGAATGCCGAATTCACGGGCGATCGGCCCGGTCACAAAGCTGTTGGTCGCCGTGATCAGCGCGCACAGGTCGCCTTGTTCCTGGTGGCGGTTAACCAGCGCGCGCGCCGCCTGGCCGATGACCGGCACGATCGTGCGCGCCATGAAGTCGGCGTGCCAGGCGTCGAGCCGGGCGCGCGGGTTGTCGGCCAGCGGCGCGAACTGGAAGTCGAGGAAAGCCTGGACGTCCAGCATGCCGGCACGATATTGCGCATAAAAGTCGTCATTCTTTCGCGTGAAATCCTCCCGATCGACGACCCCTGCATCGATCAGATACTGTGTCCAGGCGTAATCGCTGTCGCAGGGCAGCAGGGTATGGTCAAGGTCGAAAAGGGCAAGTTGCATGGCGGCTATTTATTCTGAATTATTTTGAAAAGCGGCAGTGTGCGGGGCAGGGTGCAGAACTTCGCGCAGCAGGGGAAGGGTGATCGGCCGCCGCCGTTCCAGCGAGTAGCGGTCGAGCGCGTCGAGCAAGGCGGACAGGCTGCGCATGTCGCGCGGCGCGCGGCTGCGCAGATAGGCGAGGGCTCCCGTCGGCAGGCGGAGTCCGCGGCGGGCGGCCTGGGCTGTCAGGGCGGCGTCCTGTTCGGCTTCGGACAGCGGCTGGAGCCGGTAAACAAGCCCGGAACCAAGGCGGGTGCGCAGGTCTTCGCGCACGGCGAGCTGTTGCGGCGGCGCGGCGGTGGCGGCGAGCAGACGCCCGGCGCCATTTGTTGCGCGCAGGCGGTTGAACAGGTTGAACAGGGCGATCTGGCCGCGTTCATTGAGGGCTTCGATATTGTCGATGGCGTAACGGACGGGCGAGGCGCGCGTGGGGATGCTTTCCGGAGTCATTGTCGTCGCCATCGTGTCTTCCGCGGTCGCCGCCGCCTCTAGACCAGCGAGTGCGCAATCGTCCTGCGCGTCGATATAGCGTGCGCCGCTGGCGCGCAGCAGATGCGTTTTGCCGGATGCCGGCTCGCCCCACAACAGCAGCAAGGTTTCACGACTGTCGGCGGCCAGCCAGCCGGCCAGCCCGGCCAGCGCCTCCCCGTTGCTGCCAACGACGAAATTGTCGAGCGACGGGGGTGTTTCCGGCAGCAGGTCGAGAATCAGTTGATGCATGGGATAAAGGTTATGGAGAGCAGGTCATGGAGAGCACAGCGCGCCTGCAACGCAGGACGCAATGGAAAATGGCGATGGCTTGACGCTAAGGCATGACGACGGAGCGGGCCGCCCGCAGGGCAGTGAATTTGGATAAAATCGCAGCGCGTCGAGGAGGCTGCGTATTCTAGCATTACCATTCCGGCTTCCGCTGCTTTTCCCGCCTTCCCCGGCTTCCTGCCGTTTTTTCCTGCCCATTCAATCTTCAAGGATGATGAACGAGATGACCCAGCCCGTGCCGCCTTCTTCCCCGTCTCCGTTGTCTTACCGCGATTCCGGTGTCGATATCGATGCCGGCGATGCGCTGGTCGAACGCATCAAACCGCTTGCCAAAAGAACGCTGCGAGAGGGCGTGCTCGGCGGTCTGGGGGGGTTTGGCGCGCTGTTCGAGGTGCCCAAACGCTACCGCGAGCCGGTGCTTGTCTCCGGCACCGACGGCGTGGGGACTAAACTGCGCCTGGCCTTTGCACTCAATCGCCACGATACGGTGGGCATCGACCTCGTCGCCATGAGCGTCAACGATGTACTGGTGCAGGGCGCGGAACCGTTGTTTTTTCTTGATTACTTTGCCTGCGGCAAGCTGGATGTGGATACCGCGGCGACGGTCGTTGCCGGTATCGCCCAAGGCTGCGAGCAGGCCGGCTGCGCGCTGATCGGCGGCGAGACGGCGGAAATGCCCGGCATGTATCCGCCCGGTGAATACGATCTGGCCGGCTTTGCCGTCGGCGCGGTCGAAAAATCGAAGATCATCACGGGGCAGGACATCGCGGCCGGCGATGTCGTGCTCGGTCTGCCCTCGTCCGGCGCGCATTCCAATGGCTATTCGCTGGTGCGCAAGATCATCGAGCGCGCCAAACCGGCGCTCGATGCCCCCTTTGAGGGCGGCAAGACGCTGGCGGATGCGGTCATGGCGCCGACGCGCATTTACGTCAAACCGATGTTGTCCGTACTGGCCGCCCTGCCGGTCAAGGGCATGGCGCATATTACCGGCGGCGGTCTGCGCGAAAATATCCCGCGCGTGCTGCCAAAAACGGTCAAGGCGGTCATCGAACAATCGTCCTGGCAGCGCCCAAAGATTTTCCAGTGGCTGCAAAGCGAAGGCCGCGTGGCCGAGGATGAAATGCACCGCGTGTTCAACTGCGGCATCGGCATGGCGGTCATCGTTGCCCGCGAAAACGTCTCGCAGGCGCTGCGGCTGCTGCGTGCGGCGGGTGAAGAGGCGGTGGAAATCGGCCATATCGAGGCGCGGGGCGAAGGCGAGGCGCAGACGCTGGTCGTATAAGCAGTCGGAAAGCGCGCGCCGGGACGCCGGCGCGATCCCACGGAAGCAAAAAGGCACAGACAGCAAAAAGCAGGCCGAGACAAAAGATAAAGCCGCTGGAACGGCGGCGCGTTCTGCTGGCCGATGCGGAGGAATTCAGGAATTCATGAAGATCAGGAGCCAGAAAGATTTTGTCGCCGGACTGCTGCTCATCCTGATCGGCCTGGCGTTTGCCGTCGGCGCGACCGACTACAGCTTTGGCACCGCCGTGCGTCCGGGGCCGGGATACTTTCCCTTTGGTCTGGGGATCATTCTTGCGCTGCTTGGCGTCGTCGTGCTGCTTTCGGCGTTCACCAGCCAACGCACGGATCGCACGGACGGCGACCCTGTCGGCAGAATTCCGTGGCGGCCGCTGCTTTGCGTGGTCGGCGCGATTGTGTTTTTCGGCGTTGCCCTGCCGCGGCTCGGCTTCTTTATCAGTCTGCCGGTCATGATTGTCCTGACTTCGGCGGGCAGCCGTGAATTTTCCTGGCGGGATGCGTTGCTCAATGCAGCGGTTCTGACGCTGGCCTCTTACGCGATTTTCATTTACGGCCTGCAATTGACGATGCCCTTGTGGCCGGCGCTGTAGCCGATAAAGCCGATGCTGCCGATGGTTTCGCCGCCTGTTCTGTCCGTTCCGCCCGCTTTGCCCGGCGCACGCGGCTGCTTGATGCCTTCGTTGTTCATCCTGCCGCCTGAAGGTTCCGGCGCCTCAGCGCGGCGCCGACGCCAGTCAATCCAGTCAATATAGGGTTTCCCCGGAAAGAGTGCTCATGGATCTTTTGCAGAATCTGGTGCTGGGTTTCCAGACCTCGCTGTCGCTGGCCAACCTGGGGTACGCCTTTCTCGGCGCCTTGCTCGGCACGCTGATCGGCGTGCTGCCGGGGCTGGGGCCGATCGCTACGATCGCCATGCTGCTTCCCTCGATGTACACCCTGCCGCCGACTTCCGCGCTGATCATGCTGGCCGGCATTTATTACGGCGCGCAGTATGGCGGCTCGACGACGGCGATCCTGATCAATGTGCCGGGCGAAGCCTCATCCGTGGTGACGGCGCTCGACGGCTACCAGATGGCGCGCCGCGGGCACGCCGGCAAGGCGCTGGCGACGGCCGCGCTGGCGTCCTTTTTTGCCGGCACGGTAGGAACGCTCGTCGTTGCCGCCTTCGCCCCGCCGCTGACCAGCCTGGCCTTTGAATTCGGCGCGCCGGAATACTGCGCCCTGATGTTCCTGGGGCTGGTCGGCGCGGTTATTCTGGCCTCCGGTTCGCTGCCCAAGGCGATGGCGATGGTCGTGCTTGGCCTGCTGCTCGGCCAGATCAATACCGATGTGATCACGGCGGTGCCGCGTTTTAGCTTCGGCATCCCCGAACTGATGGACGGCATCAACTTCACCGTCATCGCCATGGGGATTTTCAGCTTCGGTGAAATCATCGCCAACCTGGGCAGGCCGCCCGGGCAACGCGAAACCTTCGTGCGGAAGGTGACCAACCTCATGCCCGACAAAGAAGATTTCAAGGCCGCCGCGCCGGCGACGGTGCGCGGAACGTTGCTTGGATGCCTGCTCGGCGTGCTGCCTGGCGCCGGCCCGATGCTGGCCTCGTTCTCCTCCTACACGATCGAGAAAAAACTCTCAAAAACGCCGCAGGCATTCGGCAAAGGCGCCATCGAAGGCGTCGCCGCGCCCGAGGCGGCAAACAATTCCGGCGCCCAGACTTCGTTCATTCCCATGCTCACGCTCGGCATCCCGACCAGCGCGGTCATGGCATTGATGGTGGGCGCCATGACGATCATGGGCATTCAGCCCGGCCCCCAGGTCATGACGGCCAACCCCAGCCTGTTCTGGGGGCTGGTGACATCAATGTGGATCGGCAACCTGATGCTCGTCATCCTCAACCTGCCGCTGATCGGCATCTGGGTCCGTTTGCTGACCGTGCCCTATCGCTTCCTGTTCCCCGCCATCATGGCTTTTTGCGCCATCGGCGTTTACTCGCTGTCGAACAATACCTTCGACGTCTACTGCGCGGCGGTTTTCGCCGTCATCGGCTTTGCCTTTCACAAACTCGGCTTTGAACCGGCGCCGCTGATTCTCGGCTTTGTCCTCGGCCCGATGATGGAAGAAAACCTGCGCCGCGCCCTACTCATGGCGCGCGGCGACTGGAGCGTCTTCCTCACCCGCCCGATCGCGGCGACGATGATCGCGCTTGCCATCGCCTTGATGGTGATGATCGCCCTCCCGGCGATCGGCAAAAAGCGCGAAGCCGTATTCGTCGAGCAGGAATAAAGCACGCTGCGCCCGCCTGCTGCTGCAGGGGATGGAGGCATGGATAGGCATCCCTGAAGCCCGCGTCCTATAAGGGTTTCCGGATGCCCACCCCTGAAGCCCACGTCCCATAAGGGTTTGCGGATACCCATCGCTGGAAGGCTTATTCCACAAGGGCTTCCGGGTAGGGTGGCTGGAAACGCCCATTCCACGCGGGCTGGCGGCCACTCTGTTTTATTGGTGAGCAGCACCCTGCCGGCATCGTGCTCATCAAAAAGAGGCGACTCGGAATCCCGCGCATCGACCGCACCGTTCAATCCGCCCGGGGGCGTTGGGCATCATGCCTGAATATCAGGGCGCTGATCAGACCGCTGATCAATGGTGCGGAAAACCACAGGAGATTTTGTTCATGCGTGATGGCAAACCACAGCCATCCCAGGAAAAACCCCAGCGATGCGCCGACCGCAATGGCAAAATAAAGGCCAAGTTGCCAGATGCGCTGGAGTACGGCGCCGACCCCGTACAGGCTGATGGAAGTAAAGGCAAAGCCTGCCGGAAAATAAATCAATGTTTGTAAGACCCATCGCTCATGGGATTGCTCCCCACCGATCAAGGGCATGAATTGCAGCAAGGAGGGCGGCGTTAACCAAAGCGGCGCAGAAAGCCAGACGGCCTGCCCTTTGGGGTCGATGATCGTTGCCGCATAAAACATGGCCATGACGCAATGGGCGTAATACAACAGAACCAGAAAAATCCCCAGATGATGACGCATGCTATGTGTTGTGAACCCGGATGGATGGTGGCGCGTAATGCGCAAATTTTTTCAGTATTTTAGCCATTTCCATTTCACCGGGGTATTGCGCAGGAATGACGCGCCCTGCGCCCGCCCGCTGCTGCAGGGATGGGGGCATGGATAGGCACCTCTGAAGCCCGCGTTCTATAAGGGTTTCCGGATGCCCACCCCTGAAGCCCACGTTCTATAAGGGTTTGCGGATGCCCATCGCTGAAAGGCTTATTCCATAAGGGTTTCCGGGCAGGGTGGCCGGAAACGCCCATTCCACGCGGGCTAGCGGCCGACGGTGAGTGGTACCGCCAGCGTTACGGCCAGCGCTACCCATTCTGCGCGGGTGAGCGGTCGCCCCGTTTTTTAGCCTCTGGCGCGGGATTCCAGGTAGAGGCCGAGCGCGCATCCGGCGATGACCAGCGCGATGCCGTGCCCGAGCGTGAAGGCTGCGAAGTTGTAGGCGAGTGAGATCGCCAGGAGTCCGGAGACGAGGAGGCAGAGGAGCAGGCGAAGCGGGCGCCGGAGGAACAGTACGATATCCAGCAGGTTGAGCAGGAAGTCGAGCAGGAGATTAAGCAGGGAATCAAGCATCTTTGTCTGCGTATTTATTTCGCGTTTTGCGGCTGCCCATAGTGCGCGAATTTTTTCAGGATTACCGCCATTTCGTCGGCGTCGAGCAGAACGGGGGCGCCGAGCTGGCAGGCGCGCCAGTACTGTTCGCACAGCGCCTCAAATTCAATGCCCAGCGCCAGCGCGCGTTCCGGCGTCTCGGCGTAGAGCAGAAAGCCGTGATTGGCGAGCAGGCAGGCTGTGCGGCCGTTCAGCGCTTCCAGCGCCGCGTCCGACAGCGCCTGGGTGCCGAAGGTGGCGTAGCGGGCGCAGCGGATGTTGTCGCCGCCGAAGCGGGCGATCATGTAGTGGAAAGGGGGAATGTCCCAGCGCAGGCAGGCGAGGCTGACAGCGAAAGGGGAATGCGCGTGCAGCACGGCGCCGGCCTGCGGGTGGGCCAGGTAGAGGTCGCGGTGAAAGCGCCATTCGGAGGATGGCTGACGGCGGCCGCTGGCCATGCCGTCAAAGCGCATGAATACGATGTCTTCCGCCTCCAGTGTGGCGTAGTCCATGCCGGAGGGCGTTATCAGGAAGCCGCTTTCGCTGTTCTCGCCGTTTTCATCGTTGTGGGTAAGGCGCAGGCTGAGGTTGCCGGCGGTGCCTTTGTTCAGGCCGGCGGCGAGCATGCCGTGCGCGGCGGCGATCAGGCGGTGGCGGACGTGGTCGGTCGTCTTCATGGCTGCTTCCTGTCGGGGTTGTCGGGCGTATCGGGCGTGTTAGGAGTGTCAGAAGTATCACGATAAAGGCCGCCCAGCCCTGCCGCCGAGGCCGGGCAGACGCCGCGTTCGGTGATCAGCGCCGTGATGTAGGCGGCGGGGGTGATGTCGAACGCCGGATTGGCGACGGCCGCATCCGCCGGCAGGATGCGCGCCGTTACGCGCCCGTCGCACGCCTTGCCGTGCGCACATTCGCCCATGTCGCCGGGCCTGTTGGCATGGGTGGCGGCAGGCGCGTCGACATGCGCGTTGTTGTGGCCGGCGGCGTCAGAGTCTCTGTTTCCAGCAGGCGCGTCGCATTCCGCCGTCCCGCCGATCAGGCGCACCTCGTCCCCATCACGTTCTTCGATGGGGATGGCGCCGCCGTCCGGACAGCCGAAGTCGATGGTTGAAGCGGGCGCGGCAACGTAAAAGGGAATCGCGGCCGCCCGCGCCGCCAGGGCTTTCAGATAGGTGCCGACCTTGTTGGCGACATCGCCGTTGGCGGCGATGCGGTCGGCGCCAACGAGGACGGCATCGACCCGGCCTTGCGCAAGCAGCAGGCCGGCGGCGTTGTCGGCCAGGACGGTATGCGGCACGCCGCGCTGTTTCAGCTCCCAGGCCGTGAGCAGGCCCTGGTTGCGCGGACGGGTTTCAGAAACCCAGACGTGCAGATCGATGCCGGCCGCCTGGGCGGCATAGATGGGCGCCAGCGCGGTGCCATGCGCCACGGTCGCCAGGGCGCCGGCATTGCAATGCGTCATCAGATTCAAGCGTCGTCCGGCGGGCGTCAGCGCGCGCAGAAGCGTCAGCCCGTGTGCGCCAATGCGCCGGCATTGCGCGGCGTCTTCGTCGGCGATGGCGGCCGCTTCGCGCCAGGCGGCGTCGGCGCGTTGTGCGGGGTGCAGCGGCGTCAGGCGCTTGCGCATGCGCGCCAGCGCCCAGGCGAGGTTGACGGCGGTCGGGCGGGTGGCTGCCAGCCGCGCAACAGCGGCTTCCAGCGCGGCGTCGCCGGCATCCTGACGCATGGCCAGCGCCACGCCGTAGGCGGCGGTCACGCCGATCAGCGGCGCGCCGCGCACCTGCATGGTGCGGATGGCGTGCGCCGCTTCGTCCAACGTGCTCAGGCGCAGGGTGCGAACGGCATGCGGCAGCATCGTCTGGTCGAGCGTGCAGACGTGTTCTCCATCCCGATCCGTTTCTGTCCAGAGCGTGCGCTGGGTGTAGGGCGCTTCTGCGCTGTGTGGGGCGTTCAATGCGCTGTCCTTTCTGTCCTTCCGTATCAACTGTCCGCGCGGCTTGCCGGCCTGCGCTATGGCTGGCGCGCCTTAAGTTTTTGCGCCAGAAAATCACGCAGTACGTCAAGCTGCCTGATCCGCGCCTTCGCCTCAAAGGCCACGGCGTCATTGTCCTGTCCACACTGGAAATAGGCCTGATCGGTCGTGCGGCTGATGGTCATGGCGTGGGGCAGAAGCTGCGCATACATTGCCAGTATCTGAATGAAGTTCAGACGCTGCGGTATGCGTTTCCTTGCGCGTTATTTCAAAAGCCGTGCGCCCGTTTTCCTCCCAGCTGAATCGGCTGATTGTTGTCGATTGGATTTCCTTGGTCGCCTGGGCGCCGTGATCGACGATGCGCCGGCCGGGCATAGGCGGCGCAAGCATATCCGCATCTGCCTTCACTCTCTCCACTCCCCACTCCATCTCAGCATTTGATTGCCGGCGCTGGTCGCCGGGCAAGGCTTCATTGGCGTGCATGTTACCGTGTGGCGCGGCCAGGGCTTTGCGCCCCGCCCATCCGGGCAGCAGAAATGCAATCCAGTAGAGTCCGTGCGCGATGACCGCTCTTCTCGCAGGCATATTTTCGTCTCAAGGGCAGGCAATGGCAGAAAATTCCGGTCAATCAGGCCCAGTCAGAACCAGTCACGGCGAATCACGACCAATCAGGGCCAATTACGACCAATTCCAGCCAATGCCGCTGATTCCGGCGGCGCGGCGCACCACCCGGCGCGCCCGCCTGGAATGGTTCGTGAAATGTTCGTGAAATTCTATCCAATTGCACTGCCGACAAGAAGATCAATGCCGGCCTAAAGTCGGCAACGTTTCGTCAAACATCGGATGTAAATTGCCATGTAAAATGAAATTACCCTAATTTTTCAGAAAGCTAACGACATGTTTCAAGAATTCAAAGAATTTGCCATGCGGGGCAATGCCATGGATCTGGCCGTGGGCGTCATCATCGGCGGCGCGTTCGGCAAGATCGTCGATTCTGTGGTGAACGATCTGGTCATGCCGATCGTTTCGATGCTCATGGGCGGGAAATTCGACTTCTCCAACCTGTTCGTCGTGCTCGGTGATGTGCCCGCCGGCACGGCGATGACGCTCGATGCGCTCAAAAAGGCCGGCGTGCCGGTCTTCGCTTACGGCAACTTCATTACGATTCTGGTCAACTTCATCATTCTGGCTTTCATCATCTTCATGATGGTCAAGCAGATGAACAGACTGCGCAAGCCGGAAGCGCCTGCACCCGAACCGGAAACGCCGGAAGACATCGTGCTGCTGCGCGAAATCCGCGACAGCCTGAAAAAATAAATGACGGCCGACCGCGGCTGCTGGGTCGTCGGGCCGGTTAAATCTTAAACAGGCGTGCTTTCGGGCGCGCCGTTTTTTTACGCATTGATTTTGCGGCCCGGCTCAGGCGTCGAAAACAGCAGACCACAATGCCCGTATCGCCTCGATTTGATGGATGTGCGCCTCGCGCTCAACCCGATTGCTGGTGATGCCGTCGAGCCGAAGATGGTGCTGGATGCGGCGGTACTCGCGATAAGCGGCGCGCGCCGGGGCGCTTAAGTTTTCCGGAATCAGGCCGAGTTCGACGGCGATGCCGAGCAGCGCGATGTTGCCGAGGTTGCCGCAGAGTTGCTCGTACCGATGCGCGTGGCCGAGCACGAGATACTGGACGGTGAATTCAACATCGACGAGGCCGCCGGCGTCGCGCTTGAAATCAAAAAAGGCCTCGCTGTGCGAGGCGCACGCGTCATGGATGCGCCGGCGCATGGCGAGCACGTCATCTTTCAGCTTCGCCAGATCGCGCGGCCGGCGCAGGACGTCGGTGCGCAGGGCTTCAAAACGCGCGCCCAGCGCCGCGTCGCCGGCACAAAACCGCGCACGGGTCAGTGCCTGGTGCTCAAACGTCCAGGCTTTTTCAAGCTGGTAATCGCGGAAGGCCTCGATCGGATTGACGAGCATGCCGGCATCGCCGTTCGGGCGCAGGCGGTAATCGACATCAAATAACTGTCCGGCCGGCGTTTGCGCCGACAGCCAGTTGCTAAGGCGCTGGCCGAGGCGGGCGTACAGTTCGCCGGCGCCCGGTTCCGGGTCATCGTGCAGCAGCACCAGATCGAGGTCGGAACCGTAGCCCAGCTCCTTGCCGCCGAGCTTGCCGTAGGCGATGACGGCCAGGCGCGGCGCCGCCAGTTGCTGCGGGTGGCGGCTGCGCAATTTTTTCCAGCATAAGTCCAGCGCCGTTTGTACGATGATGTCGGCCAGTTCGGTCAGATGGTCGGCCAGCTGTTCGACGGTGTGCAGGCCGGCAATATCCTGCGCCAGCAGGCGGAAAACCTGGGCGTGGTGTTCTTCGCGCAGAATGTCCATCTCGCGTTCGGCGTCCCCGTCAGCCTCGGCCAGCCGCTGCGCCATCCGCTGGCGGAAGGCCGGCCAGTCGATGGCGGTTTCGTAGAGGTGCGGATCGAGGATCTCATCGAGCAGAATCGGATGGCGCGTCAGATAAGTCGCCGCCCAGGCCGAACTGCCGATAATTTCCGCCAGCTTGCGCAGGGCTTGCGGGTACTCCTGCAAGAGGGCGAGATAGGCGCCGCGCCGGCTGATCGTTTCAAAAAAGTCGAGTCCGCGCTGCCAGGTGGCGTCCGGCGTGCGGGTCGCTGCCGAGACTTCGATCAGGCGCGGGCCGAGCGCATCCAGCCGTTCCCGGCCGGAGGTCGGCAACTGCTGGTATTTGGCGCTTTTGCGGAAGGCGTGCAGGCGTTCGAGCATTTCTTTGGGGTGCCGGAAGCCCAGCGTCGAGGCCGATTCCAGCGCATCGTCACCGTCGATCTGCTCCCGCCAGAGGCCGTCCAGCGGGTGGGCGTCTTCCACGGAATCGGAAAAGATGCCGCTGAAATGACGGGCGACCCGCGCCCGGTGCGTTTCCAGCTCAGCGGCAAATGCCGGCCAGCCGGAAAAGCCCATCGAACGGGCGATCTGCGCGCGCTCCGCATCGCCGGTCGGCAGCCGGTGGGTCTGCTCATCGTTGACGTACTGCAGGCGGTGTTCGAGGCGGCGCAAAAACGCATAGGCGGCGAGCAGTTCGTTGCCGCCCTCCGGACTCAGCAGGCAGCGTTCGATGAGCCGCGCCAGCACGGTGAGCGTCGGGCAGACTTGCAGGGCGCCGTCGCGTCCGCCGCGGATGAGCTGGAACACTTGGGCGATGAATTCGATTTCACGGATGCCGCCCGGTCCGAGCTTGATGTGGTCGGCCCGATCCTTGCGCACCACCTCGCGGCGAATCTGCGCGTGCAGGTCGCGCATGGCGTTGATCGCGCCGAAATCCAGATACTTGCGGTAAATGAACGGGCGGACGATTTTCTCCAGCATCTCCGTCCAGTGCGGCTGGTGGTTTTCGCCCGTATTCAGGATGCGCGCCCGGATCCAGGCATAACGCTCCCATTCGCGCCCCTGGGTGATCAGATAGTTTTCGAGCGAAACGAATGAGCAGACCAGCGGGCCGGCATCGCCGTTCGGGCGCAGACGCATATCGACGCGGAAAACGCGGCCATCGCCGGTGATTTCGTCGAGCATCGCAATCAGACGCTTGCCGAGGCGGACAAAAAATTCGTAGGCCTCGATCTTCCGGCCAGCGCGGCGTGCCTGCCCTTCGCCCGCCGGTACGCCGGCCGTTTCGCCGTCTTCCGGGTAAATGAAGATGAAATCGACGTCGGACGATACGTTGAGTTCGCGGCCGCCGAGTTTGCCCATGCCGACGACGATCAGGCGCTGCGGCTGGCCTTGCCGGTCAAGCGGCTCGCCGTACTGGCTAGCGAGCTGACGATGCAGAAAAGCGAGCGCCGTATTCGTCGTCAGCTCGGCCAGCTGCGTCATGCTCTCCATGACTTCGGCCAGCGGTGCCAGGCCGCCAAGATCGCGCACGATCAGCGCCGCCATAACGCGCTGGCGCAGCCCGCGCAGGGCGGCACGCAGCGCCTCTTCGCCCTGTTCGGCAGGCGTGAAATGGGCGTCGAGATAAGCGCGCATCACCGGCATATCCACCGGTTGCCGCCAATGTTCAGCCAGCCAGGCCGCCACGTCGGGGCGGGTATCGAGCAATTGGCGCAGGTAAAAGCTGTGCGCCAATGCCGGCTGCCATTCTGCCGGCATGGTTGGCATGGTTGGCGTGAGGGCGGTATCGGTATCGGGCAAGGTCGGGGGCGTGGTCATGGCGGAATGCGCAGCATTGTAGCGCCGCCGGGAGATCCTTATAAATAGGGCATCTCAGGATGGTATGCCATGAGGTCCTTTATCCACGGCCATCTCCGAGGGGGTTGATAGCGGCTTCCTTTGCCAGAATACGGCGTTGCGGTGTTGACCGGGCCTTGCCGTACTGAATGGTCTGCCTGCGGCTTTACCGCCTTGTCTTTTGGCAAAGTTGAGCCGCTATTTAAGCTTGCGAAGTCCCCTCTAAAATCCGTAAAAACCGTGCAGAAAACATAAAATGCTCGGAAGCCCTTTAAACACAAGGGCTTCAGCGCATCAAAAAACATAATGACTGCTTCGCTCGCTTTTTTAAAGGGGAGCTGCCCAAAGGGCTGAGGGGTTAACAGCCTATTTTTCACATGGCAAAGTCGAGCCGCTATATTTGGGGCGTCTCAAATATGGGTGCCCTGAACCCCGCGTATTTAGGGCGTTTTAGAGGAGGTTCCCGTAAACCCCTTGTATTTAGGGCATCTCCGGGCACCCCGCCCGCAAACGCCCTATTTATAAGGGCTCCAGAGGCAACTGCCCAGAAACGCCCTATCCACGCGGGGTTGCGGGCAGCCCTTTTAAAAACCAGACA
Source organism: Dentiradicibacter hellwigii (assembly GCF_041770905.1). NCBI lineage: Bacteria > Pseudomonadati > Pseudomonadota > Betaproteobacteria > Rhodocyclales > Rhodocyclaceae > Dentiradicibacter > Dentiradicibacter hellwigii. Next base: position 323,168 of record NZ_JBEUWX010000001.1, read on the forward strand.
ATCTATAGCGACTCGACTTTGCCAAAAGACAAGGCGGCGAGACGCAGACAGTACGAGTAGTACGGCAAGGCGAAGCCAACGCCGTATTTTGGCAAAGGAAGCCGCTATTTCAGGGACGCGGGGCAGCTTGGCGGAATCAAGGGCTTGATTGTCCGAGCGTAAGCGAGTTAATCAAGCCCGCCGCCAAGCGGCCCAGCGACAAGGAAAGTCTGCGCCTGGGGTCGCGTTTCTTTGCTGACTTTCTTTGGCGAGATAAAGAAAGAAGGTGGGAAAGTCAGCGGGGTGCGCTGCCGCTCAGCGCAACGGCATCAAGAAACGGTTCGTGAGGAAAGGTCAGCGCGCAAGCCTTGGCAATTCCTCTATTTAAAGTATCTCCGGCCACCTGCCCGCTAGCCCTTGTATTTAGGGCATCTCCGGGGCACCTGCCCTGAAGCCCTTTATTTATAAGGGTTCCAGAGGTGCCTGCCTGCAAACGCCCACTCCACGCGGGGTTCGGAGCACCCGAATAGCCCCTTGCCTTTTAGGAGAGAGTAAAAAAGTAAAAAGAGCACAGGGACAAAATCAAATCCCTTCTGAAATAACAGAAACCGAAGCTTCCGGCGTGTTGCCCTCTCTGCCCCTTCGGGGCATCTCCCCCACAGGGGGAGAATTAAAATCCCATCGACCGCCAAAGCGACGGCTCCGTGACGCCTTCCCCAAAAAAAGGTGGCCTGAAGCCCGCGTATTTAGGGCATTTCAGCGGGGATGCCCGGAAGCCCTTGTATTTAGGGCATCTCCGGGCACCCTATCCGAAAACGCCCTATTTATAAGGGTTCCAGAGGTGCCTGCCCGAAAATAACCTATCCATAAGGGGTTCAGAGGGGCTGGGAAAATGCCCTGTCCATGCGGGTTTGCCGGACGCTTCTTTGCAGGCGTTTTCTGCCCGTCCAGACTCCGTCCAGACGGCCAGAGCGGATGTCTGGAGTACAATGGCGCTCCCTCGATTCATCCTTTCCGGCATTCTAGTGACGCAGCGTAAGAATTGGCAAAACTCCCCGCCCGCGAGAGGCCTCTGATGCCGCGCGGGTTCGTCCATTCCCTTCAGCAGCGGCTGGCCGGCGCTTTTCCCTGGATGGCGCGTCTGCGGGCATCGACGGCGGTCAGGCGGTTTGGGTGCGCGCTGTGGTGGACGTTCTGGATTGTCTATTTCAGCTTTGTCGCGCTCGTGCTGGCGCTGCGCTACAGCATTCTGCCCAATATCGAGGCGTATCGCCCGTCCATCGAGCGGCTCGCCGGCCGGGCGCTCGGCCAGACGGTCAGCATCGGGCGCATTGAGGCAAGCTGGGATGGCATCAATCCCGATTTCGACCTGTTCGACGTGCGTGTGCTCGACGCCGAAGGCCGGCCGGCGCTGGCTTTTTCGCGCGTCGAGGCGGTCGTGTCCTGGCTGTCTGTGCCCAGCGGCACGCTCAAGCTGCGCCTGCTGCGTATCGATCAGCCGACGCTGAATCTGCGCCGTGACGCCGACGGCCGCTTTTTTATTGCCGGGATCGCGCTGGCCGATGATGAGGCGAGCGGTTCGGCATTTTCTGACTGGGTGTTCGCCCAGCGCCGCATCCGTATCCATGACGCCACGCTGATCTGGGAAGATGCCCTGCGGCAGGCGCCGGCGCTGCGCCTGGAAGCGCTGAATTTCGGCCTCGACAATTTCGGCAGGCGGCGACGTTTTGGCCTGACGGCGCAGCCGCCTGCGGCGCTGGCTTCGCACATCGATATTCGCGGCGATTTTTCCGGCAGCGATATCGATCGCCTTGATGACTGGAAAGGTCATATTTTTACCGAAATCGATTATGTCGATCTGGCGGCCTGGCGGCAGTGGATCGACTATCCGCTGACGCTTTTGCGCGGTCAGGGCGCCTTGCGTCTTTGGGCGGGAATCAAACGCGGCGCGCTGCGTGAGATGACCGCCGATCTGCTGCTGCGCGATGTCGCCATGCAGCTGCATACGGAGTTGCCGATGCTCGCGCTGACCGAGGCCTCCGGCCGGGTGAGCGTGCAGCGGACGGATCGCGGCATCGTTGCGAGCGGCAGCAAGCTGGCGTTGATGACTGCATCCCAGCCAACGCTGGCCGCCGAAGCGGCGGCGTCTGAAGCCGCAGACTCCGGCACGGATGCTGCCGCCGGCGTCCGCATCGCCCCGATGGATTTCCGGCTTGCCTGGAATACGGATGCGCAGGGGAACAATGCCTCGGGCAGCCTGACGGCCAACCAGATCGACCTGGGCGCTTTGAGTCAACTGACGGCGTATTTGCCGCTGGCTGCGGATGTCCGCCAATTCCTTGCCACATACCATCCGCGCGGGCAGCTCTCCGGCCTCGATGCCCGCTGGCAGGGCGACGCCGTTGCCGGCAATCTGAAAACGTATGCGCTGGAGAGCCGCTTCCAGCGCCTGGCGCTCAACGCCCAAGGCGATTTGCCGGGGTTTGCCGGCCTGTCGGGGGAGGCGTCGGTCAATGAAAAGGGCGGCCACCTCACGCTGGACAGCACACGCGCCAGCATCGATCTGCTGGGGGTCTTTCCGGTTGCGCGGACGGAGCTGGAGCGCCTGGATGCGCAGGCCCGCTGGACCCTTGGCGAGGCGGGGCTGGATGTCGATTTGACGCGGCTTGCCTTCGCCAATGCGGAAGCGGCCGGTTCGGCTGCCGGCGTGTACCGCAAACAGGGAGAGGGGCCGGGGTACATCGACCTCAAGGCTACGCTGACGCACGCCGATGCGCGCGCCGTCTGGCGCTACATCCCGCATACCGTTGGCGATGCGACGCGGAACTGGCTGCGTGATTCGCTGATTTCCGGCAAAGCCGGCGAGGCTAAGCTGACGCTCAAGGGCAATCTGGCGGATTTTCCTTTTCTCGATCCGGCCAAGGGGCAGTTTCTCGTGACGGTCAAGGCCGAGGATGTCGTGCTCGATTACGCCAACGGCTGGCCGCGCATCGAACATATTTACGGCAATCTGCGTTTTGCCGGCGCCGGCATGGTCGTCGATGCGCAGCGCGGGACGATTCTCGGCGCCAAGCTCGGCGCCACGCGCGCGGAAATTCCCGATCTCGATCTGGATACGCCGGTCATCGAGATCACGGGGCAGGCCGAAGGGCCGACCGCCGAGTTCCTTAAATTCATCGATCAGAGTCCGGTGGCCGAACGGATCGACCGTTTTACCGAAGGCATGCGCGCGAGCGGCAACGGGCATCTGGACATTGCGCTGAAGATTCCGCTCGATGAGCAGCAGCTTAATGAAGCAAAGATCAAGGGCGAATATCGCTTCCAGAACAATACTGTGTCCGTCGATACGGCGCTGCCGCCTTTGCGGCAGGTCAACGGCAGCATCCGGTTTTCAGGCAGCGAACTGAATCTGCCGGAAATCCGCGCCAGCCTGTTCGGCGGGCCATTGAGCATCAAGGGCGGCCTGCAAAAGGATGGGCGCGTGCTGATCACGCTCAACGGCACGGCCAACGTCGATCAGCTGCGCCAGCCAAACGGCGCCGGCGCGCCGGTCAAGCGGCCGGGCAGACAAAATAAAGCGCAGGGCGAAGCCGCCGAGGCCCAGGACGGACAGGGCGCGGAGAGCTTTCCGCTGCTGGCGCATCTGTCCGGTTCGGCTGCCTATCGTGGCGAGGTGCGCATCAATAAACGCGACGCCGATCTGGTCATCAACTCCTCTCTGACCGGGTTGCGCTCGACCCTGCCCGAGCCATTTGGCAAAGCGGCGAACGAATCGCTGCCGCTGCGTTTTGAAAAGCGCATCCTGACGGCCGATGCGGCAGGTACGATGCGCGATCAGTTGCTGGCTTCGCTCGGGCAGAAACTGTCTTTCCAGGCCATTCGCCGCCGGCAGGGCGGCAGCTTCGTCGTTGAACGGGCGGCGCTCGGCATCGGTCGTGCGCAGGCCTTGCCGGATAAGGGATTCATCGTCGGCGTATCGGCCTCGCGCATCGACCTCGACCTCTGGCGCACGCTGTTTCAGACAGACTCCGGGGGCAATGCCCAAAGCGGGCAGTCGGCCGCCGGTTTGATGCCCAATGCCGTCAGCCTCGCCACCCCGGAGCTGCGCGCTTTTGGCCGTCTTCTGAACGACGTGTCGCTGAATGCCGAGGCGGCGTCCGGACAGTGGCGGCTGCATCTCGATTCGCGCCAGGCCGGCGGCGAGATTCGTTGGGACGGCGCTGGTCGCGGCAAGCTGACGGCACGCCTGAAGCAATTGATCATCGATCCGGAAGAAAGTGAAAACGCAGTGACGGACGAGGAAAAGGAGGCGATGAAGGAATTGCCGGCGCTCGACGTCGTGGCTGAGGATTTCCGTTTTGGCAAGCGCCGCTTTGGCCGGCTCGAACTGCAGGCGGTCAATGCCGGAGAAGCCTGGGACCTCAATAAGGTGCAGATGAATGCGCCGCATGGCATCCTGACGGGCAAAGGGCAGTGGCGGATGACGCCGGGGCTGGGGCGGACGCATCTGAATTTCACGCTCAATAGCGATGATGTCGGCAAACTGCTTGACCAGCTCGGCTATGTTGGCATGATCAGCGGCGGCACGGCGAAGCTGGCGGGGCGGCTGGACTGGCCCGGCGCGCCGACGGGGTTCGAGTTGGCCGCTCTCGACGGCGCCTTGTCGCTGGAAGCCGGACGCGGCCAGTTTCTCAAGGTCAAGCCGGGCGCCGGGCGCCTGCTCGGGTTGATCAGCCTGCAAAGCTTGCCGCGCCGCATCTCGCTCGATTTCCGCGATGTCTTCAGCGCCGGTTTTGCCTTTGACAGCATCGCCGGCGATCTCGCCCTGAAGGGCGGTGTCATGCGCACCGAGCGTTTGCAGATCGACGGGCCGGCGGCGCGTGTGCTCATGCGCGGCGAGACTGACCTCAAGCGCGAGACGCAGCGCTTGTTCGTGACTGTACAGCCGGAACTGGGGACGACGGCGGCGCTGGGCGTGGCGCTGGTCAATCCGGTGGCGGGCGTGGCGACGCTGTTGGCGAACAAACTGTTGCAGGATCCGCTGAACCAGATGTTCGGCTTCGATTATCTGGTGACCGGCAGCTGGGACGACCCCATGGTCGAAAAGCTGGGGCGGCAGGCGGCCAAAACGGCGGCTGATGCCGCGGGCAAGGATGCCGTCGGAGAAAAAAACGGGCATGAGAACGCAGCGGCCGCCAATGGCGGGGCGGCCGGTCATGCGGTTCATGAGGCCGCTGATGGCGCGGCGCCGGCGCCCCTCACCGATTCGGCACAACCTGCATCTAATCCTGCCGCCCACGACACGGAGACGAAAGACGATGCCGCACATGAATGAAGGGGCGGGCGCCGCCACAACAGACGCTACCGTAAAGTTCCGCCTGGCGGCCATCCAGATGGTGTCTACGCCGCGGGTTGACGAAAATCTGGCGGTGGCTGACCGCCTGCTCGCCGAGGCGGCGGCGCAAGGCGCGCGGCTGGCGGTTCTGCCGGAATACTTTGCCGTCATGGGCATGCGCGAGCGCGACAAGCTCGCGCTGCGCGAGCCGGACGGCCGGGGGGTGATCCAGGACTTTCTGCGCGAAGCCGCACGCCGCCACGGTCTCTGGCTGGTTGGCGGCTCGCTGCCGCTGGCCGCTTCGCATCCGGATAAGGTGCTCAATACCTGTCTGGTGTTTAATCCGCAAGGCGAGCGGGTGGCGCGCTACGACAAGATTCATCTGTTCGGTTTTGAGCAAAACGGCGAACGTTACGATGAAAGCGCTTCGATCGAGGCCGGCCGGCAGCCGGTGGCTTTCGAGGCGCCGTGCGGTCGTGTCGGATTGAGCATCTGTTACGACCTTCGTTTCCCCGAGCTGTATCGGCGTTTGGGCGTCGTCAGCCTGATCGTAGTGCCGGCAGCCTTTACCGAAACGACCGGCCGGGCGCACTGGGAAGTGCTGCTGCGCGCCCGCGCCATCGAAAACCAGTGTTATGTACTGGCCGCTGCGCAGGGCGGACAACATGAAAACGGGCGCGAAACGCACGGCAACAGCCTGCTGATTGATCCGTGGGGCGTGACGCTGGCGCGGCGCGACAAGGGAGAAGGCGTCGTGGTCGGCGATCTCGATCCGGCGCGTCTGGCCGATGTGCGCGCCAGCCTGCCGGCGCTCCAGCATCGGGTGATGTGACTGGCGGCGATCCGTGTCGGCGGATTGGGACATAGACAGAAAGAAGACAGAAGACTGGATAACGAGGAAGGTAATGAGTGCGAAGAATGCAAAGCGCGCGCCGGACGGGCAAACGCAAATTCTGACCGAGGAAACGTCGCTGCTGACGCAGGCCGGGCAAACCCTGCTGACACCGTATGGGCTGGACGATAGCGCGCTGGCGCAGGTGTTCGGCAAGATCATGACGCATGCCGTCGATTACGCCGACCTCTATTTTCAGTACAGCCGTTCCGAGGCCTGGAGCCTGGAGGAAGGCATCGTCAAGTCCGGCGGTTTCAATATTGATGAAGGCGTCGGCGTGCGGGCGGTGGCGGGCGAAAAGACGGCCTTCGCCTATTCCGACGATATCGGCTATGGCGCGCTGGGCGATGCCGCCCGCGCCGTACGCTCGATTGCCGATGCTGGCCAGCAGCGGCGGGCAAAAATCGCTCCCGCGCGCGCGTACAAAATGCCGGTGGCGCGCAGCCTGTATCTGCCCGACGATCCGCTGGTTTCGCTTGACGCCGGTACGAAAGTCGGCCTGCTCGAACGGCTGGAATCCTATGCCCGCGCTGAAGACCCGCGCGTTGTTCAGGTGATGGCCTCTCTTGCCGGCGAATACGATGTCGTCCTCATTGCTGGCAGCGATGGCCGGCTGGCCGCCGACATCCGCCCGTTGGTGCGCGTATCGCTGACGGTCATTGTCGATGATGGCAAGGGGCGGCGCGAACAAGGTTCAGCGGGCGGTGGCGGCCGCAGTGATTATGCCTGTTTCACTGATGCGCTGCTGCGCGAATATGCGCGCGCGGCCGTGCATCAGGCGCTGGTCAATCTTGACGCGCGCCCGGCGCCGGCGGGCATCATGCCGGTCGTGCTGGGCGCGGGCTGGCCGGGCATTTTGCTGCACGAGGCCGTCGGGCATGGGCTGGAAGGCGATTTCAACCGCAAGGGGAGTTCAACCTTTGCCGGCCGTATCGGCCAGCGTGTCGCCGCCCGCGGTGTGACCGTGATCGATGACGGAACGCTTCCCGGCCGGCGCGGTTCGCTCAATATCGACGACGAGGGCAATCCGACGCAATGCACGGTATTGATCGAGGACGGCATTCTGAAAGGCTATATGCAGGATAGCCTCAACGCCCGTCTGATGGGCACCCGCTCAACTGGCAACGGCCGCCGCGAATCCTTCGCCTATCTGCCGCTGCCGCGTATGACCAATACGATGATGCTCAACGGCGACAAGCATGTCGAGGAGATCATCCGTTCCGTGAAAAGAGGAATTTACGCCGTCAATTTCGGCGGCGGGCAGGTCGATATCACCAACGGCAAGTTTGTTTTCTCGATGTCCGAGGCGTATATGATCGAAAACGGTAAAGTCACCTATCCGGTCAAGGGGGCGACGCTGATCGGCAGCGGGCCGGAAGCGATGCAGCAGGTGTCGATGGTGGCCGACGATCTGGCGCTCGACACAGGCGTCGGCACCTGCGGTAAAGATGGTCAGAGCGTGCCGGTCGGGGTCGGCCAGCCGACGCTGCGCATCGACGGCCTGACGGTCGGGGGGACGGCGTAAGGCGTAAGACGTAAGACGTAAAAGCCGGTCAGAGTGCCGGCAGATGGCAGATGGTCGCTGATGGGTTGGTGTTGACGGTGCTGCGCCAGGCGGTCTCCGCCGGCGCAGCTTGCCTGGCAGGAAGGCGCTGATGAATTACGAACTCTTGTTTGATGCTGCAGCCGGAAAAACGGTGGCGCTGGCGATCATCGGTGTGGCCGGTTTTAACCACTCGCTTTTTTATTACGCGGCGCGGAGCGACAGGTTGAGCATTCGCGTGCTGTGCGGGCGGAATGTGCACAAGTGCGTGGCGGCTTACCGTGCGCTCGGCATTGCGGAAGAACGGATTGCCGTGTGCGAAAGCTATGCGGCGGGGATGAAAGCGTATCAGGCCGGGCTTTTTCTGGTGTTTGGCGATGCGCTGCTTGCCATGCGCATGCCCTTCGATGTGGTGATTGAAGGCACCGGCAAGCCGGAAGCGGCGGCAGCGCACGTCCTGGCCGCCATTGAAAACGGTAAGCATGTGGTCATGGTGACCAAGGAATCCGACTCGGTGGCGGGGCCGCTGTTCGCCCGCAAGGCGCGGGAAAAAGGCGTCGTCTACTCGCTGGCCGAAGGAGACCAGCCATCGCTGCTGATTGGTTTGTACACCTGGGCGCGCACAGCCGGGCTGACGGTGTTGAGCATCGGCAAGGCGAGTGAATACGATTTCATCTACGATCCGAAGACCGGCTCGATATGCGTCAATGGCCAGGAAATCGCCGTGCCGGATTTTGATGCCGTCTGGGCGCTGGGCGAGGATTGCCGTGCGACACTGGCGCGGCGGAGTCAGATGCTGTCCGCGGTCAGGCAGCGGGCGATCCCCGACCTGACCGAGATGGGCATCGTGCTCAACCATCTGGAGGGCTTTGCGCCGGATGTGCCGGCCTTTTACTGCCCGATCGCGCGTGCCGTCGAAATTCCCGATCTCATGTGCGCTGAACGCGATGGCGGGATTTTTGCGGATAACGGGCGCATCGACGTCGTCAACCTGCTCCGCCGCGAGGACGAACAGAGCCTGTGCGGCGGTGTGTATGTCGTCGTGGCGTGTGATGATGAGGCCACCTGGCGGGTGCTGAAGGAAAAAGGCGTTCCCGTCAGCCGCAACGGCAAGACCGCGCTGGTTTATTACCCAGCGCATTATCTTGGCTTTGAGGCGATCTTCAGTATCTTGTCTTGCGCGCTGCTTGGTATGCCGACCAGTACCCGTCATCCGCGGCCGCGTTACGATGTTGTTGCGCGCGTGACGGCGCCGCTCCGGCGGGGAACGGTGTTCGCGGCGCAAGGGCATCATCATGAAATTGCCGGCCTGGAAGGTATTTTGCTGCCGGCCGAGCCGATCGCCGGAAATCGCCAGCTGCCGTTCTACCTTGCCGATGGCGCGCAGCTCAAATGTGACGTCCGGCCCGGGCAACTGCTGACGGCTGATATGCTCGAAATACCAGGCGATCCATTGCTCTGGAGGCTGCGCAGGGAACAGGATGCGCTCTTCTTTACGTGTGAATTTGAGGGAGCACGCGCGCCGAATTTCCCGTAAAACGAGGGCGTCACCTGCAACAATCTGCCGCGTAGTTGATGGCGCCCAGGATCCGCACGCTCATTGACGGGGCGCTGGATCACTTCAATGCCTGCCGAGCAAGGTGCCGGGGGGGTGTCCAGCGCGGCATTGCGATTGCGGCGGGCAGGGCAAAAATGTCTTCTCCGTGCATCGCGCAATGCGTGTCGCCGCAAGCCACGCGTTAACCGGGGTTGCAGACCGTGGCATGCAAGCCGGCAGCGGGTTCTCATGCGGCGAATAATGCGGGTTCGGGGTGTGCCTTTTCGGCTTTCTGGACGGATGGCGCATGAAAAAATTTGTCCGCTTCCACACGCATTTTTTGACCCTAAAAGCAAAGATCAGGCGGTGTAGTGCGCTGGATGGCGGTGGACTGCATGTCTGTAATTTACAAATACAAGTGTTTACGTTTGAATTTTTTTGTTTTATATTTGATGCAAAATTATCTGAAATAAATACTAATGAGGACAAATATGGCGCAGATGCAGACGCTTTCAATTCGATTGCCGGATGAGGATTTTCAGTGGTTATTGTCGGCACGTCCGGAAACGGGTAAAACGCCGAGTGAAAAGCTGCGTGCTTTGGTTGCCGGCAGTCGTCAACAGGATGTGGAACGCGCGGATCCGGAGATGTGCGCTGAGTCGATGAAAGGATTGGTGCAGGCGCTGGTAAATTCGGTGGCCGTCTGGGAGCGCCGTAGTATGCGGCATTCGGAACTGGTCGGTGCGGTGCTGGAAACCGTGCCGCAGCTGATGGCGATTCTGGCTTCATCAATGCCTGTCAGCGAAACGGCGGAGGCGGGCGAAACGATGGCAAAAGAACTGGAGGCGGCGCTCGCCCAGCAATGCTTCCGCTTGCTGACGCGGATTTTGCGTGCGGCGGTGACTTCTGCGCCGGAAGTTTACGAGCGGGAATCCATCGAACGCTATCTGCCGGGCATCGTCGAAATTATGGAAATCATTGCAACCCGTAGAGAGAAGGAGCGTAAAAATGGCTGACAGCATTACAACCCGTATTTCCCGTCTGATTGCCGGCGGTGCGCATGCCTTGCTTGATCGTGCCGAAAATCTGGCGCCGGAAGCGTCGATGATGCAATCGATACGCGAAATCGAACAGGTTGCCGATGAGGTTCGCGGCGATTTGGGTCGGGCTGAAGCCGGAAAACACCTGGCATTGAGCCAGATGGCGCGCCTGAACACCGAGCATGAAACACTCTCTGCCCAGATTGACGCCGCTTTGGCAAATGGCCGTGAAGATCTGGCGCGAACGGCGATTGGCCGCCAGGCGGATATTGAAGATTTGCTGCCAGTGTTGCAGAAAAATTTCGATGAGCAGTCTGACCAGGCAAAAGAGCTGGAGAGTTATGTCGTTGCGCTGCTTGCCAAAAAACGTGAATTGGAACAACTGCTTGCTGATTATCATGCGCGTCTGGGCCGTGCGCCTTCAGCGGCGGATGTTGTGGAAACCCGTGATGACGGATACGGACGTCAGATGCGCGCGGACGGCGCGGCGGCTGCATTTGGCCGGGTATTGGGGCGTCAGACCGGGGCGACCGGGCTGACCTCCGGGCTGGTGGGGGATGCGGGCAGACTCAAGGAAATCGCCGAACTGCAACGCAAGCATCGGATCAGTGAGCGTCTGGCAACGATCAAGGCGGCCAAGGCGCTGCCGGATGCGTCTGTACCGGATTGACCTAACCGGAAGTTGCGATGGAACTCTTTTTTGTCCCGCAATCCTGGCCTTTCCTGCTGGCGCTCATGTTATTGATTGCCCTGGCGGTGATCGAGGGGCTGGCGCTGTTGCTTGGCTTCAGCCTTTCGGGCTGGCTTGATGATCTGATCCCCGATCCGTCGGCGGGTGAGGGTGGCGATTTCTTCGATTCGTGGCTTGGCTGGCTGCATGTTGGCGAGGTGCCAGTGTTGATTATTTTCGCCATCTTGCTGACGTCGTTCTCGGTGTTTGGCTTTGTGCTCAATGGCCTCGTTCAGGCAGTGTTTGGCTTCTATTTGCCGAGTTTCGTCGCGGCGGTCGCCGCCTTTTGCGGCGCCCTGCCGGTCGTGCGCGTTTCTGCCGCAGCCATTGCCCGCCTCGTCCCCTACGACGAAAGTAGCGCCGAGCCGCTGGAAAATCTGGTCGGGCATGTGGCGGTCATCATCAACGGCACAGCGCGCAAAGGGTATCCTGCGCAGGCGCGGGTCAAGAATGCACACGGCCGGACGCTCTATGTCCATGTCGAGCCGGATGGCGAAGATGTTTCACTCAATTCCGGTGAATCGGTGCTGCTGGTTAAACAGATTTCCGGTTCGCGTTTTCTGGCGATTGCCAATCCGCATCCGGAGTTGTTGTAACCCCCTGATGCAGGAAAATTTGCGTTGATTTCATAACCAGTTTTTAAGGGAGCTATGATGAATCTCGTCACGATCGTTGTTCTGGCCGTCGCCATTCTCGTCGGCCTGCTGCTTGTCGGTTTAGTGCTTTCGCGCCTTTATCAGCGCGCTTCGAAGGAGCTGGCTTTTGTGCGGACGGGGCTGGGTGGACAAAAGGTCGTCATGGACGGTGGCGCCATTGTGCTTCCGGTCTTCCATGAGATCGTGCACATCAATATGAATACCCTCAAGCTCGAAGCGTCCCGCGCCGGAGCGGATAGCCTGATTACGCTTGATCGTCTGCGTGTCGACGCCGTCGCAGCCTTCTTTGTGCGCGTCATCCCCAGTTCGGAAGGCGTTGCCAATGCAGCGCAAACGCTGGGGCAACGAACCATGGCGCCCAATTCGCTGAAGGAGCTGGTCGAAGACAAGTTCGTCGATGCGCTGCGCGCCGCGGCGGTTTCGATGAGCATGCACCAGTTGCTCGACAAGCGCGCCGATTTCATTCAGGCGGTGCAGAATGCCGTCTCCGAGGATTTGCTGAAAAATGGCCTGGAACTTGAATCGGTCAGCCTGACCCGTCTTGACCAGACACCGATCAAATTCTTTGATGCCCAGAACGCTTTTGATGCCGAAGGCCTGACCAAGCTGACGCAACAGACGCAGCAGCGCGCCAAGGAACGCAACGAAATCGAACAGGATACGTCGGTGGCGATCGCCCAGAAAAACTACGAGGCGACCCAGCTCAAGCTCAATATCGAAAAAGAAGAGACGTTTGCCACCTTGCAGCAGCAACAAGAGGTGGCAGAGCGCCATGCCCAGCAGGCGGCTGAAGTGGCGGCGGTGACGGCGCAGCGTGAGCGCGAGGCGAAGCAGGCCAAGATCGACGCCGAACGTTTGGTGCAGGAGGCGGAGGTCGAAAAGGATCGTGCGGTTCAGCAGCGCCAGATTGAGGCCGACCGTGAAGTGAAGGTAGCGAAGATCGAACAGGAAAAGCGGACGACGCTTGCCGATCAGGACAAACTGATCTCTATCGCCGAGAAATCGAAGGCGCAGTCTGAGGCCGAAAAGCAGGCCAATGAAGCGCGCGCTTTGGCCGCGCGCGCCGAGGAAGAGGTTAAGACGGCGCGCGAAGTGGCGATTGCCGAGCGCGAAAAGCAGATTGCCATCGTCGCTGCTGAGCAGACGGCGCAACAGGGCGCTATCGGCATTCGCATTGCGGCCGAGGCGGAAAAAGATGCCGCAGAAAATCATGCCGAGGCGGTCAAGATCAAAGCCGAAGCGCAGCAGGTTCAGTATCAGGTCGAGGCCAACGGCATCGAAATGCGCAATGCCGCACTGAATACGCTGGCGGCCGAGCAGATTGCCATGCAAATCAAGATGAAGCTGCTCGACGCCTTGCCCGGAATCATTATGGCGTCGGTGAAGCCGATGGAAAAAATCGACGGTATCAAGATTGTGCAGGTCGACGGCCTGAATCGTGGCGGCCGCGGCGCGGCGGGCGAAGCGGCTTCTACCGGCAGCGGCAATCTTGCCGAGCAGGCGGTTTCGGCGGCGTTGGCTTATCGTGCGCAGCAGCCGATTCTCGATGCCGTATTAGGCGAGATCGGTATGAAAGGCGGCGATCTCAATGGTCTGGTTGAAGCGGTGCGTCAGGAGATTGCGCCATCGCCCAAGGAAGACAATTCACCGTCAAAGAAACGCTAGAAGCAATGTAGGCCCGGACAGGACACCCATACTGTCCGGCAAAATTGCAGGCGCTTTATGCCCGCGCCGTCTCTTGACGATTGTGCGCCCCATTTTCGTCAGAGGTCGGGTCGAGGTGCGCGATTTTACTGTACTGGGAGCGCGCTACTGGATGGTTCTGGGGCAGGGCCTCGCTTATCCGGCCTATCATAGCCGTGTGCTGCAGCGAATCCACGAGCGCTTTTAGCACATTCCCGAAGGGTTGCCGACTCACAGATGCGATTTGATTTTTGCACGCGTTATTTTCCGGATGAAGCGCATTGCCGCCGGCACGGTTGTTGAACCGGCAGGCGGCTTGGGCGCTGTGTCGCCGTTATGGTTTTGCGGCGGGCTTGTGCTGGACCCAGAGCACGTCGCCGCGGCCGGACGCCCGGTTCAGCGTGCGACCGAGGACGAACATCAGATCGGACAGGCGGTTGAGGTATTTGCGCGCGTATTCGGAAAGCGGCTCGTTGTTGCCGAGACTGACGACGCGGCGTTCAACGCGGCGGCAAACCGAGCGGACAAGGTGTGCCAGCGCTGCGGCACGCGTGCCGCCGGGCAGAATGAATTCCTTGAGTGGCGGCAGTTCGGCGTTAAAGTCGGCAACCAGTTGTTCGAGGCGCAGAATGTGCGTCTCGCCGATGGTGGCATAGCCGGGGATGGAAATTTCACCGCCCAGATCAAACAGATCGTTCTGCACTTGCAGCAAGGGCTGGCGGATGGTTTCCGGCAGATCTTCGGCAAGCAGTACGCCCAGCGTCGAGTTGAGTTCATCGACCTCGCCGATGACATCGATGCGCTGGCAGTCTTTGGGGACGCGCGACCCATCGCCGAGGCCAGTGGTGCCGGCATCGCCGGTACGGGTGACAATTTGTGAGAGACGGTTGCTCATAGGACTATTCCCAAGGAAAATAGATGGAAGACGGTAGAAAAAAGCGGTGTCTCATACCGTGATCTGATTATAGCGGAAGGCGTCGGTGCGGATACCGACTCAATGGAATATGCAGGAAGATGTTAAAAAAGCAGACGGCGATTAGTATTGATGCCTGTGTTGCGCAGCATCAGGGCGACCGCGCCGAACAACAGGATCGTGTGGTCCTGCTTTCGCACCCGAGCGGTGACGTTGTGCTGGCCGTTGTGGCGGATGGCATGGGCGGTCATGCCGGCGGGGCGCTTGCCGCACAGCAGGTCATCCATACGGCACGCGGCAATTTCGAGCGTTATTTTGTACGCCATGAATCGCCGCAGCAGCTGTTCGAAGCCAATATCAACGAAGCGCACATGCTGATCAAAGCCCTGCGCTTCGTCAATGAAAAAGACCCGCACAGCACGGCCGTGATGCTGCTGCTGCAATCCAATAAGGCGACTTGGGCGCACTGTGGCGACAGCCGCCTGTACCATTTCCGCGGGAAGCGTCTGCTATCGAGAACAACGGATCATTCCTATGTCGAATTTCTGGTGGCGAATGGTTTGCTTTCGCCGAACGAGGCGGAAAAACATCCGCGCCGTAATGTGCTCGTAACCTCGCTGGGCGGTATCGAAGCACCGTATATTGATTATGGAGAAGCGAACGATCTGCGGGCGGGGGATGCTTTCTTGCTGTGTTCGGACGGTCTCTGGGATTACTTTACGGATGCGGAGCTTGGCCTGGTTGTCGCCAAACTATCCGCGCGTAGGGCGTGTGATGCGCTGATTGCCCAGGCAAGGGTGCGGGCGCAAGGCATCGGGGACAATGTTTCGGTGGCGGTGCTCAAGTTGGTGGGGAATCAACCGCCCGCGCGCCCGACGGATTCCCGCAAACGCAGGGGAACTTCCAAATCTTCCAGGCGGCATAAGCCTGCGGATGCGAAATAACTGGAAGATGGCGAGCCAGGCTGGGATAGGGCGGGAAAACGCGGGGAAGGGTGGGAAAAAGCAAGAGAAGGCGGGAGAAATGACTTGGCGAAGTGGCTTGGATGGCGATTGCTGAGGAAATACCCGGTCGGAACGGCGCAGAGTCCGGCCGCCAGTTAATCTCACCGCTTTGATTATTGGCCGGAATGTTGACCGGGATTGGCCTTGTTGGGCGAGCGTTGACCACCCAGCAGCGCAGCAAGTGGCTTGCGCTTGCGGTCAAGGCCGGGGGCGGCGGATGCCCGTGTTTGCCCGGCGGCAGACGGTGCGCTCTGCCTGGGTTCGTAGGGTTTGCTGAAGTCAAAGCCGTCGGGCGCAATCGTGCTGATCGGCGCTGGTGCTCCAGATACCTTGACCGCGCGGCGTCCGCGCGTCGATGATGTGGCGGATACCTCGTAACCAGCTGTACGCGACGAGCGTTTTTTCTTTCCGCTCGGCGGGTATTCATAGTCCTCATCCGGCGCATAACCGGGAATGATGATCTGCTCGATGGGTTTTTTGATGAGCTTTTCGATATCGACAAGATAGCGCACCTCATCGGCAGTGACCAGGGAAACGGCGGTACCGTGCTTGCCGGCGCGCCCGGTGCGGCCGATGCGGTGGATATAGTCTTCGGGCGTATGCGGCAGCTCGTAGTTGATGACATGCGGCAGATCGTCGATATCCAGCCCGCGTGCGGCAACGTCGGTGGCAACGAGTACGTGCGTCGTGCCTTCCTTGAAGGATTCGAGTGCTTTCAGACGATCGGTCTGGCTCTTGTTCCCGTGGATTGAATCTGCGGCGATGCCGGCCCGCTGAAGTTCCCGGGCAAGCCGGTTGGTCTCGATTTTCGTCCGTGTGAAGACCAGCACTTGCGTGAACTCTTTCGAACGCAGCAGCTTGACGAGCAGTGCGCGTTTGGCGGTGGCTGCGACCGGGTGCACGCGATGTTCAATGGTTTCCGATACCGTATTGCGCTGTGCGACTTCGATTAGCGTCGGAGCGTGGAGCATCTTGTCGGCGAGCTTTTTGATTTCTTCCGAAAAAGTGGCCGAGAACAACAGGCTTTGCCGCTGTGCGGGCAGCAGTTTGATGATACGTGTGACATCGGGGATAAAGCCCATGTCGAGCATGCGGTCGGCTTCGTCAAGGACCAGCGCCTGTACTTGGCCAAAATTCAGGCATTTTTGCTCGACCAGATCGAGCAGGCGGCCAGGGGTGGCGACAAGCACTTCGACGCCGCGGCGGATTTCTTCGATCTGCGGTTTGATGTCGACACCGCCGAAAGTGCACAGACTGCGGATCGGCAAATATCTGGCGTAAGTCACGACAGACTCGTAGACCTGAATGGCCAGCTCTCGCGTCGGTGCAAGAATGAGGACGCGTACGGGATGGCGTGCGGGTGAGGGGCTGTTGCTGGTGAACGGCAGGATGCGTTGCAGAAGCGGCAGCGCGAACGCCGCTGTTTTGCCGGTGCCGGTCTGGGCACCGCCCATGAGATCACGTCCGGAAAGTACGATGGGGATGGCTTGCGCCTGGATCGGCGTCGGCTGCGTGTAACCCTCGTCGGCAATGGCTTTCAGGAGTTCTGGCGCGAGGCCGAGTTCATCAAACCGCATCGGGAGCGCCTGTAGGTAAATGATGCAAATACATGGACATAGGCGATGGATTATACACGCATAGATATAGTGTATCCGGCTGACGACGCACACGCCGCCGCCATGTCATTTGGGGGCGGACAAGCGATACCTCTGTCCTTATAATGGCATTTTTCGTTCTGAAGGAATAAAAAATGCGTAAAACATGGCTGGCAATTTCGCTAACGACGCTGGGCGCCTTTGTCTTTTCTTCCTCACTGATTGCTGCGCCGGCGCGTGGCAAGGCCAAGGCGCCTCGTAAAGCGCCAGCTGCTGCCGCGCCGGCAAGCGGCCCGGCTGAAATTGCGCTCGGCCATCAGCTCGAAGAAGATCGCGTGGCACGCATCATGCCCCTGATCGATGCATTCAACAATCAGCATAAAGACGTGCGGGTGACGCTGGTGCGCCGCGCGGCGGGCGAAGCGCCCAAACAGTTGAATCTGGTGACGAGCGCCGAACGGGAACAGTTCATCGCACAGCGTGCGCACTTCAAACCGCTGCATGCGATCATGAAGGCGGCCAAAATCCCGTTCGATGCCCGTAAGCTCTCGCCTGCCTTGCGCGAAGGCCTGGTCGATGGACGCGGCCAGTTGTCGGCCCTGCCGCTGGCATTTTCGACGCCGGTGCTCTATATCAACAAAGCCGCGTTTCGCAAGGCGGGCCTGAATCCCGACACGCCGCCGAAGACCTGGGAGCAGATGCAGGATACGGCGGGCGCCCTGTACGCTTCGGGCGTCACCTGCCCCTTCACGACTTCATGGCCGGTGTGGGTATTTATCGATAACCTGAGCGCTTGGGACGGCGTCAGCGTCAGCGATGCCAAAGGACGGCCGATGTTCAACAGCCTGCCGCAGGTCAAGCACATCGCCATGATGGCTTCCTGGGTTAAAGCCAATTATTTCCATCCGGCCGGTCGCCGCGACGAGGGCGATAAGCGCTTTACCAGCGGCGAATGCGCAATGCTGACCAGCACCTCCTCGCTCTATCCGCAGCTGCTGGCGAACAAGACGGTCGAAGCAGGCGTTTCTGCGTTGCCGTATCACGATGATGTTTATGGCGCGCCGAAAAACACGCTGGCCGACGGCGCCTCACTGTGGGCGCTCGACAAACTCAGCCCTGCGGAAACCCGCGGTGTCGCACAGTTTGTGAACTATCTGCTCAGCCCGGAAGTGCAGATTAACATGACGACGGCCGGCGGTTTCCTGCCGCTGACACCCGTGGCCAAGGCGACTGCCTCCAGCCGTCTGCTGAACCAGGATATGGCGGCGCTGAGCGTGGCGGAAGGACAGTTGAGCCAGCATGCCGTCATGCCGAAGCTGCGTCCGGCGCAGAACGAACGGATGCGTATCGTGATCGACGAAGAGCTGGAAGCCGTCTGGGCGAATCGCAAACCGGCCAAGGAAGCGCTGGATAACGCCGTGGCGCGGACGCAAGCGCTGTCGTCTGCGGGCGCACGTGCACCGGCAAAGGGCAAGCGCCGCAAATAAGCCCGCTTTCACTTCGCCCGGTCGCCTCGCCGGTGGCTGCGTCCGGGTTGAAAACCCCGCCCGTGCGGCGGGGTTTTTGTTAGTGCTGCGCCAGCGTGGCCTAATCCTTTTTTGCCCGGTTGCTGCGCGCCGTCGCTGCGGGCGGCGTGGGCGGAGCCATTCGGCAGTGTTAGAATCTGCAACCCATCTGCAACCCTTATGCTTCTTCCGTAACGCCTTCTTCCGTCTCGGGAAAAATCAATGAAAAGCGCTGAAATCCGCGAAAAATTCCTTAAATTTTTTGAATCCAAAGGGCATCAGATTGTCGCTTCCAGCTCGCTGGTGCCCGCCAACGACCCCACGCTCATGTTCACCAACAGTGGCATGGTGCAGTTCAAAGACGTGTTTCTTGGCACCGACAAACGCCCCTACAACCGCGCCACCAGTGTGCAGGCCTGCCTGCGCGCGGGCGGCAAGCACAACGACCTAGAAAGCGTCGGTTACACGGCGCGCCACCATACCTTCTTCGAGATGCTGGGCAACTGGAGCTTTGGCGATTACTTTAAGAAAGAAAGCCTGCAATGGGGCTGGGAACTGCTCACCCAGGTGTATGGCCTGCCGCCCGAGCGCTTGCTCGCCACCGTCTATCACGAGGACGACGAAGCCTATGACATTTGGACGAAAATCATCGGCCTGCCGCCCGAGCGCGTGATCCGCATTGGCGACAACAAGGGCGGCAAATACAAAAGCGACAACTTCTGGATGATGGCCGATACCGGCCCCTGCGGCCCGTGCAGCGAAATCTTTTACGACCACGGCCCGCACATCCCCGGCGGCCCCCCCGGCAGCCCCGATGAGGACGGCGACCGCTTCATCGAAATCTGGAACCACGTGTTCATGCAGTTTGAAATGCACGAAGATGGTAGTGTCACCAAACTGCCCGCGCCCTGCGTCGATACCGGCATGGGGCTGGAGCGCGTGGCCGCCATTTTGCAGGGTGTGCACAGCAATTACAAAATTGACCTGTTCCAGGCGCTTATCCAGGCCGCTGCGCGCGAAACCGGCGTGCCCTACAGCCAGGATGTGCCCAGTCTGAAAGTGATTGCCGACCACATCCGCGCCTGCGCCTTTCTGATTGCGGACGGCGTCATTCCCAGCAACGAAGGCCGCGGCTACGTGCTGCGCCGCATCATCCGCCGCGGCATCCGACACGGCTACAAGCTGGGGCAGAAGCAGCCCTTCTTCTACAAACTCGTGCCTGATCTGGTACGGGAAATGGGCGGTGCCTACCGGCACCTGGCCGAGCAGGAGGCGCACATCACCGAAACGCTCAAGGCCGAGGAAGAACGCTTCTTCGAGACGCTGTGGAAAGGCATGCTGGTTTTAACTACCTCTATTGCTGCGAAGTATGCAGAAAAACAGAATATTAAAAATCTGGTTCCTTATCCAATTAGATATCCCAATTATTCCTTTGAATATTACGTTGGTGATTTAGATGGGAATCAGGTGGATTTTGCTCATATTGAAAGCTCAACGCCAGATCGTGATCTTGAAGCTGCTAAAAATGTTAATAAGCTCAATAAACCAAAGCGTCCGCTATATTCTAGTATAAGGGGATGTCCTAAATTTGAATCCAATGACCCAAACACTTGTATCCATTCGGTTCCTGTCATTCTCCCAGGCGACGTGGCCTTCAAACTGCACGACACCTACGGCTTTCCGCTTGATCTGACGCAGGACGTGTGCCGCGAGCGCGATGTGACGGTGGATGTAGCCGGTTTCGATGCTGCCATGCAGCAGCAGAAAGACGCTGCCCGCGCCGCCGGCAAGTTCAAGATGGATAAGCTGCTCGAATATGAAGGCGAAGCGGGCGTCTTTACCGGCTACGAGGAAATGGCCCACGACGCTTGCCGCGTCGTTGCGCTGTACGCCGATGGCGCCAGCGCGAACGAACTGAAAGCGGAGCAGGCCGGCGTGGTCGTGCTCGACACCACGCCTTTCTACGCCGAAAGCGGCGGCCAGGTGGGTGATGCCGGCCGGCTCACCGCCCCCGGCGTGGTGTTTGATGTGGCCGACACGCAAAAAATCAAGGCCGGCGTGCACGGCCATCACGGTGTGCTCACACAGGGCGTGCTCAAGGTAGGCGATGCCGTGCAGGCGCAGGTCGATGCCGCGCGCCGCGCCGCCACCATGCGCAACCACAGCGTCACTCACCTCATGCACAAGGCCCTGCGCGAAGTGCTGGGCGATCATGTGCAGCAAAAAGGCTCGCTGGTCGATGCGGATAAAACCCGTTTCGACTTCACGCACGGCGCGCCCGTCACGCCGCAGCAGATCGCCGAAGTCGAGCGCCGCGTAAATGCCGGAATCCTCGCTAATACCGCCACTCGGGCGCGCCTCATGACTATTGATGAGGCTCGCACAACTGGCGCCATGATGCTCTTTGGCGAAAAATACGGCGAGACCGTGCGCGTCCTCGATATTGGCGACAGCCGCGAATTGTGCGGCGGCACGCATGTGGCGCGCACGGGCGATATCGGCCTGTTCAAGATTGTGGCCGAATCCGGCGTCGCTGCCGGCATCCGCCGCGTGGAAGCCATCACCGGCCTCAATGCCCTGCACTGGGCGCAGGCGACCGAAGGCACCGTGCAGGCCGCCGCCGCCGCCCTGCATACGCCTGCCGCCGATCTGGAAGGTCGGCTGCAGCAAACGCTTGACCATGTCAGGGCGCTGGAAAAAGAAATTGCCATGCTCAAGGGCAAGCTGGCCGCCTCGCAAGGCGACGAACTCGCCGCCCTGGCGGTGGATGTCGGCGGCGTCAACGTACTGACCGCGCGGCTGGACGGGGCCGACGCCAAAACCCTGCGCGAGACGCTGGACAAACTCAAGGACAAACTCAAAACCGCCGCCATCGTGCTCGCCGCCGTGGAGGGCGACAAAGTGCAACTGGCCGCCGGCGTGACCAAAGACCGCGTGGGCAAAATCAAGGCCGGCGAACTCGTCAACTTCGTCGCCCAGCAGGTTGGCGGCAAAGGCGGCGGCAAGCCCGACATGGCCATGGCCGGCGGCAGCGCGCCGGACAAGCTGCCGGAGGCGCTGGCTTCGGTCAAGGACTGGGTCGCATCCCGCCTTTGATTCCGGAATTTTGCCCGTGAACCCGATGGATACCTGATGGATAGGCGATAAAGCGATACATGAGGGCGGTGCATACGGTGCCGCCCTCCGTTTTTTGTAACCATGCCGCTCATGCCGTCTTCTCTGGTCATTCACTCATGCTGTCCATTCCGCCTATTTCATTTATTTCGTCCATTCGCTGGTACCCGTTTTTACGCTGGCGGTGCGCATGGGCAGACGGGGCGCGGAGAATGCATAAGGAACTGACATGACGCACCGGCCTTCGACCACCGAGCAGATCGTTATCCGCGGCGTGCGCCACAATATCCGGCATTGGCGTGTTCCGGCCGGGCGGGATGGACACGCAGGGCAGGATGCGCCTGTCGTCTTTTTCCTGCATGGCTGGATGGATGCCTCGCCGACCTTCCAGTTCGTCGTCGATGCGCTGCTGTCCGACTGGCATGTCATCGCGCCAGACTGGCGCGGCTACGGCGATTCGGAATGGCTCTTGCGTCCGTACTGGTTTTCCGATTACTACGCCGACCTGCACGAAATTCTTGCCTACTATTCGCCCGAACGTCCGGCGCGGCTGGTTGGCCACAGCATGGGCGCAAACATTGCGGCGATTTATGCCGGCGCTTGTCCAGGGCGCGTTGCGCAGCTGGTCATGCTTGATTTTCTCGGCTTAAAACCGGCGGTCAATGATGCGCCGGTGCTGATCGGCAAATGGCTGCGCCATCTTGCCCGCACACCGGCGGGCAGCGTGTATGCCGACAGCGAAGCATTCGCCGCCCGCTTCATGCAAATGAATCCACGCCTGAGCCGGGCGCGGGCACAGTTTCTGGCGCGGCACCTTGGCCGTCGCCGTGACGATGGCCGGATCGAAATGGCCTGCGATCCTTGGCATCGCGTACCCTCGCCGTTGCCTTACCACGCCGAGGACAATCTGGCGAGCTGGCGACGGATTGCCGCGCCGGTGTTGCTGGTGATTGCCGATCATGGCTACGCGATGCTGCGTTTCGGCAGCGACCCGGCGGAATTCAAGCGGCGCGTCGATTGCTTCCGCGATGTACGCCTTGTGCGGGTTGCCGAAGCTGGACACAATCTCCAGCATGATCAGCCGGAACGCGTCGCTCAAGCGATTGAGGCCTTCCTGACGCGGGATTAAAGCGCCTTCCTTCGCCAAAATACGGCGTTGCCGTGTTGGTCAGGCCTTGCCGTATTGCTCAACCTGCTTCTGCCGCACTCGCCGGCAAAAGCGCCCCGAAAACCCGCGCAAACAGGTCAGAAAACATAAATCGCGCTGAAGCCCTTTAAACACAAGGGCTTCAGCGCATCAAAAAACATAATGACTGCTTCGCTCGCTTTTTTAAAGGGGAGCTGCCCAAAGGGCTGAGGGGTTAACAGCCTATTTTTTACACGGCAAAGTCGAGCCGCTATATTTTGGTTGTCTCAAATATGGGTGCCTTGCCCGTTAGCCCTTTGTTTATAAGGGTTCCAGAGGCGCCTGCCCGGAGCGCCTTCATCCATGCAGGTTTTGGAAGTACCCGCCCGCAAACACCCTATCCACGCGGGGTTCATAAATGTGCCCCGAAAGCCTCATAGCGGCTCGACTTTGCCAAAAGACAAGGCGGCGAGCCGCTGACAGTACGAGTAGTACGGCAAGGCGAAGCCAACGCCGTATTTTGGCAAAGGAAGCCGCTATTTCAGAGCGGGCGCGGGGCGGCTTGGCGGAATCAAGGGCTTGATTGTTTGAGCGTGAGCGAGTTAATCAAGCCCGCCGCCAAGTAACCCGCGACAAGGAGTCTTCTGCGCCTGGGGTCGCCTTTCTTTGCTAACTTTCTTTGGCGAGATAAAAAAAGAAGGTAGGAAAGTCAGCGGGGTGCGCTGCCGCTCAGCGCAACGGCATCAAGAGATGTTTTGTGGGTGGAAGTCAGCGCGCATGCTGTGGCGATTCTTGTTTTTAGTTTCAGGGTAGCTGCCCGCTAGCCCGCGTATTTAGGGCATCTCCGAGGGGGATGCTCTGAAGCCCTTATAAACAGTGCATCTCCGGGCGCCATGCCGGCAAACGCGTTATTTATAAGGGCTTCAGAGATACCTGCTCGCAAACGCCCTATCCACGCGGGTTTCCAGGCATATCTTTCCGCGTATTCATAACGACGAAGCACCCAAAAACCCCTTAGGCGCAGCCGCAGGCGCGGGGCGGCTTGGCGGAAGCAAGGGCTTGATTGTTTGAGCGCAGCGAGTTAATCAAGCCCGCCGCCAAGCGGCCCGCGGCAAGGAGTCTTCTGCGCCTGGGGTCGCGTTTCTTTACTGACTTTCTTTGGCGAGGCAAAGAAAGTCAGCGGGGCGCGCTGCCGCACAGCGCTACAGCATCAAGAGGAGTTCCGTGGGTGAAAGTCGGCGGGCAGGCTATGGCGATTCTTATTTTTTAGTTTCAAGGCACCTGCCTGCCCGCCCGTGTATTTAGGGCATCTCCAGCGCCCATGCCCTGAAGCCCTTTATTTATAAGGGCTCCAGAGGCGCCTGCCCGGAAACGCCCTATCCACACGGGCCTCCGGGCAGCCTCTTGGAAACGCTTTTCCCACGCGGTAAAGTGGCGGCTCCGGGCAGTGACAGCCATTTCATCATCTATAACAAGGAGTCTGTGATGCGCACCATGAAGATCGGAAAGTCGGGCGTGGAGGCATCCGTTGTCGGGATCGGCAGTTGGGCGATTGGCGGCGACAGCATGTGGGGGGCGAGCGATGATGCGGAGTCTATCCGCACCATCCATCGCGCCCGCGAACTGGGCGTCACCCTGCTGGATACGGCGCCGGTATATGGCTTCGGTCATAGCGAGGAGGTCGTCGGCAAGGCGCTGGCCGGGCGACGCAGCCAGTACGTCCTGTCAACCAAATGCGGTTTGCGCTGGGATATTCAGGAAGGCGGGCTGCATATGGAACGCGACGGCGCGCGTATCGTGCGCAATACCCGCCCGGAGTTCATCGCCCAGGAAATCGAAGCCAGCCTGCGTCGCCTGAAGACCGACTATATCGACATTTATATCGTCCATTGGCAGGCGCAGCCGGAATATCCCTGCCCGATTGCCGATACCATGGGCTGTCTGCTCCGGCTCAAGCAGCAGGGGAAAATCCGCGCCATTGGCGCCTCGAACCTTGACGAAGCCCATTTCAGGGAGTACGTCGCCGCCGGACAGCTCGATCTGATCCAGGAAAAATACAGCATGCTCGATCGCGACGCCGGCGAGCGTCTGTTCGGCTTGTGCGACGAATATGGCGTGACTTTCCAATGCTATTCCCCGCTCGAACGCGGCATCCTGACCGGCAAGATCACGCCCGAATCGCCCGTATTCATGGGGCTGGCGCGCAGAAAGATCAAATGGTTCGCGCCGGAAAATCTGGCGAAGATCGGCGCCTTGGCCGAAAAATGGGCGCCGCTGTGCAAAAAATACGCCTGCACCATGACGCAGCTGGTTATTGGCTGGACGGCGGCGCAGGGCAACGGCCGCAATATCAATGTGCTATGCGGCGCCCGCAAGGCTTACCAGATTGAGGACAATGCCAAAGGCGGCGACGTGGTGCTCGATGCGACCAATATTGCCGCCATGCGCCGCGATGTCGAAGCCATCGCCTGAGGTCTGATCGCTGAATATCCGGCGGCTCGGCCCGTTGGGCCGGCTATGCATGGGGTATGGATGCGGGATGCACTATACCCTATGCTTCTGCGATCACCGCCCGCCGCCACCCGCCATCCGTTCGATGATGCGGCGTTGTGCATAGCCGTAAGGCGGCGTGTCCGATGGTTGGCAGGCTGCGCTGCTGATGGCTTGTCGCGCGGCCTTATAGTTATAGACGTCGGATTTTTTCCAGCAGCGCGGTCGTTGATTTCTGGTGGATAAAGGGGATGGAGACCGTACGCCCGCCCCAGGCGGCGACTTCGGTGTGGCCGACGATCTTTTCCGTCGGCCAGTCGCCGCCCTTGACCAGGACATCGGGGCGGCATTCCAGGATGCGTTCGATGGGCGTGTCTTCCTCGAACCAGGTGACGAGCGAAACGCTTTCCAGCGCGGCGATTACCGCCAGCCGGTCGGCCAGCGTATTGACCGGGCGGTCATCGCCTTTGCCCAGCCGCCTGATCGAAGCGTCGGAATTGAGCGCGACGATCATGGAGGCGCCCAGCGCCCGCGCTTGCGCCAGCAAGGTGACGTGACCGCGGTGCAGGATGTCGAAGCAGCCGTTGGTGAACACCCGCGGGCGCGGCAGTGCTGCGAGCGCGGCGGGCAGGCCTTCCGGCGCGACGATCTTTGCCTCGAAGTCAGCCGCAAGAACGGGGGCGGGAACGGGCACGGGCACGGGGGCGCGTAGGTGAGTGAATGAATCGGCTTGCCAATGTCTAGTTCTTGCTCGCCGCGTCTTCTCTGGGCCTGTTCTTGTCGCGGCTCGCTTCAAGCTCAAGCTCCTTGACTCGTTCGACGGTGACGATTTCCATCAGGTTGACCACCTTCTTGACGCCGGAAGTCGTTCGCGCGACTTGAACGGCGGCATCGGCCTCCGACTGGGTGACGATGCCAAGCAGGAACGCCGTACCGGCCTCGGTGACAACCTTGACGTGCACAGGATTGAACTTGCCGGTATCCACCGAGCGGCTCTTGATCTTGGAGGTGATGAAGGCGTCATTGCTGCGATTGACGAACGAGGATGAGGGCGCGATGGCGAGCTCGTTATACGTATTTTTCACGCCGGGAATGGCGCGGACGATGCTGTCAACTTCGGCCTTGGCCGCTTCGTTGTAGGCTTCGCCGGTCAGCAGCACCGCATGATTGTAGCTGGTGACATTGACGTGCGCGCGATTACCGAGTTTTTCTTCGATGCGGGCGAGGGCTTTCCATTCAATGGCTTCGTCATCGGTCTGTGTGCCGACCGAGCGGCGGTCGATGGCGGCCAGCACGCCGACGGTTGCGCCCGTGGCGACCAGGGGGATGCAGCCCTGCAGGGCAGGCAGAAGAGCGGCACAGGCGGCCAGGGAGAGTAACAGTTTCCGTTTCATGCTTCGACTCCTAACAGAAGAGAATCAATGGCATCGCACAGGCAATGCACAGTCAGCAGGTGAACTTCCTGAATGCGTGCGGTGCGCTTGGCCGGCACGCAGATGTGAATATCGCCCTCGCGCAGTATGCCGGCGATCTTGCCGCCGCCTTTGCCTGTCAGCGCAACAACGTGCAGATCGTTGTCATGCGCGGCGCGGATTGCCTCGACAATGCTGGGCGAGTTGCCGGAAGTGGAGATGGCCAGCAGCACGTCGCCCGCTTGTCCCAGTGCACGCACCTGGCGTTCAAAAACCTGGTCATAGCCGTAATCGTTGGCGACGGCGGTCATGATTGAGCTGTCGGTGGTCAGGGCGATGGCCGACATGCCCTGCCGCTCGACCTCAAAGCGGCCGACCAGCTCGGCGGCGAAATGCTGGGCGTCGGCAGCCGAACCGCCGTTGCCGCAGGCCAGTAATTTGCCGTTGCCGACCAGGCAGTCGGTCATCAGCTTCGCCGCCTGGGCAATCGGGCCGGCCAGCGTTGCACCGGCTTCGAGCTTGATCTGGGCGCTGTCGGTGAAATGCTGTCCGATTCGAGAAATCAAATCCATGATGAACTCAAGCTGATACGGGAGCCGTTAGTCTAACACCATCTTGCCGACAGGCCGGCGGGATCGGTGGGCCGGCATGGGATGACGGAAAGGGAAAGCCTGTACTCGGCGTGGTTATCCGGCGTTCATCTCCGGCGTTCATCTTTGTTTGGCTTTTGCGGCGGGCGCATCGTGTTTTTTCTGGGGGTCGGTATCCTGGCCAGCGTCGCTTTTTTTGCTTTCCTGTGCGGACTGTGCAGTGGCCATTGTGACCGGTAGCGGGCTGGCCGCACGCAGATTCACATCGCGCGTCGGGAAAGGAATGTTGATGCCGGCCGCGGCAAGCCGCTTCTCGATCATAAAGCGCAGGTCGCTGTCGATGCGCCGTCCATTCGTATGCGCGCCGAGTTCGATCCAGAAAGTCATGGCGATGTCGAGGCCGCTGTCGGCGAAACCGTCGAAATAGACTTCGGGCGCCGGGCTCTTGAGTACCTGCCCATGCGCCTGTGCGCATTCCATAATGATATTGGCGGCATCGCGCACTGGCGCGCCGTACTCGATTTGCAGGCCGATTTCGCGGCGCAGACGCGGATCGGAATAGGTCCAGTTGATGACCTGGTTTTCCAGCACGTTGGAGTTGGGGATCAGCGCCTCGGTGCCGTCAAAGGCTTTTACCGTCGTTGCGCGCAGGTCAACGTTGGTGACCGTGCCGGTCACGTCGCCGATGACGACGATATCGCCGACGCGCACCTTGCGCTCAAAGAGCAGAATGATGCCGCTGATGAAGTTTTTGATGATCGTCTGCGTACCAAAACCGACGCCGATCGCCAGCGCGCCGCCGACGAAGGTGAACACCGTCAATGGAATTCGCGCCAGATTGAGAATGGAGACGGCGAGCAGTACCGAAACCGAGATCATCAGCCAGCGGCGCGTAACGGAAGCAACCTGGGCATTGACATTGCCGCGTTCGACGAGCAAAGCGAGGATGCGTTTGGTGATGCGCGCAAACAGCCAGTAACCGAGGCCGAACAGAAAAATGGCGCCGATGCTTTTGCCTACGGTGATGCCATAACTGATCGTGATTTTCTGGCCGTCCGCCTGCGAAATGTCCTCGACGGTGAACAGCTCGTAATTCCAGACGGAGTAGGCGACGCGTTTGGCGGTTTGCCAGAGATCGTTGAGGCGCAATCCGGCGAGCGCGCTTTCATTGTTCTCTGCCCCCGTGAAGTCGCCAATCCAGCGCGCCGTTTCCTGGTTGATCCTGCGTGCCAGTTGGGCGATGCGGTCGTAAATGGTGAGCGCATTGCGGTACAGCGAAAGTACTTCTTTCTCCGCCGCGATTTGTGCCGACCCGCCCTGCATCAGGCTGGTCGTGCGTGCTTCCAGGTCGGCGATTATCGCGCGCAGATTTTCCTGGTTTATGGCAATTTGCTGCCAGCGGTTGTCCTTTTTATCTTTCGTGTTCAGGCTGGCGGCAATCTGGCGCAGGGCGTTGAGGGCGCTCTGGCGCACCTCGGCGGTGCTGTCGGCGGCCAGCAGGAGAATGCGCTGTTCCCAGGCATCGGCGTGAAATTGCTCCAGCAGTTGCAGGGTGCGCAGGCCTTCCAGCGCCATGCTATCGGCGCGCAGCGCCTGGTCGATAAAAGCAAGGCGCGAAGCGTCATTGCCGTTTTTCGATGCAGCAAGCAGGCGCTGCCGCTCGGCCAGGCGTTTGGCATGACGGGCGGCCACCTGGTCGACCTCGGTGGATGCCTTGTCCTGCGCGGTGCGCAGGGTGTTCCGGATTTCATTCAGGTTACTTTCCGAGAGCGCTTGCGCCGGCAGGACGCGGGCGACGATGTGCTTCATTTCTTCGATGCGCTGCCTGACGCTGCTGATCTGCGCCTGCAAATAATCCTGGTCGGCGGCGCTGGCCGCCAGTTCGACTTCGGCCGCCTGTTTTTTCAGTTCGGCGATTTCCTGGTTGCGGCGATTGGCCTCGGTTTTTTCATGAGCGGCCTTGTCGCTGGTTAGGCGCACTTCTTCATTGGCCTTGCGCAGGCGTTCGCTGAGAAACTGTTTTTCCGCTTCCCGCATCTGGACGCTGTTTTGCAGCGATTGAAGATGGTCCTGCTGCGTATCCAGTTCATCGCGCAGCGCATCGACGCGCAGGGCCGAATAGGGTGGCTTTTCACCCAATGCCTTGACGGACGGCAGCGTATCTACGGGGGTTGATGCGGTGTTTTTGAGTGCGGCCAGATCGTTGAGTCGCCAGAGCTTTTCATTGCGGAAATAGAGCTGGATGTCGAGCAGGCGCTGACGTTCTTCCTTGTCGGCGGCTGCGGCCGCATCAGCGGGTTGGAGCGCGGCGTTTTCTTCCAGCTTCTGCCGGACTTCGTCGAGATCGGCTTCGGCCTGTCGGCGTAATTCATCCGACGATTGGTCAGTCGCCGCCTTGTCTTCCGTCTGATTGTCCTTTTTGACAATATTCAGAAGCGATGCCTGTGCTGCCGCAGGGGCAATAAAGGCAGGCGTGAGCAAAACGGTCAGTGCGACCAGACAAACGGAAACCAGCAGGCGGAAAGGCTTCATGGGCGAATGGCGTTGGCGTAAGAACGCAGGCATGAAAATGAGACGATGGAATATTAAAACATGATTGCGGAGTAGGCGCGGTTGCTGCGGTGCATTGATGGCTCGACTCTGAATTGCGTCTGGCGGGGAGCGCGCTTGCCGCCGCGTTTGTCAGAACATAGGTTTCACTAAAAAAGCGCGTCAGAAAGGCGCTACAGGACTTTGCTCAGGAAGCGCAGGGTGCGTTCTTCGCGCGGGTTATCAAAGATCGCTTCCGGCGTGCCTTCCTCGACCAGCATGCCTTCGTCCATGAACAGCACGCGGTGCGCCACGCGCCGGGCGAAGCCCATTTCATGCGAGACGACGACCATCGTCATCCCTTCTTCGGCCAGTGTCTGCATGACGCTCAGGACTTCGCCGACCATCTCGGGGTCGAGCGCCGAGGTGGGTTCATCGAACAGCATGATCGCCGGTTGCATGGCCAGCGCGCGGGCAATGGCAACGCGCTGCTGCTGGCCGCCGGAAAGCTGGTTAGGATAGGCGTCGATCTTGTCGAGCAGGCCGACCTTGATGAGCAGGTCATGCGCCCGCGCCCGGGCCTCTTCTTCCGCGAGGCCGCGTACCTTGATCGGGGCAAGGATGATGTTTTCCTGCACCGTCATGTGCGGAAACAGGTTGAAGCGCTGAAACACCATGCCAATTTCCGAACGCAGTGCGTCGATATTTGTATGGTTGTCATGCACCGAGACGCCGTGAACCAGCACGCGCCCGCCTGAGGCTTCTTCCAGGCCGTTCAGGCAGCGCAAGAAAGTGCTTTTGCCCGAGCCGGACGGGCCGATGACGCAGACAACTTCGGAATTGTGTACCGTACAGTCGATGCCGCGCAGCACCTGTAAGGTACCGAAGCGCTTGGTCAGGCCTTCAACGCGTATCGCCGCGCCCATAGCGCTCCTCCAGTTTCCTGATTCCCCAGGCCAGCCCCAGCGTCAGCAGCCAATACATGAACGAAATCGTGAGATAAGGCTCCCAATAGCGCGAATAGGCGCCGGCGACGGTGCGTGCGGTATAAGCCAGTTCCGCCAATCCGATGGCCGAAATGAGCGAGGAGTCCTTGAGCAGCGCGATGGCATTGTTGCCCAGCGGCGGCAGCATGCGGCGGAAAGCCTGAGGCAGCACCACATGGTACAGGGTGCGCGAGAAGGGCAGGCCAAGCGAGCGCGCCGCTTCGATCTGCCCGCGGTCGATCGACTGGATGCCGGCCCGGAAAACTTCTGAAATATAGGCGCCGGAATTGAGCGTCAGCGCAATGACGCCGGAAATGAGGGCGCCATAATTCTGCTTCAGACTGCGCGCCATTTCGCCGGAAATCAGCAAGCCGTCGGTTGGGTTGATGAAGACCGGCAGTACGGCAAAATGAATCAGCAGGATCTGCACGAACAGCGGCGTGCCGCGAAAGAAACTGACGTAGACAGTGGAAGGCCAGCGCAGCAGGTAACGACAGATTTGCCGCGCCGGAGCGTGGCGCGCATCCGCCAGGCGCGCCAGTCCGATGAACAGGCCGAGCACCGTGCCCTGTACGATGCACACGACAGTGACCAGTATGGTCATCTGTAAGCCGTGCCAGAACATCACCTTGTATTCGGCGATGATGTCGGCGCGGAACCATCCAAACCAGAGTACGGGGTCCATCAGTTACGCCGCTCCTGTGTTACTGGGCCGGCAGTACAGGCGCTTCGGCGTGGAACCAGGTTTTATAAATGCGGGCGTAGGTGCCGTCGGCTTTGATGGCGGCAAGACCGGCGTTGAGCTTGTCGAGCAGCGCCTTGTTGCCTTGTTTGACGGCGATGCCGAAATATTCCTTAGGAAAATTCGGGTCGCTGACCGTTTTCAACTGCTTGTGCTCCTGCACGCGGTAGGCGATCACGCCATTGTCGCCGATAACGGCATCGACACCGCTGTTGGCCAGCTCGGAAACGGCGACCGGCGTACTTTCAAAACGCTTGATGTTCTGGCTGGTTTTGCCGAACTCGCGCGAGGCGATGTCGTCGCCCGTGCTGCCGGTCACCACGCCGATCTTCTTGCCGGCCAGATCCTTCAATCCCTTGATCGCGCTGTCCTTGTGGACGCCGATCAGCTGGCGAGCCTCGAAATAGGGCGCGGTGAAATCATAGGACTGTTTTCGTTTGTCGTTGATCGTTACGCCGGAGATGATGAGATCTACGTCCCCGTTGTTCAGCGCGGCAAAAATGCCGGTCCACGGCGTGTTGACGATCTTGATTTGCAGCCCTGCTTTCTGAGCGACGGCCTTAATGATGTCGATATCGTAGCCGACGATCTCCTTGCTTGGGCTTTCATAGGCAAAGGGGCGATAGGTTGCGCTCGACCCGACCGTAAGTTCCTTCTGCTGTGCGCTGGCGACGCCGGCGAATACAGCGGCCAGACCCAATGGGAGCAGTATTTTGCTGAGCAGTTTCATATGTTTTTTTCCTGAAAAAATCGCCATCCGGCGGACGGCAAAACTAAAAATCTTCGCGTCTTTCTGTTAATTTTGCTGCGGAAGTAAAGCGCAAAAGCGGCATTGTATGCGAAACCGCACGCCACTCTGGAAAATTTTTAACGGCTGTCTTGAACAATCCGGTAAGCGTTTTTCCGCAACCCAGGCGTTGGCGACATTTGAACATGGTATGGCGAAGTCAGAAGGCTGCATTGCTGAATGCCGTAGCGCTTGTCAGTATGAATAAATAAAATTCGCGCCCACGTACTTCGTCTCCCGCCCTGTCCCTGTACTTGATTTTCCAAGCGTGTGGGCAGTGAGCCTTCTGTCCAGAGCCTCGCCGACATCCGGCAGAGAATGTTGCCTTGTGCGTTGTATTGTGCGGGGAGTCCGGGCGCTACCGGCTGGCATGAAAAAATCGCTCAGGTCATGGTGTCCGGGGCGTCTTCGCCAATTGACGCCGCATTAGTGGGGCGATGCACAAGCTTCTCTTCCCGGCATAAATGTTAATCCGATGGGGATTAACGTCTTCTGTTAGTCAGTCGCGGCATCAAATGCGTTGCGTACCCAGTCGATGTTTTCGCCGTCGATCAGTACGCAATCGATGCGGCACATGGCGTCGGGACGCTTTTCACTGGCTAGATAGTGGCGGGCGGCGAGAAGGATGCGCCGCTGCTTGGCGGGCGTGATACTGGCGGCAGCGCCGCCGAAACGGCGGCTTTGGCGCTGGCGGACTTCGACGAATACCAGCGTGTTGCCATCACGGCAGATGAGATCGATTTCTCCGCCGCGGCAGTGGTAATTGCGCGCGATGACGCGCAAGCCTTGGCGGGCAAGGAATACGGCGGCAGCCTGTTCGGCGCGCCGGCCTTTATCGGTGGCCTTCTCGGCCGCAGTGTCGCGGGGTGTGGGATTGGTGCTATTGTTATCGCGCATTGCACGGGGGCTGCGAACAACGAATATGGTCATGACGGAAAATTCTCCCGCATTATATGTAGTCCCGACCCCGCTGGGGAATCTCGGGGACATGACGCAGCGCGCCATTGAGGTGCTGCGCAATGTGCCGTGGGTGGCGGCCGAGGATACGCGGCACAGTGCGCCGTTGCTCCGGCATTTCGGCGTGACTGCCCATTTGTTGGCGGCACACGAGCACAACGAGGAAGCCGCGGCGCAGCAGATTATCGTCCGTCTGGCGGCGGGCGAATCGGTGGCCTTGGTGACGGATGCGGGGACGCCCACAATTTCCGACCCCGGCGCCCGGCTGGTGGCGCGTGTGCGCGCCGCGGGGTTCCGTGTGGTGCCGCTGCCGGGCGCGTGCGCGGCGGTTACGGCGTTGTCTGCGGCGGGGATAGAGGCGCCGCATTTTCTGTTCTACGGATTTCTGCCGGCCAAAGCGGCGCAGCGCGAGCGCGCGTTACGCGATCTCGCCAGTTTGCCGTTCGCGCTGGTATTTTATGAGGCGCCGCATCGCATTCTCGCGTCGGTCGCCGCCTTGGCGCAGGAACTGCGCGGCCAGCGGACATTGGTGATCGCCCGCGAACTAACCAAGGTGTTCGAGACAATTCATGTCGGCCCGCTGGCAGATGGGCTGGCCTGGCTGGAGGCCGATCCCGACCGGCAGCGGGGCGAGTTCGTCCTGATCGTTTCCGGCGCCCCAGCCAGTGACGGTGCCGATGATGAAGGCGCTCGCGTGTTGCGTGTGCTGCTGGCCGACGGACTGCCGGTCAGGCAGGCCGTCGATCTGGCGCGCGCAATCACCGGCGCGGGCAGGAAAACGCTGTACGGCCTGGCATTGTCGATGGTAGAAGCCAGGGACTCGTCGATCGACTCCAAAACCGAATCCGGCAGGCCGGATGGCCGGTGATTTCTATCCACACTGAAAGGACGCTCAAGCCATGCAAATCACACTGACCCGACCTGACGACTGGCATCTACACCTGCGTGACGGTGAGGCGCTGAAAGCCGTGCTGCCGCATAGTGCGCGCCAGTTTGCCCGCGCCATCATCATGCCCAACCTGAAGCCGCCGGTGACGACGGTCGATGCGGCGGCGGCTTACCGCCAGCGTATCCTGGCCGCCCTGCCGTCAGGCAGCGGGTTTTTGCCGCTGATGACGCTGTACCTGACGGACAACACGTCGGCGGATGAAATCCGCAAGGCCGCCGACAGCGGTTTCGTGCATGCCGTCAAGTTGTATCCGGCCGGGGCGACGACCAATTCCGACGCCGGTGTCACCGACCTCGCCAAATGCGATGCGGCGCTGGCCGAGATGGAAAAAATTGGTATGCCGCTGCTGATGCACGGTGAAGTGACTGATTCGGCGATCGACCTATTCGACCGCGAAAAAGTATTTATCGAGCGGGTGCTGCAACCGCTGCTCCGCCGTCGCCCGGGGTTGCGCGTGGTCTTTGAGCACATTACGACCCAGGAGGCCGCCGAGTTTGTCGAAGCGGCGGCAGACAATGTAGCCGCGACGATCACCGCACATCATCTGCTGTATAACCGCAATGCCATTTTTCTCGGCGGCGTGCGGCCGCACTATTACTGCCTGCCCGTGCTCAAGCGCGAACGGCACCGCGCGGCGCTGGTGAAGGCGGCGACTTCCGGCAGCCGGAAATTTTTTCTTGGCACCGATTCCGCGCCGCATGCCCGTCACACCAAGGAGGCGGCCTGCGGCTGCGCCGGGTGTTATACAGCGCTGGCGGCGATCGCGCTGTATGCGGAGGCCTTTGAGGCCGCGGGCGCGCTCGATCGGCTGGAGGCGTTTGCCAGCTTTAATGGCCCGGATTTTTACCGGCTGCCGCGTAATACCGAGCGGATTACGCTAGAGCGCGCCGAATGGCAGATGCCGGTGGAACTGGCTTACGGTTGCGAGGAAAAACTCGTTCCCCTGCGCGCCGGTGAGGCGGTGCACTGGCGACTGGCGGAGTAACCTGGCGGAATCAACGGCTACCGGTTTGTGGGCGCAAACCGGTGCCGCCCGCGTGTTCGCCCTGTTGCCCTGAAAGCCGGCTACGGCGCATCCCTGGAGGCGGGTGTCATTTAACGCCATTTAACAATTCGTAATTCATTATCAATATGCCGCAATATTTTCCGTATTGTCCACCTCTATAATTGCCCGTCGATCAAATGGCATAAAAACGGTAGAGGGATAGTGTTTTATGAGCGAAAAGACAGACGACAAGGCAAACGAAAAAGCAGACGAGAAAAACCAGAAAAATGGCGGTGGCGGCGGCAGTGGGCTCAGTAGAATCCATCGCGTTATTTTTAGCAAGTTCGGGCGCGGCGTGCGCGTTGCGCTGGTCGTATTGCTGCTTGTTGCCGGGTACGGCGCTTACGCCTGGTATGCCGCCAGAAAATCCGCCAGTGAAACACCCAAGCACATTACCGCCGTCGTCAGCCGTGGCGACATTACCCGTTCCGTCCTTGCCAGCGGTGCGCTACAGGCGTTCAAGTCGGTCAAGGTCGGTGCGCAGGTCTCGGGAAAAATCAGTGCGCTTTACGTCAATATCGGCGATCGCGTCAAGGCGGGCGACCCGATTGCCGATATCGATGCCAGCACGCAGCAAAATGCGCGCGACAGCGCGGCGGCAGAGCTGGCGTCGAGCAAGGCGGCGCTACTGACCGCTCAGGCCAAGCTGGAGGAGGCGCGGCAGCGTCACGATCGACAAAAAACGCTGGTTGACAAGGGCGCGGCGGCGCGCGAGACGTTGGAGTCGGCCATTGCCGCGCTGAAGTCGGCAAAAAGCGCGGTGGCCCAGGCGCGCGCGGATATCCAGAAAAGCCAGCTGAGCCTGGACAATGCCGGCGTAACGCTCGGCTATACGCGTGTGACCGCACCCATGGATGGCGTGGTCGTTTCCGTCGCGGTCGAAAAGGGGCAGACGGTCAACGCCGTGCAGGACAGCCCGACGCTGGTCACCATTGCACAGACGGACACCATGACGGTGAAGGCGGAAATCGCCGAGGCGGATGTCAGCGAACTCAAGCCCGGCATGGCTGCCTATTTCACCCTGCTCGGCGCCGATAAAAAACGTTATGAGGGCGTTCTCGAATCGATCGACCCGGCGCCTCTTGCCACGTCAAACAGCACGACGGCGACTTCTGCAGCGACGACTTCTTCTAATACGGAGACAGCTGTTTACTATTACGGAAAAATGGATGTGCCCAACCCGGAAGGCAAGCTGCGTATCGGGATGACCGCCAATATGGTCATTACCGTCGGCGAGGCGAAGAATGTCCTGATCGTGCCGATGACGGCATTGCAAGCGCGCAAGGAAGGGAAGGGGGAAGAAGTCCTGGTGGCGGAGCATGGCAAAACCCGCACGCAGCCCGTGAAAACCGGCCTGGAAGACGGCGTCAATGTGGAAATTCTCGAAGGTCTGAACGAGGGTGAGGAAGTCGTCGTCAGCACGGCCGTGAGCGGTGCGGGCAGCCTGATCGTTGGCGGTCCGGGCGGCCCGGGAGGCCCGTTCTGATGGCGTCACCGCTCATCCGCGTCCGTGGCCTTTTCCGGCGTTTCCCCAGCGGCGATCAGGATATTACCGTTCTCAGAAATATTAATCTCGATATCGAGGCGGGGGAAATGGTCGCCATCATCGGCCAGTCCGGCTCAGGCAAATCGACCCTGATGAATATCCTGGGTTGCCTGGATCGCCCCAGTGAAGGCGAATACCTCATCAACGGTCAGAATACGGCCGATATCGACCCGGCGGCGCGCGCCAGACTGCGCCGGGAAAATATCGGCTTCATTTTCCAGCGCTATCACCTGCTCAGTGACCTGAATGCCTGGGAAAATGTCGCCATTCCCAGCGTTTATGCGGGCATCGGCGCCGAAGCGCGCAGCGCGCGCGCCAAAATGCTGCTTTCCCGCCTGGGGCTGGCAGATCGTCTGGAACATAAACCCAACCAGCTTTCCGGCGGCCAGCAGCAGCGGGTTTCCATTGCCCGCGCACTGATGAATGGCGGACAGATTATTTTCGCCGACGAACCGACGGGCGCGCTGGACAGCCGCAGCGGCGAGGACGTGATGCGGATCCTGGGCGAACTGCATGATGAAGGCCATACCATTATTCTCGTCACGCATGACCGCGATATTGCCGCACATGCCGAACGGATCATTGAAATCCATGATGGCGAGATCATCAGCGACCATCGTCGGTCGCCGTCGCCGCACCATGCGCGCCGCCAAGCCCCTGCCTTGCAGCTGCAGGGCAGCCGGTTTGGCGCCGGCCGCCTGCTTTCCGCCGTGAGTATGGCCTGGCGCGCCATCCGCGGGCACAAGCTGCGTGCCTTTCTGACCATGCTCGGCATTATCATCGGCATTGCTTCCGTGGTAAGCGTGGTGGCGCTGGGCCAGGGGGCGCAACAGCAAGTGCTGGAGAACATCAGCGATCTGGGTTCCAATACGATTCAGGTTTTCCCGGGGTCTTTTGGTGATCGCCGTTCTGCGCGCATCCGCACCCTCGTTCCGGCGGATGCTGAGATTCTCGCCCAGCAAAATTTCATCGACAGCGCGACGCCTACGGTTAACGCCAGCCCCACGGTACGCTATGCCGGTAAAGATTTGACCGGCCAGCTGACTGGCGTCGGCGAGCAATATTTTCAGGTGCAGAACATCCCCATGTTGAGCGGGCGCGTTTTCAGCAAACAGGATGTGGATGATTATGCCGCTGTTGCCATCCTCGACCAGGCTGGCGAAAAAAACCTGTTTGGCGAGGAAAGCGCGCTAGGCAAAATCGTCCTGCTTAACAATGTGCCGGTGCGGATCGTCGGCGTTGCCAACACTGAAAAACAGGCGCATCTGAGCAACAGCAACAACATTAATGTCTTTATGCCCTATACGTCGACGATGAACCGTCTGCTGGGGCGTACCTACGTTTCCAGCATTACATTGCGCATCAGTGACGGTATCGACACGGCGGTGGCTGAAGATGCCATTACCCGCATTTTGACGCGGCGCCATGGCAGCAAGGACTTTACGTTGTTCAACAGCGACAGCCTGCGCAAGGCCATTACCCAGACGACCCAGGTCCTGACGCTGCTCATTTCCACGATTGCCGCGATTGCGCTCGTTGTCGGCGGTATCGGCGTGATGAACATCATGCTGGTTTCAGTGACAGAACGCACGCGCGAAATCGGCATCCGCATGGCCATCGGCGCACGGCAGGGCGACATCATGATGCAGTTTCTGGTCGAAGCGCTCATGCTCTGCCTGCTCGGCGGCGCGTTTGGCATCGGCCTGGCCTATGGGCTTGGCTGGATCCTCAATAAGGCCAGTACCGAGTTCAAGTTGATTTATTCCGCCGCTTCCATTGTTGCCGCTTTTTTATGTGCCAGCGGCATCGGCATGATTTTTGGCTTTTTACCGGCGCGCAATGCGGCTCGTCTCGATCCGGTCGAGGCGCTCAGCCGGGAGTAGGCGCATGCATGGTGACAAGAAAATGACAGGGAAAATCATAACGTCGAAATGGCCGGAAGCGGCGCGGATTGGGGATTTGCCATGAATGTCAGCGCCAGGTTTCTGCCCATCGTTCTGTTTCTGGCCGGCTGTGCCATGCAGCCGCCGGGGGATTTGCGGCGTGACATCGAGACGACGACTGACATCCCGACCACATGGATGTTTCACTCGGCCATCCAAAGCCAGGCAGGATCGAGCCAGTGGTGGCGGGACTATGGCAGCGTTGAACTCAACCGCCTTGTTGAACACGCGCTGGCAAAAAACCAGAGCTTGGCCGCCGCGGGGTTTGCCTGGCGCAAATCCCGCCTGGCCGTAGACAATGCCCTGCAAGATCGCTTGCCCAGCTACAACGGCACGGCCTCCGCCAATTTCAGCCGCAAGCTCGATGACGAGACGCAGCGCACGACCTATAACTACAGCGCCAGTCTGGGCATCAGCTATCAGGTCGATCTGTGGGGCAAACTGTGGCTGGCGCAGGATAATGCCCGCTGGGGCCAGGAAGCCAGCGCCGAAGACTTGCTTGCCACGCGCCTTTCACTCATCGGCGACGTCATCGCCCGCTACCTTGACTTGGTGTACGTGGCCGACCAACTGACCCTGAATCGCGCCTATCTTGGCTATGCCGGACAGATTCTCGCAATCACCCGCGCCAGATACGAGGCCGGCGGCGCCTCCCGCCTCGATGTGGCCGAGGCCGAGCAGAATCTGAGCATTCTGGAAAGCAGCCGCGACAACCTTGAAAACCAGCGCCAGCAGCATGAAGTCGCCCTGTCTATTCTGCTGGGCAGTGCGCCCAGACCGTTGCCGAAGGTGCAGGAAACGCTCGCTGATTTCAAATTGCCTGCTGTCGATGTGTCCGTGCCGGCGCGCCTTTTGGCGCAACGCCCCGATCTGCGTGCCGCGCAGTACCGTCTGCAACAGAACCTGGGCAATATTGCCATCGCCGAGCGTGACTTTTACCCGGAACTCAACCTCGGCGCCAGCCTGGGCTCCAGCGCCGAGCGTCTGCGGAAAATTTTTGAAAATCCTGTGGGGGCGTTGACCGCGGCCATTGCCCTGCCTTTCCTGAACTACCACCGCAAGGAGATCGCCCGAAAAGAGGCCGAAGTGGGCTATCAACAGGCTTTGGCGAATTTCCGCCAGACGCTCTACAAGGCGCTGGGTGAGGCGCAGACAGCCCTATTGGGACTCGGTCTGGCGCAAACCGACGCGGTTCACCTGCAACAGCGTTTCGCGCAGGCGCGGGAAATCGAAAATCTCACACTGGCCCGCTACCAGGCGGGCGCCGTCGATTTGCAGAGCTACCTCGAAAAACAGAATGCGACACGTAATGTGGAGGAAAGCCTGCTCACCAACCGCTACCAGCAGCTCAGCCGCAGCCTTGCGCTGCATCTGGCGCTGGGAGGCACGGCCGGCGATCATGAAGCAGCGCGCCCGCGCGCGGATGACGATAAGGCCGACAACATGGCTGACAATGCGGCGGGCGGTCAAACCGGCAACTCGGCCGGCAATTAATACCTGGCAGACCGGGGGCTGCCCGGAAACCCGCGTGGATAGGGCGTTTGCGGGCAGTTGCCTCTAAAACGCCCTATTTATAAGGGCTTCAGAGCATCCCCTCCGGAGATGCCCTAAATACGCGGGCTTCCGGTCACCTATTTTTGGAGATGCGCCTGCGCTTCCGCCTCCCGAATTTTTCCAATTCTCTCCCTGTCGGGGAGATGTTCCGAAACCCGCGCGGATAAAGGACTTCAGAGCACCTGCCCAGAGATGCCCTAAATACGCGGGCTTCCGGGTAGGTGCCATGAAACTAAAAACAAGAATTGCCACAGCCTACGCACTGACTTCCGCCCACGAGACTTCTCTTGATGCCGTTGCGCTGAGCGGCAGCGCACCCCGCTGACTTTCTTTGCCTCGCCAAAGAAAGTCAGCAAAGAAAAGCGACCCCAGGCGCAGAAAACTCCTTGTCGCGGGTTGCCTGGCGGCGGGCTTGATAACTCGCTTGCGCTCAAACAATCAAGCCCTTGCTTCCGCCAAGCTGTCCCGCGCCTGCGGCTGCGCCTAAGGGGTTTCTGGGTGCTTCGTAGTGATCGAATACGCAAAGAGATATGCCCGGAACCCCTCGTGGATAGGCTATTTCCGGGTAGGTACCTCTGGAACCCTTGTAAATAAAGGGCTAGCGGGCATGGTGCTCTGAGATGCCCTAAATACGCGGGCTAGCGGGCAACCCCTCTGAAACGGCCTAAATACGCGGGCTAGCAGGCAGGTGTTCCGAAACTAAAAACAAGAACCGCCACAGCCTACGCACTGACTTCCGCCCACTAAACTTCTCTTGATGCCGTTGCGCTGAGCGGCAGCGCACCCCGCTGACTTTCCTACCTTCTTTTTTTATCTCGCCAAAGAAAGTTAGCAAAGAAAGGCGACCCCAGGCGCAGGAGACTCCTTGTCGGGGGTTGGAGTGGTACTTGTGCGGCGGGCTTGATTAACTCGCTCACGCTCAAACAATCAAGCCCTTGATTCCGCCAAGCCGCCCCGCGCCCGCTCTGAAATAGCGGCTTCCTTTGCCAAAATACGGCGTTGGCTTCGCCTTGCCG
Organism: Dentiradicibacter hellwigii; assembly: GCF_041770905.1. Taxonomy (NCBI): domain Bacteria; kingdom Pseudomonadati; phylum Pseudomonadota; class Betaproteobacteria; order Rhodocyclales; family Rhodocyclaceae; genus Dentiradicibacter; species Dentiradicibacter hellwigii. Next base: position 364,366 of record NZ_JBEUWX010000001.1, read on the forward strand.
TACTACTCGTACTGTCAGCGGCTCGCCGCCTTGTCTTTTGGCAAAGTCGAGCCGCTATAAATTGTCTGGTTTTTAAAAAGGGCTGCCCGCAACCCCGTGTGGAGTGGGTGTTTGCGGACAGGCACCTCTGGAACCCTTATAAATAAAGGACTTCCGGGTAGGATGCTCGGAAACGCCCTGTTTACGCGGGTTTCGGAACACCCTAAAAAACCTCTCCCGTGCAGAGCACCCGCCCGGAGATTTTCTATCCACGCGGGTTTCCGGGGAGGTGCCGGGAAACGCCCTGTTTACACGGGCCTCCGGGGTGCCTGCTGGTAAAACAAAACGCCTGCCCGGTGACGCGCTACCGTATAATTCCGTCGGGAAGTCGGCCAGGCAACCGCTGCGCGCTGCGGCGCGGAGAGGAAAGTCCGGGCTTCACAGAGCGGGATGCCGGCTAACGGCCGGGCGCAGCAAGTCGAAAGACCCAAGGCGACGGAAAGTGCAACAGAGAGCAGACCGCCGATGGCCGAACGGGCATCGTCATGTGCGATCGCTGTTTCGGCACAGGCAAGGGTGAAACGGCGAGGTAAAAGCTCACCGCGGACGTGGTAACACGGACGGCACGGCAAACCCCATCCGAAGCAAGGCCAAATAGGGAAGCATGGACGTGGCTCGCGTCGCTTCCGGGTAGGCCGCTTGAGTGCGTCGGTAACGGCGTACCTAGAGGAATGGTTGCCCACGACAGAACCCGGCTTATCGGCCGGCTTCCTTTTTTCCGGCGAGGCGGTGCGCGGCGGGGAGTTTTGCCGGCGCTGCGATTTGCCGTTTTTGTTGCATTTCTAATGTGTGGATAGGGCGAAAACTATGCGGAATATTTGTTTGCGGTGTGGGGGGCTTTGGGGGCGGCGACTGATGGCGTTGCTGGCCGTGGTTTCGATGTCGATGGGCGCTCATGCGCAGAATGCCTGGCCGACGCAGACGGTGCGCCTTGTTGTTTCTGCGCCGGCGGGCAGTTCAGTCGATATCGTGGCGCGGCTGGTTGCCGATAAGCTGGGCGGTGAATTGGGGCAGACGGTCATCGTCGACAATAAGGCCGGCGCAGGCGGCACCATTGCGACGGACGCCGTGGTCAAGGCGCGGGACGGGCACACCTTGCTGCTGGCCTATAACGGCCCGATTACCGTGGCCCCCTCGCTGTTTTCAAAGTTGCCGTATGCGCCGCAGCGCGATCTCCTGCCTGTCATTCTGGCGGTGACACAGCCCAATGTGCTGGCGGTACGCACCGATCTTAAAGTCAATTCGGTGGGCGAGCTGGTGGCGCTGGCCAAGAGTCAGCCGGACAAGATCGATTACGCTTCTGTCGGTAACGGTTCGCTGTCACATCTGGCAATGGAGCTGCTTAAGATGAAGAGCGGAATGTCCATGCTGCATATTCCTTTCAACGGCGGTCCGGCGGCGGCGCTGGCTTTGGGACGCGGTGACGTCAAGGTGCTGTTCGCCGCGCTGTCCAATGTGCAACCGCTCTTGCGCGACAGCAAGGTCAGGCTGCTGGCGGTATCGAATGCCAAACGCTCCGCCGTTTTGCCGGATTTGCCTACGGTGGCCGAGCAGGGGTATCCGGAGTTTGATGCGACGACATGGAATGGCTTTTTTGTGCCGGCCTCCACGCCCAAGACCGTCGTGGCGCAGTTGAATACGGCGATCGAAAAGATTCTGGCTTTGCCCGAGGTGAAACAAAAGCTGTTGGTGGCCGGTGCGGAAGTCGCTGGCGGATCGCCTGAGCAATTCGCAACGCTGATCAAAAATGAAACGGCCGCCTGGAAGGGTGTGATCGAACGCGCTGGCATCAAACCGGATTGAGCGCCCGCGCGCCCGCAGCCGCCTGAACGGGCCGCGCCGCGCCCCGAAAGGTGTGCAGAAAAATAACGGCAAAAGATGACGGCAGGCCCCGAGCCTGCCGTTTTCATTACGTGCAGGCCGGCCTGCCGCCGGCGCAGAACTGCACGACGCCAACGACCGGCAAAGTAATTGCTGACAGATACCGCTGGAACCCCCTGGATAAATGGTCTCCGAGCATCCCTTTATTTGCCCTCTCCCCAAATTCCTCTCTCACAGGGCGAGAGGTTTTTTTGAGGTGCTCCGAAACCCGCGTGGATAGGGCATTTTCGGGCGGGCGCTTCTGAAGCCCTTATCAATAAAGGGCCTCAGGGCGCCCTTTTGGAAATGTAGGTAAATAAAAGATTTCCGGGCAGGCGCTCGGAGATGCCCCGTTTATAAGGGTTCCGGAAGCGCCTACTCTGAAATGCCCTAAATACAAGGGCTAGTGGGCCGTGAGCCCGAAGATGCCCTATCTACACAGGTTTGAGAGAGCTGGTCGGGCACAGTGTACGGTTTATGTTTTGTGATGCTCTGAAGCCCTTGTATTTAGGGCGTTTCAGCGCATTTTATGTTTTCTGGTCTGTTTGTAATGGTTTCGGGACAAGGTGCCCGGAGATACCCCGTTTACAAGGGCTCCAGAGCATTTCCTTAGAGATGCCCGCAAATAAAGGACTTGCGGGCGCTCTTCTCTGAAATGCCCTAAATACGCGGGCTAGCGGGCAGCCCTTCTGTAACGACTGTGGGTAAAGGACTTCAGGGCAAGTGCTCCGAAACTAAAAAACAAGAATCGCCACAGCTTGCGCGCTGATTCCAACCGTGCAACTTCTTTTAAGTCTGTAGCGCTGAGCGGCAGCGCGCCCTGCTGACTTTCCTACCTTCTTTCTTTATCTCGCCAAAGAAAGTCAGCAAAGCAAAATCCGAAGGTTTTTGAACGTTGCTTTAGCAACGGCACGAAGTGCGAGCGAAGCGAGTAAATGCGACCCTAAACGCAGACTTCCCTTGTTGCGTGCAGCTTGTCGGCGGGCTTGATAACTCGTTCACGCTCGGATAATCAAGCCCTTGCTTCCGCCAAGCCGTCCCGCGCCTGCGGCTGCGCCTAAGGGGATTAGGGCGCTCCGTGCTTACCTATCCGGCAGACCGCCCGTGCATCGGCTTGCAAAACAGCGCGGACGGATTTGTCGTCAGCGGCAAGCCCGAATCGGTGGCGCGCGCGTGCGGCGTGTTGTCGGACACGGTGAAAGACGCAAACGGCCAAACGCCCGAAAAGCTGCTGTGGCGGCTGGACGTGGAAGTCGGCTTCCACCCCGCCATGCTGCCCGCCGTAGCGCAAGTGGCCGAATGGGCGGCAGCCTACGGTTTGGACGTGGAACAGGCGCGCGGCATCGCGCACAATATTCTGATGGATCCGGTGGACTGGGTAGCCGAATGCCGCAGGATGGCCGCGCTGGGCGTGCGGCGGATTTTGGAAATCGGCTCCTCCGGCGGCGTGGTCATGCTGACGCAGGCTGTGCTGGACGGGGAAGGAATCGAAGTGCTGGATGTTTCCGGCGCGGAAGGCAAAGCGGCGTTGTTTGGTGCGTGATGAAAGAGATTGACGGGATTTTTGAGCCGCCAGATATAAAAGGCTGCCTGAAAAATATTTCTGCTGATTGAAGCGAATTATTTTAGCTTCGCGGAAACTTACTTCGTTCGTTTTAACTTCGTTGAAGCTGACGCTTTCAGGTAGCCTTTATCAATAAGATATTTAAATGGCAGCTTGCTGAGAACGAAGCTTCAACGGAGTTGAAAAGCAGCCTGCACATTGGTTTGTTTTAGATGGGCGGGTGGTTTAGGGATTGATGGGTAGACCGTATTTGTATTTGAGGCCGTCTGAAAAGTGGCAGCTTCAACGAAAGTAAATTTGGGAAGGGCGAACCGTCAATCAAACAACCGTGTGCGTGCCGCACACACCCTACGCGTTTATTTTGAAGCTCTGTGTGATTCACAGGTAGGGTGTGTGGCAAAGCCACGCATGCGGGTGGGTATGCAGGCTACGGCTTGCTTGTTTTCATTCATTTAGAATCCTTTTTATTTCATCGAATAGTATGTAAAAATTATTAAAACTAGATTTATCAAACTGATCACATATATTTGCGAAATCACTCTTATGACTATCATTTAGTTTAAACACTTCTGTATTTAATATACTTGCACCTTTTAAACCATTCTGTTCAAGAAGTTTATCTGGGAAATACATTTCAATAGACAAATATCTTTGAGTAATATCATCTTCTGTAACAAAAAGTTTTCTATTTTGAGGAACAGGTAGAGTTATTCCATAGAACGCTTTAGTTTTATGTTTTCTTAAAATAAATGATTCACAATGAAAATCTTCAAATATTGCCTTATTTAAACCTTTTAATTGCTCAACACCTTCTCTATCATTATCAAATAATCCAATCACAATCCCATCATAAATAGTTGACAAAAACTCTACTGTTCTTCTTACAGTGTCTGCATTTCCTACTCTTTTTGATTCATCAATATTATTAATTCCAGATTGGATTATTTTAAATGGCATAGAGTCATCAGGATATAATTTCCTCCATGCAATTTCTAGAATAATTTTATCTGTTTTTCCTTCGGTCAATATTAATGGTAATGGTTCGTCAGATAGATTTCCTGCAAGTTCTTCAGATACTTTGTCATACAGATGGGCATCGAGTAGTTTTAACTCACCACATTGTTTGGCTTCGTTGTTTAAATATAGTAACTCTCCCTCATACGCCTCTGATATTAACCTATCATTGTGTGAAATAATAAAAACTTGGCTATTTTCCGATGTTGTTCTAAGTTCTTTAATTAAATTAACTTGAGTATTTGCATGAATGTGTGAGTCTGGCTCGTCAACTAGAATTAAGCAAATCCCATCAGTTACTTGTTTGATATATTCAAGGGTACTAAATATTTCTACTATTTGAAGAAAACCGCTGCCCATTAAAGAAATATCTAAATCTGATCCTTTTGTTTTTTGGTCTGCATTCTCTTCTTTAATAATTGATATTTTTATAAACTCATCATCATTTCTATTTCTATTTTTGAACCTAAATTTATATTTAGTTCCTAATATACTATTCACTCTTCGTTCTAATTTGCTAAATTTTTCATCTACCTTAACATCCCCAGAAATTTCTGTTTTGAGTATTTTATTTCTTAAAACGTCATGAGACTTACCTAAATTTATTTTAGCTTCAATTTGCCCATTATTATAAAATGGTTCATTTTTATATATGGCTGATAATGGTTTAGTTTGATAAATAAAAATGGCATCTTGCAGAGAACAGGACTTATTTTCTATATGTTTTGCAAATCTATCAAAATCATTATTTCTATAAATTCTGAAGTAAGAGTTTTTAATAGTTGTTTTTTCTAGTGAAACTTCTAAACTGAAAATTTCATCATTATCTGTTATTTTTACTAAAATAGATGCTTTTCTATGATTTTTATCAAAAAATAAATCATCGTCATTAACAATTCTTATTTGATTCAAATCATTAAAATTTAGATATGTTGGCGTAGTATTGCTATAAAACTTCTTTCTTTTGTTAGTAGATTTTATAAATAAATTATATATATGTTTCCATAATAATAAAGCTTCAAATATGGAACTTTTGCCAATATTATTTTCTCCTACGATAATATTAAATTTTTCATTAAATTTGATATTTATGTTTTTAAATGATTTATAATTTTTTAAACAAAGTTCGCTGATATACATAATGTTGTTACCTCGCTAATATTTTAAATATGATTTCAAATACTCCCCAGTATAACTTCCCTTAACCTTCGCCACTTACTCGGGGCTACCTGAAGTAATAATTCTTCCTCCACCATCACCGCCTTTCGGCTCTAAGTCGATAATATAATCAGCCGTTTTTATAACGTCCAGCTTATGTTCGATAATCACAATCGAGTTGCCTTTGCCTTTCAGACGACCTATCACTTACTTCCAGCAGCAGGGCGATGTCGGCGAAGTGCAGGCCTGTGGTGGGTTCGTCGAAGATGTAGAGCGTTCTGCCGGTGTCGCGTTTGGAGAGTTCCAAGGCGAGTTTGACGCGCTGGGCTTCGCCGCCGGAAAGGGTGTTTGCCGAAAGGCAGCGCTGGAGTCCGCGTAAACAGGGCGTTTCCCGGCCCACCTCTGGAACCTTTATAAATAAAGGGCTTCAGGGAAGGTGCTCTGAGATTCACTGTTTACGCGGGTTTGCGGGCATCCTTTCTGCGCCGCCTAAAACATAGCAGTTTGCCGTCTTGTCTTTTGGCAAAGTCAAGCCGCTATTAAGCTTTCAGGGCACTTCTCTGAGATCTGCGCGAATAAGGCAGAAAACATAAAATGCCCGGAAGCCCCCTAAATACAAGGGCTTCACGGCATCAAAAAACATAAACTGGAACACCGTGCTCGATTAACCCTCTGAATTCCGCGTGGATAGGGCGTTTGCGGGCATGCACTTTCAAAACCTGCATGGATAGAGGAGCTCCGGGCAGGCGCCTCTGAAGTCCTTATCAATAAAGGGCTGGCGGGCCGGGCGCCCGGAGATGCGCTAAATACAAGGACTCCAGGGAGTCTTTTCTAAAACCCCTATGAACAAAGAGCCGGTAGGCGCCGCAGCAAAAGCGGCATGCATGCGCGCGCTTTGAGAGCACAAATCCTGCTCAGATCCGTTTGCTGCTGGCTATTCGTAATAAACGACTTTAAGTTATAAATTTTTCCCATTGTTTTTTAAGGAAAAATTTTTCACAAAATTTATTCAAAACCTGTGTAAGTCATTGTACGGATTGAAAAAATACGGAAAAACGCTTGCATTGCTTTAATCTTTGCCTTAAAGTGGGAGAAAGTGGTGAGAAGTGGAAAATCTTTCTCTAATTTTTCGCAAGAGGTCAGATTCGATGTTTCAGGGTGCAACTGCGCTCAATCTCGATGCCAAAGGTCGGTTAGCCATTCCGGCGCGCCATCGGGAGCCGCTCGCCGCGGCTTCGGGGGGGCACGTGGTGCTGACCGCGCATCCGCATCGTTGTCTCTTGCTGTATCCCGAGCCGGCTTGGGCGCCGATTCGTGACAAAGTGCTGGCGGCCTCGAGCCTCAATCCACAATCGGCAGCAATCAAGCGTTTGCTTGTCGGTAATGCGCGCGACGAGGGCGTTGATGCGGCCGGAAGGTTGCTGGTTGCACCGGAGTTGCGTCAGTTCGCTCAGCTGGAAAAACAGGTTTGGCTGGTTGGGCAGGGAACGCATTTTGAAATCTGGTCGGATGCCAACTGGCAGCGGCAGATGGAAGTCTTTACGGGCATCGGCGATCAGACTTTGCCTTCCGATCTGGAAGGCTTGGCGCTGTGAGCGAACGCTTGATGCATCAAACAGTTCTGTTGAAAGAAGCCGTCGAGGCATTGGCAGTGAAACCTTGCGGAATTTATGTCGATGGTACGTTTGGTCGTGGCGGTCATAGCCGGGCGATTCTCGAACGTCTGAGTGACGGCGGCCGTCTGCTGGCGTTCGACCGTGATCCGCAGGCGGTGGCAGCGGCAGAGGCCATTCAGGACGCCCGTCTGACGGTGCGGCATTGCAATTTTGGCGATTTGTCCGAGGCGTTGCGGGATGCGGGCATCGCTGCGGTGGATGGCGTGCTGCTCGACGTGGGCGTGTCCTCGCCACAAATTGACGATGGATCGCGCGGTTTTAGTTTTCGTTTCGATGCGCCGCTCGACATGCGTATGGACACGACTCAGGGTGAAACGGCTGCGGCATTTCTGGCAAGCGCCGATATCAGGGAAATTACGGAGGTCATCAGAAATTATGGCGAAGAACGGTTTGCTTTCCAGATTGCAAAGAAGATTGTGGCTGCTCGGCGCGAGCAGCCGCTTGCAACCACCGGCCAGCTCGCCGCGCTGGTACGCGCGGCCGTGCGGACCCGTGAGCCCGGCCAGGATCCGGCGACGCGGACCTTTCAGGCTCTACGGATTCACGTCAATCGGGAACTCGATCAGCTCGCGCTAGTACTGCCGCAGGCCGTGAATGCGCTTAGGCATGGCGGCCGGCTGGTCGTGATCAGTTTTCATTCACTCGAAGATCGCATCGTCAAGCGTTTCATGCGCGAGCAATCGTCGGCGGACAGGCTACCGAAACATTTGCCGCTGCGGGCGGTTGAATTGCCGAAACCGTGTTTGCGCCTGGTCGGTAAGCCGGTGCGTGCGGGTGCGGCTGAAGTTGCCGCCAACCCACGTGCGCGCAGTGCCGTGATGCGCGTGGCGGAACGACTGGGTGATCTGACGATAGCGGAGGCCGCTTGATGATCCGCATTAATATGTTTCTGCTGCTGGCCGCCGTATTTTGCGCGCTGGGTATCGTGACCTCGCAGCACAAGGCGCGCAAACTTTTTCAGGCGCTGGAGGCCGAACAGCGGCACGCTGAAAAACTGGATGTTGAATTTGACCAGTTGCAGCTCGAGTTATCGACCTGGGCGACGTCGCCGCGCATTGAAAAAATTGCCCGGGAAAAACTGAAGATGCACACACCGGAAGCCGGTAGGGTGCTGACGGCATCGACAGGGGGTGTTGCAAGATGATGCGTTTTAGTCCGCGTGCGCATCGATTCGCCGAAAGTCCGGTGCTTAAGCTGCGCCTGCCGGCCTGGCGTTCGCGGCTGATCGGCCTGTTGATTTTGTTTGGCTTTGGCGTGTTGATTGTGCGCGCTTTCTATCTGCAAATGCTGAATGATGAGTTTTTGCAGGGGAAAGGTGAATCGCGCTACCGTCGTGATCTGCAAATCAATGCATTGCGCGGCCGCATCGCCGACCGTAACGGCGACATTCTTGCCATCTCAACGCCGATGAAATCTATCTGGGCGGTGCCGGCGGAAGCGAAGTTGTCACCGCAGCAGACGAAGCAACTGGCCTCGCTGCTGGAAATGAAGCCCGCCGATCTGAAGAAGAAGTTGGCGAGTGAAAAATCTTTCGTCTTCCTGCAGCGGCAGCTGCCGCCGGAAATCGGTGAGCGCGTCGCGGCGCTAGGGCTGCCGGGCATCGGGCAGGATCAGGAATATCGGCGCTACTACCCGGCCGGTGAAATGACGGCGCATATCGTCGGTTTTACCGGCGTCGATGACAAAGGGCTGGAGGGCGTCGAACTGGCTTTTCAGGATCAGCTGATCGGTCGTGCGGGCAGCCGCAGCGTGATCCGTGACCGGCGAGGTCAGATCATTGAAGACGTGGGTTCGATCAAACCCCCTCAGGATGGCAGCGATATCCGTCTGGCGCTCGATTCGAAAATTCAGTATCTCGCTTACAGCCAGCTCAAGCAGGCCGTTACCGAGCACAAGGCCAAAGCGGGTGGCGCCGTCGTCATTGATACCCGCACGGGTGAAATTCTGGCGCTGGCCAACTGGCCGACGTATAACCCAAACAACCGTGCGCGCCTGTCCGGGGCGCAGCTGCGCAATCGTGCGCTGACCGATACCTATGAACCCGGTTCGGTCATGAAGCCTTTCCCCATCGCACTGGCGATGGATCACGGCAAGGTGAATTTCAATACGGTCATCAATTGCGCGCCCGGCCGCATGAAAATTGGCCCGGCAACGATTTCTGATGCGCATCCGCATGGCGACCTGACGGTGGCGCAGGTGATCCAGAAATCGTCCAATATCGGTACGGCAAAGATTGCCGCCATGCTCTCGCCGCGCCAGATGTGGGAAATGTTTAACACGGTCGGTTTCGGCCGTACGCCGCAGCTCGGTTTCCCGGGCGAAGTGAGTGGCCGGCTGCGGCCGTGGAAGCAGTGGCGTCCCGTCGAGCAGGCAACCATGTCGTATGGGCACGGTATTTCCGTTTCGCTAATGCAGATGGCGCGTGCCTACACGGTATTTGCACGTGACGGTGAGCTGATCCCATTGGCGCTCACCAAATCCGAAGATGTCGATGCGACGCCGGAAGGCACCCAGTCAATCTTTACGCCTAAAACAGCGCGGGCAGTGCGCACCATGCTGGAAATGGCGGTTCAGTCGGGCGGCACGGCGCGCAAAGCGCAGGTGGCCGGTTACCGCGTCGCTGGTAAAACGGGGACGGCTTACAAGATCGAGGGCGGGCAATATGTCAAAAAATACATTGCCTCATTCGTCGGTTTTGCGCCGGTTTCCAATCCGCGTCTCGTAGTGGCGGTCATGATCGACGAGCCGGGCGCCGGGCGCTATTACGGCGGTGATGTTGCCGGGCCGGTGTTTTCCGGCATCATGGGCAGCGCTCTGCGCACGCTGGGCGTCCCGCCCGATGCGCCGCTGGGTACGCCGGAAAAGCCCGTGCTGCGGACGGCTGGAGTGGAAAAATCCAATACGCCGGTGCGCGTCGCCGGCAGAAGCGGAAAAAATATCAGCTCGCCTGCGAAGGAGTCGCTATGAGTCGGCCGAATGTTCCGCCCTCACTTTCCGCGGCTGATGTCCTGACGCAGTTGCGTGCGCAGGGCGCCGATCCGCTGGGCGTTACCGACGATAGCCGTCAGCTTCAGCGGGGCGATCTGTTCATGGCCTATCCGGGCGATTCTGCCGATGGCCGCACGCATATCGCCGATGCTGTTGCGCGCGGCGCGGCGGCCGTGTTGTGGGAGGATGGCGATGCCTTCTCCTGGCAGCCGGAATGGCGTCTGGCCAACCTGCCGGCGCAAGGTGTGCGCGCCCTGTGCGGACCGCTGGCGCATGCCGTTTTCGGACAACCGAGCGAACGGTTATCGTTGATTGCCGTAACCGGCACCAATGGTAAAACCTCGATTAGCCACTGGCTGGCGCAGGCGCATCCACGGCCTTGCGCGTCGATCGGCACATTGGGTGCGGAATTCCGCAATATGCTGGAAACAACCGGGCTGACGACGCCGGAAGCGACGACGTTAGCGCGCTGTCTGCGCCGGTTTGCCAATGCGGGAGCGCAGGCCTGCGCCCTGGAGGCCAGCTCGATCGGTATTGAGGAAGGGCGGCTCGATGGCGCTCATGTCGATGTGGCGATCTTTACCAATCTGACACGCGACCATCTCGACTATCACGGCACGATGGAAGCCTATGCGGCCGCCAAGAAGCGTTTGTTCGACTGGCCGGATCTGCGACTGGCCGTCATCAACGTCGACGATCCGTTTGGCGCCGAACTCGCTAGACAAACAACGGCTTGCCGGACGGTGTGTTATGCCACCCAACCCGATAAGGGCATCGGCTGTGCGAATGTCCTGCGTGCCGAATCGATTCAGGAAACCGCCGAAGGCATGTCTTTCTGGCTGGTCATTCCGGAAATTCCTGACATGCCGGACTGGCCGCACGGCCGCGCCAAAATCGAGACTGGCCTGCTGGGGCGTTATAACGTTTCAAATCTGTTGGCCGTGGCGGCTGTACTGGCTGATGCCGGGATGACGCCGCGCGAAATCGCCGGGCGTCTGCATGCGCTGACACCGCCGCCGGGGCGGCTGGAAAAAATCGGCGGCGCTGATGATCCGCTGATTGCCGTCGATTACGCACATACGCCGGACGCGCTGGAAAATGCGCTGATCGCCTTGCGTGGCCTGGCTGAGGCGCGCGGCGGCGGGTTGACGGTCATTTTCGGCTGTGGCGGTGACCGTGATGCCGGTAAGCGTCCTTTGATGGGTGAAGTCGCCGCGCGGCTGGCCGATCGTGTCGTGATCACCAGCGACAATCCGCGCAGTGAAGATCCGGAACGGATTGTTGAAGCCATTCGCGTCGGCGCGCCCGATGCGGAGTTCATTGTCGATCGTGCTGCGGCGATTCGTCGTACCGTGCTGGCCGTGTCGTCGACAGAGGTCATTCTGCTGGCGGGCAAAGGGCATGAGCCTTATCAGGAAATCGCCGGCGAACGCCGCCCGTTCTCGGATGTTGCTGAAGTGCGGGCGGCGCTGGCCGTACGCCGGGAGGTGCGTTCATGAGTGCGATGCGCCTGCAGGAAGCTATTCAGGCGATGGGCGGTTATCTGCTCGACGGCCGGGCGGAGGAAGGGCGTGACCGGTTGTTGACCGGCGTTTCCTGCGACAGCCGGCAGATTGCCGCGGGCGAGCTTTTTATTGCCTTGCGCGGCGAACGTTTCGACGGCCATGATTTTCTTGCCGCCGCCCAGGCAGCGGGCGCTGCAGCGGCGGTCATCGACGGACACGCCGTGCAGAAAGTCGATGTTCCCGGTCTGCCACTGGTCGTCGTGGCTGATACGCGGCAGGCGCTGGGTTTGCTGGCCGGCTGGCGACGTTCGCGTTTTTCCTTGCCGCTGATCGCCGTGACGGGGAGCAACGGAAAAACGACGACCAAGGAAATGATCGCCAGCATCCTGCGCGCCGCTTTTGGCGATGCCGTGCTGGCAACGCAGGGCAACTTCAATAACGATATCGGGCTACCGCTGACCCTGCTGCGGCTTGACGCCCGACACCGCGCGGCCGTTGTCGAAATCGGCATGAACCGGCCCGGCGAAATTATTGCGCTGGCGCGTCTGGCGCGGCCAACCGTGGCGATTGTCACCAATGCACAGCGTGCCCATTTGTCCGGCATGGGGTCGCTGGAAAACGTCGCTGCCGAAAAAGGCAGTCTTTTCGGCGAGCTGGACGAGTCCGGCGTCGCCGTGATCAATGCCGACGATCCGTGGGCTGAGCGGTGGCGTGCGCAGGCGGCCGGCCGACGCATTGTCGATTTTGCCTTTGAATCCCCCGCCAGTGTGCGCGGCCGTTATGCGGGGCATGGACTGGAATCCCGCCTGTATTTGTCGACGCCTGCGGGTGAGGCTGAGGTCGCCCTGGCGGCGCCCGGCATCCATAACGCCCATAATGCGCTGGGTGCGGCGGCGGCGGCATGGGCGGCGGGGCTTGGGCTGGACGCCATTTGCGCCGGTCTGGGGGCTTTTGCCGGCGTCAAAGGGCGTTTGCAGCGGCTGGCCGGGCCGAATGGCGCGTTGCTGCTCGACGATACGTATAACGCCAATCCCGATTCTGTGCGGGCCGGCATTGATGTGCTGGCGGCAATTCCCGGACGCAGAATTCTGGTGCTCGGCGACATGGGCGAAATCGGTGATATGAGCGGCCAGTATCACGACGAGGTGGGCGGCTATGCCAAGAGCCAAGGGATTGACCGCCTGCTGGCGCTGGGCGAGACGAGCCAGCTGGCGGTGCGCAATTTCGGTGCGGGCGGCGAACATTTTCGCAGGCTGGAATCTCTGGTGGCCGCGCTGCGGCAGGAGATGCAGCCCGGAACGACCGTGCTGGTCAAAGGCTCGCACTTCATGCATATGGAACGGGTGATCGAAGCCTTGCTGGCAACGCCTCAAGAAAATACTGGCGCCCCGCCGAAGGATGCGCCCAAAAAACCGGCGGGATGTGCGGAGCAAGCGGAGCGGGCGGAGCAGGCAGAACAGCCCGCAAAGCCGCAATTGACAGGAGAGAAAGCATAATGCTGTTGGCTCTGGCGCAATGGCTGTCGCAAAGCATCAGCGGATTTAATGTATTCGCTTACATCACCCTGCGCGCGGTCCTGGCGGCGCTGACGGCGCTGACGATTTCCTTTATTGCCGGGCCCTCGGTAATTCGCTGGTTGGCGGCCAAAAAAATCGGCCAGGCCGTGCGTCAGAACGGTCCGCAAACGCATCTTTCCAAATCGGGAACACCGACCATGGGCGGCGTGCTGGTTCTGATTTCGATCGCCGTTACGACACTGCTTTGGAGCGATCTGACGAATCGCTATATCTGGGTGATTCTGATCGTGACGCTGGGTTTTGGCGCGATCGGCTGGTACGACGACTGGAAAAAAGTCGTCTACCGTGACCCCAAAGGATTGGCGAGCCGCTGGAAATATTTCTGGCAGTCGGTGATCGGGCTACTCGTCGCCCTCTATCTGGCGATGACTTCGACGCTGCCGGCGCAAACGCAACTGATCGTGCCGTTTTTCAAAACGGTGGCGTATCCGCTCGGTATCGCCGGTTTTGTCATTCTTACTTATCTGGTCATTGTCGGCACCAGTAACGCCGTCAATCTGACCGATGGTCTCGATGGTCTGGCGATTATGCCGGCAGTGATGGTCGCGGCGGCGCTGGCGATTTTTGCCTACGTAGCCGGCAATGCCGTTTTTGCCCGTTACCTGCTGATGCCATATATCCCCGGCGCAGGCGAGCTGGCCGTTTTTCTTGGCGCATTGACGGGCGCGGGACTGGGGTTTTTGTGGTTCAACGTCTATCCGGCGGAAGTTTTTATGGGCGATGTAGGCGCGCTGGCGCTGGGCGGTGCGCTGGGTACCGTGGCCGTGATCGTCCGTCAGGAAATTGTGCTGGCGATCATGGGCGGTATTTTCGTTGCCGAAACGCTGTCGGTCGCAGCGCAGGTCCTCTATTTCCGGCTGACGGGCGGCAAGCGCATTTTCCGGATGGCGCCGCTGCATCACCACTATGAGCTGGGCGGCTGGAAAGAAACCCAGGTCGTCGTTCGTTTCTGGATCATCACCATCATCCTGGTGCTGATCGGACTGTCCACGCTGAAGATCCGTTGAAATGCGCACCGAAAAAATGTTCCCAGAGACACCGGAAACAATGCCCGCAGACAAGGCATTGCAGGGGAAACGCGTCCTGACGCTTGGGCTGGGAGAAAGCGGCCTGGCGATGGCGCGCTGGCTGGCGCGCGAGGGCGCGCGCGTTCGCGTGGCCGATAGCCGTGCTGCGCCGCCGAATGCAGATGCACTGCGCGCATCCGTTCCGGACGCCGAACTGTTTTTCGGCGGTTTTCCTGAAGCGGCGTTTGCGGAGGTTGATCTGCTGGCGATTTCTCCCGGTGTGCCGGTACAGACGCACGCAGTTGCCGCTGCCGTGGCTGGCGGTTTGCCGCTTGTCTCGGAAATCGAACTGTTTGCCTGGGGTGTGCGCAAATATGCGCCGCATTCAAAGATCATCGCCATTACCGGTAGCAACGGCAAAACGACGACGACGGCGCTGACGGCGCATCTGCTTTCAGCGGCTGGCGTGCCCGCTGTTGCCTGCGGCAATATTTCGCCTTCGGCGCTTGATGCGCTGATGCAGGCGCTGGCGGACGGTGCGCTGCCGAAGGTCTGGGTGCTTGAATTATCGAGCTTCCAGCTGGAAACGACCCGTTCGCTGAATGCCGCAGCAGCGACGGTGCTCAACATCAGCGAAGACCATCTCGACCGCTATGCCGACATGGCCGCTTATGCAGCGGCCAAGGCCCGCATATTTACAGGCTGCCGGACGATGGTTGTCAATCGCGACGATACGTGTGTAGCGGCCTGGGCGGGCGAACAATGGGCGCCGCCGCGCCGCATCAGTTTTGGTCTGGATCGACCGTCGCGCGCCGGGGATTACGGTATTGCCGACGGCTGGATCGTACGTGGCGAAACGCGCCTGGCTGCCCTGGCGGATTTGCCGCTAACGGGCCTGCACAATGCCGCCAATATCATGGCGGTGTTGGCGCTCGGCGAGGCGTTTGACGAAGAAAATGGCATTTCGCCGCAACGCCTGCTGGCCGGACTGGCGACGTTTTCCGGCCTGCCGCATCGCGTTGAGAAAGTGGCGGAAATCGGCGGAGTTGCTTATTTCGATGATTCCAAAGGCACCAATGTCGGCGCGACGCAGGCTGCGCTGCAAGGTTTGGGACGCAAAGTCGCGATCATCCTCGGCGGTGAAGGCAAGGATCAGGATTTTTCCCTACTGCGGCCTGCATTGACCGCACATGCACGCGCTGTGGCGCTGATCGGTCGTGATGCCCGCCTGATTGCCGAAGCGATCGGCGAGGTGGGCGTTCCCGTGCATTTCTGCGCCGATCTGCCGCAGGCAACGCGCTGGTGCGCCGCCCAGGCGCAGCCAGGAGATGCTGTGCTACTTTCGCCGGCCTGCGCCAGCTTCGATATGTTCCGTAATTATGCCCATCGCGCCGAAGTGTTCGTTGCCGCCGTACATGCGCTGCAGCGTGAGTCGAAAGATACGGTGGCGCATACGGCGGTAGAAAATTCAGTTAAAGGATCCGTGCGATGATCCCATCCTTTGACACGCCGCGCCGTCTGCCTGCCGAAGTCGATCTGACGCTGCTGTGGAGCGCCCTGTTTTTGCTGCTTCTGGGCATGGTCATGGTGTATTCGGCCTCGGCGGCCATTGCTGAAGCCGACCGCTATACCGGCAACCATCCTGCGTACTATCTGGTGCGTCACGGCATTTTTCTGGCCATTGGCCTAAGCGCGGCGGCTATAGCTTTTCAGATTCCGATGACAACATGGGAGCGGATTGCGCCCTGGCTTTTCGTTGCCGGCTGCGTGCTGCTGGCGCTGGTATTGATTCCGGGAATCGGGCGCGAAGTCAATGGTGCACGCCGCTGGCTGCCGCTGGGTGTCGTCAATCTCCAGCCGTCGGAACTGATGAAGTTGTTTGCCGTGCTCTATGCCGCCGACTATACGGTGCGCAAGATGCCGTACATGCATAACCTGAAAAAGGCCTTTCTGCCGATGGCGTGCGCGATGATTGCCGTCGGCGTGCTGTTGCTCAAGGAGCCGGATTTCGGTGCCTTTGTCGTTGTGATCTCGATTGCCATGGGCATCCTTTTCCTTGGCGGGATGCGTGCACGCTTGTTTGCCGTGCTGATCATCGTGCTGCTGGCCGCATTTACCGCGCTGATCATTACTTCGCCGTACCGGCGCGACCGCATTTTCGGTTTCATGGATCCGTGGGCCGATGCGTTTGGGCGCGGTTATCAGCTTTCTCATGCGTTGATCGCTTTCGGGCGCGGCGAATTCTTTGGCGTCGGGCTGGGCGCCAGTGTCGAAAAGCTGTTCTACCTACCTGAGGCACATACCGATTTTCTGCTGGCGGTGATTGCCGAAGAGCTGGGTTTTATCGGCGTTACGCTGGTGGTCGTTCTGTTTGGCTTGCTCATCCAGCGAGCGTTTGCCATCGGTCGCCAGGCCGTCACGCTTGACCGCCTTTATCCAGCGCTGGTGGCACAGGGCATCGGCATCTGGATCGGCGTGCAGGGGTTCATCAACATGGGCGTGAATATGGGCGTGTTGCCGACCAAAGGTCTGACGCTGCCGCTGATGAGCTTCGGCGGATCGGGCATCCTGATCAATTGTGTCGCGCTGGCGATCGTCCTGCGCGTCGATTGGGAAAACCGGCAATTGATGCGAGGCGCCAAGTTATGAGGTCCGCAACATTGACGCTTCTGGTCATGGCCGGCGGTACCGGCGGCCATGTGTTTCCCGGTCTGGCAGTGGCCGATCTTCTGCATGCGCGCGGCTGGAACGTCATCTGGATGGGGAATCCGGACAGTTTCGAGGCGCGCACCGTACCGGCGCGCGGTTACGAGATGGCCTGGGTGAAATTCGGCGCATTGCGCGGTAAAGGATTGCTGCGCAAACTGCTGCTGCCGTTTAGTCTGCTGTCCGGTTTTTGTCAGGCGCGGCGCGAAATTCGCCGTATCCAGCCGGACGTTGTGCTTGGCATGGGTGGGTATATCAGCTTTCCCGGCGGCATGATGGCCGCGTTATCCGGCCGCCCGCTTGTGATTCATGAACAAAATTCCATTGCCGGGCTGGCCAATCGTGTCCTCGCCGGTGTAGCCAAACGCATCGTCTGCGGCTTCCCGGATGTGTTGCGCAACAGCGTCTGGGCGGGCAATCCGGTGCGCGCCGAAATTGCGCATCTGCCGCCGCCGGCCGAGCGTTTCGCCGATCGTCCGGCCGGGGCGCCGATCCGTCTGTTAGTGCTGGGCGGCAGCCTGGGCGCCGCGGCGCTCAACGATATTGTGCCGCGCGGTTTGGGGCTGATTCCCGAGGCGGAACGCCCGCAGGTCGTGCATCAGGCAGGCGCAAAGCATCTGGCGCAGTTGCAGGCAAATTATGCCGCGGCCGGCGTACGCGCCGAATGCGTCGATTTTATCGAAGATATGGCCGGCGCCTATGCCTGGGCCGACCTGGTGTTGTGCCGTGCCGGGGCGCTGACCGTCGCCGAACTGGCCGCAGCGGGCGTGGCGAGCATTCTCGTGCCTTATCCGCATGCCGTGGATGACCATCAAACGGCCAACGCCCGTTTTCTCACCGCGGCGGGGGGCGCCATCCTGTTGCCGCAGGCCGAGATGACGCCGGAGTCGGTCAGCCTGATCCGCAACTACACGCGCGGACAATTGTTGCAGATGGCCGAGCGCGCACGTGCGCTGGCCAAACCGGAAGCCGCCGAAACGGTGGCACAGATTTGCGAAGTGCTGGTCAGACCGGCCAGCGGCGGCGGAGAACAGCATGCGGCATAAGGTTAAACACATTCATTTTGTCGGCATCGGCGGTTCCGGGATGAGCGGTATCGCGGAAGTGCTCGCCAATCTGGGCTTTACAGTCAGCGGTTCTGATCTGGCCGACAGTGCGACGACGCGCCGTCTGGCGAGCATCGGTATCCGTATTGCCGTCGGTCATGCCGCTGCGAATATTGCGGGCGCCGATGTCGTGGTCGTATCGACGGCGGTGCATGCGGACAATCCCGAAATCACGGCGGCCCGTGAGCGAAAAATTCCCGTCGTACCGCGTGCGCAAATGCTCGCCGAGCTGATGCGCTTGAGGCGAGGCATCGCCGTTGCGGGGGCGCACGGCAAAACGACGACGACCAGCCTGGTCGCCTCGATTCTGGGTGAAAGTGGAATGGACCCGACCTTCGTCATCGGTGGCCGGCTCAATGCCGCTGGCGCCAATGCGCGGCTCGGCGCAGGCGAGTTTATCGTCGCCGAAGCCGATGAGTCGGATGCCTCTTTCCTCTATTTATCGCCGGTGATTTCTATTGTCACCAACATCGACGCCGACCATATGGAAACTTATGGACATGATTTTGGCCGGCTCAAACAGACATTTATCGATTTTTTGCAACGCCTGCCGTTTTATGGCGTGGCGGTACTTTGCACTGATGACGCCAACGTGCGCGAAATCATGCCGGCGGTGACGAAGCAAATCGTCAGTTATGGGCTCGATCCGGCCGCAAACGTGCGCGCCGAGAACATCGTCACGGATCATGGGCAGATGCGGTTTGACTGTGTGCGTACGAACGGCGGCGTCTCGCGTTTGCCGGTCACGCTCAATCTGCCGGGTGTTCACAACGTACTCAATGCGCTAGCGGCGATTGCCGTGGCCAGTGAGCTGGGCGCACCCGATGCGGCGATTGTCAGGGCGCTGGCCGAATTCAAGGGCGTCGGCCGGCGCTTCCAGCGCTATGGCGAGGTGGCTTTGCCGGGCGGCGGCGCGTTTACGCTGGTTGATGATTACGGCCATCATCCGGCGGAAATGCGTGCGACGATTGCTGCGGCTCGCGGCGCTTTCCCGGGCCGCCGTCTGCTATTGGCATTCCAGCCGCACCGTTACTCGCGTATGCGTGACTGTTTTGAGGATTTCGTCAGCGTGCTCTCCAGTGTCGACGCTTTGGTGCTGGGCGAAGTCTATGCTGCGGGCGAGGCGCCGATCGTGGCGGCGGACGGGCGTTCGCTGGCCCGCGCACTGCGCGTGGCAGGAAAAATCGAACCGGTTTTTGTCGAGGACGTTGCGGCGATGCCGGCGGCAATCATCGATGCGGCGCGTGACGGCGATGTCGTCATGACGATGGGCGCCGGATCGATTGGCAGCGTACCGGGAAAACTGGCTGCCGGGTTGGTCGGTGCGGCTTCGTAAAGGATGAATGAAATGAGCCTAGAGGTGACATTTTTGGCAAAAGCAAGCGATACAGGCGGTGCGCATGAGTCCGTTCGGTAAGGTTGCCGTGCTGATGGGCGGGCGCTCGGCGGAGCGCGATATTTCGCTCGACAGCGGTTCGCGGGTATTGGCAGCGCTGCAACGGCAAGGCGTCGATGCGCAGGCGTTCGATCCGGCGGAACGGCCGTTGAGTGATCTGGCGGCGTTCGACCGCGCCTTTATTGCGCTGCACGGGCGTTATGGCGAGGATGGCACGATTCAGGGCGCGCTTGAATTGATGGGCGTGCCTTATACCGGCAGCGGTGTGATGGCTTCGGCGGTTGGCATGGATAAATGGCGCACCAAGCTGATTTGGCGCGCAGCCGGTTTGCCGATGCCGAATTTCATCATGCTGGACGAAAACTGCGATTTTGAGGCGGCTGAACGGCATCTGGGGCTGCCGATTTTCGTCAAACCGGCGTGTGAAGGCTCGTCGATCGGCATTACCCGCGTCAGTCGGGCAGGGCAATTGCAGGCCGCTTACCGCGAAGCGGCAAAGCACGATACCTTGGTCATCGCCGAGCAGGCAATTTCGGGCGGCGAGTATACGGTGGCCGTGCTGGGCGACGAGGCGCTGCCTGTCGTCCGTATTGTTCCGGCAACCGAGTTTTATGACTACGAGGCCAAATATCTTCGCAACGATACCCAATATTTATGCCCGTGCGGTTTGCCGGAGGCGCGTGAGCGGGAAATGCGCGCGCAGGCGCTGGCAGCTTTTCGCATTCTCGGTTGCCGGGGATGGGGGCGGGTCGATTTTCTGATGGATGAGCGTGGCGCAACCTATTTGCTCGAAATCAATACTTCTCCGGGAATGACAGATCATTCTCTTGTGCCAATGGCGGCTCGGGCGGCAGGAATTTCTTATGAGCAGCTTGTCTGGCGTGTGCTGGAACAGGCGGCACTGGGGTAAATGATGTGGAATCGTCCGCGACTGATGATGGCCGTTGCTGATTTGCTTTTTGTGATCGGCGCCGCTGCGTTGCTGGTTGCCGCGGTGATTTGGGGAATGCGTCTGCCGTTTTTTCCGCTGCGCGAGGTCGTCTTCCAGCGCGAACTTCAGCATGTACGGATGGACGATGTCGAACAGATTTTGACGGAACGCTTGCATGGAAATTTTTTCAGTATCGATCTTGATCGTCTGCAGCAGACAATTGAGGAGTTGCCTTGGGTGCGTCATGCGCAAGTGCGCCGGCAGTGGCCGGGACGCATTGAGGTGGATGTCGAGGAGCACCTGCCGGCCGCCCTATGGGGGACTTCCGGCGGACAGCTTGTCAATTCATATGGCGAACTGTTTTTTGCCGATGTTACGGATATGCCGCAGCGTTTGCCGGTACTGACCGGGCCAATCGAGATGGCGCAGGAAATGCTCGACTATTTCCGCCAGGCGGAAACCTTGCTGGCATCGGTCAAACGCTGGCCGAAGGCACTCGATGTTTCGCCGCGTTTGGCACTGCGCCTGACGCTCGATGACGGCATGGTCGTCGAGCTGGGCCGGCAGCAAGAAAAAGCGCCGATCAAGCAACGGATCGAGCGTTTCGTCGAGCATTATCCGAGCGTGCTGACGGCGGCCGGGCAGCCGCCAGCGGCTGTCGATATGCGTTATCCGAACGGGTTTGCGCTGCGTGTCGGCGCGGTGGCGGCTACTGAAAGTAAAGGAAGACCATGAGTAGGGAAAATAAGGAATTCATTGTCGGTCTTGATATCGGTACGACCAAAGTCGTCGCACTGGTTGCCGAAATTACTCCGGAAGGCGGCCTCAATATCATCGGCATGGGGTCGCAGGATTCTCGCGGCCTACGCAAGGGGGTTGTCGTCAATATTGAAGAGACGGTCGCGACGATTTCGCGTGTCATGCAGGAAGTCGAGCTGATGGCCGACTGCAGGATCAAGGACGTGTATACCGGGATTGCGGGCAGCCATATCCGCAGCTTCAACTCAAACGGTATGGTGGCGATCAAGGACAAGGAGGTGACGCCGGCCGATATCGAGCGCGTCATCGAAACTGCG
Organism: Dentiradicibacter hellwigii; assembly: GCF_041770905.1. Lineage (NCBI taxonomy): Bacteria > Pseudomonadati > Pseudomonadota > Betaproteobacteria > Rhodocyclales > Rhodocyclaceae > Dentiradicibacter > Dentiradicibacter hellwigii. Next base: position 385,969 of record NZ_JBEUWX010000001.1, read on the forward strand.
CGCGCCATGCCGATTCCCGCCGATCAGGAAATTCTGCATATCCTGACGCAGGAATTCATCATCGATGATCAGGATGGCATCCGCGAGCCGATCGGCATGAGCGGCTTTCGTCTCGAAGTGAAGGTGCATATCGTCACGGGCGCCGTTTCAGCGGCGCAGAACATCGTCAAATGCGTGCGCCGTTGCGGTCTGGAGGTTTGTGATCTGGTTTTGCAGCCGCTGGCGTCGAGCTATGCCGTGTTGTCGGAAGATGAAAAGGACCTCGGCGTCTGCCTCGTCGACATTGGCGGCGGGACAACCGATCTTGCCGTGTGGACACAGGGGGCGATCCGCCATACGGCCGTGATCCCGATCGCGGGCGATCAGGTGACCAACGACATTGCCATGGCGCTGCGCACGCCGACGCGTGAGGCGGAGGACATCAAGCGCAAGTTTGGCTGTGCACTGTCCGATCTGGCCGATCCGGAAGATGCGCTCGATGTGGCCGGGGTCGACGATCGTCCATCGCGGCGGCTGTCGCGGCGCGCGCTGGCCGATGTGATTCAACCGCGCGTCGAGGAATTGTATGAATTGATTCAGGCCGAATTGCGCCGTGCCGGCTTTGAGGAAGTGCTCTCGTCCGGCATCGTACTGACCGGCGGCGCGTCAATCATGCCGGGCATGATCGAGCTGGGCGAAGAGGTCTTCCACATGCCGGTGCGGCTGGGCATCCCAAAGTATTACGGTGCGCTGGCCGATGTCGTCCAGAACCCGCGCTTTGCCACGGCCTGCGGCTTGCTCATGGAGGCGCAGGCACAGCGCAAGCGTGGATTGAAGGTGCGCGAGACCAGCAATGCACGGCAGGTTTTGGGGCGGATGCGTTCGTGGTTTGAAAAGAATTTTTGAGGAAATGCTGAGACGTCGTTGTTTGTGCGTATTTATTAATGTTTTTTTTGCGAAGGAGAAACGCTATGGCCATGTTTGAAATCATCGACAAAGAAGAAAGCGCGAGCGATACGGAAACCATTATCAAGGTTGTCGGTGTCGGTGGGGCAGGCGGCAACGCCGTCGATCATATGATCCGCGAAGGCGTCATGGGGGTCGATTTCGTCGCTGCCAACACGGATGCGCAGGCGCTCAAGCGCTCTGTCGCGCATCGCAAAATTCGTCTCGGCAAATCCGGCCTGGGAGCAGGCGCCAAACCGGAAGTCGGCCGTAATGCGGCGCTGGAGGAACGCGAGCAGATTGCCGAGACGCTGCGAGGCGCCAATATGGTTTTCATTACCGCTGGCATGGGCGGCGGCACCGGCACGGGCGCCGCGCCGATCATCGCCGAGGTCGCGCGTGAAATGGGGATTCTGACGGTCGCCGTCGTGACCAAGCCGTTTGCCTTTGAAGGCAAGCGCGCCAAAGTGGCTGAGGCCGGTCTGGTCGAGTTGCAGAAAAACGTTGATTCGCTGATCGTGATCCTCAACGACAAGTTGATGGATGTGCTCGGTGATGATGTTTCGATGGAAGATGCGTTCAAGGCTGCCGACAACGTACTGCGCAATGCGGTGGGCGGTATCGCGGAGATCATCAATTATCCTGGCCTCGTCAATGTCGACTTTGAAGACGTGCGCACAGTCATGAGCGAGATGGGAATGGCGATGATGGGGTCGGCCAGTGCCGCCGGTGTCGATCGCGCCCGCATTGCCGCCGAACAGGCCGTTGCTTCGCCGTTGCTCGAAGGCGTTAATCTTTCGGGCGCCAAGGGCGTGCTGGTCAATATTACGGCGACCCGCGGCCTGAAGATGAAGGAAGTCAACGAAGTAATGAGCACGGTGCGTGAATTTGCCGCCGAAGACGCGCATATTATTTTCGGCGCGGTTTACGACGAATCGATGGCCGATGAAATTCGCGTTACCGTTGTGGCGACAGGCCTGGGGCAAGCGCAAGCGCGCCGTCAGGGATTTACCGTCATCGATACGCCGATGGCGCAGGCAACCGGAACGAATGATGCCTATGCCATGCATGCCGACGCGATTGACTACGCTGCGCTCGATGGCATTCCCGCCGTGTTCCGCAACAATATGCGCAGTGGTCGCAGTAGTGCAACGACCGTCGAGGCGATGGTCAATAATGGTATGGATCGCTACGATATTCCGGCCTTTCTGCGCAAACAGGCCGACTGACCGGAGCGTTGGGCAGACGATGCAGTTCATGAGCGGTGCCGGGGTTGGGGTTGTTTAGGGTTGAGGCCAGCGTGCGCTCACCCGGCTCCGGTGATCCGCCTATGTTCTGGATGCATAGCATTTTTTCTCCTTCAGGGAGGCATCGGCGGGCGTGTTAGAATCGCGCCCGTTCCTCCCTTTTTCTTTTTTCCAACGTTTTCGTTTTTGCGCACATGCTCAGGCAACGCACCCTCAAGTCACTGGTCAGCGCCTCCGGCGTCGGCCTGCATTCGGGCGTCAAGGTCAATATGACGCTGCGTCCGGCTGCTCCGGATACGGGCATCATTTTTCGTCGCATCGATCTCGATCCGGTCGTCGACCTGCCGGCGCGCGCCGAGCTGGTGCACGACACGCGCCTGTGTTCATGCGTTGAGATAGGCAGCGCCAAAGTCGGGACGGTGGAGCACCTGATGTCAGCGCTGGCGGGGCTGGGGATCGATAACGTCTTTGTCGATCTCGATGCAGCGGAAATCCCGATTTTTGATGGTTCAGCTTCGCCTTTCGTTTTCCTGGTCCAGTCGGTAGGGATCGAGGAGCAGCCTGCCGCCAAGAAATTTATTCGTGTGCGGCAACCCGTCGCGGTACGCGAGGCTGATCAGTCCGGCGAGAAATGGGCGCGTTTCGAACCTTACGACGGCTTCCGGCTGGATTTTTCCATCGCGTTCAACCATCCCGCTATCGACCGGACCGGGCAGTCGGTGCACTTTGATTTTGCAGAGCAGTCCTATGTCCGCGAAATTGCACGCGCCCGCACTTTTGGCTTTACCCAGGAAGTCGAATGGATGCGTGAAAACGGGCTGGCGCTTGGCGGCGGTCTCGATAATGCCGTAGTGCTTGATGAATATCGAGTGCTCAATGGCGACGGCCTGCGTTATGCCGATGAATTCGTCAGGCACAAGACGCTTGACGCCATTGGTGATCTGTATCTGCTGGGACACCCCTTGCTTGCCGCCTTTACCGCGCACAAATCAGGGCATGCACTGAATAATAGGTTGGCGCGCGAACTGTTGGCGCATCCGGAAGCCTGGGAGTTAGTTTCTTTCGCCGATCAGGCCAACGTGCCGCCCACCCTGCTGCGCTGGCTTGCGCCGCCCGTAGCGACGATTTAAGCGGCGGTTGCAATGTGGCTTTTGCGGCTGTTGGCGATTCTGACCCTGATTGGTGTTGCCGGCGGTGTCGGTGCGTATTTTTTGAGCGGGGACCGTAAATATCTGCGTTTTGCCTTTCAACTTGCGCGTTACGCAGTCGGCATCGCTTTGGCTATTTTCGGTCTGCTGATTCTCGAACGCTTCGCCGTGATTGCGCTGTAGCCCCATTTAATGCTTCAGTATGCAGCGCGCCAGCAAGTGGGATAGCGAATGCTGTAACGCGCTGTTTTCTGGCAGGCGCTCGCGCAATTGCGCCAAGACTCCATAGGTATTGGCACTCAGCGGTTTTGGCCGTGGGGGCGGCCGCTCAGATGAGGTTTTAGGAACTTGTACTTTGATCCGAACCTCGTTACACTCAAACCCTCTTTGGCAGAACCCCTCGGCGAGCCTAGGCGCAATCTGCCGCAGCTTGGCCGCAATCGTTCCGCTGTGGGCATGGATGACGACGATTTTGTCCGATGCCGCGTTTTTATAATTGGCCAGCATGCTGGCCTGCTGTAGGTAGGTTGGCGCGATTTCCTGATAGGCGTGCCTGAGCCGAATGAGCAGATGCGCATGCGCCATGAGTCTGCCGGCACCGTCTGCTGCTTCGAGGTAATGTTTCAGGGAATCGGTAGTGTCGGGCATTGTTTGAAAGGTATGAATTGGGCGTCGCCAAATTTGAGGAAAATACAGCGTGCATATTATTCTTGTCCCTGACCGACTGGCAACTGCCAGGACGCTGACCCTGACGCCACAAAAAGTTTTTTTTGTAGCCGTTTTATTGATTTTTCTGATCTGCTCGGTTGCTGCTCTGCTTGCTTGGGCGGGCGAGCGTTTTAATCTTTTATCGTTTGTCGGCGGCGAGGGCGAATCCGCGCAGCAAAGGCATGATTTCAAGGCCGAGGAATATCTGCGCGACAATATCAAGACGATGGCCGCCAAAATGGGCGAGATGCAGGCGGAGCTTGTGCGGCTGGATCTTCTCGGTGAGCGTATTTCTAAACAGACAGGCATTCCGCTGCCAAAAAATGAGACGCTGACCAAGCCGTCGCAAAGCGCGCCCAAACCGGAAAAAAAAACGGATGATGGGACAGGCGGACCGCTGGTCGGTGTACATCGGCAGCCAACGCTCACCGGATTGCAGATTGAACTGGATCGCTTGGCGACGGCGCTCGCGGAGCGTCTCGAAAGCCTGACGGCGCTGGAGTCGCAGCTCATGGAGCGGCGGGTTAAAACAACGCTGTTGCCGACGTTGCAACCCATCAGTAACGCGCGTATCGGTTCGCCTTTCGGTCTGCGTACCGATCCTATTCTCGGTGTCAGTGCCATGCACGAAGGCATGGATTTTTCTGCACCATCAGGGACACGCGTCGTCGCGGCGGCAGGCGGCGTGGTGACGATGGCCGAGCGTCATTCGGCTTACGGTAATCTGGTTGAGATCGATCATGGTAATGACTTTTCTTCGCGCTATGCGCATTTGTCGCAAATCGACGTGGTAGTCGGCCAGATTGTCAAGCGTGGGCAGGCGATTGCCCTGAGCGGTAATACCGGGCGCTCGACCGGGCCGCATTTGCATTTTGAAGTGCGCTATCGCGGCGTTGCCCAGGATCCGGCGCGCTTTTTGAAAATGGGCGGAGATACGCAACTGGCGCAGCATCTGGATAAGCTGGATCTACTTAAACCGAATGCGGAAGCAGATGAAAAACGCTTGGGCAAGTCTGCCAGGGGCAAAAAGAAAACAAACGGGGTCAAGCCTTCCGCACGGACAGAGAACGACGGCGAAACGCGTATTCATCAACGCTTCGAAAATAAGTCGTAACCTTGCCGCAGTCAGCCTGCATACCGATGTTTGCATAAGGTTCCAGGTATGGCTGCGTTGCACGGCATGCTAGAATCGCAATTTTCCGTCTACCAAAAAAACTCCGATGATTTCCGGCATACTCAAAAAGATTTTCGGCAGCCGTAATGACCGGCTGATCCGGCAATACATGGCGGTCGTTCGCCAGATCAATGCACTGGAAGCTGGTCTTGCCGCGCTTTCCGATGAAGCATTGCGTGCGAAGACGGATGAGTTCAAGAACCGGCTTGCCAACGGCGAAACGCTTGATGCCCTGTTGCCGGAGGCGTTTGCCGTCGTCCGCGAGGCCGGGAAGCGCGCGCTGGGCATGCGTCACTTCGATGTGCAGCTGATCGGCGGCATGGTGCTTCACCATGGAAAAATTGCCGAAATGCGTACTGGCGAAGGCAAAACGCTGGTATCCACGCTGCCGGCCTATCTCAATGCGTTGACCGGGCAAGGCGTGCATATCGTTACCGTCAATGACTATCTGGCGCAACGCGACGCCGAGTGGATGGGTGAGCTGCACCGTTTCCTGGGGCTGACCGTAGGTGTCAATCTGTCGCAGATGTCGCATGCCGACAAGCAAGCAGCGTTCGCCTGTGACATTACCTACGGCACCAATAACGAATTCGGCTTTGATTATTTGCGCGACAACATGGTTTATAGCGCCGACGAGCGTGTGCAGCGCAAACTTGCCTACGCTATTGTCGACGAGGTCGACTCGATCCTGATCGACGAAGCGCGTACGCCGCTGATCATTTCCGGACAAGCCGAGGATCACACCGATCTCTATGTACGCATGAATCAGGTTGCGCCTTTGCTCATTCGTGCGCAGGAAGAGGAAGGCCCCGGCGACTACTGGGTTGACGAAAAGGCGCATCAGATTTTGATCAGCGAAGCCGGCTATGAACACGCCGAGCAAATACTGACGGAAGCAGGGCTGCTGACGCAGGGCAGCAGTCTTTACGATGCCGGCAATATCCTGTTGATGCACCATTTATATGCGGCGCTGCGTGCCCATAATCTCTTTTTGCGCGATCAGCACTATGTTGTTCAGAATGGCGAGGTCGTCATCGTCGATGAATTCACGGGACGCCTGATGGCCGGCCGCCGCTGGTCGGAAGGGTTGCACCAGGCTGTCGAGGCCAAGGAAGGCGTGGCGATTCAGAATGAAAACCAGACGCTGGCCTCGATCACCTTCCAGAACTATTTCCGCATGTACAGCAAGCTTGCCGGCATGACCGGTACGGCCGATACGGAAGCCTATGAGTTCCAGCAAATCTATGGCCTGGAAACCGTCGTTATCCCAACCAACCTGCCGATGGTCCGCGAGGATCGCAACGACCAGATCTATCGTACGGCGGAAGAAAAACACGCCGCGATTATTGCCGACATCCGCGACTGTCAGCAACGTGGTCAGCCGGTGCTGGTAGGGACGACATCCATCGAAAATTCAGAAGTCCTGTCGCAACTGCTTGACAAGGAAAAACTGTCGCATCAGGTGCTCAATGCCAAGCAGCATGCGCACGAAGCCGAAATCGTCGCTCAGGCGGGCAGTCCCGGCATGATTACCATCGCTACCAATATGGCCGGACGGGGAACGGATATCGTGCTGGGCGGTAATCCCAGCAAACGGATCGCCACCGTCAATGCTGACGAATCGCTCGACGAAGCAGGCAAAAAAGCGCGCATTGATGAAATTCGCGCCGATTGGCAAAAACTCCATGAACAGGTGGTTGCCGCCGGCGGTTTGCATATCATCGGTTCAGAGCGGCACGAATCGCGCCGTATCGACAACCAGCTGCGTGGTCGTTCTGGACGTCAGGGCGACCCCGGTTCTTCGCGCTTTTATCTCTCCCTTGAAGATCCGCTGCTACGCATTTTTGCTGGCGACCGGCTGAAAGCGATCATGGAACGCCTGAAAATGCCGGAGGGCGAGCCGATTGAGCACCCGATGGTCTCCCGTTCGCTTGAGTCTGCACAGCGCAAAGTCGAAGGGCGAAACTTCGATATCCGTAAGCAACTCCTGGAATATGATGATGTCGCCAACGACCAGCGCAAGGTCATTTATGCACAGCGCAATGAATTGCTCGAAAGCGAGGATATTTCCGAGACGGTGACATCCATGCGTCACGGTGTTTTGCAGGATACTTTCCATCGCTATGTGCCGGTCGACAGTGTCGAAGAGCAGTGGGAACTGCCCGAGTTGGAAAAAGAGCTCGAATCGGCGTTGCAATTGCGTGCGCCGATCAACGAATGGTTCAAGAACGAACCGACGTTATCCAGCGATACGATGCTCGAACGCATCATCGAGCAGGCCGATACGGAATACCAGGCCAAGGTAGCGCTTGCTGGCGCCGAGTATTTTCACCCATTCGAACGCAGTGTCATGCTTCAGATTCTTGACACACAGTGGCGTGAACATCTGGCGGCGCTTGACCATTTGCGTCAGGGGATTCATTTGCGCGGCTATGCGCAGAAAAATCCTAAGCAGGAATACAAGCGCGAAGCCTTTGAACTGTTTGAGCGCTTGCTGGATGCCGTTCGCTTTGAAGTGACGCGAATTCTGATGACGGTGCAGGTGCGTGCCGAAAATGCTGAGGAGGCCGCACCGGCACCGGCCGAAGTGCACAACGTTCAGTACCATCATGCTGATTACGATGAAGCGCTTGGTGTTGCTGCGACGGCTGCTGAGGAAACACCGTTGCCGACGCAGCAAACCGCAGCGAAGGTCGGTCGGAATGACCCGTGTCCGTGCGGCTCCGGTAAAAAATACAAGCAGTGCCACGGTAAGTTGAACTGACGGCCAGAACGCGCATAGAAGGCGATGCGGGCAGCGTTTCTGTCTTTGGATCGTCTTTTGTCCTTTCATAAGAGCGCTCCCTTGGGCGCTCTGTCTTCTTTAGTATTTCGCTTGTCTCCCAGTTTTTTGTCCGCAGTTTTTTCTACAGGATGACCGCTATGACCGTTAACTACACTACCCCCGCAGCCAAACAACTTCACTCTGTTGCAGGCGTTCGCCTGGGGACGGCAGAGGCCGGCATCCGTAAAGCCAATCGCCAGGATTTGACCCTGATTACACTGGATACCGGTTGCAGGGTCAGTGGTGTGTTCACGCAGAACCGCTTCTGCGCCGCACCGGTGCATCTGTGTCGCCGGCATTTGTCCGGCAGTGGGGAAATTCGCGCGCTGGTCATCAATACCGGCATTGCCAATGCAGGCACGGGCGAGCAGGGAATGCAGGCAGCAAGGGCAACGTGTGAAGCGGTCGCGCGTTTGCTGAGCGTTGATGCTTCTCAGGTTTTGCCGTTTTCGACGGGCGTGATTCTTGAACCCTTGCCTGTAGAACGGCTGATCGCCGGCCTGCCGCGCTGTCAGGCCGACCTGGCGGATAATCACTGGTTTGAAGCGGCTCATGCGATCATGACGACCGATACCGTCGCTAAGGCTGCCTCACGGCAGGTGATGATTAACGACAAGACGGTCACGGTGACGGGCATGAGCAAAGGCGCCGGCATGATCCGGCCCAATATGGCGACGATGCTCGGTTTCGTCGCCACTGACGCCGGCATTGCGCAGCCGCTGCTGAAGGCGTTGGTCAAAGAGGCGGCCGACGAGTCCTTCAACTGCATCACCATCGACGGCGACACCTCAACCAACGACTCGTTCATCCTCATTGCCAGCGGCCGGTCGGGCGTCGATTTTACGGCAGCGGATGCCGCCGGCTATGCGGAACTGCGTGCCGCGGTCATCGGCGTTGCCCGTGAATTGGCGCAGGCTATCGTTCGTGATGGTGAGGGCGCGACCAAATTCATTACCGTTGCCGTCGAAAATGGCCGCGACCACGAGGAGTGCAAAACGGTTGGCTACGCCGTGGCCCATTCGCCGCTGGTCAAAACGGCGTTTTTTGCTTCCGACCCGAATCTTGGCCGTATTCTTGCCGCAATTGGCTATGCTCGAATCGACAACCTTGACGTCGATAAAGTACGTGTCTGGCTCGCCAATGCGGGCGAAGAAACGCTGGTTGCTGAAAAAGGCGGTCGCGCCGCATCCTACCGCGAAGAAGACGGCGCCCGCATCATGCAATCGGCGGAAATTACCGTGCGTATCGATCTCGGTCGTGGTCAGGCGCGCGGCGTAGTCTATACCAGTGATCTTTCATACGAATACGTCAAGATCAACGCCGACTATCGGAGCTGACCGAAAATCACTGTTCAGAAATTTCGATAAATTTCGCAAAGCGGCCTGCATGGATTTTCTATTTTAAAGCATACCCGAACATTGCTTGAGCCTTTATTCAAGGCCATGTGCGCTATCTCTTTCCAGACAGTAATTTTTCTAATACCTGTGTCGCGGTGGGAAGCGATGCTTAAACGTAAATCTCGGCGACGGCTGTTTAATGGTTGGGGAATTAAAGAAGACATCGTAGGACGATGAACGGTGTTTGTTTCATCGCTGCGGGTTGCTTTTGTTAGTTATTGTGGTCGCTGTTACGGAAGATACTGCGCAAGGCTGCGCCTATGGGAACTATGCGGCCGATGAGTCTTCCTGCGGAGCTTGCAAATCTTTGGGTAGGACGAAGGTGATGCCTTCTTCCGCCCCGTCGATCTGGCTGACCGGGGCGGCGTTGTCATGCGTGAGCGCGTCGACGACCTCTTTGACCAAAACCTCCGGCGCCGAGGCCCCGGCAGTGACGCCGATGTTTGCCGCGCCCTCGAGCCAGGCCGGGTTGATCTGGCTGGCATCATCGATCAGATGAGCGCGTGCGCCCCGCGTTTCGGCGACTTCGCGCAGACGGTTTGAGTTCGAGCTGTTTTTCGATCCGACGACAAGCACGATGTCGCTGGCGCCGGCCAGCGTCTTGACGGCATCTTGCCGGTTTTGCGTTGCGTAGCAGATGTCATCTTTCCGGGGGCCGGTAATGTTGGGGAAGCGTTGTTTTAGCGCCGCGATGACCTGTGCGGCATCGTCGACCGAGAGAGTCGTTTGGGTCACATACGCCAGCCTGTCCGGAGCGCGAATGCGCAGCGAAGCAACGTCGGCTGCGGTTTCGACGAGATAGATGCCTTGCGGGCTTTGCCCCATCGTGCCTTCGACTTCCGGGTGGCCTTTATGGCCGATCATGACGATCTCGCGCCCTTCTTTGCGCATGCGGGTCACCTCAGCGTGTACCTTGGTGACAAGCGGGCAGGTGGCGTCAAAGACGCGGAGGTTACGCCGCCGGGCCTCTTCGCGCACGGCCAGAGAGACGCCGTGGGCGCTGAAAATGACGGTTTCTCCCGGCGGGACTTCACTCAGTTCCTCGACAAAAATGGCCCCCTTGGCGCGCAGGCCGTCGCAGACAAAGCGGTTATGCACGACTTCGTGTCGGACGTAGATCGGCGCGCCGAATTTTTCCAAGGCACGTTCGACGATGGCGATCGCCCGTTCGACGCCGGCGCAAAAGCCGCGCGGGTTGGCGAGGATAATCCGCATGTGCGGGAGCGTGTCAGAAATCGGTATCGGATTCGACACGGCGATCGTTTTCCGGTTTTTCAAACAGCTGGTCCCAGATGAGCAGCGCAGCGCCCAGTGTAATCGCCGAATCGGCGAGGTTGAAAGCGGGCCAGTAATAGCCGGCGGCATGCCACTGAATGAAATCGACAACGGCGCCAACGCGGACGCGGTCGATGACATTGCCCAGCGCCCCGCCCAATACAAGCGTAAGCGCCAGAGACAGGCGGCATTCGCCGGCGTGCCGGCGCAGCAGAACGATGATCCAGGCGGATACCGCCAATGAAAGAGAAGTGAAGAACCAGCGCTGCCAGCCGCCCGCACTGGAAAGAAAGCTGAATGCTGCCCCCGGGTTGAATGTCAGCACCCAGTTCCAGAACGGCGCGAAATAGCGCGTCTCACCGATGCGCAGTGCGTCGAGCGCCACCCATTTGCTGGCCTGGTCGAGCAGAATAATCAGCCCGGCCAGGCCAAGCCAGGCCGACCAGCCGTAGCCGGTATTCCGGCGCCGCGCCACAGGCGCAGGTTGCTTATGCGCAGGCACGGGGCTCGCCGTCGCCATATAGATTGCTGACGCAGCGTCCGCAGATTTCCGGATGCGCCGGGTCGGCGCCGACATCCTCGCGTACATGCCAGCAGCGCTCGCATTTCGCATAGGCAAGCGGCGCGCAGACGATCCTGTCTTCGGCGCTGCGTACCAGCGTCGTCTTCGAGCAGATGAAAACAAAGCGCAGGTCATCGCCCATCGAAGCCAGAAGATCGTATTTTTCGCCATCGGCGTACAGCGTGACTTCAGCTTGTAGCGACGATCCGATCTTGCCGGCGATGCGCAGGTCTTCAAGCGCTTTGGTCACCTCGGCGCGGTAGGCGCGGAGCTTGCCCCATTTGTCGAGCAGGACGGTTTCGTCCGCGATCTCCGGCAACGCTTGCCAGGTGTGCAGCATGACCGAATCCTCGGCATTGCCGCTCACGATCCGCCAGACTTCTTCGGCGGTGAAGGAGAGGATCGGCGCCATCAGCTTGACGAAGCTGCGCGTGATGTGCCACAGCGCGCTTTGCGCCGAACGGCGCGCCCTGGAGTCTGCGGCGGCGGTGTACAGGCGATCCTTGAGGATATCAAGGTAAAAACCGCCCAGGTCTTCCGAACAGAAAGTTTGCAGCGCCTGGACAACGCGGTGGAATTCATACTTGCCGTAGTCCTCCGCGCATTGCGCTTGCAGACGGCGCGTCATGACCAGCGCATAGCGGTCGATTTCCAGCCACTCGCCGGGCGGCAGCATGTGTCGGTCGGCGTCGAAGTCGGCCGTGTTGGCCAGCAGAAAACGCAGCGTGTTGCGGATGCGGCGATAGGCTTCGACGACGCGCTTGAGAATTTCATCGGAAATCGACAGTTCGCCCGAATAATCGGTGGCGGCGGTCCATAGCCGCAGGATTTCGGCGCCCAGGGTATCGGAAACCTTTTGCGGCGCGATGACGTTGCCCATGGATTTGGACATTTTGCGCCCCTTGCCGTCGACGACGAAACCGTGCGTCAGCAGCGACTGGTAGGGCGCGCGCCCATCAATGGCGCAGCCGGTCAGTAGCGAACTCTGGAACCAGCCGCGATGCTGGTCGGAACCTTCGAGGTACATGTCGGCCGGATATTTGCAGTCGCTCTCGTGTGAGCCGCGCATGACGGACAGGTGCGTTGTGCCCGAGTCGAACCAGACATCGAGCGTATCTTTCATCTTGCGGTACTGATCGGCTTCGTCGCCGAGCAGTTCTCTGGCATCAAGCGAAAACCAGGCTTCGATGCCCGATTGTTCGACGCGTTGAGCGACCTGTTCGATCAGCTCCGGTGTGCGCGGGTGCAATGCGCCGGTTTCCTTGTGCAGGAAGAAGGGAATCGGCACGCCCCAGTTACGCTGGCGCGAGACGCACCAGTCCGGGCGGGTCTGGATCATGGCTTCCAGACGGGCGCGCCCCCAGGCGGGAAAAAACTGCGTTGCATCGACGGCGCGCTCGGCAATCGTGCGCAGCGAAGGTTCGCCTGCGTGTGCGCAATGTTCCATGCCGATAAACCATTGCGTTGTGGCGCGGAAGATGATCGGCGTTTTGTGCCGCCAGCAATGCGGGTAGCTGTGCTGGATTTTTTCGCTGTGCAGCAGGCGGCCACGTGCCTGGAGTTCTTGCAGGACGAGCGGGTTGGCTTCCCAGACGGTTTTGCCAACCAGTGGTGCGACCGAAAGCGGGAGCGTGTTGGGCAGAAAGCAGCCGTCGTCGCCGACCGGATTGTCTACAGGCAAGCCGTAAACCTTGCCGATCAGATAGTCGTCGGCACCATGCGCCGGTGCGGTATGAACAAAGCCAGTACCCGCATCGTTCGTCACATGTGTGCCGCAGATGATGGGTACGTGACGCGCGTAGAACGGGTGCTGGAAGCGGATGCCCTCCAGCGCCTTGCCGGAGGCCGAGGCGAGCGTTTTACCAGTCAGGGCATAGCGTTGCAGGCAGCCTTCGGCCAGTTCGCGGACGAGGATCAGAGCGCCTTTCGGCGTTTCGATAAGGTCGTAAACGAAATCTGGATGGGCGCTGATGGCCACGTTGGCGGGCAGCGTCCAGGGCGTTGTCGTCCAGATGACGGCGAAAGTCGATGTGGGCAGCGTGTCGAGGCCAAACGCGGTGGCCAGCTTGCCGGCATCGTCTGCGGCAACCTCAAAGGCGACATCGATGGCGTCCGATGTTTTATCTTCGTAATCGACCTCGGCCTCGGCCAGCGCCGAGGCGCAATCCAGACACCAGTTGACCGGCTTTAGTCCTTGATAGAGATAGCCTTTTTCCAGGATTTTGCCGAGCGCGCGGATTTCGTCCGCTTCGGTTTTGTAGGCCAGCGTCAGGTAAGGGTTGTCCCAATCGCCCAATACGCCCAGGCGGATGAAGTCCTGCTTCTGACGCGCCACCTGTTCGTTGGCGAAGGCGCGGCACAGCGCGCGCACTTTGTCGGCGGGAATGTGTTTGCCGTGCAGTTTTTCGATCTGGTGCTCGATCGGCAGGCCGTGGCAATCCCAGCCGGGGATGTAAGGGGCATCGAATCCGGCCAGTGTTTTCGAGCGAATGATGATGTCCTTGAGAATCTTGTTGACGGCGTGACCGATATGGATGTCGCCGTTGGCATAGGGCGGGCCGTCGTGGAGTACGAAACGCGGGCGGCCTTTCGCCTGTTGGCGGATCTTCTGGTAAAGCTGTTTCTCCTGCCATTCCTTAACCCATTGCGGCTCGCGTTTGGCGAGGTCGCCGCGCATCGGGAAGGTTGTATCGGTCAGGTTCAGGGTGTGCTTGTAATCGGACATGGTGATCACTCAGTGCGAAAAATAGTGTTTTGCAGAAACGATATCCTGGGCAATCTGCTGCCGAAGCGCATCAAGGCTGGCAAATACCTGCTCATCGCGCAGCTTATGCAGAAAGCGGACGCAAATGTGGGCGCCGTAGAGGTCGCCAGAAAAATCGAATAGATGGACTTCCAGTGTCGGCGGCATTTTGCCGCCAAGGCTTGGGCGCAGGCCAAGGTTGGCGACGCCCGTACGGCGGCCTGCCGGTAGACCGTCCACTTCGACGGCGAAAACGCCGCTCAGTGGCGGTTTGTGGTGCTTGACACGGATGTTGGCCGTCGGTACGCCCAGTCGCCGGCCCAATTGCCGCCCAGGCACGATGCGGCCGCTGATCGCATAGGGTTGGCCGAGAAGCTGGGCGGCAGCTTCCATATCACCGGCCTCCAGTGCCTGGCGTACCAGCGAACTGGAAACCCGTTCCCCGGCACAGGCCACGCCGGAAAGCGTTTCGACCGTGAAACCATGCTGTTGGCCCAGGCGCTGGAGTAGCGCGATGTCTCCGGTGCGTTGTGCGCCAAAGCGGAAATCGTCGCCAACGACGAGATGCGCGACACGTAGCCTATCGACCAGAATATCCTTGACGAAATTTTCAGCCGGACAAGCGGCCAGCGCGGCGCCGAAACGGCAGACATACGCGCGTTCGATGCCTTGGCCGGCGATGCGTTCCAGTTTTTCGCGCAGCGTGGATAAACGAGTCGGCGCGGTGTGCGGCGCAAGAAATTCACGCGGATGTGGCTCGAAGGTCAACACCGCCGGACTCAGCGAGCGGGTGTTTGCGGCGACTTTGATCCGGCCAAGCAGTGCCTGATGCCCCAGGTGGACGCCGTCGAAATTGCCGATACCCAGCGCCGTGGGCGCTGGAGATCGTCGAAAAAAGTCACGGGAGCCGCAAAAGCCACGGAAAACGAGCATGGCAGGTCGTAAAAATCAGGAAAGTCAGGAAGGCCCAGGAAGGCTAGAAAAATGGTGAATTGTAATGGATTTGCAGGCGTTCAGGCTGGCTTTTCCAGCCGTTTCTGGTACCAGTCGATGAACTTGTCTGGCGGCAATCCGGGCGCGAACAGAAAACCTTGCAGGTGGTCGCATCCCATCTCCGCGAGAATCTGCGCCGATTCGCGTGTTTCGACACCTTCGGCGATGACGCGCAGGCCCAGCCGGTGCGATAGGCCGATGATTGATGCCGTGATTTCACGGTCGCGCTGCGATGTGGCGATGTTGCGGACAAAACTCTTGTCGATTTTGACTTCATGCACTGGCAGATTTTTCAGGTTGGACATGCCCGAAAAACCCGTGCCGAAATCGTCGATCGACAGCTGCGTGCCAAGCTGACGGAACCGTTCCAGAACATCGGCGACATGCTCGGTGTATTGAACCATGCTGGTCTCGGTGATTTCTAGCAGCACCATCGACGGATCGATATGCCAGGTCGCCAGCGCCTGCCCGAACAGATCGGGCATTTCCAGGTCGAGCAGATCGTTGGCCGAGAGGTTGACCGACAGGCGCAGGGCGATGTGGTGCGCCGCCAGTTCTTTACAAATATGGCCAAGGCGCTGGAAAAGCCAGCGGTTGAAAAGCTGGCGCAGACCGAGTCGGACAATGGTGGCGAGCAGCTCAGGCGGAGAAACCCATTGGCCGCTTTCACGCTGCCAACGCAATAGGCATTCGGCGCCGATGCAGGCGCCGCCGACGGCTTCGACCTGTGGTTGCAGGTAAAGCTGAAGTCCGCTTTCCGACTGGAAGGCCTGACGGATTTCCTGGTCAAACGATTTCAGGCGATCATCCAGCTTTTCCATATCGGCATGGTAGAGCGCCTGGCCTTCTTCGTTGTTTCTGGCGTGTATCGAGGCGATCCGCGCCGATTGCACGAGGTACAGGGCATCCTTGCCGTCTTCGGGGTACATGGCGCCGCCGCAGGTCGCCGCTAGCCGCAAGGCTATGCTGTCGATGTTCAGCAGATAGGCGTCAAACATCCGATGCAGCTTGATCATGGCCATCGTCAGGGTAGCGCTGCTGCGCAGGTCGGGTAGAACCAGTAGCCATTCGCGCGGCGTGATGAGGTAGAGCAGATCCTGCGGGCGTTTGATGTCGCGCAGGCGGCCGGCGATTTCATGCTGAAATCGTTGCAGCGATTCCGGCTGAAGCCGGTAGAACGCCGTATCCGGCTCGAGGGCGAGCACGATGACGCCCAGCGAAGCCGTCGGTGACTGGCGCGCCAGCTCCGGGATGTCGAGCAGCGCCGTGGTCAGTTCGGCGGGAAGAAAGTATTCGGCGGAAGCGTCGGTTACGTTTGAGTACATCAGGAAAGGCGCCGGAAAGCGTTGGGAAGCGTCGGGAAAAGCTGCGTGAGGGCATCAGCTCAGGAAAAACTCCGTTGGATCGATGCCGTAGGCATTGAGCGGCAGGGCTTTGATGATACGGTACGGTTCGCCGGTCGGCGTCGACGGTTCATAGATCAAGTCGAGGTTGCGCGGGTGCCGTTCGACGGATTTGTCCGGCGCCAGCAGTATCAGCAGACGTGGCTTGAGGCGGCGCACCTGATTTTGCTGGATGACGATGGCGACTTCGCCCGAATTGAGTTCGACGAGTGAGCCGATCGGATACAGCCCGACGCATTGTACGAACTGATCGACGATGGCCGCACGAAATTGCGTGTCCCGCAGACGGGAAAGCGTTTCCAGCGCTTTCTGGCTCGATACGGCGGGACGAAAAACGCGGCGGCGCGTCATTGCGCAATATGTATCGATCAGCCCGGCCAGTTCCGCATCCATGCCGATGTTGTCGCCGCGCAGCCCTTTTGGATAACCGCTGCCGTCATAGCGCTCATGGTGTCCTTTGACGGTTTCAATGACTTCCGGAGGAAAATTTCCGCTGTCGCGCAACATTTCGACCGAATACCCGACGTGGGCGCGCAGCTGCTCGCTTTCCACCTCGCTCAACGGCGGCGTTTTGCCGAGGAGGTTGGGCGGGAGGCGGACCTTGCCGATGTCCTGCATCAGCCCGGCTTGGCCGAGCATCTCGATATTCCGCCGCCCCAAGCCGAGGAAGCGGCCGAACACCATTAGATGGACCGAGACGTCGACAGCATGGTCGTAAGAATACTGATCGGTGGTGCGCAGGCGGGTCAGCCAGAGCAGGGCATCCGGGTTGCGTTCGACGCTGGCCGCCATTTCCTCGATCAGGCCATGCACTTTATCGAGTTCGACGAATCCTGAAGCGTCGGTCGCCTGTTCGACAGCCACCAAGGTGCGGTGAGCGTCATCGACGATGGGCGCCGCATACACCATTTCTTCTTCCAGCGTGCTGCCCGGAGCCGGCGGCAGGCTGCGTCGCTGTATTGCAGCCTGTTCAGCATCCGCTGGTTTGTCAGGCCGGCGTTTACGCAGTTTGCGGATGAAGGCAAAGAAATTGCTCTGCTCCGGATCTGTACCGGCTGTCGTGTATGAAACCGTGCGCGTTGATGTACCGTCAGTTTTAAGACTTGCCGGCGTGCGCGGCCGTTCGGAGAAATGTTCGCCAATCGAGCGCCGTCGGTCGATAAAAACATGCTGACAGAGCTGGCGAAGCTGGGCGAGTTCTTTCTCGCTCTCGACCAGGAAGCCTTGCAGCAAAAACGGCGTGCCTAGCCACGGGCGATCCAGCGATGAGACGAACATGCCGATGCGTAAGTCATCGACGCCGATTTGTTCGTCGTTCTGACCGGCATCGTTCGCTATGTCTGTTCCTAGATTTTCAGTGTTCATAGCAATTTGTGCTTACGTTGACACGGAGATATTCAGCGTACTCGGTTTTCTTATTATTACTTATACCGCTATCGTTCTTGTTTGGCTATAGCTGCGGTGCAGGTTTGGGTAAAGGCGCCGGCGACAGGTCAGCTCCTGTAGTGGCAAGCCGGCCGGCCGAACGGATCAGTCGAGGGGATTTATGGAATAATGCGCACGTCAGTGCTGCCAAGAGAATGTGAAAAACAGGGGCAGGCCATAGATGGTCGGCTGAAGAAACCCGTACCAATATTTGGAATCTGGATAGGTCTGGATAGGGTCTGAATAGGGAATAGGCATATTTCAAAATTTCGGGAGGAATCGTGCAAGCGCCGTTATTGAATATGAGATCGGGAGAAGCCGTGCTGATTGCCGTCATCGCAGTTGCCGCGATGAGCGTGACCATGATCGGTTTTGGCTGGGTGCCGCATTTGTCCATTATTCTGGTGCTGTGTGCATTGCTGGCCTTGGGGCGGTGCAAGGGCTTGAGCTTCCGGCAGATGCAGCAAGGCATGGCCAGCGGCGTGATGTCCGGAATCGGCGCCATTTATCTGTTTTTTTTCATCGGTCTGCTGGTGTCGGCCTTGATGATGTCCGGCGCCATTCCTACGCTGATGTACTACGGGCTGGACGCCATCTCTCCCAGGTTCTTTTATGTCTCGGCATTTGCGCTGTCGTCGGTCGTGGGCGTGGCGATCGGTAGCAGCCTGACAACCTGCGCCACGGTGGGGGTGGCGTTCATCGGTATGGGCGCGGCATTTGACGCTGATCCGGCGATCGTTGCCGGGGCGGTGGTTTCCGGGGCGTTTTTCGGCGACAAGATGTCGCCGCTGTCGGATACCACGGCCATTGCCGCGTCGGTAGTGGGCATCGATCTGTTCGACCATATCCGCAACATGATGTATACCACCGTGCCGGCCTGGCTGATCACGGTATTGCTGTTGTGGCTTTTGCCCGGGCATATGAAGAGCGCTGAGCTGGCGGATATTGAAATGTTCAAAACCTGGCTGATGGCTAGCGGACTGGTACGAGGGGTTGCGCTGCTGCCTTTTGCCGTGCTGCTGGTTCTGGCGATGCGTAAAGTGGCGACCATTTACACGATCGTGATTACCATCACCGTGGCCTTGTTCATTACCTACCTGCACAGCAATCCCAGTATCGGGCAGCTGGGCGGCTGGTTTTTCAAGGGATACGCGCCCGCCGAGGGCGTCGATCTGGGGGACGTGAGCAAACTGGTGACGCGCGGCGGCATTGAAAGCATGTTTTTTACTCAGACGATTGTCATTCTGGCGCTGAGCCTGGGCGGGCTGTTGAGCGCGCTGGGCATCTTGCCCGCCTTGCTGGCAGGGGTGAGCCATATGCTGACGAATGCTGCACGCGCCACCTTTAGCGTCGCTGCGACGTCGCTGGGGGTGAACGTGCTGATTGGCGAGCAGTACCTGAGCCTGTTGCTGGCGGGGCAGACATTCCGCCCCGTCTATGAACGCCTTGGCCTGCACCCGCGCAACATTGCGCGAACCGTGGAAGATGCGGGCACCGTCATCAATCCGCTGGTGCCCTGGGGCGTCTGCGGCGTCTTTATCAGTGGTGTGTTGGGCGTGCCGGTGCTGCATTACCTGCCCTACGCATTTTTTTGTTACTTGTGTCTATTCCTGACGCTGATTTTCGGCCTGACGGGCAAAACCCTCAGTAAGGCCGATGCCGCCGCTGGCGGTGCGTAGCCGGAAGGGGCGGGGGCGCGCAAGCCCGCGTGGATTGGGCATCTCCGAGGGGGTGCCTGGAAACCCTTATAAATAGGGTATTTCAGAGGAGGTGCCCGGAAATGCCCTGTTTACGCGGGGTTCCGGGGAGGGTGCCCGGAGAAGCCCTGTTTACGCGGGGTTCCGAGGTGGTTAAAAAGGCCGCCGATGGCTTGCCCGCGCACGCTTAGCGGTCTTTGCCGAATTTGGCGACGAGCTGGCTGAGTTTTTCCGTCCGCCGCTGTGCTTCGGCTTCGGCCGCGCGCAGAGCCTTTTTGCGTTCAGCCGCTTTGCGCAGGCGTTCGCGCAAAATATCCGTGGCGTGCTGACGGTGTTCATCACTGATTTCGACGATTTGCTGGCCGTCAAGACCGAAACGGTGCGTCGCCTTTTCAAAGGTTCTGAGATAGCGCGTCGAGTGTGTATGCATGCCGAGCGCCAGACGCAGAAGCTTGCGCTCCATTTCCGGTCGCTGGGCGAGGATCTGCTTGTCGATACCGATGGCCAGCGGCGAGTAGTTGGCAAAAACCGGATAGCTGTCCTGAAGCTGCCTGAGTAGCTGGCGTGCCCGCTCGGCGGGGGAAGGCGAGGGCGCCGCGTCCTTGGGTGTGTCCATGCGTGAGATTCGGAATGAATTGGATGAGATGGGCGCCAGCTTATCATGTTCGTATTCCGAAATGATTTGTATCGGGCAGATTTTTCAGCAATGCCGGGGGTTGGCAATACACCGTTTGCTTCAGCCCGCTTCCGAGAGTAGCCGCTGAAAGACGGCGTAGCGGCGCGAATCGAGTTCGCCGCGTGTTAATGCGGCGCGGACGGCGCAATCCGGTTCGCGTGCGTGGCGGCAATCCCGAAAGCGGCATTGGCCGAGGAATGGGCGTAATTCGGGAAAAGCGCGCTCGATGGCTGCCGGCGCGAGATGATGCAGCCCAAAGGCTTGCAGGCCCGGCGAGTCGATCAATGCCGACTGCGCATCAAGCCGGTATAGCGTTGCATGGGTCGTCGTGTGCTTGCCGGTATCGAGGGCGGTCGAAATTTTGCGTGTGGCGGCCCGTACTCCCGGCAACAGGGCGTTGATCAGCGTCGATTTGCCCATGCCTGACTGGCCGACCAGCACACTGGTCTGCCCGGACAAAAAAGGCCGTAGCGCGCTGGCGTCGGTCCGTGCAGACAGCCTGAGCAGCGGGTAGCCGATGCGCGCGAAAGGTGTCAGCGTCGCTTCCGCCGCGGGCAAACGGTCCGTGAGATCGCATTTGTTGAGGACGATCAGTGCGCGCAGGTTCTGGCTTTCGGCGGCAACCAGGCAGCGCGTGACCAGTTCGTCAGAAAAAGAAGGTTCGGTGGCGACGACGATAATGATCTGGCTGACATTGGCGGCGATCAGCTTTTCCCGAAACGCATTGGAACGGTAGAGCAGTGAACGACGTGGCGCAATGGTCTCGATGACGCCCTGGTTGCTATCGCTGTATCGAATGCTCACCCGGTCGCCGCAGGCAAGTTCACTCTTTTTGCCGCGCGTAAAGCAGCTGAGGGTTTCCCCGCCATCGAGTTCTACGCGGTATTGCCGCCCGTGCGCGGCGACAACGGTGCCGGAGGCGTTCAAGATGCGGCGGATGAGGTCGGTGAAAGATGGGCGATGCGCAGCGCTGCCGGCGGGTGCGAATCGTAAAACAGCGAGTGCAGCGGGTCCGGCGTCAGTGTAGCGGCGTTGTCTTCATAAAGCTTGACCAGTGCTTTAACCAGCTCGTCGGCCGAAGACTGTCGGGCAGCGTAGCGGTCGGCTTCGAATTCGTGCCGGCGCGACAGACTGTTCAACAACGGTGTCAGCAGGAAAGTGAACACTGGGGTGATGAGGAAAAACAAAATCAGCGCCAGCGCCGTACTGTGCGCTTCGACGCCGAGACCGCGATAAAACCAGTCGGCGTCGATCAATTGCCCGAGCAGTGCGAGGAAGCCGAGCGACAGGCCGAACATCAGGACGATGCGCTGGATGACGTGGTGATGCTTGAAATGCCCCAGTTCATGCGCGAGCACGGCTTCGATTTCCTCGGCCTGCAGGCGGGTAAGCAGTGTATCGAAGAAAACGATGCGCTTGGTTTTGCCAAAGCCGGTGAAATAGGCATTGCCGTGGCTGGAACGTTTTGAGCCATCCATGACGAACAGGCCGGAAACGGCAAAGCCGCAGCGGGCCAGCAGGGCTTCGATACGCGCGCGTAGCGGCGCATCGTCGAGCGGCGAGAATTTGTTGAACAGCGGCGCAATCCAGGTGGGATAGATAAACAGGATGAGCAGGTTGAACGCGCACCAGAACAGCCAAACATAAAGCCACCACAGCGCACCCATGCGCGCCATCAGCCAAAGCACGGCGAGCAGTACGGGAGTGCCGATGACAAGGCCGAGTACGGTTTGCTTGGCGAGGTCAGCAAAAAACAGTTTCAGCGTCATGCGGTTGAAGCCAAAACGTTCTTCGACGACGAATTGCAGATAGAGCGATAACGGCAGGTCGACGAGTCCAGAAATTGCTGTCACGCTGAAAATCAAGGCGAGGCCGCCCGACAGGCCGTCACCAAGCCGCGCCGACCAAAATTCATACAAATATTGCAGACCGCCGCCCAAGGTCCAGGCGAGCAGCAGCGCGATTTCAATCGTCAGTGCAATAAAGCCGATGCGCGTGCGCGCCAGGCAGTAATCGGCGGCCTTCTGGTGTGCAGGCAGCGTGATGCGGTCGGCAAACTGGAGTGGAACATGGTCGCGGTGTTGCCGGACATGGCGGATTTGACGCCAGGCCAGCCAGACGCGCAGGCAAACCGTGAGGGTGAGGGCAATAATAAAGACCAGCGTAAAACTATTTGTCATCGGGCTATGAGAAAATAACGGACTCATTCAGAGTCTGAAATTATATGGCACAGAACACCAATCATCTCGTCTGGCTGGATATGGAAATGACCGGCCTGGATCCCGAACGCGAACGCATCATTGAATTGGCGATGATCGTGACGGATAGTGAACTGAATGTTCTCGCTGAATCGCCTTCCTGGGCGGTTCATCAATCCGAGGCGCTGCTGGATGCGATGGACGCCTGGAACAAAGGAACACACGGCCGCTCCGGCCTGATCGAGCGCGTGCGTGCATCGACGCTGGATGAGAGCGCTGCCGAGACGCTGGCGCTTGACTTCGTGCGTCAGTATGTACCCAAGGGTGCCAGCCCGCTGTGCGGTAATACCATCAGCCAGGATCGCCGTTTTATGGTGCGTTACATGCCGCGGCTGGAAAGCTGGTTCCACTACCGGAATCTCGATGTCAGTACGCTCAAGGAATTGTGCAAGCGCTGGAAACCCGAGGTGGCCAAGGGATTTGTCAAGCGTTCCGCGCATACGGCGCTGGCCGACATCCGCGAGTCGATCGAGGAACTGAGGTACTACCGGCAACACTTCATCGCCCGATAGCGGTTTCCTTTGCACAACACAATACGGCCTTGGCCTTACCTTACCGTACTGTTTGCGGCTTGCCGCCTTGTTTTTTGGCAAAGCCGAGCCGTTATATAAGGGATTCAGAACACCTCCCCGCAACCCCGCGTAAACAGGGCGTTTCAGAGGGGTATGCCCTGAGAGGCACTATCCATAAGGGTTTCAGAGGGGGTTCCCGGAAATGCCCTATCCATGCGGGTTTCAGAAACCTCCTTGGAAACGCGCTATTTACGCGGACTGTGGCGGTTCCTGATTTTACTGGCCGAGCGGGGGAATTTCCGCGCGGATTTCTTCAGCCAGGCGTGCTTTGAGCGCTATGAAGGGCGCTGTCGTCTTTAGCGTGTAGTGGCGCGGATGAGGCATGTCGACTGCCAGTTCCGTCTTGAAGCGGCCGGGGCGCGCGCTCATAACGACGATGCGGCTGGCCATAAAGATGGCTTCGTCGATGTCGTGGGTGACGAAGAGCACGGTTTTTTGTGATGTTTCCCAGATGCCGAGCAGGAGTTCCTGCATTTGTGCGCGCGTCTGATTGTCGAGCGCGCCGAAGGGTTCATCAAGCAGCAGGATGCGCGGATCGTTAGCCAGTGCGCGGGCAATCGCCGTGCGCTGTTGCATGCCGCCGGAAAGCTGCTTGGGGTAATGGCGCTCGAAGCCGCGCAGGCCGACGCGGGCGATGAAATAATCGCTGCGTTCTTTCTGCACGGTTTCCGGAATGCCGCGCTCGCGCAGGCCGAAGCGGATATTTTCTTCTACCGTCAGCCACGGAAACAGCGTATAGCTTTGGAACACCATGCCGCGTTCCGGCCCGGGACCGACGACGGGCTGCCCATCCAGAAAAACCTGACCGCCGCTCGGATGGTCGAGGCCAGCGATAATTCGCAGCAGCGTCGATTTGCCGCAACCGGAAGGTCCGAGAATGGTGACAAAATCATTTTCCATGACGCTGAAATTGATCGGGCTGAGCGCTTGCGTCGCGGAGCCGCCATGCACGCCGCAAAAGGTGCGCGTCACGCCTTCGATACGCAGAATCACGGGAGCAGCGGCAGGTTGTGCGGCTTCCTGACTCACAGCGTGCTCCAGACGAACAGGCGGCGGTTGGCGTATTTAAAAGCCAGGTCGGAAATCAAGCCGATGATGCCGATGACGATGATGCCGAAGATGATTTGCCCAGTATTGAGCAGCGTCTGGCTTTCGATAATCATATGGCCGATGCCGGAGGAGGCGCCGATCAGTTCGGCGACGATGACGTATGTCCACGCCCAGCCGAGCACGAGGCGGAGCGCTTCGGCAATCTCCGGCGCCGCGCCAGGAATGAGGACGCGGCGGACAATGCCGTGTTTGCGCGCACCCAGCGTGTAGGCAGCCTCAACAAGATCACACCGCGCGCCGCCGACGATGACGGCGACCATCAGGGTAATCTGAAAGACAGCGCCGATGAAGATGACGAGGATTTTCTGCAACTCGCCGATGCCGGTCCAGAGAATGAGCAGGGGAATGAATGCGGAGGCAGGCAGATAACGGCAGAAAGATACGAAAGGCTCGAAGAAGGCTTCGATGGGCTTGTAAGCGCCCATACTGATGCCGAGCGGTACGGCGATAAGCGTTGCCAGAAGAAATCCGGCCAGCACACGCCAGACGGTCATCCCGATATCCTTGGCAAAGCCGTATTCGGTAAAGAGCAGCCATCCTTCGCGCAGCATGGTTGTCGGGCTGGCGAGAAAGGTCGGGGAGACGAAACCAAGATAGGTAATGAGCCCCCAGAAAGCGACGAAAATGACAAAAAATGATGTGCCCAACACGATACGAGCAAAGGGTGATACCGGACGTAGCGGGCGCAGAATGCGGCTGAACGGCGAAGAGCGTAATTGTGTCATGCGGGCGTCTAGGCGGCGTCTGTATGTCTAGGCAGGAAAAACCGGCATGTAAAGCGTTGCATGCCGGTCTGTGGTCATGGACGGTATCGTCCGGGGTTATTGAATGAACGATGTATCGATCAACGCTTTGTAATCGGCCGGTTCTGTTTTCATGACGCCGCTTTCGATGTTTACCTTGGCAGCTTTTTTCATGAAGGGAATGATTTCGTTGGCAAAAAATTCGCGGTTGGCCGCTTTATCCTGCCACTTGAGGTAGCTGGCCGATTTGGCAAAATCTTCGCCGCTTTGTTTGACTTCTGCGCCCATCACGGCGTAGGCGTGTTTGGGGTTGGTTTTGATCAGCTCAAGCGCTTCAAAGTAGCTGTCGGTAATCGCCTGGGCAACCTTTGGGTTGGCTTTCAGCCATTTCGGGTCACAGCCGAAGGTGTCGATAATGATCGGGTAATCGTTGGTGGTGACGAGAATTTTGCCCGCGTTCGGGTTTTGGCGAATGCTGCTCAGGTACGGTTCGTAGGTGATGGCGGCTTCGTTCTGACCGGCGACGAAGGCTTGTGCGGCGGCTTGCGGCGAGAGGTTGGCGAGTTTGACGTCCTTCAGGCTCAGGCCGTTGCTTTGCAGCATCCAGGCGAGCATGAAGTGAGGCGTGGTTCCCGCTGCATCGACGGCGATGGTTTTACCCTTGAGATCGGCAAAGCCCTTGATGTTGCCGCGCACCACCAGTCCATCGGCGCCCGCTGATTTGTCCATCAGGAAGATTTGCGTGATGGGCACGCCGTTCTGCGTCCACATCAGATGTGTCTGCACGGCGGTCGTGGCGCATTGCAGGTCGCCCGAGGCGAGCGCCAGGTGGCGATCCTTTTGCGGGATCAGCTTGATGGTCACGTCCAGGCCATTTTTCTTGAAGATGCCTTCCTTGAGCGCCAGAGAAAGCGGCGCGTATCCTGTCCAGCCGTTCATGCCGATGGTCACTTTTGTCTGCGCCCAAGCGTTGGCGCATGTCAGGCCAGCAAGGCTGAAGCAGGTGAGCATGCCGATTTTCAGGAATTTTTTCATTGCTGTTCTCCCGTGAAAAAGTAGGGGTAGGTGTTGTATGCAGGAGCCGTGGAAAAGGCGTCACTATAGCGCCATTTGCGGCTTGCCGGAATCCATTTTCGGATAGCCGCCTCTGGCTTCCGTTTTTTTGGATAAGTGCCCCATCGCTTGTCACCACATCGTCGAATGGCTATGGAATGCTGAGAATGCGGCCACCACCGCTATGATCATCTGCTGTTTCCGGGCTGGCGATGTCTGAAAGTGCCGCGGTCGGTTTGGCGCGTCGCCCGCGCTGATACAGCCTCAGCTTTTCGTGATCGCGGCGATCGCTCGGGCGATGTCCTTCCCAGATCATCCGCCAGCCGGCCGCAGTAATGAAATCCGGATCGCGTGGCTGGCCCCGCAGCAGCAGCAGATCGCAGCGGCGGCCGTTCTTGCTTTCCAGCGCCTGCGTCTGGATGCCATCAAAATAGTCGAGGGAGGCGAGCAGGGCAGGCGGCAGGTTGGCGTTGGCGATGCAGTGGAATTGATGGGCAGAACGCACGGTGGGCAATACGCGCGCCAGCGAGGCGGACACCGGACGGTAAGACTTGCCGTAGTCAATCCAGGGCATCCAAAGCACGGCAACCAGAATCCAGAACAGCGTTAGCCCGGACATCCAGTGCATGATGCCACGCACAGGCGAACGCGGGCTGGTGACGATCAGCCAGAACCAGGCAACAGTCAGAATGAGCGCAAAGGTAAAAGCCATCCCGTCGAAATGGCCGACAAAACCCGGCTCCAGGCGCACGGCCTGACGGGCGAGCCGTTCCGGCCAGCCGAACACCAGCGCACTCCAGGCGATCCATGCCACTGCCGCAAACAGGGAAAACGTCACCATGCTGAACCAATCAAAGGCATTGGCCGCACCACGCCGCAGGGAAAATACGCCAGGTACGGCCAATAAAACGAGCGGTGGCAGCAGTAGCAGGGCGGATGCGCTGCGGGCTTGAGCCAGTACCGAGAGCATTAGAAGTGTTGTCAGAAACGCGAGCAGCGGCAACAGCAACATGCGTCCGGTCAGTGTGCGGCGCTTGGTCCAGAGGGTCCAGCCTGCCAGCGGTAGCGCTGGCCAGGCATACCAGGGAAGCATGTTGAGATAGTCCATCAGATTGATGGAGATCGGCCGGCCAAAGGTAAATTGCGCCAGTTCGTTAGCGAGGAAGGCCGCCGCGGCATCGGGTGCGGTGCGGTACAGCGGCCATAGCCAGCCGGTGCAGAGGATTGCCGACGTGACCATGCCAAGCAGCAGTAATCCGGCGTCACGGCGGCGGTTTGCGGAAAAACAGAGCGTCAGCACAATGGCAGGCAATAAGGTGAGTGTGGGTAGCAGGCCGTTGGCGAGAAACGCTGCGGTCAGGGAAAAAGCAAAAACCGGCGTTGCCAGTCCGGGGCGGCGTGGCAACAGTAACAGCGACCAATATGCGGCTGTATGCGCTGTCAGCGCAGCCAGCATCGGTTGCGCTTCGTGCGCATGGAAAAGGAAACCAAGGCTACCCGCCAGAATCAGCGGCGCTGCCGCGGCGAAGGGTTTGCCGTATAACTCGCGCGCAGCCTGCAAGATCAGTGACAGCGCCAACAACGTGCACAGGCCGGAGGTCAGGCGTACGGCATCATGTAGCGGCAGGAGCCAGGAGAACGCTTTGACAAAGCCGGTGCCGAGCCAGTAGTACAGTGGAGCATCCGGATAAGATTGACCGGCTAAGTGTGGGAGCAGCCAGTGCCCATGGCTTGCCATGTCGTATACGATGCCGATCGTGATGGCATCGTCGTGTTTCCAGGGATCGTGGCCGATCAACCCAATAAAAATGTAGAGCAGCAGCAGGACGGCCAATGCCAGCCCGCTGGGCGGTAGCGTAATTCCTTTGAAACGTGAGTTGTCCGCAAAGATATGCATGCGTATCGGCGCGAGTGATTCGTCACCAGGCCATCAACAAAAAAGGCAGCACGGCGGCTGCCTTTTTCGCGAGCTCGAACGAACTCGTATCTGCTGCATCTAGCAGATGACCGTGGGTGCCAGTCGTGGATATCAGGATGCTCTGGCGCGGGTACCGTATTTTTTGTTGAATTTCTCGACGCGGCCTGCCGTATCGATGATCTTCTGTTTGCCTGTATAGAATGGATGGCAGGCAGAGCAGACTTCGACGTGCAAGGGTTTGCCCAATGTCGATTGGGTCTTGAACGTGTTGCCGCAGGAACACGTGACTTCGATTTCTTTGTATTCAGGATGGATATCGGATTTCATCTTGGAAATTCCTCGGGTCAAATCATACCGGCTCGAAAAAATGGGGTTCTCGGTGGCCGGCTTCAGAAAGGCCACTATTATCCGGATTTCTGCCTGACTTGGCAATGGCTGGCGGAGGGATGCGGCGCGTAAGGTGAATGGTGTGAATGAGATACTGCTAGCGTCGCATCGACTCGAAGAACTCGGCGTTGTTCTTCGTTGCCTTAATTTTGTCGAGCAAAAATTCCATCGCTTCAAGATCGTCCATGTTGTACAGCAACTTGCGCAGAATCCACATTTTTTGCAGTACATCGGGCATCAGCAGCAACTCCTCGCGGCGCGTGCCGGAGCGGTTGACGTTGATTGCCGGGTAAACGCGTTTTTCGGCCATACGGCGGTCAAGGTGAATCTCCATATTGCCGGTGCCTTTGAATTCTTCATAGATGACATCGTCCATGCGGCTGCCGGTTTCGATCAGGGCGGTGGCGATGATGGTCAGCGACCCGCCTTCCTCGATATTGCGCGCTGCGCCGAAGAAGCGCTTGGGTTTTTGTAACGCATTGGCGTCGACCCCGCCGGTCAGTACTTTGCCAGAGGCTGGTTGGACTGTGTTATAGGCGCGTGCGAGACGGGTGATCGAGTCGAGCAGGATGACGACATCTTTTTTATGCTCGACCAGGCGCTTGGCCTTGTCGATGACCATTTCGGCGACCTGTACATGACGTGTTGCCGGTTCGTCAAAGGTTGATGCAATGACTTCGCCCTTGACCGAACGCATCATCTCGGTGACTTCTTCCGGGCGTTCGTCGATCAGCAGAACGATCAGATGGATGTTGGGGTGATTGGCGGTGATGGCATGTGCGATGTGCTGCATCATCACCGTTTTACCGCTCTTTGGGCTGGCGACGAGCAGACCGCGCTGCCCTTTGCCGATCGGGGCGATGATGTCGACGATGCGGCTGGTGATGTTCTCTTCGCCGCGCATGTCGCGTTCGAGCCGGATGTGTTCATCGGGGTGGAGCGGCGTCAGGTTCTCGAACATGATCTTGTTTTTTGACGCCTCAGGCGGATCGCCGTTGATACGATCGACCTTGACCAGTGCGAAATAGCGTTCCCCATCTTTCGGCGTGCGGATTTCGCCTTCAATCGTATCGCCGTTGCGCAGATTGAAGCGGCGGATCTGGCTCGGACTGACGTAGATATCATCGGTGTTGGCGAGATACGACGTATCGGGCGAACGCAGGAAGCCGAAGCCGTCGGGCAGGGTTTCCAGCGTGCCGTCGCCAAAAATGGTTTCGTTCTTTTTGGCTTGGTTTTTGAGTAGTGCGAAGATCAGTTCATGTTTGCGCAGCCGGTTGGCGCCTTCGATGCCGTTAGCGACGGCCATATCGAGCAATTGGCTGACGTGCAGCGCTTTGAGTTCAGATAGATGCATGAGCGTGCGAAAAAGGTCGGAAAAGAATATGCACGAATATCCGGCAGGTTACCGGAAGATGCAAAAAACAGAAGATTTGTGGGAAACAGGAAACTGCGAAAATATTTTCTGGCATTTACTGGCGCTGGCCGGCAAAATCAAAAGCCTCAAATTCTTGCCAGATACGCGGAAAACCAATAAATCCGCCGAAAGCCGCAGGCAGGCTTTGTTCTGTACTCAGGTCGCGTGGCTGCGTGCTTTCAGGCGCGAAGATTAGCGATTTTACAGGTGGCTGTCAATGAACGCAGCCAATTGCGACTTGGAGAGCGCGCCAACTTTGGTGGCTTCGAGGTTGCCGTTTTTGAAGATCATCAGCGTTGGGATGCCGCGCACGCCAAAATTGGCGGGGATGCCCGGATTCTCATCGATGTTGAGCTTGGCCACTTTTAAACGACCGGCGTATTCCTCGGCGATCTGGTCGAGAATGGGCGCCAGCATCTTGCACGGGCCGCACCATTCAGCCCAGAAATCGATCAGTACCGGGCCTTGCGCTTGCAGAACATCGGTGGGAAAAGTGGCATCGGTAACGTAGGAAATATGTTCGCTCATGGAGTTACTTTCAGGGAAAATTAAAATATTGAAAATCCGGAATGTGGAATTCGGTATATACGCTGCCGAAGGAGAATGATCTGAAAATCGGAGAATGGACAACACACGGGAAGTATTCTGGTAGCGATTCTGGCAGCGGGCGTAATGCTAGCAAAAAAGCGGCAGCACGGGGAAAATCAAGCGGGTTTGTCGCAACATGTAGGCGTTCTATCCAACCTGCCGGCGTGCCGCCAGTTTTTTCTTTGAGCGGGTCGTGTGCTGCCGGTGTGCTATGGCTTTCGTCTCTGGTGCCGTTTCAGGTGCGGAACATTGTACGGATCGCTGGCGAGACGGCGAACGCGGAAAAACAGAAAGGCTCAGAATGAATATTGCGGGACTGCCGCCTGATGAGGCGTTTTTTGACGCGCTGGCGGCACGTCTGGTCGCTCACCATCCTTGTGCTGCGACGCATCACGATTTTTCATCGTTGCGTGTGCTCGCCCCGTCTCTGCCCATTGCCGCCGAACTGCGGGTGGCGCTGGTCCGGCGCTTACCCGGCGCGGCCTTGTTGCCTGTTTTCGCGACACTGCGCCAATGGGCGCAAACCGTCCCCTTGCCGGTGGCGCCGTTGTCGTCGAGTCGACGGCTGGCGTTGTTGTACGAAGCGCTGCGCACGCGCGGCTGGGCGTGCTTCAAGGGGGCCGAATCCGTACTGTGGGGCATCGTCAGTGAAATGGCGGCGCTATTCGACGAATTGAGCGAGGCTTCGGTGTCCTTGCCCGATAACGCCGAAGCGCTCGCCGTGCAACTGGAAAACGCCTATGCCCTGCGCGCTTCGCAGCCGCTTGCGTTTGAAGCGCGCATCATCCACGAACTGTGGCGTGCGCTGGCAATTTCGGGGGAGCCTGACGCAGCCGCAGCGTATCGCCTACAGCTGAGCGGACTGGCGCAGCAGGCGCAGGCTTTACCGCCGCAGTCTGCGCCCGTATTCGTCGTACTCGACGCCGTGCCGAAGGAAGCGCTGTCCGCTGCCGAATACGATTTTTACCAGCGTTATGCCGCGTATCAGTCGGTGCATATGGTCTATCCATTGCCGCGCGAGTCGGCGTCCCCGGAGAAAACGCCGCTGCTGGATACATTGGCGGCAGCTTGGCTGCCTGCCGCTTCCGTCATCAATGCAGCCTCAATGACGACCAGCGCTGCCGCACCGCCGCCGATGGCGAAACGGGCAGGCGCCGTGGCACAGCGTCATCCGCACAGTCCGCTGGTCGGCCGTCTGGCGCTGGTGCCAACGGCCGGACGTGAGCCGGAAGCGCAGGCTGTCGTCGCCCAGGTTGGCGCCTGGTTACAGGCTGGCGTGCGGCGTATAGCGCTGATTGCGCAGGATCGCTTGACGGCGCGGCGCGTGCGCGCCTTGCTCGAACGCGAGCACGTATGGGTCAGCGATGAAACCGGCTGGTTGCTGTCGACCTCACGCGCTGCGGCTGCGGTGGATGCGTTGCTCGAAACTGTCGCTGGAAATACCCGATACCGCGATCTGCTCGATATGTGCAAAACGCCGTTCTTCTGCGCCGACTGGTCGGAAGAGCTGCGCCAAACAGCCGTGTTCGGGCTTGAAATGGTCATTCGCAGTGCTTCTGTCGACGGCGGACTGGCAAATATCCGGCGGGCACTGGCGCACAGCGACACCGCAGGCAAAGAACAGGCGTTTGCCGCGCTTGAACGCCTGGCGGTGGCGCAGGCACTGTTCGGTGCACAGCACGCCCCGCTTGTGCATTGGCTTTCCTGTCTGCATGAAGCGCTGGTGGTTCTGGGGATGCAGGACGTATTGGCGGATGACATCGCCGGCAGGGCGCTACTCGCTATGCTGACAGCCCGTCAGGAGGAACTGGCGGGCGATGCCGGCCGCTTTTCGTTCAGCGCGTGGCGCGACTGGCTACGACATGAATTTGAATCGACAAGCTTCCGCGATGATCGTGTTGTTAGCCCGATTGTGCTGACGCCGCTGAATGCCGCTTCCTTGCGCCGTTTCGAGGCAGCGATCCTGATCGGCGGCGACGCGCGCCAGTTGGCGCCGGCAGGACATGGCGCTTTTTTCAATCAGGCGGTGCGCCGCGAGCTGGGGCTGCGTACGCGTGCCGATAGCGAACGTGAATTGCGCCGCGACCTCGAATTGCTGCTGGCCATGGTCCCGCGCGTCGTCGTCACCTGGCAGTCGATACAGGATGGCGAAAGCAATTTGCTCGCGCCAGAATTCCTGCTGCTCTCGACGCTGCACACGCTGGCTTGGGGGGATGACCTCCAGCGCTCGCCGCTGCCGCCGCCTCCTGTTGCCGAGGCGAAAAACGCAACGGCCCCCACGTCCGCTGCGTCATGTACAGTGCTGGCAGCAGCGGAACGCACGGCGATTTCCGTGCCGGCAAAGCGGCTGCCTGCACGTCTTTCCGTCAGCGCCTACGCCCGCCTCGTTGCCTGCCCATACCGTTTCTTCGCCAGCCATGTCCTGCAGCTGGGGGAAATGGACGAGGTGCGCGAGGCGATGGAAAAACGCGACTACGGCACCCTTGTGCATCGCAGCCTGCAGGAATTTCATTCGCGTTGTCCCTGTGTCTCGGAATGGCCTGCCAATGAAGCGCTGGCCTGCCTGCTCGAATGCGTGGACACGGTTTTTGCGCCCGCGGTGGCGGACGATTTTCTGGCGATTGCCTGGCGCCAGCGTTGGGAAAAACGTTTGCCGTCGTACCTCGACTGGCAGCGCCGCTGGGAAGCTGAAGGCTGGCGCTGGGCGCAGGCTGAAACACCGGTCAGCCGTGTGTTTCCGCTATCTAGCGACGCAGGGGGTAGCCGTGTCGAGCTGTATGGCCGCATTGACCGCATTGACCAGCGTGGCGATGAAGCGGCGAGTGAAGTTGCGCTACTCGATTACAAAACGCAGCGGGCGGCATCGATCAAAAAGATGCAGCAACAGGATGGTGATGTGCAGCTTTCCAGCTACGCCCTGCTGCATGAGGCTGCCGAGGCGGCTTACCTCGCGCTCGACGACGAAGTGGTTAGCGCCGTTCCTGCCGGCGGTGATGATTTGACAGCGCTGGCTCAAGCGCAAGGTCAGCGGCTGGTCTCAGTGTTTGAAGCCATGCATGCCGGCGCGCCGTTACCGGCGAACGGTACAGACAGCGTCTGCCAGTGGTGCGAGATGCGAGGGCTGTGCCGGAAAGCGTTGTCCGGATAAGCGGACTGTGCGGGAGCGGAATGCCAGGCGTGCCTGGAGGCGGGTTAAAGCAAGGGACGAGGGGCTTTGTGTCAAGTTTTTGTCACCCTCATGAAAGGTAAAACAAAAAACGTAAAACAAAACGCCGCCCGCTAGCGGTACGGCGTTTTGGCGTTGTGCATACTGCTACCGTGCGGTAGCGGGGCGCTGCTGGTGACCCGCGTGCGTGCTTATTTAAGTTTTGCCTTGGCGCGCAGATCCTCGACCATCTTGCTGATTTGCTCGGCCTGTGCCTGTTGCTGGAGGCGCGGCTTGAGTTCGTCAAACGAAGGAATGGTTTGCGGGCGGCTGTCTTCAAGCAGGATGACGTGGTAGCCAAAGTCAGTTTTGACCGGCGTTTCCGTAAATTTACCCTTGCTCAGGCCGGTAAGCGCATCGGCAAACGGCTTGACGAAATTGGCCGGCGTTGCCCAGCCCAGTTCGCCGCCATTGTCCTTGGTGCCAGTATCG
Organism: Dentiradicibacter hellwigii; assembly: GCF_041770905.1. NCBI lineage: Bacteria > Pseudomonadati > Pseudomonadota > Betaproteobacteria > Rhodocyclales > Rhodocyclaceae > Dentiradicibacter > Dentiradicibacter hellwigii. The sequence goes on from NZ_JBEUWX010000001.1 coordinate 419,845, forward strand.
ATGGACTGTTTGGCCAGGTCGGCGAACTTTTCGCCTTTCTTCAGCTTCTCGATGATGGCCTTGGCCTCGGCTTCATCCTTGACCAGCACATGGCGCGCCTTGTACTCGGTGCCGCTCATCTGCGATTTGATCGTTTCGTACAGGGACTTGAGCTGGGCGTCGCTGACAGGATGCTTCTTGGCGTAATCCTGGAGAAAGGAACGGATGAGAACCGATTGGCGCATGGCGTTGATCTGCGCGATGACGTCCGATTTTTTATCGATTCCCGCCTTCTGGGCTTCCTGCACCAGCAATTCGCGGCGGATCAGCTCTTCGCGCACGGCATTTCTCAGTTCGGCGTTGTCAGTGGCGCCCTGTGCGGTCTGTTCGGCGATGAAGAGGTCTGCCGTACTTTGCGGGATGGCGCTGCCGTTGACGGTGACAAGCGTTTTCTCAGCGGCACCGGCCGAAGCCGAAAGCAGGGTGCCGATGAGCAGGGCAGCGGCGCATTGGGTCAGTTTTTTCATGCGTGGATTCCTTTCGAAGGTTCCGTGAAGTCAGAAGTTGGATTGGGAAAATTGGCTTGATAAATTGATTGAATTGTCCGAAGCCTTTTTTTGCGCAGGTCTGCGAATTTCAACCAGGTCGGCACTCTTCCGGCGCAAGCGCCGTAATGCCTAGCGCATGAATTCTACCATGCATCAGTTCGCCCAAGGTTTCATGGACAAGACGGTGCCGTGCAAGCATCGTCTTGCCGGCGAAAGCCGGTGAGACGATGTACAGGCGATAATGCCCGCCGTTCCGCGTTCCGGCATGGCCGGCGTGCAGCGCCGACTCGTCGATGATTTCAAGCGATTGCGGCGAGAGGCTCTTCAGGCGCTCGCGTAGCAAGACCATCGTTTCAGTGCCCGTGACGGCGATGTCGACGCTCATGCCGGCAGGACTTGGCAGAAAGGTTTGACGGTCAGCCGGACGTAATTTCCGGCAAGAACATAAGAGTCGTGCTTGGCCCAGCGCTGCGCGGCTGCGCGCGAGGCAAATTCGGCGGCGATCAGGCTGCCGCGGAAGCTGCCCGGACCGGGGGTAGGCGCATCAATGGCCGGGCAGGCGCCGGTGAGCCGCTGCCGTCCTTCATCCTGCAAGGCGCGCTGGCGTTCAAGGTATTCCGAACGGTCGGCTCGGCGCGCTGCCAGGGAATTGGCGCGGTCCTCGGCGATGAGGGTATATCGCATTGGGGTTCCCGTATCAGGGCTGCTTTTCATCGTTTTCGATGTATTTAGCCAGCATGAAACCTTGCGCTAGCACGAAAGCCAGCGTCATGCCCATGCTGCCGAACAGCTTGAAATTTACCCAGGCGGCGGTGGACAGCCCCATGAAGAATGCCACCGCCAGATTGGCCAGCCCCATAAAAGCAAAGAAGCCGGTCCATGCCCAGTTGAGGCGGTTCCAGACGGCCTCGGGCAAGGTAAGCTGCGCGCCGAGCAGCCCGCGGATCAGATTCTTGCCACACAGCCGTCCGATGATGAAGGCTGAGGACAGCGCCCAGTAAAGCACGGTTGGCTTCCATTTGATGAATGTTTCGTCGCGCAGAAACAGCGTCATGCCGCCAAAGAGGGTGACGATGGCGAAGCTCGTCCAGAGCATGCCGCTGACCTTGCGCGTGCGCAGCCAGATCCAGGCGATCTGGACGAAGGTTGCGGCAATGGTCACGGCCGTGGCGACGTAGATATCGGCCAGCTTGAAGGCAGCAAAGAACAGGATGACAGGGAACAGATCGAAGAGAAAATTCATGGGCAAGACGGGCGACGGGTCAGGGGAGTACGGAGGTTCGTGAGTCAGGAACAGCGTATGCGGCGGATTATAGCGGATGCGTTTTTACGCGTTGCTGCCCACTGGGACGATCGCCGATGCAATCATCGGCGCTCCCATCAGGGCGGAAGCGCGCCGGCAAGAGCAAGAGGAAATAAAGGAAAATAAAGCGGCTGCAATAATAATCGATGAGGGGATGGAAAAGCCCAGGCGAGCCGGCTGGTACGGCGCATGCAGGTGGGCGCCTCAATAATCCGCAGAATCTATCGGACGGCTCCTGATGGCTCCGAATGGTTTTACGCGCTTACTCTCCCGGCAGGTGTAGCAAGCGGGCGGCGGCTTCCGGCGTACTGTGCGGCGGGATGATACCGAGCAACGGTACGGGCAGGCGCGCCTGCAGCGCCGCCAGATTACCTTCCCAGCGCGACATGGCTGGGTCGATCCGGTTGGCGATCCAGCCAGCTAACGGCAGCCCGGCGGCGGCAACCGATTCGGCGGTAAGCAGCGCATGGTTGATGCAGCCCAGGCGCATGCCGACGACGAGGATGACCGGCAGTCCCAGCCGTTTTGCCAGATCGCCGGCGTCATGTTCCGCATCGAGCGGCACACGGAAACCGCCGACGCCTTCGACCAACACGGCGTCCGCCAGCGTGCGCAGCGCGTCAAAGGCGGTGGCGATGCGCTCGATATCGATGTGCTCGCCGGTTTCCTGGGCAGCGATATGCGGCGCGATCGGCGGTGCGAACAGGTAGGGATTGACGAGCGGGCGCGGCGCTTCGACGCCGGAAGCGGCAATCAGCGATTCGACATCATCGTTTTTGCCGTCAGCGTCAATGCCGGCGGCGACGGGCTTCATGCCGGCGGCGCGGATTCCCCGCTGTTTCAGCACGTGCAGCAGCGTACAGGTGGAAAAGGTTTTGCCGACTTCGGTATCGGTGCCGGTGATGAACCAGGCGTTTGCCGGCGCTGGGGCGGATGAAATGGGTGAAATAGGTGAAGTGGGCGTTGAGTGCGTGTTCATATCGTCGCGGCGCAGGCAAAAATGATGTCGTAAGTGGCAGGTAGCCCCTCGGCGGTGCGGAAGCGTTCGTAAGCCGCCTCCACTTTCTGCCAGGCGGCGCGACCCATTAGGCTGCTGCGGCCGCCGCCGCCGACATTTTGCGCGCCGATGGCCTTGATGGCGCGCAGCAGGGTTTTCAGGTCAGGGTAGTAGATCGGGCGCTGCTCGCGCCAGAGTTCGATTTGCCTGAACCCGGCGGCGTCGAGCGCGCGGATGATCGCGTCGGGTTCGTTGAAATGCAGCGTGTGGCGATAGGCGTCGATGCCGGAAAAAGCTTCCCGCATTTCGTGGAAAGTCTCCGGCCCCAAGGTGCTGGCGGCCAGCCGGCCGCCGGGGCGCAGCGTGCGCCGGGCTTCGGCGAATACGGCGGCGGCGTTGCACCATTGGATGCTCATGTTTGACCACCACAGATCGAACTGCTGCGCGGGCAGCGGCAGGGCTTCGATGTCGGCGGTGAAACATTCGTCCATCACCGGGCGCGCCCGCTCGACCATGGTCGGCGCAAAGTCGACGCCGGTAATGTGCGCTTGCGGCCAGCGCTGGCGTAGGATGCGCGCGCCGAAGCCGGTGCCGCAGCCTGCGTCGAGAATATGCGCCGGAGCGGTTTCCGGCGCCAGGTGCGCGAGCAGTGCATGGCAGGCATGGCGCTGGACGATGGCGGCTTCGTCATACGTCGCGGCGGCCCGGTCAAACGCGGCGCATACGCGCTGTTTAAGCGGTTCAGCGTCCGCTGGTCGGGGCGTGTGGGGTGATGCGGCAGACATGACAGTGTTCGATGACAAGTTCGGCAAAACGTTCCGGTGCGCTGAGGAACGGCGCATGTGCTGCGCCCTCGATACACGCGAGCCGCGCGTTCGGCAGCGCCGCGGATAGCCAGCGTGCGGCGGGTAGCGGCATGAGCGGGTCGCGGTCGCCGTGAATCAGCAAAGTCGGCATGGTAATCGCCGTGACGGCCGCGCGCAAATCGACGTTCCCCAGCCAGTCGAGACCTTGTTGCAGGCTGGCTGGATCGGGCGCGGGCATGGCCGACAATGCGCGCTGCTGGCTGCGGGTATGGGCGCGCGCCTGTGCGTCGCCCTGGTTGAGCAGCGCGATGAAATGGCGCAGTGTTTCGGCCGGCGCATCGGCCACCGCCTGGGTAAAACGCTCCAGCAGTTGCGGCGTTTGTGCGTGCGGCCAGTCGTCGCGTTGTGTGAAGCACGGCGTTGCGCCGACGAGGATCAGCCCGCTGAAATGCGTTGGCGGCTGCTCTGCCTGCGGATGTGCCTGCTGCGTGGCGATTTCCAGCGCCAGCAGCGCGCCCAGTGACCAGCCGCACAGCAGGCTGCCCGCGGGCAGGCGGCAGGCAATCCGGCGGGCGGCGTCGGCAAAGCGTCCGGGATCGGGCGGCGCGCTTGCGTAACCGGGCAGGTCGACGAGATGAATATCCAGGTGTGCCGACAGTGCGGGAATGACCGGCGCCCAGGCTTGCCGCCCAAAGCCCCAGCCGTGAATCAACGCCAGCGACGGCCTGCTCATGCGCATTCCTTCAAAGCATCGACCAGGCGGTCGATCTGCTCGACGCGATGCGTGGCCGACAGCGAAACGCGCAGCCGCGCCGTGCCTGCCGGCACCGTCGGCGGGCGGATGGCAGGCGCCCAGATTCCCTTGTCGTAGAGGGCGGCGGCCACGCGCAATGCCGCGTGGTTGTCGCCGATGATGATGGGCTGGATGGCCGTGGGCGAAGGCATCAGCCGCCATTGCGTGGCGGACAGCCCGTCGCGCAGGCGGGCGATCAGCCTTTGCAGATGCGCGCGCCGCGCATCGCCCTGTTCGATCAGATCCAGGCTGGCGAGCAGCGCACAGGCCATGATCGGGCTGGCGCCGGTGGTGAAAATGTAGGTGCGCGCGCGGCTGATCAGCCATTCGATCACGGTTTCCGACGCGGCGACGAAAGCGCCCGAAGCGCCGGCAGCCTTGCCGAGCGTGCCCATATAAACGAGCCGTTCGGCGCGCGCTTGCCCGCTCAGGCCGATATCTAGCCCAAAGTGCGCTAGACTGCCGCGCCCTTGCGGGCCGAGCACGCCGAAACCGTGGGCATCATCGACCAGCAGCCAGGCATCGAAACGTTCGGCCAGCTCGAGCAGGCCGGGCAGGGGCGCGAGGTCGCCATCCATGCTGAAAACGGCGTCGGTCAGGATCAGCCTGCGCTGGCCGGGCCGGGCCGGGTTGGCCGCGAGCAGGCGCTCCAGCGCGGCAAGATCGCCGTGCGGATAACGGTGGCTTTCCGCGCCTTGCGCTTTGGCGAGCTGCACGGCGTCGATCAAGGAAGCATGGTTCAGACGGTCGGCAAAAATGGCATCTCCACGCCCAGCCAGTGCAGTCACCATGCCGATGTTGGCCATGTAGCCGGTCGTCATCAGCAGTGCGCGCGGAAAGCCGGCAAAGGCGGCGAGCCGCCGCTCCAGCGCGTCATGTGGCGCCAGATGGCCGCTGACGAGATGCGAAGCGCCGCTGCCGACGCCCCAGCGGCGAGCGCCGTCGCAGGCCGCCTCGACCAGCGCCGGATCGGCGGCCAGGCCCAGATAGTCGTTGCTGCAAAAGCTGATGAATTCACGGCCGTCGACGATCGCCAGCGGCCCGCACGGGGAGGCCAGCGTGCGGCGATGGCGGCGCAGGCCGTCGTGATCAAGCGTGGCGAGCTGGGCGGCCAGATCGTCGTGGAGCGGGATGTGTGACATGGCGGATGATGGTAAAAATGAGCTTGGCGCAATGGTTCGGGAGGCAGGCAATCATACAAGATTGGCGCGGAACCCGCTTTTGCGCGATAGCCAGATGGAGCGCTCCCGGTAAGGGAGGGCAGCGATGGCTGAGGCACGGCGGCACGCTGCGCCGTTCGCCATGATCGGCCTGAAGCCGGCGCGGATTGGACGTTGCCGGTAAGCATGCCCTGAAGCCCGCGTGGAATGGGCGTTTCCGGCCACCCTGCCCGCCAGCCCAGTATTGGCGCGGGTTTCCGGCCTGCCTGCCAGCAAACGCCCTATTGGCGCGGGCTCGCGGGCAGCCTCTATCGCAACGTCCGCCGCAATGTCCACCGTATTCGTGCTCGCGCGGCAGGCTGCATATGCACCATGTCGCTGGCGCCATATGATTGCGAATGAAAAATGCCGACCAGGAAGGCCGGCATTTTGAGAGGCGCACGGTGGAGATGCAGTGGCGCGGTCACCGCTGGATGCGCTGCCGGGCAATCGGCCGGCCGATCCGGCCAGTTAGGCGACGCGCACTTCGATCTTGCGCGGTTTGGCGCGTTCAAGCTTGGGGATGCTCAGTTTGAGTACGCCATTGTTGAATTCGGCCCGGATATTCTCGCGGTCGAGTTCCTTGCCCAGCGAAAACGTCCGGCGGTAGCGCGGCAATTCGACTTCGACGTAGCTGGCTTCCATATCGGTGGGGATGGGCAGTGCGACTTCACCTTCGATAGACAGCGCTTCCGCATCGACGTGGATGTTCAGCTTGTCTTTCGGCACGCCCGGCAGGTCGGCATAGAGCGTAATGCCCGCTGCGTCCTCAATGACATCGACGGGCGGCAGCATGGCCGCCGTTTCGGCGTATTCGCTTTCATTTTTCCGTTGCGCGGTTTCTGTCACCTGATGTTCGTTCATGATGTTTTCCTTTCTTCAGCTTTTTTCAGTGATTTCGACGCGACGCGGCATCGAGGCGGCACGGCGCTGAATGCTGACGTGCAGCACGCCGTCCTTGTAGGCGGCCGAGGCGCTTTCCGGATCGATATCGTCAGGCAGACTGATGGCGCGGCGGTAAGTGCCGCTGATGCGCTCGTTGATATGCGTTGCCGCTTTCGCATCCGCCTGGGGCAGTTCGCTGCCGCGTTCGCCCGACAGCGTCAGCACGCCGCGTTCGATCGAAACATCGATACTGGCCGGGTCAAGCCCCGGCGCAAAGGCGTAGATTTCCACGCTTGTCGGCGTCGTGCCGACATTGAGCGCCGGAAAACCGCTGCGTCCGATGCCGCGCAGCGGGGTGGTCGGGCCGGCATGGCGCAATAGCTGGTGTTGCAGGCGGGCCAGGTCGGCGAACAGGTCGCCGGCAAACAGGGTTCGATACATTCCATTCTCCTTTCAGATGGTTTCCGCAGGGGGTGCGGCGTTGACAACAAGATAGGGATGTGTTTGGGCTTTTCAAGCCCCATGAGCGCCGGTGCGTAGGTGAAAGGCAAGGTCGGCGGTTGCTTCGCTGCTGCCGATTTCCGTGTACGCCGGTGCGCCGGTGAAAGATCGCCGGGCCGTTGCGCGGCGCAATGGCTGCCGCGCGCTGGCTGCGGCGTGTTGCTCGAACGCACGGCGTTCGCCGGTCAGGGGAGGCCGATGCCGCGGAAGCTGAATTGATCGGCGTTACGAGTCTTACGAGTCGGGTGGATGAAGGGCTGACAAGAAATGGAACAGGTGGGGCAGGTGTGCAGGTGGGGCAGGCGGGATCGGAACGATCGAACGACAAAACGAAAAAACGGCAGGAACGTTCCGGGTAGATGCATTGACGGCCTTGCCGGAAAGGCCCGTTCCGCCTGGGGTGCAGCGCCGCTGTAGCCGCCTGTTTACGCGGGTTCCAGCCATGCGCCATATCTGCTGCGCGCATCCGGCAATGGCTGCCGGCGCGTGGGTAATTTTTTCAGGCTGACTCGTTGATCGTGCGGATAATATCGCGCAGCGCCGCCAGTTTTGCCGGTTGACGTTGGCTGATCAATGTCGCCAAGTCTTTCGTCTGCGCGGACAGCTCGGTCTGCGTCTTGCAGGTACGGAAGCGGTCGATCAGCGTTTGTGCCTGCGTGCCGAAGCAATCCATGCAGAAATCGACCAGCAGGAATCTTGCTTCGGAAATGATGGCCTCATCATGAATGTGCCATTCATCGCGGGCGTGCGCGGTTCTCGCTCCGGCTGCCGGCATAGCGGGGGCAACGCCATTTGCCGTATGCGCCGCCATGCCGGTATGTACGGGCGGTGCTGCAGACGGCACGGGCGCCGTGCCGTCATCCTGGGTAATGAAGCCGTCCCGCATCAACTCATGGAGGATGGTGTACGATTCCTCGGTGGGGAGTACCGATTTATGCAGCAGATCTTGCAAAGTTCGGGGCTTGCTCAGCAATAGCATGATGCCTCGTTGCCGGAGCCCCAGCCCAACAGTATGGCGCGCTATTTCTTCTGCGCCTTTTTCGGTGACACGCAAAACTGCCGATGGATTCATATTTTCCTCCCGCGTTTCTGAATGATCGGATGGGCTGCATGCGTTGTCAATCGGTTTGATGATTTTCCACGCTAAAGTTTGAAGCGGGCAATCGACTTATTCAGCGCGCCGACGATTCTATGGACTTTATTGATCGCCAGCAGCAGCGGCGGCAGGGCGTCTAGGGAACGCGTTTCAACATAATTGCGCGTTGCCACGTCGATGGCGGCCATCTGTTTGGATAGGGCGTCGCTGTTTTCTTGAATGGCTGCCGTAATGTTGATCAGCTTCATCTGCATCAGCTTGAGCGAGGCCATCATGCTGGAGTCGTCATCTTCGGCGAGGTGAATGCTGATATGAAGGTCGCCCTCGGCAATTCTTCGCATGTTTTCGGCGGCCTCATAGGGTTCGCCGCCCAGCTGCCTGAGAATGTCGGTGCGCATACGGAAGGCGAAAATCGCCACGAAAGCCAGCAGCACGCTGCTGGCTCCCAGGTAGTAGGCCGCTTGCTGCCAGAAACGCGCGTCGATATCGTCGATGAAGAAGCCGATGCCGACGATCCATCCCCAAGGGTCGAATTTCAGCACGCCGTTGAGTTTCGGGAAACGGAGGTATTCCGGCTCGCCCGGCTTGAGGGTATCCAGTTCAAGATAGGCTTTATTGTTGGTGCTTGTTTTCAAGCCTTCGCGATAGGCTTCGGTGACGGTGCGCCCGTCCGGCAGCTTGCCGCCGTCGTCTATTTTGCCTATGCGGCTTTGGATGGGGTGCTGGATGAATCGGTCGCTCGCATAGTCACGGATGAAGTAATAGTTGCGAACGCCTTGCCGTTGCGCGTTGATTGCTTCGATGGCGTGCCGCTGCGCATCTTCACTGCTCATCTTGCCGCTGACTTCCAGCGCGTGGTAGTGCTTGATCAGCGAATCGGCAAAATCGAGCGATTGGTTGATATGCGAACGCCGTTCTTCATACAGATTGTGCCGGATCGTATAAAGGCCGAAGCCCGATATGACGAGGAGCCCGAGCAGGGAAGCGGTGACGATGATTTGTATTCGGGTTTTCAGATGCATGATGTACCCCAACAAGCTGGTTCATTGATCCAATCAATATGAAATTTAATGATGGATTACAGTATTGCCAATATTGCAACGGCAGGCCTGAGAAGCCAGCGTACCGTCGTAATTTGCACGTAATGGCCTTGTGTGCCCGAACCTTTGAGCGCATAACCATTGCCATCATATATCGGGGAATTGCTCCTCAAATCAAGACCTGGGTGATGATGAGTAAAAAAATCTGACGGATGTGGCTTTATTGCAGGGTATTTGTGCCTATAGCGTTGCCGCCAAGAGGAGCCGGACGGCAGATTGTTCTGGTGGTTCCGTATATGTTTTCCGTACAAATACGTGGTAAAACAAGCGCTTATATTCTTTGATGCGATGTCGGACTCGGAGAAAAGCGGCTTGAACCGGGGTGTATGCACACAAAAGGCATTCCTTGAGCGGAGTTGAGCGCAGGTTCACGGGTGTGCAGCGGATTACCGCGCTGTACCGAGGCAAAATCGAGATGTGCGCGGGTGTGCAGGCACAGGAGTTCAAGGCGGCTCGGCATCGGCGAGGAAGTGCGAGTGTGCGAGCGCGCGGGGGCGGGTACGCCGGGCATCGCTCCGTCGCCGTGCTAAACGGGCTTTCCATCGGCTCATAATTTGACGATAAGATATTCATTTTTATCAGATTTATGCAATTCTCCAAGTTCGCCATCCTGTCCTTCGCCGCGGGTGTTCTCTGCCTGCAAATGCAGGCGCATCTGCCTTCGCTGGCGATGATTCTGCTTCTGGCGGGCGTGGCGGGCACCGCTGTGTTGGCGGGCGTCATGAGCATGCGCGGAAAGCGCGCGTCAGGTCAGGCGCGTCTGGGCGAGGCGCCAGGCAAGGCGCGCCGGCCGTTTATGCCGGAGCGCATGGCTTTACTTGGCGTTGGTTTTGCGCTGCTCGCTTTTACGCTGGGTTTTGCCTGGGCCGGCTGGCGGGCGCATCTGCGTTTGGCGGATGCCCTGCCGGCCGAGTGGGAAGGGCGCGATGTGACGCTGACGGGCATCGTCTCCGCTTTGCCGCATCGTTTTGCGCGGGGCGAGCGTTTCGAGTTGACGGTCGAGTCGGTGCAGACACTCGGCGCGCATGTGCCAAAACACCTCCAGTTGACCTGGTATGACGAGCGTTCCGGGCGTGATGCACGTGCCTTGGGAGAAAACAGACGCCAGGAAGGCGATGGGGAAAATAGCCGGCGCAGGGACGATAATGGCGCAGAGAATCCGTCCGCCGAGGCAGTGCGCACTGCGCGCGTGCATACTGTGAATTCAGGCGCGGAACAGGGAGAAAAACCGGCTGTGGCACCGGTTGCCGCTTCGCTATCGGCTACGGCGGCGGCCGCAGATTCTGGCGCAGATTCGGGCGCGGATTCGGACAAGGATTTAGGCGTCAATCCCGTCGCTCGTTCTCCTATCAGCCAGACTGCCGATGTTGCTCTTGCTCCGCCCGCGACCACCCATCGGGCGACTGATGACGCTTCCGACCCGTTGGGGGCGGTGAATCCGTCTGCGTCGCCGGCACGGGCGGCCGGTGGACGTTTGCACCCGGGCGAACGCTGGCGGCTGACCGTGCGCTTACGGCGTCCGCACGGCAATGCCAATCCGCAGGGCTTCGATTACGAGGCATGGCTGCTGGAGCGCAATATTCGTGCACTGGGCGCGGTGAGGCCGGACAAGCGGGCGGGCAATAGCGCCGACAGCGGTGTTGGCGGCGGCAATAAGCGGCTCGATGCTTTCGTCGTGCGTCCCGGTTATCTGGTCGAGCGCCTGCGCGAGGCGGTGCGTGACCGCTTTGTTGCCGCACTGCCCGATGCGCCGTATCGCGGCGTGCTGGTGGCGCTGGCCATCGGCGATCAGCGCGCGATTCCCAGTGCGCAATGGACGCTTTTCAACCGCACGGGCGTGACGCATCTGGTGTCGATCAGCGGCCTGCATGTGACGATGCTGGCGGCCTTGTTCGCGGGGCTGGTGGGCTGGCTGTGGCGGCGCAGCGAGTGCCTGATGCTGCGTGTGCCCGCGCCCAAAGCCGCTTTGCTGGCGGGCGGGCTGGTCGCCTGTGCGTATGCCTTGCTGGCGGGCTTCGAGGTGCCGGTGCAACGGACGCTGTACATGTTGAGCGTGGCGGTGCTTGCCCTGTGTTCCGGCCGTAATTTCGGTTCCGGCAGAATTTTGCTGGCGGCGCTGTTCGTCGTATTGCTCATCGATCCGTGGGCTGTGCTGTCTATCGGTTTTTGGCTCTCGTTTGGCGCGGTCGCCGCATTGCTGTATGCGGGCGGCACGCGCCTCAGGCAGCCTGAGCGGCCTGCCGGAGTCGCGCGTTGGCGTGCGCTGGCGCTGCATTGGGGCGCGGCGCAGTGGGCGGTGACGGTTGCGGGGCTGCCTTTGCTGCTGCTCTTCTTCCAGCAGTTTTCGCTGGTCTCCCCGCTGGCCAATGCTCTGGCGATCCCCATCGTCAGCCTGCTGATTACGCCGTTGACGCTGCTTTGCGCCGTATTGCCCTGGTCATGGCTGTTACACGCCGATCACTGGCTGCTGGCGCAGTTGATGGCCGTGCTGCACGAATTGTCCGCCTGGCCGGTCTGGCAACAGCCCGCACCGCCGCTGTGGGCGATATTGCTGGCGCTGGGCGGTGTCGCTTGGCTACTGTTGCCGCGCGGTTTTCCGGCACGCTGGCTGGGCAGCCTGTTGCTCTTGCCGGCACTGCTCTGGCAGGCGCCGAGGCCGCCGGCGGGCGAAGCCTGGGTCGATGTGCTGGATGTCGGGCAGGGATTGGCGGTCACCGTGCGCACGGCGACGCACAATCTGCTCTACGATGCCGGACCGCGTTACAGCGCCGAGGCGGATGCCGGGCAGCGCGTTGTGGCGCCGTTTCTGCGTGCGGCGGGTATCGGACGGCTCGACGCGCTGGTCATTTCGCACAGCGATACCGACCATGCGGGGGGATTGGCTTCGATTCAGGCGTCGCTGCCGGTCGCGCGCCTGCTCTCTTCGGCGCCGGCTGCTTTTGGCGGCGAAGCCTGCGCATCGGGGCAGCATTGGACGTGGGACGGCGTGCGATTTTCTCTCCTGCATCCGGATGAAGCCGTGTATGCCGACACATCGGCCCAGCCGAATCATTTGAGCTGCGTGCTGAAGATTGAGGCCGCCGGAAGCCGAGCCTTGCTGACCGGCGACATCGACGCGGCGGCGGAAGCCCGGCTGCTGGTGCGCGAAGCGAAGCGAAAAGGCGGGGAGAGTGAAAAAAGAAGCGAAGAAAAAAACAGGAAAGAGGGCACCGATGCAGAGATACGCCCGACGGCGGATGCGGCGAACGGCACGTCGGCAAAAGGCTTGCTGTCAGCGCCTCCGACGTTGCGCAGCGAGGTCATCGTTGCCCCGCATCACGGCAGCCGCAGATCGTCGACACGGCCTTTTCTCGCGGCTGTCGACGCACATGAAGCCGTGTTTTCGGCGGGATACCGCAATGCTTTCGGGCATCCGCATGCGGAAACACTGGCGCGCTACGCCGCGCGGGGCAGCCGGATCTGGCGAACCGATACCGGCGGCGCAATACATATACGGCTGGCGGCGCGCGCCGAAGTCTCGTCGTGGCGGCAGGTTCGCCGACGTTACTGGCAAATGCCCTAAGCGGCCATAAACAGCCACAAGCGCGCGAAAGGCGCAAGTCGGCGGGAAGTCTGCAACGACGCCGTAAAGTTTGGTTTTGCCTTACCGTTTACGATGTACCGTAGCGTTATTGGCGATTGGCAGACCTGCCCGCAAACGCCCAATTGACGCGGGCTACAGAGGTGATGATCGTGATAGGCGGCGCTATTTTTGACCGCCGGCAGATTTACCCGACTGGCTACCGGCGGCGATCAACATGACAGCACCGATCGTCGTGCCGTTGCGATCCTGGCTCGCTTCGGCACTGCGCAACGTGCCGTTTGGTTTTGCCTACCGTTTACGATGTACCGTAGCGTTATTGGCGATTGGTAGACCTGCCCGCAAAAGCCTAATTGACGCGGGCTGCAGAGGCGGTGACCGTGACAGGCGGCGCTATTTTTGACCGCCGGCAGATTTACCCGATTGTTCCCCGATTGGCTGTCGGTGGCCGGATGTGTCTCGGTGAGCATGCAGACCCGACGGATCGGGCGGTCAGACCAGCGTGTATCGTCAGGCCGTCTCAATCAGCCTGCATGGATTTCTTGCCGACCGCGAGACGATGGAAAAAGAAAAAAGTGAAGGGTACAAACGCCTGAACGCCTGAAAAGGCGCAAAAAACGAGGGGAAAGTAATGAGAAAGACAAATAAAAATGCCCCCTGAAAAGGGGGCAAAGGAGGTGCAAAAGAGGAGAGGTGAAATACCTGAACCGACAGGCCTGAAAATAAGGGCTATGGGCAAGGCCAAAACGTCGCCCATAGCCCCAACAGGTACACGTGGCAAAAATCTTTCAGGGCGGGCCGATTGGGGTACATGGATGATGAAGAATACGTCTGGAATGTCTGGAAAGTGTTGAAAATACTGGCTGCCGTAGCGTTTGTCGAGGCGGTGGCCATGCCTGTCATCGCTGACAGATTGCCGACGGCTGTCAGTGGGCGTTGTGTTCGAGAATCTCGCTATCTGCCGCGTGATGGTCGGGCGCGTGATTGACCAGCGTCGTCGCCAGACCGAGGCCGATGATGTAGGCAAGAATCAGAACGGAGCGAACGATGCGGATTTTCATGATAGATCCTCGGTAAAGGTATCTCCTTGCGGTACGCTTCAGACTGTGTTCAGACTATGGCATTTGGCCGGAAGCGGACTTCAGGAAACTTCAGGAAGTTCGAATGGCAAGGAGTCTATCCGTTTTTTCTTCGTTTACAATAAACACAACGGAAATTTTTTATTAAGTTTATTTTAATAATGGATGCGCTTTCTGATATTGCTTTTTTTGCGCTGCTGGTTCGGCACGGCAATCTGACTTCTGCCGCCCGCGAGCTGGATGTAACGCCGCCTGCGGTCAGCCGTCGGCTGGCGCTGCTGGAAAATCGCCTGGGGATCCGTCTGCTCAACCGGACGACGCGCCGCGTGTCGCTGACGTATGAAGGCGAGCTGTATTTAGAGGAAGGTCGGCGGATTCTCGACGATCTGGGCGAGCTGGAACAGCGCGTTTCCAGCGGCCATTCCGTACCGCGCGGCCTGCTGCGCGTCAATGCGAGTTTCGGCTTCGGTCGTGAGTATGTGACGCCGATCGTCGCCGAATTTCTGCAGGCCTATCCCGAAGTGGAGGTGCAGTTGCGCCTGACCGATCGGCCGATCAATCTGGTCGAGGAAGGCTTCGATGTCTGCGTGCGTTTCGGGCATGTGCCGGATGCGCGGGTCGTCGCCCGCAAGATTGCCTCGAACCGCCGCTATCTCTGCGCGGCGCCGGCCTATCTCGAAAAATACGGCGTGCCCGCCACGCCGAACGAACTGCGCCAACACAAGTGCATCGTCATCCATCAGACGAATGCCGCTGTCGGCGCCTGGCGCCTGAGTAACGGCACGGAAGAGGAAACGGTCAAAGTACGCGGCGCAGTCGTCACCAATGACGGGGATGCGGCGGTCGCCATGGCGTTGCGCGGCCTGGGGATTCTCGAGCGTTCGGAATGGCACGTGGCGCCCTATATCCGCTCGGGCAAGCTACAACTGCTGCTGCCGGACTGGGTGCTGCCGGCGGCGGATATCTACGTGGTCTATCCGGTCAGAAAGAATCTGTCGGCCAAGGTGCGCGCTTTCGTCAACCATCTGGCGGACAGCATTGCCGCGCATCAGGTGGTGACGGACGGCGTGATGAATCAGTGGTGACTCCATAAACTGACCCAACCGGCAGACGGCGGGCAAGACGACGAGTGCTCCCGCCAACACCTGGCGGAACGTGATGGAAAGCGCCCTGGCGCGTACCCCAGAAGGCGGCCCGGAAAATGGCCGCGTAGCAAGCGCATGGCAACGATCGGTGCACATGGCCAGGGCAGTGGACATGCACATAGCGGTAGCCTGATAAACGCCGCCGCATCCGGCGCGATGTCTGATGTTGCCTCTGGCTCGCCTTTCGGCGTGGCCAGTCGGCCGGCGATGGCTCTGGTGCTGGCGGCTACGCTGCTTTTCGCCCCGTGTGATGCGCTTTCCAGATGCCTTGCCCGCGCTACCCCGTTGCTCAACTGCTTGGGGTGCGTCGTGCCTGCATGTGCTGCGGATGGCGGCGTTTTTCGGTGCGCGTATGGAAAAAGGCTGCTGCGCAGCCGACGGCCGCTGCTCCAGGCGTTGTGCGCGCTGATGCTGGTTTCCGTGTCTTTTCTGGTGATGTTTGGCCGGCGCCGTATTCCGCTTGCTGAGACGACGGCGATTATTTCTTTCCGCCCTTTGCTGATTACGGCGATTACGGCTCTTTCCGCGCCGCGGCTCAGGGAAAGCGCCGAGAAAATCCAATGGGCCGCCCCGCGTTGGGCTTTGCCGGCGTCCTGTTGATCATCCGCCCCGGTGCGCCGGTGTTCGATCCGGCCGTGTTTCCCCCTTGCCGGGTGTAGTTTGCTACAGCCTGTCCCGGATTTTGACGCGCCGGTTCAGCAGTACGGGAAATTTGGTGACGATGCCTTTTTATACCGGACGGGTTGGCCTGATCCGTCGCCAGCGCCACCTGGTAGGCGGACTGGGCTGTGCCGGACGGTTTGCTGCCTGATGATCGGTCTGGGGCTTTCTGCCGGGATCGGCCACTACCTGCGGATCATGGTATTTCAGCGTATCAGCCCGGCGGCGGATGCGCTGTTTTTTTCTATGCGCAGCGCGTCTGGGCCATGCTGCTTAGCGCCGGTTTTTTGACGACCTACCGGATGTTTCGTCGTTGGCGGCAATGTCGATCATCGTTGGCCGCAGTCTATTCATTGCGTTGAGGTTGTTCCGGTAGCGCCTGGGCTGAGGCCGGCGTGTGTCAGATCGACGGACAAAAGGCAGCCCCGCGCCCGCTGCGGCACGGTGGCCGCACGAATGGCACGAATGTCATGAACGGCTCGCATGCCACGAATGCTAGGAATGCCACGACGGGCGGGCAAAGGGTGAATGGCCAATGGCAAATGAGGTGCGTTCGGCAAAATCCTCGCGTCGATCGCCCCGCTTAATGTATCGAAGGCGGCGTTTCCGGCACGTTGCCAAAGAGCGAGTCGATGTCAGCCTTGTCGAAGCGGTATTCGTGGTTGGCAAGGTCGTCGCGGATAACGAGCACGCCGTTTTCCTTGAGCGCGCTGTAAATGTCCTGACGGCCGAGCGTGCGCAGAATATTGCGCAC
Source organism: Dentiradicibacter hellwigii (assembly GCF_041770905.1). Taxonomy (NCBI): domain Bacteria; kingdom Pseudomonadati; phylum Pseudomonadota; class Betaproteobacteria; order Rhodocyclales; family Rhodocyclaceae; genus Dentiradicibacter; species Dentiradicibacter hellwigii. The sequence continues at coordinate 436,270 of NZ_JBEUWX010000001.1, forward strand.
TTTGTCCCAGTCCATCGGCCAGTCATGCGTGACCGCCCGGGGAGGAAAGAGGCGCACAGTCTCTTCGTGGAACAGGCGGGTGAGCAGCGTTTCGGCGGGCAGCGCGTTCAGTTCTTCCGGCGTGGCGGTGCCCGCCAGGGCTTCGATACGCGCCCAGCCGTCGGCATCGCGTGCGTCGGTCGTCGGCATTTTCTGGATGAACAGCCCGGCGGCGCCTTGTGCCGAAGCGGCCAGGAAAAAACGCGTGGTGAGTTGCTCGGACTGCGCCAGATAGTGTTCGAAGAGGGCGGCAATACTGTCGCCGGCCAAAGGGACGACGCTTTGATAGGGGGCGCGCATCGCCGCAGTTTCGAGCGAGAACAACAGTTGCCCGTGGCCGAGCAGATCAGCGAGCGGCGCATCGCGCCCGATCGCTTCGCCGACCTGCGCCATGGCGCGTAAATTCAGCGATTCGCTGCAATCAATGACGAGCAGCGGCAGGGGGCCGTTGCCGCGTAACTGGATCGTCAGGCGGCCGGGCTGCTTGAGGTTGTCGGCGAGCAATACGGTGGTTGCGCCCATCTCGCCCAGCAGCTCGATGACGCGCGGCGGATAATCGCGCCGCGCCAGCAGTTGCGCCCAGACGGCCTCCAGGCGCACGATGGCGCCGCGGATGTCGAGTTCCTCGAAAAGAAAGCGCTGTACGCAATCGGTGGTCATGGTTGCTTCTCCGTTCGTCATTCCGCCGGTTTCTCCGGCAGGGCCTGGGCATAAGTCTCCGGCGTAAAGCCGACGAGCAGCGTCTTACCGGTGTCGAGCACCGGCCGCCGGATAAGCGTCGGGTAACGCGCCATCAGCGCCAGCGCGCCAGCCTCGTCGAGATGGGCGCGTTCAGCTTTACTGAGCTTCCGCCACGTCTGGCCGCGCGTGTTGAGCAGCGTCTGCCAGCCGACGCGGCGATTCCAGTCGGGCAGGCACGTGCCGGCGACGCCCGCCTTTTTGTAGTCGATGAATTCGTAGGCAATTCCCCGCGCATCCAGCCAGGCGAAGGCTTTTTTCATCGTGCTGCAATTTTTGATGCCGTAAATCTTGAACATTCGGTTGGTGTCTCATGCCATCGGTTTGTCTGCGACTGCCTTGCCGTGGCGTAACGCCAGCACGGCGGGCAGCTTGTCATCGGCTGCAAAAGTAGCGCAATCGCCCGGCGGCTTCAAGCAGCGCCCCGGCGCGGGTTCAACCAGGACACGCTGGGCGCCCCGCTGAAATAGCGGCTTCCTTTGCCAAAATACGGCGTTACTGTGTTGACCTAGCCTTGCCGTACTAAATGTACGGTCTGCGGCTCGTCGCCTTGTCTTTTGGCAAAGTCGAGCCGCTATAGATTGTCGGTTTTTAAAAAGTGCTGCCCGCAACTCCGTATGGATAGGGCGTTTCCGGGCAGGCACCTCTGAAACGCCCTATTTATAAGGGTTTCAGGGCATACCCCTCGGAGATGCCCTAAATACGCGGGCTAGCCCGCATTTCTCACAGATAGAAGGTGCATCGCGGCCGGAGATATGAGAAAGTTTTTTTGCGAGAACGACTTAACCATATCTCTGAGGAAGCCGCGATGCCGACACAGTGTACCGTAGTCAGCCCATGCGCGAAGCGTATTGATGGCCGCCAGGTGGCGGTGGATTTCGACGGAGGGCAGATCAGTTCGGATGCGGGCGCGCTGTTGCTGCGCGAGGTCGATCGCACCTTGCGGCTGACCGAACGGGTGGCGGCCTGCTTCGAGGATGGGCGCGATCCGGAGCTGATCGAACACACGGTGCACACGTTGGTGATGCAACGGATCGTGGGGATCGCGCTGGGCTACGAGGACCTGAACGATCACGATCAATTGCGCCGTGACCCGGTACTGGCCACGCTGGCCGGTAAGCTCAGCGCTCGGCGCAAGGGCTGCGAGCCGCTGGCGGGCAAGTCGACCTTGAACCGGCTCGAACATGCCCCCGACACCAAGGACGGTTCGCGCTATCACAAGATCGCTCACGATCCGGCGGCCTTCGAGTCGCTGTTCGTCGCGTGCTTCATTGAGGCGCACGAGCAGGCACCTGACGAGATCATCCTCGATCTGGACGCCACCGACGACCCGCTGCACGGCCAGCAGGAAGGGCGTTTCTTCCATGGTTACTACGGCGGCTACTGCTACCTGCCGCTGTACATCTTCTGCGGCCGACATCTGCTCGCCGCCAAGCTGCGCCGGGCCAACACGGATGCCTCGGCGGGCAGCATCGATGAACTCGAACGCATCGTCACCCAGATCCGCCGCCACTGGCCGGAGGTGCGCATCGTGCTGCGTGCCGACTCGGGCTTTGCGCGCGATGCCTTGATGAGTTGGTGCGAGCAGACGCACATCGACTTCGTCTTCGGGCTGGCCAAGAACGACCGGCTCAAGGCCCAGATCGAAACCGAGATGAGCCAGGCGCAGGCCGAATGCACCCAGACCGGCAAGCCCGCACGGCGGTTTCGCGACTTCACCTACCGCACCCTTGACAGCTGGTCGTGCGCCCGGCGGGTCGTCGGCAAGGCCGAGCAGCTGCCGGGCAAGGCCAATCCGCGCTTCATCGTCACCAGCCTGGACGCTCAGCGCTGGCCGGCACGCGAACTGTACGAGGCGCTGTACTGCGCCCGAGGCGAAATGGAGAACCGCATCAAGGAGTGCCAGCTACACCTGTTCGCCGATCGCACCTCAACGGCGACGATGCGGGCCAATCAGCTGCGGCTGTGGTTCGCCTCCTTCGCCTACGTCATGCTCGAAGCGCTGCGCCGCATCGGGCTGGCTGGCACCGAACTGGCCGAGGCCACCTGCGAGAGCCTGCGCCTGAAACTGCTCAAGATCGGCGCACGGGTCAAGATCAGCGTGCGCCGCATCCATGTCAGCATGGCCAGCAGTCATCCGTTCCAGACCACCTGGCGCCTGGCCCAGGCCAGACTCGCCCCCGGCTGATCCGCCACGCCACCGTGGCCCTGCTGATCCGATCGCGCTCCCGTTCGCGCGAGGCGGTCTCATGCCCAAACAGCGCCGCTTGCCCCCTCAACGCACCTGACCGCTCGCAGAACCTCACCCGCCTGCACTCCATTGGCCGCTCGCGGGCCTGAATCCTCGCGGTCACGGCGACGCGTGAAGGAAAAAACCGCGCCAACGGGGGCCGAACCGTGAGAGTGTGAGAAATGCGGGCTAGCGGGCAGGTGCCCTGAGATACTTTAAATATAGGAATTGCCAAAGCCTGCGCGCTGACTTCCACTCACAGAACTCCTCTTAATGCCGTTGCGCTGAGCGGCAGCGCGCCCCGCTGACTTTCTTTGCCCCGCCAAAGAAAGTCAGCAAAGAAAGGCGACCCCGAGGCGCAGAAAACTCCTTGTCGCGGGCCGCTTGTCGGCGGGCTTGATTAACTCGCTTGCGCTCAAACAATCAAGCCCTTGATTCCGCCAAGCCGCCCCGCGTTCCTGAAATAGCGGCTTCCTTTGCCAAAATACGGCGTTGGCTCGCCTTGCCGTACTACTCGTACTGTCAGCGGCTCGCCGCCTTGTCTTTTGGCAAAGTCGAGCCGCTATGAGGTTTTCGGGGCACACTTCTAAACCCCGCGTGGATAGGGCGTTTGCGGGCAGGCACCTCTGGAAGCCTTATGAATAAAGGGTTTCAAGGATGGGGTACCGGAGATACCCTGTTTATAAGGGTTTCCAGGCGCCTTTTCGGAAACGCCCTGTTGACAAGGGCTGGCGGCTAGCGTTTGAGTTTGGCAAACGCCGCGGCCATGGCGCTTTGCGGTTCGGGGTGCGCTGGTCGTTTGCTTTGCCGTGCCTGCGCTTTGGCGGGCGCGCCCGTGTGTCTTGCGTTTCCTGTGTTTCCGGCATTTCCCGCATTTCCTGGCGTATCGTCCAGACGCATGGTGAGCGCGATGCGGCCGCGCGGCAGGTCGACTTCGAGCACCTTGACGCGGACGATGTCGCCCGCCTTGACGATTTCGCGCGGGTCCTTGACGAAACGGTTGGCCAGCGCCGAAATATGCACGAGGCCGTCCTGATGTACGCCGATATCGACGAATGCGCCAAAGTTGGCGACGTTGGTGACGACGCCTTCGAGGATCATGCCGGCGCGCAGATCCTTCATGTCCTCGACACCGTCCTGAAAAGTGGCGGTTTTGAATTCCGGTCGTGGGTCGCGGCCGGGTTTTTCCAATTCTTTGAGCACATCGTGCACGGTGGGCAGACCAAAGCGTTCATCGGCGTATTTTTCCGCACGCAGTGACTGAATGAGGCGGGCATCGCCAATCACTTCGCCGATGTTTTTCCGGATATCGGCGAGGATGCGCTCGACCAGCGGGTAGGCTTCCGGATGCACGGCGGAAGCATCAAGCGGGTTGTCGCCCTGCGTGATGCGCAGAAAGCCGGCGGCCTGTTCAAAAGTTTTGTCGCCCAGGCGCGGCACCTCGCGCAGCGCGCTGCGATTAGGGAAAGCGCCATGCTGGTCGCGGTGGGCGACGATATTGGCTGCCAGCGTGCCGTTCAGGCCGGAAACGCGCGTGAGCAGGGGCACCGAGGTGGTGTTGACATCAACGCCGACGGCGTTGACGCAGTCTTCGACGACGGCGTTGAGCGCTTTTGCCAGCCGTGTCTGGCTAACATCGTGCTGATACTGGCCGACGCCGATCGATTTGGGTTCGATCTTGACGAGTTCAGCAAGCGGGTCTTGCAGACGGCGGGCAATCGACACCGCGCCGCGCAGGCTGACATCCAGTTCGGGAAATTCGCGCGCGGCGTATTCGGAAGCCGAGTAGACCGAGGCGCCCGCTTCAGAAACGACGACCTTGGTCAGATGCAATTCCGGCAACATTTTGACCAAATCGCTGGCCAGCCGGTCGGTTTCGCGCGAGGCGGTGCCGTTGCCGATGCTGATGAGCTGAACGGCGTGTTTTTTTGCCAGCGCGGCCAGTGTCGACAGCGCGCCATCCCAGTCGCGGCGCGGTTCGTGCGGGTAGATAGTGGCTGTTTCCAGCAGCTTGCCAGTGGCGTCAACGACGGCGACCTTGCAGCCGGTGCGGATGCCGGGGTCGATGCCCATCGTCGGACGCTGACCGGCGGGCGCGGCCAGTAGCAAATCGTGCAGGTTGCGCCCGAAGACGCGGATGGCTTCTTCCTCGGCGCGTTCGCGCAGTGCCCCCATCAATTCGCCTTCAAGATGCGGGAACAGTTTGACGCGCCAGGTCCAGCGCACGGTATCGGCCAGCCATTTATCTGCCGGACGGCCGTGATCGGCGATGCCGACGCGCCTGGCGATACGTGTTTCGCAGGGGTTGGCGGCTTTCATCGTCGCCGCCGTGGCGGGGAGGGCGCTTTTCGGCGTTGTTCCCGTTGCGGTCGAAAGGGACGAGCGCGCCGCTGCATCGTTTGCGGCCAGGTCGGTGTCGAGCGCCAGCGCAATGTGCAGCATGCCTTCGTTGCGGCCGCGCAGCAGCGCCAGCGCACGGTGCGAGGGGATGGCCGCGAGCGGTTCGCGGTAGTCGAAATAATCGCGGAATTTGGCGCCTTCGCTTTCCTTGCCTGCGGCCACCGTCGAGGTGACGAGGCCATGCGTTTCAAGGTATTCGCGCAGTTCGCCAAGCAGGGCGGCGTCTTCCGAAAACCGTTCCATGAGGATTTGCCGCGCGCCGTCGAGCGTACTTTTGGCATCGGTAAAGCCGAGCGCGGCAGCCTCGGCATTGAGATATTTTTCCGCTTCGTCTTCCGGGGCGCGCGTCGGATCGGCGAGCAGCGCTTCGGCCAGCGGCGCCAGCCCGGCCTCGCGCGCAATTTGCGCCTTGGTGCGGCGCTTGGGCTTATACGGCAGGTAAAGGTCTTCGAGTGTCTGCTTGGTTTCGGCGGCGTCGATCTGCGCAGCCAGCTCCGGCGTCAGTGCGCCCTGTTCGTCGATGGCGGCGAGGATCGATGCGCGGCGTTCTTCCAGTTCGCGCAGGTAGGCCAGCCGTTCGGCCAGCGTGCGCAGTTGCGTGTCGTCAAGCCCGCCGGTCGCTTCCTTGCGGTAGCGGGCGATGAAAGGCACGGTGGCGCCTTCGTCAAGCAGGGCTACAGCAGCTTCCGCCTGCTGGTTGCGGCAGCCGATCGCTGCGGCGATGCGATTGAGAATGCGGGCGGCTGCGGGGGAAGATTGCGGATGTTCAGAAGCGTGGATGGCAGACATCGATTGTGTTTCAGAGAACGGGAAAAATGGCGAACACTACGCAATCGGATGGGAAAGTTCAAGTTGGCCTCGGCGATTTCGAGGCGCTTTTCAGCGTGAGATTCGGGTCGGTGTGCCTGACAAATTTGAGCTGCCCAGCCGGGTGCCGGTATTTATGCGGCGCTGGCGCTGGCGCAAAATGGCCGGCTTTTCATTGACATCACGGGCCGGTTTGATTAGCGTTCCGCCTGCTTGTGCCGGTGGGCGCGGTCGGAAGCGGGTACGCTCGGCCGGGCGGGCGAGGGCGCCCCTTCGGAAACCCGCGTGGATAGGGCATCTCCGGCTACCTCCGGTTTTTTGGGTTGGGATTTGGGATTTTTGATTCCGGATTTCAGGTTCCCGATTTTTGGACCATTCTTTGACGAGGAACGTTTATGTTGAAGCAGTTTCTGACGGCGGGTTCTGCCGCGGTGATGGTGTTGTTCGGCGCAGCTGCGCAGGCGCAGACCAAGTGGGACATGCCGACGCCTTTCCCGGCGGGAAATTATCAGACGGAAAATGTGCGCCATTTCGTTTCCGAGATCGACAAAGCAACGAAAGGGCAGTTGAAGATCACCGTTCATGACAGCGGCTCGCTGTTCAAGGGCAACGAGATCAAGCGCGCCGTGCAGGGCGGTCAGGCCGAAATCGGCGAGATCATCATCTCCGGCTATTCCAATGAAGACCCGATGTACGGCGTCGATTCGATTCCTTTCCTGGCAACGGATTACAAAGCCTCGGAAAAACTCTGGAAAGCCTCGCGGCCGGCGATTGAGGCGCGCTTTGCCAAACAGGGACTGAAGGTGCTCTACGCCGTGCCGTGGCCGCCGCAAGGTATTTTCAGCGCCAAGCCCATCGATTCGCTGGCTGACCTCAAGGGGGTCAAATGGCGTGCCTATAATCCCAATACCAGCCGCATCGCCCAGCTGATCGGCGCGCAGCCGGTGACGATCCAGGCGGCGGAACTGAGCCAGGCGCTGGCGACCGGCGCGGTGACGGCGTTCATTACTTCCGGATCGTCCGGGTACGACACCAAGGTGTGGGAGCAGATCAAGCACTACTACAAGACGAACGCCTGGTTGCCCAAAAATATCGTCTTTGTTTCCCAAAAGGCGTTCGACAAACTGGATAAGCCGACCCAGGATGCGGTGATCAGCGCCGCTGCCGCTGCCGAGGCGCGCGGTTGGAAGTTGTGCGAGGAAAAGACCAAGTGGTACAACGAGCAACTGGTCAAAAATGGCATGAACGTCGCCGATCCTTCACCGCGTCTGCGTGCGGATTTTGAGAAGATCGGCCAGACGATGGTCGATGAATGGATCAAGCAGACGGGAGCGGATGGGCAGGCCGTTATCGACGCGTTCAAGAAGTGACCGCCGCCGGCGTTTCTTGCAGCCCGCTTTCTTTCGCGAATTTTTGCAAATGCGGTTCGATGAGGCATCCGCACCGCGCCGAGGGCGTGTTGCGGCTGCTTCGGCTTCTTTTTGATGTGCCGGCGTCTCCCAACATTTTTTCGACATTTCATGCGAATTTTTATTGATCGGCTTTTCCAGGTTGCGGGCGGATTGGCCGGGATCTTCATGGTCCTGACGCTGCTTTCGGTGCTGTCGAGTATTGTGGGGCGCTTGCTGCCCGCATTGGCGTTGCCGGGTGCGGATGCCTACGCCGGTTACTGTATGGCCGTTGCGGCTTTCCTGTCGCTGGGGGCGACACTGCGGCGCGGCGAGCATATCCGCGTGACGCTTTTGCTTAACCGCCTGCCCGATTGGGGACGCCGCCGGCTCGATCTCTTTTGCCATGTTGTGGCGCTGGCGGTCGCCGTCCTGCTGACCTGGTATGCGGTTCGGCTGGTGCGCCAATCGTTTCTGTTCAACGATATTTCGCCCGGCCTCGATGCAACGCCCCTGTGGATTCCGCAGATCGGCATGGCGGCCGGCAGTGCGCTGCTGGGACTGGCGTTCGCCGCCGAACTGTTCGATCTGGCGATGGGGAGAAAAACCGCAGATACGGGCGGGAGTGAAACGGAAAAAGGTGCGGAGAATGACATGACGTGCACGGCCTGCGACGCCGAACTGCCGCATACCGAATGAGGGGCGGAGCGTTTCATGGAATTTTATGTCACCGCTTTTCTTATTCTGGCCCTGTTCGCCCTCCTGGGTTGTGGCGTCTGGATTGGGCTGACGCTGATCGGGGTCGCCTGGATCGGCATGGCGCTGTTTACCGACCGTCCCGTGGGCGACAGCATGGTCATGACCATCTGGGGATCCTCTTCGTCGTGGACGCTGACCGCTCTGCCGCTGTTTATCTGGATGGGAGAAATCCTTTTCCGCACGCGGCTTTCCGAGGACATGTTCAAGGGGCTTTCGCCCTGGCTGGATAGACTGCCGGGGCGACTGCTTCACGCAAACATCATCGGCTGCACAATCTTCGCGGCGGTATCCGGCTCATCGGCGGCAACCTGTGCGACGATCGGCAAGATGACGCTGCCGGAACTCAGGAAGCGCGGTTATCCCGACTCGATTTCGATCGGCACGCTGGCGGGCGCCGGTACGCTGGGTTTATTGATTCCGCCGTCGATCACCATGATCGTATATGGCGTCATGGCGAATGTGTCGATTGCCAAACTGTTCATTGCCGGCATTTTGCCGGGCGTCGTGCTGGCCGGCCTGTTTATGGGGTACACGATGCTCTGGGCGCTGTTCAATTCGGATAAGGTGCCGGCGCCGGATCAGACGATGGGTTTCCGGCAGAAGCTTGCCGCCTCCCGGCACTTGCTGCCGGCCGTCTCGCTGATTCTCGCCGTTCTCGGCTCAATCTACACCGGCATCGCTACGGCGACCGAAGCCGCGGCGCTCGGCGTGGTCGGCTCTCTGGCAGTGGCTGCCGTGCAGGGCGATCTGAGCTGGAAGACCTTCATCGAAAGCCTGCTCAGCGGCACGCGCCTGTATTGCATGATTGCGATGATTTTGTTCGGGGCCGCCTTTCTAACCTTGTCGATGGGCTACATCGGCCTGCCCCGGCAGGTGGCGGAGTGGATCGTCAGCCTGAATCTTTCGCCATTTGCGCTGATTCTGGCGCTGACGGTGTTTTTCGTCCTACTGGGGTGTTTCCTCGATGGCATTTCCATGGTCGTGCTGACGATGGGCGTCCTGCTGCCGACCATTGAAGCGATGCAGATTGATCTTGTCTGGTTCGGTATTTTTGTCGTGCTGATCGTTGAGATGGCACAGATTACGCCGCCGGTGGGCTTCAACCTCTTCGTGCTGCAAGGAATGACCCGAAAGGATATTGCGTTCATTGCACGGCACACTTTCCCGATGTTCATGCTGATGGTGGTTGCCGTGCTGCTGATCTATTTTGTTCCTGATATTGTCGGCTGGCTGCCGCAGCACATGGATGGCTGACGTTTTGCCGACCGTGTGCCGCCGTTGATGGTGATGGCGGGCGGCTGCCATCGCTCCGGCCGGCGTGTGCCGGCGTATGTTCTCCGCGTGAGGCCGCTGCGGGCGGGTCTGCAAGGTTCAATGTTCAATGGATTTACAGGCAGGGTTCCGTTTCCCTCTGGGAAGGCGCAATCTCTACCGGGGAGTGGGTATTTCTTAAGGGAAGGGTGTATTCGTTTCAGCGAAGCAGGCGTAGCAGATGCACCACCGTGTATTCCCTGCGGGAAAGGTGTATTCCCTGCGGGAACGGCGCCATTCCTGGGGGATGGAATGCGTGCCCATGCCGCTCGGAGAAGCCCATGTCGAAAAAGCATGCCCGGAGAGGCCCATTCCACGCGGGCTCCAGCCGGCCTGTAGCCCGCGTTCCGTGGGCGTTTCCAGCCGGGTCACGCCAGCGACATCCAAGCTGGCCAGCATTGTTCCGGATACGACGGTTTTTATTCCTTTCCGGAAAGTTTCCATTCCCCGTAGGGCGGGATGGTTGTACACTGAGCGGCCTTGAGGTTTTACGGCTTTTTGCGGAGGAAAGCGACCATGAGTGCGAACATAAGCGCAGCAATCTCCTGCCCGTCTGCGGGCGCTTCAAATTACGGTACGTTTGCCAATGCACGTGAGGCGCGTCTGGCCATTCGCCGCGGTGAATGGGACTCCCATACCAGCGGCCTGGCGCCCGGTTATGCACAGGGCAATCTAGCGATCCTGCCGGAAGCGCTGGCCACCGATTTTCTGCGTTTTTGTCAGCGCAACCCCAAACCGTGTCCGCTGCTCGCTGTTTCCGAACCGGGCGATCCGATGCTGCCGACGCTGGGCGAGGATGTCGATATCCGCACCGATATTCCGCGTTACCGTATCTGGAAGCACGGCGAACTGGCGGCGGAGGTGAGCGATATCCGCGATTTCTGGCGGGACGATCTGGTCAGCTTTGTTCTGGGCTGCTCCTTTTCTTTTGAACACGCGCTGATCGAGGGCGGCATTGAACTGCGCCATGTCAGTCAGGGCAAGAATGTCGCCATGTACCGGACGAATATCCAGACCGTGCCGGCCGGCCCATTCCACGGGCCGATGGTCGTGTCGATGCGGCCGATGACGGCGGCCAACGCCATCCGTGCCGTGCAGATCACCGCGCGGGTGCCTGCCGTGCATGGCGCGCCGGTGCATCTGGGCGATCCGGCGCAGATCGGCATTGCCGACATCAACCGGCCGGATTTTGGCGATGCGGTTGAAATCCTCCCCGGCGAAATGCCCGTCTTCTGGGCCTGCGGGGTGACGCCGCAGGCGGTCGTTATGGCCATGGCACCGGAATTCTGCATCACCCACGCGCCGGGCTACATGCTGATCACCGACGTGCGTAACAGCGACCTTTCCCTGGCGTGAGTTTAAAGGCGGAGAATGCAAAAGGCTTTAACGTTTGCCCTGGTTTTAATCGTGGGTTCGTTATCTCTGGCTAAATTTAGTGAAGCGGGCACGGCGCAGATCAATCAAGACGTGCCGTTAAAAACCCTTTTAAAGGATAAAAAAATCACGTCTTTGCGCGCGATAAAAAGCGAGCGAAGGCTCGAAGTTCTTGGTGGCGACGAAGTTTTAAAAAGCTATAAAATCGCGCTAGGCGCTAATCCCAAAGGGCACAAGCTTCAGGAAGGCGACAAAAAAACGCCCGAGGGAATTTACACGATTAACGCCAAAAATGCCGCTTCGAGATTTCATAAAAATCTAGGCATATCCTATCCCAACGCGGCAGACCGTGCTCGCGCAAAGGCGCGTGGCGTAAGCCCTGGCGGCGATATCAAAATACACGGCATCCCCAATCAGTTTTCGTATATGGGCAAGGCATTTTTGAAATTTGGTGACTGGACGGATGGCTGCATAAGCGTTATGGACGACGAGATAGACGAACTATACGAGCTTGTGCCATTAAATACACGCATCGAAATTTTGCCATGATTTGTTTCCTGAACGCGATAGGTTTGCCTGGTAAGACCTATGGGCGCGTATTCTTGCTCGTTATTTTTACTAATTTTTAAAGAACATTTAAATGCAAGGCATACTATTGAACGGCGCTCCAGGCGAAAGCTTGAATTTTCTGGAATAAAAATCTTATGAATGAATCTGCATCAACACTCAAACTGCTGCCGCTGGGTGACACCGCTTGGACGGTCGAATTCGGCAACCGTATCGACCCGGCACTGTACGCCCGCGTGCTCGGCCTGCTCGATGCCTTGAAAGACGCGCCGCGCGATGGCGTGTTTGCCGGCATCGTCGACATCGTGCCGACCTTCCGTTCCCTGACCGTACATTACGACCCAGCGCGCAGCGAAGGGCAGGCGCTTGGCGAGGCGTTGCTGTCGCTGGCGCAGACAGCGCAGGCAGTCAGCCGGGAAGGGAGGCGCTGGTCGATTCCCGTCTGCTTCGATGCTGATTTTGCCCTTGATCTCGATGATTTGGCGCAGGCGAAGGGAATGACGCGCAATGCGGTGATCGATCTGATGACGGCAACGACCTTTCAGGTCTACATGATCGGCTTCATGCCGGGATTCCCCTATATGGGCGGGTTGCCGGCCGCGCTCGAAATGCCGCGCCTGTCCTCGCCGCGCAAGGCGTTGCCGGCGCGCTCGCTGGCGATTGCCGGTGCCATGTGTGCGGTCTATCCGTGGGAAAGCCCCGGCGGCTGGCGGCTGCTGGGCAGAACGCCGATCCCGATGTTCTCGGCGCGCGAGGAAAGCGCACCGTCCCTACTGGCGGCGGGTGATCGCGTGACGTGGCGCGCCGTCGATCGCGCCGAGTTTGAGCGGCTGGAAGCGGCGGTGCTGCATGGCGAGTTTGTGCGCGAAAGCCTGTTGATCGAGGAGGCGCAGCGATGAGCGAGGATTTTATGAACGGACTGGTCGAAGTGGTTGACGCTGGCATCGCCAACAGCATTCAGGATTTGGGGCGGCTAGGTTTTCGCCACATGGGCATTGCCGTTTCCGGTTGCCTTGATTCCATGCTCGCGCGCTGCGCCAATGCACTGGCAGGAAATCCGGCGCAGGCCGCCTGTATCGAGGTACGCGCTGCCGGGCCAAAGCTGGCTGTTCGGCGCGGGCCGGTACGCTTTGCCTTGAGCGGTGATTTGAGTGCGACATTGGTGCGCGCCGATGGTGATACGTTTGAAATTCCCGCCTGGCAAAGCGTCACGCTGGAAGCGGGGGACGAGTTGCATGTGGGTTTTCTGCCCGGCGGCGTGGCCTATGTCGCCGTATCCGGCGGCTTTGCCACACCCGTGCAGCTGGGCAGCCGTTCGACCTATCAGCGCGCCGAAATCGGTGTGCCGCTGACGCTGGATGCACAGATTCCCTGCGCTGTCCTGTCGCCGGAAGAGTGCGGCGGGATCGGCGAAGAGGGCGGCTATTTTGTGGCTTCGCCCTGGGCACACGCCGAAGGCCCCATTCGCATCATCCTCGGTCCGCAGGATGACCATTTCACGGCGGCCTCGATTGCGGATCTGCTCGACGGCGAATATCGGGCGACGGCGCAGAGCGACCGTATGGGCATGCGTCTGGAAGGGAAGGCGCTGGCGCATCGTGAGCCGGCACTGGCCGATATCGTTTCCGACGGCGTTGTGCCCGGTGTCATCCAGGTGCCGGGCAATGGCCAGCCGATTATCCTGCTAGCTGATTGCCAGACGGTCGGTGGTTATCCAAAAATCGCCGCGGTAATTTCCGCCGATCTGCCGCGTCTGGCGCAGGTTCGGCCGGGGCAGGCGTTGCGTTTTGCCGCAGTGGATGCTGTTCAGGCCGCCCAGGCGCGCGCCGCGCAGGAAGCGCAGTGGCGGATGTGGGCGGCGACCATCGAGATGGTGAGCGGACCGGGCTGCTGAATCGAACACTGCATTCCTTGAGAAAATCAGTCAGGAGAAGAACATGACCCAAAATACGACGAAAAAACTCAACCTGAATTCTGACCTGGGCGAAAGCTTTGGTGCCTGGGTTATGGCCGGCGACGCCGCCATGCTCGGCATTGTCAATTCGGCGAACGTAGCCTGTGGTTACCATGCCGGCGATCCGCTGGTGATGACTCAGACCGTTGAGCGTGCCAAGAAGAATGGCGTCAGTATCGGCGCGCATCCTTCATTCCCGGATTTACAGGGCTTTGGCCGACGGCGCATGGATATTCCTGCGCCCGAACTTGAGGCCATGCTCATCTACCAGATCGGTGCGCTGGATGCCTGCGCGCGCGCCCAGGGCAGCAAGGTGACGCACGTCAAGCCGCACGGTGCGCTGAGCAACATCGCCAGCGCCGACCGTAAGGTGGCCGATGCGGTGGCGCGTGCGGTACATCGTCTCGACCCCTCGCTGATCCTGCTGGCGCCGGCCGCTTCGCAGATGGCGCTGGCTGGCAAAGAAATCGGCCTAAAGATCGTCGAAGAAATTTTTGCCGATCGCGCCTATCTCGATGACGGCAATTTGGTACCGCGCAGCCAGCCGGGCGCGATGATCCACGGAGCGGAAGCCAGCCTCACCCATGTATTGCGCATGGTTGAGGAAAGCGCGCTGATTTCGATCAACGGCAAGCGTATCCCGGTCAATCCGCAGAGCATCTGCGTGCATGGCGACAATGCCGAGGCAGTAGCGGTTGCCCAGGCGATCCGCAATGGGCTGACGAAAGCAGGCTATACGCTCGTCACGATCCCTGAACTGGCGGCTTGATGCGGTTTTTGGGCGATTATGGGTGCCTGAATTCGTCGGGCATGAGTTGATGCGCTGCTTTTGTCCGCCGGGATTGCGCATCCCGCCAAAAACGCCGGTACCGTTCCGGCGTTTTTATTTTTTTGTCTTACGTAAAACCCGGAACCATTTGGTGTTTGTACCACGGTCTGTTGTTGTATTTATATGTGCCGTATTTCCCCTGGTTAATCGTGTTGCGGTTTTTTCAGGCGGGGTTTATTCGCCAGTGATGGCTGTAAAAAAGCCATAAGGCGTTTTGTCGGTCGATTGCTGCGGACAGGACGGCAAGCAATGCCTGACATTATTTTGCCGGCAGGGCAAGAAGGCCGATGCGAGATCGGAATACCAGGTAACGATTGTTTTTCAGTCGCGCTCGCGATGCGTGTGCGTATGGGCGTCGACGTCCTCCTAGTCGGCGCAAAATATGGGGAACGAGGCCCGGGCGGCCAAATGGGTTGAAAACCTATAACCATGAAAAAACTGCAAACGACGGTTCGGGTCAGTTTACAGTTTTTTCATCTGGTTTTTTCTTGGGTTGTGAGTCTGAATTGGGATGGCTCTCACAACCCGCGGGGACGGTCAGACGCGGCTGAAGATCAATGTAGCATTGGTGCCGCCGAAGCCGAAGCTGTTGCTCATGACGGCCTGCAAGCGTTTCTTCAGGTTTTCCCGAACGATTGGCAGTCCCTGGGCGCCTTCATCGAGAGTGAAGATATTGGCCGAAGCGGTCACGAAATCGTTGAGCAGCATCAACAGCGAGTAAATGGCCTCATTCGAGCCGGCGGCGCCAAGTGCATGGCCGGAGAGCGATTTAGTCGAGCTGATCAGCGGAATGTCTTGTCCGACGAAAGTCGTTTTGATGGCTTCTAGCTCCTTGGTGTCGCCCACCGGCGTTGAGGTGCCGTGCGCGTTGATGTAGTCGATGCCACCCTTATGGGTTGCCATCGCCATCTGCATGCAACGCACCGCGCCTTCCCCGGAAGGCTGCACCATATCGTAGCCGTCAGACGTCGCGCCGTAGCCGGTCAATTCGGCGAGAATTTCCGCCCCGCGTGCCTTGGCGTGTTCGTATTCTTCCAGTACCAGGACGCTGCCGCCGCCGGAAATGACAAAGCCGTCGCGATTGGCGTCGTAAGCGCGTGAGGCGACTTCCGGCGTGTCGTTGTACTGGCTGGAAAGGGCGCCCATGGCATCGAACTGGCAACTCATCGACCAGTGAACCTCTTCGCCGCCGCCGGCAAAAACGATGTCCTGCTTGCCGAACTGGATCAGTTCGGCGGCATGGCCGATGCAGTGGGCGCTGGTCGAGCAGGCCGAACTGAGCGAGTAATTGACGCCTTTGATGCCGAACGGGGTCGCCAGGCAGGCGGAAGTCGTCGAAGCCATCGTTTTGGTAACGGCGTAAGGACCGACGCGCCTGACGCCGCTGTTGCGCAGGATATCGGCGACTTCAACCTGCGCTGAGGATGTGGCGCCGCCGGAGCCCACGATGATGCCGGTGCGTGGATGCGAAACCTGTGCTTTGTCCAGCCCGGACAGAGCGATGGCTTCCTGCATGGCGATGTGGCAATAGGCGGCTGCATTGCCCATGAAGCGTAATTCCTTGCGGTCGATATGCGCCTTGGGGTCGATGCTGATCGGGCCTTCCACCTGCGAGCGCAGCCCCATTTCCTGATAGGTGGGGGAAAATTTGATGCCCGATTTCAATGCTTGCAAAGAAGCGAGGACTTCCTTGAGGTTATTGCCCAGGCTGGACACAATGCCCATGCCGGTCACAACGACACGTCTCATGAATTTCTCCTGTCGCTAGGATGCGAGAATAGGGTAAATATGGTTTTGATTATAAAAAATAATGCCGGCTCAGTGAATCGTGCGCTGCAATTCGTTCCGGCAAGCGTGCAAACCATTTTTGGAATTTATACAGCCTCAGGATTGAACGCTGCTTAAAATGAGTCGGTGCTGGTAAACAGCCCAACCTTGAGATCCGCACCGTGATAGATTTCCCTGCCATCTACGCTCATCGTCGCATCGGCGATCCCCAGCACCATCTGGCGCATGATGGTTCGCTTGATGTGGATGTGGTAAGTGACTTTCTTATGTTTGGGCAGAACCTGTCCGGTGAACTTGACCTCACCGCAACCCAGCGCACGGCCGCGCCCCAGGCCGCCGCTCCAGCCGAGGTAAAAACCGATCAGCTGCCACATGGCATCCAGACCGAGACAGCCGGGCATGACCGGATCGCCCTCAAAATGGCAGGCAAAAAACCACAGGTTCGGGTGGATGTCCAGCTCGGCGATGATTTCGCCCTTGCCGTATTTTCCGCCGTGGTCATTGATTTCCAGAATGCGGTCAAGCATCAGCATATTGGGCAGCGGCAATTGTGCATTGCCGGGGCCGAACATTTCGGTACGCGCGCAGGCCAGTAAATCTTCTTTGCTGTACTGATTCTTGCGGGCGGCAGCGGTCATATTCTTTCTCCTTGTCTGTTGTCTTTTGTTTGGCTTTCGGCAACGTGCCGGCCGCGTCATGCGTCAGGCAGTGTACCCGGGCGCACGGCAGCCGGTCCCTTCGATCGTCCAGCCCGGTATTGTGCAACGCGATATTAACGGAATCCGGCCTATCCCGCCATGTCGGACCGTTGGAAACGCCGTGCCAAATCCATACTGAACCCTGCCGATCAGGCCGGCATTGAACTCACCCTACGGGCGTGTCGAAAAGTGATTGCAAATTATTCCGTCTGCCGCCGGTGCCGGTGTGAGTTTGTTATATTGCAGTTGCCGGAATTTGTGGCCGCCGCGATAGGCTGGGTGGCCGGTAGTCCGGTATCTGATTGAGGAATCTCGTGCATGCGCAAGAAAGTATTCTGGATAGGCCTTGCCTGTGCGCTGGCGCTGGCGCTGGCGGTAGCTTGGTTCTGGCCTGGAAGTGGGCGTGGTGATGGCGAGGGCGGTAATGCGCGCCCAGGGCGCGGGCGACACGGCGCGGCCGAGGCGCCGCCTGCCGTCACAGTGGTGACGGCGCGGCACGGCGACATCGATGTCGTACTCAGTGCGCTGGGCACAGTGACGGCGCGCAATACGACGGTCGTCAAGGCGCGCGTTTCCGGGCAGCTGCAACGTATTGCTTTTCAGGAAGGACAGCGCGTCAAGGCGGGTGATCTGCTGGCCGAGATCGACCCGCGCCCTTTTCAGGCGCAACTCGACCAGGCCGCCGGGCAATTGGCGCGCGATCGGGCGCTGCTTGCCAATGCCAAAATTGACCTGGCCCGCTACCGTGACCTGCTGGCCAAGAATTCGATTGCCAGGCAACAGGTCGATACGCAGGCGGCGCTGGTCAAGCAGTACGAAGGCGCCGTGCAGACCGATCAAGGCAGCGCCGAAAATGCGCGCCTGCAACTCTCCTTTACGCGCATTACCGCGCCGATCGACGGTCGCCTTGGCCTGCGCCGGGTTGATACCGGCAATATGGTCAGCGCCAGTGACGCCGACGGGATCGTCACGATCACACAGACGCAGCCCATCGCCGTCGTTTTTTCAGTGCCTGCCGGTCATCTGAGCGCAGTGCTTCAGGGGATGCGGGAACACGAAACGCTGCCGGTCGAAGCCTGGGATCAGGACAATAAAAACCGCCTGGCCGCTGGCAAACTGCTGTCGGTCGATAACCAGATCGATACAGCAACCGGCACGGTCAGGCTCAAGGCAGAATTTACCAATGCCGACGAGGCGTTATTTCCCAACCAGTTCGTCAATATCCGGCTGAATGTTTCCACGCGCCGCGACGTCGTGCTGATTCCCGCCGCGGCCGTGTTGTGGGGTGGTGATCGTTTTGTCCAACAGGATTAATCAGGGCGAGTCAGCGGAAACGCCCATTTGATGCGGAACTCAGGGCGATCCGCCAGAAAATTTGCCGCACATTAATTTTGCAAAAAAACGGGCACTTTTTAAAAAATTTTGCGCATTTTTTGTCCAAAAATGCGCCGGGAATAAACAGAAATTAAAACCGCGTCCCTGCCCACACTACCCGGCCAATAATTGCCACGTCTCCCTCAGCCATCTTGCTTATGTCCAGCGTCCAGGGTCTATATGTCGGGTTATCACTGATAACGCTTATTTGCCCGCCGGGCAATAATTGAAGCCGCTTAACGAGGAGCATATCACCCATCCGCATAATATATATGCCATCTGTGTCCGGCTGGGTGAGACTCTGATTAATCAGAATAACGTCTCCATCGCGCAATGTAGGCAACATTGACTCGCCCGCCACACGAATCAGCACCAAATCTTTAGGCTGCATCCGCAGCTCGTGTTTGATCCAATCCTCACGGAACATTAACGAGTCGTCGGCCTCCTCACTACCGACAACTGCGCCGTGCCCTGCGGCTGCGCGAACGTCATTATGCAGCGGCAGCGCTATGTAACGTCCCGATGCTGTCGCCTCTTGCACCGATAGTACCGTTGCTGCCCCGGCTTGATATGGCGTATCGGCCTGTATTTTTGGCGCGGGCTGGTGTCGCGGAGCGTTAAACATCTCGCCCTCACCAGTCAGCAACCAGTTAGCGTTAATACCTAAGCGCACTAATCCTGCTATAGCGTCTCCTCCTGGGATACTCCTGCCGTCTTCGTAGCCTTGATACCCTCTTGCTGATACGCCAGATTGTTCTGCGGCGTCTTTTTGGCTCAATCCAAGTCTAGCCCTTGCCTCTTTAAGTCGCATAGATATGTTCATGTCGCGCTTCCTGGGCGAAAGTGCGACACATCACGCCGCACTTTGCAATGTATGTCGCACTTCGTAGCGCTTTGATTATTAAGCGGTAAATTTATATACGCACTTTTTGTCGTATCTTGAAAGCGCGACACGTAAAAAAATACTGAAAAAACTCTTGACATACGAAAAATTGTGCTGTGTAATATAAAACATCAACCAGCAATATGGTTAGTTTAACCATTATAGGAAACGATACAAAATGGTATGCAAAAAAGATTGGCACCCAGCAGATATAAAAGCCGCCCTAGAGAAGCGTGGATGGACGCTTATCGGGCTAGCCGCGCATTACGGGATCAAAAGCTCATCCTCGTTCTCGTTTGCCCTCAGTAATAGCTATCCGTTAAACGAACGGCGCATTGCCGATGCGCTAGGCGTACCTGTGCAGGAAATCTGGCCGTCCCGTTACTTTGCTGACGGCACAAAACGCCCTCGCGGCCTGCGCGGCGCGCGGGCATCACGCCTTGGTGCTCATGCATAGCAAAGGACTAAAAAATGAGCACATGCTCAATTAGCGACATTGCCCAGGCCCTAACCATCTCTAAACGATCCGCCGAGCGTCGGGCTATCAATGACTCGTGGCCGTATCATGAGGCCCCTGTCCGCGGCGGTCGCATGCGCCTCTACGAGATCGACAAACTGCCCAAGGCCGTCCGTAATGCGATCAAACAGCACAAAATGCAGACGGATGTGCTGCCCGCCTTGGTCTCTGAGATTACTGCTCCGCCCGTGGCGCAATGTAACGAGCTGTCATTAACGCACGATCAGCGCGCGATCCGCGACGCACGGTCGGGTATCCGCGCGGCGATCCATAAAACAATGGCCAATCTGGGATGCAGCCTGCATGAGGCATCGGTCAGCCTGATTTGTGACGCCCAGCGCGGCACGCTTGACCCCATATTGACGCGGATGCTGCATATCGCACGTGATCGCCGTGGCAGCTCACGCGGTGACTTGCCGACGCCGCGCACCCTGCGCCGCTGGCTGGATGCCGACGATCTGGCACCGGGCATGCCGCAAAAGGATTTTGTCGTGCCGGTCTGGGCGCGGGCATTTTTGGCTCACTATCAACAGCCACAAAAACCAAGCCTGTCCGATGCCTACCGCCAGTTTGCTGCCGAGTATGCGGGCGATCTGCCGAGCGAGTGGCAGGTGCGCCGGTTTGTGGGCAAATTAGGGGCAGTAACCCGCGAGCGCGGACGCATGGGAGAGCGCGAGCTGCGCAACATCCAGCCATTTGTCCGCCGTGATTTTGCAGCCCTCTTGCCCAATGACATCTGGTCGCCTGATGGACACACGTTTGACGCAGAGGTGCAGCATCCATTTACGGGCAAAGCGTTTCGGCCGGAGATCACAACATATATCGATATTGCTACCCGCCGGGCGGTCGGTTGGTCGGTAGATTTGGCCGAGTCGAGCATGGCCGTCGCGGATGCCCTGCGCTCCGCTGTCCAAAAACACGGCATCCCGGCCATGATCTACTCGGACAACGGATCGGGGTACAAAAATGCCTACCTTGAGGATACAGCGCTTGGCTTGCTTGGCCGCCTGGGCATTACGGTACGTCACTCAATCCCTTATAACAGCCAGGCGCGCGGCGTCATTGAGCGCGCGCACCAGACAATCTGGGTGCGCTCGGCAAAACGGCTGCCGTCCTACATGGGGCATGTCATGGATCGCCAGGCGCGCCTTGCTCACTACAAATTAACGCGGGCGGCGATAAAACACGGTGGCGCTATGCCGCTCATGCCTTGGCAGCTCTTTGTCGAGTTTTGCGAGGAGGCCGTTGCCGCTTACAACGCCGCGCCGCACCGCTCTCTCGGCGGCGTCTCGCCCGATCTGTGCTGGCGCAATCATGAGGCGCGCGGCTGGTCGCCGATAAGGGTCGAGGGCGACGAGGTCATCACGCTGTTTAGGCCGCGCGTTGCTCGTACCCTGCGCCGAGGCGAAATACAAATATTTAATAACCTCTACTTTTGCCGCGAATTTGAGGAGCTTAACGGGTCGCTGGTGCATGTCGCCTTTGACATCCACGACCCCCGCTATGTGTGGGTCTATCTGCCGGATGGTCGGTTTATCGGTACGGCCGAGGTTAACGGCAACCGTCGCAATTACTACCCCGTTGCCGTTATCGAGCAGGCCCGCGACCAACGCGCCAAAGCGCGTTTGGCGCGCATCGACGTTAAGCGTGACGACATCCTCGACGAGCTGCACGGCGCGGCGGCAATTGAGGTAGCGCCGGCGCAAACCCTTGTCATTGGCGGTCGCGTTATTGAGGCTGCCGAGATCGACCAAATGCTGATCGACGCGCCCGCCGAACCGCTCAATCTGCACGATGCGCCGGCGATGATTAACGCGGCGATGCCTCTTGAGACTGAGCAACCGGCCGCAAAACCGCCGCGCTCTGAGCGATCGGCCGAGGACAACTATGCGGAGTGGTGCGAGCTGCGACAACGCCAACAAAACGGCGAAATCCTGCGGGATGTGGATGCCCGGTTTATCGAGACGTGGCCGACAACGATGCAGGGATCATCGCATCTGGATTATCTGGGATTGAGGCACCTCATCCCAAAAAAACAGGCCGCTGCGTAATGCCAGATACGCAACGGCCGGTTTAGGGCGCAGGCTGGGACCAACAACCTGCAATTACTACGACAAACGGAGTTATTAAATTATGACGCAAACAGCAAATCTACACAACCTGAGCATTGTCCGGCAGTTTGCCCGGACGGCTGACCGCACGGCGGGCCTACCCGGCATTGCCGCGCTCTACGGCCCGGCCGGGTTTGGCAAAACCACCGCCTCAATGGCGGTGGCTAACGAGCACCGCGCTTACTTTGTCCAGATGCGCTCGGCTTGGACGCGCAAGACGCTCCTTGAAAAAATCCTGCTTGAGATCGGCATCAAACCGCTTGGCACGCTGCCAAAAATGCTTGACCAGATCACCGACCAACTCTCGGTCTCGCGCCGCCTGCTCATTATTGACGAGTTTGATTATGCCACCCACTCGGATGCCATGATCGAGCTGGTGCGCGACATCTACGAGGGGTCGCGCGGCTCGCTGCTCATTATCGGCGAGGAGATGTTGCCACAAAAGCTCAAGCGCTGGGAGCGGTTCCATAGCCGCGTCCTCTCGTGGATCCCCGCGAGAGGCGTCACCGAAAAAGATGCACAGCTGCTGGTGCCGATCTACTGCCCGGGGGTCAAAGTACAGCCAGACTTGCTGCAACATCTGGTCAGCATCTCGCACGGATCGGTGCGCCGGGTATGCGTCAATCTCCACCAGATCAAAGAGACGGCGGGGATGGAGGGATGGCAGTCGGTCGGCATGGCCGAGTGGGGTGAACGCCCGCTCTACACGGGCGAAGCGCCGCGCAGGGGGGCGTAATCGTGCGCAAACCTGTAACTACCTATGCCGGCGGCAAAGGGCCGCGCCAGCGCGTTTGGGAGGCCATCCGCGCCCAGCGTGACGCCGAGTGGACGCGCGTGCAGATCGCAGGTCTCTCCGGGATCGACGGCAGCACATTGTCAAGTTACATCCAGTCACTCGAGCACGCAGGCATCGTCAAAATGGTGCGTCAGACACCGGGCGCACGCAAACATTATCGACTCATTAACGATGAGGGCGTCGAGGCCCCGCGCCTACGCACAGACGGCTCGCGCTGCACGCGAGGACTTGTGCAGGAGCAGATGTGGCGGACGCTGCGCATGATGCGAGGAGACACCAATGCCCGCGAGCTTGCAGCGCACGCCAGCACGCCGCGCATCCCTGTGGCGTTTGGCACTGCTAACGAGTACCTCAAAACCCTCAAAAAAGCTGGCTATCTCGAGGTGACTTTGCCTGGCAAGGGCGTGTCGGCCCAGCGTTGCGCGCTCGCGCGTTACCGCCTGATCTCCTCGTGCAACACCGGGCCGAGGCCGCCGGTCATCTGCAAGACACGGACGGTCTACGACCCCAACGTCGACAAGATCGTCTGGCAAGCGCCGGTCTCTGATGAGGACGCGATCTATGGCTGAGACCATTACTGATCGCCGCGCGTTTGCGCAGCAACTGCTCGCCGATGCCGTCCGCGCGCATCCGCGCGGCAAAGCAGGGGTGGCGGCGCAGCTGGGCGTATGCCGGTCGCTGCTCTCCCGCACGCTCTCGCCTAACGACAAGCTGGATCTGTCCGAGCCGATGATCCAGCGGGTAATTGACTGCCTGCACACCATCCCGGTGTGTCCGGCAACCGGCGAGCCGATTGCCTACAGCGATTGCCGGCGTATCTCCTCGGGGCCTGCCCCCAGCCACAACCCCTACAAAATGACCATCTGGGTGCGTTGCCACACGTGCCCAAACAAACATGCGGAGTAATCATGATGCAAACCAACACCAATACACAAACCCTCATTAAAAATGAGATTGCCGCGTTGCATAACATCCAGCAAAACATAGGCGCTGAGCCGACCAACTGGATACGCTGCATGTATAGCGATGAGCGCTGCTACTGCATAGAGCATCCCACAGGTAAAAATCTGCTGGCCGTCTGCTTGGACCTATATGACTGGCAGCGCGGAGGCTGCTTTGTCGAGGGGTTTGATGATGATGCCTATTTTAGGGATGCGCTCCGCCTATCGGTAACCCCCGCCAACAAACAGGCCTACAAAAAGACCTGGTCGGCCGTGCGTGCGCTGCTAAATGGCCGCACGGTTGTCCTGGGCGGATACTGCATTGATGCGGCGGCGCACCTGGCCGCAGCCAAAAAAACGCAATACGGATTTGAGCCGTACGAAATCAACCTGGCTCCGGAGGTGCTGCAATGACCCACACATCTCTACGCGCCCGCCGGACACGCATGCTACAGCGCCGTGCCGCCACAAAAGGTTTTGTCGTGTCCGATGCGTTTGACGCCTTGAGCCGTCTTAAAAAATCAACAGAGTGGCTGAGATCACACGGTATCCGGGTTTTGGGTTACTCGGTGATTTTGGATATCGGCGAGCCGCCGGACATTATGGTCCAGTCCGGCCCAAAAACGTTTGCCTTGTTTGCTGGGGAGTACATGCGGCGCTCAGTAGGCCGGACCGTCGATGGCGAGGTTGCCGATTTTGAGGCGGACGACCGTAAAAATGGCGTGCGCATCAACTGGACGGAGGTGACGGCATGAGCAGCATTACCCACATTGCCGACGTGCGCCGTACACCACGTGTGCTTAATGATGGTTACATCTGGCGCTTGCGTGAGGCTAACGAGGCCGTGCGTCAACTACGCGCGATGGGGTGCCATATCCAGCACGTGGCGGTCGGACAGGCCAATCTCCCCAGCGAGATCGTTGTCGATCACAACCCGCACCGCCGCCTGATCGGCTGCGAGAGCGTGCATGTCACCTGCGGAGGTCGGCTATGAGTCTGTTGAGCATCCAGCTCGCTCAACTTGTAAATGAGCGCTCGCTTGCCGATCAGATCCTCGACATCCTGGAGCGATCCGCAAAACCGCTGAGCATCTACCAGCTTGCGAGGCGGTTGCAGTACGACAGTGCGCTGATTGACCGGGAGATCAAACGTCTATACCGGGCAGGGCGTATTGATTGTGCCCGCAAAAACTCCCGACAACACTACTGTCTGTATCAATACGCCCAACAACCCACAACCACATAGGAGGCCGATATGGCTACAAAAGTTACCACCATCCCCGCGTCTGGCGACCAGATTTCGCCGGACGCCATACCGCCCGAGGAGATTGGGGGCGAGTGCAAGTTTGTCCTGCACGACGATATGCGAATAACATTTTTCTGCGACGGCGAGGCCGTGCTAACGATCCCCGAATCGGTTACCGCGCGCCTCGGCAGAATGCTCCAGGGGATGCGTTTTGATACTTTTTATTTGTCTTGATGAGGGGCAACACATGAGAAAGACCAAAACCGCCGCGATTGTCCATGCCTGCCAGTCACGCGAGCAGACGATTGAGGCTATCAGCGAGTTAGGCGCGGCCCAGCGCGAGCTGCTGCGTCTCAACACTGAGATCAACGACGCGCTGGCCGAGGCTACGGCCATGCGTCAGGACAAGATCGACGCGCTCAAACAACGTATCGAGGGGCTGACTGAGGGTATCGCCACCTGGTGCGCCGCCAACCGCGCGGCGCTATGTCCGGGCGGCGGCAAGACCGCCAACCTCGTGACCGGCGAGGTCTCGTGGCGGCAGCGCCCGCCGTCGGTGTCGATCCGGGCGGCGGACAAAGTGCTGGATAAGCTGCGCGCCCTCGGCCTGCATCGGTTTATCCGCACGGCGGAAACGCCAAATAAAGAGGCGATGCTGGCCGAGCCGGCCGCGGTTGCGGGCATCGCAGGCATCAGCATTGTTACAGGCGTTGAGGATTTTACGATCGCGCCCTTTGAGGTCGATATACAGGAGGCATAAATGACAAGCCAGCCAAACACACAAGCGCCAAAGGCGACGATCACGATCACTGAGGGCGCAGATGGCATCATCCGGATTAACTTGCGCTGCACACCGCGCTGCGATCCCGACGACCCTCATCTGGTGCATGTGACAGCCTTACGCATGGTCAATCTCGTATATCAAGATGGGGGGAAGATTGTCAGCGCTGGCGTCGCGCCCAAGGAGGACGAGTGATGGACGACACCCGCGACATGCGCCGCCGCATTATCACAACAGCCGTTAAAAGGGCGTTGCTCAAAGATCGCCCCGAACTTGACGATGCGGCGCTGGCAGGCGCGATGATTGAGGTGATTATCTCCACGCAAGACACCTCGCCCACTAGCCTGCCGCTCATGTTTTGCATCCTCACCGAGCTGGCCGGGCGTGTCATCAAACAACTGCCTGCGCCGACGCGGTGCGATGACAACGGCAGGCCGCTTTATAACGTGACCGAGGCTGCGCGCGCCCTCGGCCTCACTGACGCCGAGACCGACCGGGTACGTGACTATCTGCGTGATAAGGGCGTACAGAGCGCTGACCCAGCGCAGACCCACACCCTCAACTAACCCGTTTTTAACCCAAAAAAGGAGAGCAATATGAAAAATGAGAAACACTTAAAACTGACGCAAAACGATTTTATCAGCGCTGTTGCCGAGATGAGCAGCACCTCAAAAGTCACTGCAAAGCAGGTCATTAACGCGGCATCTTACGTTATCAGCCAATCACTGCGTGAGGGCTGTGAGGTGCCGTTTTCGGGGCTCGGCAAATTCTCGGTGCGCGAGCGTGCAGCGCGCACCGGGCGCAACCCCGCAACGGGCGAAACCATGACCATCCCCGCCAAAAAACAACCCAAATTTACGCCAAGCGCCACGTTAAAAGCGATGGTCGCAGGGCAAGAGGAGGATCAATGATGGGTGATTTTAAATACGGCGTACTGGCCGATTTTTTGGGCGAGCACTGGTCCCGTTTTGTCGGTTTTGCCAACCAGCACGGGGTAAGCGAGGACGAGTGCGAGGCGCTCATCAAAGCCCTGGAGCAACAGGCTGGCAGATAGCCGGTTCGACGGCGCTTGGATTAACGCCAAGCGCCGTCCGGCAGGCTGTTTAACGAGGAGGACAAACAATGACAGACG
Source organism: Dentiradicibacter hellwigii (assembly GCF_041770905.1). Taxonomy (NCBI): domain Bacteria; kingdom Pseudomonadati; phylum Pseudomonadota; class Betaproteobacteria; order Rhodocyclales; family Rhodocyclaceae; genus Dentiradicibacter; species Dentiradicibacter hellwigii. Next base: position 462,932 of record NZ_JBEUWX010000001.1, read on the forward strand.
CAAATCTGATTGATTTTGTGGTGTGGTGCGCGCTGCCGCTGTGCATCGCGCTGATCGGCTGGATGATGTCGGAGTAATAACGTGGACAAATCGGTTGTCAGTGCGCATCAGCCCATACTCGACCCCTGTTGCGGCAGCCGCATGATGTGGCTTGATCGTAAAAATCCGCGGGTAATTTTTGGTGACATCCGCCGCCAAAAAATTACCGTCACGGATAGGAGTCATGGCAATCCTGACGGCACGCGCATACTGATGATCGAGCCGGATGTACTGCTGGATTTTAGGAGCCTGCCGTATCCGGACGGGCAATTTAGGCTAGTGGTTTTTGATCCGCCGCATCTTGTCCGCGCCGGCGCAAAAAGCTGGCTGGCCGCCAAATACGGCAAGCTATCGGATAACTGGCGTGATGACATCAGACAGGGGTTTGCCGAGTGCCTGCGCGTGCTCGGGCACGGCGGCATCCTGATTTTTAAGTGGAGCGAGGCGCAGATAAAAGTAAAAGATGTGCTGGCGCTGTGCCCGGTTGAGCCGCTGTTTGGACACATTAGCGGCCGTAAGGGATTAACGCATTGGCTCGTATTTATGCGGCATATGGATACGGATGGAGATGGGGAGTGACATGGGTAAATCGATTATCTACACACATAAGGGTTGGTTTGGGCTGTGCCCGATCTACCTTGCCGAGATTGACTCTCCCGCGCCTTATTGCGATCCGCGGCACTGGTCGCTCGCCTGGCTGATGACGGTGAGCGATGCAATCTACGGCCTTTGTTTTTGGCTTTGCAGCTGCATCAACCCGGATTATGAGCCGGCCTGGCCGTTGTTTGTCAGCGCCCCCCTAAAAACCCCGATCATCCGTACCCGCGAGGATTGATGACATGCAAGAGCGACCCATCCTTTTTTCGGCGCCGATGGTGCGCGCCATCCTGGGCGGACATAAGACGCAGACGAGGCGACCAGTCAAACCAATGAAGCACCCGTATGGAGAGTGGTTATCTGTTGAGGAGGTTGTCGGCGAAATAAAAGCGGGGACGGGTGCTGTAAATTGCCCGCTTGGTCGCAAAGGCGACCGGCTATGGGTGCGTGAGGCGTTCCACTCCTATCACTGGGATGTCCCTCGCGTTGTTTATCGTGCGGACGGCGAACATCGGCGGGTGCGTACGCAATTTATGACGTACGAAGTGGGGCGCTGGACGCCATCAATCCACATGCCGCGCTGGGCTAGCCGGATCAGTCTGGAAATCACCGGCGTGCGTATCGAGCATCTACAGGACATTAGCGCGGCGGACTGCCTGGCAGAGGGCGTAGCGCCAACCGACGACCCGGTCGCCGAGTACCGCAGCTTTTGGGAGGCCCTCTACGGCGCCGGATCGTGGGCCGCAAACCCGCACGTGTTTGTAATCGAGTTTGTGAGGGTGTGACTATGGCATCTGCTATCCGCACGGCTGACGCGCTGCGCAAAAGCGAGCTCGCCAAAATCCACATCTGCAAGGCACAGCTTAAGCTGGATGATGCCGCCTACCGCGACCTCGTCATGTCGGTCTGCGGCGTTAAATCGGCCTCAAGCCTCGACGCGCTGGGCCGTAAAAAATTGCTTGATCATATGGCCTCGTGCCTCAAAGCGTCAGGCATCGATCCGTATCCGGGCGCAAAGCGCCTGCCGACACGGCACCGACCGCTGGCGCAGAGCAAAGAGGCAATCGAGGCCAAAATCGCCGTGCAACTTAAAACCCTCGGCCAGGGCTGGCCGTATGCCTACGCAGTAGGCCGGCGCATCTATCCGCAGGTCTCGCGCTTTGAGTTTTTGAGCCTCGCACAGCTTGGCAAGGTCTCAAGCGCGCTTGAGCGCACCATCCGCTATAAGGAGCGTGCCGCCCATGACTGAGCGTGCGTGCATTAACGCTGCGGCCAACGACGATCCTGTCGATAACGTCGATCTGGGCTTATTGCCCGGCGCGCTGCGCGAGATTGCCGAATTGATCGGCCTGCCGGCGGCATTGACGCTCTCGCGCGTCTATGGCGGGCGGCGTCTGTATGTCCCGCGTCGTTACGATCCTGAGCATCCGCTCGTCAAACTGCTGGGACACCAGGCCGCCATCCGGCTGATCGACAATTACGGGGGGCTGGAGCATTTTGACGTGCCTATGGCCGCATCCTTAACCCGTGAGCTGCGCAACCGCGCCATCCGCCGCGACCGCGCGCGCGGCGACTCGTGTAGTACACTCGCTCGTCGTTACCAGATGACCGAGCGCACCATCTGGACCATCCTCGCCCAATCCACGGCCGAGGATGCGCCGCGCCAGGCGGCCTTGTTCTGATCGCGCCGGTGAGTCTGCCGGCGCATCTGCTCCCCGCTCTCCCGCACCAAATAATACTATCCCCCTGACGGCCGCCCGCCTTATCCGGCCTTGCGCGCGCGCGTAATCTCTCGCGCATGGACACCACCACACCAAACACCAGGCGGCGCTGCGGGACGTGCCGCCATTACGACGCCTCAACGCTTGCCGGATACGGCTATTGCCGTGTTGCGCCCGACTGCGAGGCCCGCGCGCGTCTCTGGCGCAATGACACGCCCTGCACGCTCACGCACGCCCATCATGACGCCGCACAACAAGGAGGTGCGCAATGAGCCGCAACCGCATTGTTATGGCCGCGCTCTCGCTCTCGGCTGCTGGCTTTGCCGCGCTGGTGGCGACTGAGGGGTTTATCGGCACAGCGCGATCGCCTGTGCCCGGGGATGTGGCCACCGTTGGTTTTGGCAGCACGCGGCATGCTGACGGCACGCCGGTTAAAGCAGGCGAGACGATCACGCCGACGGCAGCGGTAGAGCTTGCCGTGCGCGATGTGGCCGTCAAAGAGGCGATCCTCAAAGACTGCATCACTGTCCCTCTGCATCAGTACGAGTATGACGCCTATGTCTATCTCTCGTATAACGTGGGGGCGACCGCAGTTTGCCGCTCAAGCATCCCGCGCAAACTGGCCGCCGGCGACTATGAGGGCGCCTGCGAGACCATCCTTGATTTTAGATTTGTCCAAAAACGCGACTGCTCATTGCCCTGGAACCACGATTTTTGCGGCGGCGTCTGGACGAGCCGTTTGAAATGGACGCGCATCTGTCTGGGGCAGGAGCCGGCGCGATGAGCGGAGCCAGACGGATCGCCAGCAACCCGACCTTGTCGGCCATGCACGCCGGGTGCCTCTCGCGCGAGATCGCCAAGGCCGATAGCCCGGAGGCATTACGAAAAGCCGCGCAAAATCGCATCCCGTATCTCATCGGACGCGATAGAGATCGCCTGCGTGATGAGTATGCCGAGCGCCTGCGCGCGTTAAAGACACGGCCCGGAGGTGCTGTATGAACGGTTTTGTCCTTGTCTTGGCGAGCATCTGCCTCTCCTGCGTGGTCGGCGTAGTGACTGGCTACACATCGGCCCAAAAAGAGTGCAAGGCGCAAATCCTGCGCATTGAGCGCGATGCGCAGGAGGCGCGCGCATCCGCCCTTGAGGCCATTAACGCACGGCTAAAAACCGAGACTGAGCGCGGCGAGAAACTCTCGCAAGAGCTGCTCACCGCCGAATCTCGCCTCACCAAAACCCGAGAGGAGTTACGCAATGAGATCACCCGCTCAACCCGCGGTCGCGCTTGCCTTGATGCTCGCACTGTCCGCCTGCTCAACAACGCCGGCAATCGTCACGCCGGCGCAGATGATGCCCTGCCGAAAACCGCCGGCGCACCTGATGCAGCGCATGGAGCAGCTGCCTCCGATACCGACGTCGCTCAGTGGGCCGCCGAGGTCGGATCGCAATACGAGCTCTGTCGCGCCCGGCTCGACGCCCTGATTGACTACGAGGAGGGACGGCAGTGAGCGACATCATTGATCGCGCATCCGAGCGCGAGGAGTTGTTTAGACGCGCCGCATTGGTGGCGCATAAGGATCGCTATGCCGTCACCGGCACGATGGTCGAGGGCGCGCCGGGCTATTGCCGGTTGTGCGAGGAGATGATCCCGCGCTCGCGCCTGCGTGCGCTGCCGGGCGTGACAACCTGCGTGCGTTGTCAGGAGATTTTGGAGAGCGCGCAAAAACGGGGGGTGGTCAAATGATGATTACGGTAGATATTTGGCAGCTCGTCTCGCTGCTCTTAGGGTTTTTTGGCTGCGTGGCGGGCTTTGGCAAGCTCTTGCTTGCCCAGATTGACAAGCGCTTGGATACGCGCTTTGAGGCGCAGGAGCGCGCGCGCATTGAGGGATCGCAGGGCCTGCGCAAGACGCTCGACGAGCAGCTTGCGATGGGGCGCGCGCATACCGAGCGGCTCGATAAGATGGAGTTTGACATGCGCGAGTCGCTCTCGGCGATGGAGGGACGCTTGTCGCGCGTGGAGTCTGAGGTCAAGCACGGCGTCGGCCAGCGTGATCTCTCCGACATCTATGACCGCATCAACGAGGTGGCCGAGGGCCTCTCCGAGCTGCGCGGCGAGTCGCACGCGGTTGGCGACAACGTGCGCCTCATCCTCAACCAGATCACTACCAAGGGGATGCAGTAATGACCGAGAGCGAGGCAAGACGCCGTAAATCACTGCTCGCCACCATCGCTTTTGAGCCGGCCATCGGCTTAACGCGCCTGCGCGCAGAGCTTGATGTGGTGCACGGCATCGCGGCAAGTCTGGATCTCATCCGTGCGGATATTGACTGGCTCGTCGAGATGGGGCTCGTCCGTTTTAACGGCGAGCTCGCGCAGATTACCGAGCGCGGGCGCGATGTGGCGGCGCTACGCGCCAAGTTTCCGGGGGCGTAAGCATGGCCCACCCCCCGGAAAAACGACTGGAGCTGCGCGCCGCCTACATAGGCGGACTGCCGCTTGAGGTGGCCGCCGATAAAACCGGCGTGCCCTACGGCACGGCGCGTAACTGGTTTAACGCGGCAAAGCGTGAGGGCGATGACTGGGGACAAATTTAGGGCGGCATCGCTCATCGTCGCCGGCGGCGGCATTGAGCAGGCGATGGGGCGCGTGGTCTCCGCCGGTCTCATCCGTTGCGAGGCGCTGCTGGAGCGCATCGACGAGATCAGCGATCCGGCCGAGGTCGTGCAGACCGTGGCGACCTTGGGAGACGCCATCGCTAAGCTGCGTGCGGCCGCCAAAAACCTGATGCCCGAGGCTGACCGCCTGGCGGTCGAGACGGGCGCGATCAAGGGGTTTGTTGATCTGTTTATCAGGCTACACCCGGCGCAGGCCGAGGCCGCCCTGTCGGCGGTTGAAGCGTGGGCGGCGGGGCAACGTTAAGAGGAGAGAGCGATGGAGCTGTTTGTCGGATTTGTCAGCGGGCTGTTATGCCTGGTCGCGTTTGGCGTGGGGATACTTTTAGGCGTGCTTTGTGGCGCGCAGTCGGCCGTCGACCAGACCCTGCGTCAGGGGTACTTTAAGGCTTACGGCAAGCGCTACCGCACCGTTGAGATTATCGATGACAACGCACAAGGAGCGCGCTGATGAGCTTTTTTTTGCTTTGCCTGTGTGACCAGATGGACGCGGTATTAATCGCCCTGTATCGCGCGATTGTGCGCCTCTTGCGCGGCATCTTTTGCGCTGCGCGGCATGTTGCGGAGCATGTCACACGCCCGCGTGCGTTAAGCGCCTGCGGCTACGTCATGGCCTGGGCAACGCTTACCTCAATGGACGTGCGCGAGGCGATGCGTCGCGCTGGCCAGCGTCGCCTATGGCGTCGCACCGGGGGGCGCAAACGGCCATGAGAGGCCAAAAAAACATCCGCCCGCGAGGCGATCAACGATCTTGCCGCCTACGCGGCGCAACTGCGCCAGCGGATTGAGGCCGAGGTTTCGGGTTTTTCGCCGGACCCGGCCGAGCGCGCGCGGCGTATTGCTCAGGCGCGCGAGGATTTTAGGTTTTTTACGCGCGTCTATTTTCCGCATTATGTGCGGAGCCCGGCGGAGTCGGAGCTGCACAAATACCTCTACAAGCTCCTGCCCGAGATCGTGGGACAAATCAAAAGCGCCGCCGATGCCATCGCCGCGCCACGCGGAGAGGCTAAATCGACGCTGGTCTCTCAGTTATTTGTCCTCTGGTGTCTGGTCACTGGCCGCAAACGCTACCCGGTCATTGTCATGGATAGCATCGATCAGGCTATCCGATGCTTGAGGCGATCAAGGCCGAGCTTGAGTTTAACCCGCGATTGATGATGGATTTCCCCGACGCGACCGGTCGAGGGAGCATCTGGAACGCCGGCACGATCATCACGCGCAGCAATGCCAAGGTGCAGGTGTTTGGCTCGGGCAAAAAAATGCGCGGTCTGCGCCACGGCCCGTATCGTCCCGACCTTTGTGTACTTGATGACATCGAGAACGACGAGCAGGTGCGCAAACCCCGAGCAGCGCGACAAGTTGGAGAGCTGGCTTAAAAAAACCGTGCTGCCATTAGGCGGCGCGGATGCCAAATACGATGTGGTCTACATCGGCACCATCCTGCACTACGACTCGGTGCTAAACCGCACGCTGAGTAATCCGATGTGGCGCACCGCCAAGTTTAAGGCGCTCATCCGCTGGCCGGACAATATGGCCCTGTGGGACGCCTGGGAGGAGCGATTGCGCAACGAGGGCGAGGCGGGGGCCGAAGCGTTTTTACGCGCTCCACCGCGAGGCGATGGACGCGGGGGCTCTAGTCTCCTGGGCCGCGGCGCCCCCTCGAAGTCCTTATGAAAATCCGCGCCCGTGACGGGCATGACACGTTTGACAGCGAGTATCAAAACGACCCGGTCGCCGGCGACAATGCGCCCCTTTGCAAACTGCATCCAGTTTTGGGTGAGTCGCCTTAACGACTGGCTCTTTTACGGGGCGTGCGACCCGTCCCTGGGCAAAGCGGGGGCGAGCCGCGACCCCTCGGCCCTGCTTGTCGGCGGCTTTAATCGGCTCACGGCGGCATCCTGGATGTCGTCGAGGCACAAATTAAAAAGCGCCTGCCCGACCCGCATTCATTGAGGATGTGATTGCCCTGCAGCGCGAGTATCGCTGCCTTCGTCTGGGCCGTTGAGGCTGTGCAGTTTTCAGGCGTGTTTTTGTTTTCGGAGCTCGTGCCGCCGCTCCGCCATTCTTGGCGTGCCGGTGCCGGCTAGGGCCGGTTACGCCCCACCACCGACAAAATTCCTGCGTATCGAGTCACTCCAGCCGCACATTAAAAACGGCCTCATCCGCCTGCATCCCTCGCAATACAACGCTGATTGAGCAGTTTACGGCATTTTCCTAAGGGCCGACCACGACGACGGGCCCGGATGCGCTGCATCATGCTCTGGGAGCTCGGCCTCAAGCGGCGCCGGGCAAACGAGCGAGATTTATCAGCATACCGCGCCGGGCATCGTCCCTTGATGACGATTACCCGCGCGCATCAAGACGGATGATTTAAACGATGGCTACTACCACAAAAATCCTTGACCAAGTACGGCAACCCGTTGATATGCGGATGCTGGCGCGAGCCGCAGACCAGCCGCATCAGCACGCTGGATAACGAGTATTTAACCGGCATGCTTGAGGGTATCACGCCGGGCGCGTCTGGCCGATGCATTGCGTGAGGCCGATGCCGGGCAACCTCATTTGCCCAGCACCGCATCTTTGCCGATATGGAGGAGCGCGACGCGCACCTTGCCGCCGAGATGGCCAAGCGCAAATTAGCTCTACTGCTTGACCTGAGTGGAGCATTGGAGCCCGCCGCGCAACGCGACCGCGCCGCGGAAAAGCCAACGCCGAATGGCTGACCGAGACAGTATCGTCCGCCCGTCGATCCGATTGAGGATCTGATACTCGCGTTAATGGACGCGGTGGGACATGGCTTTGCGCCGGTTGAGCTTGAGTGGCGCAGTGACCACGGCGAGTGGCTGCCTGCCATGCAATCCGCGCCCGCAGGAGTGGTTTTGCCTTAACTCCACGCGGCGCGAGCTGCGCCTGTGCGATCTCTCCGTCGACGGCGGCACCGCTTGCCCCGTTTGGCTGGATCGTTGCACACGCACGGCAAAGCCAAAACCGGGGTATCTCCGCCCGGATGGGGCTGCATCGCGTGCTCGCCTGGCCGTTTGTGTACAAAACTTACGCAGTCGGGGATTTTGCCGAGCTCCTGGAAACCTTTGGCCTGCCGATTATTACCGGCAAATACTATTCGCGGCGCCGATCCGGAGGCCAAGGCGAGCCTCTTGCGCGCCGTAACCGCATTAGGGCACGATGCGCGCGCGATCATGCCCGCCGACATGCAGATCGAGATCGCCAAAATCTCAGGCGGCGGGCGATGCGACGCCGCACATGGCGATGGTCGATTGGGCCGAGCGATCCGAATCTAAAGCCATCCTTGGCCAGACGATGAGCGCCGAGACCAAGGCCACCGGCATCGGCTCGGGCAATGCGGCAACTGCACCGCGAGGTGCGCGAGGACATCCTTGCCCGCCGATGCGCGGCGAGATTGCAGCAACAATTACACGCGATCTCCTCTATCCGCTGCTCGCGTTAAATCGCGGCGGCGTCGGATGGGACTGGCGCCGCTGCCCGCGCCTGGTATTTGACACAGGCCGCAGTGAGGACATTAAGCAATACGCCGAGGCATTGCCCGCGCTCGTCAATATCGGCATGCAGATCCCGGCCGACTGGGCGCATGACAAGCTGCGCATCCCTCGCGCTAACAACGACGAGGTCGTTTTACGCGCGCAAACGGGTATGGGTGAGGATAATGGCGCGCCGCAACCGACCGGATCGGCTGACCCTGCCAATCCGGCAAAACTCTCCGCGCAGATGGCGTCCGCTCCCGGCTGGTACAACTGGCATCAAGCCTGGGCATCGTGCCATCGCCGGGCGCTGGCCACCGCTCGGCAGCTTGAGCGCGACCTCAAATCCGGTGAGTTTGACGGCCTCATTAATGCGCAAACGAGTCTGGACGACTCGCTTGATCGCGCCATTGATGAGAGTATCGACTGGGATGCTATCGTTGATCCGCTGCTCAAACCCGTCCTTGATGCACTGCAAAACGGCATGGCGCCGGAGGAGGCGCTCATCGAGATGGCGAGCTGGTATCCGGAGATGGATGACAAAGCGCTTGAGGAGCTCTTTGCCCGCGCCCTCTTTGTTGCCGACATCTGGGGGCAACTCTCCGCGCAGGAGGATGATCTCCCTGCGCCACAGGAGGCGCGTTAAACGATGGCCGCCATTGATCTCTCTGCCGTCTTTGGCCTGCCGCCAGAGGAGGCTATCGCGTTTTTTAGGAGCAAAGGGTACCGGATCACATGGGACTGGTTTGACAACTGGCGCGAGGCTCACGACCGCGCATTTACGGTCGCCAAGCTCGCTCGCCTGGACATCCTGCAGGACATCCGCGCAGGGCTTGATCAGGCGCTCGCCGAGGGCAAAAGCGAGCACTGGTTTGTCAAGCAGCTAACCCCCGTCCTGCAACAAAAGGGATGGTGGGGCAAAAAAATCGTCGTCGGCGAGGACGGTCAGGCCGAGGTCGTGCGCGAGGGCAGCCCGCAGCGACTGCGGACGATATTTCGGACCAACATGCAAACCGCCTACGCCGCTGGGCGCTGGCGCGCGTTTATGAGTAACGCTGCCGACCGTCCGTACCTGCAATACGTCGCCATCATGGACGGGCGCACCCGCCGCGCTCATGCGGCGCTGCATAACAAGGTCTTCCCGGTCGACTCGACCGCCTGGCGGCTGATCGCGCCGCCTAACGGCTTTAACTGCCGCTGCACCGTGCGGGCGCTCTCCGAGTACAACATCCGCCAAAAAGGGCTGCACGTTGAGCGTGATGTGCGCATCGTCGGGTACGAGGAGCCGAGCAAAAAAGCGACCGACAAGCGCACCGGCGAGATTTACCGCGACAAGCTCATCCGGCGCGGCATCTCAATCCCCGATCCGGATAATCCGGGCAAGCGCCTAACATTTATCCCCGACCAGGGCTGGGACTACAACCCGGGCGCGCGCTGGGTCAAATCATTTACGCCGACCCCGCTCGACAACCTGCCGACGACGTTTCCGGCGAGGATGGCGCTGCCCGATGTGCTGCCGCCGACGCCGGTTCCGGCCTCGCGCCTGTTACCGGACGGCCTCACAGACCCGGAATATGCCAAGGCGTTTTTAGCCGAGTTTGGCGCGACATCGGTCAGGGCGTGGTGTATCGGGATGTGGCGCAGGGGGCGTTAACGATCAATGAGGATTTGTTCCAAAATTTTGCCGGAGAGTGGAAGGCCAGTAAAAACGGCCGCGGCCCGTATATGCGCTTGCTTGCCGACGCGATCAAAGCCCCGGATGAAATCTGGTTGCACTGGGAAGAGTCCTTTATGGAACCGGGCAAAATGCTCCTCAAGCGCCGTTACATCAAAAGCTGGGTAATTGGCGAGGGGGACGACACACAGTATGGACTGTCAGTGTTTGAGGCAGGTAAAGGCGAATGGTCGGGATCGACGGTAATGGCCGTAAAACCCAATAGATTGCACGAGCAGCGCCGTAAATATATCGAGGATCAGCGTGAGGGGTTTTTGCTTTATCGGCGTCGACCGAAAGCGGAAGAAGTGTCCGGGCAATAAAAAACCCCAGCGCCGACTCGCCGGGGTTTACTGTGCGGCTCCTTTGGACGCTGCAGGTTCGGGAGCGATTGTATGGCGCAATCAGCTTAACCACAGCATAGGATTAAAACCCACGTTATGGC
>NZ_JBEUWX010000003.1:0-336195 GCF_041770905.1 Dentiradicibacter hellwigii
AAGCGCAAAAGGCGCGCCTCACCGTGACGTTTAAGCATCTGGGCAAAAAGGCGCGCAAGCAATATTTTGACGAGCGTCTGGGCAAGGAGGATGACGCCGAGATTTTGTCCGGCATCATCGTCGGCTGGGAGGGGGCGGACACGCCGTACTCGCGCGAGGCGCTCGAGTCGCTGCTCGATAACTACGAGCTGGCCGCCACCGAGATCATGCGCGCCTACGGCGCGGCACTGATGGGCGCCGCGGAAAAAAACTCATCGACGCCGCCCGCGACTGGGCAGAGCTAGGTCAGGACACCGAGGGATTTAAGGCTCTTGGGTTTACCGACGAGGATCTGGACATTGAGATCGAGCTATGGCCCGAAAACGCCCTGCCGATGCAGGTGTTTATGGCGATGCAGACGCAATGGCGCATTGGTATGGGCGGCGCAACGGGGCTCGATTACTCGGCGCTGCCGGTCGTTGAGGATCGTCTTAACGTCCCCAAAAAACGGCGCGCCGAGTGTTTTAAGGGGCTGCAAATTATCGAGCGCGAGGTGCTGCGCGTCTGGGGCGAGGCGGCCAAAGCGCGGCAAAACGGATAACGGGCAATAACGGGCAATTACGGGATAATTAATGAGCGAGTTAAAGGTCGGCGTTAAGGTCGGGTACGACGGCAAGGAGTTATCAAGCGGTATTGATAACTCCCGCCGCAAGCTCTCCGAGCTCGCGCAGGCCACGCAGCAAAACGAGATGTCGGCCAAGGCCATGTCCGCCGCGCTGCGCGGCGTGCCGGCGCAGTTTACCGATATTGTCGTCGCGCTCCAGTCAGGCCAGCGCCCAATTACCGTCCTGCTGCAACAGGGCGGCCAGTTAAAGGACATGTTCGGCGGCGCGGTGCCTGCCGCCAAGGCGCTTGGCGGCTACATCCTCGGCCTTATTAATCCCCTCACTATCACGCTGACTGTTGCCACCGCCCTGGGCGCGGCCTGGTACAAGGGGAGCCAGGAGGCCGACGAGTTTGCCCGCGCCTTGATCCTCACCGGCAACGCCGCCGGGACGACGGTTGAGCGCCTCTCACAGATGCGCGATGCCGTGGCCGCCGCCACCGGCGCAACAAAGGGCGCGGCGGCGGAAGCGATTACGGAGCTCGCCTCCACCGGCAAGGTTGCCGAGAGCGCCATGCAGGGCGCAGCCGAGGCGGCGGTGGCCATGTCACGTGCGCTCGGCATCTCGGTCTCTGATACGGTCAAGGAGTTTAACGAGCTGGGCAAGTCGCCAGCGCAGGCCATCCGCAAGCTCAACGAGCAATACAATTTTTTACACGCCTCACAGTTGCAGCAGATTGACGATCTGGAGGCGGTCGGCTTAAAGACCGAGGCGGCGCAAAAGGCGCAAGAGCTCTTTGGCGATGCGCTCAAATCAATGGCCTCGGAGGCACAGCAAAATCTCGGCTATGTTGAGCGCGCCTGGCTGGCTGTTAAAGATGCCGTCAAGTCGACAGCTGATGCTATCGCCAGCGTTGGCCGCGAGGCGCCGCTCCCCGATCAGCTCGCTGCGATCAACAAGCAGATCGCTGAGCGCAAGGCTCTGGCCGAAAAAATGGGCGCGGCCGGCAAAGTCTATTACGACACATCCAAACTGGAGGCGGAGGCGCGTGTCCTTGAGGCGCGCATAGAGGGGCTGCGCGCTGAGGGGGAGATCAGGGAGGCCAATGAGTCGCGACGCAAGGCGGAGCTTAACTGGCTCAACCTTAAAAACAAGCACCTCAGCAAAAATATCGAGCTCGAGCAAAAGCGTCAGTCTATCGTTAATGCCGGTAATGCGATGGGGTTTGATGTAACGGCCTCCGAGGTTGCCAACCTCGAGTTTAGCGCTGTCAAAAAGACACTGGGCATTACGACAAAAACCGACCGTAGAGCCTCGCTGGCGGCGGAAACCAGGGCAATCAACGAGACGACGGCCGCGCGGCTCAAGGCGCTGGACGCCGAAAAGCTCTCTGCTGCAGAGTATCGGACAACGGTTGCGGCCATCCGTCAGGAGGGCGCCGAGGCGATTGACGAGATCAACAAGCGCTACCAAAAGGGCATGCATGACAACACCAAGGCGGCCCGTAGCGCCCTGACCGCATCCATTGATCTTGCCAGCCAGCTTGCCAATGTGACGCAGCGTGCGCAATCTGCGCACATCCGCGCCGCCGTCTCGCTCGGCGAGATGAGCGAGCGTCAGGCCATCATCGAGCAGGCCAAGGCGGCCGAGGACAAGCTCAACGCCGATATTTTGGCAAGCCGCCAAAAGCTTGCCGGCGCATCCGTGCAAGAGGCCGCGCGCCTTAATGCACGCCTTGCGGTGCTCGATGCCGAGCGCCTGGCCGCCCAGCAAAAGCTGGCCGACGATCTGGCCGTTGCTGACCAAAAGGCGGAGAGCGAGCGCTTGACGCGCCAGGCTGAGGCAGCCAAACGCGCGGGTGACATGCAGACCGCCTATACGCTGGAGTGGGAGGCTAAAAACCGTGTCGCCCTTAAAGCCGCGATCGCTTCGGGCAATGAGGAGCTAGCGCAGGCATTGGAGGACGGTTTTAAGTCGGGGCTTGCTCGCGTTAAATTTGACGACCTCAAACGTAAGTACGATGCCCTGTTTGCCGACATGACGCGGCGCATGGAGGAGGTGCGCGAGGAGGCGAGCCGCGACGGTGGTCTGCTCGCTGGGTTTGCAGCGGACGAGCGTGTTGCGCAAATCCGCGATGAGATGATCCCGCAACTGCAGGCATTGATCGACAAGATGCGTGAGGCGGGCGCGGAACCATTGCTCACCGAAAAAACCGTCTCCGAATCCACGCGCGCGATTAAAAAGATCATTAACGAGGGCGACAAAGCCTGGACCAAATTTACGGATGATATTGAGCGGGGACTGACCGACAGCCTGTATCGCAGTTTTGAGCAGGGCAAAAGCTTTGGGCAAACGTTTATCGAGTCGATCAAAAACCTGTTTAAAACGACCGTGCTCAAGCTGACAATCCAGAGCACCGTCCACGAGGGCTTGGGCATGCTGGGCCTCTCCAAATCCGGCGGCATGGGCAGCCTCAGCAACCTCCTATCGCTCGGCAAAACGGGTTACGACCTCTATAGCGGCAACAGCATGATCGGGCGCATTGCCGGGATGTTTGGCTGGGGCAAGTCACTGGGCAGTGGCATCACAGCCGCCGCCGGCATGGGCGGCGTCGGCGCCGGTCTCTCGTTTGCTGGCGCCGGTATTACTGGCACCATTGGTGGCGGCATTGGCGCCGGCGCGCTAGGTAGCGGCATCACCGGCGGGATTGGTGGCATTGGTGGCAGCATCGGCGGCGGTGCGCTCGGTAGCGGTATTAGCGGCAGCATCGGTAGCATTGGCGGCAGCGCTGGCGGCCTCTCCAGCCTCATGCCCAGCATGTCGACGCTCGGCTGGGTTGGCGCCGGGCTGGGCGCAGCGATGGCAATTTTTAAAAAATTCAAAAAAAAACGCGGTGGCAAAAAATACGAGGGCGATGCCTACGCCCTGCTTGATGATGCCGGCGGGCTGACGGCGCGTCCCACACCGACGACGGGCGGACGCGACTGGCTCAACGGCAGCATGGCTAACGCCTCGCTGCAGGAGATGCTCGCGCCGATCGGCAAGAGCATCGCCGAGCTGATCCGGGGCTTAGGTGGCAGCGCCCGCGGGATTGGGCTTAACGTCGGGTTTATTACCGACCCCAAGGGCAAAGCGCAGGATCAGATCATCGCTGGGCTTTCCGGCGCCGACGGTCGCCAATACTACGGGCAAAACCGGCTCGCCGGGCACGGCTCTTATGAGACTGAGCTCAAGCTCGAGATGCAGCGCATGATGATTGCCGCCGTGCGCGCATCTGACGTTGCGCAGGTCTACAAGGACATCGCCAACTCGGTTGATTTGATGACTGCCAGTTCCGAGCAGCTCTCGGCGGTGCTCAATGAGTTATCGATTGTCTCGAGGCTGCGCCCGGCGCTCGAGCGCGTTAATCTCTCAGCCGATCTAGCGAGCAAGACACTGGTCGATGCCGCCGGCGGGCTGGATGCGCTCTCATCCAATTTGTCGAGTTATTACGAGGGATATTTTTCGGCGGCGGAAAAAACCGCCCGGCTAGGCAGTGACCTCAACAAACAGTTTGCTGCCCTAGGGCTCACCATGCCGCAGACACGGGCGCAGTTTAGGGCACTCGTTGAGAGCATCGGCAAGACGGGTGCGGCGGGCGGACAGACGCTCGCCCGGCTCCTTTCGCTCTCAACCGTATTTGGGCAGTGGGCCGATGCCGTCAATAGCGCGACTTCGTCGGTCGCCTCGTCGGTGTCCTCATCAATGCAGCAGCTCATCAACGACGCGCAGCGCCTGCAGATTGAGCTATTGCGTGCGCAAAACCGCAATGCCGAGGCTGACGCATTGCAGCGCAAGATCGACACGGCCGGCATGAGCGCCGATGAGGTCGCTCAGTATGATGCCAATGCCCGCCTACGCGCGCAGGTTGAGGCGGCGCAGCGCCTCATGCAGATGCAGGATGCGCAGGCCGACCGCATGCAGGCGCTGTTTGATGCGCAGCGCGCCCGCCAGCAGGAGGCGCTTAACGCGCAGGTGACCTCGGCCAAGCAGGTGGCGGACACGTTTACGCGCCTGGCGGAGTCGCTTAAAAAATACCGCGAGGGACTGCTCGCCTCGGATGTCTCACCGCTTGATGACGGCGTGCGTTACACAGAGGCGCGCCGTCGTTATCAGACAACGGTGGCCAAGGCCAAACTGGGGGACTCATCCGCTGTTGAGAGCCTGCAAGAGGTGGTCGGCACATTTTTACGCGCCTCCAAGACCGCCCATACCAGCGCGGCCGATTACCGCGCCGATTTTGCCGAGGCGCTGGCATCATTGGATCAGGTCGGCGCCGTGGCCGGGCGCAAGGGGAGCCTCGCCCAGGAGCAGATCAGGATCGCGCAGGCCCAGCTCGACGCGCTCAACGCGATCAAGTCAAATCTTGCTGGCTCACAGACCAAACTGCCCACCCTTGTTGCCGATCCAGGCCGCATGGCCGCTGACTGGGCAAGATGGTTTGAGCATACCCCGATTGGCCGGAGCACACAGCATCCGCATGGTACGGCTACCCGCATCTCGCAAAACAGGGGCGTCTACACCGATACGCACGGGCGTCAGTACATATTTAATCGCGAGGACAATCCCTACACCTTGGCCGACAAATCTGAGGAGTGGGCAGAGGCAATCAAGCGCGTTTATGGCATCTTTCGTGGTGTCGGCACGCCCCGGTTTGCTTCCGGTGGCGCGCACGTCGGCGGCTGGCGCATTGTTGGCGAGCAGGGTCCAGAGCTTGAGTACACCGCCCCCTCGCGCATCTACTCCAATGCGCAGAGCAAGGGGCTCCTTGATCTCTCCGAGCTGCTCTCCGCCATTAACGCCCTGCGCGCCGACCTGCGCACGGGGCAGGCGCAGAGCGCCCACAACACCGGCAAAATCCTTACCCTGCTCGATCGCGTCAGCCGCGGGGGTAATGCCGTCCTTACGGAGGCCGCCTGATGGACGTGATCCGCCCGGTAACGATTACCGCTGACAAGCTCGTCTCATCCAACGTCCCCGAGGATGACCATCCGCAGTGGGTGAGCGCCACCGTCTACGCCAAGGGGGGGCGCTGCATCAGGGATCACCGCATCTGGCAGAGCGCGCAGGACTCTAATGCCGGGCACGATCCGACTGCGCCTGGCTCGGAGAGCTGGTGGTCGGAGGTCGGCGCGACCAACCGGTTTGCCATGTTTGATGCGCGCGTCGGCACACAGACGCGCGCGCAGAACGAGATCAGATGCACATTGCGCCCAGGGCGCATCAATACACTGGCGCTCCTCAATGTCAGCGCCGCCTCGGTCGAGGTCATCATGCGCTCAGGTAGTGAGATCGTCTATCAGCGCACGGCCTCAATGGTCGATTGTGAGGGCGGCACCTCATGGTACGACTATTTTTACGAGCCGATCCGCGAGCGTCAGGACGTGGTGTTTGACGATCTGCCGGTGATGGGCAGCGCAACGCTCGATGTTGTCATCTCACGCCCGGGCGGCGATGTTGCCTGCGGTCTCCTTTCGGCGGGCCTGTCCGCCCCCCTTGGGCGCGTGCTGCGCGAGGCAAAGATCAGTATCACCGACTACAGCAAGGTCTCGGACGATGGCTTTGGCGGCCTGCGCTTAACGCGCGGCGAGTGGGCCAAGCGCGCCGAGGTGCGCATGATCATCCCCTCGCGTGAGGTTGATCGCATCCAGACGCTTGTTGCCGAGCTGCGCGCCACCCCGGTTGTCTGGGTCGGCGCAAAAAATTTGTACCAATCGCTCGTCATCTACGGCAAGTACGATGATTTTGCGATCGACATTGCTTACAAGACCATCTCCTACTGCACTCTGACCATACGAGGACTCATATGACCCTACCGATCAGACCCTTACCCACCCCGCCGACCCGGCGTGATCCGACAAGTTTTTACGACCGCGCGGATAATTTTGTCGCGGCGCTGCCGGCGATGACCGAGGACGTCAACGAGGCGATTACTGCTGTCAATACAGCGGTAGGCAAGGCCAGTGGATCGGCCGAGGCGGCCGCCAAATCGGCGCAGCAGGCCGAGGCGGGCATCAAGACACTGCTTGAGCGCATGCCCGACAGCGAGGCGATCCTCAAGGCGCTAACTAATAACAAGACGGTGCTGCCGCCGACCCTTGTCAGCGCGACGGCCTGTAACGCCATCGCGCACGGGCATTACGTCCTGACCGCTGATGCGGCAACAACTGTGACCGGCCCGGCGCAGGCCGCTACGGGCGATGTGCTCTGGATCAGCGCCGCCAACATGCGCTCGGATAACGTGTTTAACGGCGGTGGACACAAGGTTATGAGGCTTGACGAGGCGATGCAGCTTGATATGGGTGGCATCACGTATCGGTTTGTCTATCTAGATGCAACGAGAGGATGGTGGATCGCATGAGCAGATTAAGCCAATTTGTCCAGGGCGGCGCCGGCGTGCCGGTCGGCTGCCAGATACTAAGTTATGACGTGCCGAGCGATGATTACCTGCGCTGCGGCGATCTCGTGCCCTATAGCAGCGAGTATGAGGAGAGCGTTAGGCGCGCGCCGTATCTGCGCGTCTATGGCAACGACACAACGAGCGTTAATGCAGGGGTCGGCAATCGTGCCGTAACCTACCACAAGGTCGGCACAATGTTTGTTGCGGTTGTTGCGGGCGACAGGAGCTATTACAGCACCGACCTGCGCCAATGGACAGCGCATCCGGGCGCGCAGAGCGTCCCGGCCGACCTGCGCCGGGCGGGAGTCAATGCCGTTATGGACAAGATCGCCGTACCGATGGGATCGGGGATCGGCGTGATCGGCCCGGGGGGCGGCGCGCTCAACATGGTCACGATTACCGGCGGCGGTATGCCCTATCGGGCAATCACCGCCTCGCCGGTGTATTGGGTCGCGGCGGCATCGCTCCGCGGCAATGCTGGAGAGCTCGTCTATTGCGGGAGCGCTGATCCATCGCAGACCTGGGAGCGTGGCAGCAACACCTCTGTCGGCATGGAGCGGTGCAACGCCATCGCCTACGGCAACGCCGGGTTTGTGTTTGGCGGCGCCTCCAACTCGGCTGGCGCAGGCAAGATCGCCTACAGCTCCGCCCCGCACTCAGCCGTATGGGACATTACTCGCCGTATCCCCTGGGCGGCAGCAAATGCCCAGGTGCTCGATGTGGTGAGCACGTTTAGCCACTATCTGCTCCTCACCAGTCAAGGTGTCTATCGCTCTGCCAACCTCACCCAGTTTGACCGTATCGTTACGCCGTTTAGTCTCGTCGATCCGGGCGCGGTGCGCCTCACTGCCGATAATACCGGGACGATTGTGGCCACCGTCAATACCGGGCGCGAGCATTTTGTGACGTTGAGCGCTGACCACGGTGAGACCTGGGGCACGCTCCAGGTCTATACCGGCCGCACCGGCGTAAGTGCTACGGCAGGCGTTGGCACGATCACGCGCGCGGGCAATCGCTGGATTGCCAATTTTTCCGGGACGGTCGGCGGCCTCGTCGATCTGGGGACAACGCTTGGCGGCACGCCGGATTTTGTGGGGGCACAGTCCTCGCCCGGTCCAGGTTGGTGTGTGCGCGTTAAGTAGGGGCGACAGATAAGACGGGCGAGATGCGCCGGCGTAGCGAGCGCCGACGCATCCCCCGAACATGCAGATGCACCTGCAAGCCCGGCAAGGCCCGCCACCGTGCACACGGCGCGCCAAGCCTATCAGTTTTTAACGGACCAAAAAAGGCTTGCAAATGAGACAAAAATTATCCGCGCCTCGGCGCAATGGCATTACGCATCCTATCCTTAATTATTTAGGCGGCAAATGGCGCATCGCGCCGTGGGTCGTCGAGCATCTGCCGGCGCACCACTGTTACGTCGAGCTGTTCGGCGGCGCGGCCTCGGTGCTGCTCAGTAAGCCGCCCGCGCCGGTTGAGGTCGTCAACGACATCAGCGACGAGATCGATATCCTCTATCGGGTGTTGCGCAACCCGGTCAGGATGCGCCGTCTGCTGCGCCTGCTGCAGCGCACGCCCTACGGTGTCAGCGCTTACCGGGCCGCGTTTGCAACATCCGGCCGGGATATGGTCGAGACGGCGCGCCGCCTTATCGTGCGCAGCAGCATGGGGTTCCATCCGCGTGCCATCGGGCGATCAACTGCAACGTTTCGCACCGGCAGGACGCGTAGCCCGGCGGCGACATGGCGCAACTACCGACGAGGCCTACCGGCTGTTACGCGCCGGTTGCGGCACGTCATCATCGAGCATCGGCCAGCGCTCGGTCTCGTCAGTCTCTACGACAGCCCGCAGACGTTGTTTTACGCTGACCCACCCTACCTGCCCGAGACACGCACCAGCGAGGCTCGTTACCCGCATGAGATGACGGTTGCTGACCACGAGGCGCTGCTCAAGCGCCTGTGCGCCATCGGCGGGATGGCGCTTGTCAGTGGCTATCCGTCGGAGCTCTACAACGACCTGCTCGCAGGCTGGATGCGCGTGACAAGGCGCGCCCGCGTATTTGGCACGGCGGGCGATCTTACCCGGCAGGAGATGCTCTGGATCTCACCCCGGGCAGCTGATGCGTTGCAACAAAAAAATTAAAAATTTTTGCAAAAACCGCTTGACAAATAATTATGTGTGTATATAATTATGGTCATGGATAGCACATCGTTATCCACCGACGCCTCCGGTAGCAGGCAGGAGAGACAAAAATGAGCAACATCACCCTCAAAACCCCCGCAGACGGCTATGCTGCAATCATCCAAATCTTGGCCGCTTATGACAAAAATAATAATACGCGCCCAGTCACATCCTACAGTGATATAGATTTTGACAATATCGACCTGTCCGTAGCTGATGAGGCTACGCTCAAAGAGCACGATAATTTTTTGGACAATCTTTCAAACGCCAACGACTTTACAGCCACAGTTGCCCGTGCGCTGCTGCGCATTGGTGCAGCTGTTAATGACGCAGATGTGACGGGAGCGATAAGCCATTTTGAGTACCGCCTCACGGAGGGCGATACCCCGTGGGGGGCCTACGAGGCGGCGCTTAAATTGTATGGCTGTACATGGTTTGCCGACCCGCGCATCATGCTCCTATCGGCCGGAGACGCTGGTATGTACTGGGCGGTTGAGCAGGTTTTTAGCTAATAGTCAATGCCCCGCCAGATTGGCGGGGCTGGGAGAAAGTAAATGAGTGATGCGCATACGCGTCCGACCAAGCGCCGCGTTGGCCGCCCGACCATCATCGGCGGTCGGCGCGTCAACGTTTATCTGGACGACGAGAGTCTAGATGTTGCCCTAGCGCTGGGCGACGGCAACATCAGCGCCGGGATCAGGGTAGCGCTGACGCAAAAAATCCAAAAAATTTTGCAAAAACCTGTTGACAAATAATTTTGTGTGTATATAATTACGGTCATGGATAGCACGTTGTTATCCGCCGACGCCTCCGGTAGCAGGCAGGAGATTACAAATGAGCAATATCAAACTGACAGGCAGCCAAAAACAGATTGCGTGGGCACAAGACCTGCGCGAAAAAGCTGCGGCGAACATTGCAGTAATCACGGCAGAAATCGATAAATACCTCCAGCGCGAATACGACGACGAGCCGGAAATGATGGAGGAAATCCGTCAGGCCGTGCGCGAATATTTGCAGGCATTCATGGACGAGGCGAGAGCTAGCGAGTGGATTGACCGCAAAAGCAGCTACTTGTGCTTTAGCCAGGGTGGGCATGGAATTGTTGCTGGAACCCCGTTGGCAGAAAATGCCGGACTGAATATTCTCAACCAGGCGCGCCACGCATACCGCAAATAGGAGATAAAAATGAGAAACGAGTACTGTATCGAGCAAAAAACCCAGTATCAGTGGGAGGACATTCCGGAGGGGGATTTTGCGAGCCTTGATGAGGCGCTGTCAGGGATGCGCGAGCTGGAGACCAATTTGGGTTGGCGCAACCTGCGCGTCAAATGCCCTGACGGGGAGATTGTTTATGGTCAATCATCCTAGGGTCAAGCGCCCTGTCGGCCGTCCATCCAACATGGACAAGTTCACAATTGACCGCAACGGCCCGTGGCGGCTCTATAACTCTCAGCCTCTCCCCCGTAACTGGGAGGTGTTGGGTACAGTAACCCGGGGCAAATATGACACGGGTGCCCTGGCCAGGACGCCCATTGGCGTATACGTCCAGATCAATGCCGGCGCCGTGCGGTCATTAGATGCCGCTGCGGTCGAGGCTGCGCTGGCGCATGAGTAACTACATCAACCACGTCACACTGACGACCGGCCATTGCCGCCGGTCGCCGCGTGATGAGGTGAGCGACGAGACGTTGGCGCTCTTACATCCGTGGATGACGGCGGCGATCGAGAGCGGTAATCCGATGCCGTTACCCGTGCCCGCGCTCGCGCATTACAGTGCGCATGTGCTCCGTGATCGAGGTGTGATGGTTACGGTCTACGGCCCGTTGGGGCCTCACATCGCAGGGCAACCCTATCGCGGTGAGCGCCTCGCGCCGCTCGTGACGCTGGGGATTGCCCAGCGCTCGCGTGAGGCCGCGCCGCTATGGCGGATGATGGTTGATATGTTTGGCGCGGCGGAGGCGGTCAAAATGCCGTCTGTGCCCTGGTGCGCCGTCGCGCTGCATCCGACGCTGCCGATGTTTCTGGATGCAGTAGGCTGGCTGGGTGATTTTGAGCGCTGCGTTGCCTGGGCATGGATAACGCGCAACCCGGCGCTGGCGTCTGTGCCGCCGGGCGATGAGGCCAAATAACCGGGCAAAACAATGGCACGCTGACCTTTCGGTCAAGCGCGCCCCCTATTGTTGATACCTGGCTTTGCTCTTCTGGCAAAACCTCAAACCGGCCGCCCAACGCCTTTGACGAGTCCAGGCCGTATTGCTCGTCGGCGACCGCATTGCCTACCGCTGGCAGGTTGCGGATTAATGTCTAGACAGCTCACCCCTCCGGATGGGGCTTCTTTGCGTCGGTACCTGTGGTATCAACAGGCGCTCCTCCGTCCCTAGACCGACATCGGACAGCGCAGGGCTTGCTCATGAGAGCGGGCGGATATGCCGCCAACCCCTTTATGCTGCGACCGTGTTGATATTGTACATAGAGAGCAGTCTAGATTACAGTAATTTTTTGAGTAATTCGGGTCAGTTAATCGTGGTGTTGTTTTTGCGCAAAACGGGTGTTTTTTAGAAGCATCTTTAGCGTTATTTAACGCGGCATGTTTTTTTGTCCAAAAATTCCACCGGCATCAAAATTTTTTGGATAAAAAACCCGCAGCCGTGGACAAAACGCGCGCTAACCTACAATACATCGCCCATAAGTCAGGCTTCTTGGCCGCGTTGCATCGAGCCGAACGCAGCGCCCGTGCTGACGAACGGTGCGTCTGGAGTATCATTCGGGACATTTCTGACAGACGCGCATAGAGACCGTTCATGAAAATGCGTATTGCAGCAAGCCTTCTTTCCGGGTTGACGGCGTTGATTCTGCCCGCCTGCGATGAATACAACTTTTCCCGGCTCAAACCCGGAGAATCCTCGATGGAAACCGTGCGCCAGGTCATGGGCGCGCCCGCCCGCGAATGGCGCGATGCCGACGGATCGCAGACCTGGGAATATCCGCGCACACCAGAAGGCGTGGTCAACTACATGCTCGACATCGCACCGGACGGCAAACTGAAAGCCATTCGCCAGGTATTGACCGAAGAAAATTTTGCGCGCGTCCAGCCGGGCATGACACGCGAACAGATTCGCCGCCTGCTCGGCCAGCCTGCGCGCGAACAGTATTTCCCGCTCAAGAATGAATACGTCTGGTACTGGAGAACCCCCAGCAACAGCGGCTTCGACGCCTACTTCAACGTTAGTTTCGACGAGAGCGGCAAAGTCGTCCGCGCCTTTGGCAGCACGGAAGGCCGGCATTAAAACGCGCGCCGCAGAAGCGCGCGTCTCAGCGCGCCGGCATTTCGCTTTGCCCTGTCAATCCCGCCACGTCCAGGCGATGCCGCGCGACTCGATTTCGCGGCGAATTTCATCGAGCGCCCGTTCGACCCGCGTTGCCTCCCCCTCCACACCCAGTTCCAGATGACGGCGCTGCCCGTCCGCGTCGATCGACGGCAGGCTATACAGGCGCAGATCGGGATACGCCGCAACGATATGTTCCATGAGATCAAGCAGGCCGCTCTCGTAAGCACGTTCACCGGTCAGCAGATATGCCCTGTCGACTTTCGGCTGGCGATGAAAAAGATGGGAATAAAACGTATCGAGCGCCCACGCCGCCATCGGGTGCGCCATCTGCGGGAACCCGGGCAGAAAGTAGTGCTGCCGAATGGCGAAACCAGGAATACGGTTAAACGGGTTGGGGATAATTTCCGCGCCGCGTGGAAAAACACCGAGCAGGAGCCGCTGCGGCGTAATTTCGCGGCCAAAACGGGCGCGAATTTCGCGCTCGGCCTCCGGATGCAGGACGAGATCAACCCCCAGCGCCTCAGCCGCCGCCTGCCGTGTCCGGTCATCTGGCGTATTGCCGATACCGCCAAAGCTGAACACCACATCGCCCGCGGCAAAACTGCGCCGCAGCGCCTCGGCAATGCGCGTCTGATCGTCGCCCAGATACTGCACCCACGACAGACGCAGCCCCCGTTCGTCCAGCAGGCCGGCAAGCCGGGCAAAATGGGCATCCTGCCGCTTGCCCGAAAGGATTTCGTCGCCGAGAATCAACGCACCGAAATTCATGAAGTTTCTCCCGGCAAAGAGGCCTCTTCCGCGCACTCCAGGCGCAGGCGACGCACGGCCTCCAAACAATAATGGCTATAAACCAGCGCCGTCAGCGAAGGCGCCAGCAACCCGATGACCGGCACATAAGCCAGCAGCGCCATGAGCAGGCCGAGCAGAAACAGCGCGCCGGCGTGATGCTGGCGCAGCTTGTCCCACTCAGCCACCGTCGTGTGCAGCGAACAGGCTTCGTATGCAAAAGTCCGCCGGTTCAGCCAGGCCATCCAGAGGGTCGGCAAGGCCAGATTCAACCCGGGAACCAGCCACAAGGGCAAGGTCAGCAGCCAGCCCAGCATAAAAATCAGCGCCGACCAGATGCTATTCCAGACCGACGCTGTCAGGCTGCGCGTATCCCGCCGCGCAACGTCGGCATACTCGCCTTCGGCCAGATAATCAAGCAACCAGGGCATGACGGCAACAGCAGCCAGCAGCACCGCCAAGACATAACTGAATAACAAAATTGCCAGCCAGCCCCCCAGAAACGCCAGTATCTGCGCCAGCCAGTGCAGATTCCAGGCATCCAGCCAGCTGATCGGCGGCAGGCTCATAAATAGTGCAGCCAGCGCTTTGAGCCACAGCAACGACAGGATGACGAGCAAAAGCAGCGCAACGAGCGCCGGCGTCAAAATATAGCGCCACGGACGCCCGTTAGAGAGCGTCGACAGGGTGCGCCGAAATGCTTGCAGAATGTCGCTCATGGGAATTCTCCGCTGCCGCACCGCCTGGCGCGGGATTGACACATTTTAACCATTGAACCGGCATTATCGCGAATCAGCCGGGTCATCGGGGTACGCCGTATGACGGCTTGCCGGTCGGTACGCCGGATACCGCGCATCAGGCCGACTGAATTGATTTCCACAGCTTTTGTAGCCGTTTGACCGAGACAGGCGCCGGCGTGCGCAATTCCTGCGCAAAAAGCTGCACGCGCAGTTCTTCAAGCTGCCAGCGGAACTGGTCGACGGCCGGGTTCGTCGCCCCCTGCCGGGCAAGCAGCTGGGCGCGCCGCTCGTAGGCCGTCCAGAGCGGTGAGAACTCAGCCAGCAGTCGCGCATCACGCAATGCGCCGCTTTCTCCGCCACCGCTGCGCAGCTTGTCGAGACGCATGGCGATAGCCTGCAGATAACGGGGAAAATGCTGCAAACGCTCGAACGGCGTTTCGGCGACAAAGCGCTTCGTCATCAGACGGCCGAGATGTTTCTCGACATCCTGCACAGTGGTGGTAAAGGCTTTGGCTCCCGCCAGTTTCTTCTGTACCGTCAGCCATTGGTCGAGAATCTGTCCGACGAGACGACACATTTCCTGCGCCAGCAGGCCCAGGCGCGGCCGGGCTTCCTGGCAGCGCTGCGCAAATGCTGCCGCATCGAGCGGCCAGGGTTCGGCCAAACAGGCGCGGCGCAGCGTCACCGCGATCAGTTGTTCGCGCAGCTCAGCCTGCGTACCGAGCGCCATGAACCGGATCGCCATCTGCGTCAGGTTCGGCAGATTCTTTTCAAGATATTTGATCTGTTCGCGGAAATGCAGGCGGAACAGCCGCAGCAGACCGCCGGCATGGACGGCCTGCGCCTCCTCAGGCGTATCGAAGACGCACAGCGAGGCCGAATCGCCATCGTCGCGCAGCGCCGGGTAGCCGATCACGCGCTGCCCGCCGACGGGAATTTCCATCAGTTCAGGCAGTTCGCCAAAGCGCCAGTCGGTCAGGCCGGTGTATTCCGCCGGCGTTTCATGCAGTTCAGAAAATTCCCGCCGCGCCTGCCCGCCCCATTCGGCGCGCAGTTCGGCAAGGTTGCGGCTCATCGCCAGTTGCCGGCCGTATTCATCGACCAGCTTGAAGTTGAACGACAGATGCGCCGGCAAGGCGTCGGGGCGGAAGGCGTCCGGCGTAATTTCCCAGCCGCGCGCGTTCAGCCCCCGCGTTTTCAGGATGTACTGGATAAGCGCGGGAATCAGCCCCTGATTCATCCGCACTTCCGGCGCGGTTCCCGCGTGTGTGCCGACCTGGGCGGCAGCCTCCGCAAATTCCGCGGCAAAGGCAGGCAGTGGCACCAGCTTGGCGCGAATCCGCTGCGGCAGCGTCTTGGCAAGCTGGATGACCTTTTCCTTGAGCAGGCCCGGCACCAGCCATTCGCAGCGCTCGGCCGGAATCGGATTGAGCTGGGCCAGCGGCACGGTCATCGTCACCCCGTCGCGCGGCGAGCCCGGTTCAAAATGGTAAGACAGGTCGAAATCCACGCCGCCCAGACGGATGCGCGGCGGAAACGCCTCCGTCGTGACGCCCGCCGCCGCGTGGCGCATCAGGTCCTCGCGCTGCAAGTACAGCAATTTGGGCTGCTCGCGCTCGGCTCCCTTGCGCCAGTGCTCGAACGACGCACCATCGACGACGTTTTCCGGAATCATCCGATCGTAAAAGGCGACGATCAGCTCGTCATCGACCAGCACATCCGGGCGGCGCGATTTGTGTTCGAGCATCTCGATATCGAGCAGCAGTCGCTGATTGTGCGTAAAGAACGCCCAGCGCCGCACGTATTCGTCGGCGATTTCTCCGCCCACCAGCCCTTGACGGATGAACAGATCGCGCGCTTCGGCTGGATTCATCGGCCCATAATTGACGCGCCGGCGCGGGTTGATGACGATGCCGTGGAGCGTCGAGCGCTCGAAGGCGACCGCCTGCATCGCCTTCTTCTCCCAGTGCGGGTCGAAGTAACTGCGCCGGATCAGATGCGCGCCCACCTGTTCCAGCCACTCCGGTTCGATACGGGCAACGCCGCGCGCGAAAAGCTTGCTCGTCTCGGCAATCTCGGCGGCAGCGATCCACTTACCCGCCTTCTTGACTAGCGGCGAGCCCGGATGAATCAGGAACTTGATGCCGCGCGCGCCCAAATAATGGCCGGATGCCTCCGACTTGCAGCCGATATTGCCGAGCAGACCGGCAAGCAGCGCACGGTGGATCGCCGCGTAATCCGCGGGCACCTCGTTCTCCCGCCATCCATGCTCGGTAATCAGTGCGCGCAGTTGGCCGTGGATGTCGCGCCACTCGCGCATACGCAGCGCCGAGAGAAAATTCGCCTGGCACGCCTGAACCAGCTTGCGCTGCGACTTTTTGTGTTCGAGCACCTCCTCATACCAGCGCCACAGCTTGAGCCAGCCGAGAAATTCGGATTTTTCATCGGCAAACGCCTTGTGCGCCGCATCAGCCGCCCCCTGCTTTTCCTGTGGGCGTTCGCGCGGGTCCTGCACCGACAGCGCGGCGGCAATCACCAGCACCTCGCGCAGGCAGCCTTCATCGCGCGCGGCGACGATCATGCGCGCCACGCGCGGATCGAGCGGCAGGCGCGCCAGTTCCTGGCCGACGGGCGTCAGCGCCCGTGCGTCCGTCACCGCGCCCAGCTCCTGCAAAAGCTGGTAGCCGTCGGCAATCGCTTTACCGGGCGGCGCTTCGAGGAAAGGGAAGGATTCGATGTCGCCCAGACGCAGCGCCTTCATGCGCAGGATGACGCCCGCCAGTGACGAGCGCAGGATTTCCGGATCAGTATAAAGCGGCCGTCGGGCAAAGTCCGCCTCATCGTAAAGGCGGATACACACCCCGGCGGATACCCGCCCGCAGCGTCCGGCGCGCTGGTTGGCGGACGCCTGCGCAATCGGCTCGATCTGCAACTGTTCGACCTTATTGCGGTAAGAATAACGCTTGACGCGCGCCAGCCCGGTATCGACCACATAGCGAATGCCGGGCACGGTCAGCGAAGTTTCGGCCACATTGGTCGCCAGCACGATGCGCCGCCCCTGATGCGGGCGGAAAATGCGCGCCTGCTCCTCGGCCGACAGGCGGGCGAACAGGGGCAGAATTTCCGTCGACGTGTTGAAACCGCCGCGGCTGAAAGTATGCTTGCGCAGCGCCTCGGCCGCTTCGCGGATTTCGCGCTCGCCGGGCAGAAAAACCAGAATGTCGCCGGCGCCGATGCGATTGACCTCGTCGCAGGCATCAACGATGGCTTCGTACAGATCACGCTCATCACGCGCATCGCGTTCTTCCCGCGCTCCGCGCGCCCCGTCTTCCGGGGTTTCGGTGCCGGCCGGCGCTTCCGCCTGGACCGGGCGATAGCGCACCTCGACCGGAAACAGCCGTCCGGACACCTCGATCACCGGCGCGTCCCGCCCGCCAACGGCGAAATGCCGCGCAAAACGTTCGGCATCGATCGTCGCCGAAGTCACGATCAGCTTCAGGTCAGGGCGCTTCGGCAACAGCTGCTTCAGGTAGCCGAGCAGAAAATCAATATTCAGGCTGCGCTCGTGCGCCTCGTCGATGATCAGCGTGTCGTACTGCGCCAGCTGCGGATCGCCCTGCGTCTCGGCGAGCAAAATACCGTCGGTCATCAGCTTGATGTACGCGGCCGGCGAAGTACGGTCGGTAAAGCGAATCTTGTAGCCGACGTGGCGGCCAAGCTCACTGCCCAGCTCCTGGGCAATGCGCGCGGCCGTCGCCCGCGCGGCGATGCGGCGCGGCTGCGTGTGGCCGATCAGCCCGGTTGCACCGCGCCCCAGTTCCAGACAGATTTTTGGCAGCTGCGTCGTTTTGCCCGAGCCGGTTTCCCCGCAAACGATGACGACCTGATGGCGAGCGATCAGCGCTGCAATCTCCGCGCGCCGCGCATTGACCGGCAGCTCGTCGGAAAATATCGGCCGCGGCATCCCCGCCCGCCGTGCCGCCACCGCCGCCTGTGACTTTTCGCGCAACGCATCGTATTCAGCCTGCAAGGCATCGCGCCGCGCCCCGTACAGATGGCGCAAATCGCGCGCCATCGCCCGCAAACGGCGCACATCCGCGGCCAGGCAGTCGGGCTGCGGCGCGCGCGGCGCTTGACGTGTATGGGGCGTCTTGGGCACGTTGGGCACATTGGCCATGTGCGGAGGCTGGGGCGTGGTCGCCTCCCGGCGCACGCGGGACGCACGCGGCGTACCCGGCGCAGCGGGTACATGGTGAGAATCGGGGGATTCGGGAGATTCGGGCGCACCCCGCAGATCAGGCAGGACGGAGGGGTTGGGCGCACTGGGCGCATCGGCCGCGCCCGGTAATGCCCCGGAGGCGCTGACAGCGCGCCCGGCACGTGAATCATCGTCGTGGGTAATCTGGCGTTTCAAGGACAACAAACGCGGCGCAAAGCCGCTGCAAGGAATTTTCGAACGTGCATTTTAGCAAATAGACATTTTGCAGCATGACCACACCGGGAATGTTGACGATTGGCTTTTTAGGCCGTCACTTAGAAATCCATTTATACTTCCCAAGTTCATTTGCCAAATGATAAATTTTCCTACCAGGAAAACAGGCTAACAATTACAGCCATCGATTACTTAGGTGAAATTTATATTTGAAATAAAAAACCAGAGTATTTCAGAGCGCCCCAATATCGTTAAAAATAGTAGATATAGCCTAAGGAGGTATCATAAGCTACAATTAAGTTTGTATTCAAACAATCAATAGCATAAATATTATACGGGGTAAAATACTTAAAGCCTTTTATTAGGATAAAAAATGATAGATATCATCATAGATATAGTAAAAAATATGTCTACGTTTGAGATTTTTATTGCCACAATATGGATTGTTTTTATATTACTATTGATTTATGCAGACTATACTGTAAGGAAAAATCCTGATAATTTAATTGAAGCTCAATCATACAATGACCCCTTTAAACCATTCCCTATTTCTATCCTGTTTTTTACAATTTACGAACAAGCTAATCGCTCTAAAAATTTACCTGTCAACCCTTATCGAATATTTTTTATAATTTTAATAGCTATTTTCTTTTTTATTTTTCACACTTATTCTCGCGAATAAAATTTTATTGCATTTTCCATAGAACTGGCTTTAGTCGATCATTCCATGCATCAATCAGATATTGATGTGCCCACTCACCCGAAACTGAAGTCGCCCCGATATCGTCGATTTCTACCCTATCTGATCCGCCGCTGTGTGGCGAAAGCTGGTAGCATCGGTTCTCCCGGCAAGTAAGCACGGCGTGGGCATTGAGGAACCCGATTCGGCATTTCGGGCTGGCGTGCTGGTTCTGGTAGTACGCATATTCGGCGTGCCAGCATAAGCCCTCCGCCACGGCGTTCATCTTGTTCCGGCTGATGCTGGTCTTTTCCTGACTTCCCGATTTTCTGACAGGTTTTCATCATGTTCCAACACGTTCCTCCCTATCCCGGCGATCCGATCCTCGGCCTGATGGCGGCTTTTCTTTCCGACACGCGCCCGCGCAAGGTCAATTTGGGCATCGGCATCTATTACGACGAATCAGGCAAGGTGCCGGTGCTGCGCTGCGTGCAGGCGGCCGAGGCGCGCATTGCCGCAATGGCGTTGCCCAAGGCTTATCTGCCCATGGAGGGGCTGGAGGCGTACCGCACAGCGGTACAGAAGCTCTTGTTTGGCGAGGATCATCCGCTGCTCAAAGCCGGGCGCGTGGCGACCATCCAGACGATCGGCGGCTCAGGCGCTCTCAAGGTGGGGGCGGATTTTCTCAAGGCGACTTTTCCCGATTCACAGGTCTGGGTCAGCGACCCGACCTGGGACAACCACCGCTCGATCTTTGCTGGCGCCGGGTTTGTCGTCAATGATTACCCGTATTACGACGGTAAAAAGGGCGTCTTGAGCATTGAGGCCATGCTGGACTGCCTCAAATCGCTGCCGCGCCGCAGCATCGTCCTGTTGCACCCCTGCTGCCACAACCCGACCGGCCTCGACCCCAGCCGGGAACAATGGCTGCGCATTCTTGACGTGCTCAAAGCGGGCGAGCTGATTCCTTTTCTGGACATTGCCTATCAGGGCTTTGGCGACGGCTTCGAGGAAGATGCATTTTTTGTCCGCGCATTGGCGGACGCCGGCCTTAGCTTTGCCGTTTCCAATTCCTTCTCCAAGAATTTTTCGCTCTATGCCGAGCGCTGCGGCGGGCTGTCCATCATCTGCCCGGATGCGCAGCAGGCGGCGCAGGTATTTGGCCAGCTTAAATTCAACATCCGCCGCAACTATTCCAGCCCGCCCATGTACGGGGCGCTGGTCGTCTCGACGGTGCTGGGCGATCCCGCACTGAAAGCCGAGTGGCAGGCCGAGGTCGGCGAAATGCGCACGCGCATCAAGGCCATGCGCCAGCGTCTTTTCGACGTGCTTTCGGCCAAAGCGCCGGGGCGCGACTTCGGCTACCTCATCACCCAGCGCGGCATGTTCAGCTACTCCGGCCTCTCGCCGGAGCAGGTCGACCGCCTGCGCGAAGAATTCGGCGTCTATCTCGTCCGCACCGGCCGCATGTGCATCGCCGGGCTGAATGAAGGCAACGTCGATTACGTGGCCGAATCCATCGCCGCCGTGCTGTAGACCACGCACGGTGACGGGCGGGCAGCCTTTCCGCTTTCTGTTTTGCCGGAAGCCGAAAGGCGGCGCCCGCCACAGCCAGCGACCCGCTCCACCCGCGTTTTCCCTACACCACGCTACCGCGACCCATTCAGCCCAGCCCGCCAGCCTCTGTTCGGCGGTTTAAAATTGCTTTTCTCATCACCGTATATTTCTCGATAAGGATTCCGCCATGCGTGTAATCAACAAATGCCTTTCCGTGCTTGCCATTTTATTTCTGCTGGCTGCCTGTTCGAGCAGTTCGCCAGAAAAAACGGCCAAAAAATTCATTGCCGAAAGCTACAGCGGCAATGCCGATGCGGTCATTGCGATGATTTATATGCCCGACGAGCGGAAAGAAAAGCCCGGCGAAAAAGAAATTGTCAGCGGCAAAGTCAAGGCAAGCGTAGCCAAACAAAAGAAATATGCCGAAGAACGCGGCGGCATCGCAGAAATCACGGCGGAACCGGCCCGGTTTGATCCCGAAGACAACAAGCGGGCCAACGTCAGGGTCAAAATCCGCTTCAAGCTAGGAGATACGCGGCAGGATTATGTGAGGCTGATCGACACCGGCACAGGCTGGAAAGTCCGGCTGTGACATTTTGGAAAAACCGCCCGCGCCAGCGGACGGTTTTATTATTTGCGGCCGCCCTCTCGTTATCGGCGGCCCTCTCGGCCGCCGCCTGGATCGGGTTCGCGCATGACCGGCAACCGCCCGCAAAGCCTCTGCCGGCGCCGCAACCGCAGGCATTGCTGCCCGACACATCCCGCTTGCAGGCCGGCGACTGGATCTTCCGAAGCGGCGTTTCCGTCGATAGCCGCTTCATCAAGCGCATCAGCCACAGCCCGTATTCGCATATCGGCATGGTGGTGCAGACCGACCCGCATATTGTCGTCGCGCACGCCACCACCGATGACGACCCCAATTTGCCCAATCAGGTTCTGCTCACGCCACTGGCCGACTTCGCGGCGGCGGACAAGGCGGATGCGGTGGCCGTCGCCCGCCCGCGTTTTCTCAACGCCAGCCAGCGCCGGCAAAGCGCCGACTACGCCGCCCGTCTGCAAGGCAAACCGTTCGTGCTGGACGAACGCAATCATCAGCCGTTTTACTGCACGCACGTAGTGCTCGATGCCGTGCGCCGGCACGCGCCGCAATTCAATCCGAAATGGCAGTACCTGGACATCGCCGTATTTCGCGGCGAATACCTGTTCCCCGAAGCGTTCACCCATGAAGACATCGCGTGGATATATCGCTGAACCTTGCATGGCGGCTTTCCCTAATCGCGGTTCCCTTGGTAGACATACCGCGTTGGCCTTGCCTTGCCTTTTATAGCGGCTTCCTTTACCAAACTACGGCGTTGGCTCGCCTTGTCTTTTAACAAAGTCGAGCCGCTATTAAGCTTCTGTAGCACCCCTCTGAAATCCGTAAAAACAGGGTAGAAAACATAAAATGCCCGGAGGTCCCCGTAAATAAAGGGGTTCAGAGCATCAAAAAACATAAACCGGAACACTGTGCCCAACCAACCCTCTGAAACCCTTTATCCACGGACATCTCCAAGGATGCCCAGAACCCCTTATACACAGAGCATCTCAGAGCACTCGCCCGGAAACGCCCTATCCACGCGGCGTTCGGAGCACCTACCTAGAGCATCTTTATCGACGCGGGTTTCCAGATATGCCCTTTCGCGTATTCGATCACCACGAAGCACCCCAAAACCCCTTAGGCGCAGCCGCAGGCGCGGGGCAGCTTAGCGGGAACAAGGGCTTGATTATTTGAGCGCAGCGAGTTAATCAAGCCCGCCGCCACGCTGCCCGCGGCAAGGAGTCATCTGCGCCTGGGGTCGCCTTTCTTTGCTGACTTTCTTTGGCGAGGCAAAGAAAGTCAGCGGGGCGCGCTGCCGCTCAGCGCAACGACATCAAGAGAAGTTCCGTGGGTGGAAGTCAGCGCACAGGCCTTGGTAATTCCTATATTTAAAGTATCTCAGGGCACCTGCCCGCTAGCCCGCGTATTTAGGGCGTTTCCGGGCACCCTATCCGCAAACGCCCTATTTATAAGGGTTCCAGAGGCACCTGCCTGTAAACGCCCACTCCACGCGGGGTTGCGGGCAGCCGTTTTTAAAGACCAGACAATCTATAGCGGCTCAACTTTGCCAAAAGACAAGGCGGCGAGCCGATGACAGTACAAGTAGTACGGCAAGGCAAGGCCAACACAGCAACGCCGTATTTTGGCAAAGGGGGCCGCTATCAAGCGGGAGTGCGCTTCAGGTCAGGTACGCGGCCAGTTCGTCCAGCGCAGCGATATGCGTGACCCGCTCGATCAGGCGGACGGGCAGTCCGGCCGGCTCGTGCAGCGAAAAAACCTGCATGCCGGCGGCCAGCCCGGCTTCGATGCCCGGCAGGCTATCTTCGACGACGGCGCAGTATTCCGGCGCAACGCCCATGTGCTCGGCGGCGAGGAGAAAGAGGCGCGGGTCGGGCTTGAAAAAACCGCTTTCGTAGGCTGAAAAGACACGCTCGCCAAAAAAACGGTCGAGTCCGGTCAGCGCCAGCGTCAGATCGATCTTCCGGCGCGGGCCGTTTGTCGCCAGACAAAAAGGGATGCGCAGGCCGGCGAGCAAGGCTTCCGCACCGGGCATCGGCAGCAGCGATTGACGGAAACGCTCGGCCTGCCGTTCGCGCACATGGCGCGTAAAGTCCGTCCAGTAAGCCTCATCGCGCGCGGGCTGCGTTTCCGGTGAATTGGCCGCGATCCAAGCCACGCAGTCGGCCATGCGGCTGCCGCGGAAACACCGGAACGCCTCTTCGCGCGAGCGCGTCAGCCCGATCCGCACGGCCTGTTCGTAGAGCACTTCCATGCCCGGTTCTTCGCTGTCGATCAGCGTGCCGTCGGCATCGAAAATCGCCGCCCTGATCCCCCTGCCCGGCGCAGCCGCCGCATGGCTCATCATTTTTCTGTCGTTCATTTTTCGTTCGCGATCCGTCACGATTCGCCCAACCTGACCGATCTGTCGCGCCCTGCCCGTATTCGGCGGCAGCAACGATACGACGCGGCGCCGGGGCGCGCAACGCCGTTGATTGGGCGGCAAACACCCGCTTTGCCGGACGCCGGTGAAATCTGCCGCAGCGCGTCGCCGGCCGTCACGGCAGCCGTCCGGCGAAAGGCAAACGCAGGCCGAGCGGCCGGACGTCGATGCCGAAATTGAGCCCCAGCACGTTGGCTTCAAAGCCCTCTTCCGGCCCGACGCTCAGGCCAAGCATGCCCAGCAGAGAAACCTGTCCGCCGCTGCCGCTGGGCGAGCGCCCGAACGGATGGGCAAGCGGCCGGTAGTCCTTGCCAATGGCGTTGGCCGGCAGATCGAGCGCCAGCGCCGGCGTTTCGCGGCCAATGTGCGCGATGAAGGTGTTGCTGTTGGGGCCGGGATAGCTGCGGTACTCGCGCGGATAGGGGTAACTGCGGACGGCCGCCTCAATGCGGTTGATCATCGCCTCGACGCCCGCACCGCGATGCTCGATGAGCAAGCGCGGTCGCTTGCCGGCCCAAAAGGCATCGGGCAGGTCGGCGTTGCGCTTGACGACGCTGCCGCCGCCCCAGCCTATGACCTCGTAGCGGGTGAACGCCGTCTGCCCCGCCCGCTTGTAGATCAGCCACGGATGCACGGCCACGTAGCCCCGCCAGCCATAGGTGGGCGCGACGTACACCTGCACGATGGCCGTGTCGACGTGCTTTTTCGGGTCGGGCGCCAGTCCCGCCGAGCGGCGCGGCATCGTACGCCAGTCGATGCGCCGGCCGTCGTTGTGCCAGGCGGACAGCCCGCCGCCCAGCAGCAGCGCGACGCCAAAGCCCAGGGCAAAAATCACGCCCGCCCCTTTGAGCGCGCGCAAAAATATTTTTGCAAAGCGTTTCATGGAAAATTCACTGACCCATCATAATCGGGATTGTACGGTTTGGGCATCGGCCAGGAAACACAGCGCCTGCCGCACGGATTCAGCGGCCGCTGCCGAGGCGGCCTGCGGCGCGCCGACCGTGACGGCAACCCGGCGGAACGGGCGCAGCCGCGCCAGACGCTGACCAAGGCGCAGGCGGGCGGCAGCGAAGGCGCTGTCCTCCAGCCCATGCAGCGCCAGAGGCAGCACGGGTGTTGCCGGATGCCGCGCGCGCAGCACCTCGAGCAGCGCCGCAAACCACGGGCAGAAGGGACGTACCTGCCCGTCGGCC
Source organism: Dentiradicibacter hellwigii (assembly GCF_041770905.1). NCBI lineage: Bacteria > Pseudomonadati > Pseudomonadota > Betaproteobacteria > Rhodocyclales > Rhodocyclaceae > Dentiradicibacter > Dentiradicibacter hellwigii. The sequence continues at coordinate 24,938 of NZ_JBEUWX010000003.1, forward strand.
TCAGTGCCGGTTTCGGGAAAAACGACTACGATTTCACCGGCAGCCAGCGCCGATTCGATGGCGGCTTGCGCCGTCTGCATGGCCGCCGACGGCGCGCCGTCTCTTGCGGCCTCGCCGACCTGACCGGCCTCCCCAGGCAAAGGGATCGCCCGGCCTTCACGCAGCACGGCGCCGAGCAGCGGCCGCGCAAAGTGCCTCGGGTCGATGGCAAAACGCGGCGGGCGGACGCTGGCGGCTGTAATCAGAAGGACATCGGCAAGGCTGGTATGGTTGCTGACCAGCAGCGCGCCGCCGCTTTCCGGCACCTGTTCAATGCCCCGTTTCTCCAGCCGGTAGGCGGAATGAACGAGCAGCCAGACGACAAAGCGGATGAGGAACTCCGGCACCAGGCGGTAGATGTACGCCGCCACGACGACATTGAACAGCGCCGTCGCCAGAAAGAGCTGCGGAATCGACAGCCCCAGCGCGAACAGCGCCATGGAAACGACAGCGGAAATCACCATGAACAGGGCGTTGAGAATATTGTTGGCGGCGATGATGCGCGACTGGTGGCTTTTCTCGCTGCGCGTCTGGATGAGGGCGTAGAGCGGCACGATGTAGAAGCCGCCAAACAGCCCCAGCAAGGCGATGTCCAGCAGCACGCGCCAGTGCGTGGCTTGCCCCAGCGCGCCCAGAAAATCATAAGCGCCGTGGGCAAGCCCGGCGGGCAGGCTGGCTGCGCCAGCGTTCAGGCTCGCCCAGTAGAGGTCGACGCCGAAAACCGTCAGGCCGATAGCGCCGAAAGGCACCAGGCCGATTTCCACCTTGCCGCCGGAGAGTTTTTCGCACAGCAGCGAACCGATGCCGATGCCGAGCGAGAACACCGTCAGGAGCAGGATGAAAACGCTTTCATCGCCGTGCAGCACGTCTTTGGTGAAGGTGGGAAACTGCGCCAGAATCGTTGCCCCGTAAAACCAGAACCACGAAGTCCCGAGCAGAGACAGCCAGACGGTGCGGTTGCCGCGCGCAAATTTCAGGTTGCGCCAGGTTTCGCTCACCGGATTCCAGTTGATGCGCAGCTGGGGGTCGGCGGCTGGCGAATGCGGCACGCCGCGGCTGACCCAGTACCCCGCAACGGCCACGGCGATAACCGTCGCCGACGTCAGCAGTGCGCCGTCATTGGCCATTGCCAGCCACGCGCCGAGAATCTCGCCGGCCAGGATGGCGACGAAGGTGCCCATTTCGACCATGCCGTTGCCGCCGATCAGTTCTTCCTCGCGCAGATGCTGCGGCAAATAGGCGTACTTGACCGGGCCGAACAGCGTCGATTGCGCGCCCATCAGAAACAGGGCGGCAACAAGCGGCCAGAAGCTGCGAGCCATGAAGCCCCAGGCAGCGAGCAGCATGATGCCGATTTCGAGGCATTTGGTCAGGCGCACCAGCATCGATTTTTCGTATTTGTCGGCGATCTGCCCACTAGTCGCCGAAAAGAGAAAGAACGGCAGGATGAACAGGCCGGGCAGCAGGGTCGCCAGCATCTTGCCGTCCAGCGTGGTGAGCTGCCCGGCGCGAAAAGTGACCAGCGTGATCAGCGCCGTCTTGAACGCATTGTCGTTAAACGCGCCGAGAAACTGGGTGAAAAAGAAGGGACGGAAGCGCTGCTCGCGCATCAGTTGAAACTGGTTACTCATGGTGATGATTTCTCCAGCGTGTTTGCTCAGGCGCCGGCAGTGGCCGCGCTCCGGGCGGAGGGGTCGCTTGGTGTGCTTTGTCCACTCTCACTGCTTTCACCGTTCCCACTGTTTTTACCGCCCTCATCGCCTGCGTTCTCCTCGGCCATGCGCTTGAGCGTGACGTAATCGGTTTTGCCGGAGCCGAGCAGCGGAATGGCCGCCACATGGCGAATGATGCGCGGCACCGAAAGTTCTGTGGAACCGGCGGCCTTGGCAGCGGCAAGCAGCTGCTCGCGCGTGAGCGCGGGCGCCGTGGTGAACAGCACCAACGCCTCGCCCTTGGCCGCGTCGCTGCGCGTTGATGCGGCGTGGGCAAAGCCTGGCGCAGCGTCGGCCGCGTTCTTCTCGACGACTTCGAGCGAAATCATTTCACCGGCAATCTTGGCAAAGCGCTTGATTCGCCCGCGAATGGTCACAAAGCCTTCATCGTCGATCGTCACGATGTCGCCCGTTGCGTACCAGCCCGCACCCTTGGCGGCCGGCGGCTGAATCACGCCGGGCTGGTCGTAGAGCAGGTAGCCCTTCATCACGTTCGGCCCCTTCACGTACAGCGCCCCGCCGTTATCGATGCCGGGCACCGGCTCCAGCACCTGTTCAATGCCGGGCAGAAGCTGGCCGACCGTGCCGATCTTGCAGGCCATGGGCACATTGACGGCGACGACCGGCGCGCATTCGGTGACGCCGTAGCCCTCCAGAATGCGGATGCCGAACTTCTCAATCCATAGGCGGCGCACTTCTTCGGAAAGTTTTTCGGCGCCGGCAACGACGTAGCGCAGCCGCCCGAAATCGTAGGGATGCGCGTACTTGCCGTAGTTGCCGAGGAAGGTAGACGTCCCGAACAGCACGGTGCAGTCGCGGTCATAAACGATCTCCGGAATGATGCGGTAGTGCAACGGGCTGGGGTAGAGAAACACCTTGCAGCCGGCCACCAGCGGCAGCAGCACGCCGCAGGTGAGGCCGAAGGAGTGGAACAGCGGCAGCGCCATCATGAACTTGTCGTGCGGCGTAAAATCGGCGACGGCGCGAATCTGCGCAACGTTGGAAAGCAGCGAATTGTGCGAATGCACGACGCCCTTGGGCTTACCCTCGGAGCCGGAAGTAAACAGCACCACGGCGGGGTCGTCGGGCGTTTGCGGCACGGCCGCGCCGGCGGGGAAATACATGCGCCAGAGCAGCCAGAGCTTATCGGCCGAGGTGATCTGTGCGCGGAAGTCTTCCACATAGACGATCCGAATCGCTCCCGCCTCGGCCAGCTGCGCAACCGTCGCCGTCAGGCGCGCCTTTTCGATGAAGCCGCGCGAAGCGATGACGGTTTTGATGCCGGCTGCGACGCAGGCCGAACGCATGCCGTCCGCGCCGGCCGTATAGTTGAGCAGCGCCGGCACGCGCCTGCCGATCGACAGCGCCAGAATCAGCCCCATGGCGGGCGCGGCGTTGGGCATGAGCAGGCCGACGATTTCGCCGGGCTGGCTCAGCCGGCCGGTAATGCGCGACAGCCCCAGCGACATTTTGAGCAGCGAGCCGTAGGATTCCTCGACGAGGCGGATATCCTCGACCAGCTTGTACTGCGCGCCGAAAATCGCGCGGCCTTCGAGGAACGCCTCGAACAGCGTACGCTGCGGCCGCGTCGCCACCAGCATGTCGAGCAGGATGTGGCGCATCAGCTCGCCGGCGCGGCGGCGGCGCTCTTTGGCGGAAGGCAAATCGGGCATGGGAATCGCGCGGCGCGGCAGTACCGTCATCGTCACCTTCGGGAACAGCTTGCGCGGATAGATGCCCGCCAGCCGGCCAAAATAGCTGCGCGCCGCCCCGTCGATGCGCACGGGCACGACGGTCGCGCCGGTTCGGGCGGCCACGAAGGCGGCGCCGTCATAGACCTTCATCAGCGAGCCGGTTTTGGTGATGCGCCCTTCGGGAAAAATCACTACCGGCTGGCCGGTTTCCACCAGCTTGACGATCTGCTTCATGGCCAGCGGGCTGGTGGACTCGACCGTCAAATGCGGCACAAAGCGCAGCATGAAGCGGAAAAACGGGCGCGCCGCAATTTGCGAATGAATGACAAACACGGCATCGACCGGCATCATCAGCCCGATCAGCAGGCCGTCGAGAAACGACTCGTGATTGGCTACAATCAACGTTCTCTCATTGCTAAATACTGCCGTGTCGCCCTGTAGTTCGACGCGGAACAGGGCTTTCATTACAAAGCGCAGCAAGGCTTTGAGCATGGGAGTTCCTTTCTTTTTTGTCTCTCGTTATTTCTTTATTTCTGACGGGCAGGCTGACGGGATCGCCGCACCAGGTCGGCCACAATGACGCCGGCGGCGGCCGTTGCCAGCAGATGCTTGAGCGTGTGGCCGGTCAGCCCGCCGAGCAGACGGCCGATTTCGTGGTCGTACAGCTCGGCCGCTTTGGCTACGGCGTATAGTAGCAAAGCGATGCCAAATGCACGACGCTCGGCCACCGGACGGCCGCGCAGCCATTGCCACATCGGCACCAGAACGAAAGGCGCGATTTGCAGCAGCAGGTAGCAGCGCAGGTCGCCCTGCCCGCGCAATTCCGTGGCATACCACCAGAACACGCTGAACACGGCGAAAACCGCGAGCAGCGCGCTCAGCCAAGCGCCGCTGCACCTGCTCGCCGCGTGCGTTTCGCCCCAAACCCCCGCCAGCAGGCCGGCGCAGGCCAGCGCGATGGGCAGCCGATCCCAGATCAGGCGGGCGTTATCCGGCGCCAGGTGATACCAGGCCGAGCCGAACGCCGTCAGCAACAGGGCGGCCAGAAACAGCCGGTAGCCCGGCGCGCCGCCACCCAGCGCGCGGAAACGCTCACCGCCTCTCAGCCGCGCCCAACCCCAGAGCGCGACGAGGGCAAAGCCCAGGTTGGAAACGACATCTCGCGCATGGGGAATCCCCAGCACCGGCGTCTGGTCGGCAAAATCATGGTAATGAGGCAACTGGCCAACCGGCCCGTGGCACAGTGCGGCCAGCAGCAGGGCGCAGAGCGCCGCCCAGGGCAGGCATCGAGCGATGTTTTTCATCATTGTTCTCCTCAAACAAGGTGCGCTCAGAATGCCAAAAGGGAGATTAAAAAGATACTAATTCATTATTCGTATTAGGTATAATCTTATTTAGTATTAAATATCGAGACTTTTTAAGGTGCATGCCATGAATGAAACCCGTCAGCTCGTCAACACGCTCAAACGCCGCCTCAAAATCCAGGGCATGACTTACCGCGATCTGGGGCAGGCGCTGCATCTGTCAGAAGCCAGCGTCAAGCGCCTGTTCGCTTCCGGGCGCTTCAGCCTCGACCGGATCGTCGACATCGCGCATCTGCTCGGCTACACGCTCGCCGAACTGGCGCAGGAAGCGGCGGTGGCGGAAAAGCGCCTGCACACGCTGAGCGCAGTGCAGGAAAAGGAACTGGTTTCCGACGTAAAGCTCCTGCTCGTCGCCGTCTGTGTGCTCAACCAGTGGGAAATCGCCGACATCGTCGAACGCTACCAAATCAGCGAAGCCGAATGCATCGGACGACTCGTCCGGCTCGACCGCCTGCGGCTAATCACGCTGATGCCCGGCAACCGCATTCGCCTAAACGTCGCCCGCGACTTTGACTGGCTGCCGCACGGGCCGATTCGCTCCTACTTCCGCGAACACGGCATGCATGACTTTCTCTCCGGCGAGTTTGCCGGCGAAAACGCCGTCATGGCTTTTTCCCACGCCATGCTGACCGATGCCGCCATCGCCAGAATGCAGACGGAAATGCGCCGGCTGCGCCAGAAATTCGCCGAGCTGCACGAAGAAAGCCTCGCTTCGCCCCTGCCCAAACGCCACGGCACGGGCATGCTGATCGCCTTGCGCGAGTGGGAAATCGGCGCGTTCAGCGCCCTGCGCCGCTAAGCCTTAGACAAATGCAGGCAGCGCATTACCCACTTGGCGTGACAGGCCATCATTTCTAAAAGGGGGCTCGCAAGCCCGTGTCAGTCGGGCATCTCCGAAAGGGTGCTCTGGAATCCTTGTAAATAGGGCATCTCCGGACCCCCTACCCGGAAGCCCTTTATCCACGCGGGTTTCAGGGCATCTCTTGAAAAGCCCTGCGCCCTGTCGGGCACTGTAGCGAATTCACTTAACGTTTGCTACGGCGTTGCTGCGCCTTGCCGTACTACTTGTACTATTCGCGGCTGGCTGCTTTGTATCGAAAGCTAATTTAACCCGCTATAAAAGAGCCTTCTCCTTGTGGAGAGGGCAGAAATACGGGCAAAAAAAGAGGGGCAATGCCCCTCTTTGTAACTGCTGCCGGCAAGGTTGCCGGCTTTGCCGTTTTTGCGCCTTCCGGGATCGGCGGGCGACCCCGGAAAGACAGCACCCAATTAGCGGAGGTTGAGACCGCTGTTGGCGTCCTGGCTGATGAACTGCTGACCGCTAACGTCGTCTGGCGTAGTCTTCGCAGCACGGTCTTCGCGGCCTTCGAAGTCAACACCCTGGCTGTTCGAGGCTTCGAACATTTCGCCGGTAGCGTTATTGACGACGTAGTTTTGAACACGCAGCGATTGAGCGGTATTGGAGGTGATACGCAGACGCGGCGCACCGGTTTGATTTTCGTCGGCGCGCAGATTTGCTGCCTCGCCGTTGTTGGCGTTTGCATCGGCCGCTTCAGGTTCATTGACCAGCATCGCTTCGAGCTGTGGCGAGGTCAGGTTGGTGACGCCGCGCACCGGCAGTTGGGCAATCTTGCCCCACTTGCCGATCTTGCCATCCTGATGGATGATCTGGGCGTAGACGTCCGCCGCCGAGCTGTCGCTGTTGTTGATGAGGCGAATCACCGACATCCAGCCGCTGGTGGCAACGCCTGCGGCCGGCGCGTAGTTACGCACGTCGATCTTCAGGCCACCGCCCATGCCGAACAACTGGCCGTTACAGACGTTGTCCTGTTCAAACAAATTAGGATTGGCGGTTGGCTTGTCCAGATCGGCGCGCGCCCAGAAACTGGAGGCAGGAATCGTCTCCGCACCGGGCACACGGTAACAGATATAGGCAGGACCCGTACCGGCTACCGGGAAGAGCGTATTGATGGATCCGGTAGGCACGGTCGGCGTCACCGGGCCGGCCGCATTGGCCGCGTTAATGTCAACGCCGCCGAGGTCGGTGCCACAGTTCACCTGTTCGGAGATAAAGACGCGGCCGCCCGGAACAAAGCCATTAGATGCATAAACCTTAACCTTGAAGCTTTCCACTTCTACCGGGCCGTCATTCCGGGTTGCCGGCGCTTGCCCCAGCACGCCCGGCCCAGCCGACAGCAGGTACTTGTCAGTGACGTTTGCATCAGAACCCACCGCATTCTGCACCAGCGTGACCTTACCCATATTGGCCAGTGTGGGGTTGACAAAGGCTTCACCCGGCCTTGCCATTTGGAATTGCATCGAACCGCCCGGGGACAGGCGCACCGCGCCGGTCGACGGCTCTACATTAATCTTGATGTTGGTCGGGAAGGTAAACAGCGTGCCCTCGTTGGTCGAAGCGGCACGTGTGTGTTCGTCAGGCGTACCGTTCGTCCCTGCCACAGCCATCGCAGCCGGATTAGCCAAGCCGATAAAGTGCTTGATGTCGACCTTGATTTCTTTGTTATCGATACACTTGGCGGCGAAGTTGTTGTCGTTCGTACCGGCCGTCCCTTCATAATCGGCGACGATATCGCCGACAACCGACTTGAGGTTGTTAATTTCGTTACGCTGCGCGGAAACGTCCGTCAAAGCCACGCCATTGATTGTGTTCTTCGTCGTGTTGACGGAAATAAGGGGCTGGCGGATCGTTGCATTTGGCCCCTGCGCCACGTCGAAGGTCACCCACAGGGTCTTGCCGTCAGCGGTCAGGCCCTTGCCGACGATCTGATAGGCAGCCTGGGCGCCGCCGCCAGGCGCGCCGGCCGTCTGGTCCTGAACCACGTTGCTTATACCGTCGGTAATGGAAAAAGCTCCGTCACCCGGAACTGCAACCCACTTGCCTGCGGACAGGGTGAACTGCATCTGAAAGACTTGGTGGTTCGCCGTCGCGGTAACGTCACCGGTGAAGCGGTAAGCGATCTGCGGCGAAACGATGTTCATGTCATCGGCGGTAATGACTTCGCGCGCGATCGGCGTCGAAGATGACTGGATCTGACCGGCCATGACGCCGCCGGCAGCGATGGCAGCGAGGGCGCCAACGACTAAACGTGAAGCAAGAGTTTTATTCATCTAGGGATCCTCAAAAAAAAATTTAAGCGTTGCGCCTGGCAGTCAAACGGACAGAACAAGCAAGCCGCCCTGCCGATACGCTGCGCGACCAGTCGACTGACCGCGCCGCCCAAAGGTGAACAAACAACAACAAAACCTTGAAATTCCCGTACTTGTCGCGCTCTGCCTGCATACACCGCAGCACGGAACGCCACTCACTTTTACAAGGTTTCGCATAATTTTACACAAACCAGTGAGATTGACAAGATTTAGGGCGAATATCCGCCCATATTTTTTCACTTTGTCTCATACGCAACATAAATGTAAAAAAATACAGCGACCAAAATATCGAGCACTGTATCAGAAGCGGACACTGCAGTCGGTATTTATGCCGGTTTTTCGATTAGCCCGGCCGGTAACGGCACGCAAGAAACGCTGACGGTTTCGCCCTGCGCCCGATCCGCACTCCCCTACTGATTCCGAAAGTTTGCCGCCCCGTTGCACTCGCCCAAGGAATGCGGGATGCGAGGCCGTAAGTGATTTTCGCGCCGGATGCGTTCAAGGAGCACCCGCCCGAAAAGCGTCGGACACAGACACCACGGTGAAGCTACACGGAGTGGTTCCACGGTAGCATGAGCTACGAGATCGCATGGAGCCGGTTTGGCAGTCTGGCGACATAGACCGGCTGGCGCACCCGGTGGCGATAAAGGGCTAACCCGCATTTCTCACACTCTCACGGTTCGGCCCCCGTTGGCGCGGTTTTTTCCTTCACGCGTCGCCGTGACCGCGAGGATTCAGGCCTGCGAGCGGCCAATGGAGTGCAGGCGGGTGAGGTTCTGCGAGCGGTCAGGTGCGTTGAGGGGGCAAGCGGCGCTGTTTGGGCATGAGACCGCCTCGCGCGAACGGGAGCGCGATCGGATCAGCAGGGCCACGGTGGCGTGGCGGATCAGCCGGGGGCGAGTCTGGCCTGGGCCAGGCGCCAGGTGGTCTGGAACGGATGACTGCTGGCCATGCTGACATGGATGCGGCGCACGCTGATCTTGACCCGTGCGCCGATCTTGAGCAGTTTCAGGCGCAGGCTCTCGCAGGTGGCCTCGGCCAGTTCGGTGCCAGCCAGCCCGATGCGGCGCAGCGCTTCGAGCATGACGTAGGCGAAGGAGGCGAACCACAGCCGCAGCTGATTGGCCCGCATCGTCGCCGTTGAGGTGCGATCGGCGAACAGGTGTAGCTGGCACTCCTTGATGCGGTTCTCCATTTCGCCTCGGGCGCAGTACAGCGCCTCGTACAGTTCGCGTGCCGGCCAGCGCTGAGCGTCCAGGCTGGTGACGATGAAGCGCGGATTGGCCTTGCCCGGCAGCTGCTCGGCCTTGCCGACGACCCGCCGGGCGCACGACCAGCTGTCAAGGGTGCGGTAGGTGAAGTCGCGAAACCGCCGTGCGGGCTTGCCGGTCTGGGTGCATTCGGCCTGCGCCTGGCTCATCTCGGTTTCGATCTGGGCCTTGAGCCGGTCGTTCTTGGCCAGCCCGAAGACGAAGTCGATGTGCGTCTGCTCGCACCAACTCATCAAGGCATCGCGCGCAAAGCCCGAGTCGGCACGCAGCACGATGCGCACCTCCGGCCAGTGGCGGCGGATCTGGGTGACGATGCGTTCGAGTTCATCGATGCTGCCCGCCGAGGCATCCGTGTTGGCCCGGCGCAGCTTGGCGGCGAGCAGATGTCGGCCGCAGAAGATGTACAGCGGCAGGTAGCAGTAGCCGCCGTAGTAACCATGGAAGAAACGCCCTTCCTGCTGGCCGTGCAGCGGGTCGTCGGTGGCGTCCAGATCGAGGATGATCTCGTCAGGTGCCTGCTCGTGCGCCTCAATGAAGCACGCGACGAACAGCGACTCGAAGGCCGCCGGATCGTGAGCGATCTTGTGATAGCGCGAACCGTCCTTGGTGTCGGGGGCATGTTCGAGCCGGTTCAAGGTCGACTTGCCCGCCAGCGGCTCGCAGCCCTTGCGCCGAGCGCTGAGCTTACCGGCCAGCGTGGCCAGTACCGGGTCACGGCGCAATTGATCGTGATCGTTCAGGTCCTCGTAGCCCAGCGCGATCCCCACGATCCGTTGCATCACCAACGTGTGCACCGTGTGTTCGATCAGCTCCGGATCGCGCCCATCCTCGAAGCAGGCCGCCACCCGTTCGGTCAGCCGCAAGGTGCGATCGACCTCGCGCAGCAACAGCGCGCCCGCATCCGAACTGATCTGCCCTCCGTCGAAATCCACCGCCACCTGGCGGCCATCAATACGCTTCGCGCATGGGCTGACTACGGTACACTGTGTCGGCATCGCGGCTTCCTCAGAGATATGGTTAAGTCGTTCTCGCAAAAAAACTTTCTTATATCTCCGGCCGCGATGCACCTTCTATCTGTGAGAAATGCGGGCTAAGCGGCCAACGCCGCACCGCTGCGTGCGCTGCCGCCGAAGCAGCTAGTAGAACAGGACTACGACGAGAGACGACCGGCAGCATCCCGCCAGAATATTCGCAGAGCGCCCCGCCGGATGCACTGCGCCGAGGCGGATAAGACATGGGCCGCGCGGGGCGTTCGGCGGAATGGCGGCGAAATAGCGACGCCGCGGCCCGACAATCTCCGTCCGTTATTTGCCGGAACTTGTGCCGGAAGAAGCGCCAGTAGCACCAGCGGCCCCCGCGCCACCAGCGCCGCGCATGAGTTCGAGCAGTTCTTTTTTCATGGCTTCGTCAGTCACCGGTTTGCGCTCGCTCTCGGCCGCGGTATTGGTTGAGGCACCCGCCGATGCATTGCGCGTTGTACCGGCCGGTGCATTGGCTGATGTGCCAGCTGGCGTAGTGGCAGTCGCGCCCTGCTGACTGGAAGCGCCGCGCAGCCCAGACGCCGGTGCTCCCGATGCAGCGCTTCGCCGCGCCGCGGGTGCAGTGGAGCGTGCTGCAGAAGCAGCCACGCCGGAAGCCGCAGCAGCGGATTTATCGGAAGCGCCCGTTTTGGGCAGGTCATCGGGCGGGACAAAGATGCGCGACTGCTCATGCACCGCATTTGCCGACCGCCGCCGCGCGTTCTGCGCCGCATTTTTTGCCTCACTCAGGTCGGTGAGGTGGTAGGGACGGGAGCGGTAGGACGGAGGCGGCGCGTCGTCGGGCGTTGTTCCAGCATTCGGGCGCGTGGTCGGCACGGCGGTCGGCGCCGCGCCGTTTTGCGTCCCCAGTGCCCCCGCCTGGCCGAATCCACCGCTGAAACGGTGGCTGCCGCCGGTGTCGGTCAGTCCGGCACTGCCCGCACTGCCTGCGCCATTGCCGGCTTCGCTGCCCGTTCCGCCGCTGACCTCGCTGCCCGGTACGGGGCGGCGCTCGACGGGCGCCGGCGGCTGCACGGCGTTTTCGGTCAGCGCGTCGCCGTCGGTATTTTTTGTGGAAAGATCCTTGGGTTTGATCTCCTGCGCCCAGGAAAACTGGTTGCGGAAGGTGTCGGTAATGGCGTTGGCGTCGAAATCGTCCTCAACGACGTAGGGCGTCAGCAGGACGATCAGTTCCGTGCGATCGACCGCATTCGCCATGCTGGTGCGGAAAAGCGCACCGAGATAGGGAATGTCCTTGAGGAAGGGGATGCCGGATTTACCTTCCGACTTATTTTCCTGAATGAGGCCGCCGAGAACGATGGTGTTGCCATCAGCGACGCTGACTTTGGTATCGAGCTTGCGTGACAGCACTGGCGGCGTCAGGCTTTGTTGTTTTTGTGCACCGCTTTCCGAAGTCACTTCCTGCACGAGACTCACCTCCTGCGTCACGTCGATTTCGATGCGGCCGCCGGCGTGGATGACGGGCTTGACCTTCAGCATAACGCCGGTCTGGCGGTACTGCACGGTTTGCAGGCTGGCCACCGAAGGAGGATTCGCAGCCCCGCCCGCGTTGCCAACCGGCGTGGTGATCTGGCTGCTCAGGATCGGCACGTCGGTGCCGACCTGGATAGTGGCCGTTTCGCCATTGCGCGCCATGAGGCTGGGGTTGGAAAGCACCTTGATGCGGTTTTCGGTCGATAGCATGCTAAGCAAGGCGCGCGGATCACCCTTCAGCGTCGCCATCCCAATGCGGAAAGTACCAGTTTCAACGGACTTTCCCGGAAGTACCGGCAAAGAAGTGCCAGTGCTGATATTGTGACCGTGCATCTGGAACTGTTGGAGCATCCAGTTGAAACCGAAGGTGTCTTTTTTATTCAAACGAATTTCCGCGATCGTCGCCATCACCAGCGCGGCGCGCGCCGGGCGGTCGAGTTCCTGAAGCAGGCCGTACCATTGCTGGTATTCGGCCGGCGTCGTCTTGATGATGATGCTGTTCCCCGCTTTATTGACGACGACGCGCGAGCTGGGATTCTGGCGTACTGCGGAGGATGCCGGCGTCGCCGCCGCGCCGGGCACCGCCGCGCCGCCTGGTGCGGCAGGTACGGGCGTCGCTGCCGGTTCCGAAGTTGCAGTGCTCTCACCCATGACCTGCGCAAGGGTGGCCGCCAGATCGGCGGCATCGACGTTGCGCACATGGTAGGTAATGTAGCCGCCGCTACGGCTCGGCGGCGTCTGGTCAAGCTCCTGCGCCCAGTGCAAGGTATGTTCGAGGATTTGCTGGTTAGCGGCAAAAACGATGACCGAATTGATCGGCGCCACCGGCACGATCAGCACCGGCGAGGGCGAGGACGATAGCGTCGAGGCGGCATAACCCTCGGCAGTGAGCAGATCGACCAGACGGCGCGCCAGCTCTTCGGCCGACCAGAACACCGGCGCGATACGCACGCTGTAGCGCCCGCGCATCTGCGGCTGATCGAGCAGCTGGATCGCTTCGAGCGCCGTGCGGATGGCGTCCGACTGGCCACTGAGCAGAATCATGTTGCGCCGCGCGTCCTCGGTGGCGGTGACCCGGTTGCCGAACAGCGTGCGCAGCCAGGTCACCGCCTGGGTCGATTGCGTGTGCTCCAGTTCGACCAGAAAGAAAACCGGGCGCAGGCTTTCCGGCACGTCGGGCATGGCGCGGCCGCGCCGGATTTCGGGCAGATAGCCGCTCTGACTGTTTTCCGGCACGACACGGACGAGTCCGTTGAACTCCTGCGCGGCGATGCCGTAGGAGCGCAGTACGGCCTGCGCGGCGGCAAAGATCTGGTCTGCATCCATCGGTGCGCCGCTGCGCAGGCTGACCATATCCGTGCGCTGCGCGACTTGCGGGTCGATGGAAACATTGAGCTTGAGCACGGCGCCAAAAACGGCATTGACGAATTCCGGCAGCGGCATGCTTTGCAGGTTGAGCGTCACGCCCTTTTCGCCGCCTTTTTTCAGGTTGGTCGGCGGCGGCGCATTGCCGGCACTATTTTTTTCGGCAGCAGCTGGCGGCGGCGTCTGATAGAAGGCTGTGCGCCGGTCTTCGTGCATCTGGCCGGTGATCACGGTTTCGTGCGTTTTGTCCCGTTTTTCGATGGGCAGGGACGAACGGACGAAAGGCGTTTCGGCGCAGCCGCTCAGGAACAGGCAGGCGAGGAATGCCAGGTTCGCCGCACGCCGCGCAGAAACGCGGTGCGCTAGAAGCTGCGGCATCAGGGGACGGGCGGCGGGGAGGATGTGGTCGTGCATGAGCGAATTCACTATGAGCTAAAGAGGGTCTGGTAATTGGGCATGTTCAGAATGTCAGAATGACGGTTTCTTCTTCGCCATCGGCGTTTTCAACGACGTACAGCTTGGGTTCGATACGAATGACGCGGCGGCCGTCGGGCAGGCGCTCATTTTCCCTGACCGTGGCCGAAGGCTGGCCGACAATGCGGATCAGGAGGTGTTTTTCATTGTCCTTGGCAACCAGTGCCATGACACGCCATTCAGGCGGTTTTTCCTCGCCCTTTTTCGCCTCGGGCTTGGGGGCAACGGAGCCGTCGCGGCGAAGCCCCCAGAGCGGGTTTTTCTCCAGGGCTTGTGCGGCTGGGCGCAAGTCGCGCAGAGCAAGATTGTAGTCCGGGCGCGCACCGCCGCGGCCGCCGCGCGTAACGACGAGATTATCCGACGGGTCGGCGAGCAGCCAGACGGCGAGAGCCGTGACCAGCCATACCGCCCCCAGCAGGCTGAGGAGGCGCAGCAGTACGGGTTTGGTCATTGCGGCTGGCCCCCTTCCGGCATTGTGCCCTGCCCTGACGGCAACTGCGGCATGGCCGATGGTTGTGACAGATCAAGAGGCGGCTTTTCGACGGGCTGCGCAAGCGGCATAGCGGACGACGGGGGCAATGTTCCGGTTTCAGCAGAAGGCGATGGCGATATATTTGCCGGTGTCGGCGGCTTGCCGGCGGGTTCGGGAACAGTCGGACTGCCAGTAGCCGGCGCAGGGGCGTGCGCTGATGCAGGCGGCCCGTCCGGTGACGCGGGCGGCGATCCATTGTTTTGCGCGCCGGCGTCAGGCACGGCCGGCGCCGGTGGCACGGATGCAACAGTCGGTGCAGTGTGTGGCTGTGCCTGGGGCTGCGTGGCGGGAAGCGCCGCCTCGGAGGCCGCCTGTTCTTCGCCGCCTGCGGCCTTGCTTTGCCCGGCGGTTTCATTCAACCGGGCAGCGGCGCGCGCCGCTTCGGCGGCATCCATCGGCTGTCCAAGGCGCATGACGACGCTGACGCCCAGTTCGGCCTTGCGCGTGCGGGAAACGATACTTAAGGATTCGACGCTGGCCAGCGTCTCGCCACTTTCAATGGCATAGAGCATCCGCTCAAGCGTTTCCGGCGTAAACACAAAGCCGATGTCGGCACGAAATTCGCGCAGCCCCAGTGCGTTTTCCTTGTTGCTGGCAGCGCTTGCCGCCGTGCGCTCGCCAATGGCCTTGGGCGTGGCGAGGACGAGTTTGAATTCTTTGGCGCCGGTCTCTTTGGCTAGCGTCGTCAGCCAGTCTTTGAGCTTTGCCTGGCCAACCGGGTCGGAAGAAACGGTCCAGAGGCGTTTTTCGATTGCCGCCTGCTGTCTTTCGAGATCGCTCAGAGTCGCTTTCAGCGCCGTCTCATCGCGCGATTGCCCGCGCAACTGGCGCAATTCGGTGCGCAGTTCCTGCAAGCGGCGCTCGCGGGCGGAAATCGCGTCCGACCAGTCCAACCCCAGCTCGACGACAATAATGGCGGCGATGGCAAGCAGGCCGTATTGCAGCTTGCGGTTTGCGCGCACTTCATCCGTCAGCGCACGGATGTGCCCGAGCCATGCGTCTTTACGATCCGCCATGCGCTGCCTTCCCTGTCGTCAATCGTTCTTCCGGTGTCGCTTCATCTTTCGGTTTGGCGGCCGGCGCATTTGCGCCCGCAGCGGGTGCGGCGGGCGTTGTGCCGGTTTTGTTCTGCGACTCTTTTTCCTCCGATTCGCCGGCGTCCGCCGCAGGCGGGGTTTCCGCCACGCGCGCCTGGATACCGACCGTGCCGGGCGGCGAGTCGGTGATCAGGCGAATTTCCCTGAACGCTGGCAGGCTTTCCAGCACACCGAGAAACAGGCCGAGGCTGAAGTTGTCGGCGGGGACGGCAAATTGCAGGCGCAGCCGGTCGCCGCGATATTCCCATTCCGTCAGACGAATCCGCGTCGATTCGGAAATGAGGCCTGCATCGGCAACCGCCTGCATCAGTTCGAGCTGCGCCCAGGACGGCCGCACGCCATTGAAGGCGTCGAGAAATTCGACGCTGCGGTCGATCCGCTTTTGCAGCGCAATGGTTTCGGCGTGCTCGGTGGTTATTCTTTCGTAGGCGGCCCGTTCGGAGGCGATCGCCCAGCTGAGTTTGAGGCTGTAAATCCCAAAAGCAACGATGACGGCGCCGACGAGGGCAACCACGGCGGCGGACAGCCAGACGACGGGAGAAATCGGCCGGATAAGCCGCGTGGAGAGCTTCCAGCCCGGTTCCGGCGTTTTCCCCAGGCGCAGGCTTCGCACGAGCGGCAAGGGATAGCGCTCAGGGTCGAAGCCCGCATCGCGGGCAAATGCGCGCCATTGCGCTTCATCTGGCGGTGCGGCGAACCAGCGCGTTTTTGTCAAACGGCCGCCGGTAACCGAAACCGCTTCGCAACCTTCCAGGCAATCGAGCAGGTGAACGCCATCGGCCAGGTGCGGGCGCAGCAGGGATTCCGGCCAGGGCGCATATTCGGCATCGTGGGTATTGTCGCCCCAGGCGGCCGCCAGCACGCCCTCAGGCGACTCATCCCAGTACCAGAGATGTGCCGTGTCGTCGAATACGCGATAGCAAAAGCCATAGCGCCCCGCGCCCAGCAACTGATTGAGCTGCAGTGCCAGGGCGGAGGTCAGAAAGCGCGCCGGCACGCCGCGCACGTCGAGCTTCAGCCAGCGCGCCTGGCTGCGCGGCACGGTCAACAAGTCGCGTTTCCAGCCAAAAAACTTCAGGCAAGCGTCGAACAGGCGGGAACAGCGCGGCGAACGCTCTGCGCGCATTTGCTTCATTTTTACCAACAGCGTTCCGAACAAAACCGCCTCTCAACTTTCCGTTACGCATCGGGTTTCGTGCGCAAGTCCATGACTCTTCAATCAAAACGGGAATTGTACTTGATATGGTGCGTTCAGGTTGCGTACCGATGAGAGCGGCGGCAATTCAGGCAACGCATCGATTTCTTCCTGCGTCAGCGTAGGCAGCGGAACGCGGTATGTGTACTGGACAATCCAGGGCGAATGGGCGAAGGTCGGCGTATGTTTGACCGCCATACGCACCCCGCTCGGGCTGCCGACGTAACGCAGCGTGACGATGATCGTTTCCGAAGGGAAAAGCGTCGTCATGACTGCGCCGGAAAACGGGTTGCTGGATGTCCCGGAAAGCAGAAGCTGCGAGATGTCGGGCGTTTCTCCCCGCCGGCGCGAGGCCTCAAGGCTTTGCGCCAGTTCGGCCGGGATGCCGGTCATGGCAACGAGGATGCGCCAGTCAGCCGTGTTGGGATTAAACAGAAGAACGCGCGAAACATGCAGATGATCAACCAGCGATCCCGTTTCCGGCCAGCGTTGGAAAATTTCTGAAAAACCGAGCACACGGGAAATCTCGGTCGGCGATAAAAAATCAGCGTTGCGGATATCGCCGGCTTTGCCAGCGTGCGCGTAATCTTCTTTTTCGGCGCCGTTAATATGGCGCAGATCGTCGCCGTCACGATAGTCAAGCAAGGAGTCGGCCAGACGCCCCACGGTTTCTCCATCAAGGTCGTAGGTTGCCAGCAGGCGTTCGAGCATAGTGCGCCCATTGCCTTCCAGCGCCTGCGTATTGAGGCTGAACAAGCCTTTGATGTCTTGCAGGTTTACGATGACCTCACGGCCGATGCGATACGGCGTGCCGTCGAGCGCAATGCTGGCGTTCGGCAGCGTGCCCAGGCCGAAGCGGCTGCGCGGCGCGGCGCTCAGCAGGTAAAGCACCCGCGCTTTGGCCGAGGCGACGGCGAACTCGCCGTCGATCCGCTGCTTTTCGGCACGGGCGAGGTCTCTGGCCAAGGAGATACGGTTTTCCATGTAGGCTGCGCCAACCAGCATCAATGCCAGAACGGCGATATTCAGCGCCAGAATGTAGCCTTTCTGGCGGCGCGGTGGTTTTGTCACAAAAAATTGCCTCATTTGATTCCCAGGCCGAAAGGCATTTTCCGCGGCGGTTCAAACCACGGATCGTTGCGCAGTCCCACGATCCAGACTTGTTCCGGCGTATCTTTTTGCCTGATGCGCAGCATGACGAGCGCGGGCAGCGTTTCCTCCTGGCGGCCATCCTCCTTCGGCCAGCGTTCGCTTTCTTTGCCGTCATGATCCGCGAAACGAAATTCGACTTCAGCCTCTTCCCATTCCGCCAGCGTAAAGCGCGTACCTTCGGCGGCTTCCGAGCCGGGGCGGTATTCGTCGTAGGCAAGCCGAGTCCGCCGGTCTCCGCGCACTAAAGAGAGGTGCACGGGCACAGGCGCGTTGCCAAGCATAGGGCGCAGGGACTGCGTCGTCTCACAGCGGATTTCGCTCGTGCTGCCGGAAAAAGGCACATTGGTCAGTCCGGAGTCGGCCTTGATAGGCAAACAGGCGGAAAGCACGTCCTCAAACCAGGCTCTCGTCCTGAGCACTTTTTCCCGCGTGATCAGTTCATCCTGCAGGCTTTCCTGCACGCGATACATATAAAACAGCGCTCCCATCAGCACGGCAACCAGCAGACTGGTGACCACCAGCGCAACCATGACTTCGACAAGCGTAAAACCACCTGCACCTGCCGAATGCCGCGCTGCGCGCCGGCGCCGCATGTTATGGCTGAGGCCGCGGGAAGATGCGGCGTGAGGGGCCGCAAAAGGCCATCGCCGCTTCATCAGAACGGCATATCCATCGTGCGTTCTTTCCTGTAGCCGATGCCAGTAACGGTTTCGACGAACCAGGGCTGTGTTTCTTCACGACGGTAAACGGATACGGCGATATCGTAGAGCCGCACGTCATAGATGCCGATACCCCGAGGGTAGCCCATCTGCCTGATCGCGTCGCCTTGCGGCGCGGCTTTCCATTCCAGCCGGATCGTTTCGCCGATCGACGTTTCGCCGTTTGGCCGTTCCATTGGATTGAGCGAATGCAGCCATTCCGCGACCAGCTTGCGCGCTTCCTGTTCTGCATAAAAACCGCG
The DNA here is from genome assembly GCF_041770905.1 of Dentiradicibacter hellwigii. NCBI lineage: Bacteria > Pseudomonadati > Pseudomonadota > Betaproteobacteria > Rhodocyclales > Rhodocyclaceae > Dentiradicibacter > Dentiradicibacter hellwigii. The sequence goes on from NZ_JBEUWX010000003.1 coordinate 43,475, forward strand.
CATACGTTGCAGGGTATCAAGGTTTTGCTGCACCCAGGCGAGCAGCGTAAACCCGATGCTGGAAAGCAGGACGAGTGCAACCAGGGCTTCCAGCAGGCCGAAGCCGCGCTCACTGCTGTCAGTCCGCCACGTCCGCCAGTTTTTCGATTTCACAGCTGATCTCGTGAATGCCATAACGCGCGGAAGCGCCTGGACTGTCGGTGCAAACCAGCTTGATGACGGCGGCGGAACAGGCGCCCACCGGCGAGATGACCAGCGGCGGTTGTATGTCGGCCGTCCAGCCCTCGGGAAGCTGCAACGCCGGCGCGCCGTCGCCGATATCTTTCTTCCCCTGGTCGCGCGGCAATTCGAGCCCGCACCCGATGTAACGAACGCGACGCGGTAACTGCAGCAGTTGATCTTCGATCAGCCGGCGCTGCGATACCGCTTCGAAGCTGCTCAGACTGGCGCCGATGCGCGGCGCCAGCAACGAGGTCAACAGGCCGACGATGAAAACCACAAAGAGGACTTCGAGCAGCGTGAAGCCCGCCGCACTGCGCTCTGTCCACACTCCGGACATCATCTGGCAGCGGCGCCGTCTTCGCCATAATGGAGATTCACTGCGACTTACCGTAATTGCTACTGGTGCCGGTATCGCCGCCGATGTCCTGATCGACGCCTTCGCCGCCCGGCTTGCCGTCACCACCCAGCGAGATCAGCGTAAACGGCTGGCCGCTGACCTCCGGCGGGCGATACTGGTAGGGATTGCCCCAGGGATCGAGCGGTACCGCCCCTTCCAGATAAGGGCCTTTCCAGCGCCGTTTCATATCCGGCTCGTTCGGCGCATCGGTGAGCAGACGCAACCCCTGCTCTTCGCTCGGATAGACATTGATATCCATCCGCATGGTTTCGATTGCGCCGCGCAACAGTTTGATCTGGGCTGCCGCCGTCTGCGCCTTGGCCGCATCGACCTTGGCAAACAGGCGCGGCCCGACCAGGCTGACGAGCAGGCCAATGATGACGAGCACCACCAGCATCTCCAGCAGGGTAAAACCCCGACCAGCGACGGCATATCGCGCACAGCAGCGGTTGCGCGGGCGACTTGGATGGCTTCGATTTTTTTTCGAGGGTTTGGCGTAAAGATGATTGTTCATAGTTTGATCTCAGTAAGACTGGTCATGGCCATCACGACACCGACCATGACAACGCCCAAGACAAGGCCGATGACGAGAATACTGACCGGCTCGATCAGCGCTACGACACTGCGCTGCAAGGCACGGTGCTTATCGGACGCGTAGCTTGCCACATGCTCCAGCATCGCGCCAAGCTGGCCGGATTTTTCGCCGACTTTCAGCATCGTCAAGGAGGCTCCTTCCAGCAAGCGCCGCTCTTCTATCGCCGAGGAAAGACGCTTGCCGCGGCGGACATCATCTTGGACACTGCGCAGCCGGTTTGCATTTTCCGGCAGCAGCACCGAAAGCGCCGCCAGGTCCATACACATCAGGATGGGCACCTTGCTCTGCACCAGCACGGCAAGCATCGAGGTCCAGCGCGTCGTTTCCGCGCCGGCAATCCAGCCGGACATGATGGGCAGCCGTGCAGAAACACGCGCCATGTGCTGTCTGGCGGCGCGACTCCGGAAAAGCAGATAGGCGCCCACGGCAACGCCAGCAAATCCGAACAGCACGCCCACCCAGTGATCATGGACATAAACGCCCGTGCCGAGCACCCATTGGGACAACAACGGCAAATCGACCTTGCGCCCCTGGAACATGCCCGCAAAACGGGGGACAACGAAGGCAAAAATGAAGCTGATGGCGACGATGCCGGTAAACACCAGAATCATCGGATAGGTCAGCGCTTCCCGCGCCTCGTTCTTCATTTTCTCTTCGAATTCAAGCTGATCGGCACTTCTGGCCAGCGCATTGCCGAGATCGCCGGTGGCTTCGCCGGCACGCGCCAGCGCATGCACATATTGCGGCAGCCCAAAGTCCGATTTTTCCAGCGCCGCAGAAAAGCGTTCACCCGCCAAAACCGCCGTATTAAGGCGCGAGAGCGATTCTTTCATGCGCGGATGATCGGTCGTCTCCAACAGGGTCGAGAATGCGTCGGACAAGCCCACGCCGGATTTCAGGAGCGTTGCAAGTTCGCGGACAAAGGCAACCACATCGGTATGGCGGATCTTCTGCGCCCCGGAGATGACTTTGCGATGATTCTCCGCAACCGTCTGCGCTTTCAGCTCCAGTGGAACCTGGCCTTTTTCCCGTAGCAACTCCAGTGCATCTGCCTGGCAAGACGCTTCAATTGCGCCTTGTCTAACAGCGCCGGAAGCATCGAGTACGCGGTAGGAAAATAACATGATCGATGCAGAAAATTTCCAGACTACCGCGACAGCAATGATGCGAACGCGGCGCCCGTCGCATCTTTGGCCGACACCTGCGGCGCAGCGGAAAGCGGCCAGCGGATGTTCAGCTGCGGATCGTCCCAGCGGATGCAGCGTTCCAGTTCCGGCGCCCAGTAATCGGTCGTCTTGTAGAGAAACTCGGCCGCTTCGCTGAGCACGAGGAAGCCGTGGGCGAATCCAGGCGGAATCCAGAGCTGGCGCTTGTTTTCCGCTGAAAGCGTTTCGCCGACCCAGGTGCCGAAAGTGGCCGATTCCGGACGGATGTCGACGGCCACATCGAACACTTCGCCAACGACGATGCGCACCAGCTTGCCCTGCGCCCTCGGCGGCAGCTGATAGTGCAGGCCACGCAGGACGTGCCGGACGCTGCGCGAGTGATTGTCCTGGACGAAATCGACCTCCAGGCCGGTCGCCTGTTTAAAGCTTTGCCGGTTGAAACTCTCAAAAAAGAAGCCGCGCGCATCGCCGAATACCTTGGGTTCGATGCGCAGCACGTCGGGAATCGCCAGCGGGGTGACTTTCATGGCTGCGTCCTCATGACAGAATTTTGTCCCGGAACAGGCCGAGCAGATACTGGCCATATCCGGACTTGGCAAGCGCCTGCGCCATGCTTTCCAGCTGACGGGCGTCGATCCAGCCGTTGCGCCAGGCGATTTCTTCCGGGCAGGCAACTTTCAGTCCCTGGCGGCGCTCGATGGTATGAATGAACTGGCTGGCGTCGAGCATGGATTCATGCGTGCCGGTATCGAGCCAGGCATAGCCGCGCCCCAGCGTCTTGACGCTGAGCTGACCGCGTTCAAGGTACAGCCGGTTGAGGTCGGTGATCTCCAGCTCGCCGCGCGCCGAGGGTTTGACGCTCTTGGCCAGTTCGACGATCTGCCGATCGTAAAAATACAACCCGGTCACGGCGTAGCGCGAACGCGGCGCTTTGGGCTTTTCCTCCAGGCTGATTGCCTGCCATTTTTCATCGAACTCGACGACACCGTAACGTTCAGGGTCGGTCACCGGGTAGGCAAAAACGGTTGCACCCTCGCGTTTGGCATCGGCCTCACGCAGCAGGCGGGCAAAATCATGCCCGTAGAAAATGTTGTCACCCAGCACAAGCGCCGAAGGTGAATCGCCGACAAACGATTCGCCGATCAGAAAGGCTTGCGCCAAGCCGTCGGGCGAGGGCTGCACCGCATATTCGAGGTGGATGCCCCACTGCCCGCCGTCACCAAGCAGCTGTTCAAAACGCGGCGTATCCTGCGGCGTAGAGATAACCAGAATGTCACGTATGCCGGCCAGCATCAGCGTACTGAGCGGGTAATAGATCATCGGCTTGTCGAAAATGGGCAGCAGTTGCTTGGAGACGACCTGCGTTGCCGGATAGAGCCGGGTGCCGGAGCCGCCGGCAAGAATGATGCCTTTACGATGATTCATGGAGGTCATGGGAGATTTTCTGTGCAGGTGTTAATCACTACTGTTTCAGGATTTCGGTCAACGCCCGCAGAACGCCGCTGCGCCAGTCGGGCAGAACCAGGTCATAGGCCGCCCGTAGTTTGGACGTATCAAGCCGGGAATTGCGCGGCCGCGGCGCGGGCAGCGGATAGGCCTCGGTCGGAATCGGCACGACCGCATCCGGCGCAACCCGCACCGGCAGCCCGGCATTACGCGCCTGCTCGATGATCAGACGGGCATAGCCGTACCAGGAAGTCTCGCCGCCCGCTACCAGATGGTAGAGGCCGGTAAGATCAGAACGCGCCGGCGCGGCGCATACCGCACGCACGGCGTGCGCCGTCACATCGGCCAGCAGATCGGCGCCAGTAGGCGCGCCGACCTGATCATCAATCACCGTCAGGCGCTCGCGTTCCTGCGCCAGTTTAAGCATGGTGCGGATGAAATTGCCACCGCGTGCGGCATAAACCCAGCTGGTACGGAAAATGAGATGCTTCCGGCAACGGGCGACGGCGATTTCGCCGTCGCGCTTGGTCTGCCCATAGACGCTGAGCGGGTTTGTCGCATCCTCTTCCCGCCAGGGACGCTCACCGCTGCCGTCAAACACGTAATCGGTCGAGTAATGGACGAACCAGGCACCGATTTCTTCGGCCGCATCGGCAAGCGCGCCCGGCGCTTCGGCATTGATCCGGCGCGCCAGCTCCGGCTCGGACTCGGCCTTGTCGACGGCCGTATAGGCAGCGGCATTGACGACAACATCCGGCCTGACCTGACGCACCGTTGCCGCGATGTCGGCCAGACGGGTGAAGTCGCCGCACAACTCACCCGGCGTATCGAAGTCGAGCGCGACAAGTTCGCCCAGCGCCACCAGACTCCGCTGTAATTCCCAACCGAGCTGGCCGCCCTTGCCAAAAAGAAGGATTTTCATGACGCCCGTCCGCCGTAGTTTTTCTCCACCCACTCGCGGTACGCACCCGACTGCACGTTAGCGATCCATTGAGGATGATCGAGATACCAGGCAACTGTCTTGCGAATGCCGGTTTCAAAGGTTTCCTGCGGCTTCCAGCCAAGCTCGCGCTCAATCCTGGTCGCGTCGATCGCGTAGCGCCGATCATGGCCGGGACGGTCGGTCACGTAAGTGATCTGCTCACGATAGGATTGGCCGTCGGCGCGCGGACGCAATTCATCGAGCAGCGCGCAGACGGCATGCACGATGTCGAGATTGGGCTTCTCGTTCCAGCCGCCGATGTTGTAGGTTTCTCCCGGTTGCCCGGCTGCCAGCACGCGCCGGATAGCGGCGCAGTGGTCGCCGACATAGAGCCAGTCCCGGATCTGCTGGCCGTCGCCGTAAATTGGCAGGGATTTGCCGGCTAGCGCATTGACGATCATCAGCGGAATCAGTTTTTCGGGAAATTGGTAGGGGCCGTAATTGTTCGAGCAGTTGGTGGTCAGCACCGGCAGGCCGTAGGTATGGCAATAGGCGCGCACGAGATGGTCGGACGCTGCCTTGGACGCGGAATACGGGCTGTTGGGTTCATAGCGGTGACGTTCCGTGAAAGCCGGGTCATCCTTGGCCAGAGAGCCATAAACCTCGTCGGTGGATACGTGCAGGAAGCGAAACGCCTTGCGCGCAGCGTCATCCAAGCCGCCCAAATGGGCGCGTGCGCATTCGAGCAGGTTGAACGTACCCAGGATATTGGTCTGGATGAATTCTCCCGGCCCGTGAATCGAGCGATCGACGTGGCTTTCGGCGGCAAAATTGATCACCGCCCGTGGCGCATGCTGCCGGAAGAGCCGTTCAACCAGGGCTTTGTCGCAGATGTCGCCCTGCACGAAAGCATAGCGCGGATCCCCGGCCAGTTCGGCCAGATTTTCCAGATTGCCGGCGTAGGTCAGTTTGTCAAGGTTGAGAACTGGCTCATCGCCCGCGCGCAGCCAGTCCAGAATGAAATTGGCGCCGATGAAACCGGCGCCGCCGGTGACGAGTATCACGTTCAAGCCTTTCTCGTATTTTTATAAACTCAGGTCATCAAAAAATCCGGGGCGCCGAGGCAAGCGGCAATCCCCGATATAATGCGCAGCGTTTTTAGCGCCATGCGCAATATAAACAGGCGCCCACGCAAATCCCTGCCGATATTCTACCCGCTGATGCGTATTTTGTTGGTCAAGACCTCCTCACTCGGCGATGTCGTGCACAACCTGCCGGTCGCCAGCGATCTGTCCCGCCGTTTTCCCGACGCACGAATCGACTGGTGCGTCGAAGAGGCGTTTGCCGACATCCCGCGCCTACATCCGGCCGTTCAAGAAGTCATTCCCGTCGCTGTCCGCCGCTGGCGCAGGTCGCTCTGCCAGCTGGCACACTGGTCGACGCTCGGACGGGAAATCCGCGCCGCCCGAGCGCAGCTCCGGGCACAGCCCTACGACGCCATCCTTGATACGCAGGGTTTGATCAAAAGCGCGCTGATCGCCCGCCAGGCGCGAGGCAAAACACTGGGTTACGCGCGAGAGGTCGCACGCGAACCGCTGGCCGCCTGTTTCTATGACCGCACGTTCATCGTCCCCACCCATCTGCACGCTGTCGAGCGCAATCGCCGGCTTGCCGCTCTGGCACTGGGCGCCGTCGGCGTGGCGCCCGCGCCACACCCTAAAGCCCCGGAAGCCACCGAAATCCCTGAGGTCGCTTTCCTGCCCCCGTCCGCCAGCCCCTTGCCGCTCGATTACGGCATTCGCCCGCCGGCAATGGATTTCCCCTGGCTGGGCAAGGCGCCTGATGGCAGCCGCGTCGTTCGCTATGCCGTCCTGCTGACCGCAACCAGCCGCACTGACAAGCTGTGGGATGAAGCCCACTGGCGCGAAGTCGGGCAAGCGTTGAGCCAGCGCGGTCTGACGCCGGTTTTCCCCTCCGGTAACGCAGCCGAGCGGCAACGCGCGGAACGTATTGCGGCGGGCATCCCCTCCGCCTGCGTCGCGCCGACGCTGGGGCTGCGCGAATTGGCCGCACTGCTCGGTCACGCCCGCCTCTGCATCGGCGTCGATACGGGACTGTCGCATCTGGCTACGGCACTGCGCACGCCAACGATTGCACTCTATACGGCCACCGATCCGGCCCTGACCGGCGTACTCGGCACGGGTTTTGCCCGTAACCTCGGCGGTAAAGGCTCGCCACCGAGCGTTGCGGACGTTCTCACTGCCGCAGAGCAGGCCTTGACGGCGACGTTCTCGCCAACGTGACGAAGCCCCACTCAATACACGAACCACGAACGTACCCATGTCCCGCCTGATTTATACCCTGCTTTTCACCCTCGTCCAGCCGCTGATCTGGCTGCGCCTGCTCTGGCGGGCGCGCCGACAGCCCGAATACCTGCGCCATCTGGGCGAACGTTACGGTTTCTATGCGCACGCTGCGTCGCCGCACCTACTCTGGCTGCACGTTGTCTCAGTCGGCGAAACGCGTGCGGCCGAACCCCTGATCCGCGCCCTGCTTGCCGCCTTCCCCAGGCACGAACTTTTGCTGACGCACATGACGCCGACCGGCCGCGCGACAGGCAGCGAACTGGTTGCCAAATACGGCGCACGCCTGCATCAGGCTTACCTGCCTTACGATCTACCGGGCGCCTGCCGCCGTTTCTTCCGGCATTTCCGCCCACAAATCGGCCTGCTTATGGAAACCGAACTCTGGCCGAACCTGATCGCCCTCGGCCAGGCGCGGCAAATACCGATCCTGCTGATCAATGCCCGCCTTTCCGCACATTCGCAACGAGGCTATCTGCGTTTCGCGCCGCTGGTTCGGCCGATGATGCGGCAACTGGCCGCCGTTGCCGCGCAAACTCCGGCCGATGCCGAACGACTGACCGCCATCGGCGCCGAAAATGTACGTAGCTTCGGCAACCTCAAATTCGACGCCGACCCCGCGCCGGAAAAAATTGCGCTCGGCCAAAGCTGGCGCACAGCGATCGGCCGTCGTCCCGTCTGCCTAGCCGCCAGCACCCGCGAAGGCGAGGAAACGCTGATCGTCGATGCTTTCCTCCAGACGCTGCCGCCGGAAGCGCTGCTTGTTCTCGTGCCCCGCCATCCTGAACGCTTCGATGAAGTCGCCGCCATGCTTGCATCGCGCGGCGTCAACAGCCGGCGACGCAGCAGCGGCCTGCCGGATGCCACAACCCGTCTCTGGCTGGGCGACAGCATGGGGGAAATGCCGGCTTATTTCACGCTGGCCGATCTGGCGCTGATCGGCGGCACATTGCTGCCTTTCGGCGGGCAGAACCTGATCGAAGCCGCAGCCTGCGGCTGTCCGGTGCTGGTCGGCCCGCATACGTACAATTTCGCCCAGGCGACCGAAGACGCGCTGGCCTGCGGCGCGGCGCAGCAGATCGGCAGCGCCGATGCGGCTGCCCGCGCAGCCGCGCACCTGCTGGGCGACCATGCGACACTCGACAGGATGCGTGCGGCTGCCCGCGCATTTAGTCAGGCACACCGCGGCGCGACCACTCGCACCGTGGCGCTGGTTCAAACGCTAATGGGAAACGGCGGGTAGCGGACAAGGCCTCGCCGGCCGCGGTTCTGGCGGTTTCGGCACTACCCCGCATTTCTCACAGATAGAAGGTGCATCGCGGCCGGAGATATGAGAAAGTTTTTTTGCGAGAACGACTTAACCATATCTCTGAGGAAGCCGCGATGCCGACACAGTGTACCGTAGTCAGCCCATGCGCGAAGCGTATTGATGGCCGCCAGGTGGCGGTGGATTTCGACGGAGGGCAGATCAGTTCGGATGCGGGCGCGCTGTTGCTGCGCGAGGTCGATCGCACCTTGCGGCTGACCGAACGGGTGGCGGCCTGCTTCGAGGATGGGCGCGATCCGGAGCTGATCGAACACACGGTGCACACGTTGGTGATGCAACGGATCGTGGGGATCGCGCTGGGCTACGAGGACCTGAACGATCACGATCAATTGCGCCGTGACCCGGTACTGGCCACGCTGGCCGGTAAGCTCAGCGCTCGGCGCAAGGGCTGCGAGCCGCTGGCGGGCAAGTCGACCTTGAACCGGCTCGAACATGCCCCCGACACCAAGGACGGTTCGCGCTATCACAAGATCGCTCACGATCCGGCGGCCTTCGAGTCGCTGTTCGTCGCGTGCTTCATTGAGGCGCACGAGCAGGCACCTGACGAGATCATCCTCGATCTGGACGCCACCGACGACCCGCTGCACGGCCAGCAGGAAGGGCGTTTCTTCCATGGTTACTACGGCGGCTACTGCTACCTGCCGCTGTACATCTTCTGCGGCCGACATCTGCTCGCCGCCAAGCTGCGCCGGGCCAACACGGATGCCTCGGCGGGCAGCATCGATGAACTCGAACGCATCGTCACCCAGATCCGCCGCCACTGGCCGGAGGTGCGCATCGTGCTGCGTGCCGACTCGGGCTTTGCGCGCGATGCCTTGATGAGTTGGTGCGAGCAGACGCACATCGACTTCGTCTTCGGGCTGGCCAAGAACGACCGGCTCAAGGCCCAGATCGAAACCGAGATGAGCCAGGCGCAGGCCGAATGCACCCAGACCGGCAAGCCCGCACGGCGGTTTCGCGACTTCACCTACCGCACCCTTGACAGCTGGTCGTGCGCCCGGCGGGTCGTCGGCAAGGCCGAGCAGCTGCCGGGCAAGGCCAATCCGCGCTTCATCGTCACCAGCCTGGACGCTCAGCGCTGGCCGGCACGCGAACTGTACGAGGCGCTGTACTGCGCCCGAGGCGAAATGGAGAACCGCATCAAGGAGTGCCAGCTACACCTGTTCGCCGATCGCACCTCAACGGCGACGATGCGGGCCAATCAGCTGCGGCTGTGGTTCGCCTCCTTCGCCTACGTCATGCTCGAAGCGCTGCGCCGCATCGGGCTGGCTGGCACCGAACTGGCCGAGGCCACCTGCGAGAGCCTGCGCCTGAAACTGCTCAAGATCGGCGCACGGGTCAAGATCAGCGTGCGCCGCATCCATGTCAGCATGGCCAGCAGTCATCCGTTCCAGACCACCTGGCGCCTGGCCCAGGCCAGACTCGCCCCCGGCTGATCCGCCACGCCACCGTGGCCCTGCTGATCCGATCGCGCTCCCGTTCGCGCGAGGCGGTCTCATGCCCAAACAGCGCCGCTTGCCCCCTCAACGCACCTGACCGCTCGCAGAACCTCACCCGCCTGCACTCCATTGGCCGCTCGCAGGCCTGAATCCTCGCGGTCACGGCGACGCGTGAAGGAAAAAACCGCGCCAACGGGGGCCGAACCGTGAGGGTGTGAGAAATGTGGGCTAACGCCGAAACATCCGGTTCGAGAACGCTCGAGAGCACCTTTCCACCGCGGATAAATTCCGCCGCATGCCGACGAATCCCCCATCAATCATTGCCGACGGCGCGTAGTCCGCCGCCCAACCGCCATCGACTGCCATCCGCTGCCCGCCGCGTCCGGCTCAACCGTTTCCCGGAAGGGGCGTTTGATGGATTACCGGCACCGGAATGTGCAGGCACGGTTTTCAGTGTTCCAAAGTCTGCAAGAACCTGTCGTAGCCCCTGACGAATAGGCGGTCGCAGCATATCGAGAAAACACCTCGCCGCAGTATTGTCTATGAACTGGCGGACGTGCTATCGTCGATCTGCATTTGCGGCATGGCAGGATAGATGCCATACCGAACCGGAATTGCAGTGGCAGCAGTAGCAGGCCGGTTCGGCCATTTCCCACCAGACCAACAGATTAGAGGTAATTATGCAAAAGCGTTCGAAATATCTTTCCGCCTTCCTGGTTACGCTGTTTTCCTCATCGCTGGCGTTTGCTTCGGGCATAGTGCTTAAACTCGGGCACATTGCCGAGAAAACCAATCCCTATGCCATGGGCGCTGACCACTTCGCCGAACTCGTCAAGAAAAAATCGAACGGCGAGATTGAAATCAAGGTCTTCCCCTCCTCCCAACTGGGCGCGCAAAAAGAGCTGATCGAAGGACTGATCTACGGCACCGTCGACATGACGCTGACCGGCACCGCCGAGCTGGGCACCTTCCAGCCGCAAATGGCGATCTTCGACATGCCGTTCCTGTTCAAGGACCGCGCGCACGCCTACAAAGCGCTTGATACGGTCGGCATGGAACTGGGCAAGCCGCTTGAAGCCAAAGGCATCAAGCTGCTCGGCTACATGGAGAACGGGATTCGCCATGTGACCAACAATGTCCGCCCGGTCAAATCGCCCGCCGACATGAAGGGGCTGAAAGTTCGCGTCATGAACAACAAGGTATACGTCGAGATGGTCAAGGCACTGGGTGCCTCGCCGACACCCATGGCCTTCTCGGAACTGTATTCCGCGCTGCAACAGGGCACGGTCGATGGTCAGGAAAACCCCAGCGCGCATATTTTCACCAAGCGCTTCTATGAAGTTCAGAAATATGCATCGCTGACCGGCCACGCCTACGCCCCCGAACCCGTGCTGATCTCAATGATGGCATGGAAAAAACTGACGCCGGCGCAGCAGGAGATCATCCAGTCCGCGGCGAACGAAGCGATTGCCTGGCAGCGCCAGCTCTCCGAGAAAGAGGACCAGGCGTTCTGGGAGAAGATCAAGGCCACCGGCAAGATTGAGGTTATCGACGTCGACCGCAAGCCATTTATGGAAGCGACCCAAAGCGTCTATAAACAACTAGCCAAGACCGTCGGCCAGAGCAATATCGACAAGATCAAGGCGCTGGAGAAATAAACGGCAAGGCAGCATAGTCATCACCTATTGCGTTGTGCCCCAAAAACCCGGACATGGAGATGTCCGGGTTTCGTAGGAGAAAGCTCATGCTCGACAGGCTGCTGGAAAAAGTGAGAGCGGTTCTGTACTGGTTTTCATGTTTTGCCATGACGACCATGCTGATCACCATTTTTGCCCAGGTCATCACACGCTATTGCTTTAATTACACGCCCGAGTGGTCGGAAGAACTGGCGCGTTTCTTGTTTGTTTACGTCGTATTCCTTGGTTCTGCGCTGATCATGGGCGAATCCGGACACCTGGCCGTCGAGTTTCTGCCAAACCACTATAAAGGACGCCCGTTCGGAAAAGTGCTGCAATTCATCTCGCTCGTCGCCGGTTATCTATTCACCGCCATTTTGTTCTTCCAGGGATCGAAAATGGTTCAGGTCATGACCTTTCAGGAAGCGCCGGGACTGGAAATTTCAATGAGCTACGTTTATGCGGTCATTCCGGTCAGCAGCGTACTGATGCTGCTTTACCTGATTCGCAACACACTGCGTTTATTCAAGGGCAATGATCCAACAGCCCAAGGCAGCAGTACCTGACACTCGACAGGGAGAACTGGCATGGAATACGTATTGTTGGGGTTGTTCTTGCTGCTGACGGCGCTCGGCGTACCCGTAGCTTTTTCGCTGTGCCTGTCGGTTGCCAGCATCCTGATCTTTTTCATGGACAAGCCGCTCGTCATGATCACACAGATCATGTTTTCGGGGATCGACTCATTTTCGTTCATGGCCGTTCCCTTTTTCATGCTGGCCGGTTCGTTCATGTCTGCCGGCGGCGTCACGACGCGCCTGGTTCAGTTTTCGCAAGCGCTAGTCGGCTCATTCACCGGCGGCCTGGCGCAAACCGTCTCCGTTTCCGGCTGTTTCTTTGCCGCCATTTCCGGATCGTCGGCAGCCACCACCGCCGCGCTGGGCACGACAATGGTTAACGAAATGGAGAAAAAGGGATATGCCCGTGATTGGGCGACCGGCGTCGTGGCCTCCAGCGGCGTTGTCGGCATCGTCATTCCGCCGTCGATCACCATGGTTGTTTATGGCGTCATTGCCGACACCTCGATCGGTGATCTTTTCATCGGCGGCTTCATTCCCGGCATGATGATGGGCGCGTCAATGATGCTGGTCAGCTGGTACATGGCGAAAAAACGCGGCATTCGCCCGGAGGGAAATTTCTCTTTTGCCCACCTGGCCAAGGCATTCAAGGAATCCTTTTTTGCCCTGATGACGCCGGTCATCATCATCGGCGGTATTTACGGCGGCATTTTCACGCCGACCGAAGCGGCCGCAGTCGCTGCCGTCTACGGCATCTTCGTCGGCCTGTTCATCTACAAGGAACTCAAGTTCAGGGATTTTCCGCAAATCATTTTCCAGGCCGTCATCGGCACAACGATGATCATGCTGCTGGTCGGCGCGGCCAACGTCTTCGGCTGGCTGCTGACCAGTCTGCAAATCCCGCACCGGCTTGGCGAGTTCGTCGTCTCGATCACCACCTCGCCCATCATGTTTCTGATGGCCCTCAACGTTCTGCTGCTCATCGCCGGGACGATGGTCAACGCTTCGGCGGCTGTCGTCATTCTGACGCCGATTTTCCTGCCGGTCGCCAAAACGCTGGGGATCGATCCCTTGTTTTTTGGCGTTCTCATGGTCGTCAACCTCGCCATCGGCTGTATCACGCCGCCGGTTGGACTCGACCTTTTCGTCGCCAGCGCCATTACCAAGGTTCCCATCGAACGGGTCATGATCGCTTCATTGCCCTATCTGGGCGCGCTGCTGGTCACGCTCGTCATTCTGACGCTGTTCCCGTGGTTCGTTACCGTATTGCCCTACGCGATGCGGTAATCGCCTCTGCTGCCATGCCCCCTACTGAAGCGAGAGGCGGCCGCATGCGCCCCCTCGGCTTTAGGGCATTGCGCATTGACTGACACGAGCCCGCGGCCCATCATCTCCGCCGCCATACCGCCCAGACCGCCGCCGGAGTCCGCGTGGCTAGGGCGTTTAGGGACATGCCCGGAACCCCGCGTAAATAGGGCGCTTGCGGGCAGGCACCTCTGAAACCCTTATGGATAAAGGATCTCCGGACAAAATGCCCGGAGACGCCCTGTTTATAAGGGCTTCCGGGCGCCCGCTCGGAAATGCCCGAAATACGCGGGCTTCCGGGCAGGCGTGGCGGCGGCCGACGGCGCTGAGGCCGCCGCGGCGGGAATCAGGAGGGTGCGCCGGCGGCGATGCGCCGCCGCTGCATGACGATGATCAGCGCCAATACCCCAAGCGCCGGGATGAACATCCACTCGGCTGCCGGCCGTTCATTCGCCACTTCCATGGCAATGACCTTCTGCCCCTGCCGGAAGCCGATTTTCTCGGCCCGACTGCGGAAGCGGACGGAAACCACGTTCGTCTCCCCGCCCATCTCAAGCAGGCGAACACCAAAGGCATCCAGGCGCTTGGCGGCTGGTCCGGCCTCACCCAGCGACAGCAGCATTCCCTTTTTAATCAGTTTGCCGTTGGCGTCCTCGCCTTCAACCCAGAGACGCAGGCGCTTGCCATCCGGCGCTTTTTCAACGACTTGCATCAGATCGGCCGCCGGCACCTGGGTGTAGTGTGGGTAAATCATGTCCATCCAGAAGTCGGGACGGAACAGGCTGAAAGCCACGACCAGCAACAGCAGGGTTTCGTACCATTTGTTACGGGTCAGAAACCATAGCTGCGAGGCGGCGGCAAAAAGCAGGCTGGCAACCGTCGCCGAAATGAAGGTCAGCAGAAAACTGCCGATGCTTTCCACATCGATCAGCAGCAATTGCGTATTGAAGATGAACATAAACGGCAGCACGCTGGTGCGGATGCTGTACCAGAACGCCGTGAAGCCCGTCAGCAACGGGTCGGTCTTGGCAATGCCGGCGGCGGCATAAGCCGCCAGCCCCACCGGCGGCGTCACGTCGGCCATGATGCCAAAGTAGAAAACGAACATATGTATGGCGATCAGCGGCACAATCAGGCCGCTCTGCGCGCCCAGCTCAACCACCACCGGCGCCATCAGCGAAGAGACGATGATGTAGTTGGCCGTCGTCGGCACGCCCATGCCCAAAATCAGTGAAGCGACGGCAACCATGACCAGCATCACGATCAGATTGCCGGACGAAATCATCTCGACGACTTCCGCCAGCACCAGCCCGACGCCGGTCAGCGTCACCGTACCGACGATGATGCCTGCCGTTGACGTGGCGATCGCCACGCCGATCATGTTGCGCGCGCCCATCGTCAGGCCGACGAGCACGTCAACGACCCCTTGCCTGGCCTGCGCCGCCACATCGTTCCGACCCAAAAACCAGGCATGGAGAGGGCGTTGCGTCAGTAAAACAAAGATCAGGAAAACCGTCGCCCAGAAGGCCGACAGCGCGGGCGAAAGCTCCTCGATCATCAGATTCCAGATCAGCACCGCCACCGGCAGCAGAAAATGGATGCCGCTCTTGAGCGTCGGCCCGGGGTCGGGCAGCTCAATGATCGGCTGATTGGGATCGTCCAACTGCAACTCCGGATAGCGCGCCTCGAACTTGAGCAGAACGAGATACATCGCCAGCATCAGCGCGCCAATGACGAATAGGGAGGCCTCTCCGGCGACTGTCTTGATCCAGCCCAGCCCGTAATAAATGGCGTTCGCCAGAATGACGACGCCGCAGACCGTCATGATGATGTTGATGATTCGCCGCCCGACCGGCGGGATATGCCGGCGCGGAATACCCTGCAAGCCCGACTTACAGGCTTCGAGATGGACGATATAAAACAGCGCGATGTAGGACATCAGCGCCGGCAGCGCGGCGTGTTTGATGATCTGCGTATAGGGAATACCAACGTATTCGACCATCAGAAAGGCGGCCGCCCCCATCACCGGCGGCATGATCTGCCCGTCGACCGAGGCGGCCGTTTCAATCGCACCGGCGACGTGGGGTTTGTAGCCGATGCGTTTCATCAGCGGAATGGTAAAGGTACCGACCGTCGCCACATTGGCGATCGAGCTGCCCGAAATCACTCCAGTCAGTCCGGAGGAGACGACCGCCGCCTTGGCCGGGCCGCCGCGCATATGCCCAAGCAGCGACAGCGCCGACTTGATGAAGTAATTGCCGGCGCCGCCCGTATCGAGCAGCGCGCCGAAGAGAACGAAAAGAAAAACGAAACCGGACGAAACGCCGAGCGCAACGCCAAAAACCCCTTCGGTGGAGAGCCATAAATGCGACATTGCCTTGGAAAACGACGCGCCCTTGTGGGCGATCACGTCAGGCATATACGGACCGAGGAAAATATAGCCGATGAAAATCATCGCCATGACCGCCATCGGCACGCCGACCACACGGCGCGTGGTTTCCAGCAGCAGCACCAGCCCGCTACACGCCACGATGATATCCATCGTATTCGGCTGGCCGGGGCGATGCGCCAGTTGCTCGTAGAACAGACACAGATAGGCGGCGCAGAAAGCGCCCGCCAGTCCGAGCACCCAGTCCGGCAACGGAATCCATTGCCGCGGCGAACGCCTGAAGGCGGGAAACAGCATGAAGCCGAGGAAGATTGCCAGCGCCAGATGAATGGCGCGCGACTCGGTGTCGTTGAGGACGAAAATACCCAGCGAGAACGGCAGGGGGGAGGCAATCCACAACTGGAACAGCGACCACGCAAAGGCCACGCATAGCATGATCTGCGCCGTTACGCCCTGCGGACGACGCCTGCCGGTATCGGAATCGGCGACGAATTGCCGGACTTCCTCGTCCGTCATGCCCGGCGCGCTTTTTGTATTTTCTATCTTTTCGCTCACTCGCTTTCTCCGCTTGCAATACCCGTATTACTGCCCCTACCACCGCCCATATCACCGGCGCCGATTAGTGCTCGGTACACCAGGTACGCCACACTGATGACAAACTTCTGCGCACCCAAGCGCTTTTCGGAACAACTTTCCGGGAGGCTTTCTCCGCCCGCTTTCTATCTGCTTTTTGCCCATTTTCCGGCACGCCTCTTACCCGCACATTCCGTATGCTCGTGCGGCCGGCGTTCTGGCTGGCCGGCATGCCCCGCCCATACGGCGCACCGTATCGACGAAGCATCAACACACGGTCAGCTCTCGGTGATTACATCCAGCCTTTTTCCTTGTAGTACTTGACGGCGCCGGGATGCAGCGGCGCAGAAATCCCCTGCTTGATCATCGTCTTCGGATCGAAATTGGCAAACGCCGGATGCAGCTTCTTGAATTCTTCCAGATTATCGAAGACGGCCGACACCATGGCATAAACGACGTTATCCGGCACCTTGGCAGAGGTAACGAAGCTGGCCATGACACCAAAAGTCTTCACATCATCCGGGTTGTTCGGGTAGATGCCGCCGCGAATCGTCGAGAGCGCAAAATACGGATATTCCTTGATCAGCTTGTCGACGGCAGGGCCGGTAATCGACACCAGCTTGGCGCCGCAGGTCGTCGTCGGGTCCTGGATATTGGCCGTCGGGCTGCCGACCACGAAGGCAAAACCGTCGATCTTGTTATCGCACAGCGCCGCGCCGTGTTCATCCGGCTTCAGCTCCGAGGTCAGCGAAAAATCGCTGGTCTTCATCCCCAACGCATTCATCAGCATATCGGTCGTTAAGCGCGTTCCCGACCCAGGATTACCGACATTGAAACGCTTGCCCTTGAAATCCTCGAAAGTCTTGATATTGGCTTCCTTACGCGCCACAACCGTAAACGACTCCGTATAGACCGAGAAGACGGCACGCAAATCGGCATGTGGGCCGCTGTCCTTGAATTGCGCCAACCCTCTGACCGCGTTGTACTGGATATCCGACTGGGCGACGCCAAAATCCAGCTCGCCCGCCTTGATGGTATTGACGTTATAGACGGAACCGCCCGTACTTTCCACCGAGCAGCGAATACCGTGCTTGGCGCGCTCCTTGTTCATCAGGCGGCAGATGGCGCCGCCGGCGGCGTAGTACGTTCCCGTCACGCCGCCCGTACCGATCGTCACGAATTTCTGCTGCGCGACGGCCATCGGGCTGGCCAGCACAGAACCCAACAATGCGGCTGTTGCAACAAAGGTCAGTTTCTTCATGGTCAAACGCTCCTCTGTAAAAAATTTCATCATGATTCATACATCAGTTTTCAGCGCAAACCGCCCCAGAACCGGACGCCCGACTCGAACAGCCCCACTCCATCAGGCTTCCGGCGCCCAGACACCGATGCAGCGACGCTGAAAACACCGGATCATTGACTCGAACCGGCACGCCCCGGCGACACACTTACCTGCCTGCCGGCGTGCTGCCTCCCTTCCTAGCGCACCGTTTGCGTCTGCACGCAGATCGAAATCAATCACTCAAGCTGTGCGCACAACATTATTCTGTAACAGAACACATCTCGGCGCTAGTCTGCATAAAAAATGGGCGCTTAAATCCCGAAAAGTTGATCGCCCGCGCCAGCCGGGCAACCCACGGGGAATGCCGGTGATGCGGGCTGATCGCCCGCGCAGACCGGCCCTCCTGAAACTGTACGGTCGCGCGCGGAGCTGCGGGAGAACACTGATCACCCGCACAAGCCGGGCCGCCGCGCCGATCAGGCGGCGTGGCGTTCCGCATCACGGGCGGACGAAGAGCATTTCCGCCCTTGGGCACAGATGACGTTATCACCGAGGTTGTTCCACATCACAGGCGGGCGACAGATCATCACTGCCGCCCGCGTCCAGCAGCCATGCCCATTACCCACACCCAGAAATGGCGCTCTTGCGGTCTTTTGGCGACACCCGACAATCCAGCGACATTGAGGCCACCACCCCGTAAATACGCGGCTTGTGGCAGTATGGCGCACTTCATGAAACTTCGGAGACTCACGGCATGAGCGACGTTGCGGCACACACCGCCCCAGAGTGCATGGCCGCCCTAAAACGCATTGCCCACCTGATCCGGCACGATCCCGGCCAGCGCGGGCTATCCAGCCTGGCGCTGGCGGACGATCTGCCGCCGGCGGCTGCCAGCCTGCTGCGCGGCGAGCGCATCCTCATCGTGACCGGTTTCTGCATCCGGGCAGCGATGATCGGCGAGAATGACGGCCCGCCCGGCGCGCTGGCGCTGGCCGACGCGCTGCACCGGCTTGGCAAAAAAGTCACACTGATCACCGACCGGCACAGCGCGGGGCTGCTGGCTGCCGCCGAGCCATTGTTCAAGGCCCAAGACGACGGCTGCCCCGCCTCATCCCAGCCGTTTCCGATCATCTCCCTGCCCGACGCGCAGCGCCTGGCCGACCGCCAGATCGACGAAATCATCCGGACGCATCGCCCGACACACGTTCTCGCCATCGAGCGGCCGGGCAGCGCCCTGGATGGGCATCGCTACTCAATGCGCGGCGAACGGCTCGACGACATCGTCCCCGCCGCCGACCGGCTGATGCCACCGGCGGAACGGCGGAACTACACGACGATCGCCATCGGCGACGGCGGCAACGAACTGGGGCTAGGTGCGCTGCGCAGCCGTCTGAAAAACCGGGTTGCCCACGGCGAACTGATTTTCTGCGCAACGCCCGCCGATTACGTGATTCCGGCGGGGGTTTCCAACTGGGGCGGCCACGCCCTGGTCGCCGCGCTCTCCGTGCTTTCCGGCCGGCCGCTGCTGCGCCCGGTCATGCATGAGCAGCGCGTGCTGGAAACCCTGCTTGCCGCCGGCGCGGTCGATGGCAGCCTGCGCCGGCGCGCGCTGTCCGTCGATGGCATCGGCTGGCATGAATACGCGCAGATATTGACGGCGCTGCACCGCGCGGTCGACGCAGCGTTGCAGGCGACGTAAACGCGGGCAAGGACAAGGGCCGCGAGCACAAAAGCACGCGCGACCTTCGCCACCAAGCGCCTCGCCATACCTCGCCAGGCGGCGATTGAGGTCATCCCGGAGACGATGCCCTGAAGCCCGTGTAAACAGGCCATCTCCGGGCACCCTGCCCGCTAGCCCTTTATTCATAAGGGCTTCAGAGGTGCCTACCCGGAGCGCCTTTATCCGCGCGGGGTTCGGGACCTCTTCCCGGCAGGGGAGAATTGGAAAAATGCGTGGGGCGGAAGCGCAGGTGCATCTCCAAAAAGAGGTGGCCTGAAGCCCGCGTATTTAGGGCATCTCCGGTTACCCTGCCCGCCAGCCCTTTATTGATAAGGGTTACAGAGGTGCCTGACCGGAAACGCCCTATCCACGCGGGTTTCCGGGTGTCTACCTAGAGCACCTTTATCCAAGTGGGGTTCAGAGCACCCGAAAATCCTCTCGCCCTTTGGGAGAGGAATTTGAAGAGAGGGTAAAAAAGATAAAAAGAGCGCAGGGGCAATATCAAATCCCATCTGAAATAACAGAAGCCAAGCCTTCGGCGTGTTGCCCTCTCTGCCCCTTCGGGGCATCTCCCCCACAAGGGGAGAATTAAAAACCCATCGGCCACCGACGCGACGGCTCCGTTACGTCTTTTCCCAAAGAGGTGCCCGCAAGCCCACGTATTTAGGGAATTTTCGGACACCCTACCCGCCAGCCCTTTATTTATAAGGGTTCCAGAGGCACCTGTTCGGAAGTCCTTTATCCATGCGGGTTTTAGAGGAGGTGACGGGAAATGCCCTGTTTACGCGGACTCTAGCGGCACCTTTCGGTAAGCACCCCTTCCAGATAGGTAAGCACGGAGCACCCTAACCCCTTAGGCGCAGCCGCAGGCGCGGGGCGGCTTGGCGGAAGCAAGGGCTTGATTGTCTGAGCGCAGCGAGTTAATCAAGCCCGCCGCCAAGCGACCCGCGACAAGGGGTTTTCTGCGCCTGGGGTCGCCTTTCTTTGCTGACTTTCTTTGGCGAGGCAAAGAAAGTCAGCGGGGCGCGCTGCCGCTCAGCGCAACGGCATCAAGAGAAGCCTCGCGGGTGGAGCCAGCGCCGTATTCTCCGTATTCCGGCAAAGTAAACCGCAACAGCTTGCCTTGCCGCGGCAATTCCAGTAGCGTGGCGAGGTATGGGGTGCTGCGCCTGAATTGACGCGGCTGAGAGAGTCCCTTTGAACCTGTACGGATAATGCCGTCGTAGGGAAGCCGATGTGGAATCATGGTTCGACCGGCCCGATTTCACCCTGTTTTCACTCTATTTCCAAGCTGTCCGGATCACTCAGCCGGGGCGCCCCTTGCCGGCATCGCGCATCGAGCGATGCTTTTTCCACCACGAACCGCAAGGAGCCGCCATGAACGCCAAGGAACCATTCATCGCCGCCGCCGCCCGCGTCGATGCGGCCGCCATCGAACCGTTGCCGAATTCGCGCAAAATCTACCTGGAGGGGAGCCGCCCGGACATTCGCGTGCCGATGCGCGAAATTGCGCAGAACGATACGCCGACGGCATTTGGCGGCGAAAAGAATCCGCCGATTTTTGTTTACGACTGCTCCGGCCCCTACACCGACCCGCAGGCCGACATCGACATTCGGCGCGGGCTGCCCGCCCTGCGCGCCGGCTGGATTGCCGAACGCGGCGATACGCAAACGCTTCCCGGCCCTTCATCGGCCTATGGCCGGCAACGCGCTGCCGATGCTTCGCTCGACGCGCTGCGTTTTCCCGGCCTGCGCCGCCAGCCATTGCGCGCCCGCACGGGGTGCAATGTCACGCAACTGCACTATGCCCGCCGGGGCATCATCACGCCGGAGATGGAATTCGTCGCCCTGCGTGAAAATCTCAACCGCGCCGCCTACCTCGAATCGCTACGCAAAACCGGCGAGAACGGCGGCAAAATGGCGGCACTGCTGACCCGCCAGCATCCGGGGCAAAGCTTCGGCGCATCGATTCCGCAGGACATCACGCCGGAATTCGTGCGCAGCGAAGTGGCGCGCGGGCGCGCCGTCATCCCGGCCAACATCAACCATCCGGAAGCCGAGCCGATGATCATCGGCCGCAATTTTCTGACCAAGATCAACGCCAATATCGGCAATTCGGCGCTGGGTTCCTCGATCCAGGAAGAAGTCGAAAAAATGACCTGGGCGATCCGCTGGGGCGGCGACACGGTCATGGATCTGTCTACCGGAAAGAACATCCACGAAACGCGCGAATGGATCGTGCGCAATTCGCCGGTGCCGATCGGCACCGTGCCCATCTACCAGGCGCTGGAAAAGGTCGATGGCCGGGCCGAAGCGCTGACCTGGGAAATCTTCCGCGACACGCTGATTGAGCAGGCCGAACAGGGCGTGGATTATTTCACCATCCACGCCGGCGTCCTGCTGCGCTATATCCCGCTTACCGCCCACCGCATGACCGGCATCGTCTCGCGCGGCGGCTCGATCATGGCCAAATGGTGCCTCGCCCACCATACGGAAAGCTTTCTCTACACGCATTTCGAGGAGATGTGCGAAATCATGAAAGCCTACGATGCCGCCTTCAGCCTCGGTGACGGCTTGCGCCCCGGCTCAATCTACGACGCCAACGATGACGCGCAGCTGGCTGAACTGAAGACGCTCGGCGAACTCACCGACATTGCCTGGAAGCACGACTGCCAGGTATTCATCGAAGGTCCCGGCCATGTGCCGATGCACCTCATCAAGGAAAACATGGACCTGCAACTCAAATACTGCCGGGAAGCGCCGTTCTATACGCTCGGCCCGCTGACGACCGACATCGCGCCCGGCTACGACCACATCACCAGCGGCATCGGCGCGGCAATGATCGGCTGGTACGGCACAGCCATGCTCTGCTACGTCACGCCCAAGGAACATCTCGGCCTGCCCGACAAAAACGATGTGAAGGAAGGCATCATCACCTACAAGCTCGCCGCCCATGCGGCCGACCTCGCCAAAGGCCATCCGGGCGCGCAGATCCGCGACAACGCCCTCTCCAAGGCGCGCTACGAATTTCGCTGGGAAGACCAGTTCAATCTGGGCCTCGACCCTGACCGGGCGCGCCAGTTTCACGACGAAACCCTGCCCAAGGAATCGGCCAAAATCGCGCATTTCTGCTCGATGTGCGGGCCGCATTTCTGCTCGATGAAAATCACGCAGGAAGTCCGCCACTTTGCCGCCGAACAAGGCATTGCGGAAAACGAAGCCATCGCCAAAGGCCTGGAAGCCAAGGCAATCGAGTTCGTCAAAAGCGGCGCCGAGATTTATCGCAAAGTGTAAGCGGCTACACCCCTGCCCCGAAGCCTTTGTATTTAGGGTATCTCCGGGGTGATTGATAGCGGCTTCCTTTACCAAAATACGGCGTTGGCTTGCCTTGTCTTTTAGCAAAATCGAGCCGCTATATTTAGGGCGTCTCAAATATGGGTGCCCTGAACCCGGCGTATTTAGGACATCTCCGGCACCCCTGCCCTGAAGCCCTTTATTTATAAGTGTCTCAGAGGCACCTGCCCGGAAATAGCCTATCTACACGGGGTTCCGAGCACCTGCCTAGAGCACCTTTATCTACACGGTTCGGAGCACCCCAAAAACCCCTTACCCTTTGGGAGAGGATAAAAAGGCAAATAAAGCGCAGGAGAAAAATCAAATCCCATCTGAAGTAACAGAAGCCAAGCCTTTGGCGTGTTGCCCTCTCTGCCCCTTTGGGGCATCTCCCCCACAGGGGGAGAATTAAAAACCCATCGACCGCCGATGCGACGGTTCCGTGACGCCTTCTCCAAAAGGGGCTGCCCGCCAGCCCGCGTATTTAGGGCATCTCCGAGGGGTATGCCCTGAAACCCTTTATTTATAAGGGGTTGCGGGCATATCCCTTTACGTATTCGATCACTACGAAGTACCAAAAAACCCCTTAGGCGCAGCCGCAGGCGCGGGGGAGCTTGGCGGAAGCAAGGGCTTGATTGTTTGAGCGCAGCGAGTTAATCAAGCCCGCCGACAAGCAAACCCGCGACAAGGAGTCTTCTGCGCCTCGGGGTCGTTTTTCTTTGCTAACTTTCTTTGGCGAGATAAAGAAAGAAGGTAGGAAAGTCAGCGGGGCGCGCTGCCGCTCAGCGCAACGGCATCAAAAGGAGTTTCGTGGGCAGAAATCAACGCGCATGCTGTAATGCTGTAGCGATTCTTGTTTTTTAGTTTTAGTGCACCTGCCTTGCAGTCCTTTATCCGCGCGGGTTTCTGGACATCTCCCCCACAGGGAGAATTGGAAAAACTCAGGGGGCGGAAGCGCAGGCGCATCTCCAGAAAGAGGTGGCCTGAAGCCCACGTATTTAGGGCATCTCCGAGAGAGGTGCTCTGAACCCCTTATAAAAAGGGCATCTCAGAGCACCCTGCCCGCTAGCCCTTTATTTACAAGGTTTCCAGAGGCGCCCACCCGGAAACGCCCTATCCACGCGGGGTTCAGAGCGCCTTTATCCACGCGGGCTACAGCGGCGCCAGCGGGAAACGCCGGCGACGTTCATTCCGCCGATACCGCCGCGGCAAGGAAAATGGCGGCGGTTTCGCTATACTCCGCCCATGCATAAATCGTTCTCTCCCTCTCTGCGCAGGCTGCCGCTGCTGGCGGTACTGCTGGTCTGCTTCCTGCTCGGCGCTTGCAGCAGCCTGTCCACGATACGGTACAAGCCGCGCGGCCCGGAAAGCGGCAAAGGCAGCGAAGTTGTCCTATTCGCGCTGGGGCTTATCGACACCGGCTATCGCTTTGGCGGCAAGAACCCGGAAGCGGGACTCGATTGCAGCGGCATGGTCGCCTACATCTATGACCGCTCTCTCGGCCTCAAGGTGAGCGGCAGCGCCGCTGACATCGCCCGCCGCGGCCAGCCCATCGACCGCAGCCAGTTGCGCCCCGGCGATCTGGTCTTTTTCAACACGCGCAATGCGCCGCTCTCGCATGTGGGCGTTTATATCGGCAACAACCGTTTCGTACATGCCCCCTCCACCAACGGACGGGTGCGCATCGACAGCATGCACAGCCGTTACTTCGCCCAGCGCTACGAAACGGCGCGCAGCTACTTCGACTAAAGCGCCATCGCGGGAGAAGTGATACGGCAGATCTCCGGGCGATCTGCCCGTCCGGCGGATATGCTTAGCCTTCCGCGAGCAATTCGGGAAAACGCTTTAGATCGGCATTGCCGGTATTAACGACGATGTTCATGCGCTTGCCGCGCACTTCCCTTTCATCGTCCGGATGCCAGTGAGGGAAAGGCCTCCGGGCAGCGGCCGCCGCGTTATCGCCAAAAGCAGGTGCTCCCGGCATGCGCAGAATCCTCGCTGATATTGAAATGAATCGATAATCCACGCGGATGTTGCCAGCCGTGCGGGCGGCGTCAGAAGACGAAGCCTCAAAAAACGGCGCGCTAAAAGACGACGCGCCAAAAGACGGGGCGCGCATCATGCCGATTCAAAAACCAGCCTCACCTTCAATCCTTTCGGGAACTGCGTCGCGTCGCCCAGCTCGAGCCGCGCCCCAAGTCTTTGGGCGATCGCCTGGACGATGGATAGCCCGAGTCCTGAGCCTGTTTGCCCGCTGCCCAGCACGCGGTAGAAGGGGTCGAGCACGCGTTCGCGCTCGGCGGCGGGAATGCCGACGCCGTTGTCTTCCACCTCCAGGATGACTTGCCGCCCTGCTTGCCGGACGGATAAATCCACCCGCCCGCCATCGGGGGTATAGCGGATGGCGTTATCCGCCAGGTTGCGCACCAGGGTGAACAAATCCATTTCGTGCGCCAGCACCCTGGCGTCCGGGCCGTCGACCATGCCGATGTCCAGCGATTTGGCCTCGGCCAGCGGCAGCAGATCTTCGAGCACGCGCCGGTACACGCCGCGAACGGAGACGGCCTGCGCCGGCGCCGGCACGGCGCTTTGCGCCCGCGCCAGACTGAGCAGTTGTTCGAGCAGTTTGCGGCCACGCTCGATGCCTTGGCGCAGCGTTGCCAGGCGCTGTCGCGCTTCGTCGGACATTTCAGCGGCATTGAGGCGTTCCGCCTGGAGGGAAAGCGCCGTCAGCGGCGAGCGCAGCTCGTGGGCGGCATCGGCGACAAAGCGGCGTTGACTTTCCATCGCCTCGCCAACGCGCCCAAGCAGGCGATTGATCGCGTTGACAAAGGGCTGGATTTCCGACGACAGATTGACGGTCTGCAAGGGATGTAGTGCCTGCTCATTGCGCGCATCGACTTCCGCCGCCAGTTGGGCGACCGGGCGCAGCATCTTGCGCAGCAGGTAGGTGACGACCAGCAGCAGGGTGGGCGCCAGAATCAGCAGCGGCAAGACGGTCAGAAAGGCGCTGTCCTGCGCAATTTCATCGCGCACTTCGGTTTCCTGGGCGACGGCGATACGCTGCCCGTCACGCAGTGTCCGGATCAGGACGCGGTAGGTGTCGCCACGCAGCTTCAGGGTATGCTTGCCGTCTTTCAGATGATCCGGAATCGGCAAGCTGCGTTTGGCCGCTTTGCCGCGCGGCGCAAGCAGCTGGATGACCAGATCCGAATCGTCGTCGTCGCGCTTGCCGTTCAGCTCCATCAGCGCCAGCGCCGCCGCAGGCTGGTTCTGCACAAAGGCCGCAACCTGCGAGAGCATGTCGTCCTGCAATTCATGGGCTTCCTCAAACGCGCTGTAGAAGGAAAAGGCCCCCGCCACCAGCGCCATCGAGACAATGGCCGCCGACAAGGCCAGCGCCAGGCGGAAGTAAATGGAATGCTTCAGGCGTTCTTTGCAACCATCCATCCCGCACCCCGTACATTTTTAATGGCATCGCTGCCGAGTTTCTTGCGCAGGGCGTGAATCAGGAAATCAATGGCATTGCTTTCCACCTCTTCGCCCCAGCCATAGACGCGCTCCTCCAGATCGGCGCGCGAGAGGATCGCCCCCGGCCGCACCATCAGCGCCTGCAACAGCGCAAATTCGCGGCTCGACAGCGGCACGGCCTCACCCCCGCGAACCGTCGCTTCATGCGTTGCCGGGTCGAGCGTCAAACAGGCGCTGACCAGCACCGGCGCAGCGCGGCCGCCCTTGCGGCGGAGTACGGCGCGCATGCGCGCCAGCAATTCAGACATGGCAAACGGTTTGAGCACGTAATCGTCGGCGCCGTCGTCCAATCCGCGGATACGGTCATCCAGCCCATCGCGGGCCGTCATGATGAGCACCGGCATCGGATCATCCTTGCGCCGGATCGCGCGCAGCACTTCCAGGCCGTCCTTGCCAGGCAGCCCCAGATCAAGCAGCACCAGATCGTAGCGTTGCACCGCCAGCGCGGACAGTGCCGCCACGCCATCCCGCACCCAGTCAGCCGCATAGGCCGCATCCTTCAGCGCAGACTGTACGGCGCTGCCAATCATGGCATCATCTTCAACCAGAAGCACACGCACGAAAAACTCCTCTATCACGAAAAAAGACAAGCTGCGGCAAGGCTGCCCGCGAAAGCGCATGATACGCAGACAAACTTAGCCGCGCATTAGGGCGCTTTATTAGCCCCCACCCGCTCTTAAAAAAACAGGGCAAAAAACATAAAATGCCCGGAACCCCTTTAAAAATAAGGGCCTCACGGCATCAAAAAATATAAGTTAGAAAATTACGCTCTGCCGCCGTGCATCTCGCACTCCTTTTTAAAGGGGGCGCCGCCCAAAGGGCGGAGGGGTTTTCGCTCTTTTCACTCGCCTTGCCCTCTCTCCTGCCCTTTCCCATGCATAGACCGGACACATAGGTAACAGCGTGCGAAAACATGGGTAACACTTCCCCCGTCCTCGCCGATAAAAAAACTCATGCTCTGAAGTCCTTTATCCACGCGGGTTTGGGGCATCTTCCCAACAGGGGGAGAATTGGAAAAACGCGGGGGACGGAAGCGCAGGTGTATCTCCAAAAAGAGGTGGCCTGAAGCCCGTGTATTTAGTGCATCTCCGAGGGGTATGCTCTGGAGCCCTTGTAAACAGGGCATCTTCGACACCCCTACCCTGAAGCCCTTTATTTATAAGGACTCCAGAGGCGCCTGCCCGCAAACGCCCTATCCACGCGGGTTCCGAAGGGTGCCCTGAAACCCTTTATCCATGCGGACGCCGGCGATACTTGCCAGCCAGTAGCCGGCGTGTCGCCGGCCGGAAGAAGGCGTGTGCTAGACTCTTTGCCGCTGCTTTTCCGACTCTTTTCGTTCCGCTCCCCACTGAAAGCGCCGCCATGATCGACTCCAAATTCTTCGACGAACTTAGCAAGCACTTGAGCGCCGTCATTGCCGCCAGCCCCGCCGCCGATATCGAAAAAAACATCCGCGCCCTGCTTTCCGGCGTGTTTACCCGACTCGACCTCGTAACGCGCGAGGAATTCGACGTGCAGGCGAACATACTGCAACGCACGCGCGCCAACCTCCAGGCGCTGGAAACCCGCGTGGCGCAAATGGAGCGGGCCGTGGGAGAAGAAAAAACGGTTCTCGCCCATAACCCGGAATAGCGCCTTTCCGACATATTGTCCGATACTTTGTCTGACACCTTGTCAGATACCTCATCCAGCGCGCCAGGCAACCTGCCCGACGGCTCCAGCCCACCACCCGACACGGCTTATACCCGCCGCCCGGACAGGCACAGCGGCAGGTGCCGGCAGCCCGCGCATCCCTCCAATCAGTTCCCGCCCGCCGGCGGCGTGCCGGCATTTTTCTCCAGCCACTGCGCGTAGCTGATGCGCGCTGTATTGAAGGCATCCGTCGTGCGGCAGTACATCGACGGCGATCCCATACGGCCCAGCGGCGCAAAACCATTGACGCGCAGGCGCGGGCCGAGCAGCTCATCGGCGACATGGAACATGAGCACCTCGCCGATGAACATCGTGTAATGACCCAACGGCTGCTCGCTGTACAGCGAACATTCCAGGCTCACTTTGGCCTCGGCAATACGCGGGGTCGCCATTTTGACCGACGGCGCGCAATGCAGGCCGGCCACGTCCACCTCGCTGATGTCCGGCGGAAAGTCGGCGGCCGAGAGATTCATCGCATCGAGCAGATCTTCCGTCACCAGATTGACGACGAATTCCTTCCGCGCCCGCACGTTGCGTTCCGTATCCTTCGGCACGCCGGACTCGTTCTGCATGACGCTGAACATCACATACATCGGCGCGGCGCTGACGGCATTAAAAAAGCTGAACGGCGCAAGATTGACGAGGCCGTGTTCGCCCAGGGTGCTTACCCAGGCAATTGGGCGCGGCACAATCAGATTGCTCAACAGCTTGTAATTGTCGGCCGCGGTATGTTGGGACGGGTCGATCTGCATAGGAAACGGTTCCTGGAAAAAAGGCTCCCGCAGGGGGAGCCTTGTTGAGCGGCGCGGTGTTCCAGAAACGCCGCGAAATGAAGATAAAACGTCCGCCGATGTGCCCGGCCGGAACGTTGCTTAGTCTTCTGACCGGACACGCACATCGAATGCCTGGCCGCCAATCGATACGTGGTAGAGATTGCCGCCAAAGTCTGCCGGCGCGGGAGCGGGAGCGGGTGCCGGCACAGGCGCAGGAACGGGCGCGGCGGCAGGGGCAGACGCCTTGTTCGGGTCTTTCTTCGGCACGTCAACCTTGAAGTTGCCTTTGAGGAAATCCAGTCCTTTGTTGCCCGCCTTGGAGGCAAAAGCGCCGATGATGAAGATGTTTTCGTCGGTCACCGGCAGGCCATTTTCCTCAAGCAGTTTTCTCGCCTTGGGAATGCCGGGTTCGAGATCCTTGATCGGGTCGCCCGTAAACACGGGCTTCTTAAGCTGCTCCGAGGCGATCTTGACAATTTCCGGATCGGGCGCCACCGGCGTTTTGCCAAAATAACCGAGCACCATGTTGCCATAGCCGTCGGTCATTTTTTCCCACTTGCCCATCAGCACGTTGGCGTACGCCTGCTGGAAGTAGAACTGCGACACCGGCGTCACCGAAGTGCCGAAGCCGCCGCGCGCCACGCATTCGGACATCGCCTCGATCACTTTCGGATACAGGTGGAAGGTCTTGTCCTTGCGCATCATCAGCGTGTTGGCGGTGAGCGCGCCGCCCGGCATCGGGCTGAAGATCACTTCCGAGTCGACGCCCAGCGCTTCCGGCGGAAACTCATAATCCTTAAAGCATTCCTTGGCGATGCGGTTGGCTTCCATGAGCTTATCGATATCGATGCCGAGATCGTAGTCAGTCCCCTTGAGCGCGTGCCAAAGCGAGAATAGATCCGGCTGCGAGGTGCCGCCGGAAAGCGGCGCGCGCGCCACACAGACGCCGTCGCAACCGGCCTCGATGGCCGCCAGATATTGCGCCAGGCCGGTGCCGCAGGTTTCGTGGCTATGGATGCGCAGCTCGACTTTGTCGCCAAGCAGCTTGCGCGCTTGTTTGAAGGTTTCGTATACCTTGCGTGGGTTCGAAGTCCCCGAGGCATCCTTGAAGCAGACGCTGGTATAGGGCACGCCGGCATCGAGAATCTGGCGCAGCACCTTGATGTAGAACGCCGGATCGTGCGCGCCCGAGCAACCGCGCGGCAGTTCCATCATGGTCACGACGACTTCGTGCTCCAGGCCCGCGTCAACGATGCATTTTCCGGAATAAATCAGATTATTGACATCGTTGAGCGCATCGAAATTGCGGATGCGGGTAATGCCGTGTTTCTTGAACATCTTTGCATGCAGGTCGATCATGTCGGCCGGCTGCTGCTCGAGCGCGACGACGTTGATGCCGCGCGCCAGCGTTTGCAGGCGGACATCCGGGCCGACCGCCTTGCGGAACGCGTCCATCATGTCGAAGGCCGATTCACCGCAATACAGGAAAGGCGCCTGAAAGCGCGCGCCGCCGCCCGACTCGAAATGCGTAATGCCGGCGTCTACCGCCGCTTCTACGGCGGGAATAAAATCTTTGGTCAGCACGCGCGCGCCGAATATGGACTGGAATCCATCGCGGAAAGTAGTGTCCTGAAAGAGAATACGCTTAATCATGACGCCCTCGTCGGAAGTAAAAAAATCGGGTGAAGTCGGGATTGAAAAGCTCGTAGATCAACTGCCGCAAATAGCATGGCGGGCATGCCGGTGAAACCAAAAAGTAACCGGTTGCATTATACCTGCGCCGCCCACCAGGCACCGCCAATTTTTCGGCCTTTCCGGACGGGCATCGTTCGCCTGTTTTATCGGTGCGTACCGCAGCAGCTATGGGTCTTTCGTGCCCGCGCAGGAAGCCTCCTCGATGAGTTAAACAGTGCGCCGTTCGTTATCCGTGGTTTTTTTCGTACTCGCATAGGAAATATATCCCCGGCGCGCCGATTCTCCCGGCGATCGAGCAGCCTGCGCATGGCAAGCATGAAACCCGGCGGGCACGGCGCGTGGGTGATAAAAAACAATGCAAAAGACCACGACGATAACGACCGCAGCCAATAGATCGACGCCCGATGCAGTCACCGTCTTCCCACACCGCCGGCGTGGCTGCTTTTTGTTCTTCTGACTTTTTTCGTTCCTTTTCTTTTTCGTGCTTTTTTCCATATTCCTCCGCGATTCTTTCCTCTTTCTGCCCACTTCCCTCCCACTTTTCCGGCCAGATTGTTTAGACTGCGTCCCTTGGCCGAAACCTCTGCCCAACCGCATCCGCCGTCCCTTCTGTCTCCTGCAAAACAACGCCCGTCCATGTCGCTCGCCATCGTCCATAGCCGCAGCCTCGACGGCATCCACGCGCCGTCAGTCGCCGTCGAAGCGCATCTAGCCGGCGGGCTGCCGAGTGTGACGCTGGTGGGTCTGCCCGACACCGAGGTTCGGGAAGCGCGTGACCGCGTGCGCGCGGCCTTGCAGAATTCCGGCTTTGAATTCCCCGCCAGACGCATCACCATCAATCTGGCGCCCGCCGATCTGCCCAAGGAATCGGGGCGCTTCGACCTGCCCATCGCCCTCGGCATCCTCGCCGCGTCCGGGCAGATTCCGGATACAGCGCTGAATGATTATGAATTTGCCGGCGAGCTCTCGCTCTCCGGCATGTTGCGTCCCATCCGCGGCGCGCTGGCGATGGCGTTGGCCGCTGGTCACACCGGCCGCAGCTTTATCCTGCCGGCGGCCAGCGCGACTGAAGCCGCACTGGTGCACGATGCGCCCGTATTCGGCGCCCATAGCCTGCTGGAGGTCTGCCAGCATTTGCGCGGCGAGACCGCATTGACCGCCTGCCCGGCAGAGGCCGAACACGCACCGGCCTTATCGACGAATGATCTGGCCGATTTAGCCGACGTGCGCGGTCAGACACAAGCCCGGCGCGTACTGGAGATCGCCGCCGCCGGCGCACATTCCCTGCTGCTGGTCGGCCCGCCGGGCACGGGCAAATCGATGCTGGCCACTCGCCTGCCCGGCCTGCTGCCACCGATGACACGGCAGGCGGCGCTCGAATCGGCCGCCATGCTCTCGCTCAACGGGCAGTTCCATGCCGAACGCTTCGCCTGGCCGCCCTACCGCGCGCCGCATCACACGGCTTCTTCGGCGGCGCTGGTCGGCGGCGGTACGGTGCCGCGCCCGGGCGAAATTTCACTGGCGCATCACGGCGTGCTGTTTCTGGACGAACTGCCGGAATTCGATCGCCGCGTGCTCGAAGCGCTGCGTGAGCCGCTGGAAAACGGCCGCATTCACATTGCGCGCGCTGGTCGGCAAGCCGAATTTCCCGCCCAATTCCAGCTGATCGCGGCAATGAACCCTTGTCCCTGCGGGCATTTGGGCAGCACAAGCGGTCAATGCCGGTGCACGCCCGACCAAATTGCGCGTTATCGCGGAAAACTCTCCGGCCCGCTGCTCGACCGCATCGACCTGCACATCGAAGTGCCCGCCCTGCCGCCGGAAGCGCTGCAAGGCCCGGCCGACGGCGAGTCTTCCGCCACCGTGCGCGGGCGCGTCTGCGCGGCACGCGAACGGCAGCTGGCAAGGCAGGGGCAGGCCAACGCCCGGTTGGGAAACCAGGAAATCGAACGTTACTGCCAGTCCGATCCGGCCGGCGCCGACCTGCTCCGGCAGGCGATGCAGCGACTGGGACTGTCGGCGCGCGCCTATCACCGCATCCTCAAGGTGGCGCGCACCATCGCCGATCTGGCTGGCAGCGACAGCATTCGCGCCGCGCATGTGGCCGAGGCCGTCCAGTATCGCCGCCTCGCCCGCGAATAGCAGGAAAACGGCAGGATACATTGATGCAGAATTGCCGTTCCGCGCACGACATCGGCGGTATTGCCCTGCTGCTGGCAGCGTTGTCGACGATCGGCCCGTTTGCGATGGACACCTACCTGCCTTCGCTGCACAGCATCGGCGAATCGCTGCACGCCACGCCGCTGGAAGTCCAGCAAACATTGACGGCGTATCTGTTCATGTTTTCTCTGATGTCGCTCTGGCACGGCGCGATTTCCGATGCGCTAGGGCGCCGCCGCGTTATCCTCGTTTCGCTTTCCATCTTCATGCTTGCCTGCGCCGCCAGCATATTTGCCACGCGCATCGAACATCTGTGGCTGCTGCGCGCCATTCAGGGCATGTCTGCCGGCGCCGGCGTCATCCTCAGCCGCGCCATTGTGCGCGATCTGTTCAACGGTCCGGCGGCGCAGCGCATGATGTCGCACATGACCATGATGTTCGCCATCGCGCCAGCTGCCGCGCCGGTCATTGGCGGCCACCTGCAAACCGCTTTCGGCTGGCGCTCGGTCTTCGCCTTCATGATGCTGCTGGCCGCCGCGCTGATCTTCGCCTGCTGGCGCCACCTGCCGGAAACGTTGCCCGTTGAACAGCGGCAGAGCCTGCGCCCCGGCTATCTGCTGCGCGCCTACTGGCGCATCATGACCTCGCCCGTATTCCTGGCCGCCAGTCTGGGGCTGGGCTGCATTTTTTCCGGCTTTTTCGTCTACATCATGTCGGCGCCGGAATTTCTGGTGCGCCATCTTGGCATTCCGGCCACCGCCTTTCTTTGGCTGTTCGGTCCGGCCATGGCTGGCATGCTGAGCGGGGCGTGGCTTTCCGGCAAGGCCGCCGGACGGATCTCGCTCCGACGCACCATCGCGTATGGCTATCTGCTGGTCGGACTGGCCGCGCTCATCAACCTTGGCATCAACTTCATCTGGCCGCCTTCGCTGCCGCTAAGCATCCTACCCATCCCTATCTATACACTGGGCATGGCGCTGATCATGCCCAGCCTGACCTTGCTGGCGCTCGACCATTTTCCACAGCAGCGCGGCACGGCGGCTTCATGCCAGAATTTCATCCAGTCGCTGGTCAGCAGCTTCATCGCCGGCGTCATTGCACCAATCGCCTGGCAATCGACGCTCGGCCTGGCCCTCGCCATGGGCGCCTGCGCCGGACTGGCCGCGCTGGCGACTGCCGGCTATTTCATCATGGCGCGCCATCACCCCGCATAACCCCGCTACTCTATATACCCCCATCTCCCCGCTGATCTTCGCCGGATTGATCCTGAACACCGGCTCGCACGGCGACCTTCAAGGCAAGAAAGTACTGCAACAAAGGCAAGCGTAATCGCTCCGACTCTGGCGCGCATAGGCTAGCGATGCCTGTGATTGCGCAGCGCCTACGAATGGCACGGAACGGAACGATACGCATCGAAAAGGCGGCTTCCCCAGATTTCGGGCGCCATATCGCCAAGACGTGTCGCTTTTTACACGGATTCGGCATACCCCGTGCGGGACGATCGCGCAGTCATTGCGCCAAGGTCACCACCGAATGCCTCGGCACGTACCGACCAACCGTAAAATTATCCTGCCCGACGGCGCCCATCAGACATGATGTCGATCCGGCAAACAGTTTTAAGGCGCAATGTTGCGGAATTTCTTGACGCCCTCGCGCAAGGCAGCGCGTCCTCAGATCACGTCCTCACGTAAATGAATAGTAGCGAAACGCTTTTTGCGCCTCGGACTTCGCATGGTCAGGCCATACCCCCGCGCTAGACGCCTAAAAGAAACGTTCCTGCGCCGAAGCCAAGGTTTGCGCAAGAATTTCCCACGCCGTATCCACGCTGGATTTCAGAATTTTCGCTTCATCGCCACTGTCATGGCAGGCCTGAAACTTTTCCAGGGCACAATGCAAAGCATTGCAGCGATGCCGCAACACATTGATATGGTGCGTGTATTCAGCGTAGGCGGCGGCATCAATTCGGTCTTCCCGAGTAATTAACCGTTCGATTTCAAGATT
This sequence comes from Dentiradicibacter hellwigii, assembly GCF_041770905.1. Lineage (NCBI taxonomy): Bacteria > Pseudomonadati > Pseudomonadota > Betaproteobacteria > Rhodocyclales > Rhodocyclaceae > Dentiradicibacter > Dentiradicibacter hellwigii. The sequence goes on from NZ_JBEUWX010000003.1 coordinate 78,057, forward strand.
CGCCTCATTGAGCCGGACGTGCATCCCCCGCACGAACGCTTCTTTTGTGACCATATCTGTCTCCTTGCTTGCCTTCTTCGGCTTTTACCTATTTTCTTTATAGCTCATGACGAAAGAGGAATGTTGAAGCGTGCTGGAAAAGCAGCTTCGTACTCGTCGAAAACATCGCACAGCCCATTGATCTACAAGGTGAATTTCATAATTCTTCTTAGGGTTTCTCTATGCCTTCGGGGATTTCTGGCACCTGATTACATATTGCTACACGGAACTTTCATTTGATTTAGCACTCTCATGCGTAGAGTGCTAAACTTCATCGCGTCCTCAATGAACGTGCGCGCATTTAAATGTGCGCGACGCATTGCTTATGAAGCTGTAGTTATTGTTCTTCAAGGAGATAGCAAACTTTATGACACAAACTCTGGCGCTTCCGGTGATCGCTTCGACAGGCAGCATCGACGCCTACATTCAGTCGACCAAACAGTTCCCGATCCTGACGGAAGAGGAAGAATTCAGCTTGGCCACCCGTTTTCATGAGGAAAACGATCTGGAAGCGGCGCGTCAACTGGTGCTTTCTCACCTGCGGCTGGTAGTTTCGATCGCACGCGGCTATTTGGGCTATGGCTTGCCGCACGCCGACCTGATTCAGGAAGGCAATATCGGCCTGATGAAGGCAGTCAAGCGTTTCGACCCGCGGCAGGGCGTGCGGCTGGTATCGTTTGCCATTCACTGGATTAAGGCCGAGATTCACGAGTATGTGCTGCGTAACTGGCGTCTGGTCAAGGTTGCCACGACCAAGGCGCAACGCAAACTGTTTTTCAACCTGCGCAGTCTCAAATCGGGCAGCGAAGCCCTAAGCCCGGCGCAGATTGCCGACATTTCGCAACAATTGAACGTCAAACCGGAAGAAGTCGCTGAAATGGAAACGCGGCTGAGCGGCCGCGATTTGGCACTCGATGCCGGCAATGATGAAGACGACGCTGTCGCCCCCATCGCTTATCTTGAAGACAGCCGTCACGAGCCCATGCGCGTGCTCGAACGCCAGGCAGCTGATCACTTGCAGGGCGAAGGCTTGCAGGCGGCCCTGGGCATACTCGATGAACGTAGCCGGCGGATCGTCGAGGCGCGCTGGCTGGCGGACGACCCCGCGACCCTCCATGAACTGGCTGCTCAATTTGGCGTGTCGGCAGAGCGTATCCGCCAGATCGAAAGCAAGGCCATGCAGAAAATGCGTGAGCATCTGACGCCGCTGGCGGCCTAACATCAATCACCTTATTCTCCGCCCATCTTCCCGCCGGTTTGCCATGCATGGCAGGGCCGGCATTTCACCCAGACGCTCATTTAACTACGCCGGATGACTACCTCCGGCGAGTTATTTTTTACGTTCTCCGGCGACACAAATATCCGCCAATTTTGTAACGGCTCTCCACATCCCTGGCGTACAGATCGTCAAATCACCCGCATCGGTATCAGCCTCACCTCACCGGCGCATACAGCCCTGATGAGGCCAACGAAGACAAATTCGTCCATCGTTCTTACCACGGACAACAGGGCCTGACAGTCTCTGCGGATCATTGTCGATACGCGTATCCCAAAGAGGCACAACAATTTTGGAACAATGTATTGGGCCATTTGCGATGTATCGGGCCATTTGCGCCATCAACCGGATGCCTGCTCAGCCCGTCGGCACGGCCACCGCCAATACGCTCTCACGACGCACTCGTCGTCTTCTAGCGGTCAGATTTCGGCAGAATTTCCACCTTGCCAGTGTCTGCTGTGCGCGATCATGCGCGAAAGCACGCGGCGGCATACCAACGAAGGCGCAATTTGATTCGTGTTTGTCAGCACAATGTTCTATACAAACACCATCTAATTCAGGCATAATCCGTCGCCGTTGTGGCATAGCGCCATTCGACTTTAGACCATGCAGAATCCCGACGCAGAAACGGCAGGAATCGACACCGCAGAGCATTTTGGCGCGAACCCGTTCCAGGTTCGCGCCATCAGCGTCTTATCCACACGTTTTCCGTTCTTTTTGCTGTGCTTCCCCCAACGCCGGTCACACCGGATGCTGCCTATCCCTGCAATCGCAGTCTGCCGGCCCGACGCGTGGATCGAATGCATTCTGCCCGTCCCGCCGCCGCGGGATGCATAGCAAACGAGATCCCCGAGACTGCCGGCATGCTTCATACGTCATGGTCATCGCGCGTCAACGCGTACTGATTTTGTCGGCAACCCTCCCAGCCTCATCCATTTTTACAACCTCAGCCATAGGAGCATTGAAATGAGCGGTTTTGACACTTTATTCCAGAAAATCAAGCAGCGTGACCCGCATCAGACGGTCTTTCACCAAGCGGTCGAAGAAGTTTTCGGCAGCCTTGCCCCGTTTATCGCCAAGAACCCCAAGTACACCAAAGATAAATTGTTGGAGCGCCTCGTCGAACCGGAGCGTGTCATTTCCTTTCGCGTCGCCTGGACGGATGATCAGGGAGAGGTACAGGTCAATCGCGGCTACCGCATCCAGATGAACTCCGCCATCGGCCCTTACAAAGGCGGCCTGCGCTTCCACCCGACCGTCAATCTCGATGTGCTCAAATTCCTGGCCTTCGAGCAAACGTTCAAGAACGCGCTGACCACACTGCCGATGGGCGGCGGCAAGGGCGGTTCCGACTTCGACCCCAAAGGCAAAAGCGACGCCGAAGTGATGCGCTTCTGCCAGGCGTTCATGACTGAGCTGTACCGCCATATCGGCGCCGATCTCGACGTGCCGGCCGGGGACATTGGCGTCGGCGCTCGTGAAGTCGGCTATCTATATGGCCAATACAAGCGCATCGCCAACGAATTCACCTCCGTGCTCACCGGCAAGGGCTTGACCTACGGCGGCAGCCTGGTTCGCACGCAGGCAACGGGTTACGGCGTCGTCTACTTTACCGAAAGCATGCTGAAAACCCGCAACGATTCGATCGCCAACAAAAAGGTCCTCGTCTCCGGCTCCGGTAACGTGGCGCAATATGCGGCGGGAAAAGCGCTTCAGAAAGGCGCGAAAGTCCTGACGGTATCCGACTCCAACGGCTTCGTTCTCTTTGGCGACCAAGGCATGAGCGAAGCGCAGTTTGCCGCGCTGCTGGAGCTGAAGAACGAACGCCGCGAGCGCCTCTCCGTCTATGCCAAGGAACAGGGCATCCAATACTTCGACGGGAAAAAGCCCTGGGGCATCCCCTGCGACATTGCCCTGCCCTGCGCGACGCAGAATGAGCTCGACGAAGAGGACGCCAAAACCCTGCTCGCCAACGGCTGCACCTGCGTGGCGGAAGGCGCGAATATGCCTTCGACCATGGGCGCAATCAATGCCTTCATCGGCGCCAAGATTCTGTACGCGCCGGGCAAGGCCAGCAATGCGGGCGGCGTGGCGACATCCGGCCTTGAAATGAGCCAGAACGCCATGCGTCTGTCCTGGGCGAGCGAGGAAGTCGACAAGCGCCTGTTCGAGATCATGGGCAATATTCACGAGAACTGTGTGAGCAACGGCGCCGATAACGGCTACATCAACTACGTCAATGGCGCCAACATCACCGGCTTCAAAAAAGTCGCCGATGCCATGCTGGCGCAGGGTGTGGTCTGACCCGCCGTTCAAGCATCCAGCGCCAACGCCCCGCGCCATGCGCCGGGGCGTTTTTACATGGCGGTTTAACTTTACGAAGCAACCGCTATTTTTCTGGTTTATGTTTTTTGATGCCCTGAACCCCACGTATTTAAAGGGCTTCAGGGTATTTTATGTTTTCTTAACTGTTCTTTCGGAATTCAGAGGAAACGCCGCAAGCTTAGCTACATCCACTACGTCAATGGCGCCAACATCACCGGCTTCAAAAAAGTCGCCGACGCCATGCTGGCGCAGGGTGTGGTCTGACCTGCCGTTCAAGCATCCAGCGCCAACGCCCCGCGCCATGCGCCGGGGCGTTTTTACATGGCGGTTTAACTTTACAAGGCAACCGCTATTTTTCTGGTTTATGTTTTTTGATGCCCTGAACCCCGCGTATTTAAAGGGCTTCCGGGCATTTTATGTTTTCTGTCTTATTTTTACGGAATTCAGAGGAAACGCCGCAAGCTTAAATAGCGGCGCAACTTTGCTCAAAGACAAGGCGCAGCCAACGCCGTATTTTTACAGGGAAACCGCTATTTCAGAGGGGGCGGCCAATGCACGCCGACTTCCGTAACCACGGCGTCGAGCGGCACGTCGTGCGCCTGCGGGTAAGTCGTCTCAACGCGCGCCAGCGCGTAGCCCACGCCGATCGCCAGCGGCCGCTCCGACGATTGCGCCAAAGCGGCCAGCGTGCGGTCGAAAAAACCGCCGCCGTAGCCGATCCGGTAGCCTTGCGCATCAAAGGCATTGACGGGAATCAGCAAAGCCTCCGGCACGGCGGCTTCCCCGCAAACCGGCGTAGGAATGCCGTAACGATCCGTAGTCATGACGCTTTGCGGCGTCCAGGCGCGAAAAGAGAGCGGCCGTGCCGGCGCCTCCGCAATCGGCAGCAGCGCCATGAACCCGGGCACTCCCGCGGTCGACCAAGCCGCCATCAGCGGCCGCAAATCCGGCTCGTTGCGGATCGGCCAGCAAAAGGCCACGCGCTGTGCGGCCAGGCGCGGAAAAGCCGCCTGCACATGGCGGCAAATCGCTTCGGAATACTGCGCACACTGCGCCTGCGACAAGGCCTCGCGCGCAGCCAGCGCCTGTAAACGCAATTGCCGCCGCCGATCTTTTATCTTTGCCCCCGTGGCGCCGGAATCGATCCCGGGCGCACCCTGCGGCGTGAAGCACTCATCCATGTGGTATGCTCAAAACGCTGTGTTATCCGGAAACGGAAACGTACCAAACGTACCGAAGTCACCGTCTGGCGGCCCGGATCCCGTTCTCTGCGTAATGCGGCTGTTTCATCGCCTTGCCGTTTTTCCTGACGTTTGCCGAGGCGATTTAAACTTCACCCTCTCTTTGTCTTGCCTGATGCACTTGCCTGTCCAGCCTACCATGAAATCACTGCCTGCTCTCGTTTTTGCCTGTGTCTGCCTGTTTTCGCCTTTTTCCGCGATAGCCGACGTTGCCCCCGAAATCTTGCTGGCTGCACGCGATGCCGCCAAAGCGGGCGATCAGGATGCGCTTGAGCGCCTTGCGCCCGGATTTCAGGGGGACGAACTCTCCGTCTATCTCGACTACTGGCGCTTTCAGCCCGGGCTGAAAGACGTCGATCCGGCGCAAATACGCGACTTTCTGCAACGCAACAACGGCAGCTACATTGCCGACAAACTGCGTGGCGACTGGCTGCGCGCGATGGGCAAGGAAGCGCGATGGGAGGTGTTTGACGCCGACTATCCGGGCTTGCAACAAACGGACCAGGAAATCACCTGCTACGCGCTGCAACGGCGGCTGGCGCGGAGCGAGGTCGCGGCGCTCGATGAAGCGATGCCTTTGTGGCTCAAGCTCGTCGATACGCCGGATGCCTGCTATCCCGTACTAGAGGCGCTGATCATCAATAAGCGCGTGCAGATCGACGATGTCTGGGCGCGCATCCGCCGTCAGTTTGAAACCAACCGGCTGAGCGGCGCGCGCTACACCATGAACTATCTGCCCGAAAGCCAGATGCCGGACGCCAAAACGATGCAGGCATTTAACAAATCGCCCGTGAAGTGGCTCGTCAAGTTGCCTGCCAGCACACTCTCCGAGCGGAGATATCAGGAGCTGGCGGCGCTGGCCGTCGGCCGCATCGCGCGCACAGACCCGGCCGCGGCGGCAACGCAGATGGAACGCATCGAAGCGAAACTGCCCGCCGAAGCAAGAAGCTGGGCATGGGGGCAGATCGGCTGGAAAGCGGCGCAGCAGCATCTGCCGGAAGCCGTATTGTGGTTCCGCCAGACAGGCCAGGCTGCACTTTCCGACGAAGTGAGCCAGTGGAAAGCCCGCGCTGCCCTGCGTGCGCAGGACTGGGAAAGCGTGCGTACCGCGATCGAAGCGCTGCCGCCCGAACTGGCGGCGCAACCGACCTGGATCTACTGGCTTGGCCGCGCCTATACGGCGACGGGTAAGGCCGAAACCGCCCAAGGGCTGTACGCCATGATTTCCGGACAACCCAACTTCTACGGCAATCTGGCGGACGAAGCGCTCGGCCGCCGCATTGATATGCCGCCCAGGGCAACGCCGGTCACAAATGAAGAGATCGACCGGGTGGCCGGGATATCCGGCCTCCGCCGCGGGCTGGCGCTACTGCGCGCCGGTCTGCGCCTAGAAGGCGTGCGCGAATTCAACTGGGGCCTGCGCGGGCTGGACGATCGCGGCCTGCTGGCTGCCGCAGAACTGGCGCGGCGAACCCAGGTATTCGACCGGGCGATTGCCGCCGCCGACCGGACAAAAGGAGAACACGACTACGCGCTGCGCTACCTTGCGCCTTTCCTCGAACAGGTCCGCCCCGCCGCCCAGGAGCAGATGCTCGACGATGCCTGGGTATATGGACTGATGCGTCAGGAAAGCCGCTTCGTCACTGACGCGCGCTCTTCGGCCGGCGCCTCCGGACTGATGCAGTTGATGCCGGCGACAGCGCGTTGGGTGGCGAAAAAAATCGGGCTGACCGACTACAGCCCCGACATGGTGACCGATACCAACACCAACCTGCTGCTCGGCACCAGCTATATGCGCATGGTGCTTGAAGATCTCGACAATCATCCGGTGCTCGCTTCCGCCGCCTATAACGCCGGGCCGCGGCGGGCGCGCCGCTGGCGTGCCGCAGCTCCGCTGGAAGGCGCGATTTACGCCGAAACCATTCCCTTCAGCGAAACCCGCGACTACGTCAAAAAGGTCATGAGCAATACGGCGTATTACGCCTTGCTGTTTGGTCAGAGCGCGCAAACGCTGACGCAACGGCTGGGCACCGTCGGTCCGCGTACCGATCCGGTCAATCCCGACCTGCCCTAGGCACGCGGGCTCAGCCACCTATGTTCATTCACCCAACCCGCCCATCTCCCCGATCCGCGCCGGCGCACAGCGCGGCGGCACTGGCCCAAGCCGTATTCGCCGGATAGTCGCGAGCGTCGGGACGAATCATGCAAATCTATCTGGTTGGCGGTGCCGTCCGCGATGAACTGCTCGGCCTGCCGGTCAAAGACCGCGACTACGTCGTCGTCGGCGCAACGCCGGAAATCATGCGGGCGCAGGGCTACCAGCCGGTCGGCCGCGATTTTCCCGTTTTCCTGCATCCCCAAACGCACGAAGAATACGCGCTGGCGCGCACCGAGCGAAAAAGCGGGCGCGGTTACACGGGATTTGTCTTTCACACCTCGCCCGACGTTCGCCTGGAAGACGACCTGGCACGCCGCGACCTGACGATCAACGCCATTGCCAGAACGCTCGACGGCACGATTGACGGCGTACTGATCGACCCCTTCGGCGGCGTAGCGGATTTGCGCGCCCGTATCCTGCGTCATGTCAGTCCGGCGTTCGCCGAAGATCCGGTGCGCATCTTACGGCTGGCGCGTTTTGCCGCCCGTTTCGCCGACTTCACGATTGCGCCTGAAACCTTGGCGCTGGCGCGCCGCATGGTCGATGAAGGGGAGGTCGATCACCTCGTTCCCGAGCGCGTCTGGCAAGAGCTGGCGCGCGGCCTGATGGAAGCCAAGCCCTCGCGCATGATCTGCGTATTGCGTGAATGCGGGGCGCTGGCCAGACTGCTGCCCGAAGTCGACCGGCTATTCGGCGTGCCGCAGCGCGCCGACTATCACCCGGAAGTCGATACCGGCATCCACGTCGCCCTGGCGCTCGATTACGCGGCCGCCAGAGGCTACGCTTTGCCGGTGCGCTTTGCCGTCTTGCTGCATGACTTGGGCAAAGGAACAACGCCCGCAGCCGATCTGCCGCGCCATCCCGGACACGAAGGGCGCAGCGCCCGCCTTGCCGAAACGCTTTGCGCCCGCCTCAAGGCGCCGGCCGAGTCACGCGATCTGGCGCTGCTGGTCGCCCGCTACCACGGCGACATCCGGCGCGGCAGGCAGCTTCGTCCCGCCACGGTACTTAAACTGCTGCAAAGCTGCGATGCCTTGCGCCGCCCGCAGCGTTTTACGCAGATCCTGCAAGCCTGCGATTGCGATTTCCACGGCCGTCTCGGCTGGGAAGACAAAACGATTCCCGACGCGGATTACTTTCCGCGTGCGCTGGCCGCCGCCTTGTCCGTCGATGCGGCGGGCATCGCCCGTGCTTGCACCGACCCGCGCAAAATCCCCGAGCGGATTGCCGCTGCGCGCATACACGCCATCGCCGCGCTCGATCAGCCACCGAACTGACATCTGAAAACATGCGCACGCCGCCCCCATCTCTCCCGCCGCAACGCCCGCCTGCTGACGGTTTTCCCGGAAAGCGCGTCTGGCAGGGATTCGCCTTTCCGCTGGGACTGGGGCTGATCGCCTGGCAACTGGGCACATGGGTTCCGGTTCTCGGCGCGCCCGTCATCGGCATTCTGCTTGGCCTGCTTGTCGGGCAACTATTCGGCTTGCGCCCGGAATGGAAAAGCGGGCTGGCTTTTTGTTCCAGGAAAGTCCTGCAAAGCGCCATCGTCCTGCTCGGCGCAGGGATGTCGCTGGGTCAGGTTGCCCAGATCGGCAGCGACGGCCTGCCGGTGATGATCGGCACGCTGGCAATCGCGATTGGCGGCGGCGCCCTGCTCGGCCGCATGTTGCGCGTAGAACGTCAGATGCGCGTGCTCGTCACCTACGGCACGGCAATCTGCGGCGCCTCCGCCATTGCCACGATGAGCGCCGTTATCGGCGCATCGAGCTCGGCCATTGCCTTTTCGATTACCGTCATCGTCATCTATAACGTGCTCGGCGCACTGCTTTTTCCGCCGCTCGGCCACCTGCTTGGCTTGTCGCAGGAAGCCTTTGGCCTCTGGGCGGGCACGGCCGTCAATGACACCTCCTCGGTCGTTGCCGCCGCCACGGTCTACGGCGCAGCGGCGGCATCTTACGCTGTCGTCGTCAAACTGACGCGAACGCTGGCCATCATTCCGCTGGCCGTCTTCGAATCCTGGCGGCGATACCGTTCAGCGTCGGGTGCAGAGCAAGCGGCCCGACCCGTCTGGTACAAGCTGGCGCCGCCGTTCCTCGGCTTCTTCCTGTTGGCGGCGGCGCTCAATTCATTCGGCGCAATCCCGCCATCCTGGCAGGGGACGATCAAGCTGATGGCGCATTTCGGCACGACGGCGGCAATGGCCGCCGTTGGCATGACCAGTTCGTTCGCCGCCATCCGGCAAGCCGGCTGGCGCCCGATTGCCTTGGGCGGAATTTTATGGGTGTTGGTTGCGACAAGCAGCCTGCTGCTGGATATGATCCGCACCGCCTGGTGAAAAAGCGTCCAGACGTCCTATAGCGGATTGAATTAATTTTCGATACAAGGTGGCAAGCTGCAAACAGTACAAGGAGTACGGCAAGGCGCAGCAACGCCGTAGCAAAAGTTAAGTGAATTCGCGATAAACACAAAAAGCGCTGCCGGGCATTGCCGAACGCCTTCCCTAAAGGCGCCTCTGAACCCCGTGTGGATAGGGCATCTCCGGGCATATGCTCTGAAACCCGCGTAGATAAAGGACTTCCGGGCACCACCTCTGGAATGCCCTGTTGACGCGGGTTCCCGGGCACCCCTTTTGCAACACCGCCCAATAGCGGCGCGACTTTGCCAAAAGGCAAGGCGACAAGCCGCTGACAGTACACACAGAACGGCGAGGCCAGGCCAGCAACGCCGTATCTTGGCCAAGGAAGACGCGATCGACCCCGGAGATGCGCGTGGATAAAGGCTCACAAGGCAGCCCGCTCGCCCCCCTTTTAAAAGGGAGCAGCCCGTAAAGGGGTCAGCCCGAATGGCTGAGAGGTTTTATGTTTTTTGATGCCCTGAAGCCCTTGTGTTTAAAGGGCCTCCGGGCATTTTATGTTTTCTGCCCTATTTTTATGGATTTTAGAGGGGACTCCGCAAGCTTAAATAGCGACGCGACTTTGCCAAAAGGCAAGGCCAATACAGCAACGCCGTATCTTGGCAAAGGAAGACGCGATCGACCCCGGAGATGCCCGTGGATAAAGGCACTCCCGGCAGGTGTCAGGTAAATGCGATAAAACAGGCGCGGTGCGCGCGGTCTCAAACCGTAATCTCAACCAAACCGCCGAAGGAAAACTCCAGCTGCGACCACGCCTCGCTGGGCAGCTTTTGCCAGTAACCGCACAGCGTTTTCATCACGCCGGCGTGGGCAACGATGGCAACGCGCGGCAGCCTCAGTGTTTCGGCAAAGGCAATGACGCGGGCGCGCAGTTGGGCGACGGATTCCCCGCCGGGCGGCACGAAATGAAGCACGTCGGCAGCCCACATATCCAGCGCCGCCCGGTCAATATCTTCCCAGGGCTTGCCTTCCCAGGCACCGAAACTGATTTCGCTGAGGCGCGCATCGATGCATGGCGTCACGCCATAGGGCTTGCCGAGCGCTTCGGCCAGCACGCGGGCGCGCTTGAGCGGGCTGCAAAAAATCGGCGTGTCGCAAGGAATCTGCACACGTAATTGGCGGGCAACAGGCAGCGGATCTTCACACGCTACGTCAAGCTGGCCATAGCAAATGCCGGCGGCAAGCTGCGGACGTGTATGGCGGATCAGGAAAACCTGCACAACAGCCCCGCGTAAAAGGCCACCTCGGCAAACTGCTGTGTTGCCCCAAGGCAGTCACCGGTATAGCCGCCGATATTGCGCTTGAACAGGCGCGCCAGCCATAGCGTGGCCAGTAACGCCAGAACGGCGGCGGATGCCGCCTGTCGCCACGGCAGACAGAACAGCGGCGCGACGCCCGTCAGCACGACAAAAGCCAGTTCACCGATACTCAGGTGATTGCTGAAGGGTTTACCCTTGCCGTCGGTGCGCGCGTATTCCATAGAAACCATGATGCCCGTCGCACACAAACGGGAAAAGGCATGGCCGGCAATCAATGCAAAAGGCAGCCAGGCGGTTTCGATTTCAACCAACGTGACATAACGCGCCAGCAGCAGCATGGTCAGTGCGACCGCGCCAAAGCTGCCCAGCCGTGAATCGCGCATGATGTCGAGAATACGCTGCTTGTCCCAACCGCCGCCGAAGCCATCGGCCACATCGCTCCAGCCGTCCTCGTGCAGCGCGCCGGTCAGCCGGATGGTGGCGGCCATGGCGACAAGAACGGCCAGCGACTTCGGCCAGAATAGGGCGCACACCATGAACAACGCCGCGCAGATCGCACCGAGCAGCACGCCGGCGAGCGGAAAATAGACAATGGCCTTTTCCAGCGCAACGCTGCTATAGCCCAGCTGTCCGGGGATCGGCAAGCGCGTAAAAAAGCGAAGCGCGCCGATAAAGGTCTCAAATCGGGAACTCAAAGCCATCGATCGCGGAGTTATCGGATGTGTTTGCTGACGCCGGCAGAAGCGAAACTGGCCATTTCGTTCAGGAAAGCGACGGCAGCCCGGACAATCGGAAACGCCACCATGGCGCCCGTTCCCTCGCCCAGACGCATGCCGATGTCGAGCAGCGGATTACCGCCAAGAAAGCGAATCTGTGCGCGATGCCCCGCCTCGGCGGAACAATGCGAAAAAATGCAGTAATCGCCAATCGCCGGCGCGATGCGATGCGCCGCCAGCAGGGCCGAGGTGGCAATAAAACCGTCTGCGAGCAGCACCATACCGCGTTCCGCGCCCGCCAGCAGGGCGCCGGTCATCATGGCAATTTCAAAGCCGCCGAACTCGCTCAGAATCTCCGTCACATCGGCATCGGCCGGCAGCCCGGCACGCTGGATGGCCTGCTTCATCAATGCTTTCTTATGCGCCAGCGCGGTATCGTCGAGACCGGTACCGCGCCCGACGCAATCGTCGAGCGAAGCGCCGGTCAGCAGGTGGGTAATCAGCGATGCCGAGCCGGTATTGCCGATGCCTTTCTCCCCCACCCCCATAATATTGCAGCCCCGATCGGCCACCGCACGGGCAATTTCCGCCCCTTTGGCAATTGCCGCCAGGCATTGCGCCCGCGTCATGGCCGGTTCTTCCAGGTAATTGCGCGTGCCGGCCGGGTCGATTTTAGCGTCGATCAGCCCCTCGCGCGGACCGAAGTCATGCGCGACCCCCGCATCGATCGCCAGCATGGTCATTCCGTTGAGCCGCGAAAACACATTGGCCGCTGCGCCGCCTTTTAAGTAATTCTCCAGCATCTGCCAGCTCACATCCTGCGGATAGGCCGAAATACCGGCGTGCGCGGCACCGTGATCGCCGGCAAAAATCAGCATATGCGGATCGCGCAACTGCGGCGACAATGTGTGCTGGATGCAGCCGATCCGCACGGCAATTTCTTCGAGCCTACCCAGCGAACCGACGGGTTTGGTCTTGTTGTCGATCTTCTCTTGCAAGGCCTGCGCCAGCGAAAAATCAACCGGAGGGATGGAAAAATGCATCATGTCTTGTCTTGTTGTCTTGTCGATTAGCCAAGTGAACCGAGGTGTGGACGTGGCCGCGTGGCCGCGCAGCATGCGCCGTTCTGCCGGGCGTTCGCGGCTTCCATGCCGGCATCGTTCTATGTGCTCCAGACCAGCCCGCCAGGTCCGGCGGATAGGGCAGTAGAGGCCATGAAACACGAACGACGCCATTATAGACGCAGTGTTCCATGTTAATCTCGCGGCATGAAAGAACTGATTATTGGCGGCGCACGCTCCGGTAAAAGCGCGTATGCAGAAAAACAGGCGCAGGCAAGCGGTCTGCATGTCGTCTATGTCGCCACGGCGCAGGTACTCGATCATGAAATGGCGCGCCGGGTTACCGCGCATCAGGCGCGCCGGCCGGCACAATGGGGGCTGGTCGAAGCGCCGCTTGACCTATACGCGGCGTTGTCACGCAACGCTGCGCCGAATACTTGCCTGCTTGTCGATTGCCTGACGCTGTGGCTGTCCAACCTCCTCTTCGCCGGGGAAGCGGCCAAACAGGCGGAGGCCGGCCAGGCGATCAATTGCCCGCTATTTCTGCGGGAAACCCAGGCGCTGGCCGAAGGCCTGCAACACTTGCCGGGCCGGATCATTCTGGTTTCCAACGAGGTCGGGAGCGGGATCGTGCCGATGGACCCGGTGTCGCGCCTGTTTGCCGACGAGCAGGGGCGACTGAATCAGCGGATCGCCGCCGTCTGCGATCGGGTCACCCTCGTCGCCGCAGGTCTGCCGCTCGTGCTCAAAGATGCACGAAATCCCATCGGCAATGCACATGAGGCACCATAGCGAATCGATGAGGTGATACACTAGCCGTCGGCAGTCCGGCACACTGCTGCGCCAGAAGCCATCCCTTGCCGGGCGGGCGTTATCGTCGAGTTTCGGCTTTATCGATCAGGAGCAGAAAATGAGCATCAGCGAACACGTCAAAGCAAATCTTGAGCAGGTTAAATCGAGCCTCGAACAGGGTACGGAACGCCTCAAATCAAACTTCGATCACGGCAAGAAAAAAGTCCGTTCCCAGTACGAATACGGCAAAGAGCTGGTTTCGTCCGGGCTGGAAGGCGCGCGGGAAGCGCGTAAAGCCGTGCTCGCCACCGAGGATACTTCGAACATTCTGGCCGTCGCCGCCGAACAGTCGTGGCAGGCCGCCAGCTTCGGCGTGCTGACAGGCGCCGTACTGGGCGCATTGGCCGACGATCGCAAGCCGGTACGCGGCGTCGTCGCAGGCGGCATTTTAGGCGCCGCCCTGGCGTTTGGCGTCAGCTTTGCCTGGAAAACCCGTCCGCTGACTTCTGCCATGGCCCGTGAAGCCGGCAAGCGCATCGGCCACACGCGCGACCGCCACTGGCTGAGCAGCCACCCGATCAACTACGGTTGATTGTCGTTTTGACCTAAATTCTTTGGGTTAACTATTTAATTAGTTTAAATAGTTACATTTCTGAACTGCCCGGTTTTCCGGGCAGTTTTATTTTTAGCCGCTATTTCTTTGGCTGACGATTGATACGCATCCTAACGACTCAAATGCACTCATAGCTTGCAAAACAGTACGTGGCAAGAATCGAAGGATGGATCAATTGGGCATGCCAGGTATCAACAGGGTATGGCCTTACATACAGCAAGCTGGTTTTTACTTCCGCATTACTGTCGGTATGATATACCGTCGCAGAACCCTCAGGATCAATGCGCAGATACTAAAATCTTTTGCGCCATACCCAATCTTTTCCATAAATAATCGGCAAGGTTTAGCTCCCATCTAATGGCGATATAAAGTTTCAATGTAACGTCATAGTTGCCGTACAAATAAAAAGCGCCATATATGATATGGCGCTTTTGCTATATGCAGGTTACAGTTTCTATAGGGCTTGCATTATCTCTGAATTAACAGACTGTTAATATTGCCTCCGCGTGCGAGGTATTCCTCTACCCACGCGGGCTTACGTCCCTTGCCGCTCCAGGTTTGGGCGCTATTCGTCGGGTTGGCGTATTTCGCTTCGCCTTTTTTGGCAGCTCCTTTTTTTGCGCCCGATTTGAGGCCAAGGTCTTCGGCCGTCAAATGATATTCAGCAATTTTTTCCTTGATTCCTTTTATGACCAGGCTAAGTTCGGCCAGGCGAGCCTGTTCCACTTCGAACTGAGCCTTTTTCAGATTTTCGAGCGCTTCCTTGTAGCTAATAGTCATTGCTTCCTCCAGTTAAAATAAAAAGTCCGGCGTCCACCAACCATCAACGCCCCACCCTATTTGTGGGAGGCATTATAAATTAACTGGGCGAAAAAACAATCGAATGCAATATAACGATCCATTCAGCCTTTTAATATGTTGTATATCATTGCTATTGAGCGCTTGGTTATTATCTGCCCGGCATTAGGGCAATTCCCTGTAACTCACCGGTATTCGGTATTGATGCTGCGCGAATGAATACGGATTAATTCAGTTCATTTAGTATCGGCAACGCACGCGGGAAGTGCAAAAGCCGGAATGCATTCGGCAAGGCGATGCAAATCCAGATGCTGCTCAACGGCGTCGGCCAACCGGTCCAGATCGCGTTCGCGCCGCTCGGCCGGATCGAACCGCGCTTCCGGTGTGTGGCCGGCCCAGGCAATCAGCGCATTGAGCGCATCCGGCGAATCAAAGAGGCCATGACAATAGGTGGCAAGCACTTGACCGTCCGCTGAAAGTGCGCCTTCCGGCAGCCCTTCCAGACAGGTCGCCGGTCGCGCCAGCGCCGGCCCATGCGTCACGCCCATGTGAATACGGTAGCCGCGCAGTAACGGCGGGGCGCTCAGCGTTCCATTCAGCGTCAGCGTTCCGCTGACATTCTCCAGATGTTTTTCCGGTGCCAGCGTCGTTTCATAATCGAGCAGTCCCAGGCCGGGCTGGCTGCCAGGCGCCCCTTCCAACCCCAACGGGTCATTGAGCTGTTTGCCAAGCATTTGCAGGCCACCGCAGATGCCGATCAGCTTGCCGCCATAGCGCAGATGCCGCCGGATCGCTTCTTCCCAGCCCATGCTGCGCAGCCAGTCGAGGTCCGCCTGCACAGCTTTGGAACCGCCCAGCACGATCAGGTCACAAGGCGGTGGCGCATCATGCGCCCCGACAACCGTAAAATCGACTTCCGGATGAAAACGCAGCGGATCGAAATCGTTGTGGTTCGACAGACGCGGATAAGCGGGCGCAACGACCTTGAGTCTGGCGCCGGTCTTGGCCAGCTTACCACGCGGTAGCGCATCCTCGGCATCGAGATACAGGCCGTGCAGGTAGGGCAGGACACCGATCACCGGCTTGCCGGTGCGCTGTTCTAGCCAGGTCAGCCCCGATTCCAGCAGGCTGAAATCACCGCGGAAGCGGTTGATGACGAAACCTTTGACACGCGCCTGCTCACTTGGCGAAAGGAGTTCGTAAGTGCCGGTCAGGTGGGCAAAAACGCCGCCGCGATCGATGTCGGCGACGATGATGACCGGGCAATCGACGACCTCGGCAAAGCCCATATTGGCAATATCGCGGGCGCGCAGGTTGATTTCCGCCGGACTCCCCGCGCCTTCGACGATGATGGCATCGTATGCCGCACACAGGCGTTGCCATGATTCGAGCACGGCCTGCATCGCCCGCGGCTTGTATTCGTGATAATCACGGGCATTGAGATCGGCATGCGTCTTGCCATGGATAATGACCTGCGAGCGCTTGTCGGTTGAGGGCTTGAGCAGTATCGGGTTGAAGTCGATATGCGCCGGCACCCGCGCCGCCAGCGCCTGTAGCGCCTGGGCGCGGCCGATTTCGCCGCCATCGACGGTTACGGCCGAATTCAGCGCCATATTTTGCGGCTTGAACGGCGCAACGCGCACGCCTCGACGCGCCAGCACGCGGCATAGCGCCGCCCCCAGAACCGATTTTCCAGCGTCCGAAGTACAGCCTTGCACCATCAGGCAGGGCGTTTTTTGCAGAGTCATGATCCGTTTTTCCAAAAAATCTTAAAAGTTCAGGGCTATTTTCTCATACGCTGCGGACACCGGAAGCGCGCCACAACAGGCTACATCAAAGAAAAACGGCAACGGCCATTGAGGGGAGTTTTTGCCGATTTCCCGTAAAACGTGCGACGAACGGTTGAATTGCGAGCCGGACTCGACGTATATTGCTTTTCGATCTGAGGCGTTTCCGCCCAGACGCACCACGGGTTCATCAATCAGGGCATGGAAAGAAAAACCAAAACAGCAGACAGCGCCGCCAGCAACAATACCGGCAATGGCCGACACAGCGCTGCACGCAATCTGACCGCCGGATTTCTGGCCGACCGCCAGTTTGTCTTTCTGGCACTGACCAACCTCCTCGGCTTCATGCTGGCCGTCGCCCTGGCGGGCACCGATTTTATCGGCGCCTACAACCTCCAATCGATGGCGGCGCAGTTGCCGGAACTGGGACTGCTGGCGCTGGGCGTCATGCTGGCGATGGTTTCCGGAAACGGCGGCATCGACCTGTCGGGCATCGCACTGGCCAATCTGTCGGGGGTCTTGGCCGGGCTGATAGCCTCTCATTTCATTGCGGCCGACGATGCCCCCTTGCTGTACACGGGAAGTTTCATTGCGCTTGCCCTGCTCGCCGGCGGCATCGGCGGCATGCTGAACGGTGTTCTGATTGCCTGGGGGCATCTGACGCCCATTCTCGCCACCCTCGGCACGCAAATGTTTTTTACCGGGATCGCCGTCGTGCTGACCAACGGTTCCGCGCTGCGCCTGGGCTACATCGAGCCGCTCGATGCATTCGGCAACTCGACGCTGGCCGGACTGCCTATCTGCTTCATCGTATTTCTGGCCGTCGCTGCCGCGCTCGCGCTGATGCTCAAGCGTACCCCTTTCGGCATCCGCCTGTACTTGTTGGGCAGCAACGCCAAAGCGGCAAGCTATGCCGGGATTCCCGTGCGGCGGATGCTGTTCCTGACCTATACCCTATGCGGACTGCTGGCCGGGCTGGCGGGCGCCATCATCGCCGCGCGCACTTCCAGCGTGAAATGGGATTACGGCAGCTCTTACGTGATGATTTCCATCCTGATCGTCGTCGCCGCCGGCGTCCGCCCGGAAGGCGGCTACGGACGGCTGGTCTGCGTTCTGCTCTCAGCCACAGCGCTCCAGCTGCTGGCCAGCATGTTCAACTTCCTCGATGTTTCCAGCTTTTTCCGCGATTGCGCCTGGGGGACGATGCTGCTCATTTTCCTCGTCGTTTCGCGTTTCGACTATCGTACTTTTTTCCGGAACCGACCTGGTTCCAGCGGCTCGGCGTCACTCCCTCGCGCCGGCCGCACCGTCTAGAGGGAACGCTTCGTCACCACCACGGAGGTTATTCCATGTCTATCGTCAAAGCATCCATCGCCTGCGCCGTCTCTGCGGCTCTAGTCGGTACGGCAGGCATCGCCGGCGCACAGGGCAACCAAAGCGGCAACAAAACGATCGCCACCGTCGTCAAAATTACCGGCGAAACCTGGTTCAACCGTATGGAAGACGGCGTCAAGGCGTTTGGCGCCTCAACACCGGGCGTCACTACGGCGCAATACGGGCCACCCAAGGCTGATGCCGCCTTGCAGACGAAGATCATCGACGATCTGATCGCCAAAAAAGTCGACGCGATCACTGTCGTCCCCATGGATCCTTCGACGCTGGAAGGCGTGCTCAAGCGCGCCATGGACCGCGGTATCAAGGTCGTGACGCATGAAGCGGACAATGCGAAAAACACGCATGTGGATATCGAAGCCTTCGACAACAAGGCGTTCGGCGCGCGCTTCAATGAGCGGCTGGCCAAATGCATGGGCGGGGCCGGCAAATGGACTTCGTTTGTGGGTTCGCTGGGCAGCCTGACGCACGTGCAATGGGCTGACGGCGGCGCCGAAAACGCCAAGAAATACCCCAAAATGGTACTTGTCGATGCCAAGAACGAATCATTCAACGATGCCAACAAGGCCTACGAAAAAGCCAAGGAAATTCTGCGCAAACACCCCGATATCAAGGGCTTCCAGGGCGGTGCGGCCATCGACGTGCTGGGCATCGGCCGCGCAATCGAAGAAGCCGGCCTGCAAGGCAAGATTTGCGTGATCGGCCTCGGCCTGCCCAAGGATTCCGGCAAATACCTCGAATCCGGCGCCATCCAGGGCATCGGCTTCTGGGATCCGCAGGAAGCCGGCGTTGTCATGAACAAGGTGGCCAAGATGCTGCTCGACGGCCAGCAGATCACCGACGGCATGGATCTGGGCGTGCCCGGCTATCACAAGGTTAAGGTCAAGAAGGGGCCGGGCAAGGGCATTATCGTCGTCGGCGAAGCCTGGATCGACGTCGACAAGTCGAACTACAAGAACTACCCGTTCTGAGCCCCAGCCTGGCCTGAAGCGCATGCTGGAGGACGCCGTGCATGCAGCATGAGCGAAGCGTTCTCCGGCATGTTCCACGCCGCCGGCCAATCACTACATGACATGATCGCCTCACCGTCCCGCCCGTAATCGCATGAATGCGCCCGACACCCGCCGGCAAGCCGACGCCCCGCCGCCAGCTGCCGATCAACCGCCTTTTCTCGAAGTGCGCGGCATCCACAAACGTTTCGCCGGCGTCCACGCCCTGCGCGGCATCGACCTGACGATCGAAAGCGGTCAGATTTACCATCTGATCGGAGAAAACGGCTGCGGCAAAAGCACCTTGATCAAGATCATCGCCGGCGCGCAGCCGCCGGATGAAGGAAAGATCATCGTCGCCGGGCGCGCGTATGCGCGCCTTTCCCCCATCGAGGCGCTGGCCGCCGGCATCGAAACCGTCTATCAGGATTTTTCGCTGCTGCCCAACCTGAACGTGGCGGAAAACATCGCCCTGACCCAACAGCTCGTTCAGTCGGGCGGCCGCCTCTTCCGGCGTCTGGACCGCGCCGTCCTGGCGCAGACCGCCACGCGCGCGCTCGCCGCAATCGGTCTGCCGTCCACACAGGCGTTCATGCAGCAGCGCGTCGACACCCTGCCCATCGCCACGCGCCAGATGGTGGCGATTGCCCGCGCCATTGCCGTCGACGCGCACCTGGTCATCATGGATGAACCGACCACCGCACTGACGCGCCGCGAAGTCGGCAACCTGATCGGCGTCGTCAATCGCCTGCGCGAGCAGGGCGTCGCCGTGCTGTTCGTCACGCACAAACTCGACGAATGCAAAGCCATTGGCGGGCGCGTCGTCATTTTCCGCGACGGCCAGAAGGTGATGGAAGGCGACGCCGGCGATTACAGCAAAGCCGACTTGAGCTACTGGATGACCGGCCGCCAGCTCGACGAACACCGTTACCGCAGCGAACCGGCCGGCGAAGCCCCCGCAACATCGCGCCTCCTCGTCACCGGGCTGACGCGCGCCGCAGCGTTTTCGGAAATCTCTTTCGCTGTCAATCGGGGCGAAATTCTCGGCATTACCGGGCTGCTCGATTCCGGGCGCAACGAACTGGCGCTCGCCTTGGCCGGCGTGCATCCGGCCGATGCCGGCCAGATTTTTCTCGACAACCAGCCGGCCGTCCTGCGCCGTCCGGCCGATGCCATCGCCGCCGGCATCGGCTATCTGCCGGAAGACCGCCTGTCCGAAGGGCTGTTTCTGGAAAAGCCCATCCGCGAAAATTTCACCGCCGCCGTGCTCGGCCGGCTGTGCCGCCGTTTCGGCCTGCTCGATCAAAGCCGCGTGCGCAATCTGGCGCACCGTCTGACCGAACAGTTGCACATCGCCACCCCCGATATCGAACACCCGGTGCAGTCCCTTTCCGGCGGCAACCAGCAGCGCGTTCTGCTCGGACGCTGGCTGTCCATCGACCCCAAGGTGCTGATCCTGCACGGCCCCACCGTCGGCGTCGATGTGGGTTCCAAGGATACGATCTACCGCATCATCCAGTCGCTCGCCGCGCAAGGCATGAGCATTCTCATCGTCAGCGACGACCTGCCGGAACTACTGCAAAACTGCGACCGGATTTTGATCATGCGAAAAGGGCAGATCAGCCAGGTTTTCGATGCCGCTGAAACCGTGTCGGAAACCGATCTGTACGAAGCGATGACGGCCGAACACCCCAGAAAAGAGGAAGAAAAAACATGCCAGGGCTGAATCCGCGCCCCCATACGCTGCGCGCCTTTTACGCATTTCTGGCGCGCAACCCATCGGTATTTACGCTGACGCTCATCGTTCTTGTCTGCCTGATCGTCGGCAGCATCAATCCGCGTTTCTGGCAGCTTGCCACGCTGTTCGACATTTTGCGCGGCTGCGTCGTGCTCGGCTTGTTCGCGCTCGGCGTGCTGGCAGTGCTTGCCGCTGGCGGGCTGGACGTTTCCTTCACGGCGATCGCGGCGCTGACCATGTATTCGATCACGCGGCTGGTCATCGAGCAGGCGCCCGGCCTATCCATCATCGCGATCTTTGCGCTGGGCGCAGGCGGCGGGCTGCTGCTCGGCGCCATCAACGGCGTTCTGGTGCATACACTGCGCGCGCCTTCGCTAATCGTCACCATCGGGACGCAATACGTCATCCGCAGCCTGCTGCTGACGTTCGTCGGCACCGCCTTGATCATCAACGTGCCCGAGGCGATGGAGTCATTCGGCAAACTGGCGCTCTGGCGTTACCAGACAGCGGACGGCGGTCTCGCCGTCCTGCCCGCCTTTGTGCTCGCGCTGGCCGCCGCCGCGCTGCTCACCTGGTGGATTCTCAACCGCACCCTGCTCGGCCGCGCCGTGTTCGCCATTGGCGGCAGCCTGCCCGTCGCCGAGCGTCTCGGCTTCCGCCTGCGCACGGTGCAGATCTTCGTTTTCGCCTACGCCGGCCTGCTCGCGGGCATCGCCGGCGTCATCCACGTTTCCGGCAACCGGTTGGCCAATCCCTTCGATCTGGCCGGCAGCGAACTGGACGTCATCGCCGCGGTCATTCTGGGCGGCGCCCGCATCACCGGCGGCACAGGCACCGTCCTCGGAACGCTGCTCGGCGTCGTGCTGGTGACGCTGGTCAACAACAGCCTCGTGCTGGCCGGCGTTCCCAGCACCTGGCAAAAAGTCATCGTCGGCGCCTTCATCGTCCTGGCCGGCGCCATGTTCGCCAGCCGCTCCCCGTAAGCCTGATTCACCCGCCGCCACGCCGCACAGACCAGCGCCGGAGCCCGCGTAAACAGGGCGTCTCTGAGCAGGCGCCCGGAGGTTCTTGATTTACGTGCATTTCCGAAGGGCTGCCCGCCAGCCCTTTGTTTATAAGGGTTTCAGAGGTGACTACCCGAAAACGCCCTATTCACGCGGGGTTGCGGGCAGCCCTTTTTAAAGACCAGACAATTTATAGCGGCTCAACTTTGCCAAAAGACAAGGCGGCGAGTCGCAGGCAGACCATTCAGTACGGCAAGGCAAGCCAGCGCGGTATTCCGGCCGGACGTAGAAGCGCTTTATTTCGCGGCACGCCGGGCTGTGGCCTACGGGGCGGCATCGCACTAAAATAGGCGGCATTGCATCTGCATTGAATATGGCAGAAGCTTCCGCCGATTGTTTTTCGCTTTCTTTTCTGTTTTTTCATTGCTCCCATGTCCGATTTTTTTCCTTCGTGGTTTTCCATTCCGCTGCTGCCCGCCTCGCTTTGGCTGCCGACGGCGGCGCTGGCCGCCGTCCTGCTCGATCGCTTTCTCGGCGAGTTGCCGCGCTTTCATCCGCTGGTCGGCTTTGGCGCATTCGTCGATCTGCTCGAAAAGCTGCTGAACCCGTCGCCGCAGCGGGGCGACAATGCGCTGGAAAGCCGCTTCATCGGCCTGCTCGCCTGGGGGACGGCGGTGCTGCCGTGGGTGGCGCTGGCGGCCTGGCTGACCTGGCCGCGCAAGACGCCGATCAACTGGCTGTTCGACACGCTGCTGCTTTATTTTGCGCTGGGCGGGCGCAGTCTGACCGAGCACGCCGAGCGCGTCGCGCGCGATCTGGCCGCCGGCAATCTGGCGGCGGCGCGGCGGCACGTCGGCTGGATCGTGTCGCGCCGTACCGACGATCTGGATAAATCGGGCGTCGCCAGGGCGGCGGTGGAGTCAACGCTGGAAAACGGCAACGACGCGATCTTCGGCACGCTGTTCTGGTTCGCGCTTTTTGGCGGCGCCGGCGCGGTGCTCTTCCGGCTGGCCAATACACTTGATGCCATGTGGGGCTACAAGAACGAACGCTTTTTGCATTTCGGCTGGGCGGCGGCGCGCATTGACGATGTGCTTAACTTCATCCCCGCGCGGCTGACGGCGCTTTCCTACGCTGTGTGCGGCAATACGCGGCAGGCGCTCGATTGCTGGCGGCAGCAGGCCTCCGGCTGGGAAAGCCCGAACGCCGGGCCGGTGATGGCCGCCGGTGCGGGCAGCCTGGGCGTCGTGCTCGGCGGTGCGGCGATTTACCACGGCAATGTTGAAGAACGCCCGCCACTGGGCGTCGGCCGGCCGCCGCGCGCTGAGGACATTTTCCGCGCTATCGCGCTGGTGCGCCACAGCCTGATGCTGTGGGTCGGGCTGTTCCTGCTCGGCGGGGCGTTGATTGCCCTGCGTAACCTGATTGCCATTATCGGAGGCGCGGCCGGTGCTTGAACATGGCGGCAGACTGCGCGCCGCAGCGCAGCAATACGGCATTCCGCTCGTCGACTGGCTCGACCTGTCGACCGGCATCAACCCCGACACCTATCCGGTGCCGCCGCTCGACCCGGCCTGCTGGAACCGCCTGCCGGAAGACAACGACGGGCTGGAAGCCGCCGCCGCAGGCTATTACGGCAGCGAGCGCCTGCTTGCCCTGCCCGGCTCACAGGCCGGCATCATGGGCTTGCCGGCGATGTTTCCCGCGCAAACCCTTGCCTGCGTTGCGCCGATTTACGAAGAACATCCGTATGCCTGGCAACGCGCCGGGCACACGGTCCGCCGCCTGCCGACACTGGCGCGCGCACTGGCCGGGGCAACGCCGCTGGTTCTGCTGTGCAACCCGAACAACCCGACGGCGACGGCGACGCCGCGCGCCGATTTGTGCGCTGCCGCCGAGCAGCTGCACCGGCGGGGCGGCTGGCTGATCGTCGACGAAGCCTTTGCCGACGCCGAGCCGGAAAACAGCATCGTTTCCCTGGCTGGGAGCGACGCGGCGCCCAACCTGATCGTTCTACGCTCGCTCGGCAAATTCTTCGGCCTGGCGGGGGCGCGCGTCGGCTTTGTGTTCGGCGCGCCCGAAAAACTCGCCGTGCTACGCGAAATGCTCGGCCCCTGGCCGCTCGCGCATCCCTCGCGGGCGGTGGCGCGCCAGGCGCTGTGCGATACCGCCTGGCAGAAGACCGCGCGACACCGCCTGATCGCCGGTTCACAACGGCTGGCCGGCATGCTCGCGCCGCTCGGCGAAGTCGGCCGCACGGCGCTGTTTTGTACCCTGCATAGCCGGCGCACCGCCGAGCTGGCCGATCATTTTGCTCGTCACGCCATCCTCGTCCGTCGCTTTGACGAACACGGACTGCTGCGTTTTGGTCTGCCGGGCGCCGAAAACGAATGGCAGCGTCTGCACGCGGCGCTGGCCGCCTGTCCGAAAGGGTAATGCCGCATGACGCCGAATAAACTTCTTTGGCTCTGCCTCTGGCTGCTGTCCGCATCGAACGCGCTGGCCGCCGGCATCAGCGTGCGCGACGACACCGGCGCGACGGTCAGCCTGGCGCAGCCGGCGCAACGCATCGTCACGCTGTCGCCGCATCTGGCGGAAACCGTGTTTGCCGCCGGCGCGGGCGGGCAGATCGTCGGCACGGTCGATTACAGCAACTATCCCGAAGCCGCCCGTCGCATCCCGCGCGTCGGCGGTTATTCGCGTTTCGATCTGGAAGCCGTGGTGGCGCTCAAACCCGATCTGATCATCGCCTGGGAAGGCGGGAATGCGCCGGCGCACCTGCAAAAACTGCGCCGCCTGGGGCTGCCGGTCTATCTGTCGCAGATCAGCCGGCTCGAAGACATCGCCGGCGAAATCGAACGGATCGGCGTCCTGGCCGGCACCCGCCAGAGCGCGGATACGGCGGCGCGCACCTTCCGCCAGCGTCTGGCGGATTTGCAGGCGCGCTACGCCGGCCGCCCCGTGGTACGCACGTTTTACGAAGTCTGGCACCAGCCGCTGAAAACGATCGGCGGGCAACAGTTCATTTCCAGCGTCATCCGCCTGTGCGGCGGCGAAAACGTGTTCGGCACACTGACCGCCACGGCGCCGGATGTGACCGTCGAAGCCGTGCTGGCCGCCAACCCGGAAGCCATCATCGCCAGCGGCATGGGCGAAGCGCGCCCCGAATGGCTGGACGACTGGCAAGCGCGCCCCGGCCTGCTGGCCGCACAACGGAAAAACCTCTTTTTCATTCCGCCCGACCTGATCCAGCGCCACACGCCGCGCCTGCTCGACGGCGCCGAGCGGCTCTGCCAGCACCTCGAAACGGCGCGCAGCCGGCGGCCGGCGGGTAGCCGGCAATAGGGAATAGGGAACAGCGCATGCAAACTCGCCGCCGCGCCCTGCTGATTCTCGCCGCTCTGAGCCTATTGACCTTGATCAGCCTGCTGCTTGCGCTCTCGCTCGGCAATGTTCCTCTCGGGCTGAGGGAGGCGCTCGCCGCCCTGTTCGGGCGCGGCGAGGGGATGGCGGTTGAGGTCGTGCGCAGTCTGCGCCTGCCGCGCGCCCTGGCCGGGCTGGCCTGCGGCGGCCTGCTCGCCGTCTCCGGCGCGCTGTTGCAGGTGCTGCTGCGCAATCCGCTCGCCGATCCGTATGTACTCGGTATTTCCGGCGGCGCCAGCGTCGGCGCGCTGCTCGTCATGCTTCTCGGCCTGACCGGCGGCATCGGCGTCGGCGCGGCGGCGTTCTGCGGCGCGCTAGCCGCCATGTTCATGGTCTTCGGCCTGGCGCACGGCAACGGCGGCTGGACACAGACGCGGCTGCTGCTCACCGGCGTCATCGTCGCCTCCGGCTGCGGCGCTGCCGTGGCGCTGATGCTGTCGATCGCGCCGGACTACAAGCTGCATGGCATGCTGTTCTGGCTGATGGGCGATCTTTCGCAGGCAGGCAATCCGGCGCCGGGGCTGGGGGCGCTGGCGCTGATCGTTCTGGCAACGCTGCCCTTTGCGCGCGAACTCAATCTGCTGGCGCGCAACGCTGATCTGGCGCAGACGCTCGGCGTCGAAATCGGCCGTCTGCGGCTTGCCGTTTACGTCATCGCTTCGCTGGCAACCGCCACCGCCGTGACACAGGTCGGCTCGGTCGGCTTCATCGGCCTGATCGTGCCGCACCTCACCCGCCTGGCCGTCGGCAACGACCAGCGCATTCTGCTGCCGGCCTCGGCGCTGGCGGGCGGCAGCTTGCTGGTGGTTGCCGATACGCTGGCGCGCACGCTCATCGCGCCGCAGCAACTGCCCGTCGGCGTGCTGACTGCGCTGATCGGCGTGCCCGTTTTTCTGTTTCTGCTCTCGCGCGACCCGCACGCTTCTTCCGCGCATTCTTGAAAGAAGCGATGGGCACAAAGGGCAAGCCGATGAAAACGATGGAATCTTCCCCCCTATCCGGCGACAAGCACGCGCCGATCCTGCAACTGCGCCGGCTGTCGGTCGGCATCGGTGAGCGCCGTTTTTGCCGCGACCTTGATCTGACCTTGCGGCCGGGGGAGCGGCTGGCGATTCTCGGACGCAACGGGACCGGCAAATCGACGCTGCTTTCCGTACTCACCGGGCTGCGCGCGCCGCTGACCGGCGAAGTGCACCTGGCCGGACGCCCCTATGCCGCCTTCAGTGCGCGGCAGGCCGCACAATTGCGCGGCTGGCTGCCGCAGGCGCAGCGCGACGCCTTTGCTTCGACGGTATTGGAAACGGCATTGATCGGCCGCCATCCGCACCTTGACCGCTGGAACTGGGAAACGGAGGACGACGTGCGCATTGCCCGCACAGCGCTGACCGCCGTCGGGCTGGACGGCATGGAGCGGCGCGACGTGCAGACGCTTTCCGGCGGCGAACGACAGCGTCTGGCCGTCGCCACCCTGCTGGCGCAGTCGCCGCGCCTGTTTTTTCTTGACGAACCTTCGACCTACCTCGATCTGAAACACCAGATCGCCGTGCTCGAAATTTTTGCGCGGGAAGCGCGCGAGCGTCAGGCCGCCGTTGTCATGGTGCTGCACGAACCGGCGCTGGCGGCGCGTTTTTGCGACCGGGCGCTGCTGATGTATGGCGATGGATGCGTCGATACCGGCAGCATTGCCGAGATGCTGACGGCCGAACGTTTATCCGCGCTGTTCGAATATCCGCTGGCGCGCACAGAATGCGGCGGCTACGCCGGCTTCATCGCGCAGTAACGCGCAAGCGGCTTCAATAACGACTTCCCTTGCCAAATTACGGTGCCGCTGTGTTAGCCTGGCCTTGCCGTACTGAATTGTACTGCCTGCGGCTCGCCGCCTTGTCTTTGGCAACGTCGAGCCATAGCGGCTTCCTTTGCCAAAATACTCCGTTGGCTCGCCTTGCCGTACTACTCGTACTGTCAGCGGCTTGTCGCCTTGTCTTTGGCAACGTCGAGCCATAGCGGCTTTCTTCGCCAAAATACGTCGTTGGCTCGCCTTGTCGTACTACTCGTACTGCCTGCGGCTCGCCGCCTTGTCTTTTGGCAAAGTCGAGCCGCTATTTGCGCTTGCGGAGTTCTCTCTGAAATCCATAAAAACAGGGCAGAAAACATAAAATGCCCTGAAGCCCCCTAAATACGTGGGCCTCAGGGCATCAAAAAACATAAACTGGAACATTGCGCCCGACCAACGCTCAGCAACCGTGTAGAACCGTGTAGATATAAGGCATTTCCAGGGCGCGCTGCCCGCCAGCCTGACTATGTAGGGAATCTCCAAGGTGGGTGCTCTAGCGCCCTTGTAAACAAGGCATCTCCGGGCACATTGCCCTGAAGCCCTTTATTTACAAGTGTTCCAGAGGCGCCTGCCCGCAAATGCCCTATTCACACGGGTTTCGGAGGAGGTGTCGGGAAACGCCCTGTTTACGCGGGTTTGCGGCCACCCTTTCGGAAAGGTGCAATTGACAGGCGCGCGCGCAGGTTAGCTATAATCGGCTCCTCGTTCGGTTCGATGAAACGGAACACGGTGCCAATCCGTGGCGGGCCCGCCGCTGTATCCGGGGACGAACGCCGCACTATCGCAAGAGAGCCACCGTCGGCATCCGATGGGAAGGCGCGGCGGTTCGGACGATCCGGGAGCCAGAAGACGTCTCGAACCCTGTTGCTGTCAACGCATTGAATCTGCCGGCGACGCACTATCAGGCATTTCCGCAGCCGCGCAATTCGATGGCATTCATCCCGAGGAACGGATCATGCGCGTCACCATGACACCGCGGCCGGTCGGCCGCATTTTGCCCATTGCCCCTTTTTTGCCCGACGCGCCTCCGCGTCCGTGTTCAACGCAACGCCCGCGCTAGCAACACGCTTCCCCTGAACCTATATGGCATGCCGGCAAAGGGCAGTCGAAACAGTGCCACGCACACCCAACCGGCTTCACCCAATCCGCCGCCTCATGCCGACCCGACTCCAGGAGCATTGAATGAATATGAATGAAACCCTGTTCAACGTGCCTGCGCTCGACCGCACGTTGACCGCCGCACTACAACGCAAGATCGACCGCAAAACCAAGCCGCTCGGCGCGCTCGGCCAGATCGAAACGATGGCGATGCAGATCGGCCTGATCCAGCGCACGCTGACGCCGCAATTTAAGCAACCGCATTTTGTCGTCTTTGCCGGCGACCACGGCGCCACCCGTTTGGGCATTTCAAGCGCCTCGCAGGAAGTCACCTGGCAAATGGTGGAAAATTTTCTCGCCGGCGGCGCCGGCATCAATGTGTTCGTGCGCCAGAACGGCCTGGGCATCACCATTGTCGATGCCGGCGTGGCGCACAATTTCGGCCCGCGGCCGGGGCTGGTCGATGCCAAGATTGCGGCCGGAACGCGCAATTACGTCGACGAACCGGCAATGACGGCGGCGCAATGCGCGCTCGCCATGCAGCGCGGCGCGCACATCGTGGCCTCGCTCGTCGCAGCGGGCAGCAACGTCATCGGCTTCGGCGAAATGGGCATCGGCAACAGCTCGTCGGCCTCGCTGATCACGCACTGCCTGACCTGCGCGCCGCTCGACGAATGCATCGGCCGTGGCGCCGGACTGGGCGAAGCCGGGTTGCAACGCAAGCGCCGGCTGCTGGCGCAGGCCTTGGCGCGAGCAGGCCAGCCACGAGCGCCGCTGACGGTGCTGGCCGAATTCGGCGGCTTTGAAATCGCCATGATGGCCGGCGCCATGCTCGGCGCGGCGCAGGCAGGCGTGCTCCTGCTGATCGACGGTTTCATCGCCGGTTCAGCGGCGCTTGTCGCCTCGCGCCTGGCGCCGCATTTTGCCGAGTACTGCATTTTCTGTCACCATTCCGTCGAGCCTGGACACCGCATCCAGCTCGCCGCCATGAATGCCGACCCGCTGATCGATCTGCGCCTGCGTCTGGGCGAAGGCACGGGCGCGGCGCTGGCGTACCCGCTGGTATTGGCGGCCGTCAATTTTCTCAATGAAATGGCGAGCTTTGAATCTGCCGGCGTGTCGGATCACTAAGGCCGCATGCGAAATTGCGGCGGACGAAAAACGAGGTGGTAATGTTGAAAAACGACAAGGGAGCGCAGGCCGGCCGTTCGGGAAAGCGAACGAAAGAAACGCCGCGCATGGCAAAAACAGCGACACAGCCGGCCGCACCGGTCGTGTCCAGCCTGCTGGAAAACGACCTGTACAAATTCACCATGTGGCAGGCGCTGTTGCACAGCAATCCGGGGGCGCAGGCCGAATACCACTTCGTCTGCCGCAATACGCCGGCCTTCCCGCTGGCCGAACTAAAAGAGGCTTTCGAGCACGAGCTGGAACACCTGTGCTCGATGCACTTCACGCAGGATGACCTCGACTACCTGTCGGGGCTGCGCTTCATCAAAAGCGATTTTGTCGATTTCCTGTCCGTCTTCCGCTTCCAGCGCCGCTTCATCGACGTGCAGGCGCATGCCGACGGACGGCTGGACATCGTGGCGAACGGCCCGCTTGTGCATGTCATGGGGTTTGAGATTTTCGTCCTCTACATCATCAACGAACTGTATTTTCGCCGCCTGCCGCAGCAGGGCGTGCTGGACGAAGCGCGCCGCCGCCTGCAAGCCAAGATTGCGCTGTTGGAAGCGGGCGTCTCGGCCATTGCCGACGATGACGAGTCCGCCTTCATGTTGTTCGATTTCGGCCTGCGCCGGCGTTATTCCGGCGCCTGGCAGGAAGAAGTGCTGCGCACGCTGGTCGCCGCCGCGCCGGCGCATTTTCGCGGCACGTCGAACGTCTATCTCGCCCAGAAGCTCGGCATCACGCCGATCGGCACGATGGCGCACGAATACATGCAGGCGTATCAGGCGTTCGGTTTCCGGCTGCGCGATTTTCAGAAAGCGGCGCTCGAAGGCTGGGTGCAGGAATTTCGCGGCGACCTTGGCGTCGCGCTGACCGATGTGGTCGGCATGGACGCTTTCCTGCGCGATTTCGACCTCTACTTCGCCAAGCTGTTCGACGGCCTGCGCCACGATTCGGGCGACCCGATCGCCTGGGGCGAAAAAGCCATCGCCCACTACCACGCGCTGCGCATCGACCCTTCCGCCAAGCGGCTTGTCTTTTCCGACGCGCTCGACATCCCGCGTGCGCTGGCGCTCTACCGCCATTTTCGCGGGCGCATCCATACCAGCTTTGGCATCGGCACCAACCTGACCAACGATACGCCGCATCCGCCGCTCAACATCGTCATGAAAATGACGGCCTGCAACGGCCAGCCTGTCGCCAAACTGTCCGACTCCCCCGGCAAGACGCTGTGCGAGGACCAAACCTTTCTCGCCTATCTGCGCCAGGTGTTCAACCACCCCGGCTAAACGGCGAATGTGGCGCGCGGCGCAAGATGGCAGCGTAATCAACGCCGCCGCGCCCGCCATGCCGGCACCCCTTGTGCAACGAGGCGCCTCAAAGAGACTGTCCGCCAGCCCGCGTATTTAGGGCGCCTCCAGACACCCTGCCCTGAAGCCCTTTATTTATAAGGGTTCCAGAGGCACCTGCCCGGAAACGCCCTATCCACGCGGGTTTCTGAGCGGGTGGCCGGAGACGCCCTGTTTACGCCGGCTTCAGCGGTGCTTCGGAAAAACCGTTATGAGGGCTGCAGATGCGGCGGCGTTGCGAGGGCAGCGCCTTGCGACACTTGACTGCGCGGCATTCTCAACACAACGTCCTTGGCGTAAAATAGCGCCCGGTTTTAGGTGCCTGGCGGCAACGCCGGGTGAAACGGGAAGCCGGTGACCACACACCTGCGGAATTCCGGCACAGCCCCCCGCTGCTGTAAGCCTGACGAATCCGGCCTCAATGCCACTGTACGACCCGCTCGTAGGGGAAGGCGCCGGAAGAGAAAGATGGTGAGTCAGAAGACCGGCCTGAAACCCTATGGCGCCAATCCTCGGGGTGAGGGGTGAGGTTCCGAAGGTTCGTTGCCCGGCATTTCGATCTGTCCGAACTGCCTGCGGCGCTTCCCCGGTTCGACTCCCTTTCACACGCTTGTTGGCGGCGGTGCTGGTTCTGCCGATGCCTGCCCCGGTGTTTTAACGTTTGCCAGCGCGCATATCTGCAGCGCTGTGTGAAAGGAGAGAACTTGATACACATCACGAAAACGCCTGTCTCCGCCGGCTCCGCAGCCGGAACGCCTGCGTGCGTGCGCACAGCCGTAGCGCCGCATGCCACATTCCAGGAAGATTGAACGTTTTATCCGAATCCTAATCTGAGCAAGCTATGAACTTCATTGCTGATACCCTTTGCACAGGAAGGCGCTATGGCCGGTAAGATCTGGTTTGTCGGCGCCGGTCCCGGCGATCCCGATCTCATCACCGTCAAGGGACGCGGCCTGATCGAACAGGCCGGTGCAATTCTGTTTGCCGGCTCGCTTGTCGATCAGACGGCGACCCGCTACGCGCCGCCCGGCTGCGCCATCCGTGATTCAAAAGACATGACGCTGGAGGCGATGGTCGCCTGGCTGATCGAGCAGGCGCACCGCCACGCCACCGTTATCCGCCTGCAAACCGGCGACCCCGGCCTTTACGGCGCATTGATCGAAATGACGCGGCCGCTGACCGCAGCGGGCATCGAATGGTCGGTCGTTCCCGGCGTTTCTTCGGCCATGGCCTCGATGGCGGCGGCCGGCGAATCGCTTACCCTGCCGGAAGTCACGCAAACGGTGATCCTGACGCGCGTGGCGGGGCGCACGCCGATGCCCGAAGGCGAAGACCTGGAATCGCTCGCCCAACACCACTGCACGCTGTGCATTTACCTGTCGATCACGCTGCTGCATGAAGTCCAAGCCGCCTTGCGCGCCGCTGGCTGGTGTGAGGATGCGCCGATACTCGTCGTGCAAAAGGCGAGCTGGCCGGGGCAGGAAAAAATCGTGCGCGGCACGCTGGCCGATATCAAGCGCAAATGCCAGGAGGCCAAGATCGGCAGCCAGGCGATGATCGTCGCCAGCCCGACGCTGGGCGCCGCCGACTGGGAAAGCCTCGTGCGCTCCAAACTCTACGATCCAGGGTTTGCGCACCGCTTCCGCAAGGCAAGCGCCTGAGGTCAAGCCGTGCAGGAATTTGCCGCCGTGGCGACACAGGAAGCGCCTTTCCCCAGTCTATACGCCGCTTTCGACAGCATCGCCAGGGCGCGGCGATACCTGGGCTTTTTGCTGGCGCAAAGAGGAGGCGGCGCAATCGCCGGCATAGGCCATGCTGCGATAGGACGCAGCGTTTAAGCTACCGTTTCGAAAGTCGATGAAGATGAAAGAAGAAAGCACCAGGACAGACGCCGACGCCGGCATGGCGCAGTTTGTCAAAGAAACCGTTGTGTTGATCGCCGGGCATGGCTCGCCCAACCGGGCGGGCAACCAGGAGATCGAAAAATTCGTCGCACAATGGCGCACCCGCCATCCCGACTGGCAGATTGAAGTCTGTTTTATCGAACATGCCGACGTGCTCGTGCCGGAAGGGCTGGACAAGGCGGCCAGTCAGGCGCGCCGCGTCGTGCTGCTGCCGCTCATCCTCAACGCCGCCGGGCATGTCAAGATCGAACTGCCGGAGGCCGTCGAGGAAGCGCGCCAGCGCCATCCGGACGTTGAGTTTATCGTTGTGCCGCATCTGGGCATGTGCCGCGACGTGTTCACCGTGCTGCAACGGCAGTTGAAGCAGCTCATGAAATCGCTCGATTCGCCCGACCCGCAAACGACGGGCGTCGTCCTGCTCGGCCGCGGCTCTTCGGACGCCGAGGCCAACGGCGAACTGGCGCGCATGGCGCGCTGGCTGTACGAGGAGAACGATCACGAACTGGTCGATCTCGCCTTCACCGGCGTTACCTGGCCGCGGCTGGAAACCATCGTGCAACGACAGGTTCGGCTGGGCATGCGGCAGATTTGCATCCTGCCGGTGTATTTATTCACCGGCGTGCTGATCGAGCGCATCAAGGCGCAAGTCAAGCGCCTGCAAAGCCAATACCCGCAGGTTTCGTTCGCGCTGGGCGATTATTTCGGCTTTGAGCCGGAAATCTTCCGCCTCGTCGACCAGTTGACCAGCGCCGGCATGGCGGGCATCGGCGCCCTGCTGGAATGCGACAGCTGCCGACACCGCGCCTACCGGGCCTACCGTCTTCAGGGCGACGAAGCGGATTGCGGCGGCGAACACGACGATCATGCCCGCCCGTCCCATCATGCGCATCATGCCCATCGGGCGCATGCCCACCATTTTTCTCACCACTCCCATTCACATCACAGTTAAAACTATGAACTCGACCATGACACACACCAACAGCATCACCGAACAGCTGACCGAAGCCGGCCGCGCCATTGAACATGGCTCATTCGCCATCATCGACGCCGAGGCCGGCCCCCACGACCGTTACACGGACGAGCAATGGCCGTTGGTGCGGCGCATGATTCACGCCAATGCCGACTTCGACTTCAACGGCCTGACCGTTTTCCATCCGGACGCCATGCGCGCCGGCCTGGACGCCGTACTCAAGGGTGGCACGCCCATCGTCGCCGATGTCGAAATGATCTGCGTCGGTCTTTCCCGCCCGCGCCTCGAGCACTTTGGCATGACGACGCTGCACACCATTTCCGACGAAGACGTCATTGACGCGGCACGCGCCGAAAATACGACGCGCGCCGTGCAGGCCATGCGCAAGGCGCACCGGATGGGCAAACTCGACGGCGCCATCGTCGGTATCGGCAACGCGCCGACGGCGCTACTCGAAGTCATTCGCCTGATCCGCGAAGAAGGCGCCCGTCCGGCGCTGGTCATCGGCATGCCGGTAGGTTTCGTTTCCGCCGCCGAGTCAAAAGAGGAACTGATGGGCGTCAACGAAGTGCCGTGGATCGCCATCAAAGGGCGCAAAGGCGGCTCGACCCTGGTTGTCGCCGCCATCCACGCCTTGCTTGCCGTCGCGGAAGCCGCACACAAGCGGGCAGCATGAGCGACGGCGAAAAAATCCGTAAGGGCGACGGCAAGCGTAAACGCGGCAATCGCTCCGGATTTACCACAGGCGCCTGCTCGGCCGCGGCAGCGCGCGCGGCGACACTCGCCTTGCTGAGCGGGGAAACGCCGGCGTCTGTATGCGTACACCTGCCCAATGGTCACGATGTTGATTTCGCCATACTCGAAGGCGCCGTGGCAGATGACGCGGCGCGCGCCGTCATCGTCAAGGATGCGGGCGACGATCCGGACGCCACCAACGGCGCGCATATCACGGCCGAAGTGCGCCGTCTGCCGGGGCAAGCCGGCGAAATCGTACTCAAGGGCGGCGCCGGCGTCGGCACCGTCACCCGGGAAGGGCTGGGGCTGGAAGTCGGCGGCCCGGCAATCAATCCGGTACCGCGCCGCAACATCCGCGACAACGTACGCAGTGCCGCTGGCGATCTGCTGGCCGTCGATGGACTGGAAGTTACCATCTCCGTGCCAGGCGGCGAGGACATGGCGAAGAAAACGCTCAATTCGCGCCTGGGCATTCTCGGCGGCATCTCGATTCTCGGCACCACGGGCATTGTCCGCCCGTACTCAACGGCGGCATTCCGCGCCAGCGTCGTCCAGGCGGTCGAAGTCGCCGCGCGCCAGGGACAAACCAGCGTCGTATTCACGACCGGCGGCCGCTCGGAAAAATTCGCCATGCAGCAGTTGCCGGAACTTACCGAATCCTGCTTCGTGCAGATGGGCGATTTCGTCAAGGCCGCCTTCATCGCCGCCATCAAGACGCGGATGTCCCGCGTTTACGTCGGCGCCATGGCCGGCAAGCTGACCAAGATGTCACAGGGGCTGACCGTGACGCACGCCTGGCGGGCGGAAATCGACCGGGATCTACTCGCCGACTGCGCGCAGGAAGTCGGCGCCGCGCCCGATCTTGTGGAAGCAATCCGCGCTGCCGAAACGGCGCGCTTTGCCGCCGAACGGCTACAGGCGCTCGGCCTGTCCGTCGATTTTCATCGTGCGCTAGGCACGCGCGCCCTGCGCAGCCTCAAGTCCTCCTATCCCGGCGACTATCAGCTAACGATATTGGTCTGCGATTTCGAGGGACGTTTCATCTGCCGCGTCGACGAAGCCCCGGAAGCGTCCGCAACAGAAAAAGAGGTTCGGGAGAACGCGGTATGAGTCAGTGCACACTGATCGGCATTCTCGATGAAGGCTGGAGCGAATTGGGTGAGCGCGCGCGCGACCGCATCCGGCACGCCGGCCTCATCATCGGTGCGGCCCGCACGCTCGATCTCGTGCGCCCCCACGCCACCGATGCCCGGCTGCTCGATATGGACGGCGCGCTGGCTCAGGTGCCGGAATGGACACGGTCTGCGCTTGCGGCCGGGCAGTCCGTCGTCATCCTCGCCACCGGCGACCCGTTTTGCCACGGCCTGGCGCCCTGGCTGATCGGCAAGCTGGAAGCGTCTCACGTCAAACACGATATCGAAACGCTGCCGGCGCCCTCGACCCTACAACAAGCCTTTGCCCGCTGGAAAAAGCCGTGGCAGGATGTGCGCATCGCCTCCTGTCACAGCAAGGACGCCGGCGAATGGACATTCGGCGCGCCCCCCGCACACGGGCTTTATCCGCTGATGCAGGCCATTGCGCAGCACCGCCGCGTCTTCGCCTTCACCGGGCCGGAAAACGACCCGGCGCGGCTGGCGCGCGCCCTGATGACGGCCGGCTTCGGCGCAGCCCGTCTCTCGGTCGCTTGTCGGCTGGGCTTGCCGGATGAGACCCTCTACCAGGAATTGCCGCCGGAAAAAGCGGCCACCATGCGTTTCCCGCACCCCAATGTCGTACTGGTCGAACGCGATGCCGAAGCCGGATCGCCGGCCTTCGGCCTTGATGACCTCGATTACCTTCAGCGCGCGCCGGAAAAAGGGCTGATTACCAAACAGGAAGCGCGTGCGCTGTCGCTCGCCAAACTGGCGCTCAAGCCAGATGCCATCGTCTGGGACATCGGCGCCGGTTCCGGCTCGATGGGCATCGAAGCGGCGCGGCTGGCGCCATTCGGCCATGTCTGGGCGATCGAGAAAAATGCGGACGACGCCGCCAATGCCCGCGCCAACGCGCAGCGCTTCCGCCTCGTCAACTACACCTTGAGCGAAGGCAAAGCGCCCGACGGGCTGGCCGACTGGCCGGATCCCGACGCCGTGTTCATCGGCGGCTCGGGCGGCGAACTGGCGGCGCTGATCCAGCTGATTCTTGCCCGCCTCAGGCCCCACGGCCGGCTGGTGATGAATTTCGTAACGCTGGAAAATCTGGCCACTGCCATCGACACGCTGAAGCAGGCCAGCACACAGGAAGACAACGCAGAACGGCAGCGCAAGCAGAGCATCCAGTGGGATGTCGTGCAGCTGCAAGCCAGCCGCAGCCAGCCGATTCTCAATATGCAGCGCATGGCGGCGCAGAACCCGGTGTGGATCGTCACCACGCGGAAGGCAGGCTGAACGTGCATCCTGACAAAGTCGACCGCGCCCGCCTGCGGCAACTGACCGATCTGCCGAACATCGGCCCGGCCGGTGCGGCCGACCTGCTGCGTTTGGGCATCCGCACGCCGGAAGATCTGCTTGGACGCGACCCCTATGCGCTCTACGAGACGCTGTGCGCACTGGATAACCGGCGCCACGACCCGTGCGTCATCGACGTCTTCATTGCCATTACCCGCTTCATGGAAGGCGATGCCGCCCGGCCGTGGTGGGCTTACACGGCGGAACGTAAACGCCATTTGCACGCCCAGAACGATCCGCTCGATCGGCGCGATCTGCACAATCCGCATGCACACGTCAACATGCAGCATGCCGCAGGAAATGCGCCATGACGACACCGCGCATATTCAAAATACCGCACCGGCCGCTACGCCAGCAGCTTCTCTCTGCTCCGCAGGCAGCGGCTGCGATGCTGTACGGCACGACAGTCATGGGATATTTCCTGCGACATTGCCTGCCGATCGTGTCGGAGCGCGCGGATGGGCGCACGACGGTCACTTCGCTCACTTTTCCGCCTGTGGCGCTGCCCGGCAATCATGGGGACGCTCATCGCACGCCCTGCCGAGCCGGTAGCCGCGTCGGATAACCCCTGTCTTCATTCCTTTTCAACCGAAAGCTTTTGTATGACACAAGAAATACGCTACGGAAAACTCATCGGCGCTTCGCTCGGGCCCGGCGACCCGGAACTGATTACCCGCCGCGCCTGGGACGTACTGCAATCGGGCGCACGCTGGGTGTATCCGGTCAAAAAAGCCGAGCAGGCTTCGTATGCGCTCGCCATCGTCGAGCGCAGCGGCTTACGCATCCCCGCCGATGCCGTCGAACTGGTTTTTCCCATGACGCGCGACGCCGACGCACTGGCTAAAGCCTGGGCGCGCGCCGCGCAGCAGACGGTCGAACTGCTGGCGACAGGGCGCGATGTCGTCTTTCTCGTCGAAGGGGATGCCTCGACCTTTGCCACCTTCGGCCACCTTGCCCGCGTCGTCCGCGAACAGGCGCCGTCGATCGCGGTTGAAACAATCCCCGGCGTTTCTTCCTTCACCGCCGCTGCCGCAACGGCTGGCCTGCCGCTCGCCGAGGAAGACGAAACGCTGGCGGTCATCCCGACGGCGTACGGCATCGGCGTCATCGACCACATGCTCGACGAATTCGATACGCTGATCCTGCTCAAGGTCAAGCCGCTGCTTGACGATGTGATCGAACTGCTCGAACGGCGCGGCCTGCTGGCGACGAGCTGCTTCATCGAAAAGGTCGGCTCGCCGGAAGAGCGCATCGTCCGCGATCTGGCCTCGCTCAAAGGCGAAACGGTCAATTATCTGTCGCTGCTGCTGGTCAAGAATCCCAAGCGGCAGCGCGGCGAATTGCGGCGCGGCTGCCGCCGCCGTCAGGAACGCGAGGCGGCCGCCCATGCCTGAAATACCGGCGCAGAAAACGGCCGCAGCGGCGGTGCCGGCGGGTGAAATCGCCGTCGTCGCCATCACCCGCCACGGCATCGTGCTGGCGGGAAAAGTCGTCCGGGCACTGCCGAACGCACGCCTTTACGCACCGGAAAAATTCGCCGCCGAGGCTGAACGGGCCGCCCCCGGCGCACAAACCTATGCGGGCAAAACCGGAGACGCCCTGGGCGCGCTGTTCGGCCGGGTCGACGGCATCGTCGGCATCGTCTCACTCGGCGCGCTGGTCCGCCTGATCTCCCCTTACCTGAAGGCCAAAGACAGCGATCCGGCCGTCATCGTGCTCGATGAACAGGGGCGCTTCGTCATCCCCATGTTGTCCGGCCATCTGGGCGGCGCCAACGCCCTAGCCGGCAGGCTGGCCGATGCGCTGGGCGCCACGCCGGTGCTGACGACCGCTTCCGACGTGCGTGAAACGCTGGCCGTCGATCTGCTCGGCCGCGAGCTGGGCTGGACACTGGAAGCCACGCACGCGGCGCTGGTGCATGCCAGCGCCGCCGTAGTCAATGACGAGCCGGTGGCGCTCGTGCAGGAAGATGGTTCGCTCGACTGGTGGACGCGCCATGCCAACGGCCGCACCGCGCCACTGCCCGCCAACCTGAGGCTGTTCGAACGCATTGAGGATGTCGATCCCGGGCATTTTTCCGCCCTCCTCTGGATCAGCCAGCGATCGCTGCCTACCACCTGCGCGGCCGCCTGGCGCGGCCGCTGCGTCATCTACCGCCCGACGGAGGCCCCATGAAAATCGCACTGGGACTGGGCTGCGACCGCAATACGCCAACCGAGACACTGCGCCTGGCGCTGACGGCGGCGCTGACCATCAGCCGCACGCGGATCGAGGATGTCGTCGCCGTCGGCAGCATCGACCTGAAAGCCGACGAGCCGGCCATGCTGGAACTGGCCGCCGAACGCGGCTGGCGCATCCGCTTCTATCCCGCCGCCGAACTGGCCACCGTCGACGTCCCCAACCCTTCCGAAACCGTGCGCAAATACACCGGCACGCCTTCCGTCTCCGAAGCGGCGGCGCTGCTGGCCGCTGGCGCGGACAAATCCGCCCTGATCATCGAAAAACTCTCGCATCGCGGCCCGGATGGGCGCAATGCCACCGTTTCCATTGCAAGGATCCCAGAATGAACGACAGCCCGAATCAAAGCGACACCCTCCCGGCCGCCCACGGCGAAACTCCCCGTACCGCCGGCGGCAAAATCATGCTCGTCGGCCTTGGCCCGGGCAGCCACGATACGCTCACCGGCCGCGCGCGCGATGCCATCGCCGAAGCCGACACCGTCATTGGTTATGTGACCTACATCCGCCTGGTAAAGGATCTGCTCGACGGCAAGGAGGTCGTCAAGAAAGCGATGACGGAAGAGCTTGACCGCGCCATCGAAGCCTATGAACGCGCCCGCCTCGGCAAGAAGGTGGCGATCATCTCTTCGGGCGACGCCGGCGTGTACGGCATGGCCGGCCCGACGTTCGAGGTGCTGTTCCAGGCCGGCTGGACGCCGGATTCGGGCATCGAGGTCGAGATCGTGCCCGGCGCCTCGGCCATCAACACCTGCGCCGCGCTCGTTGGCGCGCCGCTGACGCACGATTTCTGCGCCATCTCGCTCTCCGACCTGCTGACGCCGTGGCCGACCATCGCCCGCCGGCTCAATGCCGTCGCCTATGCCGATTTTGTCGTCGCCCTTTACAACCCGAAAAGCGGCCGGCGCACGCGGCAGATCGAGGAAGCGCAACGCATCTTTTTGCAATACCGCGATCCGCAGACGCCGGTCGCCATCGTCAAGTCGGCTTTCCGTCCGAAACAGCGCATCCAGTTCACCACGCTGGAAAAAATGACCGAGGCCGAAATCGGCATGCTGACGACGGTGCTGATCGGCAACTCCAACACCTACGTCAAACACGGCCTGATGATTACGCCGCGCGGCTACGCCAACAAATACGACGTGGTTTCCGGCAAGCGCTCGGCGCGCACCGGCGAACGGCGGGGGATCTCGCTTTCCTCCGGCCTCAACGGCTGGCTGGCAGCAATTCAGGCCAGCGACCGGACACCCGCACAGCTGGCGGCCGATTACCATCTGCCGGAAGCCTACATCCGCTCCGCACTGGCGCATCCGCTGGAGGCTGACGATGGCGACGAGACAACCCCTGCCGGAGAATAAGCCGATGGCTGCCACCGCCCCCATCGACGCAGACACCGCCGGCACGCGCCATCAGGATCGCATGCAGCGCAAGAAAACGGTGATTGACCAGCGTATCGCCGAAGCTGCCGCGCGCCGAGGCGTACTGCTGGTCAATACGGGCACCGGCAAAGGCAAATCGTCGGCGGCTTTCGGCGTAATGGCGCGCGCGCTGGGCAACGGCATGCACGCCGCCGTCGTCCAGTTCGTCAAGAACCGCACGGATACCGGCGAAATTGCCTTTTTCCGCAACTGCCCCCAGGTCAGCTGGCATGTCATGGGCGAAGGCTTTACCTGGGAAACCCAGGATCGCGCGCGTGATGCGGCCGCGGCACAAAGCGCCTGGGCGCAGGCGCGCGCCTATCTGAACGATACGCGCATCGACCTGCTGATCCTTGATGAGCTGACCTACGCCTTCAAATACGGCTGGCTCGACCTCGACACCGTGCTCGCCGATCTGGCGGCACGCCCGCCGATGCAGCACGTCATCATCACCGGCCGCGCCGCGCCCCAGGCGCTGATCGACGCTGCCGATACGGTGACGGACATGGCCATGGTCAAGCACGCTTTCCGCAACGGCATCGCGGCCATGCCGGGCATGGAGTTTTGAGATGACGACGATTATTCCCGTCACCCACGCGACCGGCACGGCAGACACCGCCCGTTGCCCCGCCCTGCTCTTTGCCGCCCCCGCTTCCGGCAGCGGCAAAACCAGCCTCGTTGCCGCCCTGGCCCGCCTACATACGCGGCAAGGACGGCGGGTCAAGGTGTTCAAATGCGGGCCGGATTTTCTCGATCCGCAGATTCACGCCGTAGCCAGCGGACAGCCGTGCGACAACCTTGATCTATGGATTTGCGGCGAAGACGACATCCGCGCCCGGCTGGCGCGCGCCGCACAGGAAAACGACCTGATACTCGTCGAAGGCGTCATGGGACTGTTCGACGGCCAGCCAAGCAGCGCCGACATTGCCGAGCGTTTCGGCATTCCGGCGCTGACGGTCATCGATGCGCGGGCCATGGCGCAAACGTTCGGCGCACTCGTCTATGGACTGGCGAATTACCGTGCCGGCCTGCCGTTTTACGGCGTACTCGCCAATCGCGTCGGCAGCCCGCGCCACGCCGAGATGCTGAAGGCGTCAATGCCGGAGACGGTGCGCTGGTGCGGCGCGCTGCCGCGCCAGGAAGCCGCCGCGCTGCCCAGCCGCCACCTCGGCCTGCTGCCGGCTGCGGAGATCGCCGATCTGTCGGCGCGCATCGACACCCTCGCCGACGCGCTGGCTGAAACGCCGCTCGCCGAACTGCCGCCTGCACTTCCTTTTGCCATCCCCACCGCCGCGCCATTGCCGCAACGGCTGGCGGGCAGAAAAATCGCCGTTGCCCGCGATGCGGCCTTCTGCTTCCTTTATCCCGCCAATCTGGCGCTGCTGTCCGATCTGGGCGCGGAGATCGTTTTTTTCTCGCCGCTGGCGGGCGAGCCTTTACCGACCTGCGATGCGCTCTGGCTGCCTGGCGGTTATCCGGAACTGCATGGCCAACGTCTGTCGGCGCAGCGCGACCTGATCGCCCAGCTGACAGAGCATGTTGAAGCCGGCAAACCGCTGCTGGCCGAATGCGGCGGCATGATGTTCCTGTTCGAGCAGCTCATCGACCTCGACGGCCAGGCGCATCCGATGGCCGGCCTGCTCCCCGGCCGAACCGTGATGGGTAAACGGCTAGCGGCACTGGGTTCCCAGCAGGTCGCGCTGCCCGAAGGCGCATTGCGCGGCCATGCCTTCCACCATTCGCGCTGCGAGACCGACCTGCCGCCGCTGGCGAATGCCGAAACTTTCGACGGTCGCCCCGGCGAACCCGTCTGGCGACGCCGGCGGCTGACGGCCTCGTATTTCCATTTTTATTTTCCATCCAACCCTGAAGCAACAGCGGCGCTGTTTGACCCGACGGCGGCAACTCCAAGGACATCGCAATGAGCGCAACGAATGCAATGAACGCGACCGAAAAAATGGGCACCATCACTCTGGTGGGCGCTGGCCCGGGCGATCCGGAACTGCTGACGCTCAAGGCGGCGCGCCTGATCCGCTCCGCCGATGTCGTTGTTTACGACAACCTCGTCAGCGCGCCGATTCTGGACATGATTCCGCCGAGCGCCGAGCGCATCTATGTCGGCAAGATTGCCGGCAAACATACGCTGCCACAGGACGGCATCAACCATCTGCTCGTCGATCTGGCGCGCTCCGGCAAGCACATCGTCCGCCTGAAAGGCGGCGATCCTTTCGTTTTCGGGCGTGGCGGCGAGGAAATGGAAGAACTGATCGCCGCCGGTTTTGGCGTTGATATCGTGCCGGGCATCACGGCCGCGCTGGGCGCCGCGTCGAGCTGCCACTTCCCCTTGACACACCGCGATCATGCGCAGAGCTGCGTATTCGTCACCGGCCATCTGAAAGATGACAGCATCGAACTCGACTGGCCGATGCTGGCGCGCCCCAGCCAGACGCTGGTGTTCTACATGGGCATCAACGGTCTGGCGATCATCTCCCGCGAGCTGATCGCACACGGGCTGCCGGCCAGCACGCCGGCTGCGCTGATCTACAAGGCGACGCAACCGGAGCAGCGCTTTGTCACCACGACGCTGGAAGCCCTCGCCGCCACGGCGCGCGCCGAACACATCAAGCCGCCGGCGCTCATCATCGTCGGCACCGTGCTGACGCTGGCCGACAAGGCGGAGCGAACCGACGGCAACGGCGAAACGATGGACGCGCACCGTTAAAAAAGCTATATTCCACGCCTCCGCGCGCCCGTAGCTCAGTTGGATAGAGTACTGCCCTCCGAAGGCAGGGGTCGGACGTTCGAATCGTCTCGGGCGCGCCAGCATTTCTTGTCATTCCCACTCTTCCCTGATCCCTTATTTCTTTCTCTCGCATCGCGGGGGATTTTTATTTGCGCGACGGCCTCAACGGGGCACCCCGGAACCCCTGATGGGGATAGGGCATCTCCGGGCACCTCCTCGGAAACCCGCGTGGATAAAGGATCTCCGGGCAGGTGCGCTGAAACCCGCATAAATAAAGGGCTGGCGGGCACCCCTTCTGAGATGCCCTGTTTAC
Organism: Dentiradicibacter hellwigii; assembly: GCF_041770905.1. Lineage (NCBI taxonomy): Bacteria > Pseudomonadati > Pseudomonadota > Betaproteobacteria > Rhodocyclales > Rhodocyclaceae > Dentiradicibacter > Dentiradicibacter hellwigii. The sequence continues at coordinate 121,338 of NZ_JBEUWX010000003.1, forward strand.
ACGGGTTTCCGGACACCTCCTCTGAAAAGCCCTAAATACAAGGGCTTCAGGCCGCCTCTGTTTATAGCGGCCCAACTTTGCCAAAAGACACGGCGGCACGCCGCAGACAGACCACACAGTACGGCAAGGCAAGGCACTTCGGGCAGGTGGCTTTGCGGTGTATTGACAACAACTATACGCTGCGCAAAAATTTGTGTATCTATCGTATATGCGGATATAGGAGAAACCAATGCGTGACGCCGCCATCAATCTGCGCGCTTTGCCCGAACAGCGTGACCTGATCGACCACGCTGCGAATCTGCTCGGCAAGAACCGCTCGGATTTCATGCTTGAAGCGGCATGCGACCGTGCTCAGGCTGTGGTGCTGGATCAGATTTTTTTTAACCTGGACGCGGACAAATTCAAGCAATTCACCGCAATGCTTGACGCGCCTCCTGCGGCGAATCCTGGGCTGGAACACCTGATGGCCGTCAAAGCGCCCTGGAAAAGCAGCACGAAATGAGCTTGCAACTCAACGCGCCGCTTCCGCTTGCTGCCACCCACATCCTGGACGATTTTTTCTGTGGAGAAGACAGCCTTGATGGCTGGCTCAAGCGCCGCGCATTGCCCAACCAATTGCGCGGCGCAAGCCGCACTTTTGTCGTCACCGATGAGGAAGGGCGCGTCTACGGCTACTACGCAATGGCCGCAGGCGCGGTTTCACACCAAATGGCAACCGGCAGTGTACGGCGCAACATGCCCGACCCCGTGCCTGTGATGGTGCTGGCGCGGCTGGCCGTCGACCGCCGTGCGCAGGGCATCAGGCTCGGCGCCGCCTTATTGCAGGATGCGGTCGCTCGCGCGGCGCATGTCGCGCAGAACGCGGGCGTCCGCGCGTTACTCGTCCACGCCTTGCATGCACGCGCCAAACAGTTTTACACGCACTATGGCTTTCAGGAATCACCACTGCACCCGATGACGCTGATGCTCCGCTTGAGCACAGTCAAAGCCTGAAGCAACCTGCGGGCCTCGCAGAAGCGGCACTTGCAAGACATGCCCGGAAACCCGCGTGGATAAAGGCGATCCGGGTAGGTGCGCTGAAACCCGCATAAATAAAGGGCTGGCGGGCACCCACTTCTGAGATGCCCTGTTTACACGGGTTTCCGGACACCTCCTCTGAAACGCCCTAAATACAAGGGCTTCAGGCCGCCTCTTTTTATAGCGGTTCAACTTTGCCAAAAGACACGGCGGCGGGCCGCAGACAGATCACACAGTACGGCAAGGCAAAGCGCTCCGGGCAGGCGCCCGGTGGCATTCACCGGTTCCGCAGCAATCCGGCAACGCTTCCGCCTAGCGGCAGAGCGACGCCTACCCAGCCCGGATTCTGTGCATTTATGCACGAATTCGCATTGTGAAAGCGGCAAATAAAGCATATGATAGCGACGCTTTCAGGTGCCTCGCCCTGTTTAAGGGAAGGTGAAACGGGAAACCGGTGTCAATGCCCAAGCGATTGGATGGTACGGGCAAATAAGCCGGTGCAGCCCCCCGCTGCTGTAAGCCAGACGAAGCCGGCAGAAAGCCACTGTGCGAAGGAAAGCGCATGGGAAGGCGTTGGTGGAGGAAGAAGGCGAGCCAGAAGACCGGCCTGAAGCAGGCGCAGTACCAATCCTCGGGGTGAAGGGAAAGGTTCTGTCGAAATGTGGCCACGCCCAGCTTATTTATACGCGCACGATGGTTGCTGCCATTGACGTGCTCGGCAAGCCAAACGCATCGACCGGACGACGCATCCGACATCCTGAGCAATACCCGCAGGGCATCCGCCAACGTACGTGCGGACGCTGCGAGCGACCAGAAACAGGAAAGATGGGAAACCGGCAGGATGCGTGTCAAAGCAAACAGGCATACAGTACAGACGCATGAGAGGCGGCTCGCCTTTGCGGGAGATTACCCCGCATGGCAGGCGGCAGCATGGTCGTCGTGGTCATGGTGTGCTCATACGCCATTTTATCCTGCGCCAACGCAGCGTAAATCCCGCGCGCCCCAAACATCGCGGTTCATGCCTTCCTTATCTCATCTGCCACTCCGCCCAGTGGCGGATACGCCCGTGCCTATCCAGCGGGCAGCGCGCCTATCGGCGCCATCGTCATCGCCCTGCCTGCCTCCCCGCCTGCCCTGCGCTCCGATACTTTTCCGCCAGACCAGCGCCTGCTGCGCTGGAGACACACCGGCTCAACCGATCAATGCCATTCCGACCTCCACTACGCTTCCACTGGACATGACCGCCGAGGAGGTCGGGGTGACGATTTTCACGGCATCACATGAAATGCGGCAACGCACGCCAGGGAAGCATCGGCACGCCCGTTCGCAGGCGCGCCGATGCTTACGGTTTTTTAGGTAATCATTCATTTAATCGATCAGGAAGGAAGACCCATGACAAGAAACATCCCCATGACCTTAGCCGCCATTCCGGCCGCATTGATGCTGGTCGGCACGGCGCTGGCGAACGAAAGAACGATGGACACGGTGGTGGTCACCGCGAGCCGCACCCAGGAGTTGAAAAGGGAACTGAGCAACAATGTAACCATCATCGACGAAGCGGAAATCAAGGCATCTCCCGCGTCGACGGTAGCCGGTCTGGCGCAACAGCATGGGCTCTTCGTCGTCACGACGGGCGATACGAGCAACGTCCAGATTCGCGGCTATGGTAATTTGAGCATGAGCAACGAACCCGAAAATACTGTGCTCACACTGGTCAATGGACGCCGCATCGGTACTGCCAATCTAGGTATCATGGGGCTGGCCAATGTCGAGCGAATTGAAATCATCCGCGGCCCATCCGCCGTGCAATACGGTTCCTCGGCTCTCGGCGGCGTCATCAATATCATTACGAAACGGGGCACGGAAGACAAACCGTATTTTTCCGTCGAAGCAGGTGGTGGCAGCGATGGCCTGGTGCGCGAAAAACTGGCGCTTGGCGGCGCATTCAGCGGCTTCGACCTTTCGCTGGGATTGACCAATTTTTCACGCCAAGACGTAACGACTGCCGAAGGCGGGCGCTGGTATCACACCGATATCGATCGAAACACGACAGCGAACCTCGATTTAGGTTACACCTTCGCGGAAAATCACCGCATTGGGTTGAGTTACCATTTTGGCGATACCGTTTCCAGCTTGCCAACGAATAACGGCGGCATCCGTCCGTTCAGCCAGAATACGCCTTCCGCTTTCTACAACGATTATCACAAGAAATTCAAAAACACGGCGATTTCCTATACCGGCAAGACCCAGGACAAGGTGTTCGACTGGTCGGCAAGTTATACGACCGGGCGTGAAGACAATGAATACAAAGCCTACGGCTATACCAACTTCATTGAAAATCGGACAATGAATGCGCAGGGGAACTACAACGGCCAGATGGTTTCGCTTTCGCTCGGCGCAGATGCACTCGAATACCGCCACTATGAAAGCAGTGCGACGAGAAAACCCAAGATGGCGGACAACGGCGTTTATTTCTCCGGTAAGCTGCGCCTCCTTGACGAGCGCCTGATTTTCTCGCTGGGGGGACGTTACGACAAATACAAGAATACGACTGACGAGGGCGCCAGCTATTCGGATGATCACTTCGGCGGTTCTTACGGCCTGGCCTGGCTGCCAGTCGAAGGGCTGAAGCTGCGCGCCAACTACGCCGAAGGCTTCAAGATGCCCTCGCCACGGCAAGTCGGTGGCAGCATGTGGTATGCCCCCAACCCCGACCTGAAACCGGAAAAAAGCGACACCTGGGAAATCGGCGCCGATCTGGAATGGCGCGCGCTGACGGCCAGTCTGACGTACTTCCATTCCGACTACAAGAACAAGATCGTCGGCATGTCGGTCATGGGCATGCCGCGCGGATACCAATTCCAGAACCTCAAAACGGCCACCCTGGCCGGCGTGGAGGGCAATCTGCGCGCCGATCTCGGCAAAGCCTTCGCCCAGCCCTGGAGCCTGTCGCCCTACCTCGGCTTTACCTGGCTGAAAACGCGCAAGAGTGGTGACGAAACACAGTTCATCACTTATAACGGCAGCAAGATCAACACCCTGCCGAACACGCCGGAATGGATGTTCAATTACGGCGTGGATTTCTCGCATCCCGGGTATAAGCTCAAGAGCCGCATCAACGCCGTGACCTATGGCAAGCTGCTCACCGTCGACTGGAGTCGGGGCGTATTCCCGGCGCCTTACTTTGAGCGCCCCTCAGGGACCGTGGTTGATCTGAGTGTCGATAAGGGCATTGCCGACTGGGGGAAAAATACGCTGACCCTGCGTGCCGAAGTCAACAACCTGTTCGACCGCGCCAACGAAATGTACTGGGGCTACCCGGGCGCCGGCCGCAGCTTCTATATCGGCCTGCGCTACGACTATCAGTGATTCGCACTGACCGAGCGCCTGCTGCATGAAACGCCACGCACCGCACAGCAGAAGAAAATGCGCGTCAGCGGATCTGACGCGCGTTTCTTCTTCGCTATCGCCTGCGCCCGTGTCGGGCGATGCAAGCACGACGACCACCGCCCCGGAAATTGCCCTGTGGGAGATCGCCATCCCGCCGTCCATCCGGGCGGCGGCCGACTGGCTGGGCGACCAGATTGCCGCCGCCGCGGCGCAAAACGACTTTCCGGCGCTGCTGCGCTTCACCCGCGACCGCGCTTTCGTGCTGCTCAACTACTTCTGTATCACCGATCTGGCAGAAGTCAGCCGGTTGCGCCGCACTGACATTGCCCTGGATGCAGCCGCCATGACCATCGTGCTGGGCGGGCAGCGGCGCGCTCTACCGTCCAACACCTCCCGTTTCTGCCCGGTCGCCGCCCTGCGGATCTGGCTGTCATTATCCGAAATCCGGGACGGCCCGATTTTCCGCCGGGTCAAGGGCAACCATCAGCTTTCTGCGGAACCGCTTTCTCCCGGCGAACTCAAGAACATCTTCCGGCAGAGTACATTGCTCGCCAAAACCGGCGATTGACCGGCAGCAGCCACATTCCGGGCGGCATATTGCCGCAACCGGCCTGGCGCAGCCAAGAAACCCGCGTGGAATAAGGGTTTCCAGAGTGCCTGCCCGCAAACGCCCAATTGACGCGGGTTCCAGCGCTACCCTGTCTGAAACGCCCAAAGGACGCGGGCTTGCGGCCGGTCGTTCGTCCGGTCGCTACAAGTTTCAGCGCGCGGCCACCAGCCACTACACGCACTCAACGCCCTTGGCGCATTCTCTCCAGCGTCCGCCGCGCTCGGCGCACCGCTCCATCGTCACCCTCCAGCCCGCGTAAAACGGGCATCTCCGGTCAGGCAGGCCGGGAACCCGCGTAGAATAAGGGTTTTCAGGGTGCCTGCCCGCAAACGCCCGATTGACGCGGGTTCCAGCGCTGCCCTGTCTGAAACGCCCAAAGGACGCGGGCTTGCGGGCAGCTGCCGCAGCCCGATGCATCGGGCTGCCCGCTCACCCACGTAGATTGGGCATCATTGGACATCTCCGGCCTGCTTTCTTCAATGCTTTTGTTTGAAACGCCGCCATCGGCGTTCATGCTTTCATGCTTGAAAAAGGAGAGCCCGTTGCGGCGTATAAAAAATTTTCGCCAAAAGGCCGCCCCAAGTGGCTGCCCTAAAAATATCTGTTTTGTCCATTACACCGACAACAACACAGCTTCCGGCACTGCTGGTTCATGATCTGCCGTTAATACAGCCACCTGGCGGGAACGATCACGAGCGCCGGGAACAATACGAGCAGGAACATGAGCAGCGTTTCCGCCAGCAAGAACGGCCAGACGCCTTTAATGACGCTGTCCAGCCCCTCCCGCGAAACGCCGGCGACCACGTTGAGCACCGTCCCCACAGGCGGCGTCAGCAGGCCGATGGCGTTGTTCATAATGAACAGCACGCCGAAATAATACGGGTCAATGCCCGCCTGCTTGACGACCGGCACCAGAATCGGGCCGAGAATGAGCACCGTCGGCATCAGGTCGAGCGCCGTGCCGACCACCACCACCAGAATCATGATGATCAGCATCAGCAGCGTCGGGCTGCCCATGAACGGTTCCAGAATATGCATGGTCTGCGACGGGATGTCGGCAATCGTGATCAGCCAGGCAGACACCATGGCGCAGGCAACCAGGAACATGATGGTACTGGAGACCTTCAAGGCAATCAGCATCAGGTGCGGAATCTTGCGGAATTGAAGCTCACGGTAAATGAACAGGCCGACGAACAGCGAATAAAAGACGGCGACGACGGCCGCTTCCGTCGGCGTGAAGATGCCGGCGCGCATGCCGCCGATGATGACGACCGGCAACACCAGCGCCCACACGCCGTCGCGCAGCGCCCGGAGCACACGCCTGGCATCAAAGGGGTGCAGATGGCTGGACTCTCTTTGCGAAACCAGCCGCCAGGTCATCGCCAATACCGCCGCCATCATCAACCCGGGCGCAATGCCGGCCATGAACAGCTTGGTGATCGACAGTTGCGTGGTCACGCCAAACACCACCAGGGGAATCGACGGCGGAATGACGGGCGCCGTACAGCCGGCGGCGGCGATGAGTCCGGCAGAACGCGGAACGCTGTAACCGGCATTGCGCATCATCGGGATGAGCAGCGCGGCCACTGCCGCCGTATCGGCAACCGCCGAGCCGGAGATACTGGCGACGACGGCCGCCGTAATCACGGCCACGTAGCCGAGCCCGCCCGGCACATGACCAACCAGCGAATCGGCCACTTCGACGACACGCCGCGACAGGCCGCCGGCATTCATCAATTCACCGGCCAGCATGAAGAACGGAACGGCCATCAATGGATAGTTGTTGGCGCCTTCGAGCAGGTTCTGGGCGATGATCTGCGTGTCGAAATTATCCATCTGCACCATCAGGGCAACGCCACAGATGAGCAGGGCAAAGGCAATGGGCGCCCCCAGCGCCATGGCGCCCAGCAGGGCAATCAGAAAGGTCGCGATTGTCATGGCATCTCCCGGCCTAGTTATTCTGCGGCGTTATCGCCGGAGGGCACCAGTTCTTCTTTGCTCATCCGCCCCGTCACCAGCCGCCAGAGGCCATAGGCCAGCACCAGCGCCATGCCGATACTGGAAATGAGCAGCGCAGACTGGACAATGCCCATCGGAATTCCGGTCACCGGCGCATGGTCGTCCATGCCGATGATCACCTGCTTCCAGGTGCCATGCACCAGCAGCAAGCAACACGCCAGGGTCAGGGAATCCGCCAGAAAACGGCAGATGCGCTGCCCGCGCTCACCAAGCCGGCTGACAAGACTGTTCATGCCCAGGTGGCCATGATCTTTCATAACGATCAGTGCGCCGATCAGGGTCAGCCACATGAACAGAAAGCGCGACACCTCTTCCGAGAAAACGATGCCGGAATTAAAGCCATAACGCAGCACCACGTTGCCGAATACCAGAATCGCCATGATGCCGAACATCACGACCAGCACCCATTCAACGAATCCAATCAAAGCATCAAGCCACTTCATATCCACCTCGCAACGTTTTTATCGATCTGCACCTTCCGGCATACCTTCCCAGAACCACCGGACGGCACCGTCCATCGCACCGGCGCCTCATTTTTCAGAAACCACCCATCGACAGCCTAGATAACGCTCTCCGGCCAGCGGCCTGACCGGAGCCAGGCCCGGCCTCATCGTCAGGACAGGCTAGTGGCCGCGCACCTCGGCAATTTCGCGTTGCGCCTGTTCGACGATTGACGGCCCGATATCCTGCGTATAGCGCTCGATGACGGGCTTGAGACGCTCACGCATCTTTGCCGTCTCCGCCTCGGAAACCGGCGTGACCGTCATGCCGCTTTTCTTGAGCTCCTCGACCAGCTCGGCAGTCATCTTGCGGTTTAGATGGCGCTGGAACGCGCGCCCTTCATAACAGCCTGTGCGCAGCTGCGCCTGCTCCTCAGGCGTGAGCTTGTCCCAAAAGATTTTACTGACCAGCACCAGATACGGTGCATAGGCATGATTGGTCAGGCTCAGATATTTCTGCACCTCATAAAATTTGCTCGCGTGGATGATCGGGATGGGATTTTCCTCCGCATCGATCGCCTTGGTTTCCATCGCCGAATACAGCTCGGTAAACGGCATGGGAATCGCGTTGGCGCCCAAGGCTTTAAACGAATCGATATACACCGGATTTTGCATGACACGCAGTTTGAGTCCGGACAAATCTTCCATCTTCACCACCGGATGCTTGCTGTTCGTCACCTGGCGGAAGCCGTTTTCCCAGTAGCACAGTCCCACCATGCCTTTACCCGGCGCCAGATCGAGCAGGCGCTGGCCCAGTTTGCCGTCAAGCACGGCGTCGGCCTCCTTCTCGTTCTGGAACAGCAGCGGCAAATCGAAAAGCAGGTATTCCTTGATGATCGTCGCGACCGGCGCCGAAGCAACGATCGTCATCTCCTGAACACCGCCGCGCACGGCGGCAATCATCTGCGTTTCCGAACCCAGCTGGGTGGCGGGATAAACCTTGACCTTGATTTTTCCGCCGCTCAGGCGGTTCATGATTTCAGCAAATTTAACGGACGCCTGCCCGAGCGGATGTTCGGCCGCAATTCCGTGTCCCAGGCGGATATTGCGCTTTTTGGCATTCTGCGCCACCGCCTGCGTTCCATGACAGGCCAGTGCGGCAGTGGCCAATACGACCAAAAACTTGTGGGTATGCATCATGAGGATCTCCCGATCAAAGAAGGGCAAAAACCGCGGCGCCGCGATTTGCCCTGTCAGCCAGAAACAACCACATCAAAACCCCAATACGTACCGCCTCAGCGCGGCAGCAGCGTCCGCAGATAAACCCGGTTCATCGCGCAAATGCTCAGGCTGTCGCCGCCGTAATGCTCGCACAGGAAGGCGCTGCAAAAACCATGCGCCAGAAATTTCTGGATCGCGGCGCGGTAGTTGATGATGCCCAGCGCGAGCGGCGTCGGGTACGAGAAAATCAAGCCTTTCTCCGGATCTTCAACGCGCATGTAATTCTTGACGTGCCAGTACTTGGCGTAGGGTGCCACTTTGTCGATCATCGACGACCAATGCTCGACCGGCCGGTGCAGGCGCACCAGGTTGCCGATATCGGCATTGATGCCGACGGCCGGCACATCGACGTCATTGACGAAGCGCACCGCGCCATCCGCCGTGCCGATATAGGTATCTTCATACATTTCGAGCGACACCTCAATGCCGCATTCTTCAGCATGCTTGCCCAGTTCGCGGATGCGCGCCACCGCTTTGCGGTAAGTGTCCGGGTCGTCCGGATTCTTGACGCCCTGCGCCGTCCAGAACCAGAGGGATTTTTGCTGCGCTTCCGTCAATTCCCCAAACAGGCCGAACGTCACCGACTGCGCGCCGATCTCGGCCGCGGTGTCAATCACGCGGTGGTTGTAGGCAAGATATTCATCAGCATGAACCGGGTCGATCACGCTGCTCTTGCGCGTCGTGGAAATCGCCGGAATGCTCAGCCCCAGCGCCTTGACCAGCGACATGAACTCGCGCCGCCGGTCGGGCGAAAGATCCGCCACACGCAACCAACTGTCGCTGGGGTCGAATTCGGAGAAGCCGGCATCGACCACCGTTTGCAAGGTCGCCGCCCATTGATCGACCGACTGCTTCTGCACCAGGCTGCCATCCGGCAAGATGCCGGGAAAACCGTTCATTGCCGCGGCAATCGGCCAGTTATCCCGGTTCCAGACAGGTTTTTCCTTTTTCATCATCGCCCTCCCTATTTTCCCCAATGCGGTACTTGCGTACGGCACGGCGCCCCCTCTACAGCATGACCGCATGATTCATACGCCACCGGCGCGCGCTGCGTGCCCTGTGCGCTTCTCATACACGGATACCCTGATCCTCGATATAGGCGCGAATGATCGACTCGACATCCGGGTCAGCGGAGAACCCCAGCCGATGCGCCCGTTCGTTGGTGAAACGCGCTGGCCAGGAACGCACCAGCGGCTCGATGCGCGGATCGGGCTTGACTTCGATCAGATCGGCCACCCGATCGCCGACAATTCGCCGCAGAGTGTCGATCATGTCGCCGATGACGGCCGTGCAGCCGGGAAGATTGACCACGCGCAGAATGCCCCAGGCGCTGGAGGGAAGTTCGTAGGCGTGAACGAGCGATTCGATGACCTTGCGCGGCGAGAGCAGCCACATTTCGGTATCACGCCCGACCGGACAGATGGCCGGTTGGCCATTGAGCGGTTCGCGAATGATGCCGCTGGCGAAGGAAGAGGCGGCCAGGTTGGGCTTGCCGGGGCGAACAGCGATGGTCGGCAGACGCAGGGCGCGGCCGTCGAGATACCCTTTGCGGGTATGGTCACTGATGAGGTATTCGCAAATGACCTTCTGGACGCCGTAAGAGCCTTGCGGATTGGGCGTCGTCGTATCGTCGAGCACGGCGGGCATATCACCGCCGAAGACGGCAACGGAGCTGGTGAAAACCAGGCGCGGAGGCGCCTTTTGGCGGCGGCAGGCGGCGAGAAGGGTGCGGGTGCCGTCGAGGTTGACCCTGTAACCGTGGTCAAAGTCAGCTTCGGCGCCGCCGCTGACAACGGAGGCCAGATGGAAAACGGCATCGGTATCCGTGCCCAGCAGCGCATCGATGGCTTTTTCGTCGTTCAGATCGCCCTGGACATATTTGAAACTCGTGTCGGCATCGGCCGGAAAAACCATATCGAAAAGGGTGATCTGGGAAATCGGCTGCTGCCGGCCTTCGGCGTCCGGCAGGCTGCCTTTTTTATGCAGCGCCTGGGCCAGCCGATAACCCAAAAAACCGCCACCACCTGTGATTGCAACTTTCATGATGCTCTCCTTATCAATGGTCTTCTACAACATTGCCGCAACGCACGCGCCATCCGGCGCGTTCCGCATGTGGTAAAACGCAAGCGCGTTGTCGTGCCAGATCGCCTGGCGCGCACGCGCATCGAGATGCGAAAGCGCCTGCGCCATCGCGCGCACTAAATCAGGATATCCGATGCGCAGCCCGGCAACCGGAAAATTACTGCCGAACATGCAGCGCTGCCAGCCGAAAATCGCCACGGCATCGCAGATGACGGGCAGGTTATCTTCCAGACGCCAGGGACGGTCGCGCAAACCGAGTTCGGAAAGACGAACGTACACATTGGGCAGCGCCGCCAGCGCCGCCATGCCTTGCCGCCACGCCGCCAGCCCGCGCTCGCTGCGGTCCCACGGCAGCCCGGTATGCTCCAGGACGACCGGCAGCGTCGGGAAGTCGCGCAGCACGGCCGCCGCCTCTGCCAGATGCCAGAAAGGCACGCGCAAATCCCACGCCAGACCATGCGCCTGAAGCCGCGCCAGCGCTTGCGGCCAGCGGCCATCAGCCAGGGCGCCGGGGCAATCGCGCACCTCCTCGCCAGGCGCACGCGATGTCGTCGGCTTGAAGCGGATTGAGCGCACCAGCGCGCAGGCGGCCTGCTCAGCCAGACGCTCATCGGCGTCCGGCGCCAGCAGATCGACATAAGCGACGGCGGCCTGGGGCAGGCCGCTGCTACACGCCTGCTCCGCGACCCATTGCGTTTCCGCCAACGCCTGGCTGCGCGCGCACTCGGCCTCAATATGCACGGTGGCGACGACGGGCAGGCCGCCCCAGGCGGCGCGCAGATCCGCGGGCAAAAAATTCCGGCAGAGCGGCCGATATTCACCCAGGATGAAACTCGACGCATCGTAGGCATCGCCCAGCCACGGATATGAGAGGCGCGCCAAATCCCACAGATGGTGGTGAGAATCAACGATAGCCTCGGGCAAGGCCTCTTCCGGCAGGCGGTCATTGGGCAGATCGGTCACGGCGTCCGCTCCGGGAAATCAGCGCGCAGCGGCATCAATCGCCTTGATCAGTTCATCACCGTGCTTGTCGATGAACAGCTTGCGCGTTTCATCCTTAACGATGGCCTTGATGCTCTCAACATCCGGTTTTTCGTTGATTTCCATGCCCTGCTTGCGCAATTCGGCCAGCGTCGCGGCCTCGTCCTTGGCGTTCAGATTCCGTTGAAAAATGGCCGCAGCGGCCGCTTCCTCCAGCAGAATTTTCTGATACTCCGGCTTGAGTGACTCGAATTTCTTTTTGTTCATGAACACGACCAGCGCCGTGTAGGCATGGCGCGTCAGCGAAAGATATTTCTGCACTTCGAACATCTTAGAGGAAAGCATCACATTGGGCGGGTTCTCATGCCCATCTACGGCCTTGGTCTCCAGCGCTGAAAACACCTCGGCATAAGGCATCGGCTGCGGCGCCGCGCCTAGTAGCTGGAATGCCTTGATGTGAGCCGGGTTCGGCGTCGTCCGCACTTTCAGTCCCTTGATGTCCTCGGCCTTGTTTACCGGACGGCGGCTGTTGGCGAGCGAGCGAAAACCGACTTCCCAGAAAGCCAGCCCCTTGATCTGGAAATTACCCAGCTCATCCAGCAGCGATTTGCCGATGGCTCCGTCCATCACCTTTGCCACATGCTGAGGATTCTCAAAAATATACGGGGTATCCAGCGCATTCAGGCGCGGCACGATGCCCGACAAAAACGGCGTGCCCGTCGCACCGATATCGACCGTGCCGCCGCGTACGCCGGAGACCATTGAAACATCGTTACCCAGCTGGTTGTTCGGAAAAATCTGGATTTCAACGCCACCCTGCGTGCGTTCCTTGACCTTCTTGGCAAATTCGACGGCGGCGATGTGCTGCGAATCCGAAGTGTTATGCGAATGCGAAAAGCGCAGCTTGACTGGCGCTGCCTGACTCCAGGCGGGAGCCATCAGCAAACCGAGTGAAACGGCAAAGAGGGCAAATGTCCGTCGTTTTTTCACGGCGATTTCTCCAAGGGTTTGAAACGTTCAGGTTGCGGGAATACGGCGGCGAAATCAACGGCTCATTTCGGCGCCTTGGCGATGGCGGCAAAGAATTCCTTGGCGGTTTCCTCGCCGACAATTTTTTGATATTTGGCAACGACGCTCTGCAGTTTTTCACGCATGTGCTGCCGCTCGGCATCGCTGATCTCGTTGACCTGCATCCCTTCCTTGACCAGGGCATCACGTGCTTTGGCGTTCAGGTCGCGGCTCGCCTGGCGCTGGTATAGCGTCGCTTCGCGCGCGGCTTCCTGCATCAGCGCCTTGTCCGCATCACTCAGCCTATCCCAGAATTTCTTCGAGGCAATCAGCACCTGGGCGTCGTAAGCGTGATAAGTCGTCGACAGGTATTTCTGCACCTCGTAAAACTTCTGCGCATACACGACGGTAAAGGGATTCTCCTGGGCATCGACCGCCCGGGTTTCAAGCGCACCGAACAGCTCGTTGACCGGCATCGGTACGGCGTTCGCGCCCAGCCCGTTGAACAGATCGATGTACATGTTGTTCTGCATCGTGCGCACTTTCAGTCCGGCCATATCCTCCGCCTTGACGATCGGACGCCGGCTGTTGGTGAAATTACGGAAGCCGTTTTCCCAGTAAGCCAGGCCGATTAGACCGCGCTCGGGCAGCTTGGCCAGAATGCGCTGACCGAACGGCCCGTCGAACACGGCGTCCGCCTGCTTTTCGCTGGCAAAGGAAAACGGCAGGCCGAAGACGCCAAACTCTTTGACCAGATTCGCCAGCGTCGCCGTAGACGGCGCGGTGAATTCCTGGGTGCCGCCGCGCAGCGCCGCCTGCATCTGCTGATCACTGCCCAGCTGGGCGGAAGAATAGACCGTGATCTTGATTCGGCCCTTGCTTTTGGCGCCGACCAGCTCGGCGAATTTACGCGCCCCCAGCGTCTGCGGATGCTCATCGGGCAGCGAGGTGCCGAAACGGGCCTTGATTTCCTGCGCCATGGCTGCGCCCGCGACAAGACACGTACCTGCGGCAGCAACGAGCAGCGCACTGCGTAGCATCGTCATTCTCAGCATTCCCATGAAACCTCCTGTCGTCGTCAAAATTTCATTGAATCAATGCAACCCATACAAGTCCAGCGCGTTGTCGCAAAACAGCGCCAGCCGTTGCCGGGGAGAAAAGCGGCGGGTGAGCGTCTTGAAACCTTGCCAGATGTCCGCCAGCCGCGCAACCAGCGCGTCAACCGGATAATTGCTGGCGAACAGGCAGCGATCGACGCCGAAATCGGCGATCAGCGCGTCGACAACGGGCGCCTGCTGCGCCGGCGTCCACGGCGTAGCGCGCACACCCAGTCCGGAAATCTTCACCCGGACATTGGCGCAGGAGGCCAGCGGCGCCATCGCCGCGCGCCACTGGCGCAAAGTTTCCGCATCACGAACCGCCGGCAGGCCGGCATGGTTGACGATGATCGTCGTCGCCGGAAAATCGCGCGCCAGCTCGGCCGCTTCCGCCATATGCCACCACGGCGCCTGCAATTCAAACATCAGGCCGTAGCGCGCCAGCAATGCGTATCCGCGGCGCCATGCCGGGCAGCGCATCGAACCGGGCACGTGCCAGCGGCTAGAATATTCCTCCCGCCGGGCACTGCGCGGTTTGTGGCGGACGCTCGGAATAAACCCGCGCAGTGGCGGCTCCGTGTAGGCATGCATCAGGCTTTCGGCGTCATCGCGGTCGAGCCAGATTTGTGCCGCCAGCGCCTGCGGCTTTCCGCATCGCTGCGCCAGCGAGAACATCCAGCGGGCCTCGCCGAGCGGGTCGTCCGGCGACCATTCGCCTTCCATCGTCACATGCCGCAGCACGCGGTGGGCGCCGCACGCCCGCGCGTAATCCTCCGGCAGAAAATTTTTGCAGATAGCCGCGTAATCGCCGTAGCGGAACGGGATGCGCGACGTCTGCGTCAGCCAGGGATGGGGGTTGCGCAGATCCCAGAAATGATGGTGCGCGTCGACGATCGGTAAACGATCTTCGTCGCCGGAAGATAGAAACTCTCGCCGGGCCTCGGCCAAATCCGGAAGCAGGTCGCTCCGCGTCTCCACGATTCTCCCTCCCTGGTTTGCAGTATGTGCCCGCTCATTCAGGTCACCGCAGCTGGCTTTCCCCTATTGCATGACATTGCACTTGATGCTTTGGCACAGCATTGACGGACAGCTTGGGCGCAGACGCCGCCGGAAAAAATCCGGCGGTCATCCGCCCCATTTCATCATTCCGTCATTCCATCATTCCACGGCTTATTTTGGATGCACCATCTCTTCGGGCTTGACCAGCACGTCAAACTCTTCACCGGAGAGCAGGCCCAGCTCGATGGCGGTCTCGCGCAGTGATTTTGCGTTCTGGTACGCGGTTTTCGCCACTTTCGCCGCGTTTTCATAGCCGATCTTGCGGTTCAGCGCGGTGACCAGCATCAGCGAGTGATGCAGGAAGTAGTCGATCCGCTCCGGCACGGGTTCGATGCCGGCGGCGCAGTTCTCGTTAAAGCTGTTGCAGGCATCGCCAAGCAGGCGGATCGATTGCAGCAGGTTATAAACGATGACCGGCATATAGACGTTCAGCTCGAAATTGCCGGAAGCGCCCGACAGGTTGATGGTGACGTCGTTGCCGAAGACCTGGCAGCAAACCATCGACAGCGCCTCGCACTGGGTCGGGTTGACCTTGCCCGGCATGATGGACGAGCCCGGCTCATTTTCCGGAATCTTGATTTCACCGAGGCCGCAGCGCGGGCCGGACGCGAGCCAGCGCACGTCGTTGGCGATTTTATTGAGGCTGGCGGCAAGCGTTTTCAGCGCGCCGGACGCGAAGACGGCGGCATCGCGCCCGCCGAGCGCTTCGAATTTGTTGGGCGCGGTAACGAACGGCAGGCCGGACAGATCGGCGAGCTGCTTGGCGACTTTGACGGCGTAATCGGGGTGGCTATTGAGGCCAGTGCCGACGGCGGTGCCGCCGAGCGGCAGTTCATAGAGCCCTTTCAGCGCATCTTGCAGGCGGGTAAGGCCGTGGTCAAGCTGGCTGACGTAGCCGGAAAATTCCTGGCCAAGGGTCAGCGGCGTGGCGTCTTGCAGGTGGGTGCGGCCGATTTTGACGATGCCGGCGAAGGCTTTCGCCTTGCCATCGAGCGTATCGCGCAATGCTTTCACGGCCGGAATGAGCAGGCGGTTGATTTCCTGCGCGGCGGCAACGTGAATGGCGGCCGGAAAAACGTCATTCGTCGATTGCGCGTGATTAACATGGTCGTTCGGATGCACCGGCTTGTAAGCGGCAAAGCCGGTGCCGGCCAGCTCATTGGCGCGGTTGGCCAACACCTCGTTCATATTCATGTTCGACTGCGTGCCGGAGCCGGTCTGCCAGACGACAAGCGGGAATTGCGCATCCAGCTTGCCGGCGAGCACGTCATCGGCGGCGCGAACGATCAAATCCGCCTGTTCCGGCTGGATGCGACCCAGCCCGGCGTTGGTCTGCGCGGCGGCTTTCTTGATCAGCGCCAGCGCATAAATCAGCGGCTTGGGCAGCGTTTCGCCGCCAATCTTGAAATTCTCGACGCTGCGCTGAGTCTGTGCGCCCCAGTAAGCCTCGGAAGGCACTTGAACTTCACCCATCGTGTCGTGCTCGGTACGGGTACTCATGACGCTCTCCTTGTGATGACAATGTGAAGGATAAAACCGCAGCGCAGTATAAGCAGGGCGCAGGCGGGACGCCAGTGTCAGGCGCTTGACGGATTACTTCGATGACTTTGACTGCCTCGCGGATCCCGCCGCGTCGATTTCCGCTGCGGCCATCCGGCGGGCGCGAACGGGATCGCGCCCCTGCCGGATGTAATTCTGCGTGCGCACATTGACGCGCTCGGCCAGCTCGCGGTCATAGCGCGGATGCCGAGGATCGAGCTGCGGGTAGCGCGCCTGCGTTTCGGCGACCACCGCATCGAACTGCTCTTTTCTGATCTGCATCGAGCGCGCCGCCGCCTCGGCGACAAGCTTCTGGCGCGCCGCCTGATCAGCCCTCTGCTGTTCGGAGAGCGGTGCGTCCTGCGAATGCATGGCCTGCCGCATTTCGACGCTGCGTTCATAAAGCGCCCCAGGCAGCGACAAGATAATAAACAAAAGGAGGTAGCCCAGGCAGCCCATCCAGCTGGCGCCGCCATCCTCACGCAGTTGCGCCAGCGCCTGCCGGCGCGGATAGAGCAGCACCTTTCTGATGCGCTGGCGCGCATGTTCAAAGTAGATGCGGTCAGCGAAGAATCCTATGGGAATAGCGATAGCCGTCCAGAGCTTGTCACTGATGAGGAAACCAAATTTCAATTCGGCGAAGATCTGAATCCAGTCAAAGAGCACCGCCGCCGCGATAGCGATCAGCATGTAGCGCGACATACGCCGATACGCCAGCCAGAGGATGCCGCCAAAGAACCCGCCCAAATTGAAACGCCACCCTCCGGCGGCGGAAGGGTCATTGTGAAAACGCTTGAAGGCCGACAGATAACGGCGCATCGCTCTTTCGCGGTGAAACGCCCAGCTTTCGCCCAGCAGCAGGCGCCAGACCAGCGTCAAGATCAGGGCAGCCACGCCGCCGATGAGCAGCCAACCGCCTCGGGGAAACAGGAAGCTGACGAGCAACAGAACAAACGCCAGAACATAGCCGGAAAGGCTCTTTTTAAACCGCGCCAGATGTTTTTGATAAGTCGCTTCATCCATGTGCGCATCGGCAGACCGGCCGCCGATCACCGCCACATAATAAGGCTTGATCTGCGACCATTCCGCCAGCTCGATCGCCTCGGGAAGCTCCGCCCCCGACGACCGGGAATAGCGCAGCCGGTCGCTCGTAACATTCTGCTGATTTTCGGTGTTCTGGCTGTGCTGGCGGCGTTTTTGCCGCGTATATTCGTCAACCGCCCTGACGACGCTGCCCGGGCAACCCAGGCTTTCCAGTATTTTCAGGCGCTGGCTGCCGCGATAACCTTTATGCTTGAGTTCCGCCGACAAAGTCAGCATCTGTTCAAAAAACAGGCGCGCAGCCTCCGATTCCTTCAATCCCGTGCTGAAAGCGAGCACCTTGTCTGCGCGCCGGCCCACGCCGCGCGCGCCGGCTGCGCCGGAAATTTGTCCTGTCGCCCGCCAGACATCGTATTCCGCGCGCTGCGCCGGATCAGACAGCGTTTTATACGCCGCACCGATTCTCCGGAAGCGTTCCTCCGTCTCGGCCAGGCCTTCTCCCACATGACGCGAGGGGTGCCAGCGCATCGCCTCGCGGCGATAGGCATTCCGAATTCCAGTCGCGTCCGCATCCGGCGGGACGCCGAGGATTTCGTACCAGTTTTGTGATGCCGCATCGGCCACATCGTCCTCCCTTTTTTCACCTGATTATCCTCGTGAATTTATGCAAGATCAATTGGGCGACGGCATGCGAATGCCCGCCGCGCGCTTTTCGGCACGAGGCAGCTCGCCAGTCCTGATATTGGGGGCATCTCCGAGTATTGAGAGCGTCTGAAGGCGGCGCCTCTGAACCCCTTATAAACAGGGCATCTCCCGGCACCCTGCCCTGGAGCCCTTTATTTATAAGTGTTCCAGAGGCACCTGCCCGGAAACGCCCTATCCACACGGGGTTGCTGGCAGCCCTTTTTAAAAGCCAGACAATTTATAGCGGCTCGACTTTGCCAAAAGACAAGGCGGCGAGTCGCAGACAGTACGAGCAGTACGGCAAGGCGAGCCAACGCCGTATTTTGGCGAAGGAAGCCGCTATAGCTCGACGTTGCCAAAGACAAGGCGGTAAGCCGCTGACAGTACGAGTAGTACGGCAAGGCAAGGCCAACACAGCAACGCCGTATTTTGGCAAAGGAAGCCGTTATTTCAGGGTGGCGCGGGGCGGCTTGGCGGAAATAAGGGCTTGATTGTCTGAGCGTAAGCGAGTTAATCAAGCCCGCCGCACAAGTACCACTCCAACCCGCGACAAGGAGTCGTCTGCGCCTGGGGTCGCGTTTCTTTGCTGACTTTCTTTGGCGAGATAAGGAAAAAAGGTAGGAAAGTCAGCGGGGCGCGCTGCCGCTCAGCGCAACGGCATCAAGAGAAGTCTCGTGGGTGGAAGTCAGTACGCATGCTTTAGTAATTCTTATTTTTTAGTTTCAGGATACCTGCCCGCTAGCCCACGTATTTAGGGCATCTCCAAGGTGGATGCTCTGAAGCCCTTTATCCACGCGGGTTTCAGAGGGGCGCCCACCTGGAGGGATGTGGGCGTTTATCCGAAGCCGCCGGCGACGTTGCATTTGCCGCCTGCCGCATTTTCTCCTGTGCGGCCTGCAAGGATTTTTCGAGCATGACCGCCTCGTCCGAGCTGGTTTCAAGCAGCGGCAGCAGGCGCTGCCAGTGCGCGATCGCCGCTGCGAAATCGCCACGCTCGTTCGCAGCGAGACCGGCCAGGAACAAAGCCTGCGGTTGCTGCGGGTCAAGTTTGAGCGCGGCGTCGATCAGCGCCTCGGCGCGCGAACCGACCACGCCGCCCTCCGCCCGGATCAGCGCATAGGCATACTCGGCAAGCAGCGCCGGGTCGCCATCGACCCGCGCACGGCCTTTTTCAAAAGCCTCGGCGGCTTCGGGGAAACGCCCCAGCACTTCGTAGGCGCGGGCGAGCGCCAGCCATCCCTCGGCATCACCGGGGTTGGCCTTGAGCTGCGCGACGCGCCGAGCAAGCGCTGCCGTATCCTGCCGCGCGGCAGGCGGCGGCGTCAATGCCTGCGGATTACCGATCCCTACGTAGATCAACACCGCCGCCAGCGGCATCGCCGCGGCAAGCGCCCACGCACTGCGCCCGCTCAGGCCGCGCGATGCGGCGTCAGGCGCCGCCCCGACGGCCGTTGCAGCCGTCGCATCCATTTCATCCGTTTCATTTATTTCCGCCAATACACGCCGTCGCAAATCTTCCCGCGCCGGGTCGAAATCTTCCGCACTCAGCAGCCCGGCAGCCCGGTCGCGCGCCAGCGCCTGCCATTGGCTGCGGTAAATTTCGAGGCCCGCCGGCGCCGATTCTGACGTCCGCTCTGACGCCCGCTCCGGCAAGCGCGCCCAAGGGCGCAACAGAACAGCCACGACCACCAGCGTCAGTGCGGCCGTCAGCACAATAAACAGCACAACGGCGCTCATCGTTCTTTCTCCACGCGATCACTGCCTTCATCGGCCAGAAGCCGGTCGGCGCGCTGCCGGTCGGCGGTGTTCAGCGGCGCTTCGGCAGCATGCCGCTGACGGCGGAGCACAACGAGCAAGAGGCCCAGCCCGCCCACTAGCCACAGAAACGGCCCCACCCAAAGCAGCCAGGTCGAGGGTTTGAACGGCGGTTGGTAGCGAATGAAGTCGCCATAACGGCTGACCATGAAATCGACGATTTCCCCATCGCTCTTGCCTGCCGCGATCATGGCCAGAATTTCGCGGCGCAGATCCCTGGCCAAACCGGCTTGCGACGCGGCCAGCGATTCGTTCTGGCAGACGAGGCAGCGCAGTCCGGACGAAATCGCCGCCAGCCGTTCTTCGGCCGCATCCGCGGCGCTCCGTTCTGCCCTTGGCACGGCGGCCGCCGATGCGCCGGCATCCGCGGCATGGGCATAGGCAGCATACGCGACAGATGCGGTCAGGCCGCAGCATAATGCGGCGCAAAACAGGGCGCCGCGGCGGAATGGACGCAGGAGGCGCAGGAATGAACGCAGAAGGCATAAGGAGCGCAGGCAATCATGCCGCATCGATCGGCCGCTCATCGTGACAGCGCCTCGACCAGCGGCAAAATCTTGTCGGCAAGAACCGCCGCCGTCAGCGGGCCGGCGTGCCTGAAGCGGATAACGCCCGCCCTGTCGATGACGTAGGTTTCCGGCACGCCATATACGCCGTAGTCCATGCCGACGCGCCCGTCGAGATCGAGGACGGACAGCACATAGGGGTCGCCGTGGCGCCGTAACCAGTCAGTGGCGCGCGTCGCCGCCAGCGCCGCTTCTGCAGCCGGCGTCATCGTGCTCATATCGGCGCCAGCATCGCCGCGCACCTCCTGATAGTTCAATCCCACCAGCGTCAGCGCCCGATGCCGGCGCATATCGAGCAGCACGGAATGCTCCTGACGGCAGGCGGAACACCAAGTCGCCCAGACGTTGAGCAGCCAGACCTTGCCGCGCATGGCGCGCGGCGAGAAATGTTCGCCGCCGCCCAGCCTCGGCAGCGAAAAATCCGGCGCCGGGCGGCCGATCAGCGGCGAAGGCACAGCCTGCGGATCGTGCTTCAGACCAGCGGCCAGCAGCCCGGCAAGCACGAGGAAGCCGAACAGCGGCCAGGCGAGGATACCGACCCACCGGTTCATCGCCCACCCGCCCGTGTTTTCCGGGGACAGCGCGGCTCGCCGCCGACACGGTGACGGCGATCGCGTATCGCCAGCAAACCGCCGAGCGCCATCAGCACGCAGCCGCCCCAAATCCAGTTGACGAAGGGCTTGTACTGGATGCGCAGCACCCAGGCCCCGTCGATCTGCCCGCGTTCGACCGGCTCATCCAGCGAGACATACACGTCGCGCAGCCAACCCGAGTCGATCGCCGCTTCCGTCATCCACATGCCGGAAGCCGGATAAAAACGCTTTTCCGGCGCAAGCCGGCGGAACACGAGGCCATGACGCAGCAGATCGACCGCGCCCGCCAGCGTCTGGTAATTTTCGCCCGGGACTTGACGAACACCCTGAAAGCGAAATTCGTAGCCCGCCAGGGCCACACGCTCACCCGGCGTCAGGCGGACTTCACGCTCGATCTGATAACCATTGACCAACGCCACGCCGACGACGAATACCGCAACGCCCATATGCGCCAGATGCATGCCGAGAAAAGCGGCCGGCAGCGCCAGAGGCCCGGTACGCGCGACATGCGCGGCACGCACGGCACGGAAGCGCTGCACGATATCAAGCAACGCGGTCATGACGATCCCGGCCGCCAGCAGCATGCTCAGCGCCACCCACGGCTTCCACGGCGCTGCGCCGCCGCCCAGCCGCGCGGCCAGCAGGCTGGCGGCGAGCGCGAACACCGCCGAGGCCGCCAGCGGGGCGCACAGCGCACGCGCCAGATCGGCCACGCGCGTGCGCTTCCAGCGGACCCACGGTGACACGCCGATCAGAAAGAGCGCAGGCATCATCAGCGGGACAAAAACCGCTTCAAAATACGGCGGCCCGACGGAAATTCGGCCCCACCCGAGCGTATCGGCGAGCAACGGGTAAAGTGTACCGAGCAGCACCGAGCCGCAGGCGGCCGTGAGCAACACGTTGTTGATCAGCAGCAGCGACTCGCGCGAGCATGGCGCAAAACCACCGGCCGACCCGGTCTTGCGCGCACGCCAGGCAAACAGCGCCAACGCGCCGCCGGTCAGAATGACGAGCAGCGCCAGGATGAATACGCCGCGGCGCGGATCGATCGCGAAGGCATGTACCGAACTGAGCACGCCGGAGCGGACGAGGAAGGCGCCGAGCAGCGCGAGTGAGAACGTTGAAATCGCCAGTAAAACCGTCCAGTTTCTGAAACCGCCGCTTTTTTCCGTCACAGCCAGCGAGTGCAGTAGCGCCGTGCCAGCCAGCCAGGGCATCAGTGCGGCATTCTCCACCGGGTCCCAAAACCACCAGCCGCCCCAGCCGAGTTCGTAGTACGCCCATCGTGAGCCGAGTGCGATGCCGAGCGTCAGGAAGACCCAGGCGGCGAGCGTCCACGGCCGCGACCCGTGCGCCCAGACCATATCGAGCCGTCCGGCAAGCAGTGCGGCAAGCGCAAAAGCATACGCAACCGAAAAGCCGGCATAGCCCATGTAGAGCATCGGCGGATGCAGGATCAGTCCCGGATCCTGCAACAGCGGATTGAGCTCACGCCCTTCGGCGGCGGCAGGCAGCAGGCGCACAAACGGATTGGATGCGAACAGGGTGAAGGCGAGGAATCCGGCCATCACCAGCCCCAGCACGCCGATGACGCGGGCGGCCATCGCCGCCGGCAGGCGCTGCGCACTACGGGCGACCGCGCCGCCCCACAGGCCAAGCATCGTCACCCACAGCAGCAGCGAGCCTTCATGCCCGCCCCAGACGCCCGCGACACGATACGGCAGCGGCAGGCGCGTATTGGAGTGCTGCGCCACGCAGGCGACGCTAAAGTCATTGAAAACAAACGCGGCCGTCAGGCAGCCAAACGCAATCAGCAACAGCCATGTCAACACCTGCGCCGCCGGCCGCGCCAATGCCATCCAGTCCGCCCGCCCGTACTGCGCGCCGAGGAGCGGCAATGTCCCCTGCACGAGGGCGGTGCACAGCGCGAGAATGAGTGCAAAGTGCCCAAACTCCGGGATCATGCCGCCCCCGCCACCAACCGCCGCTTCGGCACAACGCCCGGTAAATTGCCGCCAGAAAGGCCGGCATAAAAGCAGCGGCAGCGGCGGGCGACCGCCTGCGCTGAACCGGTGCTCCCCGCCCGCGCGCCAGCCTTTCCGGAACCTGCCGGTTCCGAAAACAGGGAAATGCCCGGCTCCGGTGCGTTCTTCCGCGTATCTGGCGCATCCCTGCCGCGCTCGCCCGCACGCTTCATGGGGACATCACCGACGGCAAGGTCTGCCCGGCCTTCTCGCGCGGCATCTGCCCGCCGCCCATGATCTGTGCGGCTTCCGGCGGCGTGTAATTTTCATCGTGTTTGGCGAGCACTTCGGACGCCACCAATACCCCGCCATCGAGCCGCCCCTGAACGACCGTGCCTTTTCCTTCCCTGAACAGATCGGGCAGGATGCCCTGATAGCGCACAGGCACATCGTGCGTCCTATCGGTGATGACGAAAGAGATCGTCACGCCATCGGCCTCGCGCCGGAGCGTTTTTTCCTTGACCAGACCGCCGAGACGAAACGTCCCGCCGCCTGGCGCCTCACCCGCAATCACCTGCGAGGGGGAGAAAAAGAAGACGAGGTTGCTGCGCAAGGCATTGAGCACGAGCGCGGCGATCAGCCCGAGCACGCCCAGACCGGCAAATATCAGCAGCAGGCGTTGCCGGCGCGGATTCAAAGGTGCGCCTCGCCGGTGGAAGATGGGGATTGCCCGCCGGCCTGCGGTCTGGAAATGCCAATACGAACGTCGGGATAGCCGCTGGCCGCAGCTTCGCGTCCTGATCCTCCTCGTGCCCAGTGGCGGCGCAGACGGGCGATCAAGCGCCTGTGGGCGCGCACAAGCAGCAGCGGTTCGAGCGTCATGACCAGCGCCATGACGGCGAATGAACCCCAAACGTAAACGCCATGCCTGCCCATGGCGAGAAAATCGGCAAAACTATGCCAGTGCATATCCGCGCTCCGTGTATGCCTTCCCCGATCCCGTATGTTTATTCGGTTTTTTCCGTGCTTTCCGCATTTTCCATATTCCCGGCCGTTGTGTATTTGCCACCGTTTTTGCCGCCGTGCTTTCCCGCGTCTTCCTATCTCCACCGCCGGCCGACCCGACATCCCGGATGCCCGGAATCCCCAAACCGCGTACAGCCCACGCATTCACTGCGCGTGCGCGATTACCTTGCATCCTCCGGCCTGTTGTCACAAATCGTACTCCAGCATCTCGCGCACCCACGGCGCATGCGGCTCGCGTTCGAGCATGAGCCTGCGCACACGCATCAGCGCGACGGCCAGCGAATACATCCAGCAAGCCAGCGCGCAGAGCAGTATGCCGGTGAACATCACACCGGCCAGGGAAGATTTCTGGAGATTGATCGTCGCCCCTTGATGCAGCGTATTCCA
Organism: Dentiradicibacter hellwigii; assembly: GCF_041770905.1. Taxonomy (NCBI): domain Bacteria; kingdom Pseudomonadati; phylum Pseudomonadota; class Betaproteobacteria; order Rhodocyclales; family Rhodocyclaceae; genus Dentiradicibacter; species Dentiradicibacter hellwigii. The sequence goes on from NZ_JBEUWX010000003.1 coordinate 145,937, forward strand.
CCACCTGACTGAAAAGTAGATGATCGGAATATTCACCACGCCCGCCAGCGCCAGAATTGCGCCCGCCCGATCGGCGCGATGCGGGTCGTCGATAGCGGCCTGGAGCGCAATGAAGCCGATGTACAGAAACAGCAGGATCAGTTCCGAAGTCAGGCGGGCGTCCCACACCCACCACGTTCCCCACATCGGCTTGCCCCACAGCGCCCCCGTCCACAGCGAAAGAAAGGCGAACAGCGCGCCCGTCGGCGCCAGCGCCTGAGCCATCATCGCCGGCAGGCGGGCGTTGAAAGCCAGCCCCAGTCCGGCCCAGAAAGCCATCGCCAGATAGATGAACATCGACAGCCACGAAGCCGGCACATGCAGGAAAATGATGCGATAGCCCTCGCCCTGCTGCGCATCAGCCGGCGCGATCAGAAAACCGACCGCCAGACCGGCGATACCGAACAGCGCCGCCAGCGCCCAAAACCACGGAATCATCCGGCCAGCGAGCAGATAAACGCTTTGCGGACTCATCAAACAGTCAATATTGAAGCCTTTCAGCATGAATCCGGCGACTCCAAAGCAATGCGGACAGCGGCGGCGGCAGGCCAGGGCGCAAAAAACACGCCGCCCAGCGACAAGGCCGCCAGCAGCGAAAGATGCGCTTTGGCGCCGACACCGGACACGGCGGCCTCCACGGCGCCCGTCCCAAATAGTAGCACCGGGACATAGAGCGGCAGCACCAGCAGCGAGAGCAGAATACCGCCGCCGCGCACGCCCAGCGTCAACGCCGCGCCGATGGCGCCGAGGGCGGACAGCGCCGGTGTGCCGATCAACAGCGAAAGCGTCAGCGTCCATGAAGCTTCCGGGGAAATGCCGAACGGCACGCCCAGCGCCGGCGCCAGCAGGCTCAGCGGCAGCCCGGAAACCAGCCAGTGCGCAAGTGTTTTGCCCAGCACGACCAGCGCCAGCGGCTGCGGCAGCAGCGCCAGCTGTTCCAGCGTGCCATCGCGAAAATCCTCGGCAAACAGGCGCGGCAAAGAAAGCAGCACCGCCAGCAAGGCCGCCACCCACAGCGCACCGGGCGCCATCCGGCGCAAAAGCATTGGTTCCGGCCCGATGCCGAGCGGAAACAGACTGACGACGACAATAAAAAAACACAGCGTCTGCGCCGCGTCGGTCCGCCGGCGCAGCGCCAGGCGCAGGTCGCGCCGGATCAGTGAAAAGAGGAAGCCGGTCATCTCACGCCCCCAGCGTCAGCCGCCTGGCTGCCGTTACGGGCATATCGACGGTCTGATGCGTAGTCAGCACCACCACGCCGCCGCATCGCACATGGCGGCCGATCAATGCCGCGACGCACCCCGTGGCCGCAGCATCCAGCGCGGCGAAAGGTTCATCGAGCAGCCAGAGCGGCTGCCGCGCGCAAGCCAGCCGCGCCAGCGCCACACGCCGCCGCTGGCCCTGCGACAAGCGGCCACAGGGAATTTCTTCCGTTTCCCCCGTCAGGCCAAGCTGCGCCAGGGCATCACGCGCCGCCGCCCCATCCAGCCGGATTCCGGCCAGATGCGCCGCCATCCGCACATTCTCCAGCGGCGTCAGTTCATTCTTGAGGGCATCCCGATGGCCGATGAGGCACAGCTCACGGCGAAAATCCACGCCCAGCCGCGCAATCGGCACGCCCCGCCAGCGGATTTCACCAGCCACCGGTAGCAACAGCCCGCACAGCAGGCGCAACAGACTCGTTTTTCCGCTGCCGTTGTCTCCCTGCACCTGTAGCAATTCGCCGTCCGTCAGACGAAAGGACAAGTCGCGGAATAGACGGTGCCCGCCGCGAATGCATTCCAGGCCGAAAACGTCGAGCATGAGGAAAATCAGAGAAATCAAATAGCAAAATCACGAAAATGCGCCACTGTCCGCTACGGATGGCGGGGCCGTATGGGCTGAGCAATTCAAGCGACACGACCGGCGCGACAAAGCAGCTAGCACCTAACAAATGCAGAAGGAAGTAAGTGTATATTAATCCAGCCCAGACCCGCTTCCAGCCGCAATCTCGCTTCGGGTCGCGGCATCCGCTTACTGCGCCTGTAATCAGAAAAACATATGCCGACGATTATGGCAAAACAGCACGACCCGGATTCTCACTCCATACGCCGCACCGCACACTGGACAAAACGCACGAAAAACGATCAAGACTATTGACAATCAACTACCAAAGTTTGAGAATAAATCTCAATACTATTTGATTTTGTAACCGTCCGTCCCGTCTATGGTTTCAGAATGCTACTAACCCCCCGAACTTTTTTTCTATATCCTCGTTCCCTAGGTACTGCCCTATGCTTAGCATGCCTGTCCCTTACTGGAACCGTACATGCTGACGAGCGCAGGGAGTCGGACTCTCCATTCAAGATCGAAGATTTCGCGCCCAAGAGAGGGCGCTATAATCGGTGCAGTTGGATCTAGCGCGGCATATGCCGGTGCAGTCATGATGTCGGGCGAGCAAGGTTCATGGGCAGGCTTTGCAGAAGCAGCATCTATCGGTGCGGCCGGTGGTTTTTTTGGAGGTCCAGTTAGCGGATGGGTCGGAAAAGCCATTCTCTCAAGCCAAGTGGGATTCTATGCAGGCATGGTAGGAGGCTTGGTGAGGCGGGGAGTTGAATGCTTTAGCTTACAAAGCATTGATCGTGATGGCGAGAGAGATTGCTGATGGAGGTTGCTGCTGACTGGGGCTGGTGCCATTCTCCCGTCACCATCGGCCTCGGCTTGGGTTTTTGTTTGGCAATGGCCATCCTGGTCGGCACGTTCCGGGGGCGGGCATGGCGCAAAATGCTGAAAGTATCGGAAATGGAGTTCTTCCTGATCATTGCATGCTTCGCGTTTGTCCAGCCGTTCATCCGCCCTCTAGCGCAACATATTTGCCGATAACACCCATGAGCGCCAGCCTTTATGCCGGTTGCCGATTCCTGATACCGTCAATTGCGGGCACCGGTATCGTTCTGTTGTTTGCTGCACCCACGCTGGAGCGCTTTCTTTGCCAGTAGCGGGGCGTACGCGCGATGCCTAGATACCGTGGAGTGCGCATTTGCTTCGTCACATTGGGCATCGGGGCAGGCAGTCTTGCCTGCGGTGCGGAAATCGACGCTTTCGGGCGTTTCACCGATTCGATGCCGGTACGCTCGTGGAGCGAAATCCGCTATACCGGCATGGCGAAGCAGCAGTTCGATTTTTCCTGCGGCGCGGCATCGTTCCTCCGCCCCCGGGAATCGAATAAGGCCGGATTGCCGGAATTTCACCGGATGGCAGGAACCTGCAAAACCTTAAGGAGAAAACTCATGCGACACACTGATACAAGCGTGCAAACTCCGCCGAAATACGCCCGATTGGCCGTCGGCTTGTGGATTGCGGCCGGCCTATTCTGTTTGAACGTACTGGAGGCGCGTGCGGAATCCGCCATCCGGACAAAGCCCGCCACCACGGCTGAGCGTGCGGCAACAGCGGATGCACAATCCACCCAGCTACGGGTGCTGATGGAAAAATCAGGCGCCAGCGCCGCCCTGGATGCCGTCCCGGAAAATATGAAGCGGGGCATCGACGAAGCACTCAAGAAAGCGCCGAAACGCCCGGATGTCGAGCAGTTGCGCAGGCTGTACGCGGTCATCGACACGGCCTATGCACCGGAAAAAACGAAGGCGATGTTCTTCCAGCGCCTTTCCGAAAAAATTCCACCGGAACTGGGCGCAAAGATCCTGGTTTTTCTCGATTCGCCACTGGGCAGACGCATCGTCGAACAGGAAAAACGCTGGCAGGACCCGAAGGTTTTTGCCGAAATCCAGGCCAACGCGGCCAAGCTGATTGCCGAGCTGGGCGGCAATACGACGCGCCTGGCGCTTTACCAATCGCTCGACCAGGCGCTGGAATTGACGCCGAATGCGGTCAAAAGCTTTATTTCCACCGCTATGGCCGTCAATGCCGCCCTGCTTTCCGGCCAGTTTGAAATGCAGAACCGGCCGACGCTGGCCGAGATCCAGAAAAATCTAGAGTCCCAGCAGTTCGCCATTGCCAGCGCCATGTCGCAAACGATGCTCAGCAGCATGGCCTATGCCTATCGCAACCTGTCGGAAGCGGAACTGAACGCCTATCTCCAGTTCGCGCTTTCGCCGGAAGGCAAAGACTTCACCCGCGAATCTTCCGCGATTCTCTCCCAGATCATGATGGAGTGCGCCTACGACGCGGGCAAGCTGGCCCAGCCCGAACAGCCGCCGATTTGAGCTTTTATGCTTCTCGTTAACGCCGCCTTTTCCCGGAGTTCTCGTATGACCCTGCCACCGCAATGTGAGATTTTTACCGAGTTTGCCAAGCTCGGCATCATGATTCAGGGACGCATCAGCGCTCACCTGGAAAGGCACTTCTGTGGGGACGTCAAAACGATACAAAGCCCTGTCGATAACCAAGCGCTCCGGTAACGAGAGCGTAACCGCATGGATCGGTCTGCAATATCAGGGAAACCGGGATTGGGCTAGAATCGACGACCATGACCGTCGGCGCATAACCGGCGTGCTGCCTCGGCTCAAGGCCGACAGCGGATTTTTCCGCTTTTGCCCATACTGCCCACCCTCCAACGGATTTCAGGAGTCGTTCCCGTGCAAACAACGCGCCATCCGCTGCCTCCGTCACTCACCTGTCAGCGCATCCGCGTCAGCGGTATCGTCCAGGGGGTCGGGTTCCGCCCCACCGTCTGGCGGCTGGCCAAGGCGCTTGGCCTGACCGGCTGGGTGCGCACCGATCCGCGCGGCGTCGAAATCGAAGCCTGCGGCACGCCGGACCAGATCGAGGCACTGATCAAGCGCCTGCGCCACGATGCGCCGCCCATGGCGCGCATCGATGCCATCACCTCTCGCTTTGCCGGATCGGTTTCGGTCTCCGAAGATTTCTTCATTCTCGATAGTCTGGGCGGGCGCGCCGCAACGATGATCGGCCCGGACATCGCCGTCTGCCGCGACTGCCTAAGCGAGATGTTCGATCCGGAAAACCGCCGCTGGCGTTACGCGCTGACCGACTGCGCGCACTGCGGCTCACGTTACTCGGTATGCAACAGCCTGCCGTTTGAGCGGGAACACACCAGCTACAAGCTGTTTTCCCCCTGCCGCAAATGCAATGCCGAATACCGCCGCCTGGACGGGCGACGCGCCCATGCGGAAATTTTGTGCTGCCCGAAATGCGGTCCGCAGCTCCGGTTTCTCGATGCCTCCGGTAATGAAGTCGCCGGTGATGCGATCGCCCATGCCTGGCAAGCCATCCAACGCGGCGAGATTGTCGCCGTCAAGGGCACGGGCGGGTTTCACCTTTTTGCTGACGCCCGCAACGCCAAAGCCGTCGCGCGGCTGCGCGAACGCAAACATCGCCCTGTCAAACCTTTTCCGGTCATGTTCGCCAATTCCCGCTCGGCGATTCCTTACGTGCAGTTTAAGGTCGGCGAACCTGGCTGGCTGACCTCTCCGGAGCGGCCGATCATCCTGCTCGACAAGCGGCCGCAATGCGATGAGCGCCTGCCCGGCATTGCGCCCGATCTGCCGCGACTGGGCGTCATTCTGCCCTTTGCGCCGGTGCACTATCTGCTTTTCCACGAGGCCGCCGGTCGGCCGGCCGGAACGGCCTGGCTCGAACAGGATCAGGAACTGGCATTGCTGATGAGCAGCGCCAATCCTCCCGATGAGCCGATCGTCATCGGTAACGACGAGGCGCTGGCACGGCTGGCGGGCATTGCTGACGCCTATCTCATAGACAATGCCGACATTGTGACGCGCTGCGACGACAGCATCGCCTATTCGGCCCTGGGCGGTCTGCAGCTGATCCGGCGCGGACGCGGCCATGCGCCGGCGACTGTCAAGCTGACGCACCCCGGTCCGTCGGTACTGGCGGTCGGCGGACCTTCCGGCAATGCCGTCTGCATCACGCGCGGTGACGAAGCATTTCTCTCCCAGCATCTGGGCGAACTGTCGAATCCGGCGGCGCTTGCCGGTTTCGAGGAAACGATCCGGCATCTCCTCAAAATGCTGGACGTATCGCCGATGCTCATTGCCCACGATCTGCATCGGGATGTCTTTTCGTATGCGCCGATACGCGATATGGCGCGCCAGCGCGTGATACCGATGCTTGCGGTGCAGCATCACCACGCCCACGTGGCAGCCGTTCTCGCGGAACACCAGCTGGACGAACCTATGTGCGGCCTAGTGCTCGATGGCGGCGAGGCCGGCGTCGACGGGACATTGTGGGGCGGCGAGCTATTGTGGGTCGACGGCGCGCATTTCGAGCGGCGCGCACACCTTGTCCCCATCGGCCTGGCGGGCACTAGCGAAGCGGCGCATGAACCGTGGCGGCTGGCGGCGGCCGTTCTCCACCATATCGGCTGCAACATGGAAATCACCCGCCGCTTCGCCGCGCAGGCAGAAGCGCCGCGCCTGGCGGCACAACTGGATTCCGATGCCGAGAAAGCGGATTCGAGCAGTCTCGGCTGCCTGTTCGATGCAGCGGCCGCGCTCCTCGGGCTGACGCAGACATCGGCCTTCCCGTCACACGCCGAACTACTGATGGAAGGCGCCGCCGAGAACTTCGGCACAATCGAGCCGCTAGCCAGCGGCTGGCGGATCACGGCGGAGGGGCAGCTTGATTTTTCCCCGCTGTTTCTGCACCTGCGCTCGGAATCGGATGCGCGGCGGGGCGCGGCGCTGTACTTTGCGACGACGGCGGCCGCGCTGGCGGACTGGCTGCGCAAGCTGCTGCCGGCAAACAGCCGCGTCGCCCTCAGCGGCAGATGCCTGCAAAACCGCTTTTTTGCCCGGGAATTGCGTTTCCGCATCGGTGAATGCGGCCTGCAAACGCTGGAAGCGCGCCGCGCGCCGCCCAACGACGGCAATCTGGCGCTCGGCCAGGCCTGGATCGCGCAGCACTATCTGCTCGATGAAACCCCTTAGCCGCACGGCATACTCAAAACCGCCTTGCAGCCCGACGGTGCCCAAGGCGGATCATCGACGGCCATAGCGCCGCATTTCCGCGTGAAGACGGCGCATGGCCGGGAAAACATGAAAACGTGGCCGCTGCCCGGCCACTGCGGTTCATCTGCAAGCCATCTGTGCAGCAGAACTGCCGCTGCGACCTATCCGCCGCCTGCTACGCGACGACGGGTGCACAACGGAAAGCCCCCAGGACGCCGGGTTCAGCGGTTATAGGTCACGAGCCGCGGTTTCTGTCCCCCATACGTCCTATGAATTTTTTCAGCGGCCTGTTCGGCTTCGTTGCGCTGGGCGTAGGGGCCGACCTGAACGCGGTATAGCCTGCCGCTGGGAATTACGTGAATCACGCCATTGAGCCAGTCCAGCTCACGCGCCAGGTGCGCGCGCAAGCTTTCAGCATTGTCGCCGCTGGCAAAGGCGCCGATCTGCAAATAAATGCCGGATGTGGGCGCGCGGATGGGCGCCTCATCGTCTGCGGCAGCCGCGTCGCGCGCTTTGTCCTTTTCCGCCATGATCCGGGCGATGTCGTCGCGTTCGTCGGCAACGGGTGACGGAAGGCGGGAAATGGAAGACTGCGATGGTGGCTGATTGTAGGCATAGACGGCGCCTGGCGCGCTCGTGGCCAGGCGGGCTTCATTGAGACGACTCATGCCATCATTTTTGCCCGGCACAATCGCTTCGACTTCGACCAGCGTGCTGCCCGTTTTGATATAACCGAGGCGATGCGCTGCCGCGTAGGAAAGATCGATGATCCGGTTGGAATGAAAAGGGCCGCGGTCATTGACGCGGACAACGACGCTCTTGCCGTTGGCCGGGTTGGTAATACGCGCGTAGGAAGGCAGCGGCAGCGTCGGGTGCGCGGCGGTCATCGCAAACATGTCGTAGCGCTCGCCGGTCGAAGTCTTCTGGCCGTGGAATTTCTTGCCGTACCAGCTGGCAACGCCGCGCTGGCGAAACGGCCGCACGTGGGAAGCAGGCGTGTAGTATTTGCCGAAAACGTTGTACGGCCGGTTAGCAAAGCGATGTAACGGCTCCTGACGCGGCACGGCGTCGGGCAAGTCATCGAGATTGTCGGGAATTTCGTCGCCCGGGCCATCGTCCTTGTAGTAGCCGCCGCCACGCCGGGTAGAACGGGCGTCACCGCTCTCTGCCTTGCCGGAGGCAGCGACCGCATCCGTCCCGCTTCCGCCGCGTACGCGCTCCCCGCCGCCACAGGCAGCCAGCAGGCATGGCACCAGCACCAGAATGAAAAACCTACGCAAAACCACGCCGACGAATGCGGGCAATACAGATGTCAGGGCTGCTAGCGCCGATATTTGACGGATCATCGTCACCTCCTTTCAATCATCTGCGGTTGAGCGAGCGATGCGACTGAATGCTCATCAAAATGCCAATGCCCAGAAACAGCATCACCAAAGCCGTACCGCCATAGCTCATAAACGGCAACGGTACGCCGACGACGGGCAGAATGCCGCTGACCATGCCCATGTTGATGAATGCGTAGGTAAAGAAACTCAGCGTGATTGAACCGGCCAGCAGGCGGGAAAACAGGGTCGAAGCGTTGGCTGCGATCATCAGTCCGCGCAGGATCAGCAACGCATAGAGCGTCAGCAGAATGACCGCTCCCAGCAGCCCATGCTCTTCCGCGAAAACGGCAAAAATGAAATCTGTGTGGCGCTCTGGAATGAATTCAAGGTGCGTCTGCGTTCCATCCAGCCAGCCTTTGCCATACGGCCCGCCAGAACCGATGGCGATGGTTGACTGGATGATGTGGTAGCCCGCACCGAGCGGGTCGGTCGTTGGATCAAGCAGCGTCAGAATCCGCCTGCGCTGGTAGTCATGCAGCACACTCCAGAAGAATGGCGCGGCGGCGGCGGCGGCGGCAAGCATGCCGCCCATCACTTTCCAGGGCAGGCCGGCAAAGAAAATCACATAAAAGCCGGCGGCGCCGACCAGAATAGCGGTGCCCAGATCGGGCTGCCTGGCGATCAGCGCAAACGGGACAAGCAACAGCAGGAAAGCAACAACGTAATGGCGCAGGCTGAGCACCGTTTCATATTTGTGGAAATACCAGGCCAGCATCAGCGGTGTGGCGATCTTGAAAATTTCCGAGGGCTGAATGCGGATGATGCCCAGTGAGAGCCAGCGGCGCGCGCCGTTGACGACGACGCCCAGCGGAAAAACCAGCACCAGCAGAATGATGCCCACGCCATACAGCGGCAAGGAGAAACGCATCAATCGCTGCGGCGGACACTGGGCGGCTCCCCACATGACCCCCAGGCCGACCGCCATGTTGAGCAGGTGGCTGAACACCCGGCTGCCCGTATCATAGGTAGCGCTGAAAACCGTGGCCAGGCCGATCAGCAGCAGCGGCAGAACGATGCCGAACAGACCCAGGTCAATATTGGCCAGGAGCCGGCTGAAAAAACGGCGGACATATTCACCAAACATCGTTCATCCCTCCTGGCCGTCTGCACGCACTGGGGGCGCCGGTTGGGCCGGGTCAGCCGGCATGCCTGGTGCCGCGGGATGGCCGGGACGGATCGAATCATGCGGCTCCATTGCCCCGGCATCGATCAATGTCCCATGAGGGCGACCTGCCGCCGATGGGGCGGCGAGCTTCGGATCGGCGTGCGTCACCGCGGCCTCATCTTCGCCTTTCTCGCCGCCATCGCGCGCATCCCGCACCTCTTCGTGTTCTTCGGACCCTTCATGCACATCATCGTCCTCGTGGGCATCCTCGTCCTCCTTGACAGCGCCTTTCGCGGCTTTGCCGAGTAGGTAATAGTCGAGCACCGCACGCGCAATCGGTGCAGCGGACTGTGCACCGAAACCACCATTTTCGACCAATACGGCCAGGGCGATTTTCGGCGCTTCAACCGGCGCGAAAGCAATGAACAGCGCATGATCACGCAGTTCTCGCCGGATACGGCTAGCCCGGTATTCTCCGCCTTTCAGGCTGAACACCTGCGCCGTTCCTGTTTTGCCGCCCGAGGTGTACGGAGCGCCCGCAAACGCACGCGCCCCTGTACCTTCCCTGTTGACGCCCATCATCGCTTTTTTAACGATGTCGAAATGCCGCTGTTTCCACGGCAATTTACGCAGTGGCTCCGGCTCGATCAGCGTCTTTTCACCCGTTCGGGCATTGACGATATGCTTGACTAAATGCGGGCGGTACATCACACCGTCGTTGGCGAGCGTCGCTGTCGCTTGCGCCAGTTGCAACGGCGTATAAGCGTTATATCCCTGTCCGATACCGATCGAGATTGTCTCGCCGGCGTACCATTTTTGTTGCTCGGGACGCCGGAAGCGCTTGCGCTTCCATTCCGGTGAAGGCAGTACGCCCGTCGACTCGCCTTCAATGTCGATGTCGGTTTTCTGCCCAAAGCCCAGCTGCGCCATATAACGGGCGATCGTGTCGATCCCCATATCGTTGGCCAGCGCATAGTAATAGGTATCGCAGGAATGGACGATCGACTGGTGCATATTCACCACGCCATGCCCGCCCCGCTTGCTGTCGCGGAATGTATTCCCGCCAAACCGGAAATAGCCGGGATCGAACGTCGTCTGGCCAGGCGTGCGCTTGCCGCTTTCCAGCGCTGCCAGCGCCATAAACGGCTTGAAGGTCGAACCCGGCGGGTACGCGCCGTTCAACGCACGATCGACCATCGGCCGATCCGGCGATTTATAGAGCGCCTCCCAGTCTTCCTGGCGAATGCCGTCGACAAATAGATTGGGATCAAAATTGGGCATCGAGACCAAGGCCAGAATGCCACCCGTCGACGGTTCGATGGCAACCAGCGCGCCGCGCCGGTCACCAAAAGCCTTTTCCGCGACCGCCTGAAGTCCGGTATCGAGTGTCAGCGTCAGATCGCCGCCCGGCGTCGGCGGCGTGCGCGCCAGGCTGCGCAGCGCCCGCCCGCCTGCATCGATCTCGACTTCCTCGTAACCCGTCTGACCGTGCAAATGAAATTCGTAGGATTTTTCGAGGCCAATCTTACCAATGTGGTCACTGCCCTTGTAATTGGCCGTCTGCTCCTTCTTGTCGATATAGTTCAGGTCATCCTTGTTGATGCGTCCGATATAGCCAATGGCATGCGCAGCCACCGGCCCCAGCGGATATTCACGGAATTGCCGCTCTTTGACTTCGACGCCGGAAAAGCGATAGCGATTGACGGCAAAACGTGCGACTTCTTCTTCGCTAAGACGTGTGCGCAACGGCAGACTTTCAAAGGACTTGTTTTTCTCCCCGAGCAGACGGCGGAAACGCCGCTTGTCCTTCGGCTGGATGTCGATGATCTCAGCCAGTCCTTCGATTGTCGCCTCCAGGTCATCGACCTTGGACGGCGTTATCTCCAATGTGAACGCCGAATAATTACGTGCCAGCACGACACCGTTGCGGTCGGTAATCAGGCCGCGATTGGGCGGCGCAGGGATCAGCGCAATACGATTATCCTCGGCGCGGGTAACGTAATAATCATGCCGAAAGATCTGCAGATAGACGAAACGCGCCGTCAAGAGAGAAAAAGCCAGCAGCACCGCGCCCGCCGCAAAATAGATGCGAAAGCGGAAGCGCCCGGCTTCGCTATCCGTAAAATGCTGCGGAATGAAATAGCGGGAATCGCTGAACAAAGAGAAAATCCTCGACTCAGATTGGCCGGTTGGCGTCGCGTTCGATCGGCTGATATTGCGGCAACAGCAGGATAAAAGTCAGCAGCGGCCATAGCGCGGCGGCAATGCATGGGCCAGCAAAATACGGCAGCCCCGGAAATTCGACGCCGAGGGGAAGACGCACAGCCAACTGGACGGCGGGCGCAATCAGGAGCAGCGGCAAGGCATGCAGCGCCTGCTGCCCCAGCGAGAACCAGAGAATACGCCGCGAAAGCAACATGGCCAGATAGGCGATGATGACATACGCCAGGGCGTGCTGCCCCATCAGGCTGGCATCGGCCACGTCCATCGCCAACCCAAAAAGAAAGGCGTATCCCATCCCAACGTAACGCGGCTCACGGACACACCAGAAAACAAGCGTCAAGGCGACCCAGTCGGGTATCCACAGCCAGGAAGACGTCGGCATAAAATTCAGTAACAGCGCAACCAGCAGGCTCAACCGGATAAACCAGGGATTGGCCGGTTGTAGGATACGCGATGAGGCGTGAGTCGCTTGCATACATTAGCCCCTTTTGGGTCGTTTTTTCTTCCCGGACTTGCCACCCGCCGACGGGCGCGGAGTCCGCAGTTCTTCTGGAATCGCCACCGGCTCGCGCACGGCCAGCACCATGACTTCGTTGTAATTTTCCACTCCGGCCAACGGTTTACAGAAGATCCGCGGAAACGCATAGGACGCATTGCGTTCGATATGCGTTACCCGTGCCACAGGCAAACCGCGCGGAAACACGCCGTCCAGGCCGGACGTGACGATCAGGTCGCCATTGTTGATATCGGCGTTGGCAGGCATGAAACGCAGCTCCAACTGTCCGTCGCCCAAACCAAACGCTATCGAACGCAGGCCGTTGCGCACAACCTGGACGGGAATCGACTGATCTTTGTCGGTCAGCAATGTAATCTCGGCGGCAAAAGGAAAAACGCGCGTCACCTGGCCGATGACACCCACGTCATCGATGACCGGCTGCCCGGCGGTAACCGTCGCCATCTGTCCTTTGTCGACGACGATACGCTGGGTATAGGGATCGCGCACGGCATGCAGAATCTGCGCAACGACCCCACTGGGATGCTCGCGCTCACGAAGCTCCAGCAAGCGGCGCAGTCTGGCATTTTCACGCTCAAGCTGCTCGGTGCGCGTCAGGTTGGCGGCATTATCAAGCTGCTCGCGCTTCATCCGGAAATTTTCTTCTTGCAGACGTGCAACGCTAGAGAGATAAGCGCGTGCCTGAACCAACAAGGCAGCAGGCATCTGCGCCGCCCGCTGTAACGGATCAGTGATCAGGGAAAGGCTCTGGCGCGCCAGATCCAGCGTATGAAAGCGCGCATCGATCACAATCAGCACCAGCGACAAGGTCACGTAAAAGAACAAACGCGCTAGCGGAGCGGGGCCTCGTTTAAAAAATGGCGGTGGCTGATGATCCATGCAAAGTTTCGAGAAAAAACTTCAGCAATAGCAAAATGACTGAAAAAACAGTATGCACCCGGGCAGATCACTCCGGTCATCCTGACCACTCCGCTAACGAATCACGCCGGCAAACGGACGGATCAAAACCGCGCTACGCACTGTGGGCGCGCGCCGAATTAGCCGGGCGCGCATCCACGATGATCCACCCCGGTCAATCCGAAGCGAAAATGCTGCCCAGCTTGTCCATGCGCTCGAGCGCGATTCCGCAGCCACGCGCAACGCAGGTCAGCGGCTCTTCGGCAACGATCACCGGCAGCCCCGTCTCTTCCATCAGCAAGCGGTCGAGATCGTGCAAAAGCGCGCCGCCGCCGGTCAGCACCAGTCCCTTGTCGGCAATATCAGCGCCCAACTCGGGTGGCGTCTTCTCCAGCGCTGACTTGACGGCAGAGACAATGCTGTTGAGCGGATCGGTCAATGCTTCGAGAATTTCGTTTGAGGAAATCGTAAATTTGCGCGGGATACCTTCGGCCTTATTGATACCGGAAACCTCCATTTCCTGCACTTCGGTACCGGGGAAAGCCGAGCCGATCTGCTTCTTGATGCTTTCCGCTGTATTCTCGCCGATCAGCATGCCGTAGTTACGGCTGATATAGTTAATGATCGCTTCATCGAGTTTGTCGCCGCCGATACGCACCGAACCGGAATACACCATGCCGCCCAACGAAATCACGCCGACCTCCGTCGTGCCGCCGCCAATATCGACGACCATCGAACCGGTTGCTTCGGCGACAGGCAGATCGGCACCGATTGCCGCCGCCATCGGTTCTTCGATCAAAAATACCTGGCGGGCACCCGCATTCTCGGCCGAATCACGGATAGCGCGGCGCTCCACCTGCGTCGAGCCGGACGGCACGCAAACGATAATACGCGGACTGGGCGACAGCAGGCGCGAGTCGTGCACCTTGCGGATGAACTGCTTGAGCATCTGCTCGGTCCACGTAAAATCGGCAATGACCCCATCTTTCATCGGCCGGATGACGGTAATCTGTCCGGGCGCCTTGCCAAGCATTTCCTTGGCGCTCTGCCCCACCGCCTGAATCACCCGCTTGGAGTTTGGGCCGCCATCCATGCGGATGGCGACCACTGAAGGTTCATCGAGAACGATGCCCTTGCCACGCATATAAATCAGGGTATTCGCGGTACCAAGATCAATGGCAAGATCGTTCGAAAAATAACTGCGCAAGAAACTGAACATGCCTAAGTATCCAAAAACGCCGCCATACTGCGGCTGGTAAAGCTTTTATGATACCTTATACGGCCATTATTTTGATGAGTTGACCTTTTGATTTTTCCCACTATTTTTTGTCTTTTTTCTACTTTTCTATGTCGATCACCCATGAACACGTAAAGCGCGTAGCGCAATTGGCGCAGCTTGAAATCAGCGCCGACGAAAACGAAACGATTCGCGCACAGCTCGATGACATCATCGGACTAATCGAACAACTCCAGGCTGTCGATACACACGGCGTCGAACCAATGGCGCATGTACTCGACCTCGGCCAGCGTTTGCGTCCTGACATCGTCACAGAAAGCAACCGGCGCGAAGATTTTCTGGCAATCGCACCGCAGACCGAAGCCGGACTCTTTATCGTGCCAAAGGTGATCGAATGATTCCGCATGACATCAAATCACTGGCCGCGGCGCTGGCGAACAAAGAAATTTCCAGCGTTGAACTGACCCGCAGCTATCTCGACCGAATCGAATGCATCAATCCGGCACTCAATGCCTATATCACCATCGTTCCGGAAAAAAGTTTGGCGCAGGCAGCGGCGGCAGATGCCCGTATTGCCGCCGGTCAGGCCACACCATTGACCGGCATTCCACTGGCGCAGAAGGACATTTTCTGCGCCAAGGGCTGGCTGACGACCTGTGGCTCAAAGATGCTGGGTAACTTCGTGAGTCCCTATGACGCCACGGTGATTGAACGGCTCAACGCCGCCGGCGTGGTCACTCTGGGAAAAACGAATATGGACGAATTTGCCATGGGTGCATCGAACGAGACTTCATATTACGGTGTAACCCGCAATCCTTGGGATACGGACAGATCACCAGGCGGCTCTTCGGGCGGTTCGGCAGCCGCGGTGGCGGCCCTGCTGGCGGCCGCGGCGACAGGCACCGACACAGGCGGTTCGATCCGTCAGCCGGCGGCACTCTGCAATCTGAGCGGCATCAAGCCAACATACGGCACGGTTTCACGCTACGGCATGATTGCCTATGCATCCTCGCTCGACCAGGGTGGGCCGATCGCGCATACGGCGGAAGATTGTGCCATGTTGCTCAACGCCATGGCCGGTTTCGATGAGCGCGATTCGACCAGCCTTGACCGTCCGGCCGAAGATTACACACGCGATCTCGATAAACCTCTGGCCGGCCTAAAAATCGGCCTACCCAAGGAATTTTATGGAGAGGGGTGCGACGCCGAGGTCATGGCGCGCGTCGAAGCCGCCGTGGCCGAATACCAAAAACTGGGCATGACAACCGTGGAAGTCAGTCTACCGAACCTGAAACTGGCGGTACCCACTTATTACGTCATTGCCTCGGCTGAAGCCAGCACCAACCTGTCGCGCTACGACGGCGTCCGCTACGGCTATCGTGCCCCGAAATACGCCGACCTTAACGATATGTATGCAAAAAGCCGCTCGCAAGGCTTTGGCATCGAAGTCAAGCGGCGCATTCTGATCGGTACCTATGTATTGTCGCATGGCTACTACGATGCCTATTATCTGCAAGCTCAGCGCGTCCGCCGCCTAATTGCGGCAGACTTTGCCGAAGCGTTCAAACACTGCGACGTCATTATGGGGCCAACCTATCCAACCCCAGCGTTCAGACTGGGTGAGAAAATCGGCAACCCGGTGCAAATGTATCTGTCGGACATTTACACCGTGGCCGTCAATCTTGCCGGCCTGCCCGGCATGTCGATCCCCTGCGGCTTCTCCGGCCAAACATCCCCATTGCCGGTCGGGCTGCAGTTGATCGGCGACTATTTCAGCGAGGCGCGGCTACTCAATATCGCGCACCGTTATCAGCAAGCCACCGACTGGCACCTGCACCAGCCGCCGGCACTTGCGGCATAACGAGGCAAACGCCGCAACACAAAGTTACTAACAGCATGGGTTTGACTGGAGAAAAACACATGTTTCTGACGATGGCCGAAATTTCCCGAAACAGACGGCATGCTGGCTACGCCGGAAGAATTCCCGGCATACAGCGCCTATGCCTTGCCGCCATGCTGACAACTTTGCTGGCAGCGTGTGCAACCACCGATCAGGCCACTGGCGATAAGGCTAAAAAAGAAACATCGGCCTCTGGGCATATCCAGACGGGTCAAATCAGCCCGCAAACCCTGCGCCGGCTGCGCGGACGAAAGATGCAGCAAATTCACGACCGGGCGCTGAATGTCAAGGCGGCGTGCACGTTCAAGGACGTCAACGGCGGCAAGGGCCGCCTTGATCTATTGGTGGAACACGCCGAAGTCAAGCGCCTGAGTGCAGAAATCGGCATTCCTAAACACGGCGTCTGTCGCTTCGACTTGCCCGCATTCACACAAACATCCCGCATGCCCAATGTCGAATTGCACAATCCGGCCAATGCCTGCCTGATTCGCCTATGGGAGCAAAACAAGGGCGTCACGATCGCCTTTCATAATTGCCGTGCGCAATGCAGCGGCGACGCTGTCGATTATCTGTGGCCGATCCTGGTCAATCCGCGCAATGGTCGTTGTGCCTGAATATAGAGAGAAATAAACAATGAAATCATGGGAAGTCGTCATTGGCATTGAAACGCACGTCCAGCTGCTGACCCGTTCAAAGATTTTTTCCGGCAGTTCGACCGCCTTCGGTGCCGAGCCGAACGTGCAGGCTAATGCCGTCGATATCGCCTTGCCGGGCGTGCTGCCGGTGCTCAACCGCGGTGCGGTGGAATGCGCCATTCGCTTTGGTCTGGCCGTCGGGGGCAACATCGCGCCCAAATCGGTATTTGCCCGCAAAAACTATTTCTATCCGGATTTGCCCAAAGGTTATCAGATCAGCCAGTTTGAACTACCCGTCGTCAGCAGCGGCCAGGTCCGCATCCGGCTCGGTCAAGGCGAGGAGACAACGGAGAAAACAATCCGCCTGACGCGCGCGCATCTGGAGGAAGATGCCGGTAAATCTATCCATGAAGGGATTCACGGCGCTTCGGGGATCGACCTCAACCGCGCCGGCACCCCACTGCTTGAAATCGTTAGCGAACCTGATCTGAGATCATCGGCGGAAGCCGCCGCTTATGCGCGTGCCCTGCACGCACTCGTGCGCTGGATCGGCATCTGCGATGGCAACATGCAGGAAGGCTCATTCCGCTGCGACGCTAACGTATCGGTACGTCCGCTGGGGCATCAGGAATTCGGCACGCGGCGCGAAATCAAGAATCTCAACTCATTCCGTTTCCTGCAACAGGCCATCGATTACGAAGTGCAGTGGCAAATCGCCGAAATCGAGGAAGGCCGCGCCATTCGCCAAGCCACCGTGCTATTTGATCCGGGCAGCGGCGAAACACGCGCCATGCGATCCAAAGAAGACGCGCACGACTATCGCTACTTTCCTGACCCCGATCTACTGCCGCTCTTTATTGACCACGACTGGATCGAGCGCGAACGCGCCGCCTTGCCGGAATTGCCCGATGCCAAGAAACAACGCTTCAGCGCAGACTATGGCCTTTCTGCCTATGATGCCGCTGCGCTCACCGCATCACTTGAAATGGCCGACTATTTCGAGGCTGCGGTTGCTGTTGCCGGAAAATCTGCCGCTAAAATCTGTGCCAACTGGGTCATGGTCGATCTGGCCGCACGTCTACACAAAGAAGACAAAACTATCGTCGAATCGCCCGTCAGTGCCGCGCAGCTCGGCGGTCTGGCAGCGCGCATTGCCGACAACACAATCTCCAACGCCATTGCCAAGAAGGTTTTTGAAGCCCTCTGGAGCGGAGAAGGCGCCAGTGCCGACGCCATCATTGAACAGCGCGGCCTGCGGCAGATTACCGATAGCGGCGCCATCGAAAAATTGGTCGATGATGTGCTCGCAGCCAATGCAGTCATGGTTGCCGAATTCAAGTCAGGCAAGCAGAAAGCATTCAATGCGCTGGTCGGCCAAACGATGAAAGCCGCCAAGGGTAAAGCCAACCCGCAACAGGTCAATGAGCTGTTGCGACGCAAATTGACAGATTAACCAAGAGGACAAAGGCAAGGCGCTACGCGACTCATGCCGCGCCTTGTATGTGGGCGCCTGCCTTAGCGTACGGTCAATTGCGGCCGATCAGAAACAATACAAGATCAACGAGGACGCGGACGCTTGCTCAGCTCAACGAAACGCGCTTTCTCCTCGCCATATTTGGCACGAATAGTTTCCAGCTCTTTTTTCTTGGCCTCAATCAGTGACGTTTGCGCATTGATTTCGACGTCACCTTCCTTTAGTCCCTTCTGCACTTCAGGTGGCATAGGCTTTTTCTTATAAAACTCGGCTTCTTCTTCATATTTCTTACGCGCCTGTTTGGCGCTTTCTATTTTGGCTTCGGCATTCTTGATCGACTGCAAAATATCCTTCTCGGCACGCGCTTGCATCGCATCGATCTCGGCTTCGCTACCATAGGTATTGAGCAAAGCCCGATCTTTCAGATCCTGCTCTTTACGTTTTTCTTCCTCGATCTTGCGTTTTTCTTCCTCAATTTTCCGCTGCGCACGCTGTTCGGCGGTCAGCGGCGCAGGAACCTTACGGATGGTCGATCCGCTACGGCCAACCTCGCGGTAGGCACGGCCAAAACACGCCTGGGGCAAAAGATCGCCGCAAACCTGCCGCCCACCCGCATCATTACAGCAATACACCGCGCCTGACGACTGGCCGGTCGTTTTGCCAGCAGAGAACACCGCACCGCCAAATAAAGACAAAGTGCCGAAAATGGCAAGATTCGTAAACAGTTTTTTTGACATACTAATTGACACCATACTGACGACGATATTGTAAAACCGCATTTTCATGCGCCTTAAATTCCGGATGATGGCTCAGAAAAGCCATCAGGTCATTGAGCGTCGCCACGGCGACAACCGGAATTCCAAAATCCTGTTCGACTTCCTGCACGGCAGAGAGGGTGCCCGTCCCCCGTTCCATGCGATCGAGCGCAATCACGACACCGCATGGCTCGGCCCCAGCAGCACGGATGATCTCGACCGATTCGCGCACAGAGGTACCGGCAGAAATCACATCGTCGATGACCAACACGCGCCCTGCCAGTTTCGCGCCAATGATATGGCCGCCTTCGCCATGATCCTTCACCTCTTTGCGATTGAAGGCAAAAGGCACATTACGACCAGCGCGCGCAAGTGCCAAAGCGCTCACGGCAACTAGCGGAATCCCTTTATAGGCGGGGCCGAACAGCATGTCCATCGATGCACCGCTGGCAAGGATCGCCTTGGCGTAAAATTGCGAAAGTCGGTCGAGCGCCGCGCCGTCATTAAATAGCCCGGCATTGAAGAAGTACGGTGACAGGCGGCCGGCCTTAGTCTTGAATTCGCCGAAACGCAGTACATTCAGGTTCAGGGCGAATTCTATGAATTCCTGACGAAAATCCATGAAATACCAAGCATTATCTGAGTCACGGCTTGTATGTTACGCATCATTACCCTAAATCTCAATGGAATTCGCTCGGCGTGGCGCAAAGGCTTTGCTCCCTGGCAAGCCTGCCAGAACGCCGACGTCGTTTGCCTGCAGGAAATCAAGGCGCAGGCCGCCGATCTGGCGCCTGATATGCTTTCTCCTGCCGGCATGCACGCACACTATCATCTGGCTGAGAAAAAAGGCTACAGCGGTGTCGGCATCTGGAGTCGCCACCCGCCGGATGCGGTTCAACAAGGTATCGGCATCCCTGAGTTCGACGCTGAAGGCCGCTACCTGCGCGTGGATATCGGCCGGTTGTCGGTAATTTCACTGTACCTGCCTTCCGGATCGAGTTCGCCTGAGCGACAAGCGGCTAAATTTCGGTTCATGGATGGTTTCTATCCCATCTTGTCCCAGTTAGCACGTGAAAAGCGTGATATCGTCGTTTGTGGTGACTGGAATATCGCCCACCAGGAAATCGATCTCAAAAACTGGAAAAATAACCAGAAAAATTCCGGATTCTTGCCGGAAGAGCGTGCCTGGTTCGGCAAAACGCTCAACGAAGCAGGCTGGGTCGATGTTTATCGTCGTCTGCATCCGGATGCGACAGACGCCTGCTACACCTGGTGGAGCAATCGCGGTCAGGCCTGGGCTAAAAATATCGGTTGGCGGCTCGACTATCAATTGGCAACACCCGAACTAGCCAATAGGGCGCGTTCCGCAGAAATTTATAAAGCCGAACGCTTTTCCGATCATGCCCCGTTACGCATCGACTATGATTACGCATAATGAATTTTAATTGATTCAAAACGCCAAATTCGTTACCCTGCATCTGAATGCCGTATACGAATTTATGTGTCATGAAAGGCATCCCAGCATGCCTTGGCGATAGATAGTACGGCGCCCAGAGCAACTCCGATTGACTTTTACTTAACTCAACGCAAGGAAATCATCATGCCCAGACAATCCAAGTCCAAACAGAGTGAATCCGAATTTTCGATTAACCTGAGCAAGCAGAAGCTCGTCGAAGATCTGAAAATTGTGATTACCGACGCCGAGGAAATCTTGCGCGCCACCGCCGACCTGGCGGGTGAAAAAGTTGTCGAACTGCGCGGGCAAATCAGCGAGCGGCTGGAAGACGCCAAGACGCGGCTCATTGATGTTGAAAATGAACTGATCGGCAGAACGCGAGCCGCCGCGCACGCCACAGATGTCTATGTCAAGGAAAATCCTTGGCAGGCCGTCGGCATTGCCGCCAGCATTGGCTTGTTGATCGGGATTTTCGCTAGCCGTCGTTGAATCTGAAGTTTCTGGGATTTTTTGCGCGGAATTTCATGAGTACCACGCCTGGCTACCGGGGCAGCCTGTTTTCCGCCCTGAAAAATCTGGCGGCCACATTGCTGGCGAGCGGCAGAACACGCCTCGAATTGTTGGGCAATGAGCTGGAAGAGGAAAAATTACGGGCATTCCAGCTCTTTTTGCTAGCCCTTGGGCTGGCTTTCTGCCTAAGCATCGGCCTCCTCATGCTGGTCTTGTTTCTGACGGTGGCATTCTGGGAAAGCCGGGTACTTATATTGGGAATTTCCTGCGCAGCATTTCTGGGTGCCAGTATCTGGCTAGCGTTCGGGTTGAAACGGGCCGTGCAACGTCCCAGGCGGATGTTTGACGCCAGCCTCTCCGAATTGGAAGAGGATCTCCGTCAATTGAAAGCTGCGATAGGGCAACACGATGCGCCGGCTGAATGACATCCAGCTGCAGCGGGGCATGCTGCTTGAACGCATTACAACACAGCGCTACTTCCTGTCCGCGGAAACGCAACCGGTACAAGTCGCCCTCAACCGGATTGATGTTGCACGCATGTACATCAATACGGGTATCAGCTACGTCAAACGTCACCCGCTACTCGCTGGACTTGCCGTTACCACGTTGACTATTCTGAATGGTCGCCGCGTATTTCGGCTGGCACGGCGCAGTTTCTTCATCTGGGAAACCTGGCAAACACTGCGGCAACGATTCCCCTATCTTTGACGTATATGATGCGGCATAAATTTCCGCAAAATTAGATTAATGGTTTTAGTAGTATGTTAGATAGCACTATGCAGCCGCTTAAATGAAAAATAACTCAAGAAACTAGGCTCCAATACCCAGCCTAATACAAGACTAATGCGGTAAAAGAAACTAGCGCTATTTTTATTCTCCGCCGCTATCTAAACAGCCAGATACGATTAAAATCAATGGACTGGCTGAGTAGAAGATCATTAATTTATACGCATCATTCTTGAGTACTAGAAACAGCTCGAAATAGGTAGTGTCTTGAAAATAAGTAGCTTCCGAACCTTGGAATCACCATTAAGAGGCGTTTTATTTAACTATCCCAAAGATAGATTCGTATACGAATAATTTCCGTAGTTATTAGTTATCTCACACAATATCTCACATAACGGTTTCTACTTATATTTTTTGGAATAATCTAACAAGAAAATAGCCCAGAAAATCAAAGACGGCCGGAAAGGCCGTCTTTACTGGGTTTGGCGGAGACGGAGGGATTCGAACCCTCGATGCAGGTTTTGCCCGCATGCTCCCTTAGCAGGGGAGTGCCTTCGACCTCTCGGCCACGTCTCCGGAAGGGCGCGATGATAGCCGTTTAGCTGCGCTCGGTCAATTCAACGAAATTATTCACTCTTTATCGAGGCCGAATGTCCGGTGCAGAATGCGGACAGCCAGTTCCAGATATTTTTCCTCAATCACTACAGAAAGCTTGATTTCTGAGGTTGAAATCATCTGGATGTTGATGCCTTCCGCGCCTAGCGCACTGAACATCTGGCTGGCAATACCCGGGTGGGAATGCATGCCGACGCCAATAATGGAAACCTTGCAGGTTTTGTTGTCGCCGGTCACGCCGCGTGCACCAAGTCCGGCTGCGCTCTGTTCGAGAATTGCCTTGGCTTTGGCGTAGTCGCTGCGATTGACGGTGAATGAGAAATCCGTCAGCCCTTCTTGACTGACATTTTGGATGATCATGTCAACGTCGATGTTAGCGTCGGCGATCGGTCCAAGAATCTGGTACGCGACGCTGGGCTTGTCGGGCACGCCAAAAATGGTCAGTTTGGCGCCATCACGGTTGGAGGCAATGCCAGAAATAATCGGTTGTTCCATTGTTTTTTCTTCCTCAACAGTAATCAGGGTCCCCTCACCTTCGTCCTCGAAGCTGGAAAGCACACGCAGCTTAACCTTGTATTTTCCAGCGAACTCGACAGCGCGGATTTGCAGTACTTTTGAGCCAAGACTGGCCATTTCCAGCATTTCTTCGAAGGTGATGGCATCGAGTTTGCGCGCTTCCGGGACGATGCGCGGATCGGTTGTATAGACGCCATCCACGTCGGTATAAATCTGGCATTCGTCGGCATGCAGTGCAGCTGCCAACGCCACCGCCGAAGTATCGGAACCGCCACGGCCGAGCGTCGTGATATTGCCTTCGGCATCCGCTCCCTGGAAACCAGCCACAACGACGACATAACCCGCGTCCAGATCCTTACGGATTAACGCGTCGTCGATCTTCAGAATACGCGCCTTGGTAAATACGCTATCCGTCAATACCTTGACTTGCGGACCGGTATAACTCTTGGCTTTCAGCCCCAGTTCCTGCAACGCCATGGAGAGCAGACCGATCGTCACCTGCTCGCCGGTTGAGGCAATCACATCCAGTTCACGCGGATCGGGCGAGGCGGAGATTTCTTTAGCCAGTGCAATCAGGCGATTCGTCTCCCCGGACATGGCCGACGGGACGACGATGACATCATGGCCCCGCTTCTTCCAGCGGGCAATGCGCTTTGCCACATTCTTGATACGTTCGGTCGTTGCTACCGAAGTGCCGCCAAATTTCTGGACGATTAATGCCATTCCTGATCCATTCCCTATCAATAAACGCAAGGGATTCTACCCGAATTCCATCACGGGGCAGATGCCCAAAACTGATTTTTTACGATGCCTGCGTTTTACATTAACTATTACGCGACTTCATGTTCACGCACATTCAGGGCGTCATGATGACCTTAACGCCAAGCACCTTGATCCTGTCTGCAACACCCTGCATGATCGCCGGAGGCACCGCAGAGATGCGAAACGATTCAGGCTGCAAGGAAGGGCGAGCCGGCCCATAAAGCAGCACCCCCTGAATATGCGGCCGCAGCAGGTCAATGCACGCCAAATAGGCGTCCTGTTCCAGCGCCGACGGCGCTTCGCCGTCCAGCGCGAACCAGCACGTCTGAATCCAGATGGGCACAAGTTGCGCACACTGACGTACCGTTGCGCACAGCCGTGCTGATGAAAAACGGCCGACGCCGTTGATACGGCGCACGCCCGCAGCCGTCGCCCGATCCAGTTTGAACCAAACTTCACCGCCCAGCCGGGCGATACGGGCAAGGCCTAATTGCACGTTTTCACGATGCATCAAACTGCCGTTGGTAATCAAGCGTACCTTGAGTACGCCGAGCAGGGATAGATCCTGTAATACACGTTCCAGCCGCAACACGGCATCGGCAAACTCGACCGCACTGGTTGGCTCACCATTCCCGGAAAACGCCACATCCACCAGGCGGCGCGCTTCTGGCGGCGCGTTACGCACCAGATAATCCCCATGCACGGCTTCCCGCAAAAAACAGCGAAGCTCCATTTCCAGCCGGTCGAGATCGATCGGCGGCGGCCCGCCCCGCTTCAGCTCCGGTACCTGGCAGTACAGGCACGCCCAGTTGCAGGCGTTATTCGTATTGAGGTTGATGCCGACGGAAACACCGCCCGCGCGGCGGGAAACGACAGGGTATACATAAGTCATTCCGGCGCTGTCGCGGCGATGGTCAGAGACGGTCAGCATGGTATGTGACAGATATTACGGGGTAATCAAAAATGTAATGATAGTCGATGGTCGGATAGTCGGATGCTTGCACGCACCGTCATACACGCCTACAGATCACATGCGCTTTCAAAAACAGTCATGGCGATTCCGATATAATCAGCGCGCTGATTTTTCCTCCGGATTTCCCCATGTTCATCACTCGCCGCCTGGAGTTTGACGCTGGCCACCGTATCCCCGATCACAAAAGCCATTGCCGTCATCTTCACGGTCATCGTTACGTTCTCGAAATCACCCTGGCCGGCAACATCATCCGCCATGACGGCGATGCAGCCAACGGTATGGTGATGGATTTTGCCGACATCAAGACGCTGGCAAAACGGCATCTGGTCAACCACTGGGATCATGCTTTTCTCGTTTATGCCGGCGATACGGCCGTCGTCGAATTCCTGAAAACGCTGCCCGGCCACAAAACCGTCGTTCTCGAATGTATTCCGACGGCAGAAAATCTGGCCGAAACTGCTTTTGCCATTCTTGACCGCATATTCTGCGACAACTTTGGCAACCATCTGCGGCTAGAACGCGTCAGGCTCTACGAAACACCCAACTGCTGGGCAGATGCGGTGCGCACATACCGGCATTCGACCCAAACCTGCCGCTAGGCCGTGGCCACCTTGATTTTCTGATCTTTTTCCTTATTTCTGGCGGCATCGAGCACCGGGGCGATGTGCGTTTCGTAATCGGTAATCGCCGCACCATAGACCGATCCCAACAAAGCGCCGAGTTTTTCCGCCAGTACCGGGTAATGCGCCTGCATCCAGCGAAAACGAGCCAGATCGATACGCACGGTACAGTTCCAGCATTCCAGCGAATCGGCCAAGCCCGTAGCATATTGCTCAGGCAATGGCACACGCCGTCGCTGGCAATAGGCCAGTACCTCCTCAGCCGTCCAGTTACGCAAAGGCGCCACAATCCGCCTACGCGGCAAAGGGCTCAGCATGGCTGGAAATGAGGTTTTATGATTCAGCAGATCTTCGGCCGTCTGCCCGTGCAAGACCAGATCGGTTCCGTACTCTTTGAGATAGCGCGCCAAGGGTTTGTACTGGAGCGCCTTGCAGCAATACCCGTTGGACTGAATGAGGATTCCCGGATTTTTCTCGTGCGGTCGGTGCCGCACTGGAATCAGCGCCGACGGGAAACCGTGCGTCGCAAAATAAGCAGACTGGTCGCTGACCAGTTCCTGGAAATCCCAACCGCGCGTTGCTTCGCGCATAAAATCGACCATGTGCGGAAACGTTTCGCTTGTCCGCGCCCAGACGACATGCAAACGCTTACGATACGGTTTGCACAAAGCCAATAAAAGGAGCGAGTCCTTACCACCGGAAAGCGCCAACGCCGGCCGTTGTGCGTCCGCCATGGCCGCGTCGATCATCTGCCGGGTCTGCCTGAGTTTGGTCATGGCGCATTACACTTCAGCACAGCCGCACCACACTGCCTACGTTTACCGCGCCGCTGAAATAAAAGCATGCTGAATATTCTTGAACAGCTGTTTTGCTTCGCCCTGGTGCCCCTGCGCGGAATCGAACCACGACCTGATGATTACAAATCAACTGCACGACCTTCATGCTACAGGGGCGCGGGCTGGATAAAGCGCGCGTATTATAAGCCGAACACGCTTTCCGGCAAGCTGGAAAACCGCGAGCGGCATGCAATCACTTCATCGCAAACGGAAATTGCATACCTGGCAGAAGCGTTCAGCGCACCGCAACGCCTCCCTACTTCATATGTTCAGGGGAATCCGCGAGCCAGACAAAGGGGGAAACTAAAGCAACTAACGGCAGCGGCAGGTAGCCGCCGATACCGGCAATGCCTGTAATAAAAGTATTCGCCGGTACGCTCACGTCCTGTATTTGTAGGTGTTCCGCATTCACAGCCTTCCAGACCTTCATTGCCATGATACGCAGAACCGCAGGCTCCACGCTACACACGCTACAAATTACTTCACGCTATTTCACGCTATCTGCTCCAGCGCTCTCTGTGATTTCCGCGATTGTCCGGTGTTTGTGGCGGTGTGCCGGGCGGCATTTCGACCACACGGCTGCCAGGAAACAGCGGACGGGGATAAGCCGGCTTCCACGGCGGGATATACGCCGGTGCAGATGGGGGGGGAAGCGGATGAGACGCCGGTGGCGGATACATCGGCGGCCTACCCCGTGGAGGCGGCGGGTACATGGGATACGGAGGAGGTGGCGGATACGGTGGAGGCAGTGAATGAGGCCGTTGTAGCACCGTTGTATAACGCATAAAAAATACCGCAGGCTGCGCATGCATGATGATTCGCCCGGCGCTATCCACGATACTGACGTCGAGCTGGGCACGTTGATTGATGGGCGGTACGCCTCCCCAGAACTCGGGCGGAAACATGAATTCAGTAGCAGTAAAACGCTGCCCGACAGGCTGCCCGTTGAGGCTGATCACAAATGCGTGCCCCTCACCAAGCCGTAATGGCGGATCGACCGCCAGCCGCACCGTGAAACTGCCGGTATTGGCAACAACACTACCATCCTGCTCCGGAGACAAGATCGAGAATGTTCGATAAGGCGTATCTTCAGGTACTGCCTGCTTTCCCGCACGTTCTTGCAGCGTACCGGCTGACGTGCCAGATGCCGTCTTTTCCTGCGGTACTTTTTGCGCCGGCACCACATTCAATGGTTTCAAGCGCATTTCCTTGGCACCGGGCTGTGGCTTGTCGGAAAATACTGGCCCGTTGGCACCCCGCGTCACATACACACCCTGGGCATATAGGGAAAGACTGGCCGCCATCAATCCTATGCCCAGCATCAACTTGATTGCACGCGCACGCATCGCCGCCCTTTCCCTAACTTTCACACAGAATCATTACGATTCTACGCCGGATGACTCAAACACAGTGCCGGGATCCATGTATGGCACAAACGGCAAACCGGAGTTACCCAACATATGTATAACTCATGCGTATTTGCCGCAGACAGCAAGCCAACAACACACTTTTCCGCCTTATACTGCAAGCGTTGTCTTAGCACTCCTTGCTGGCAACATTTGACCCTCCCTGACTCATCGCAATGATGAGATTTATCCCGCGTCAAACCGACGCGGGATTTTTTTATCGGCGTTCTGAAGATTCTGGTTCTCTGTCCGTTTTCTTCGATAACGAAGATTTTAGTGATTCCCAGGAACGGCTAAAGACGCCGCCAACCGACCTGGCCGCCTCCACGGCAACATCAGTAGTCTGGCCGACTGTGCTTTTTACTGTCTCAACCGAAGCATCCATAGCAGAGCCAACTGCTCGGCTAACGGCATGCCATGAACTTTTGACCACGCGTTCGCCCTGCGTTCTGGCAATGCCGCCAACCATTCCCATGGCCAGAACGGTCGCATTTTTCTTGAGCGCAGACGGTTCCGGTCGGGTTAGAGACGCACAGTACACCCGCGCCATCAGGCCAACACGCAACGTTAGGAACGCATTCGAACAGCCGCTTGCCAGGCTATTGACCAGCAGCGTCGAAACCCCCTGAAATCCGGGCAAAGCGCCTTTCAGCGAAGGAACAATCGCTGTCACGATCGGGGCAGCAATCTCCATGAACTCGATCTCCTGAAGATTTTCTGCCACCAACGCATTCATGCCAACATTGCTGTAGAGATACAGCATCTGGCGCGGCGACGGACGCTGCGTATATACCTGCGCAATCCGCCAAACGAGACGGATTTGCGTAAAAAATACGATCAACCCGTCCAGTCGCCCGTTCTGCATGACCGCCGTACTGACAAATACCGTACTGGCCGTTTCCTTGATCAATTCATCGACGGTCTTTTCCAGTTTGGCGCAGGCGCTAACCACATCCGCCTCATTGTTAATCGCCATCCCGGCAAGCAGTAGATTGACTCGCAGACGCGCAATGAATGCCTGTAAAAATGCCTCATACGCTGGATCATCGACACTGGGTGGCGGCGTCAGCGCTTTAGGCAAACGGAAAAAGAGTGCAAAAGGCGCAACCAGCAGTAAGAACGACAGAGAAAGCAACCCCCAGAATATGAATACGCCGCTGCCACCATGCACGCGATCCGCAGCATCCGCGAGACTGACGATATTCGCCAGCAACGCCGTGAGAAGATATACCCCCAACAGCAGGGCAAAAGAGAGCGTGATTGCCCGTAATCCTGAAATAGCGGTTTTCATAGCATAGCGATGTATTTCCAATACGTGTTCAACGGATGTCTGCGCATTGCCCCGTCTTCTGCTTAATCACCCGGGGTTTTCACGTACTCCGCGCCAGCAATTTTATTTTGCCGGATTTTGAAGCGAAGCGTATCTGAAGGAGAAATGGTGAATGACCATTCCCCCCCTTTTTTCTCGGCATCACCCAATGGCGCCAAAGATGCTGTCGATTGCCCGAGTTTCCAGCGACCCAGCGTCAACGAGCTTTCTGGTTCAAGAACAATGCGGGAAAGCGCACCGCCCACATACACGGCCTGATGCTCAGGATAGAACAAGGTTTCCTGATTAACGTGCTTACCCTCGGCTTCCAGCGTGGTTTGCACGACCTTGGCAGGCGGCCCAAACAAGGCCTGCGCCTTGGCCGGCGTATTGCCAAAATCGAGCAGAATCTGCGCCAGATACGGCATCGGAGCATCGGGAAGGGTCAGGTACTCGCCAAACACCCAGCCTGAACCTTTCTCCTCGGGCAAATCCACCTTGTACCAAGCGCCATTTTCTCCGTTCCACGAGCTGATCAACACCACGCGCCCGGCGCCAAGCTGCCCGACAACATCGCTCGTCGTGGAAGGTTCGCTCCGCACATTGACATTGCTGGCTGTGCAATACGCCAGTGTTGGCTGGTTGATCAACCCCGCCTTGGTCTGCGGCAGCGCCGTACGCGGCATGGCGATGGTCATTTCCGAAGGGCCCAGCACGAAATTTCCCGAAGCCAGCACGTAGCGTCCTTTGCATACGATCTCTTTGGCCAGTTTAGCGCAGTTCAGATCAATGACCTGCGGCTCCTTGACGAACCATTCATCATTCTTGTTCCCTTCACGAACGCCTTTTGACGTACAGTCCGACAACTGCCGCGGATGCCCATCGTCGCCAAAAACTAGCGCACACTGAAAACCGAACTGATTGTCGATCTGCACGGAAAAACTGCCCGGCGAACTTTCGCTGATCGTAACCCGCCGCAGGGAAGCGCCATCGTTATCGTTTCCATACAGCTTACCCGTCAGCCACGCCTTGCGCACTTCGTCCGCAGCACTGCCCTCTGCCGCAAAAGCCAGCGAAGCAGACAGCCCGCATAGAACGATTGCCGCCCATCGATAAACAAGTTCTTTCATGACCCCTCCACTAAATAATTATCTCGACAAACACTTCACCAGACATCCCACTAAACACCCGGGTTTCAGGAGCGCTTCCCCGTCCTTCCCGAACCCAAACCTTCTGAACGCGGCGCATCCGGGTATTTCTACCCTGACGATCCTGTTTTTTTGCCCGATAGATATGAGTAAGGAAGCGACAAATTTTTCATGGAAATCACCCGCCCAGATCGTTAGGCAGATAACGCAATCACCCGTAGAATCCGGACGTGCGCCGCAGGCTCAGAGCTGCGGGAGCGGATTGACTATAGCGCATCTCCCTGCTTTCGAGAATCCGTACCGATACCCAGGCAGCGCGCGTAATACAAATAATCTGACTGCGAAAAACAGCAGAATACAACTTTGCAGATTTTCGACATTTTCGGCATGGCATCTATCTCCAGCAAAGTTGCGCGCACGCTCGCCAGTGCCAGATCGGCAGCCGCCTCAAAAGGATACCCATACACACCCGTACTGATGCAGGGAAAAGCAATACTCGACACCCGCCGTTCTGCCGCCAATAACAACGAATTCCGGTAACAGGCTGCCAGCAATACCGGCTCACCATGCCCACCGCCACGCCAAACCGGGCCGACGGTATGAATGACATAACGCGCCGGCAAGTGATAACCCTGTGTCATCTTCGCCTCACCCGTCTGGCAACCGCCTAGTGTTCTACACTCGGCCAGCAAATCCGGCCCTGCCGCACGATGTATTGCGCCATCAACACCACCGCCGCCCAGCAACGTCGAATTGGCTGCATTCACGATGGCATCGACCTCCAGGCGCGTAATATCGCCCTGAATAGCACACAAAACGGTATCGCCATGCATAACGTCTCTTCCTCGAATATTCATAGAACCCGGCATACCAGACACTTCCGGATATTGTCCGACGATTTTCATCATTTACATAAGCATCCGCACAGAGTCTCTGAGCAAAGTGCCGCAAAAATCACATGGATCACATAAATGATCGCCAATCGATGTTCAAAGCCCTATCACTCAAGCCACATCGCATATCAAGCAATTAAACCTTATTCTTATCTGAGCAAGTTCATTTAATAGAAAAAAATGAAAAACGGTATATTTAGTAGTTCTTTCAAAAGTGATTTCGTAATTACAGAGATTTAAATATTAAATAGACAGCTTACGGTAAGGACAACTTCTATCCGATGCCGTTTATGGAGTATATCGGTGACGGTGACAATCACCGCAAGGCGCTTATTTTAGCACTTGTGCCAAAAGAGCCGCTTTATCCCAAGCGCCGTTTCTACCTCATACACCCTTGGGGTAATGCAATTTACACCCTTTTTAGCTAACAATATCAGAAAAAAGGTACTCGCAAATTTCATCATCTACTCGCATATCTTAGACTCGCGCGCGAAAATCTCGGTGCGACAAGAACTGCAAGATCTGCTGATCCCGAATAAAAGCGACGATTCTAGATAGGTCATCGCTTTTGTTCGGCAAAATTTTATTTCGCTTGCACAAGGCGAGCATAGGCACTGCGCAATTCCTTGCCTATCGTATCTTTCGGGTAAAAATGCACAGTTTTATTCGTAAATTTAAAGACACGCTTTACTCGCAGCGCAAATTTTAAGATCTACTTCACAAATTTATTTCAAAATTTACTAATTCAATTTATTATTTAAAAATCCCTTTGATCTTATCAAAAAGAAATTTTTTACTGCCACTATGCGAGTCAGGATTCTCGTCGCTATGTTTTTCACCCCCACCGTGCGCCGCCTTATCTCGCTTTATTGCTTCGCTAACTTGCTGCGCGGCAATTTCCGCATAGATCAGCGCGCCTTGTGTATCGCAATTAAAAAGATTTGAAAACGACTCGGACTTATTCAGATCAAACGGATTAGGCTCGACGACCTCGGTAGCCTCAAGCAACCCTATCCCTAGCTCGCGCGCTAAATTTAGCGCCTTTAAAAACACGGGTAAATTCTGCACATAAAATTGGTCGATCGCCTCTTTTATCTCTCCGCCCGCTTCATAATCGCGTAGCAGTTTCTGCACGCTAGCAGCATCCAGATACGCACCGCAGCAGTAACTCTCGATGATCTCGTTGTGAATCTGCCCGCTAAATTCCGCTAGAAATTCCACCGGCAAAACCTCGCGCCAATCGCTTATGTAGGGCTTAAATTTAGAATTTTGCTCTGCCAAAAAGCTAAACGCCGTACCGCGCGTGTAAAAATATTCTCTGAAATAGCCCTGTGCCACGGCTATATGAAATCCGTGCGTTTTATTAAAAATGCTGTCTACGCCGTATTCAAGCGCCGAGCGGAAGCTATCGGTGTATTTTTCTACATAAAATTCATTCATCCCGCTTGGGCGTGCGATTTTGGCAATGCTCTCAAAATTGCCCTTTTGCGCGCGCTTTAGCGGCTCGAAATACCACTGTTCCATCTCCTCTTTGCCGATCGCGTGGTAGCTTATGTCGTAGCCCATTTTCTCTCCTTTAATTTTTCAGATTGATCTGCGGATACCAATACATCGACTTTGAAATTTTACGAAATATCATCGTGGCATTCAGATCGTTTGAAGTGCGGTAGCTAAGTACCAACTCGCCCTTGTCGCTCTTAGGCGCGGTGATTTTGTAGCGAGTCGCGCTCGCTCAGCGGCGTTACGTTTGCACCCCTGCCGTTAACCTGCACCGCGCGGATCTCACCTCTTTAGGGTAAGAGGTCAACAGCAAAGTTTTATCCTCCGCTACGTTTCTAAGCTCGGGCGTAACTGGATTTAGATAGGTTGCAACGCCCAAATAGCGGTCATTCGCGCGTTTCAACACACAGCCGCCCGAAGGCGGCTGCCTCGGTATCCGCGCCAATCTCTGCGGCAATCTGACGTTTCAACACACAGCCGCCTGAAGGCGGCTGCACGCCCTTGGCCTGATCGTACCAACAGTCTTCCTTGTTTCAACACACAGCCGCCTGAAGGCGGCTGCCTTTTCCGGGGGATGTGCCATACTCACGCCCCCGGTTTCAACACACAGCCGCCCGAAGGCGGCTGCGAGCGTTTTTACAACGACTTCGATTGAATCGTTGTTGTTTCAACACACAGCCGCCCGAAGGCGGCTGCACGTACAGACATCCTCATCACGATCATTACCCAATGTTTCAACACACAGCCGCCCGAAGGCGGCTGCGCGCCGGAGTGGGCGCAGCGATGGCGATTTTTAAGTTTCAACACACAGCCGCCCGAAGGCGGCTGCCCTAGCCCACATTTCTCACACTCTCACGGTTCGGCCCCCGTTGGCGCGGCTTTTTCCTTCACGCGTTGCCGTGACCGCGAGGATTCAGGCCCGCGAGCGGCCAATGGAGTGCAGGCGGGTGAGGTTCTGCGGGCGGTCAGGTGCGTTGAGGGGGCAAGCGGCGCTGTTTGGGCATGAGACCGCCTCGCGCGAACGGGAGCGCGATCGGATCAGCAGGGCCACGGTGGCGTGGCGGATCAGCCGGGGGCGAGTCTGGCCTGGGCCAGGCGCCAGGTGGTCTGGAACGGATGACTGCTGGCCATGCTGACATGGATGCGGCGCACGCTGATCTTGACCCGTGCGCCGATCTTGAGCAGTTTCAGGCGCAGGCTCTCGCAGGTGGCCTCGGCCAGTTCGGTGCCAGCCAGCCCGATGCGGCGCAGCGCTTCGAGCATGACGTAGGCGAAGGAGGCGAACCACAGCCGCAGCTGATTGGCCCGCATCGTCGCCGTTGAGGTGCGATCGGCGAACAGGTGTAGCTGGCACTCCTTGATGCGGTTCTCCATTTCGCCTCGGGCGCAGTACAGCGCCTCGTACAGTTCGCGTGCCGGCCAGCGCTGAGCGTCCAGGCTGGTGACGATGAAGCGCGGATTGGCCTTGCCCGGCAGCTGCTCGGCCTTGCCGACGACCCGCCGGGCGCACGACCAGCTGTCAAGGGTGCGGTAGGTGAAGTCGCGAAACCGCCGTGCGGGCTTGCCGGTCTGGGTGCATTCGGCCTGCGCCTGGCTCATCTCGGTTTCGATCTGGGCCTTGAGCCGGTCGTTCTTGGCCAGCCCGAAGACGAAGTCGATGTGCGTCTGCTCGCACCAACTCATCAAGGCATCGCGCGCAAAGCCCGAGTCGGCACGCAGCACGATGCGCACCTCCGGCCAGTGGCGGCGGATCTGGGTGACGATGCGTTCGAGTTCATCGATGCTGCCCGCCGAGGCATCCGTGTTGGCCCGGCGCAGCTTGGCGGCGAGCAGATGTCGGCCGCAGAAGATGTACAGCGGCAGGTAGCAGTAGCCGCCGTAGTAACCATGGAAGAAACGCCCTTCCTGCTGGCCGTGCAGCGGGTCGTCGGTGGCGTCCAGATCGAGGATGATCTCGTCAGGTGCCTGCTCGTGCGCCTCAATGAAGCACGCGACGAACAGCGACTCGAAGGCCGCCGGATCGTGAGCGATCTTGTGATAGCGCGAACCGTCCTTGGTGTCGGGGGCATGTTCGAGCCGGTTCAAGGTCGACTTGCCCGCCAGCGGCTCGCAGCCCTTGCGCCGAGCGCTGAGCTTACCGGCCAGCGTGGCCAGTACCGGGTCACGGCGCAATTGATCGTGATCGTTCAGGTCCTCGTAGCCCAGCGCGATCCCCACGATCCGTTGCATCACCAACGTGTGCACCGTGTGTTCGATCAGCTCCGGATCGCGCCCATCCTCGAAGCAGGCCGCCACCCGTTCGGTCAGCCGCAAGGTGCGATCGACCTCGCGCAGCAACAGCGCGCCCGCATCCGAACTGATCTGCCCTCCGTCGAAATCCACCGCCACCTGGCGGCCATCAATACGCTTCGCGCATGGGCTGACTACGGTACACTGTGTCGGCATCGCGGCTTCCTCAGAGATATGGTTAAGTCGTTCTCGCAAAAAAACTTTCTTATATCTCCGGCCGCGATGCACCTTCTATCTGTGAGAAATGCGGGCTAGACCGACATCGGACAGCGCAGGGCTTGCTCATGTTTCAACACACAGCCGCCCGAAGGCGGCTGCCATGTGCCAGCATGACTATCGTCCGCCGCCTACGGTTTCAACACACAGCCGCCCGAAGGCGGCTGCAAACGCTAAAAACAATAAAAAGACTTGACAAACAGTTTCAACACACAGCCGCCCGAAGGCGGCTGCGCACGTCGAGCTTGCGCAGCACCGCCGCAAGCACGTTTCAACACACAGCCGCCCGAAGGCGGCTGCATGATGGCAGCCGCACCTACATCAAGGAATTAAGAGTTTCAACACACAGCCGCCCGAAGGCGGCTGCAAAAATCATCGCGGAATTATCCGACGCTGTCGAAGTTTCAACACACAGCCGCCCGAAGGCGGCTGCGCATGTCGGCTGCGAGCTTGCGGTTAGCCTCGTAAGTTTCAACACACAGCCGCCCGAAGGCGGCTGCAGAACATGCACCGGCGCTCGCTCACCAACGAGCAGTTTCAACACACAGCCGCCCGAAGGCGGCTGCTACTGCAGATACGGCCGGTCAGCAGCATTGCTCATGTTTCAACACACAGCCGTCCGAAGGCGGCTGCAAGCCAAGGAAGAAGATGCGCCGGAAGCGGACGATGTTTCAACACACAGCCGCCCTAAGGCGGCTGCATCGTCTGCCGCGTAAAAAAAACCCGGCCACGGATCGTTTCAACACACAGCCGCCCGAAGGCGGCTGCCAGGCAATAACTTCAGAGCGGTGGCAACAACAACCGTTTCAACACACAGCCGCCCGAAGGCGGCTGCAGATATCCGCGCGGCGGTAGGTGCAGCATTGGCAGTTTCAACACACAGCCGCCCGAAGGCGGCTGCCTGGGTGCAGGAACGCGGGGGCAACCCGTTCATGGTTTCAACACACAGCCGCCCGAAGGCGGCTGCTATAGTCGCGGAAGGTACGTTCTTTGTTGATTGGTTTCAACACACAGCCGCCCGAAGGCGGCTGCGCCAACCCGAAGATAATAAACGGCGCCAGGACTAGTTTCAACACACAGCCGCCCGAAGGCGGCTGCCTCCCTTTGTCGGCTCAATGTCCTACCAACCGCCGGTTTCAACACACAGCCGCCCGAAGGCGGCTGCCTTCCTCGGGTGCCTCTTTCACACCTTTGGGCATGTTTCAACACACAGCCGCCCGAAGGCGGCTGCCCGCCGCGTTTTTGCCGGATTCCACACACACGAACTGTTTCAACACACAGCCGCCCGAAGGCGGCTGCGCGCCTGGGCGATCTCACGGTACGGCGCCTCGAAGTTTCAACACACAGCCGCCCGAAGGCGGCTGCCGGCCGCCCCCACTGCGCCTAGCTTGCCCAGGCCGGTTTCAACACACAGCCGCCCGAAGGCGGCTGCCTTCCGTGCAAATTCTCATCTTTCCGTCTTCTTGCAGTTTCAACACACAGCCGCCCGAAGGCGGCTGCCTACTGATTCAATGGCCGCATTAACGGCCGTGTTGTTTCAACACACAGCCGCCCGAAGGCGGCTGCGTCACGCGCCGGGTCGAACCCATTCTGCTTGATGTTTCAACACACAGCCGCCCGAAGGCGGCTGCCCAACTCGAACACGACCCGCTCCGTCCACATATGTTTCAACACACAGCCGCCCGAAGGCGGCTGCCGCTCACTTCGTAATCTTTTGCTGGCCATCGTGCTGTTTCAACACACAGCCGCCCGAAGGCGGCTGCCCGCTGGCGTATCGATCAAGTCCCTGTTCCTCGGCGGGTTTCAACACACAGCCGCCCGAAGGCGGCTGCGCCCTGTGGCGGCGCAGGAATTCAACGTTGTTTTGTTTCAACACACAGCCGCCCGAAGGCGGCTGCTTTGATTATGCCAACGGCGAACCGCCCTTTCTGGAGTTTCAACACACAGCCGCCCGAAGGCGGCTGCTACGGGTTTTCTTGCGCCCTTTGACTGGACGCGACGTTTCAACACACAGCCGCCCGAAGGCGGCTGCGACAGCCGGATCGTGGCTAATCCAGTTTTTCGGGTTTCAACACACAGCCGCCCGAAGGCGGCTGCTGGCGGGGTATATCAAGGCACTGCCGGGCAAGGGGTTTCAACACACAGCCGCCCGAAGGCGGCTGCTGGCCAGCGTGCCGTTTTCGGTGGCGATGGCCGGAGTTTCAACACACAGCCGCCCGAAGGCGGCTGCACCCCAGCGCCGAATTGACGAACACGATCATGTCCGTTTCAACACACAGCCGCCCGAAGGCGGCTGCTTGCCCTCGCCGTTTTTTCCGTATACGGGCATGAGGTTTCAACACACAGCCGCCCGAAGGCGGCTGCGACTGCCGCTGCGATGCGCTTCGACCAGCGGCATGTTTCAACACACAGCCGCCCGAAGGCGGCTGCACACATTCATTTGTGCAGGCACTACGCCTTAAATGTTTCAACACACAGCCGCCCGAAGGCGGCTGCGCCGGCGACACGCCGATACCATTTGCGCAGACGGGTTTCAACACACAGCCGCCCGAAGGCGGCTGCTAAGCAAGCCGTTTACCACAACGACCATTGTATGTTTCAACACACAGCCGCCCGAAGGCGGCTGCCCAGCAAAATGCTGGCCGTAGCGCTGGCCGCACGAGTTTCAACACACAGCCGCCCGAAGGCGGCTGCCCGCCGGACGCAAACCGGGGCGTGCCGACCCCGCGGAGTTTCAACACACAGCCGCCCGAAGGCGGCTGCCTTTGGCTTGCTTGGTTTTCATGACGTTTCCTTTCGTTTCAACACACAGCCGCCCGAAGGCGGCTGCCCGCACGTGAAGAGCAAGTACCCGCCACAATTTTTGTTTCAACACACAGCCGCCCGAAGGCGGCTGCCCGCACGTGAAGAGCAAGTACCCGCCACAATTTTTGTTTCAACACACAGCCGCCCGAAGGCGGCTGCCTTGGGTAAGGTGGACGAGTGGCTCACGCAGAGGGAGTTTCAACACACAGCCGCCCGAAGGCGGCTGCGGCCGAATGGCAAAACCAACGGCTACCCCGTGCTGTTTCAACACACAGCCGCCCGAAGGCGGCTGCCATATTGATACGCTCAAACGTGCCGATCTGGTCGTTTCAACACACAGCCGCCCGAAGGCGGCTGCGTGCGCCGCCAGCACGCGCTTCGCAAATCGCTGGTTTCAACACACAGCCGCCCGAAGGCGGCTGCCTTGCTGCGCTGGGCCTGCCCGTCAGCGCAACACAGGTTTCAACACACAGCCGCCCGAAGGCGGCTGCTCGAACGTCACCTTGAGCGCGGCTACGTCAGCCAAGTTTCAACACACAGCCGCCCGAAGGCGGCTGCCTGCGTAATGCGGCTGTTTCATCGCCTTGCCGTGTTTCAACACACAGCCGCCCGAAGGCGGCTGCATCTGCGGCGTTCCCTCGGCCGACTGTGGAAAGTCGTTTCAACACACAGCCGCCCGAAGGCGGCTGCGTGTTTATGACAGAGGATATGCCATGAATGACGTAGTTTCAACACACAGCCGCCCGAAGGCGGCTGCAAGGCATGACATCGGGTGTTATTTCCGGAGTAGAAGTTTCAACACACAGCCGCCCGAAGGCGGCTGCGACGAATTCCAATGTAAGCTCGGCAATGCTCAATGTTTCAACACACAGCCGCCCGAAGGCGGCTGCAAGGTTTGAGGTGTTTGCATGGCTGCAATATTACAGTTTCAACACACAGCCGCCCGAAGGCGGCTGCTCATTTTTTGCAATCGCTGTGAGGTTTGGGTAAGGTTTCAACACACAGCCGCCCGAAGGCGGCTGCTTTTGCTCGACTTAGTAGCAGTTCGCCGAGACGTAGTTTCAACACACAGCCGCCCGAAGGCGGCTGCCTGCGCACAATATCATCTCGGTCGAATTCTATAACAGTTTCAACACACAGCCGCCCGAAGGCGGCTGCTTCCGTTTGTTATTGTTTTGGCGATGTTATAAAAGTTTCAACACACAGCCGCCCGAAGGCGGCTGCCCTTCAAGAGACGATTCATCACGCCGAAATCGGAAGTTTCAACACACAGCCGCCCGAAGGCGGCTGCATCGGCTGGCGATCAGCGTGCGGCGGGACGTAAAGTTTCAACACACAGCCGCCCGAAGGCGGCTGCGGCCAAGGCCAGGGAAAGCGCGGCGGATCGCGACCTGTTTCAACACACAGCCGCCCGAAGGCGGCTGCGGGACGTGGCCGACGGCGCGCTGACTATTGATGAGTTTCAACACACAGCCGCCCGAAGGCGGCTGCTTTCGACCTGCAGGAATGCATAGCGCTCATCGACGTTTCAACACACAGCCGCCCGAAGGCGGCTGCCGCGTCCTCTCGTGGATCCCCGCGAGAGGCGTCACCGTTTCAACACACAGCCGCCCGAAGGCGGCTGCGGGGGCTGAGGTCTCCTGGGCCGCCCGGCCACTTGTTTCAACACACAGCCGCCCGAAGGCGGCTGCAGGCATGGGCGGCGGGGCAGCGTTAAATCATAAGGGTTTCAACACACAGCCGCCCGAAGGCGGCTGCAGCCGGAAGGTTTTTCCTGACAGCAGAAACCAAAGTTTCAACACACAGCCGCCCGAAGGCGGCTGCCGGATGGGGCGGCATTCCCGCTGCTTGCCATGTGTGGGTTTCAACACACAGCCGCCCGAAGGCGGCTGCCCCGCTTTTGCGGCGGTATCTGGACGAGCCGCCAGTTTCAACACACAGCCGCCCGAAGGCGGCTGCCCTTGGCGTTAATGCCGAATGGATACTAACCGGAGTTTCAACACACAGCCGCCCGAAGGCGGCTGCGCCTTCCGTCTGCCAGTAGGGTGGGTCCATGTAGTTTCAACACACAGCCGCCCGAAGGCGGCTGCACGCAAGCGCCCGCTGGCAGACGCTACCCTGAAGCGTTTCAACACACAGCCGCCCGAAGGCGGCTGCACGCTTCAACCCAGTCGCATGGCTCGGTCACATCGTTTCAACACACAGCCGCCCGAAGGCGGCTGCGTGATGCCAATGATCAGGCAGGCGATGAGTTCGGGTTTCAACACACAGCCGCCCGAAGGCGGCTGCAGCAACTCCCAGAGTTAGTTGCGGAATACTCGCGGTTTCAACACACAGCCGCCCGAAGGCGGCTGCCACCGTTGGGCCGGCGAATACCTGTTCGGCATCAGCGTTTCAACACACAGCCGCCCGAAGGCGGCTGCCGGAAGAGCCGCAAATTCTCGACGGCGTTCTGGCTGTTTCAACACACAGCCGCCCGAAGGCGGCTGCCGAAAAAATCCGCGATGAGGCGGCGCGGTTGCATGTTTCAACACACAGCCGCCCGAAGGCGGCTGCGCAGGCTGATGTCCGGCAGCAGTTCGGCATCCGGAGTTTCAACACACAGCCGCCCGAAGGCGGCTGCGGCTTCTGCTGGCGCCCACATCCCCCATTGCTTGTTTCAACACACAGCCGCCCGAAGGCGGCTGCGAGGTTGATTGGCGGCGCAGTGGTTGCAGTTCCGTTTCAACACACAGCCGCCCGAAGGCGGCTGCCAGCATCTGCGCGTCCGAATGTGGCGGTGCGCTACGTTTCAACACACAGCCGCCCGAAGGCGGCTGCCGACGTGTCGGAATGGCGCTTTTTCGACCTGCAGGTTTCAACACACAGCCGCCCGAAGGCGGCTGCGTCCGCGCAAAACTGGCGGCAACCCATCCAGTGGTTTCAACACACAGCCGCCCGAAGGCGGCTGCCCAAAATGCGGGGCGACAATATCGGCCATAGCGCGTTTCAACACACAGCCGCCCGAAGGCGGCTGCCTGGCGGATGCGCTCGTGGCACGCCTGAGCAATATCGTTTCAACACACAGCCGCCCGAAGGCGGCTGCACTGGTTGACCGTTGCTTGGCTGCAAAAATTTAGTTTCAACACACAGCCGCCCGAAGGCGGCTGCCTCATTACGATGATTAATCTACAAAACCATCAGGTTTCAACACACAGCCGCCCGAAGGCGGCTGCCTCCACACTGCCGCTATCAAGCGCATATAGGTCGTTTCAACACACAGCCGCCCGAAGGCGGCTGCTTGTCCTCAATAAACAGGGCAAACTCGGCCTGAGAGTTTCAACACACAGCCGCCCGAAGGCGGCTGCTCGATGGCCTGATCAACGGCAGGCTGGGCACGGAGTTTCAACACACAGCCGCCCGAAGGCGGCTGCTACTGGAGCCGGGCGGCATATTAGTTTTTAAGTGGTTTCAACACACAGCCGCCCGAAGGCGGCTGCTCTCAATCGAGATTTTTTCGTGACCCTTACCGGCAACGTTTCAACACACAGCCGCCCGAAGGCGGCTGCCTACAAGGAACTTCCGACTATTACAGTACAAACCGAGTTTCAACACACAGCCGCCCGAAGGCGGCTGCTCAGCCTGGCTGGCCGTAATATCATTCAGCCAACGTTTCAACACACAGCCGCCCGAAGGCGGCTGCCCGGCAATCCGACAGGTCTAATTCGTAACCACTTGTTTCAACACACAGCCGCCCGAAGGCGGCTGCCCGGCGCGCGCGGCGTCAATGACAACTTCTTGGTGTTTCAACACACAGCCGCCCGAAGGCGGCTGCGCGCTCACACTCCGGGCGACCGAATGCTTACTTGCAGTTTCAACACACAGCCGCCCGAAGGCGGCTGCGCTGAGATGGCAATTCTGGTGGATGGTCTTCTTAGTTTCAACACACAGCCGCCCGAAGGCGGCTGCGCCACCGCCTGCACCATCACCGCGTCGTCCTGATGGTTTCAACACACAGCCGCCCGAAGGCGGCTGCACAAGCCGCAGCATGCCGTCTCCGTAAACAAGACCGTTTCAACACACAGCCGCCCGAAGGCGGCTGCAAATCTATTTTCCGATGCAAGATGCCAATGATCCGTTTCAACACACAGCCGCCCGAAGGCGGCTGCATTTTAACGACCTTGTTCTCGACAAAGTTTTCGGGTTTCAACACACAGCCGCCCGAAGGCGGCTGCGCGGCGTTCAACTCATATTATGAACTGGTCAAAAAGTTTCAACACACAGCCGCCCGAAGGCGGCTGCCGATCCCCGAATCGGTCACCGCGCGCCTCGGCAGTTTCAACACACAGCCGCCCGAAGGCGGCTGCCGCCGACGCCGGTGCCGGCATCGCGCCTACTCCCCGTTTCAACACACAGCCGCCCGAAGGCGGCTGCGGCGCCGGGCTGGCCGCAGCGGCAGCGGTTTTTAAGTTTCAACACACAGCCGCCCGAAGGCGGCTGCCGCCCCGGATCATATCTACTATCGCGTGATTTACAGTTTCAACACACAGCCGCCCGAAGGCGGCTGCATGCCCTGGTGCTGCGCAGCCGCAAGCCTGAGGCCAGTTTCAACACACAGCCGCCCGAAGGCGGCTGCCCTGGATGTACGGCAGCCATGGCGTTAGGTCGTCGTGTTTCAACACACAGCCGCCCGAAGGCGGCTGCACGATCCCCGAATCGGTTACCGCGCGCCTCGGCAGTTTCAACACACAGCCGCCCGAAGGCGGCTGCGTGTGGCTTTTTCCTGTAAAAAACGCCGTGATTATAGTTTCAACACACAGCCGCCCGAAGGCGGCTGCTCCGTGCCTAAAAACTCACGAAAAATCAAATAGATACCATCTACTTTTCGCTAACCTGTTTCAATGGCAAAGAGTCTGGTTAGTATAGCGCCCGCATTTACGCCATACAAACCATATAAATAACCCAATTGTGAAAGAACCCACAGCGTTCGCTAACCTGCCCGCATTTTTACGAGAACCAGCGGTCAGCGAAGCTAAATAACCAATGAATCCTTGAATATATCCATTGCCGGTTTCGCACCGTGATGCTCCACCTTGCCCCGCCATTTGCTGCCCAGATGATAAAAGCGCAGGCTGTCCGTCTCGGGCTTGAAAATATCGAGCAAACCAGCTTTCAGCTTCACCCACTGATCGGGCGCAATGTCGCATTCGAATACGGAATATTGCACACGCACGCCGTAATCCAGACACAATTTGGCAACGCGCCGCAGCCTTGCCTGTCCTTCCCTGTCTTCAAGCGAAATATCATAAGTAATCAGCATTAACATATCGTTCTCATCAGCATTTCTTCAAATATAGTAAATGCATTGATTTTTCCGTAATAACGTTGCTGCGTTTTGCCGTGCTATTTATATTTTCTGAGCTTTCCATCTTATATCGAAAAATGGCCTTCTTAAAGACCTAGAAGTTTCTGATATAAAACATCATTTTCTACAAGCTAAAACAAAATAATGATTTAACACCGTTAAATCCTTCCTTATCCCTTCAAATACTCTTCAGACGGTTTAATTACAAAGACTTGTTTAGAAAATACGCACTATCTCATCAAAAATGGCGGATATTCCGCCAAATCCCCACGCAAATGGCGCGCCAACAGCATTGTCTGAATATACGGCAGCAAACCGATTTCCACTTCTTCACCCAAAAATGGATGCACAATTTTCTCTTGCTTCTTCGCTTGCAAAGACTGAAACACGAGCTTGCGCGCATCGGCTTTCAAGCTCACCGCGCCGCTTGCCTCGGTAACAAAATCCTGCGGTTTGATTTGCCCGCGGTTAATCAGCGATAGCACCAACCTGTCCGCCCACCACGCACGGAATTCTTCCAAAATATCCTGTGCCAAACTATCACGCCCCGGTCGGTCGGCATGCAGAAAGCCCACCTGCGGGTCAAGCCCCACGCCTTGCAGTGCACCGCTGATGTCCTTGCCCAACAGACTGTACACAAACGACAGCAGCGCATTCACCCCGTCTCTGGGCGGACGACGGTTGCGCCCGTCAAAAGAAAAGCCGCTTTTTTCGCTCAAAAGCTGCCCGAACACGCCGAAATAACGTGCCGCCGCATCGCCTTCAATGCCGCGCACCACGTCCAGCTCCGCCGCACCCTTCAACAGCCGCAGCGAAATGTTCAAAGCATCGACCGCACTTTGAATCGCTGCATTCTCGCCGTAATTGCGAATCTGCCGCTGAAGCACTCGCTTACCCGCCTGAATCTTTGCCGCAATGATATTGCGCGCAATCGGCACGGGATTTTGCTCCGACACCCGATACTGCGCCCGTCTCAGCAGCACATTGCCGCTCTGCCGTCCCTGAAGCCGCCCCAAAT
The DNA here is from genome assembly GCF_041770905.1 of Dentiradicibacter hellwigii. Classification (NCBI taxonomy): domain Bacteria; kingdom Pseudomonadati; phylum Pseudomonadota; class Betaproteobacteria; order Rhodocyclales; family Rhodocyclaceae; genus Dentiradicibacter; species Dentiradicibacter hellwigii. Next base: position 189,972 of record NZ_JBEUWX010000003.1, read on the forward strand.
AACGCCCGTTTTCGGTAAAAAACGCCAAATTCACATTATTTTCGCCGCAAAAACCCAGCAAAAACGGCGACACCAGCACATTCCCAAAACAGAAAATATGCCCGATGGAATGCACCGGCAACTGCGCCACCTTCTTGCGCTCCAGCTCCACCACCAGCGTTTCCCGCTCCTTATGCAGATAACTGCCTTGGGTGGTGATATAGAGCGTGTTTTGCAGTTTGCGCATGGGGAAATTCCTTGGGTTTGAACGCAGTTTTGGGGCGTTTAATAGGGGAGGGCTACCTGAAAAACGGTAGGTCGGAGTCTTGAATCCGACTCACGCAGATCGTGCAGACTGCCTGAAAACAGCAGGTAGCAACTGTATTTTTCACCCCATCGGGCAAAAATACAGTTGCTACTCTTGCCACATAGACCAAATAAAAGTAAGTACCGCCCCTAAAAAGAGGCAGTACCACTCAATCAAAATCAAACAAGAAATAATTAAGGTTTCAACACACAGATATAAAATACCTGAATTCATAAAATTATATTCCTAGATACCACCTCCTTTAAAAAGAAAAATACTAAACTTAATCATTAATATATCTTTTGGATTCAAAAAAGTATACGGAGATGTTCATATACCCAATAGACAAACGTCAAGATTGCCAACCTTGGAAGGTGAATAATCTGCCTTAAACCCTTAACACAAAATAAAAGCTCATCATCACCTTTCTTTTCTAGACGAATTTTCCAGCTATGTTTGTTTCGATTAGCCATTCTTTATTTTCTCCTGTTGCAAGATTTACAGGAGTCCATAATAAGCCATCTCAAGCCATCTGTAAAGTTCCTTAATTATTTATTGTATAAAATCCTGCCACATACCCCACACTCCTATCCCGTTTTCCCAGCAACTCCGGCTGGCAAATCTCCACCAGCGAGCAGGCTTTGCAGCGTTTGCCGTAGTCGGGTGGCGGAGTTTGACCGCTGTTTAGGAGTTCGCGTACGGCGGCGATGGTAGCGAGTGTTTGGGCGCGCAGGTCGTCTGAAAACGTGATGGGGACGCGGTGGCGGGTTTGCATATACCACAGCGCGCCCTCAGAGACGGTTTGCCCCGTCATTTCTTCCAAGCACAAGCCTTCGGCGCAGAGTTGAATTTCGTCCATCGGGTCGGGTTTGGGCTTGCCGCGTTTGTATTCCACGGGTTTCAGACGACCTGTTTTCGTTTCCACTTCCACCAAATCCAGCACGCCACTGATACCCAACTTTTCCGCCGACACATGCACCGCCCGCTCAAAGCGCACGCCCTTGCGCGTTTCCGGCTCGCCCGAATCCACCCGCTCATGCAGCGCCTTGCCCTGCGCGGTCAAATAGTTCTCCGCCCACGCCTGCTCGTTGTGAATCAAGGCGCATTGGCGCGGACAGAAGGCGAAGTGTTGCAGAGCGGAAAGGGGGATCAGGCGCGTGTCCTGATTTTCCCCTTGGCTTTCGGTTGAAAGTGCGGTCACAAAAAACTCCGTTTTTTGAACGTTGGCTACGCCAACGGCTCCTAAGGAGCGAATAAATCACATAAGTGATTTATGAGTATTTTTTTGAATATTTTTAGAAGCCGTCGATTTCCTGCGGAGTTAAACCATCAAGGTTTTCCAGTTCATAGTTACTGTCGGCATTCACTTTCAAGCTGCCGTGTACTTTGGCGGAAGAATATTGCCCTGCTTTGCTGTTATGTTCCCACCAGATAAGTTTCAGCACCTGCATACTGCCTTCTGGGCGGGCGGATGATGCGTCGCCTTCAAAGAGTTTGGTGAGTACGGCTTTGATTTTCTCGGCATCGTCGTCTGAAAAGCCGGTGCGCTCGGCAAGCTGCGGCGACATCGCGCCGAAGGCAACGTACACGCCGTGATCGACGCGGTGTTTCATGCCCATGGTGTCGGAAGATTTTTTCGTGCCGTCGCCTTCGCCGCTGACGCTTTTGGTGATTTGTGTGCTGGTGATGTTAATCGGCTCGACACTGAATGCGGATTGAATGGTAACGGGTCCACGCACGGCGATGGAAATGCCGCTGCTGCCGTCGCCGCTGAATGCGAAGACCTGTCCGAAGCTGCGTACATCCAGCCATTTTTCGCAGGCTTTTTTGGCGGTGTCGTCTTTGTTGGCTTTTTTGGCATTAAAAGCATCCGCCCCCAAGCCGACATCTTTGTCTTTGGCACGGTTGGCCAGGCTGGTCATGCCGTCGGTTTTCTTTTCGTCCGATTGCACAAAAATGCTCTCGCCACTGTCTTGCAGGCGGTCGCGGATTTTACGTTTCAGGCATACGTCGGTCATTTCGCCAAAGCCTTGGAAATCGGCACGCGGGCGGTTGCCGTTTAAGGGGTCGCCGTTAGGATTGGCATTGGTAACTTTCAGGATTAAGGCAAAGTCGATTTTTTTGGTTAAGCTCATCTTAGTTTTCCTTTAAATGGGTTATTCGTGGGTTTTGGATTTGTTGGCGGAAAGCTCGGCAATACGGCGAGCGATTTCCATTTTTTGGCAGTGGTAGCCCAAGAGAAATTCGCCGCTTAATTTGTCGTCGCAGGTGAAATCATCGATGGCAAATAATTCCATAATTTCGCTGATTGCCTGTGCGCCGGTATCTTTGCCGTTATTGCGCAGGCGTTCTTGATAGGGTTTCAACGCCAGCTCAATATTGCGCCATGTGGCAAACGGATGTTCAGCGAAACGCTGCATATAGCGTTCGGCGGTGGTGGCGCGTTTTTCGCCCGCCAAATACAAGGCGTAGGATTCGGTGTTTTCGGCAACGGCAAGCAATCTGCCGTATAAGTAATCGCGCGAGCGGTTCTGGGTATCCAAACTCATAGGGTAAGTTCTCCGTTGTGATAAATCGTGATGACGAGCGCGCCAGCCTTTGTATAGGGCACAGGCAACGCCGATATTTCTTTGCCATTCCCAGTTTTCGCAGCCATTAGGATTGCAGGCTGCCTGAAAACTTTGACGCACCAAATCTCCAGGAATCGGCACGGATGTTCCGCCTGCGATAACAGGCAGAAGGCGGGCGTAAAGTTGTTTTTTGAGCGTGTCGGATAGGGATTTGCCGTACACGGCATCGGCAATGCTGTAAGGCGACGGCGGAATGAAGCGCCATTGGGTGCGCTTGTCGATTTTCTTGCCGTTTGGAATTTCAATGCTGTAACGCTGATACCAAGAGAAATCGTCAATCCACGCGTCTAAATTGGCGAAATAGTCAGTAGGCAGAAATTCTTGGTAATAGGTCAGTGCCATACGCCCTGGCGTGGCAGAATCGAGCATAATCAGGGAAATTTGTTCGTGGGCTTTCAATTCTGCCTGATAGCCATGCAGTTTCTTTTTGATGATTTGCGCAGCAGCACGCCCGATATTTATAGACCAATCAAGGGATGGCTGTTCAGACGATGCTTGCGATGAAAATTCATCGGGATTTTCAACCGCACTTAGATCCAGATTATCCCAATCAATTTCGCTGGAAATGTCTTTCATCGGCGACGGAACGGGTTTGCCGCTGATTGCCCATGCGACGGTAACTTGGTCGCCGTTTCGGATGCCTTGGCGGGAAATCAACCAACGCAGCGCGCTGTGCGCCTTGGCGGACACGTCTGCCGATACGCTGGCGGCTTCTTCGGCGGTGGCAAAACGTCCGCGAAAGGTGTAGCCCGCCGTATCGTTGGAAGAAATCAGCTTGGCTTTGTCGCCCGTGTGGCGCAGTTTGGCGGGGTGCATGGTGGAAATGACGGCTTCTTCGCCCTGCACCAAGCAAAAACCTTTTTCGGCTTTTTCCGAAGCGGCGTAATCCGCCCAAGATTGCTGTATGGTTTTGTCCGTCCAAGTTTGGCTGTGTACGTCGCCCGCAATTTCCACTTGCCAGCAAACCAATGCCGAACCGAATTCGATTTCGCCTTTGGTTTTGGGCAACGCTGAGAAAATCGACGGTGCATCGCCTTCGGCTTCCCATTTGTTCAGCACTTTGTTACCGGAATCGAGCTGAAATATGCCAGCTTCCACCAAATCGGCAACTACCCGCCCCTTAGCAACATAGTTCAACACAGCCTGCACTTTAGGATGGGCAAAAGGCGATTCGCACCATGCTTTGAGTTGTTTTAGGTAGCCATCAAAATAGGCTTTCTTTTCGCCGCCGTAATCGACGTAATCCCTGGCGACATATTGAATTTTGTCGGCAAGTGGATGCGGGGCTTCGCCGCTGGTTCGGTTTTCAGACGACTCGGTGGCAGGCAGCAGAATCGCCGTTTTTGGCGGCATAACGCGTGCCGTCTGAAAATTGCCTTGTCCGTCAATCACGATGACGATGTGCGCGTTTTGGATGGTATGCCCGACCGGTGTCAGTGGCTCAGTATCATCGGTAACACCCTGTTCCAAAATGCTTTCATAAGTCCGATAAAGTTTCTGCATCCAGCTCATAATCCCAGCTCCTTGGCTTCATCTTCCACAGGCTTGACGTTTTCGCCGCGTTTGAACGGTTTTTCAGGCTGCATTTTGCGGATAAACCGGGTTTTCAGGCAGCCTGCACTTTCGTTTACACTGGGAAATTCAATCACGCCGTTTTTCATATTTGCCATCCAAAAACGGCTGACCAATTCGGGCTTTCCTGTTTCTTCGGGATAGCCAAAACTATGGAACATTAAACCGAAATCCAAGTTGTCGATTTCATCGTAAAAGCCTGCTTTTCCATCTCGACTTGGGCTGCCAAACTCGCAAGGCTCGACATAGCCTTGGCAATCGCGCGTGCCGAGAAAAATATCCTGCCGCCCACCGCGTTCCAACATTCTTCTGGCAATGGCGATGTGTTTGCCGAAATTGCGGTCGCCTGCCAATTCTTCCCAATGCTCATTCCATTCAAAATGGGCTTCCACTTGGTATTCCACGTCCTGCAAAAAGGTGTAAATCGCCAAAGTGTTGCCGCCGTTCCAGTCCAGAGGTTTAGTGGATTTGCTTTGGGTCCGGATGGGTTTCATCACGCGGATGCGGTCGATATGCCAAATCAACGTAGGTTTCCAATAGATGCTTTTAATGATACCTTTAATGGCTTCGTATGTCGGCACTTGGTAGCTGAATTTTTCGCCGCCGATTTTGGTAACGGGGTCGGTAAACAAGGCTTGCCGCCCCCATACGCGGAAACTGATTTTGCTGTCCATATTGCTCCTTAAGATATATAGCAAGTCATTTCGCTTGTCTTATCTAAAGACAAGCCGAATTCATTGTTGTAATGACATTCATCTAGATAATAAATGCCCGAACCTTTAATAGTTTCATAAATCGCATCTTCATCTTGTAATTGTTCCCAAACTTTTGGGAAAACATTCACGCTGTAACGCTGAGCCTTTTGCAAAGCGCGGTACATCTCTTTCGGATTCCATGCGCCACAGAGTTTGGCAATCAATTCCACTCCTTCGCCATACGGCACAATCACAGCACGAGTTGGTGCCTCAATGGCTTGAAAGGCACGTCCTGCACTTTTGAAGGATTGCATCAGCAACGGCAACGGTTTGCTTCTTTTATTGTTTTTTTCGCCATAAGGATTCAGCGCGTTATCGCTCAACCAATCCAGCAGTGAACCCGTTGCGCTGTTTTTGACGGAATACGACATTTCATCGCTGCGCTGGTAAAAATAGTATTCAAAATATCGCTTCATCGCTTCTGGCTGCAAAATATCCTGTCCGGCAAAATCGCAAAACACGCGTTCGGCATGGGTTTTGCCTGCCTGAATATCGGGCAATATCCGCGAAAAATCTTGCTCTTGCAAATTCAACACCCAAACCGGCCCTTTGCCTTCTTTCTCGCCGTGCCGGTTGCAGCGTCCTGCTGCTTGGGCAATGCTGTCCAATCCGCCTAAGGCACGAATCACGCAAGCCATGGAAATATCCACACCGGCTTCAATCAACTGGGTGCTGATGCAGATAACGGATTGTTTGTTTTCCAGACGAGCTTTGATGGTGTCAAAAATCGCTTTGCGGTGCGCCGCGCATTGGTTGGTACTTAAATGAAACAAGGCCTCGGGCGGCACGTTCTGCCTTTGGCAATATTGATAAAGCTCTTGCGCCCATTTTTTGGTATTGACGATAAATAGGCAGCTTGGGGTCGTCTGAAACTGTTCCAGCAAAAACACGCCTGCTTCTTCCACATTCCAGCCGCCTGCTTTTTCGTTGAATCGGATTTCCACGCGCGATAAATCGGCAAATAATTTGTCCAAATCCTGATGCTTGCCCATGATTTCGGCGTTTTCAGGTAGCCTTAACAAACCGTGTGTGGCAATGCTTTCCCTTTTTCCTTCTGGGAAATTCCGCAAACCCGATTCGCCAAGCAAAGGCTGCGTCGCCGTGCACAAAACCGCCGTGCTTTTTCCGAATGCTGTCAACCAGTTCAGCACATTGCAAAACAAATGCACGCATTTCACGGGCAGGGTTTGGATTTCGTCAAAAATCAAGACGCTATTTGTCATCGGGTGGATATGGCGTGCGCCGCGCGTACCGCCGCCAAACCAGGCATCCAAGAACTGCACCATTGTGGTAAACACAATAGGCTTATCCCAGTTTTCGGACAGCAGTTTGTCCTGCCAGCTTTGTTTTTCAGGTTCTAAATTGGAATGGTGTTCGAGCACCCACTTCTCACATTCTGAACATTCTCTACATGAATGAAATTCACCATTGTCATCTTCTTTCAAATCTAAACAATAAATTTTACGAACTTCTTCCGCGTTTTGGTCGATGATGGAAGTATAGGGAATGATGTAGATAATGCGGTCGAGATTGTGCTTTTTCGCATGATGTAAAGCGTAGCGCAGACTAGCCAATGTTTTACCGCCGCCGGTCGGCACTGTGAGTGTATAAATGCCTTGAGAATCAACCGCTCTTTTTAAGCATTCGTCTGAAATTTTGCGGCGGATTTCGTCAATAGGATAACGGTTTTCAAAGCCCGCCAAATGCGTCTCCAATTTATCAATCGCCGGTTGCCAATCTGGTTTTTCGGTCAAACGGCGGGCTTCTTTTTGCGCTTCCCGTTCAAAATCCGAACTATTAATACGGTCGGCATCAATCAGGCAGCTAAACAGGAAACGGGTCAGACAGCCGAGATAAAATTCTTTGATTTTGCTGTTGGTCGTTGAGTCGGAAAGAATCGGCTCCACCGCATTCCGCAGGCCGCGAACCAGATTTCCCCCTGCCAATTCATGTGCTTTTTGCAGAACAGCTTTATCGGCATATTGCTTGCATTCCTCCAAATGCGTCAGTGCATCAACCTTTTCAAACCGCTTTTTCCATACGGCGTTGCCTACATTGTCCAAACAGTCAATCAAGCCTTCGCCGTGGTGCGATGCAATGCACAAACCCAGTATTTGCCCAAACAATTCGCCAATGCCCTGCGCCGCACCGAATTTTCTCAATTCGCGGTAAACCCATTGTGCACCAGCGGTAGAGTGGTCGATTTTTTTACCATTGGGCAAAACATAATCGTCCGTATCGGGATTAATACCGGATACGCTTTTGATATAGTCTTGGAAATCTTGGGAATATTTGCCAAAGTCATGCATTAAACCAAGGAGTTCACCTACCGGCCCCAAACCTAGCTTGCTTGCTAAAGCTTTGGCAATAGCAGCCGTTTCCGTTAGATGGGTTTGCAGGAGTTGCGGCTGTTTGTCTGTTTTACGGATATGAGCGATGTAGTTAGTATTCAAGATATCTCTCCAAGATTTACTATTCCAATAATTACCAACATCCTAAAAACAGATGCAACAGCACTATACAAAATAGTTTTGATAGCTTTTACACATAATCGACTTGTTTTCCAGTCTTATACAAACATTTCAGTATCAAAGTAATGGGCATCCACTAGGAAGGAATAGAACATGTGGGTGAAGAAGGCGTAGGAGAAAAAAGGATGATGCGCATCGGCTTTAAGTGGCGGTGCAGACAGGTTTTTGGGGAGCTTGATTTCTTGTTGCCACAGGTTATCGAGAGCGGGAATATCTGCGCCGAATTGCAAAGCCAAACGCTGCTTTAACGTGCGGCGGTTATCACCTTCACCGTTTCCATTTGCTAATCCGGCATGGTGCCCCGCAATGCAAAATGCCATCAGTTTGCCGATGGCGATTTTTCCCCAGCGTTCAAAGGCGATTTTTGCACCAGCAGTAGCATGATCAACACGCGGACCGCCGTGTAAACGCGCATTGAATTCCGGTGTGTATTTACCAAGGTCATGCAGCTGCCCGGTGTAGCGGGCAATTTGTTCCGCACCGAAGGCAGCAGCAAAGGCAGCCGCCATCTCGCCGACTTTGTACTCGTGGCTTTGTAGAGATTGCCAGTCAGCATGGTCTGATCTGGCGCCGGATTGGGCATAGCAAATACCGCCAAGGATCTCATTCATAACCGACCTCCCTGTCTGCTATTTAAGAATACTGATCCCGTCCGGAACTATCCCCCGGGCAAACAGGCTAGTCAATAAAAACACGTGCTCCCTAGCTGGCAAGTCAACTCTTTGTGCTGTCAAATACCATTCCCACACACACGATCGGCATCGCCTGGCACGGCGTGTTTAGATGACTTAACTCTTTTCTGCGTATTTCGATTATTCACAATTCTGAAGCATCCGCTTTGTTCTGGCGTGCATATCTAATATCCAAGCTGCCGGAACCCGGCAACACTCAGCGAGTCTTATACGCATCGACGGTTTCTTGACATTTTCCCGCGGCGCCATTAATTTTCCAGCCAGCGCCGATTTGAGGATCAGCTTGCGGGCGCTCGATAAATTCGGCTAAAGCGTATTCGCCCAGCCCGCTTATCAGGTGTTTGTCCGGCTTCTTCCGGACATTGCCAAGCCGGTTGGGCGTTATTTATTTTGGTACGCTCTGTACAACATGCACGATACGCATACGATGATTGCAGATAATTCCGTCGGCGTCGTAGCGCCGCAACGCTTTTATTCCGATGTGCCGCTGACGCTGAAAAGCGGCGCGCAGTTACCCGGCTTCGAACTCGTTTTCGAAACCTATGGCACGCTCAACGCCGCGCGCAGCAACGCGGTGCTGGTCTGCCATGCACTTTCCGGCAACCACCATGTTGCAGGTATCGCCAGCGACAACCCGAAAAATCTCGGCTGGTGGGACAATCTCGTCGGCCCGGGCAAGCCACTTGACACGCGAAAATTTTTCGTTGTTGGCGTCAACAATCTGGGCGGCTGTTTTGGTTCGACCGGGCCGCTCTCGCGTAATCCGGAAACCGGAAAGCACTACGGCGCCGATTTCCCGCTGGTGATGGTGGAAGACTGGGTAGCCGCGCAAGCACGCCTGGCCGACCATCTAGGGATCGAGGCCTGGGCGGCCGTCATCGGTGGCAGCCTCGGCGGCATGCAGGCTCTTGAGTGGTCGCTGCAGTTTCCCGAGCGCATCCGTCACGCTATCGCCATTGCCTCGGCGCCAAAACTCTCGGCGCAAAACATCGCTTTCAACGAAATCGCCCGCCAGGCGATTCTCTCCGACCCGGATTTCCATGACGGCCACTACGCTGAATACGGCGTCGTGCCGGAACGCGGCCTGCGGCTGGCACGCATGATCGGTCACATTACCTATTTGTCGGACGATCAGATGAATGAGAAATTCGGCCGCCAGATGCGCTATGACCAGCATACCTACAATTATGATGTCGACTTCGAAATCGAATCCTATCTGCGCTATCAAGGCGACAAATTTGCGGGTTTTTTCGACGCCAACACTTACCTGATGACGACCAAGACGCTCGATTATTTTGACCCGGCCTATGCCTACGGCGGTGATCTGGCGGCTGCATTGGTGCGCGTGCGTGCGGATTTCCTCGTCGTCAGCTTTTCGACCGACTGGCGCTTCTCGCCCGCACGTTCGCGCGAAATCGTCTTTGCGTTGCTCAAGAACCGGCGCCGTGTGGCGTATGCGGAAATCGACTGCGTCGCCGGGCATGATTCCTTCCTGCTCAACGATGCGCATTATCACGCCGTGCTGCGCGCGTACCTGGAGAATATTGCGGTATGAATCTCAACCAACTTAGCAAGCACGAACGCGAACGCTTCGATTTTGCCGTCATTGCCGACTGGATTCCCGCCGGCGAGCGTGTGCTTGACCTCGGCTGCGGCGATGGCAACCTGCTGCGCTACCTGCGCGAGACGCGCAAAATCAGCGGCTACGGCGTCGAAATCGCCCCCGATAAGGTGCTGGCCTGCATCCGCAACGGCATCGACGTCATTCAGATGAATATCGACCAGGGACTGTCCAGTTTTGAAGACCAATCATTCGATCACGCCATCATTTCGCAGGCCCTGCAGACCATGCTGGAAACCGAGCGCATCCTGAACGAAATGCTGCGCGTGGCGCGTGAGGCCGTGGTCAGTTTTCCGAATTTTGCCTATCGGATTAACCGCGAGGCCATTGTCCGCGGCCACGTGCCAGTATCCGAGGATCTGCCTTATGAATGGTACGACACGCCGAACGTCCGCTTCTTCACGATTGCCGATTTTGAGGCGCTGTGCAGCCGGCTGGATATCGAAATCCGCGAACGCCGCGCCTTTGATGACAACGGCCAGCCCGTCATCGACGATCCGAACCTGAACGGCAGCCTGGCTTTTTACCGGCTCGGCCGGGCATAGTCCGATGCATTTCCTGGGTCGAAGCCATCGTCTGGCGGCGGTGCTTTTCCTCGGTTTCGCTTCCGGGTTGCCGCTGGCGCTGACCGGTCAGGCCTTACAGGCCTGGCTGGCTGTTGACGGCGTCGATATCGCAACGATCGGCTTCTTTGGTCTCATCGGCGCCCCCTACACCTTCAAGTTTCTCTGGGCGCCGCTGATGGATCGCTTCGAGCCGCCCTGGCTTGGTCGGCGGCGCGGCTGGCTGGCGCTCACGCAGGGCGGCCTGGCGCTGACGTTATTGATCATGTCCGGCCTCTCGCCCAGCCGGCAGCCGACGCTTTTTGCCCAATGGGCCGTACTGCTCGCGTTTCTCTCGGCTTCGCAGGATATCGTCGTCGATGCCTACCGTGCCGATGCGCTCAACGACAAGGCTGAACACGGCCTCGGCGCTTCACTGCACGTTTTTGGCTATCGCCTGGCGATGATCGTTTCCGGCGGCATCGCGCTGATCTGGGCCGACCAGTGGTCGTCCTGGCCGCGCGTCTATGCACTGATGGGAACGATCATGGGCATCTCCGCCGCGCTCTCGCTGTTTTTATTGCCGCCGGTGCGCAGCGAATCGAAACCGCTGGCCTCCAGCCCTGTCAGGGAAATCGCCGGATTCGCGGCAATGCTAGTCGGCGTCTTTTCCGGCTACTATCTGGCCCGCGGCCTGCTATCTTTACTCGGATTCGATCCGGGCAGCGGCAATCACTGGATTCAGTTACTTTTCGTTCTGGCCGAGATCGCCGCCGCGTTGCCGCTGGCCTGGTGGTTCGCCCGCCTGGCGCGCTTTGAAACGCTCAACGCCTCATTGTCCAGTTATTTCGCACAGCCAGGCGCCGCCTCGTTTCTGCTGCTGATCGTTCTCTACAAGCTGGGAGATGCCTTTGCCGGCAGCCTTACGACGGCCTTTCTGATTAAAGGGCTGGCGTTCTCGCAAGCCGAGGTCGGCATCGCCAACAAGATCATCGGCATCTGGCTGACGATTTTTGGCGCGATCGTCGGCGGCGCGCTGATGCTGCGCCTGCGCCTTTATCGAGCGCTGCTCCTGTTCGGTATTCTGCAATTGGTCTCGAACTTCGGCTTTTATCTGATTGCCGTACTCGGCAAGGGCGCCTGGGGCAGCGTTGCCGTACCGCCGTTCGATTGGGTCTTCGTTTCACTGCGCGAAAGCGCTTCCCTTGACTTTCTGCTGCTCACCGTCATCGCCGTTGAGAACATCACCGGCGGCATGGGCACGGTGGCGCTGGTCGCCCTGTTGATGGCGCTGTGCAACAGCCGCTTCACTGCCACCCACTATGCCCTGCTCTCCGCACTGGCCGCTGTTGGGCGTATCTATGTCAGCCCGGTCGCCGGTGTTTTGACGGAAAGCATCGGCTGGCAGGCGTTCTATCTGTTTTCAGTAGTCATCGCACTGCCCGGCGTCGTCATGACCTGGCGGATGAAAGTACCGCTCATCACGCTTTCGCAAAATTCATCGGCGGGCACCGCACAAGATTCTCGTCATGGATAGCATTTCGATTGCCGCACGTCTGATTGCGGCGGCACAAACGCTCTCGGCCGACGTCGGCCGGCTCACTTTCTCGCCCCCCGTCTCACATGTCTACAACCCGCTCGATTACGCCTGGGCGCCGCACGAAACTTACCTGCGCCGTTTTGGTAACGGAACCAAGCAGGCCATCTTTCTCGGCATGAATCCCGGCCCTTTCGGCATGGTGCAATGCGGCGTACCTTTTGGAGAAATCGCCGCCGTGCGTGACTGGCTGGGCATCGACGCCCCCGTCGGCAAACCACAGCGCGAGAACCCCAAGCGCCCGATCGAAGGGTTTACCTGCCGGCGCGCCGAGGTCAGCGGCCACCGCTTATGGGGGCTGTTCCGTACTCGTTTCGGCACGGCCGAAGCCTTTTTCGCCGAGCATTTTGTCGCCAATTATTGTCCGCTTGCTTTTTTCGACCAGGGCCGTAATCTGACGCCGGACAAGTTGCCGAACACGGAAACCACGCCACTCTACGCTGCTTGTGATGCGCACCTACGCAAAGTCGTCACGGCCTTGGCGCCGGCGTGGGTCATCGGCGTCGGCAGCTTTGCCGAAGCCCGCGCCAGAACTGCGCTTCAGGGCATGCCGCTGCGCATCGGTAAAATCCTGCATCCCAGCCCGGCCAACCCGGCCGCCAACCGCGGCTGGGCGGAAGCCGCCAGCGCGCAATTAGTCGCACAGGGTGTCTGGTCGCAACCTGGCGTTGCATGAATCGATCACAAGACTGCCCATTCAGACCCTCCCGTACCGTCAGGACAAACTCCGTCCATGCCGAATATATGCGCCCCAGATGCCGGAATGCTGGAGGCGCCTGGCATCCACGCACAATGAACACCCACAGCTGATACTAGTAAATATCATTATCTAAGAGTATTATTTTGCCGTCTGTTTCAGGCGCTCTGCGGCCTGTTCAGGGAATTATCAGATGTCACCGGCAGTACCGACGCCACAAAAATAATGCGCCGCCTGCCTTACTCAAAGGAGAAATTGCAATGAAGACATACAAATTGGGAACGTCTGCTTTACTGATTGCCGGATGCTTGTGGGCAGGTACGGCACTGGCCCATACGCCATTGTGCAATTGCAGCGATAACGGCGACGGCACGGTGGAATGCGAAGGCGGCTTTTCGGACGGTTCTTCCGCCGCAGGTGTCAAGATGAATGTCATGGACGCCAGCGGTAAGGTCGTGTTGCAGGGCAAAATGGATAAAAACAGCATGTTCACGTTCAAAAAGCCAGCCGGCAAGTATTCTGTACAGTTCGACGGCGGTGAAGGGCATCAAATCACTATCCCTGGTGAAAAGATCAACTAATAATCGATAGGTTTAATGATTTCTTAGGAGTGCGTTATGAGCCAAAAATTTCTGGCCTCCCTTTCTTCAGCCTTGCTGTTGGCGTTGTCTGCAAGTGCGGCGCATGCCCATTTCCAATTGGTATATACGCCGGAAGTCAATCTCGACAAGCCGAAAAACATTCCCGTCAAACTGATATTCTGGCATCCGATGGAGAACGGCCATGCCATGGATATGGAACAACCCGAACAGTTTTTCTACGTTTTTAAAGGTGAAAAGGTCGATCTGTCCAAGGCATTGAAACCAATTTCCTTTGCGGGAAAAGACAACCGGGCCAAAGCCTTTGAGGCGGAGGTTAACATTCGCCGTAACGGAGATTACCTCTTCGTTTTGCAACCGGCGCCTTACTATGAAAAAAGTGAGGATACCTACATCCAGCAAATCACCAAGTCTTATGTGAATAAGGGCGGCATTCCTTCTGGTTGGGAAAAACCCGTTGGTTTACCGGTCGAGATTGTGCCGCTCAACAAACCCACCAATGTACTGGTCGGCTCCACATTTTCAGGACAGGTGCTGATGGAGGGCAAACCGGCTGCTGGCGTGGAAATCGAGATCGAATATCTCGCAGCTCCGCCTGACGTGAAGGCTAACCGTCCGTCTTCCAAGAAATCAGCTTCGGCCAAGGGAGGCGCGTTGGTTGCCATAACCGATGCTAACGGCGTATTTACGTTCGGTATTCCCAAGGAAGGTTTCTGGGGCTTTGCCGCGCTGGGCGCCGGACCGCAAAAAGAATACAAAGGCAAGGCACTCAGCCAGGATGCGGTTATCTGGATCCGTGCCGACAAAATGGAATAAGGTAAGCAGCATCGTCTCGGCCAACCGTTTTCCGGCCGGGACAGGCAGTGCGATTCCCGATGCGAACCTCCGCATTGCCAGCAATGCGGAGGTTTTTGGTTTTTGACGAGGCTTACATGACGGAACGATCCGACGAAACGCCCGCCGGTTTTGCAGACGACCGCTCCACAACCCAATCCGGGTGCGAGGGCGCGGCTCATGCTCCGTGGCAAACTTTATCCCATTTGCCCGCAGGGCAACGTTGCCGTATCCATACGGTGGGCGGCAGCGGCATCATGCGTCGCCGGCTCATGGATCTGGGCATCTTTCCTGATGCCGAAATCACGCTGCTGCGTGTCGCCCCACTGAACGACCCCATTGAAATCCGCGTGGGGAATTCTTTTGTCTCTCTGCGCCGATCGGAAGCGGATCTGATCGAGGCCGTAGCTTTATAAAATGATGGAAAAGAAAGACAGGCTGCTCGTCGCTCTGGCCGGCCAGCAAAACTCAGGAAAATCCACGTTGTTCAATGCCCTGACCGGCTTGCAGCAACACATTGCCAATTATCCAGGCGTGACCGTCGACAAAAAAAGCGGCTTCTACCGCCATGACGGACAGCGCGTAGAAGTCGTGGATCTGCCGGGCGCTTATGCGCTGACTTCATTTTCCCCGGAAGAACGCGTCGCCCGGGACTTTCTGCTTGGCGAAGCGCCGGACGTCATCATCAATGTCGTTGATGCGGCCAATTTGGAACGCAGCCTGCATCTGACCTTCCAGCTCATGGAACTCAACCGTCCGATTGTGCTGGCGCTGAATATGGTCGATGTAGCGCAGCAGCTGGGGCTGGCCGTCCATGCGGACAAGCTGCAAGCGCACCTGGGCATTCCCGTGATTGCAACCATCGGTAGCAAAGGGCAGGGTATCGAGGCGCTGCGTAACAAGATTGCTGAAATTTCCACAGGGAATCAAATTGCGCCGTCTTTTCCCTATGGCGAATGGGAAGGCGCCGTCCACGCGCAAACGGAGGCTTGGGCGCAGCACCCAGAATTGTTGCCTGGCTATCCGCGCCGATGGGCAGCGGTATTGACGCTGGAAAATGATGAAAGCCTGGCCAATGCCGCACATCAGGCCTTGCCGGAAGTATGGCAAAACCTGAAAAAAGGCGCGGATGCCTTATCGACAGAATACACGCAAAGCACCGGGCAATCGTTTGCCGATGCCGCACTCCGCCTCCGCCATGAAGCGGCCGAAGCCGCCTGTACAGCGGCGGTGGAGCAGCACACGCCGAACAAGATCGGTTTCACCGAACGGCTGGACAGGGTTTTGCTGAACCGCATATTTGCGCCCGTATTTTTGATCCTGACGATCTGGCTGATCTACCAGCTTTCCATCGTACAGGGTTATGAGCTGACTAAAATCACCTGGCCGCTTCTCGCCGGTCTGCGCAACCTGGTGGCGTCGATCCTGCCTGACGCCGGCTTTCTGGTCGATCCGCAATTACGCTCGATGGGGCTATGGATGGTCGATTCGGCGAATACCCTGCTCAATTACGTGCCTATCTTCCTGATTCTGTTTGCACTCATCGCTATTCTGGAAGACAGCGGCTACATGGCGCGCATCGCCTTTATCCTCGATCGCATCCTGCACCGCTTTGGGATGCACGGCCAGTCCACGTTACCGCTGATACTGGCGGGCGTATTCGCCGGCGGCTGCGCCGTGCCCGGCGTCATGGCGACCAAAGGCATTCCCGATACGCGCGCGCGCATGGCCACCATTCTTACCGTACCTTTTATGAACTGTCTGGCCAAAGTGCCGCTGTATGTCTTACTCGTCAACATTTATTTTGCGGAAGACAAGGGACTGATTCTGTTCTACATTTCCACCATCACCATCATCATTGCGCTGCTCGTTTCCAAGCTGCTCACGGTCTCGGTGCTACGCAACATGGAGACAGCACCTTTCGTCATGGAGCTGCCCCATTATCATCTGCCAGGCATCAAGAGCGTGTTGCGCCGTGCATTTGATCGCACCTGGCTGTATATCAAGAAAGTGGGCACGATCGTCGTTGCCGTCGCCACGGTGGTGTACATTCTGCTGCAATTTCCTGGTCTCACTCCGCAGCAGGATGCAGAGTACCGCGGCAGGGCCGAAGCAGCCATTGCCGCGTTCTACAAAGGCATGCAAGGCAATCCGCACCTGGCCGCTGTCGATGATCAGAAAAAACTGATTGATCTGGTCAATGTCTATAACAGCTACCGCGCGCAGAAACTCAATGTCTCCGGCCCGAAAGCGGCCAAACAGCTTGACCAGGATTACGCGGCCAAATATCCCGGTTTCTATCCTTTCCTACAACGCGGCGGGGATGTAATGGCTAAAAAGGCCGCGCGCAACCTGAAAAAGCTGGACGATGCCCGCAAAGACATGCGCCGCGAAATGAAGGAAATCCGCATTCAAAACAGTATTCTGGGGCGCGTCGGGCGCAGCCTGGAAAGCGTCACGCGATTTGCCAATTTTGACTGGAAAATCAATGTTGCCCTCCTTAGCTCCTTTTCGGCGCGTGAGAGTAGCGTGGCAACACTGGGCGTACTGTTCGGCCAGGATGACGAAGAAAATCGCACGCTGGAAGAGCGCATGGGTGAAGAACAGAAGGCTCATGGCTACGATGCACTCACCGCCGTTGCGCTGATTTTGTTTTTTGCCCTCTACCCGCCCTGCCTGGCAACGACCATCATGATTCGCGTGCAGACGGGCTCCTACAAATGGATGCTGTTTTCCATGATTTTCCCCACCACGCTGGGGCTGCTCGTTGCCAGCGGCGTCTATACTTTAGGCAGTGCGCTGGGCTTGAGCGGCATCCAGGCCTTCTCGGCGGTGTATTTCATTGGTCTGGCGCTGTTGCTGATCGTCGGGCTATACCGCCGGCCTTTTGGCGTTCATCTGGGACAACCGGAATATTCTTCATGAAACGGCATGGATGAACATTGATAAGCCTCCTGTTCGCTAGCCCATGATTTACGGGGGTTTGCGGGCAGGTCGATTTGACATTTGATACCCGAGAGAAAAATCACCATGACACCCTCGATTGATCTAAGCGCAGAAACCACATTGGACTGGACGGAGTGGGGAATACTGATCGCCATCGCTGCCATTGCCTGCCTCTATTTGTGGCGCAAATTCTTTATCAAGAAGGGCTGCGCCTGCTCCAGTTGCGGCAAGGCAAAAGGCTGTAGCAGAAAACCGCAGCAGGAAAACGGGCTGCGGCATTCCATCACATTTGAGAAATGATGAACGGTACAGAAAAGTTTAATTAAAAACGAAAGCCCCTTACGCAACCAGTAAGGGGCTTTACATTTTCAGAATACTGCACGGGTAGATATCTGTTTATCTGCTATGTGATATTCGATATCCGGGTTGGGTCAGGCTTGTCCCTATATACGCGCAGAAAACAGCCCGCATTGTATGCTACGAGTACCCGCTGCGGCGCTTGCCGGTAAGCTTTGAAATATCTTTCAGGCGGGCGACCGATTGCATCAGCTCAGCTTCCGCCGCTGCGTAATTAACGTTGGTCTGCCGTGTTTCAGCCAACGCTTCGGCGTTCTGCCGAGCCGCAATGGCTTTGGCCTCATCCAGATCGCGCGCGCGAATGGCCGTATCCGCCAGCACCGTCACCAGCTCCGGCTGGATTTCGAGAATGCCGCCGGAGACATAGACCAGTTCTGGCGTTTTCCGGTCCGGAAGTTTGAGGCGGATAGTCCCCGACTTCAGGTGCGTCAACAGCGGCGTATGCCGCGGATAAACGCCGATCTCGCCCTGCACGCCGGGAAAAACGGCGAATTCGGCCTCACCCGAAAAAATCTGCTCTTCGGCGCTGACGACATCGACATGAAGCCTTTGTGATGACATAAGTGATCGCTCCTTGAATAGTCGCTTCTTGCCTTACAGCGTCTTGGCCTTTTCAAGCGCTTCTTCGATACTGCCCACCATATAGAAGGCCTGTTCGGGAATATTGTCGCATTCCCCCTCGACAATCATCTTAAAGCCGCGAATCGTATCCTTGAGCGGTACATACTTGCCCGGCGCATTGGTAAAGACTTCGGCTACATGGAACGGTTGTGACAGGAAACGCTGAATTTTGCGTGCGCGGTAAACGGTCTGCTTGTCATCCGGCGACAGTTCGTCCATCCCGAGAATGGCGATGATATCGCGCAGTTCCTTATAACGCTGCAAGGTCATTTGTACGGCACGCGCAACCTTGTAATGCTCCTCGCCGACGACTTGTGGATCGAGCTGACGCGAAGTCGAATCAAGCGGATCGACAGCGGGATAGATGCCGAGTGCGGCGATATCGCGCGAAAGCACGACCGTCGAATCAAGGTGGAGGAAAGTCGTCGCCGGTGACGGGTCGGTCAAGTCATCAGCAGGCACATACACCGCCTGAATCGAGGTGATCGAACCGACCTTGGTCGAGGTGATGCGCTCCTGCAAACGCCCCATTTCTTCGGCCAGCGTCGGCTGGTAGCCGACTGCTGAAGGCATCCGCCCAAGCAGCGCCGAGACTTCGACCCCGGCCAGCGTATAACGATAAATGTTGTCAACAAAGAACAAGATGTCACGACCGTCGTCGCGGAAACGTTCGGCCATGGTCAGACCGGTCAGCGCAACGCGCAGGCGGTTTCCGGGCGGCTCGTTCATCTGGCCGAAGACCATCGCCACTTTGTCGAGCACGTTCGAATCCTTCATTTCGTGATAGAAGTCGTTGCCCTCGCGGGTGCGCTCACCGACACCGGCAAATACCGACAGACCGGAGTGCTGTTTGGCGATATTGTTGATCAACTCCATCATGTTGACCGTCTTGCCGACGCCCGCGCCGCCAAACAGGCCAACCTTACCGCCTTTAGCAAACGGGCAAACGAGGTCGATGACCTTGATGCCTGTTTCGAGCAACTCGACCGAAGGCGACAACTCGTCGAATTTCGGTGCGGGCTGGTGAATGGAACGCCGCTCTTCCGTCGCAATCGGCCCCGCTTCGTCGATCGGGCGGCCCAGCACGTTGACAATACGGCCGATCGTCGCTTCACCCACCGGCACCGAGATAGGTGCGCCAGTTGCGTTGACTTTCATGCCACGGCGCAGACCGTCAGATGACCCCAGTGCAATCGTGCGCACCACATCATCACCAAGCTGCTGTTGCACCTCGAAGACCAGGTCAGCCTCACAGCCCGCGTGTTCCTCGGATTTATCGAGTTCGAGCGCGTCATAAACTTTGGGAATGGCATTGCGCGGAAACTGGATGTCGACCACGGCGCCGATGCACTGAACAATCTTTCCTTGACTCATCGTCTTGTCCTCAATCAATAAACCGGTTTGTGTACGATCGGCCTGCGATCAGACGGCTGCAGCGCCGCCGACGATCTCCGAAAGCTCCTTGGTAATTGCCGCCTGACGCGCTTTGTTATACATCAGCCGGAGTTCGCCTATCACGCTCTTGGCGTTGTCGGACGCCGATTTCATCGCCACCATGCGCGCACTTTGTTCGGAGGCCATGTTTTCGGCAACCGACTGATAGAGCAGCGCTTCGACATAGCGCAATAGCAGGGTATCGACGACTTCTTCCGGATTCGGCTCATAAAGATAATCCCACAACGCCCCGCTTCCGCTCCCCTCTGCCAGATCACCCGACAACGGGAGTAGCTGTTCGACGACCGGCTCCTGTTTCATCGTATTAATGAAGCGCGTGTAGGCGATATAAACGACATCGACCTCGCCGTTCAGATAGGCGTCGATCATCACCTTGGCCGGACCGATCAACGCTTCCAGGCGCGGCGTATCACCCAGGCCGATCAAGTGTGAAACGATATTGGCGCCGGCACGCATCATAAAATTGAAACCTTTGTTGCCGATCGCCGAAACCTGCAGGCGTTTGCCCTCGGCATCCCAGGTTTTCATCCGACTCAGCGCCAAGCGCAGAACGTTGGTGTTTAGGCCGCCACACAGTCCCTTGTCGGAGGTCACCACAATCAGGCCGACGTTGTTGACCGTCTCCCTCGGTTCAAGAAAAGGATGGCTGTATTCGGTCAACGCATTGGAAAGATTACCGGCCACGCGCCGAATCTTCTCGCCATAGGGACGTGCCGCCCGCATGCGATCCTGCGCCTTACGCATTTTCGAAGCGGCGACCATCTCCATCGCCTTGGTGATCTTGCGTGTGCTTTCGACGCTTTTGATCTTGTTGCGGATTTCCTTGCCGCTCGCCATATCGATTCCCCGCTCAGGCGATGGAAGCCTTGAATGCGCCGATCGCGTCAGTCAAAGCCTTCTCGGCCTCGGCATCAAGGTCTTTCCGGGTTTCGATGGCATCGACCAGATCGCCGTAATTCTGCTTGATGAAAGCATGCATCTGTTTTTCAATCTCTAGCGCTTTCTTGACGTCCACATCATCGAAGAACCCTTGATTGACAGCGTGCAGCGTGATGGCCATCTCCGAAACAGACATGGGTGAATACTGCGGTTGCTTCATCAGCTCAGTCACCATACGGCCACGATCGAGCTGCTTGCGAGTGGCCTCATCCAAGTCAGAGGCGAACTGTGCAAAAGCCGCCAGTTCGCGGTACTGCGCCAGGGCCAGACGCACGCCGCCGCCCAATTTTTTGATGACTTTGGTCTGCGCTGCGCCACCCACCCGCGACACGGAAATCCCGGCGTCAATAGCCGGACGCACACCCGAGTTGAACAGGTCAGTATCCAGGAAAATCTGGCCGTCGGTAATCGAAATCACATTGGTCGGCACGAACGCAGAAACGTCGCCCGCCTGCGTTTCGATAATTGGCAGCGCCGTCAGCGAGCCGGTCTTCCCCTTGACTTCGCCTTGGGTAAAGTGCTCGACGTATTCCTCATTGACACGCGCGGCGCGTTCAAGCAGGCGCGAATGCAGATAAAACACGTCGCCCGGATAGGCTTCGCGCCCCGGCGGGCGACGTAACAGCAAAGAGACCTGGCGATATGCCCAGGCCTGTTTGGTCAGATCGTCGTAGATGATCAGCGCATCCTGTCCGCGATCGCGGAAATATTCGCCCATCGTACAGCCCGCATAGGGGGCAATGTATTGCAGCGCCGCCGATTCCGAGGCCGTGGCCGCAACAACGATAGTGTATTCCATGGCGCCGTGCTCTTCGAGCTTGCGCACGACGTTGGCTACCGTGGAGGCTTTTTGCCCGACCGCCACATAGACGCAGAACAGATCCTTGCCCTTTTGGTTAATGATCGTATCGACCGCCACCGCCGTCTTACCGGTTTGCCGGTCACCGATGATGAGTTCGCGCTGCCCCCGGCCAATCGGCACCATCGAGTCGATCGACTTCAGGCCCGTTTGAACCGGCTGCGATACCGATTTGCGCCAGATGACGCCCGGCGCAACTTTTTCGATCTTGTCAGTCAGTTTGGCATTCACCGGCCCCTTGCCGTCAATTGGCTGGCCCAGTGAATTAACCACACGACCCAGAAGTTCCGGGCCAACCGGCACTTCAAGAATGCGCCCGGTCGTGCGCACGGCATCGCCTTCAGAAATCTGCTCGTATTCACCAAGCACCACTGCGCCGACAGAATCGCGTTCCAGGTTGAGCGCCATGCCGAAAGTGCCGCCAGGAAACTCAAGCATTTCACCTTGCATGACATCAGCCAGCCCGTGGATCCGGCAGATACCATCGGTCACCGAAACAACGGTTCCTTGCGTCCGCGTTTCGGAACCCATATCCAGATTCTGAATCTTGCTCTTGATCAGTTCACTGATCTCGGAAGGATTCAATTGCATGCATTTCTCCTAATTCTTGAGCGCTGCGGCCATCGCATCCAGCTTGCCGCGCACGGAGAGGTCGAGAACCTGATCACCGACAGTCACCTTGACGCCGGCAATCAGATTTGGATCGACAGAAACCTGTGCTTCCAGACGAACACCGAAATGCGCCTCGAACTCCCCGGTCAAATTTTTCAATTGCGCATCGTCAAGTGGATAAGCGCTGCTAATAAGCGCAATCTTGACACCCGCATCCGCCATCTTGGCTTGTTCATACGCTGCCCAAATATCGGGAAGCATGCCGAAACGCTCGTTTTCTGCCAGCATGCCAACAAAATTGGCCAGTTCAACATTGCCCGGCTCACCGGAAAGCGAAACAAACAGCTCGGCAAGCTGCGTCGGTGAAAATTTCGGATTATCGATCGCCCGAGCCATCTGTGGGTCCTGGGCAATTTCGGCCAAACGCCGGAGGCGCGCCGACCAGGCATCTAGCGCCCTGGTATCCTTGGCCAGCCGAAATACCGCCTGGGCATAAGGCCGGGCAATAGTGATCGCCTCAACCATCAGAAATCCCGCCTGATCTGGGCAAGCAGATCAGCATGTATGCCAGCGTTGATTTCACGGCGCAGAATCTTCTCAGCGCCCGCCACGGCCAGATCGGCCACTCGCTCGCGCAAGGCCTCGCGGGCACGTAAGGCCTCCTGCTCGATTTCGGCTTTGGCGCCGAGAATAATTTTCTCGGCCTCAATCTGCGCCTGCGCCTTGGCCGCTTCGATGATCCGCTGCGACTGATTTTCCGCCTGCAGCAGTAGTTCGGCCACTTTTTCCTGCCCAGCGCGCACCGTTTCGGCAGAACGTTTTTCAGCAGACTTAAGAGCGTTGCGACTCTGCTCTGCGGCCGCCAGCCCTTCGGCAATTTTCGCCGCCCGCTCGTCAAGCACCTTGGCAATCGGCGGCCAGACGAACTTCATCGTAAACAGCGCGAGAACGATGAAAACCGCGATCTGTGCAAATAAAGTAGAGTTCAGATACACGTCAGGTACCTTTCCATAAGCAAAGTAGACGAAGTCTCCCAAATCGGTGGGAAACCGGGACGAATCCTTTACTTGAGGAAGGTCGAGACAGCGAACCAGGCGGAAACGCCCGTGCCAATGATGAACGCCGCATCGATCAGACCAGCAAGGATGAACACCTTGACTTGCAGATCATTCATCAGCTCGGGTTGACGGGCCGAGGCTTCCAGATACTTCCCGCCCATCAAGCTGATTCCAAAGCAGGCCGCAAGCGCACCCAGACTGATGATCATACCGCAAGCGATAGCGACATATGCATAGACTTGTTCCATGAATTACTCCTCAAGATAGGATTGACGATCAAAAAACTTACTGCCCAAACAAACTCCGATCCGTTAATGGCTTTCGTGCGCCTGCCCAACATAAACCAACGCCATCATCATGAAGATGAATGCCTGCAACACAACGATGAAGATATGGAAAAGCGCCCAGAACGAACCGATGATCACATGCCCCAACCACATCATGATGCCGCCTGACGTAGACATGGCGGGGGCGAACATGCCCATCAGCGCAATCAGCAGAAACAGCAGCTCGCCCGCGTACATATTGCCGAACAACCGCATGCCGTGCGAAATGGTTTTAGCGGCGAACTCAACGCATTGCATAGCAAAATTAGGCAGATAAAACAGAGGGCTGTTACCGAATGGCGCAGTAAATAGTTCATGCACCCAGCCGCCCAGCCCCTTAATTTTGATGTTGTAGAAAAAACAGATCAGCAGAACGCCCGCCGACAAACCAATCGCGCCGCTCAGGTCGGCCGTCGGCACCACGCGCAGATAGGCATGGTCATTCCCAGAGATTTTCTGCCACAGTGTCGGCAACAGATCGACCGGCAGGAAATCCATCGAATTCATCAGGAAAACCCATATAAAAACAGTCAGCGCCAACGGCCCGACAAATCGACGCGACTGTTCATTATGCACAATCATCTTGGTCTGCCCATCAACCATCTCGACCAAGATTTCCAACGCCGCTTGCGCGCGTCCCGGCGCACCTGAACGGGCTTTGCGGGCAATCAGCCACATCACCAGGCAGGCAGCCGCCCCCAGCACAAGTGAGAAGAAAAAGGTATCGTAATTGAAGATACTGAAATCGACGATGGCAGTTTGCGGATGCCCGGCAGAATTGAAATTCCCCAGGTGGTGCAAAACATAATCTCCCGCACTGGGCGGATTGCCAGCAGCTACCTCATGACCTGTCGCCATATCAGGACTTTTTCCAGAAACCCAATAACCCCGCCTGCAAAGCAAGCACCATACCGACCAACAGTGAAGGCCAATGCAGATCGGCGTATTTTTTTATTGCTACAGCCAACAAACCGAGCGTTAGCGCAACCTTGACGAACTCGCCAATAAAGAAACCCGCCGCCCCGCCTGTAGCGAACCTGTGTGCCGTGAACTTCAGATGCAGGGCAAAAAGAAAGTTCGGCAACACGCAGATACCCCCGCCTATTCCCGCCGATACAGCACTCCGCCAGCCAAAGAATACGCCCATGACAATAGCGGTGATGACAACGACGGCAGCTTGCGTCAGGATGAACCTAAACATGGCTTATTCCCAAAAGTTTGCACCCATCGGTCATTCGCCATATCCCCGATACGCTTGCCTAGGACGACAGGATGATCGCCCGCTGTTTGTAACAGGCGGCTTTATAACATAGCCTAAAAAAACAAACTACTGCGGTTTTCCGATACCCACATTCGCGGTTTGGCAAATTCCACAAAAATGGCGGCGCTGTTTCACACTACGCCAAACCGTACCCCTCACGCCGCAAGCATTCGGGGTTAAGGCGGATTACCGGGGGAAAGCCCTGCCCATCATTTCAGTTTCTGAAGAATACCTTCCAGTTGATCCAGATTGCCAAAGCCAATCTGTATACGGCCGGCGCCCTTTTTGTTGGTGCGAATTTCCACCGGTGCGCCCAGCAGATCAGCCAGCTCCTCCTGCAAGCGCAACAGATCACGGTCCGGCCGCGCGTCAGTCGGCACTTTGGGCGGTTTCAGCGTTTGCTGCGCCAGCCGCTCCGCTTCACGCACGGACAAAGCTTTCTGCACAATGCGCTGCGCCAACTGTATCTGTACGTCAGCGGGCAATGGCAACAGCGCACGCGCATGCCCCATGTCGAGCCGCCCCGCCATCAGCAGCGCCTGTACGGGTTTGGCGAGCTGCAATAAGCGCAGCAGGTTCGACGCCGCCGGGCGCGAACGGCCAACAGCATCGGCCGCTTGCTGGTGTGTCATGGAAAATTCATCGACCAGACGCTGCAAACCCTGCGCTTCCTCAAGCGGGTTGAGATTCTCGCGTTGAATGTTCTCGATCAGCGCCATTGCCAGCGCCGACTCATCCGGAATTTCACGGATCAGCGTCGGGACCTCAGTCAGGCCGGCAAGCTGCGCCGCCCGCCAGCGCCGTTCGCCGGCAACAATTTCGTAACGATCGCCGGTGTCACCGAGCGGCCGCACGAGAATCGGCTGCATCAACCCCTGGGCGCGGATCGAGGCCGCCAGCTCCTCGAGCGAGGCTGCGTCCATATGCGTGCGCGGCTGATATTTCCCTGCCTGCAAACAGGCAACCGGCAGGGCGCGCTGTTGCTCCTGCCCGACGCCGCGATCCCCCGCCAGCAAAGCATCCAGGCCGCGGCCGAGTCCTTTTTCCCTCTTTTTCATACCAATCTTCCTTTCGCCGGTTGTCCAGACGCCCCCGCCAATTCTGTCGTGGCGCCCATCGCCGCCTGACGATCCAGCAGCTCCTGCGCCAGCGCCGAGTATGCCTGCGCCCCTTTCGACAGACGATCGAATGCGATCACCGGCTTGCCATAGGACGGCGCTTCCGCCAGCCGTACATTGCGCGGGATGATCGTGCGATACACCTTGTCGCCGAAATGCTCGACCAGTTCGCCTGATACCTGCTGCGTCAGCGTCGAGCGCGGATCGAACATGGTGCGCAGCAGCCCTTCGATCTCCAGCCGTGCATTGAGATGCACGCGCACTTTTTTCAGCGTCGCCACAAGGTCGGTCAAGCCTTCCAGCGCATAATATTCGCACTGCATCGGAATCATGACCGCATCGGCAGCGGTCAATCCATTCACGGTCAGCATATTCAGCGCTGGCGGGCAATCCATCAGGATGAAATCATAATCGCCCAACGCCGGCGCCAGGGCGTCACGCAGCCGGTACTCGCGGCCCGCCATATCGATCAGGTCAACTTCCGCGCCGGCCAGCTCACGGTTGGCGGGCAGAATATCAAAGCCAAAATCGGTCTTCAGGCGCGCCTGCGCCAACGTCGAACGGCCGATCAGCAGTTGATACACCGTCGGCAACGCCTCACGCTTGATGATACCGCAGCCCGTCGTGCCGTTGCCTTGCGGGTCAAGGTCGATCATCAGCACGCGCTGACCCAACGCTGCCAGACACGCCGAAAGATTCACCGCCGTCGTCGTCTTGCCGACACCGCCTTTCTGGTTGGTTACTGCCAGTATTCTTGCCAATTCATTTCTCCGAATCCGCCTGCGGCGGTTCATCCAAGGTTTTGCGCAGGACGAGCAGATGCCGCTCACCCTCGACGCCCGGCACCGTCAGCCGATGCACGGCATCGACGCCCACGCCCGCCGGCAGGCGAGCGATTTCCGCCTGCGGACAAGCGCCTTTCATCGCCAGCCAGGCTCCACCCGGCGCCAGCAGAGGCGCCGATAGCGCGACAAAATCGGCCAGGCTGGCAAAAGCGCGCGAAACGATTACAGCGAAGCCGTGCTGTGGATGATACTGTTCAACCCGCCCGGCGTGAACCGCCACATTGGGCAACCCCAGTTCAATCACCGCCTGCCGGAGAAAGGCCGCTTTTTTGCCATTGCTGTCGAGCAGCATAACGGATCGCGCCGGGCAGGCAATCGCCAGCGGGATTCCCGGCATGCCGCCGCCACTGCCCACATCGAGCAAGCATCCGTCCGCCGGGAGCGGTAGAAAAGGCAGAATAGCCAGCGAATCGAGCAAATGATGGCTGACTGCCTTGTCCGCCGCACGCAGCGCGGTCAGGCTGTACGTGCGGTTCCACTTGTCGAGCAGCGCCAGATATGCCAGCAGCTTCTCCTGCGCGCAGGCGGGCACGTCGATCGTCAATGCACGCAGCCCTTCGGCAAGCGATGCCGCCGGCGTCATGACCGCGCACACGCGGCGTCAGATGCCGCGATGGACGCCAGACGTTTGAGATGTACCAACAAAATAGAAATTGCCGCCGGCGTGATGCCCTGCATACGCGAGGCCTGGCCGATGGTCTGCGGCCGCCGCCGGATCAGGATCTGGCGCACTTCGGCAGACAGCCCACCAACGGTCTCGTAATCGAGATCCTCGGGCAGGGGCATTGTTTCCTGATCGAGGCTGCGCGCCACTTCCTCGGCCTGCCGGTTGATATACCCCTGATATCTGGCCTGAATCTCGATCTGCTCGATCACCTGCGGATCGTCCGTGACCGCTTCCGCGCCGATGCCAAGCGACATCAGCCCGGCATGATTGACGCCCGGGCGGCGCAATAGGTCATAGAGCGTATATTCACGCTCAATCGGCTGCCCCAGCAGACGCTCGACGCGCGTCTGATCAACCTTGGCCGGGTGCGCCCAGGTCGCGCGCAGGCGCGCCAGCTCGCGCGCGATGGCCTCCTGCTTGACGCAAAAGGCAGCCCAGCGGACATCTCCGACCAGCCCAAGCCGCCGCCCCTGCTCGGTCAAACGCAGGTCGGCGTTATCCTCGCGCAGAGACAGCCGGTATTCGGCACGGCTGGTAAACATACGGTACGGTTCGGAAACGCCGCGCGTAACGAGATCATCGACGAGCACGCCGAGATACGCCTCATCACGACGCGGCGACCAGCCGTCTTTTCCCTGCGCCCGCAGGGCCGCATTCGCCCCCGCCAGCAAGCCCTGCGCCGCTGCCTCCTCGTAGCCCGTCGTGCCGTTGATCTGGCCGGCAAAAAACAAGTTGTTGATGGCTCGGGTTTCCAGCGAGGTCTTCAGGCCGGTTGGGTCGAAATAATCGTACTCGATGGCATAACCGGGGCGCAGGATATGGCAGTTCTCCAGCCCTTTCATCGAGCGCACCAGCGCCAGCTGTATGTCAAACGGCAGGCTCGTTGAAATTCCGTTTGGATAGACTTCGCACGTCGTCAGCCCTTCCGGCTCAAGAAAGACATTATGGCTTTCCTTGGCCGCAAACCGATGGATTTTGTCTTCGATCGACGGGCAGTAACGCGGCCCG
Source organism: Dentiradicibacter hellwigii (assembly GCF_041770905.1). Lineage (NCBI taxonomy): Bacteria > Pseudomonadati > Pseudomonadota > Betaproteobacteria > Rhodocyclales > Rhodocyclaceae > Dentiradicibacter > Dentiradicibacter hellwigii. The sequence goes on from NZ_JBEUWX010000003.1 coordinate 218,400, forward strand.
ACGCCTTCAATGACGCCAGTGTACATCGGCGATCGGTCGAGACCGCTGCGAATGATCTCGTGCGTGCGTGCATTGGTATTCGTCACCCAGCAGGGCATTTGGCGCGGGTGCTGCTCCGCCCGGCCGAGGAAGGAAAACACGGGCAGCGGCTCGTCCGAGTGCTGCTCGGCCAGCGCTGAAAAGTCGATGGTCTTTGCGTCCAGGCGCGGCGGCGTGCCGGTCTTCAGCCGCCCGACGGGCAGCTGCAACTCGCGCAACCGCGCCGCCAGCGCATTGGCCGGCGGATCGCCCATACGCCCGCCCGGCGAATGCGACAGGCCGACGTGGATCTTGCCATTGAGGAAAGTGCCGGCCGTCAGCACCACGGCGCGCGCGGCAAAGCGAATGCCATCCTGCGTCACCACGCCGGTGACGCATCCGCTTTCGACGATCAGGTCATCACATGCCTGCGCAAACAGGGTGAGATTTAGCTGGCTTTCCAGCCGCGTGCGGATCGCCTGCCGGTACAGGATGCGATCGGCCTGCGCACGCGTGGCGCGCACCGCTGGCCCTTTCGAGGCATTGAGAATGCGAAACTGGATGCCCGCCTCATCCGTTGCGGCGGCCATAGCGCCGTCGAGTGCGTCGACCTCCTTGACAAGATGCCCCTTGCCGATGCCGCCAATCGCCGGATTACAGCTCATCGCGCCAAGCGTATCGAGATTGTGCGTCAGCAGCAGCGTTTTCACTCCCATGCGCGCACTGGCAAGCGCCGCCTCGGCGCCGGCATGGCCGCCGCCGACCACGATCACGTCGAAACGGTCAGAAAATTGCATAAAAAGTCAGAAAGCGAAGAGAAACCAGGACCTTGGCAAGGAGTCGAATTTTACGCCACTTCGCCGGTAATCCGCGGCACCCCGCCCGCGCGTGTAGTCAGCGCATCGCCAAAGGGATGCCCTGAAGCCCGCGTATTTCGGGCATCTCAGAGGAGGCGCCCGGAAACCCTTATAAACAGGGCGTTTCAGAAGTGGCCCCCGGAGATCCTTTATCCATGCGGGTTTGCGAGGAGTTGCCCGGAGATGCCCAGAGATGCCCTATCCACGCGGGTTTGCGGGCACCCCTTTTTAATCCCTCCTGGCTGTGCCGTCGCCGAATTTTGTAACCACCGCATCGCTGCATTGCTCTTTGGGGTGCCAGCCGTCGCGTTTCATTCTGTCCAGGTTCTGGCACGCGCGCGGCGATCCACCCTCACAGAGCGCGTCGTAGATGACCAGGCTGCGGCATTCGCCGCTGGCGAAGGATTCGAGCGCGGCGGCATTGCGCAGGCAGGCGGCTTCTTTCAGCGCCCCGTTTGCCAACGCACAGGCATTGTCGAAATAGCCTTGCGCTTTGAGGCGGTTGCGCATGACGCCCTGCTTGCCGAATTGGTAGCGCATCGCCATTTCGTAGCAGGCGGCAGCGTCCTTCTGCGCGCATTTTTTGACGAGGGCGGCGCTACGCGCCTTAGAACGTGTTCATAGTCTTCGTAGCAGGATTCCCAAGAAAGCCAAAACTACCATTTGCAGACTGGTACTCAACTTACGCTCGCAGTTTTTCCAAAGCCGTCTGTTCTTTTCCAACCAGGAAAAACTGCGCTCTACTACCCATCGCTTTGGCAATACCGCAAAACGCTGCAATTCGTTTCGTTTGGCAATCTCTACTTCCGCACCAATCAACTCCTGTACCGACGAAGCAAATGCCTGACCCGTGTAACCTCCGTCGGCAAGGACTTTTTGTACCGCACCAAGATTATCTCTGTCACGTTCCAATGCCACCAGGCCGCCTTTTCTATCCGTAACATCCGCCGTCGTTACCGCAAGGGCATGCGGCAAACCTTGCGTGTCAACCGCTATATGTCGCTTGATACCGCTAACCTTCTTGCCCGCATCGTAGCCTTTTTCCATGGCGGTATCCGTGTTCTTCACGCTCTGCGCATCAATAATCAGGAAAGTGGTTGCTTCATGGCGCCCCTGCTTGCGACGTGCTGCGGCCACCTGATTTTTTTTAACGCTTCCTCAAAGAGACTGATGCCACTTTCCCGGGGCTCACTCCATCTTTGGAAGTAGGAATGAACGGTGCGCCATTTGGGAAAATCGCCCGGTAAGGCACGCCAGGCACAGCCGTTGCGTAGAAGATAGAGAATGGCACAAAAGACATCGTACAAGTCCACTTTGCGCGGTGCTGTGCGTCTGCGAGCACTTTCCAAAAGAGGAAGAAGAGTAGCAAATTGTGTGCGACTTATATCGCTTGGGTAGGCTTTTCTGTTCATAACGATACTTTACAGCAGAGACTATGAACACGTTCTTAGACATACCCCTAAGGCCCGCGTATTTAGGGCGTTTTCGGGCATATGCCGCTGCAGCCCGTGTATTTACGGCGTTTGCAGGCAGGCACCTCTGAAGCCCGCGTCAACACTGGGCTGGCGGGTAGGCATCGCTACGTTTCCCTATTCATGCGGGTTTCAGGCGCCCTTTGCTGGAATACCCGAAACACGCGGACTGCCGACCTGCCGGTTTAGCGCCGCCGACGCTTACCGTCGTCGGGAACTGTCGCCAAGGATTGCGGCGCGCCAACGCCTGACATGACCACTGCCTTTTAAATATACAGCCAAGGCCCGCCGGTTTAGCGCCGCTTTGAGCCGCCGAGGATTGAGCCGAGGACGCCGCGGATGATTTCGCGGCCGACCTGCGAGCCGATGGCGCGCGCGGCGCTCTTGGCCAGGGATTCGGCGATGCCTTCGCGGTGGCCGCCGCGCGGCCCGGTTTTGCTGCCGAAGATGTCGCCCAGGCTGCCGAGCAGGCCGCCGCCGTCGCCCGCCTGCCCGGTCGTTTGCCCGCCCGCATTCTGCGCCGGCGTGGCGACTTGCTTTTGACCGTAGCCGCCCGATGCGGCGCCCGCCGTCGGTTGCCCGGCCTGCGGCGCTGCCTGGGCGGCGTTTTTGAGCTTTTCAAAGGCCGATTCGCGGTCTACCGTTTTTTCGTACACGCCATAGACCAGTGAGGCCTGGATGACCGCTTGCCGTTCCGCAGCTGTCAAGGGGCCAATGCGCGAGGCCGGCGGCAGGATGAAGGCGCGCTCGACGATGTGCGGCCGCCCTTTTTCGTCCAGGAAGGAGATGAGTGCTTCGCCCACGCCCAGTTCGGTGATCACTGCGGCCGCGTCGAAGGCTGGGTTTGGCCGCAGCGTCTGCGCTGCCGTAGCGACGGCTTTCTGGTCGCGCGGGGTGAAGGCGCGCAGTGCGTGCTGTACGCGGTTGCCGAGCTGGCCGAGTACCTTGTCGGGGATGTCGAGCGGGTTTTGTGTCACGAAGTAGATGCCGACGCCTTTCGAGCGCACCAGGCGCACGACTTGTTCGATTTTCTCCAGCAGCGCGGGCGGCGCGTCGTTGAAGAGGAGGTGGGCTTCGTCAAAGAAGAAGACCATCCGCGGTTTTTCCGGGTCGCCAACTTCCGGCAGGCTTTCAAACAGTTCGGAGAGCAGCCAAAGCAGGAAGGTCGAGTACACCGCAGGCGAGGCCATCAGTTTGTCTGCGGCGAGGATGTTGATGACGCCTTTGCCGTTTTGTGCGCCGTCGGTCTGCATCAGATCGGCAATATCGAGCATCGGTTCGCCGAAGAAGCGCTCGCCGCCCTGCTGTTCCAGCGCCAGCAGGCCGCGCTGGATGGCGCCGATGGAGGCGGCCGAGACGTTGCCGTATTCGGTGGTGTACTCTTTGGCGCAATCGCCGACGTGCTGCACCATCGCCCGCAAATCCTTGAGGTCGAGCAGGAGCAGCCCCTGGTCGTCGGCGATTTTGAAGACGAGTTGCAGAACCCCCGACTGGATGTCGTTGAGCTTGAGCAGGCGGGAGAAAAGAACTGGCCCCATGTCGGAAACCGTCGCCCGCACCGGGTGCCCCTGCTCGCCGGTGACGTCCCAGAAGGTGACAGGAAACCGTTCCGGCGCCCAGTCGTTGATGCCCAGGGATTGCAGGCGCTGCTTGAGCTTGTCGCTGTCTGCGCCCGGCGCGGCCAGGCCGGACAGGTCACCTTTGACGTCGGCCATGAACACCGGCACGCCGATGGAGGAAAAGCGCTCGGCCAAGACCTGCAAGGTCACGGTTTTGCCCGTGCCTGTCGCGCCGGTAATCAGGCCGTGGCGATTGGCTAACGCCGGCAGCAGGGCAAGATCGGTTTGCCCGTGGCGGGCGACAACAAGCGGTTCAGCCATAACAAACTCCAGTCGAAAATAATCAATCAGCAATGCCCGGAAATCCGCCAAAGCAGGCGAGCAATCAATGCAAATACGGGAATGATAAAATAGCTGCCCTGATTATCAAGCATTTATCAACCCTCAATCAACCAATGCATCGCGCCGGTAGGCAAGCCCCATCGCGCGCAACTGTACGTCGGAGAATACAGCATGGCCGGACATTCCAAATGGGCCAACATCCAGCACCGCAAGGGACGCCAGGATGAAAAACGCGGCGCCGCCTTTTCCAAGGTCGCCAAAGAGATTACCGTCGCCGCCAAGATGGGCGGCGGCGACCCCGGATTCAACCCGCGCCTGCGGCTGGCCGTCGACAAGGCCAAGGCCTGCAACATGCCGAAGGACAAGATCGAAAACGCGATCAAAAAAGGCACAGGCGAGCTGGAAGGCGTCGAGTATGTGGAAATTCGCTACGAAGGTTACGGCATCGGCGGCGCGGCAATTATGGTCGACTGTCTGACGGATAACAGGACGCGCACCGTGGCCGATGTGCGCCACGCCTTTACCAAGCACGGCGGCAACATGGGCACGGACGGCTGTGTGGCCTTCCAGTTCAAGCATTGTGGCCAATTGCTGTTTGCGCCCGGCGTCGATGAATCGAAGCTGATGGACGCTGCGATCGAAGCCGGCGCGGATGATGTGATCACCAACGATGACGGCTCCATCGAAATCATCACGCTGCCAAACGATTACATAGCGGTTAAGGATGCACTGGAGGCAGCCGGGTTTACGGCGGAATTCGGCCAGGTCACGATGAAGGCGGAAAACGAAACTGAACTGAGCGGCGAAGAGGCCGTCAAAATGCAAAAGCTGCTCGATGCGCTGGAAAGCCTGGACGACGTGCAGGAGGTCTACACCAGCGTGGTCATCGACGACTGAAAGCGAACTTGATTCTGCACGAGACTTTCCCTCTTCCCCTGTGCGTTGCGCGCTTCGCACATTCAACCTGACGGCGCTTCAACGCTGAATCACCCGCAATCGCCGTTATTTCTGGAGGTTATCTCATGGGTATCATCTGGACGATCATTCTCGGTTTCATCATCGGTCTTATCGCCAAGCTGCTGCATCCAGGCAAGGAAAACATGGGGTTCATCATGACCGTGCTGCTCGGCATCGGCGGTGCGTTTACCGCCGGCGTCGTCGGCCAGGCACTTGGCTGGTATCAGGCCGGCGAGGGCGCGGGGTTCATTGCCTCGGTTATTGCCGCCATCGTCCTGCTGGTGATTTACGGCAAGATCCGCCAAAAATAAAATGGGATCGCCGGCGGCACTGGAATGATTCCTCCCGCAATATCTGGTGATCATTTCTTTTCCGTACTTTTCCGTACAATGCTCATTCCCCCGCAGGGCGTCCGTTCCCCCGTTGATAGGCGGCTTTTTCCTCATCCGCATTTCCCGACATGGATATCCTTCAATCCTTAGCGCTCGCTGGCGGCATGGCCTGGGCCAGCGGCATGCGCTTATATGCCGTAGTTTTTCTGGCGGGTTTGTTGGGGCGGCTTGGCTATCTGCAACTGCCCGCGACGCTCAGCGTGCTCGAAAATCCGTGGATCATCGGCCTTTCCGGCGTTTTGCTGTGCATCGAATTTCTCGCCGACAAGGTGCCTGCCGTCGATTCGTTCTGGGATGCTCTCCAGGGCTTTATCCGCATCCCGGCCGGGGCGCTGCTGGCCGCACTGGCCATGGGCGAACACGACCCAGCGCTGATGGTCGCCGCTGGGCTGCTCGGCGGCACGCTGACGGCCGGCACCTTTGCCGCCAAGGCCGGCGGCCGTGCGCTGATCAATACGTCACCCGAACCGTTTTCCAACGTCACGGCTTCGCTCGGCGAAGATGTCCTGACGGCCTCGGGATTATGGATCGCTGTGGCACACCCGATTCTTTTCCTGATTCTGCTCGGCCTTTTTATCCTTCTTCTGCTTTGGCTGCTGCCCAAAATCTGGCGGGGCATCCGCGCGTTTTTCGCAATTTTCCGGAAGAAGCCGAGCACGACGGCGTAAGCGTGCGAACGGAGCAGGCGACACACCCACACACCACCCTGTCAAGGCAGACGGCACGGTGCCGGCAAACCCTGCACATAGCGGCATATAGCGGCATCGGGAACACGCTCGGCCGTTTGTTGCGGCGATCTTTTTGGACAGCCTCATTTCACCTGTTTCCACCATCGTTCCTGCGGTGGATTCTGTAGGTCGAAGACCTGGCCGATCTTGGGCGTAATCAGGGTATAGGGCGCATTTGCGCTGGCTTTTTCCAGGCGTTCGATCGGTTCCGTCCAGGGGTGGTAGGCGAGGTCGAATTTCGCCCAATGTATCGGCATCAATCGAGTGACGCCCAAGTCGCGCGCCGCCCGGACCGTTTCTTCCGGCATCTCATGAACCTGCGCCCAGTCCTGGTTGTAGGAACCATTTTCCAGCATTACCAGATCAAACGGTGCATAACGCCTGGCAATGTCGGCAAAATGGCGGCCGTACCCACCGTCCGCGCCGAAGAACAGCGAGAGATCGGGCGATTTGATCACCCACGCTCCCCACAGGGTGGAAAAGCGGTTGTCCAGCTTACGGCCGCTGAAATGGCGCGCCGGGGCGAGCGTGAAGCTTACGTCGCCTAGCTTGGCACTTTCGTACCAGTCGAGTTCGGTAATTTTTGCATCGGCCACGCCCCAGCGTTGCAGGTGCGCCTTGACGCCCAGCGGAACGTAAAAATGCGCGGCTTTGTCCTTGATTTCCTTGATGGTGTAATAGTCGAGATGATCGTAATGGTCATGGGAGAGCAGCACCGCATCGATGGCCGGCAGGTCCGCAATATGCGGCGTATGCACTGCGGCAAAGGGCTTGCCGCCGAAGAAGGGCACGGGGGAGGCGCGGTAGTACACCGGGTCGGTCAGGATGCGTTGCCCCGCCGTCTGAAACAGTAGGGTGGAATGCCCAAACCAGACGAATTTTCCGTCCTGTAGCTGCGTGGCATCGAATGGTTCGGACGGCAATGGCTGTTGTGGGTTTTTATCGGCGGGTGCCGTCATCATCGACACCACCCAATCGATCAATGAAGGTTTGTGGTCGGCGGTCAGCAGTACCGTCGGTTCCAGATTGTTGAACCGCTCACCGTCAAACGCTGGGCTGGCGCGGATTTTTGCCATGCTCGCCGCATCGGGCGTGCCGCCGAACACGGGATGAAAACGGATAAAGGCATACACGGCACCGGCAAGGAGCATGCCGAATATCAGCAGGTATTTGAGTAATTTAAGCAATATCATTTTTATTGTCGGTAATGGCATCAATGTGAGGCCACAACGATCACGTTACAGACGCGGCCTTGAAAAGACGCAGGTTTGAATCCCCTCAATCATGCCCGCAAACGGCCTCGAGTGATTGGCATTCGCCAAACGCCAGCAGCCAAAACTATAGACCGAGGGAATCCCAGAGCGCATCGACGCGCCGCTTGACTGCCTCGTCCATGACCAGCGGACGCCCCCATTCGCGGGTTGTCTCCCCCGCCCATTTATGGGTGGCGTCGATGCCCATCTTGCTGCCGAGGCCCGCCACCGGCGATGCAAAATCAAGCGCGTCGATCGGCGTATTCTCGGTGATCAGGGTATCGCGCGCCGCATCGACGCGTGTCGTCATCGCCCAGATGACCTCTTTCCAGTCACGGATGTTTATGTCGTCATCGACGACGATAATGAACTTGGTGTACATGAACTGACGCAGAAAGCTCCAGATACCGAACATGATGCGGCGGGCGTGACCGGGATACTGTTTGCGGATGCTGACCACCGCCAGCCGGTACGAGCAGCCTTCCGGCGGCAGGTAGAAATCGGCGATTTCGGGATACTGTTTTTGCAGAATCGGGACGAACACTTCATTGAGCGCCACGGCCAGCATGGCCGGCTCATCGGGCGGCTTGCCCGTGTAGGTGCTGTGATAAATCGGATTTTTACGCATTGTGAGGCGCTCGACGGTAAAAACCGGAAACATCGATTGTTCGTTGTAGTAGCCGGTATGATCGCCGAAAGGGCCTTCCAGCGCCGTTTCGTCCGGCTGGATAACGCCCTCCAGCACGATCTCCGCCGCGGCGGGCACCTGTAGCCCCGCCTTGACCTGCAAGTCGCCAAGGCAATTGACCAGCTCGGTACGCGCACCACGCAGCAGGCCGGCAAACTGGTATTCGGACAAGGTGTCGGGAACCGGCGTCACCGCGCCAAGAATCGTTGCCGGGTCGCATCCCAGCGCAACGGCGACCGGGAAGGGCTGGCCAGGATGCGCCAGACAATGGTCACGAAAGTCGAGTGCGCCGCCGCGATGCGCCAGCCAGCGCATGATGAGCTTGTTGCGCCCGATCACCTGCTGCCGGTAAATGCCCAGGTTCTGGCGCGATTTCGAGGTTGGCAAGCCCTGCGGGCTGCGCGTCACCGTCAGCCCCCAGGTCACCAGCGGCGCCGCATCGCCTGGCCAGCAATGCTGGATCGGCAAGCACGAGAGATCGACTGTCTGGCCTTCCCGGATAATCTCCTGGCAAGGCGCCGATGTGCGAATCTTGGGCGCCATATGGAGCGCCTGCTTCAATATCGGCCATTTTTTCCAGGCATCCTTCAGCCCCGCAGGCGGCGCCGGCTCTTTGAGATAAGCCAGCAGCCGGCCGACTTCGCGTAAGGCGGCGGTGGATTGCGCGCCCATGCCAAGCGCCACGCGGCGCGGCGTGCCGAACAGGTTGCCGAGCACAGGAATGTCATGTCCTTTGGGCTTTTCAAACAGAATGGCCGGGCCGCCCGCACGCAATACCCTGTCGCAAATTTCTGTCATTTCCAGATAGGGATCGATTTCTGCACGGATACGTTTGAGTTCGCCCATGCCTTCCAGGCGCGTGATGAAATCGCGAAGGTCGTGATCATGCATGACAGGTCGGGTCCATAGAAAAGCGAATGAATTATAGGCCAGGCTGCCTGATAAACCTTCGCTATCAAACACATTGCCACTTTCAATTGGATTTATGGCAGGTGAGAACGTACACTGCGCACATGCTTTCCGATCAAAGCAAACCGCCCGATAGCGTCACGCTGCCACGCCTGTGGCAATAGATAGATCGGACATTTTCCATCACTGTTCAGGAGACTGTAATGAAAGACACGAAAATCGACGTACGCAAGATCGACATCGGCATTTCCGAAGAACATCGCATCGCCATTGCCAAGGGGCTGTCCAAACTGCTGGCTGACAGCTTTACGCTGTATCTGATGACGCACAATTTCCACTGGAATGTCACCGGACCGATGTTCAACACCCTGCATACCATGTTCATGGATCAATACACCGAACAATGGAATGCACTGGATGTCATTGCAGAACGCATCCGCGCGCTGGGCGTCATCGCGCCGGGCAGCTATGACGAGTACAAGAAGCTCAGCACGATTCCGGGCGCCGTCGGCACACCGAAGGCGATGGAAATGGTCGCCCTCCTCGTTGCCGCGCAGGAAGCCACGGCTCGCACGGCGCGCGACCTGTTGCCGCTGGTCACCGAAGCCAACGACCAGCCGACCACCGATCTGCTGACCCAACGCCTTGACGTTCACGAAAAAACAGCCTGGATGCTGCGCAGCCTGCTGGAAGAGTAAGCGCTTCACATCATGGGGGCATGGTCAATTTTTGCAGTTCAAGCGCCCGCCGGATATTTCATCCACATGCAAAAGCCCGCGTCTAGCGGGCTTTTTTATTGGCAGGCAGAAAAGGTAAAAAATAAAAACGCGCGCGCCCAAGATGCGCCATTCATCCGCCAGAAAGCGAGAAATCCACAACAATCCCGATGAAAATGCTCAGTCCCAGCCAGTTATTGTGCATAAAGGCCTGGAAACACTTAGCCGGCTCGCGCCCGCGAATCAGCGTAAAGTGGTAGACGGCAATGGCCGCAGCAATGGCGAGACCGGTATAGAACGCCCCGCCCATCTCGGCTTGAATGCCCACCCAGCCGATCAGCCCGAGCGTCAGGGCGTAGCAAATCATGACAGCCGCCACGTCAAAACGGCCGAAAGTAATTGCTGAGGTACGGATGCCGATCTTGAGGTCGTCAGGACGATCAACCATGGCGTATTCCGTATCGTAGGCTATCGCCCAGAACACATTGGCTAACAGAAGTTCCCAGGCGATTGGAGGCACTGCGCCATGTTGCGCAATAAAGGCCATCGGAATGCCAAAGCCAAACGCAATGCCAAGATACGCCTGCGGAATGGCCAGGAAGCGTTTGGTCAGCGGGTAGGTGGCGGCGAGAAACAGGGCGATCACCGACCAGCCGAGCAAGTGCCAGTTGCGTAACGCCAGCACCAGGCAAAAGGCGAGAAAAACCAGGGCAAGACTGAGGATGCATGCCTCTTTGGTCGAAACTTCGCCGGTAGCCAGCGGACGATTTTTGGTACGCGCAACATACGGGTCAAAATCACGGTCAGCCAAATCGTTCATTACACAGCCGGCCGAGCGCATCAGTACAGTGCCCAGCAGGAAAACCCACAGTACCCGCCCATCCGGCCAGCCATGCGCGGAAAGCCACAGCGCCCAGAGCGTCGGCCAAAGCAATAGCAAAATTCCAATGGGGCGATCCAGGCGCATCAGCCGCATATAGCGGAAGAAACGTTCGCATAACCGGGAAAATTCACTGGACATGATGTGATTCTCACTAAACCTTGAGCATTTCTTCGCGGCCGCCCAACCAGCGCTGCAAATGGCGCTGTGCACGCGCAGGCGCTTCGTTTAGCAACTGCTCCGCCACCGTCCGCGCCATTTCAATGAGGTCGATATCCGCCTCAAGATCGGCGTAACGCAGCAGCGGCAGCCCAGATTGGCGACTGCCGACAAACTCGCCCGGCCCACGCAGACGCAGATCCTGTCGGGCAATTTCAAAACCGTCATTGTTTTCATAAATGACTTTTAGACGCTCCCGCGCTGTCGGCGACAACGGTTTTTGATACAGCAACACGCACACCGAGTCATGCGCGCCACGCCCGACCCGACCACGCAACTGGTGCAACTGCGACAGGCCGAAGCGTTCGGCATGTTCGATGACCATCAGACTGGCATTGGGCACGTCGACACCGACCTCGATCACTGTCGTCGCCACCAGAATGTCGATATCACGGGCAACAAAAGCGGCCATCATGGCGGCTTTTTCATCGCCTTTGAGGCGGCCGTGCACAAGGCCGACACGGCATTCGGGTAACGCCTGCGTCAGCGTCATATACGTATCGAGCGCTGCTTGCAGGTCGATTTTCTCCGACTCTTCGATCAGAGGACACACCCAATATACCTGCCGCCCTGCGTCAATCACCGTACGGACGCGTTCAATGACCTCATCGCGCCGTGCATCAGATACCAGTTTGGTGGTCACCAGGCGCCGCCCCGGCGGCATCTCGTCGAGCACGGAAACATCGAGATCGGCGTAATAGCTCATCGCCAGGGTACGCGGAATCGGTGTTGCCGACATCATGAGCTGATGTGGATTCGCGCCTTTCTTGCGTAGTTCGAGCCGCTGCGCCACACCAAAACGGTGCTGTTCATCAACGATCGCCAGGCCCAGCCGGGCAAAATCGACCCCCTCCTGAATCAGCGCATGCGTCCCTACGAGCAGATGCGATGCGCCGGCTGCCTGAGCCTGCCGCGCCTGCTTGACTGATTTTTTGAGACGGCCGGACAGCCATACGACCTGGATGCCGAGCGGCGTCAGCCATTCATTGAGTTTTAGATAATGCTGCTCGGCCAGAATTTCTGTCGGCGCCATAAAGGCCGCCTGATAGCCGGCTTCGATCGCCTGACATGCAGCCAGCGCCGCCAGTATGGTTTTCCCGCTCCCGACATCGCCTTGCAGAAGGCGTTGCATCGGGTGGGTTTGCGCCAGGTCATGACTGATTTCGGCCATGACGCGCTTTTGCGCACGGGTCAACGCAAAAGGCAAAGCCGCCAATAGCCGATCGGCAAGATGGCCTGGGCTGACCAGAGCCGGCGCCCCTGTACTTCGCCGTGCCCGATAGGCTCGCCGCAGGGAAATCTGCTGCGCCAGCAGTTCGTCGAACTTGATACGCCGCCAGGCCGGATGTGTGTGCCGTTGCAAGGCAGATGGCTCGGTTTCTGGCGGCGGTTGGTGCAGGAAATGTACTGCCTGGTCAAATGCCGGGAAATCATGGGCATCCCGCCAGGTGGGGTCAATCAGTTCGGACAGGTCGGCACTTTTCAGCGCCGACAGAATTTGTTTGCGCAATATCGCTTGTGACAAACCGGCGGTCGTCGGATAGACCGGCGTCAGTGCATCAGGAAGTACCGTCTGGCTTGCCAGCCGATAGCGTGGATGCACCATTTCCGCGCCGAAAAACCCTAAACGAATTTCTCCGAACAATCGCAACGGTGCTTTTTCGTCGCGCGCTTTCTCGAGTTGTTTAACTTGGTTCCCATAAAAATTTAGGAAACGTATGTACAGTTCGCCACTGGCATCGGCAACACGCGCAACCAACTGACGGCGCGGGCGAAATTGCACGGAAACATCAAGCACGATGGCCTCGACCTGAACTGTCATGCCATTGGATGCCGCCGCAATCTGCGTGATTACAGTTTCATCTTCATAACGCGCCGGCAAATGCAGGATGAGATCATCGCGCCGGATCAGTCCAAGCTTACGCAGCTTGGCCTTGATTGCCGGCGAGGCAATGATTTCATCAGCCGCCATCGTAATTTGAACAGGGTCGGTCATGCGTCGCTGCGCAGATCATGCGCCAGCGCAGACACCAACGCTTTGCCGTTATTACGCGCGCATCGGGAGCACCATTACGGCATCCGCCTCAACCAGCGCCTTTAGTGGCAACGCGGCCACCCCCACGGCCGCCCGCGCCGGAAAAGGAACAGCAAAGTAACGGGACATCGTCTCGTTAACCTTGGCAAAATATTCCATATCGGTCAAATAGACATTGACCTTGACGATATCGGACAACGATCCTCCCGCTGCCTCAGCAACGGCTTTCAAGTTCTCGAAGACACGGACAATTTGCGCATCAATACCTTCAACCATTTCCATGCTTGCCGGATCCAAACCAATCTGGCCGGACAGATACACGGTATCACCGACTTTGACGGCTTGTGAATAGGCGCCAATAGCCGAAGGGGCGCAAGCGGTAGAAACTATTGTTTTTTCCATTGTCTCTTCCATTTCTGGTCACGGAAATTACCATTAAAATACATTAGTCAGGCATCGAAGAAACGAGTCAAAGAAGGCACGCTATTTCAGCCGGGAATGCGAAAATTTTTAAAGATTTTACTGACAATATCGTCGGCCTGTGTCGTTTTCTATGCGTATAAAAAAGCCCCGGGAAGATCTCTCCTGCCGGGGCTTTAAAAGCATTTAAAGATTAGTCGGCTTGTGATTCAGCGGTATCCTCACTAACAACTTCGGGTTGATCCAGCAAAGACACCAAAGCCATCGGCGCATTGTCGCCATCGCGAAAACCACACTTAAGAATACGCAGGTAGCCGCCATTGCGTGCAGCATAGCGCGGTCCCAATTCATCGAACAGTTTGACCACAATCTCACGATCACGCAGACGATCAAAAGCCAGGCGTCGATTTGCCAGACTTGGTTTTTTACCCAAAGTAATAATCGGCTCGGCAACACGACGCAGTTCTTTTGCTTTAGGTAAAGTTGTTCTGATTGTTTCATGGCGAAGCAAAGAAACAGTCATGTTTCTCAGCATGGCCAAGCGATGCGAGCTGGTGCGATTAAGTTTACGAAGCCCCAAACGGTGACGCATATCGATTCCTTCCTTTTTGCCTGGGCGGTTATTTGTCAAGGCCCGCCGGCGGCCAATTTTCGAGTTTCATACCCAATGACAAATCACGGGCAGCTAGTACTTCTTTAATTTCATTAAGTGATTTACGACCCAGGTTCGGTGTTTTCAAAAGCTCATTTTCAGTACGCTGAATCAAGTCGCCAATATAGTAAATATTCTCGGCTTTTAGGCAATTTGCTGAACGAACTGTCAACTCAAGATCATCCACCGGGCGCAGTAGCAAAGGATCAATCTGAATAGATTTTTGATGCTCAACTGGCAACGCAGTACCTTCCAGATCAGCGAAAACAGACAATTGCTCCATCAATACGCGTGCTGCTATACGAACTGATTCCTCAGGCTCAAGTACACCATTGGTTTCAATTTCCATAATCAGCTTATCAAGATCGGTACGTTGTTCAACACGTGCATTTTCTACTGAATAGCTAACACGACGTATAGGACTAAATGAGGCATCAAGAATCAGTTTGCCAATATTTCTACCACCATCACCAATACGACGAATATTTCCCGGCACATAACCACGGCCTTTTTCTACTTTCAGCTCAAGAGACAACTTTCCGCCTGGTGAAATATGTGCAATGACATGATCAGGGTTAATAATTTCAACATCATGAGAAAGCACAATATCGCCAGCATGAACAACGCCTTCACCTTCTTTTGTAAGCTGCAAAACAACTTCATCACGATGATGCAGCTTAAAAACGACTCCTTTGAGGTTTAAAAGAATATCGACCACATCTTCCTGAACACCATCAATGGTCGAATATTCATGTAGTACACCATCAATCACAACCTCTGTTGCGGCATATCCAGGCATTGATGAAAGCAGAATACGGCGCAAAGCATTACCCAGTGTATAACCATACCCCCGTTCAAAAGGCTCCATGACTACTTTAGCGTGCACTGGAGACAAACTCTGCACATCAATAATACGTGGTTTTAAAAGTCCACTATCTTGCATGTCTCATCCTTTAACTAACCGCCCAAATGGCTCGCAATCACTTCTGATTAAAAATCTCAGATTGAAACTTTTTAGCAGTCCAAGCCACTGCGATTTCTCTCTAGATTCGACGTTTTTTAGGAGGCCGACAACCATTGTGTGGAATTGGCGTCACGTCAGTAATCATAGAAATCTTCATCCCAAGCGCATTAAGCGCCCGAACAGAAGATTCGCGTCCTGGTCCAGGGCCTTTAATACGAACCTCCAGATTCTTAACGCCATATTCAACAGCTATTTTTCCAGCAGCTTCAGCAGCTACCTGTGCTGCAAATGGTGTACTTTTGCGCGAACCTTTAAATCCTGCTCCTCCAGAGGTTGCCCATGCCAAAGCATTACCTTGACGATCAGTAATCGTAATAATCGTATTATTAAACGATGCATGAATATGAGCCACACCTTCAGCGATGTTCTTTTTTACTTTTTTACGAACCTTCGTTGCCGTTTTAGCCATGATATATCAAGTCCCTATTCCTATTTTTTGCCAGCAATAGCTTTACGCGGGCCTTTGCGCGTCCGTGCATTAGTGCGCGTCCGTTGGCCGCGAACAGGCAAACCTTTGCGATGCCGAAGACCACGGTAACATCCAAGATCCATTAGACGCTTGACACTCATCGTTACTTCACGCCGCAAATCGCCTTCAACGGTATATTTTGCAACTTGCTCACGCAAACGATCCATTTCTGCATCCGTCAAGTCCTTGACTTTGGTCGAGCGCACAATACCTATAGCATCACAAATTTGTCGTGCACGACTACGGCCAATACCATAAACTGCAGTTAATGCAATTTCAGCATGTTGGTGGTTGGGAATATTTACTCCTGCAATCCGGGCCATTGATTTACCCCAAAATAAACAAAACTAACAAATACATTCTTAATCATTCAAGCAGAATGATTACCCCTGACGCTGTTTGTGTCTCGGATCAGAACAAATCACTCGCACAACACCGTGTCGTCTAATAATTCTGCATTTACGGCAAATACGTTTAACAGAGGCCAATACTTTCATAATTTACTCCTATTCTTAGTGTTGAGACATACAGTGGATCTCGGCCCTGCATAATTAATTACGTACAAATTCTTTATTTAGCTCGAAAAACAATTCTAGCTCGAGTTAAATCATAAGGCGTCAACTGAACCGTAACTTTATCGCCAGGTAAAATCCGAATGTAATGCATGCGCATTTTCCCCGAAATAAATCCTAAAACAATATGACCATTTTCTAGCTTTACCTTAAATGTTGCATTCGGCAGGTTCTCAATTATTTCCCCCTGCATTTCAATCAGATCTTCTTTTGCCATGTGTTATCTGGCTGACAAGCCAGTCCCTTTAAAATTTGCTTTTTTAAGAAGACTCTCGTACTGCTGTGACATAAGATATGACTGAACTTGCGTCATAAAATCCATCGTAATCACAACAATAATTAGCAACGAAGTTCCGCCAAAATAAAATGGCACATTCCATTTAAGAATCAAAAACTCTGGCAACAAACACACAATCGTAATATAAGTTGCACCAAGCAAGGTCAAACGCATCAAAATTTTATCGATATATCGGGCCGTCTGTTCACCTGGGCGAATGCCTGGTACAAATGCACCACTTTTTTTCAAATTGTCTGCAGTTTCTTTAGGATTAAACACCAATGCAGTATAGAAAAAACAGAAAAATATAATTGCCACTGCATATAAAATTACATAAACAGGCTGTCCTGGAGATAAGCCAGCCGCCAAGTCTCTAAGCCAGCGCATCGAATCGCCAGAACCAAACCACCCAGCCAACGTTGCAGGAAAGAGAATAATAGATGAAGCAAAAATTGGCGGAATAACACCAGACATATTTAATTTAAGCGGCAAGTGAGATGCCTGGCCACCATATAGTTTATTTCCAATTTGTCGCTTAGCATAATTCACTAAAATTTTTCGCTGACCACGTTCAATAAAAACAACAAAGCCAGTCACAACAACAACTAAAACGCAAATAAATAAAGCTGAGAGGGGATGCATGGCTCCATTCTTAACCAACTCAAGCATCCCAACAATTGCACTGGGCAACCCTGCTGCAATCCCACAAAAAATAATGATAGAAATTCCGTTTCCTAAACCACGTTCCGTAATCTGTTCTCCTAACCACATCAAAAACATTGTGCCTGTTAGCAAAGTTGTTACAGTAACAAAGCGAAACATTAATCCCGGGTTAAGCACCAAATTCGGTTGTGATTCGACCGCAACGGCAATACCAATACCTTGAAACAAGGCCAATACAACCGTACCATAACGAGTATATTGAGTAATCTTACGCCGACCTGCCTCCCCTTCTTTTTTGAGCGCTTCAAGATGCGGGCTAGCATGCGTCATTAACTGCATGATAATTGAAGAAGAAATATACGGCATGATTCCGAGCGCAAAAATCGTAAAACGCCGTAAGGCGCCGCCCGAAAACATATTGAACATTCCCAAAATACCGCCTTGCTGATTACCAAACAATTCACTGAGTACCTGAGGATTAATTCCAGGCACAGGAATATGCGCGCCAATACGATATACGATTAAAGCGCCAAGTAGGAAGAAAAGACGGCGCTTAAGATCGCCGTATTTACTTCCTTTGTTGATTTGCGGAAAATTAGTAGCCAAGAGATATCACTATTAAAAAATAAAATCTATTCCACAATACAACCACCAGCCGCTTCAATCGCGGCCTTTGCGCCCTTAGTCACACCAATACCTTTGAGTGTCACCTTGCGCATAATCTTTCCAGACAATATTACTTTAGCTGATAATGTATGCTGTGAAACTAGGTTGGCTTGCATAAGCGCCAACAAGTCAATTTCATCAATAGGTAAAGCATCAATTTCTGACAAACGAATTTCAGCATTACGCGAGTTAGTCAAAGAAATAAAACCACGTTTCGGCAGACGACGCTGCAATGGCATCTGACCACCTTCAAACCCTACCTTATGGAAACCTCCTGCACGAGATTTCTGACCT
Organism: Dentiradicibacter hellwigii; assembly: GCF_041770905.1. Lineage (NCBI taxonomy): Bacteria > Pseudomonadati > Pseudomonadota > Betaproteobacteria > Rhodocyclales > Rhodocyclaceae > Dentiradicibacter > Dentiradicibacter hellwigii. The sequence continues at coordinate 236,462 of NZ_JBEUWX010000003.1, forward strand.
TTATGGCCACGCCCACCAGTTTTCCCCAAACCAGAACCAATGCCCCGGCCAAGACGCCGTTTGGCATGAGTTGCACCATTTGCGGGCTGAATAGTATTGAGTTTCATCTTACAACCTCACACTTTACGAGATAAGCGACTTTATAAACCATACCACGAATCGCCGGTGTATCTTGTAACTCAGCGCTACTATTTAGGCGACGCAATCCTAAACCACGCACGGTAGCACGATGCGATTGTTTCGTACCGATTAGACTCTTAACAAGAGTTACTTTGATTTTTTTTTCAGCCATTTCTATTCCATAATTTCTTCTATGGACTTGCCACGTTTTGCGGCAATCTCAGCGGGGGTATTCATCGTCATTAAACCATTGATCGTAGCGCGGACTATATTATAAGGATTCGTCGAGCCATGCGCTTTAGCAACAACATTGGTCATTCCCAAAACATCAAACACCGCACGCATAGCCCCTCCTGCAATAATCCCTGTCCCTTCAGGAGCAGGTTGCATCATAACAACTGAAGCACCATGACGACCAACAAGCGCATGATGTAAAGTCCCCCCCTTAAGACTGATTCGGACCATACGACGACGAGCCTCTTCCATTGCCTTTTGCACAGCTACAGGAACTTCACGCGACTTACCTTTACCCATGCCAACACGCCCATCGCCATCACCGACAACAGTCAGTGCCGCAAAACCAAGAATCCGCCCACCTTTCACAACTTTGGTCACTCGATTAATCGAAACCATCTTCTCACGCAGGCCATCATCCGGCTTATCGACCTGTTGCGTTTTTTTACTTTGTGGTTTTGCCATAAAGCTTTACTCCGATCTTTTTGACTGGCTTAGAATTTAAGCCCAGCTTCACGCGCAGCCTCAGCTAGCGCTTTAATTCGCCCATGATATTGAAATCCTCCTCTATCAAAGGCCACATGCTCAACTCCTATTTTTTTTGCGCGCTCGGCAATCAATTTACCAACAACCGTTGCCGCTTTTGCATTTCCACCATTCGCAATATTTTTACGAACTTCTGAATCAAGGGTTGATGCTGAAGCTAAAACCTTAGAACCACAGGACGAAAAAATTTGGGCATAAATATGAAGATTTGTTCTATGCACCGACAAACGCAACACCCTTAGCTCTGCAATTTTAAGCCGAGTTTGGCGAGCTCTACGCAAGCGCGCTTGATTTTTTTTAACCATTTAACGCACCTTTACTTCTTCTTGGTTTCTTTAAGAATAATAACTTCGTCAAAATAGCGAACACCCTTACCTTTATATGGCTCAGGTTTTCGATATGCCCGAACATCTGCTGCCACCTGACCGACCAACTGTTTGTCAACTCCCTTAATAAGGATTTCAGTTTGCGAAGGCGTTTCACATTTAATACCAACAGGCATCTTATATACCACGGGATGAGAAAACCCTAACATCAAATTTAACGTATCACCCTGTACCTGAGCACGGTACCCCGTACCATGCAAAACTAATTTACGCTCAAATCCTTGACTAACACCTGTCACCATATTAGCGAGAATTGCCCGTATCGTTCCAGACAAAGTATTAGCGCTTACAGACCCATCACTAGGGCTACACAACAACGATGTGCCTTCTTTCTCAATTTTGACCGCAGGATTAGCATCCATTTCAATAAAACCCAACGGCCCTTTAACAAAAATTTTTTCCCGTCCCAAAGTAACTTCTACTCCCGACGGTAAAATTATTGGATTTTTAGCAACGCGGGACATAATTTCCCCTCAGCTTAAGCAACAACACACAACACTTCGCCACCAACATTAGCAGCGCGGGCTTTGCGATCAGTCATTACCCCTTTAGGAGTTGACACAATTGCAACTCCCAAACCATTCATTACACGAGGAATATCGTTAACCCCTCTATAAATTCGCAAGCCAGGCTTTGAAACACGGTCAATACGCTCAATCACTGGATGACCTGCATAATATTTCAAGCCAATTTCGAGAATTGATTTTTTATCTTGCTCACGAACTGAATAGCCATCTATATATCCTTCTTCCTCTAATACTTTGACGATGGCTAATTTGAGTTTCGAAGACGGCATAACAACAGATGCCTTATTTGCCATCTGGGCATTGCGGATACGTGTCAGCATATCACTGATCGGATCGCTCATACTCATAACCTTCCTCCCACCTACCAGCTGGCCTTAGTTACACCCGGGACTTCACCGCGCATCACAAAATCGCGCAATTTACCGCGCCCCAAACCAAACTTACGAAAAACGCCACGCGGACGACCTGTTAGCTGACAACGATTACGCAAACGAACTGGACTGGAGTTACGGGGTAAATTCTGTAATTTTAAGCGCGCATTATCACGCTCTTCCTCACTACGACTGTTATCATGAATCACCGCATCTAAGGCCGCTCGCTTAATCTTAAATTTTTCAACCATCTTACGGCGCTTAGCTTCTCGATTGATTAATGCAAGTTTCGCCATCTTTTCCTCAATTTCTAAACGGAAATTTAAACGCAACCAATAAAGCCTTTGCTTCTTCATCAGTTTTCGCAGTCGTTGTTACACTAATATTCATTCCACGCAACGCATCAATTTTATCGTATTCAATTTCAGGGAAAATAATTTGCTCTTTAATGCCCATATTATAATTACCACGCCCGTCAAAACCCTTACCTGAAATACCGCGAAAATCACGCACCCTGGGCAAAGCAATTGTTACCAAGCGATCAATAAACTCGTACATACGCAAACTACGCAGCGTCACCATACAACCAATAGGATAGCCATCGCGGATTTTAAAACCGGCAATTGATTTACGCGCCTTAGTAATAACTGGCTTTTGCCCTGAAATTTTAGCCATATCATTTACGGCAAATTCAAGAATTTTTTTATCCGCCACAGCCTCACCAACACCCATATTCAAGGTTATTTTGGTAATGCGAGGCACTTCCATAACCGATTTGTACCCAAATTTTTTTATTAGATCTTGCACTATATGATTTTTATAGTGATCTAGTAAACGCGCCATAATCCTTACGCCCCCAAAACTTCACCACCGGATTTAAAAATACGCACTTTCTTTTTGCCATCATCAATCCACTTAAATCCAACCCGATCTGCTTTTTTAGTCAAAGGATTATAAATAGCAATATTTGAGACATGTATTGGCATATCTTTTTCTAAAAGACCGCCAACAACTCCTTTAACCGGATTTGGCTTGGTATGCTTTTTAACACGATTGACCCCTTCTACCACAACATACCCAACCTTGACATAGCGAAGCACTATGCCCCGCTTACCCTTATCTTTACCGGCAATAACCACTACCTCATCGCCTTTACGAATTTTTTCCATGGCCGCTCCTTACAAAACTTCCGGCGCCAGCGATACGATTTTCATAAACCGCTCACTCCTCAACTCGCGTGTCACAGGCCCAAAAATACGCGTACCAATCGGTTCTAGTTTATTATTGAGAAGCACAGCCGCATTACCATCAAACTTAACCAGCGAACCATCTTGACGACGAACGCCCTTAGCTGTACGCACAACAACGGCACTATAAACATCACCTTTTTTGACACGGCCACGTGGAGCAGCATCCTTAACACTAACCTTGATAACATCTCCAATGCCAGCATACCGGCGCTTGGAACCGCCAAGCACTTTAATGCACATTACTGAACGCGCGCCGGTGTTATCCGCGACGTCTAAAATCGTTTGCATTTGAATCATTATTTAACTCTCCAACTTGTGCCGCACACTTTTTAGCAATTTGCGGCCAGTCTTGGATCCCGTGTTGAGAGAAGGCCTACCCCTTCTCAAAGGGAAAGTCTGAAAAGTAGATTTTATCTCTAATAATAAAAAATAGCAAGGCCTAAATCATAACGGCCTTTTCTACTAATCTGACTACAAACCAAGCTTTTGTTTTCGACAAAGGGCGACTCTCTTGAATTTCAACAAGATCGCCAATTTTTGCCATATTGGCATCATTGTGCGCATGATACTTACTAGAGCGCACAATAATTTTGTCATACATTGGATGTTTGACACGACGCTCGACCAGTACCGTTACTGTTTTTTCCATCTTGTCACTTACTACGCGCCCGATCAGCATGCGCTTAATCATTTTTTTTTCACTCATGACTTATTCCGCCTTTTCATGGATCAGAGTGCGAACACGCGCAATATCGCGGCGCACCTTAGCGAGCTGACTGTGATTATTTAGCTGCTGAGTCGCTGATTGCATACGCAGATTAAATTGCATTTTGAGCAAATCAAGTAACTCTTTGTGCAACTCATCAATATTTTTTACCCTGAGTTCGCTAGCTTTCATATTTACCCTACCATGCGTGTGACGAAAGTCGTCGAAATAGGTAATTTGGCGGCCGCTAGCGCAAACGCCTCGCGCGCCAAAGCCTCGTCAACACCATCCATTTCATAAAGAACCTTACCGGGCTGGATTTCGGCAACATAATACTCAGGGTTACCTTTGCCGTTACCCATACGCACCTCTGCAGGTTTTTTTGAAATCGGCTTGTCTGGGAAAATGCGAATCCAGATACGACCACCACGCTTAATATGGCGCGTCATAGCACGACGCGCTGCCTCGATTTGGCGCGCCGTAAGACGACCACGTTCAGTGGCCTTAAGACCAAAATCTCCGAAACTGACTTTGACGCCACGCGTCGCTAAACCAGTATTACGCCCCTTCTGCTCCTTGCGATATTTTCTTCTAGTTGGCTGCAGCATCTTCGGTTCCCGCCTTTCTTACGCGCCTTGCCGGCAGTTTTGTCTCATCGTATGGTGAAACATCCTCTTTCTTTGTACCAGATTTCATTTTTATAGTTTGCGTCCGCGGTTTTGCATCGCCATCGCCTGGCAACTTCACAGCACGACGTGCTTTTCGCGCAGATTCTTCAGCTACTTCCGGCACCAACGCTGAACGTTCATTTCGGTCAAGTGTTTCACCTTTATAAACCCAAACCTTAACACCAATAATTCCGTATGTTGTCAGCGCTTCCGAAGTCGCATAATCAATATCTGCACGTAAAGTATGAAGTGGAACTCGGCCTTCGCGATACCACTCGCATCGAGCAATTTCCGCACCATTAAGACGCCCAGAACTCATAATCTTTATACCCTGAGCGCCAAGACGCATCGCATTTTGCATTGCGCGCTTCATAGCCCGACGAAACATAATCCGCTTTTCGAGCTGCTGTGTAATCGAATCAGCAATCAATTGGGCACTAAGCTCTGGTTTGCGTATTTCTTCAATACTAATATGTACTGGTACGCCCATAATTTTTTGCAAAGCCGAACGAAGATTTTCAATCTCTTCGCCTTTTTTACCAATCACAACACCTGGACGCGCGGAGAAAATCGTTACACGAGCATTTTTTGCTGGACGTTCGATTAGAACTCGGCCAACAGAAGCGTGTTTTAGTTTTTCTTTAAGAAAATCACGAACCTGTACGTCCTGATTCAGCATGCTGGCAAACTCTTTACTATTTGCATACCAACGCGAAGACCAGTCATGCGTTGCCGCCAAACGAAAACCAGTCGGGTGTATTTTTTGTCCCATTATTCTTCCTTTAGCTCCCAACGGTCAGGAAAATATGACAGGTCGGTTTACTGATCCGATTGCCACGCCCTTTAGCACGAGCGGTAAAACGCTTAAGAACCATACCTTTTTCAACATAAATTGATTTAATCTTCAGTTCATCAATATCAGCGCCGTCATTATGTTCAGCATTAGCAATCGCCGACTCTAAAACTTTTTTGATAATACCAGCACTTTTTTTCGAACTAAAAGTAAGAATATCCAGCGCCTTACTTACCGACAAACCACGAATCTGGTCAGCCACCAAACGCCCTTTTTGGTCGGACAAGCGGACGCCGCGCAAAATAGCACGAGTTTCCATATATATCCCCTACTTCTTCGCCTTTTTTCCGGCAGTATGACCCTTAAAAGTACGAGTCAAAGAGAACTCACCAAGTTTATGGCCCACCATATTTTCCGTAACATAAACCGGAATATGTTGCTTGCCGTTATGAACAGCAATAGTCAGGCCTACGAAATCCGGCAAAATCGTTGACCGGCGTGACCACGTTTTAATCGGCCGCTTATCGCTGGTCGCACGCACAGCGTCGACCTTTTTGATCAAATGAGCATCGACAAACGGGCCTTTTTTGACAGAACGTCCCATAGTATTTTTACCTCTTAACGTTTGTGACGACGCTGCACGATCATCGAATTCGTACGCTTATTACTACGCGTACGATAACCCTTAGTTTTAACACCCCATGGACTTACCGGATCCCTACCAGCAGAAGTCTTTCCTTCCCCACCACCATGCGGGTGATCAATTGGGTTCATCACCACACCACGAACGGTCGGGCGAATACCACGCCAGCGATTAGCGCCAGCCTTACCAACTGAGCGCAGACTATGCTCTTCGTTACCAACCTCACCCACTGTCGCACGGCATTCCACATGTACACGACGCACTTCTCCTGATCGTAAACGAAGTTGGGCATACACACCTTCGCGCGCCAACAACTGCACAGACGCTCCCGCAGAACGTGCCAGCTGGGCACCTTTACCAGGAATCATTTCCACGCAATGAATCGTTGTACCAACGGGAATATTACGAATAGGCAATGCATTGCCAGGTCTAATTGGAGCATCAGCGCCACTCAGAATCTGCTGACCAACAACCAACCCCTTAGCGGCAATCACATATCGCCGCTCCCCGTCCGCATAAAGTAGCAAAGCAATATTTGCCGTACGATTTGGGTCGTACTCTAAACGCTCAACTTCAGCAGGAATGCCATCTTTATTTCGCTTAAAATCAATAATCCGGTAATGTTGCTTATGCCCACCACCTTGATGACGCGTCGTAATATGCCCATTATTGTTACGCCCCGCTTTCTTTGACTGCGATTCAAGCAAAGGTGCGTACCCTTTCCCCTTATGCAAACCTGGCGTAACAACCCTGACGACAGCGCGACGCCCTGGCGATGTCGGTTTAACCTTGACGAGCGCCATTATGCAGCCCCCCCATCGACAAAATTGATCTCTTGGCCAGGCATCAGATTAACATAAGCTTTTTTCCAATTTCTACGCACACCTGTGCCACGACCAAAACGCTTTTGCTTACCTTTTATATTGGCAATCTGCACTGATTTAACAACTACTTTAAACAGTAACTCAACCGCCGCCTTAACTTCAGGCTTACTTGCATCAGCAATAACGCGGAAAATTATCTGTCCATTCTTATCAGCAATATAAGTCGCCTTCTCAGAAATCTGGGGCGCTAGCAATACTTGCATCAAACGCTGTTGATTCATCCCCACATCTCCTCAAACTTGGCCACCGCCTTTTTAGTTACCAGCACTTTTGGAAAACGAATTAACGACACAGGGTCTGCCTCATTGACACCCAGCACTAACACATTCGGCAAATTACGCGACGCCAAGTAGATATTCTCGTCAAGACTATCAGTTACGACCAACACCGGACCATAACCCATATTCTTAACTTTTTGTGCAAAAACCTTAGTTTTGGGCACACCAATAACAAAAGAATCAACTACTGACAAACGATCCTCACGTACCAGCTGAGAAAGAATTGACGCCATTCCAGCACGATACATTTTTTTATTTAATTTCTGACTAAAATTTTCATCCGGAGAATTCGGAAAAATTCGCCCGCCGCCACGCCATAAAGGCGAAGAAGACATACCGGCGCGCGCGCGGCCAGTACCTTTTTGACGAAAAGGTTTGGTCGTGGTGTGCCTAACCTGACCACGATCCTTTTGTGCTCGATTGCCACTGCGCGCATTGGCCTGATAGGCCACAACCACTTGGTGCACCAGCGCTTCGTTATATTCACGAGCAAACAAGTCATCGGAAGCCTGCATACGACCAGACTCCTGACCCAGATCATCAATCAACCTGAGCTCCATTTATGCCCCCGCTTTAACCGCAGGGCGCACGATCAGACTCGAGCCTTTTGAGCCGGGAACAGCACCCTTAACTAACAACAATTGGCGATCAACATCAATACGAATCACTTCAAGATTTTGTTGCGTTCGCTTGGCATCACCCATATGACCAGACATTTTTTTACCCGGGAAAACGCGCCCAGGATCTTGATTCATACCAATAGATCCAGGAGCATTATGCGATACCGAGTTACCATGAGAGGCGCGCTGAGAACCAAAATTATGACGCTTGATACCACCTTGAAAACCTTTACCGACTGAACGACCCGTCACATCAATTTTCTGTCCAACACTAAAAATATCGACGCTGACTTGGTTACCTGGCTTAAAGCGGCCAAGGTCATCAGTACCAACAATAAACTCCTTGAGCACACTACCCGCCTCAACCCCAGCCTTAGCAAAATGCCCTGCCAACGGTTTGCCTACTCGAGAAGGACGGCGCTTACCATGCACTACTTGAATCGCGGCATAACCATCATTTTCAGGTGTTTTAACTTGGGCAATACGATTATTCGACACATCAAGCACTGTCACCGGAATGGACAAGCCATCATCGGTAAAAATACGCGTCATGCCGACCTTGCGCCCAACAAGGCCTAAACTCATGATTATTCTCCTCTTCCCGGCTGCGATTGGCCGGTAAGTACTACAAACACAAGGGAATTACCCCAACCGAAGGGGTGGGATTATAACTACAAATCCCACTCACTGCAATCTAATTTCAACATCCACCCCTGCGGGGAGATCAAGTTTCATCAATGCATCAACTGTTTTATCTGTCGGATCAATGATATCCATCAAACGCATGTGTGTACGAATTTCGAACTGATCACGCGAAGTTTTATTCACATGCGGCGAACGCAGAATATCAAAACGCTGGGTCCTTGTCGGCAAAGGCACAGGCCCTCGAACAACAGCCCCTGTACGCTTAGCAGTTTCAACAATTTCTTGCGCCGACTGATCAATCAGTCGATAGTCAAAAGCCTTCAAACGCAGGCGAATTTTCTGGTTTTGCATATTTTTCCCAAAGAACGAAGGGGCGGTAGCACCAGCGACCGCCCCGATGACTGTTATTCGATAATCTTGGTTACTACGCCGGCGCCAACGGTACGACCGCCTTCGCGGATAGCAAAGCGCAAGCCTTCTTCCATGGCGATCGGCACGATCAGCTTGACCGTCATGGCAACATTGTCGCCCGGCATCACCATTTCAGTGCCCTCCGGCAGGGTGATGGCACCCGTAACATCTGTAGTCCGGAAGTAGAACTGCGGACGGTAGTTGTTGAAGAAGGGGGTGTGACGGCCACCTTCTTCCTTGGAGAGGACATAGACTTCGCCCGTAAAGTGCGTATGCGGGGTGATGGTGCCCGGCTTGGCAAGCACTTGCCCGCGTTCAACTTCTTCTCGCTTGGTGCCACGCAGAAGAACGCCCACGTTATCGCCCGCCTGGCCTTGATCGAGCAGTTTGCGGAACATTTCAACACCGGTACAGGTGGTTTTCTGGGTGGGTTTGATGCCGACAATTTCGATTTCTTCGCCAACTTTGATGATGCCGCGTTCGACACGCCCGGTCACGACGGTGCCTCGTCCGGAAATGGAGAATACGTCTTCGATCGGGAGCAGGAAGGGTTTGTCAATGGTGCGTTCAGGCGCGGGGATGTAGCTGTCGAGTGCTGCAGCCAAGGCTAGAATGGCGCCTTCCCCGAGATCGCTGGTGTCGCCTTCTATGGCTTTCAGTGCGCTGCCTTTGATGATGGGGATGTCGTCGCCCGGGAATTCGTATTTGGAGAGTAGCTCGCGCACTTCCATTTCGACGAGTTCAAGGAGCTCGGCGTCATCGACCATGTCGCACTTGTTGAGAAAAACGATGATACAGGGAACGCCGACTTGACGGGCAAGCAGGATGTGTTCCCGTGTTTGCGGCATGGGTCCGTCCGCTGCAGAAACTACGAGGATGGCGCCGTCCATCTGGGCCGCGCCCGTGATCATGTTTTTGATGTAGTCGGCGTGCCCCGGGCAGTCAACGTGGGCGTAGTGACGATTTTCGGTTTCGTATTCAACGTGTGAAGTGTTGATGGTGATCCCGCGCGCCTTTTCTTCCGGCGCGTTGTCAATCTGATCGTAGCCCTTGGCCTCTCCTCCAAATTTCTTCGACAGAATCGTCGTGATCGCCGCCGTCAACGTCGTCTTACCATGATCCACGTGACCAATCGTCCCAACATTCACGTGCGGCTTCGTCCGCTCAAATTTCGCCTTTGCCATTTTCTATATCCTCAATAATCAAAGTTACTATTACTTCTTGTTAATCACAGCCTCGGCGACATTTTTTGGCGCCTCAACATAATGTTTGAATTCCATAGAATACGTTGCCCGCCCTTGTGAAAGCGAGCGTACCGTCGTTGCATAACCAAACATCTCAGCCAATGGGACTTCCGCTTTAATTGCCTTAATGCCGCCTGGCAGGTCTTCCATTCCTTGCACGATACCACGCCGTCCAGAAAGGTCGCCCATAATATTACCCATATACTCTTCAGGCGTTTCCACTTCGACCGACATCATTGGCTCAAGCAAAGCCGGCTGAGCCTTTTTCATCCCCTCTTTAAAGGCCGCAGAAGCGGCCATACGGAAAGCATTTTCGTTTGAGTCGACATCATGATATGAGCCATCAAACAAGGTAAATTTAATATCAACGACAGGGAAACCCGCCAGCACGCCACCCTTAATCGCATCCTGCAAGCCTTTATCGACAGCAGGAATATATTCACGCGGCACTGTACCACCTTTGATGGCATCGACAAATTCGTAGCCTTTACCTGCTTCATTCGGTTCCAGTTTGATCCAAACGTGACCATACTGCCCGCGACCACCAGACTGCTTGACGAACTTACCCTCTTGTTCAACTGCTTTCTTGATGCACTCACGATAAGCGACTTGTGGCGCCCCCACATTCGCATCTACACCAAACTCACGCTTCATGCGATCAACGATAATCTCAAGATGCAATTCGCCCATGCCAGAAATAATAGTCTGCCCCGACTCTTCGTCACTACGCACGCGAAACGACGGGTCTTCTTGCGCCAACCGACCTAACGCAACTCCCATTTTTTCTTGATCGACTTTGGTCTTTGGCTCAACAGCAATATGAATTACTGGCTCAGGGAATTCCATGCGTTCGAGCGTAACTGGCGCACTCGGTTCAGAAAGCGTGTCGCCCGTCGTTACTTCTTTCAAGCCAACACAGGCAGCAATGTCACCGGCCAAAACTTCCTTAACCTCTTCACGATTATTGGCATGCATCTGCAGTAAACGCCCGATACGTTCCTTGCGCCCCTTTACCGGATTAAGAATCGTATCTCCCGACTTGAGCACCCCTGAGTAAACACGGATAAACGTCAACTGCCCTACATATGGGTCAGTCATCAACTTGAAAGCCAGCGCAGAAAATTGCGCATTATCATCCGCATTACGCGATACTAGCTGTCCATTCTCATCTTCACCTACCACGGGTGGAATATCGACCGGAGAAGGCAACAACTCAATAACCGCATCAAGCATCCGCTGCACACCTTTGTTCTTGAATGCTGTACCACATAGCATCGGCTGAATTTCGCAATTGATGGTGCGCGCACGAAGCCCTTGCAGGATTTCCGCTTCAGTCAAGTCGCCACTCTCGAGGTATTTATCCATCAAATCCTCAGAGGCCTCGGCCGCCGACTCGACCATCTTGCTGCGCCATTCTTCCGCCAAGCCTTGCAAATCGGCAGGAATATCACGGTGTTCGAACTTCATCCCCTGGGATGACTCATCCCAGATGATCGCTTTCATCTTAATTAGATCGACAACGCCAGCAAAAGAATCTTCTTTACCAATTGGAATAACGATAGGCACAGGGGTTGCCTTCAGACGTGAAATCATCTGCTCGACAACCTTAAAAAAGTCAGCCCCTTGCCGATCCATCTTATTGACAAAGGCCAAACGGGGCACTTTGTATTTATTAGCCTGTCTCCATACAGTTTCTGACTGAGGCTGCACCCCCCCCACCGCACAGTACACCATGCAAGCGCCATCAAGCACACGCATCGAACGCTCAACCTCGATCGTAAAGTCAACGTGCCCCGGCGTATCAATGATATTGAACCGATGTTCAGGGTATTGCATATCCATACCCTTCCAGAAACAGGTCGTCGCGGCAGAGGTAATGGTGATACCCCGCTCCTGTTCCTGCTCCATCCAATCCATGGTTGCCGCGCCATCATGCACTTCGCCAAGTTTATGGTTTACGCCGGTGTAATAAAGAATTCGCTCGGTTGTCGTTGTTTTGCCGGCGTCAATATGCGCGCTGATACCAATATTACGATAGCGCTCAATAGGGGTTTTACGTGCCACGTTTAAGCCTTCATTGATAAAGAACGTTTACTGGCAGCCATCTGCCACCAGCTATTAGCTATAAAAATATTAAAAACGGAAGTGTGCAAATGCTTTGTTAGCATCCGCCATTCGATGCACTTCATCGCGCTTTTTCACCGCACCACCACGATTTTCTGCAGCCTCCAGCATTTCTGCCGCCAAGCGCTGATCCATGGATTTTTCCGAACGTTTACGGGCAAACTCGCGCAACCAGCGCATAGCTAGCGCCATACGGCGACTCGGACGCACTTCCACCGGAACCTGATAGTTAGCACCACCAACGCGACGACTCTTGACCTCAACCAGCGGCTTGACGTTATTCATTGCCAAACCAAACACTTCAATGGGGTCTTTACCGGCCTTAGAAGCAATAATATCGAATGCACCATAAACGATACGCTCGGCAACCGACTTCTTGCCACTTAGCATAATGGTATTGATGAACTTAGAAACTTCGACATTACCGAATTTAGGATCCGGCAAAATATCGCGCTTAGGAACTTCACGACGACGAGGCATATTGACCTTTCACTATAAATTCAGCTGAAGACCGGCGCAAAATTAATGTTGACACCAGCCCTCACAGCTACCCAATAGAGCAGCTACTTACTAAACGGCGGTTACGCCGCTTTTGGACGTTTCGTTCCGTACTTAGAACGAGCCTGTTTACGATCCTTTACACCCTGGGTATCCAGGGAGCCACGAACCGTGTGATACCGCACACCCGGCAAATCTTTAACACGACCACCACGAATCAAGACCACCGAGTGTTCCTGAAGATTGTGCCCTTCGCCGCCAATATATGAAATCACTTCAAAACTATTGGTCAGACGCACCTTGCACACCTTGCGCAAGGCTGAATTCGGTTTTTTCGGCGTCGTCGTATAAACACGCGTACATACGCCACGTTTTTGTGGGCAACATTCCAACGCCGGTACTTTATTCTTGCTGATCACAGCCATCCGCGGCTTACGAACCAGTTGATTGATGGTTGGCATACCTTTTGATTCCTATCCAAACCGTAACGCCATGACAAAAAACTAAGCGTTACACAGCCCAACGCAGGGTAGAGCCCGCATTGATATACTCAAAAACAGTGCATACAACACACGCTATGTTTGCACTATGAAAAAAGAAGCGCATTCTATGAGCTAAGCCTTGCCAAGTCAACCAACAGAAGCACCTGCAACATCCAGTGGCGCTTCTTTTTCAGAAGATTCAGAAGCGATATGACTTTCGACGACATCACTCAATGACGACTCTGCTAAAGCCTGATTCTTGCGCATCCGATGGTAGGCAAGCCCAGTACCCGCAGGAATCAGGCGGCCGACGATGACATTCTCCTTGAGACCGCGTAATTCATCACGTTTACCCATGATTGCCGCTTCGGTCAGTACGCGTGTCGTCTCCTGGAACGAAGCTGCGGAAATAAACGAATCGGTCGATAGCGAAGCTTTAGTAATCCCCAGCAATATGGGTTCATAGGTTGCGGGCAACTTACCTGGCGGCAGTGCGTCATTCTCGTCAAACAGATGCGCCTTCTCGACTTGCTCACCACGGATAAACTTAGTATCACCCGGATCGACAACCAGTGCACGGCGCAACATTTGCCGCACGATGACCTCGATATGTTTGTCATTGATCTTGACGCCCTGCAAACGGTAAACGTCCTGCACCTCATCGGTAATGTAGACAGCAAGCGCCTCCGGCCCTTGCAGACGAAGGATGTCATGCGGATCAGGCGCACCATCGACAATCATCTCACCCTTATTGACGATTTGACCGTCGTGCACCATGACGTTCTTGTCCTTCGGAATCAGGTACTCGTGCGGCACACCCTCAAAATCGGTGATGATCAGACGCTGCTTACCTTTCGTATCCTTACCGAAGGAAACCGTCCCGGTATTCTCCGCCAGAATGCCAGCATCCTTGGGGGTGCGCGCCTCGAACAGCTCAGCAACACGTGGCAGACCGCCCGTAATATCACGGGTTTTAGCCGATTCCTGTGGCAGACGCGCCATCACATCGCCCACTGAAATTTGTTGCCCGTCGGCCACCGTAATGATCGCACCAACTTGGAATGTGATTGTGACCGGCTGCTCGCTGCCATGCATACGGACTTCTTCACCTTGGGCATCAAACAGCTTGACCTGTGGCCGCAGCCCTTTACTTTGGCCTTTACCTCCACTCTTAGAATCAATGACTACAAGCGTCGAAAGCCCTGTGACCTCATCGATCTGCTTGGCAACCGTCACCCCTTCCTCGACATTCTCAAAGCGAACCTGTCCGGCATATTCGGCAATAATTGGGCGCGTATGCGGATCCCAGGTCGCCAGCTTGGTACCTGCTTTGATCTGCTGACCATCGGTTACCTGCAAGGTGGAACCATAGGGCACTTTATGTCGCTCGCGCTCGCGCCCATTGTCATCAGTAATCGCGATTTCACCGGAACGGGTAATGACGATTTTTTCGTTCTTATCACTGGTCACATAGCGCATCGAAGCCATGAAACGCACGATACCAGCACTCTTGGATTCGACCTGGCTAGCTGCGGCTGCACGCGATGCTGCACCGCCCACATGGAACGTCCGCATGGTCAACTGTGTTCCCGGTTCGCCAATCGACTGCGCGGCAATGACGCCCACTGATTCACCAACATTGACCAACGTACCGCGTCCAAGATCGCGACCATAACACTTGGCACATAAGCCATAGCGCGTATCACAGGTCAGGGGTGTCCGCACCTTGATTTCATCAATCCCCAACTTACCGATCAGTTCGCATAAGTCCTCAGTAATCAGCGTGCCCGCCTCGATCACGGTTTCACCGGTTTCTGGATGGGCAATATCATGCAAGGTCACACGGCCAAGGACCCGGTCACCCAGCGACTCGACCACCTCTCCGCCTTCGAGCAAGGCACGCATGGTCACGCCCCTTTCGGTACCACAGTCTTCTTCCGTCACCACCAGATCCTGGGTGACATCCACCAGACGGCGGGTCAAATAACCCGAATTCGCAGTTTTTAGCGCCGTATCGGCCAGCCCTTTACGGGCGCCGTGCGTCGAAATGAAGTATTGAAGTACGTTCAGCCCTTCACGGAAGTTGGTCGTAATCGGTGTTTCGATGATGGAGCCGTCCGGTTTGGCCATCAGACCGCGCATCCCCGCCAACTGGCGGATTTGTGCCGCCGAGCCGCGCGCACCGGAGTCCGCCATCATGTAAATCGAGTTGAAGGACTCTTGCTTGACCTTTTTGCCCTGATAATCGACGACCTCTTCACTGCCCAGCTGCTCCATCATCACCTTGGCAACACGATCCCCGGTTTGCCCCCAGATGTCGACCACCTTGTTGTAACGCTCTCCATCAGTGACCAAGCCGTTGGTGTACTGCCCTTCGATCTCCTTTACCTCCTTCTCGGCCGCTGCAATGATTTCGTATTTTTGGGGCGGTACGAGCATGTCGTCCGAGCAGATCGAAATTCCGGCACGGGTCGCCAAACGATACCCGTTTTGCATCAGCTTGTCGGCAAAAACTACCGTCTCCTTAAGGCCGCAGCGCCGAAAAGCAGCATTGATCAGCTTCGAAATTTCCTTCTTTTTAAGCGGCTTGTCGATCACACTGAACGGCAAGCCTTTGGGCAAAATCTCTGAGAGCAATGCACGCCCAGCCGTCGTCTGATAACGGGTCAGCTTCTCCTGCCAATTACCATCGGCGTCTTTCTCATACTCTTTGATGCGTACCGAAATCCTTGCATGCAAATCCAGTACACCCGTTTGAAGCGCACGCGATACCTCGGCGAGGTCGACAAAGGCCATTCCTTCGCCATTGGCGTTGATACATTCGCGCGTGGCGTAGTACAAGCCCAACACGATATCCTGCGACGGTACGATGATCGGGTCGCCGTTCGCGGGCGACAACACGTTGTTTGAGGCCAGCATCAGCGTCCGGGCTTCCATCTGCGCCTCAAGGGAAAGCGGCACGTGTACAGCCATTTGGTCGCCATCAAAGTCGGCGTTAAACGCCGCACAAACTAATGGATGCAACTGAATGGCTTTGCCTTCGATCAAAGTAGGCTCAAACGCCTGAATCCCCAAGCGGTGCAGCGTCGGCGCACGGTTGAGCAGAATCGGGTGCTCGCGGATCACTTCTTCAAGAATGTCCCAAACGATTGGCTCTTGCATGTCAACCATTTTTCTCGCCTGTTTGATCGTCGTCGCCAGCCCCATCAATTCAAGCTTGTTGAAGATAAATGGTTTGAATAGCTCAAGTGCCATCAATTTGGGCAGGCCACACTGGTGCAGTTTGAGCTGTGGGCCGACGACGATCACCGAACGGCCAGAATAGTCAACGCGTTTGCCAAGCAGATTCTGGCGGAAACGCCCGCCTTTACCCTTGATCATATCCGCCAGCGATTTTAGCGGCCGTTTGTTGGCGCCCGTCATGGCCTTACCGCGCCGCCCGTTATCAAGCAGCGAATCAACGGCTTCCTGCAGCATGCGCTTTTCGTTGCGCACGATGATCTCCGGCGCTTTCAGTTCAAGCAACCGCTTCAGGCGATTATTACGGTTGATGACACGACGGTAGAGATCATTGAGATCGGAGGTTGCGAAGCGGCCGCCATCCAGTGGCACGAGCGGACGCAGATCCGGCGGTAGCACCGGCAACACTTCAAGAATCATCCATTCGGGCTTGATCCCGGATTTCTTGAATCCTTCAAGAACTTTCAGGCGCTTGGAAAATTTTTTGCTCTTGGTTTCCGACGATGTTGTTTCTAGTTCGGCGCGCAAGCGTTCGATTTCACCGGTAAGATCGATCGAGCACAACAACTCACGGATGCCTTCGGCGCCCATCATGGCTTGAAACTCATCGCCATATTCTTCCATCATTTCGAGGTACTGCTCTTCAGTCAGCAGTTGCCCACGCTGCAAATTGGGCACCAGCCCCGGGTCGCAAACGACAAAGGCCTCGAAATACAGTACGCGCTCGATATCGCGCAGGGTCATATCCAGCACCATGCCAAGCCGCGAAGGCAGGCTCTTGAGGAACCAGATATGCGCAACGGGCGATGCCAGCTCGATATGCGCCATACGCTCCCGGCGCACTTTGGACAGCGTCACCTCGACGCCACATTTCTCACAAATGACGCCGCGATGTTTTAAGCGCTTGTACTTGCCGCACAAACATTCGTAATCCTTGGTTGGACCAAAAATCTTGGAGCAGAACAGGCCATCGCGCTCCGGCTTGAACGTCCGGTAATTGATGGTTTCCGGCTTCTTGACTTCGCCGTAAGACCAGGAACGAATTTTTTCCGGCGAAGCCAGACCAATGGTAATTGCGTCGAACTGTTCTTCCTGTGTAACCTGTTTGAATAAATCAAGCAGTGCTTTCATTTTTTCCCAAACCTCCGGTTTTGAGTGAAATACGAAATCTGAAAAAGGGAACGTGGTCGGTTTTTTCCCACAATTTACGATTCACTCAATCAATAGCGATCCAGATCAATGTCGATTGCCAGCGAGCGGATTTCCTTGACCAGTACATTGAATGATTCCGGCATGCCGGCATCGATCTTGTGGTCGCCTTTGACAATGTTTTCATAGACTTTGGTGCGCCCGTTAACATCGTCCGACTTGACAGTCAGCATTTCTTGTAGGACATACGAGGCGCCATAAGCTTCGAGCGCCCAAACTTCCATTTCGCCGAAACGCTGACCGCCGAATTGGGCTTTGCCGCCCAACGGCTGCTGCGTCACCAAGGAATATGGCCCGGTCGAGCGCGCATGCATCTTGTCATCGACAAGGTGGTGAAGCTTGAGAACGTGCATATAGCCTACAGTCACCGGACGATCGAACTGCTCGCCCGTGCGCCCGTCGAACAACGTCATTTGACCAGATTCCGGCATACCGGCGAGACGCAGCATTTCCTTGATCTCTTTCTCGTGAGCGCCGTCAAACACCGGGGTTGCGAACGGCACCCCCGCTTCCAGGTTGCCGGCCATTTCGACAATCTCGTCATCACTCAACTGCGTCAGATCTTCTGGTTTGCCGTTGGTGTTATACACCTTATCGAGGAATTCACGGAGTTCTTTGGCGCTCGCCTGACGGCGCAGCATTTCGCCAATCCGGAACCCCAAGCCTTTGGCGGCCAGCCCTAAATGTACTTCCAGAACCTGACCGATATTCATCCGCGAAGGAACCCCCAGCGGATTGAGCACCACATCAACCGGACGGCCATCGGCCATATAGGGCATATCCTCGACTGGCACGATATGAGAAACGACGCCTTTATTACCATGGCGCCCAGCCATCTTGTCGCCGGCCTGCAAACGGCGTTTAACGGCCACATACACTTTGACCATTTTCTGCACGCCCGGCGGCAGTTCGTCACCCTGCGTCAGCTTCTTGCGTTTTTCCTCAAAAGCGATATCGAAGTCCTTGCGTGTCTGCTCCAGGCCATCGCGCAAAGACTCAAGCTGCTGCGCGACCTCTTCATCCACCATGCGGATATCAAACCAATGATGCATCTCGATGCCATCAAGATACTCTTTGGTAATGAGCGTTCCTTTAGCCAAACGCTTCGGGCCGCCATTGGCTGCCTTGCCGATGAGCAAGCGCTCGACACGCGCAAAGGCATCGCGTTCGACGATACGCAACTGGTCGGCCAGATCAAGCTTGTAGCCGCGCAGATGATCATCGATGATCGATTGCGCACGCTTGTCGCGCTCGATGCCTTCTCGAGTGAAAACTTGTACGTCGATGACTGTGCCGGAAATGCCGGACGGTACTCGCAGTGAGGTATCTTTTACATCCGAAGCCTTTTCGCCGAAAATGGCGCGCAGTAGTTTTTCTTCCGGCGTCAACTGCGTTTCGCCCTTGGGCGTCACCTTGCCAACCAGAACATCGCCCGCGTTAACCTCGGCGCCGATATAGACAATGCCGGAATCGTCCAGGCGGGACAGCTGCGCCTCGCCCAGAGAGGCGATATCGCGGGTAATTTCTTCAGGTCCGAGCTTGGTATCGCGGGAAACGACGGTCAGCTCTTCGATATGAATCGACGTAAAGCGATCTTCCGCCACGACGCGCTCGGAAATCAGGATCGAATCCTCAAAGTTGTAGCCATTCCAGGGCATAAAGGCAATCAGCATGTTCTGGCCAAGCGCCAGTTCGCCTTTGTCGGTCGACGCGCCGTCGGCCACGACGTCGCCCTGCGTAATTACATCGCCCACGCGCACCAGCGGTCGTTGGTTGATGTTGGTATTCTGGTTTGAACGTGTGTATTTGACGAGGTTATAAATATCGACGCCGACTTCGCCCGGCACCGTTTCCTCATCATTAACACGCACAACGATCCGTGAGGCATCGACATAATCGACCTGGCCGCCGCGCAAAGCTTGCACGGCCGTGCCAGAGTCAACGGCGACAGTACGTTCAATACCCGTACCGACCACCGGCTTTTCCGGGCGCAGGCATGGCACCGCCTGACGCTGCATGTTGGCGCCCATCAAGGCGCGGTTCGCATCGTCATGTTCAA
The DNA here is from genome assembly GCF_041770905.1 of Dentiradicibacter hellwigii. NCBI lineage: Bacteria > Pseudomonadati > Pseudomonadota > Betaproteobacteria > Rhodocyclales > Rhodocyclaceae > Dentiradicibacter > Dentiradicibacter hellwigii. The sequence goes on from NZ_JBEUWX010000003.1 coordinate 256,400, forward strand.
GAAAAGGAATCAACGACGCCGCCACAGAAACGATTTGTTCCGGCGCAACGTCCATATAGTCTACGCGCGAAGGTTCGGCCAGGATGGTTTCGTCCTTCTCACGACAGGTGACGAGTTCATCCACCAGACGGCCTTCCGCATCCAGCGCAGCGTTGGCCTGTGCAACGATAAAATTACCCTCCTCGATCGCCGACAGGTACTCGATCTGGTCAGTCACCTTGCCATCAATCACCTTACGATAGGCTGTTTCCAGAAAACCGTAGGCATTGGTGCGCGCATAGAGTGCCAGGGAGTTGATGAGGCCAATGTTCGGCCCTTCCGGTGTTTCGATCGGGCAAACGCGACCATAATGTGTCGGGTGTACGTCACGCACCTCGAAACCTGCCCGTTCCCGGGTCAGGCCGCCTGGGCCCAGCGCTGAAATCCGGCGTTTGTGCGTAATTTCGGACAGCGGATTGGTCTGATCCATAAACTGCGAAAGCTGGCTCGACCCAAAAAACTCGCGCACGGCTGCGCTGATCGGCTTGGCATTGATCAGATCATGTGGCATCAGGTTATCCGACTCGGCCTGCGATAAACGCTCTTTCACCGCGCGCTCGACGCGAACCAAGCCAGCGCGGAACTGGTTTTCGGCCAGTTCACCAACCGAACGCACGCGGCGATTGCCCAAATGATCAATATCGTCGATCTCGCCGCGACCATTACGCAGTTCGACCAGGATCTTGATGACTTCGACAATATCGCGCGGCGACAACGTCAGCTGTTCGCTCACCCCCCCAACCACGCCCAGTGATTTGAGCTGCGTCAGCAATGAGGTCGCTTCTTCCAACGTCAGGTTTTCGGCAACGGCGCGCATGCCATAAACCAGCTCACCCAGCCACTGTTCGACGGCCTCTGTTGATCCGCCTGCCACATCGACAATCGCCTGCACCACGGCATCGTGTTTAGCCGGGACACTCTTGACCATCACTTTGTATTCAATGACATCCTGGCGCCCAACGCGGCGGTTGAATTTCATGCGCCCTACACTAGACAAGTCATAGCGCTCGTCGGAATAGAACAAGCCATTGAACAGATTTTCAACAGCATCCTCAGTGGGCGGCTCACCCGGACGCATCATGCGATAGATAGCAACGCGCGCCGCCTGTTTCGATGAAATCTCGTCTGAACGCAGTGTCTGCGAGATAAAGGCGCCGCGGTCGAGATCATTGATGTACAGGGTCTGCAACTGGTCGACACCCGCATCGATCAGCGTAGCAAGCAGTGTCTCCGTAATCTCATCGTTTGCATTGGCAAGAATTTCGCCGGTTTCTCGGTCGATGACATTCTGCGCAACGACACGGCCGATAATGAAATCTTCCGGCACGGCAATCTGGTGAATATTGGCGGCATCAAGCTCGCGAATATGTTTGGCGGTAATACGCTTATCCTTGGCGACAATAGTTTTACCCGATTTGTCGTTGAAATCGAAACGCGCCACTTCACCACGCAACCGCTCAGGCACCAAAGAAAACTCGATACCTTTCTGGCTCAGATAGAAAGTATCGAATTCAAAAAACTCGCGCAAAATTTGCTCCGGCGTCAGCCCAATTGCTTTGAGCAGCACGGTGACGGGCATTTTGCGACGGCGGTCAACACGGAAAAACAGGATATCTTTCGGATCGAACTCAAAATCCAGCCAGGAACCGCGATAAGGAATGACGCGCGCCGAAAAGAGCAACTTGCCCGAACTATGCGTTTTGCCGCGATCATGTTCAAAAAAGGCCCCTGGCGAACGGTGCAATTGCGAAACAATTACACGCTCCGTACCATTGATAACGAAAGAGCCCGTCGTCGTCATGAGCGGAATTTCACCCATGTACACTTCTTGCTCTTTGACTTCTTTAATCGTATCGGGCGCTTCGCGATCCATGATGACCAGACGCACCCGGGCACGCAGCGCCGAGGCAAAAGTCAGGCCGCGCTGCTGACATTCTTTGACATCGAAGGCCGGTTCGGCCAGCGTATAACTGACAAACTCAAGCCGTGCATTTCCGCTGTGGCTAACGATGGGAAAAATCGAAGTGAATGCTGCCTGCAAACCCTGATTTTTGCGTCGCTCCGAAGGTACTGCAGCTTGCAGGAAGTCAGTAAAAGACTCCAGCTGTGTCGCTAATAAGAAGGGTACATCCAGCACGTTGGCGCGCTTGGCAAAACTCTTGCGAATACGTTTTTTCTCGGTATAGGAGTAGGTCATGGTAGCTCCGAGCTTCAAGAACAAATTCCTCTAGCAATCGACATTCCGGAGCGAGGTAATCCGGAAAGTTTGGCAACAAATAAATATAAGCAGACGCACGATCGACCAGGTTATCAGCAACCTAGACGGCATCCATCAAAACAATATCCCATGCTTGTATTTATACGCTGATAACAATGTGGCCAAGTCTTGGAATGGCCAGAAACGAGGGGGTAAAAATTCTATTTCCGGAAAAGCACAAAAGGGCCGACCGCCTCAAGAGCAGTCAGCCCAGCCAAAAAAACCTGGCGATTACTTGATTTCGACCTTGGCACCAGCGTCTTCAAGTTGCTTCTTGAGCGCTTCAGCATCTGCCTTGGCAACACCTTCCTTAACGGGTTTCGGCGCGCCGTCAACAAGATCTTTAGCTTCCTTCAGCCCCAATCCGGTCGCTGCACGCACAACCTTGATGACTTCGACTTTCTTGTCACCCACCGCCGCTAGAACAACAGTGAACTCGGTCTGTTCTTCTGCCGCAGCAGCCGCACCACCGCCAGCGCCCGGCGCCGCAACAGCCATCGCGGCGGCAGAAACACCAAATTTTTCTTCGAACGCCTTGACCAGGTCGTTCAGTTCCATAACCGTCATATTACCAACGGCTTCCAGAATTTCTTCCTTACTAATTGCCATAATCAGACACTCCTAAATCGGATACAAAAAAGCAATTTGAGATGTTTTCAAACTTGCCAATCTAACTGCACATTAAGCCGCAGCACCCTCGCGTTGCTTGGCCAACGCGCCAAGCGCAACAGCAAACCCTGCAACCGGCGCTTTCATCACGCCCAGCAGTTTGGCCAGCAGTTCGTCGCGGCTTGGGATTGACGCCAACGCCTGTACGCCAGCTTTATCGAGCACTTTGCCCGCATAGCACCCGGCTTTTAATACCAGCTTGGGATCAGCTTTTGCGTACTCGTTGAGTACCTTGGCCGCCGCCACGGGATCAGCAGAAATACTGTAAATCAACGGCCCCGTCAGATGTGCGGCAAGATCGGCAAAAGGGCTGCCTTCGACGGCACGGCGTACCAAGGTATTTTTCAGCACACGCAGATAAACGTCAGACTTACGGGCCTGCGCACGCAACTTGGTAAGACTACCCACCGCGATTCCACTGTACTCGGCGACAACGATCGTCTGCGCATTGGACACCTGCGCCGACACCTCTGCCACGACAGCTTTTTTATCATCAAGATTGAGACCCACGGGTCTTTCCTCCTTTCAAGTCAATTTACGGCGAATATCAACGATATCCGCCGCCCCCACGGCGACCTGAACCAGAGGCGCCAGCAACATACAAACTGCCGTCAAACCATCTTGTTCGGGATACACCGTCTACGCAGGCCGCTTACACGCTTAAGTTCTTGGAAAAACCTTGGACACCTGCGGTCTTTGACGATCCGTCTGCCAACCATCAGAAGTAATGATCACTAGCGGACGGCCCAAAGTCCTGGGTGAAGCTTGCTTGCATAACAAACTCCACCGTCTTATTGCTTACAACGAACCCGTATCGACACGAACACCCGGTCCCATCGTGCTCGACACAGAAATTTTCTTCAAATACTGCCCTTTGGATGACGCGGGCTTCGCCTTGATTAGCGCATCGACCAAAGCTTTAAGATTTTGCTCGAGCTGCTCGACACTGAACGAGGCGCGACCAATCGTGCCATGGACGATGCCTCCTTTATCCGCACGATATTGGACTTGGCCAGCTTTGGCATTGCGCACTGCACTTGTCACATCCATAGTGACAGTTCCAACTTTTGGGTTTGGCATGAGACCGCGCGGGCCAAGGATTTGGCCGAGCTGCCCGACGACACGCATCGTATCGGGCGTTGCAATCACCACATCAAAATTAATATTGCCTGCCTTAACTTCGGCGGCTAAGTCATCAAAACCGACAATATCTGCGCCCGCCGTTTTCGCGTCTTCTGCCTTGTCCCCTTGAGCAAATACCGCAACGCGCACAGTCTTGCCCGTTCCTGCGGGAAGAAGAACAGAACCGCGTACCGCCTGATCGGACTTGCGCGGATCAATACCAAGGCTTACGGCAATATCAACTGACTCATCAAATTTGGCAGTCGCGCATTCCTTAGCCAGATTCAGCGCTTCGGCCACTGAATAAATTTTGCTGCGGTCAATCTTGCTCTGCAGCACTTTTTGTTTTTTTGTCAACGCGGCCATATTACAGTCCTTCCACGGTAATACCCATTGAGCGGGCACTGCCTGCAATCGTGCGAACAGCCGCATCCATATCGGCCGCCGTCAGATCGGGCATTTTCTGGGTAGCGATTGCTTCGCATTGCGCACGCGTCAACTTACCAACCACATCGGTATGTGGTTTGGAACTCCCCTTCTGGATACCGGCGGCCTTTTTAATCAAAATCGTCGCCGGCGGCGTTTTCATAATGAAGGTAAAACTTTTATCCGCATAAGCCGTAATGACCACAGGGATCGGCAAACCCGGCTCGACACCCTGCGTTTGCGCATTAAAAGCTTTACAGAATTCCATAATATTGAGACCGCGCGAACCAAGCGCAGGACCAATAGGCGGAGAAGGATTCGCCTTACCCGCCGGCACTTGTAATTTGATAAATCCAGCAATTTTTTTTGCCACGATATAACTCCAAAATTTGGGTAAAACGCGCTAAAAAACGCTCCCCACTAAAAAATTTGCGGCCGCGGCCACACTTTGATGCTCTGCCGCCATATACAAGCAGCAGAAAACATTTTTCAAAAATCAGCCCTTTTCGACTTGGCCAAACTCCAATTCCACCGGGGTTGCACGACCAAAAATTGTGACGGAGACGCGCAAGCGATTTTTTTCATAATTAACCTGCTCAACCGAACCATTAAAGTCCGCAAACGGCCCCTCTTTGATACGCACAACTTCACCCGGTTCAAACAATACCTTGGGACGCGGCCTTTCAACACCATCCTGCATCTGCTGCAGAATTTTTTCGACTTCTTTTTCAGAAATTGGCGTCGGCTTATTCGCACTCCCCCCAACAAAACCTGTCACTTTTGGCGTACTTTTCACCAAATGCCAGGTTTCGTCATTCATCTCCATTTCGACAAGCACATAACCTGGAAAAAATTTACGCTCAGTAATGCTTTTTTGCCCTAAGCGCAATTCAACAACCTCTTCAACCGGCACCAAAATACGTCCAAAAGAGGCCTGCATTCCATGTCTAGCAACTCGTTCAGACAAAGCGCGCTGGACACTCTTCTCAAAACCGGAATAGGCATGAACGACATACCAACGTTTGTTCATACCTTCCTCCACTGAAGAATGAGGTCATACAGCACCCATTCGATTCCCTTATCGGCCATCCACAAAAAAGTGGCCATGACAACAGCAAAGGCGAAAACCAGCCCCGTCATCTGCAGAGTCTCTTTTCGTGTCGGCCAAACAACTTTTTTTGCCTCATTAACCGACTCTTTGGCAAAATCAAAAAACTGGCGCCCGGGCACAGTTTGCCAAGCAACGACTATGGAAGCGCCCAAACCTACCAAAACAGCCAGCACACGCAAAATCATTGCCTGATCCGATAGCAGGTAAAAACCTGCAATGCCAGCAACCAAGAGGAGAAGCGCTAAAACAAACTTGATTTTATCGGCCATCAATAGTCAGCCACAGATATAAAAATGGCAGGGGCAGAGGGTCTCGAACCCCCAACCTTCGGTTTTGGAGACCGACGCTCTGCCAATTGAGCTATGCCCCTGCAACAGAGATAAAAGCGTTTCAACTCCGAAACGCTTTTTTGCATATTTTTCCCAAAGAACGAAGGGGCGGTAGCACCAGCGACCGCCCCGATGACTGTTATTCGATAATCTTGGTTACTACGCCGGCGCCAACGGTACGACCGCCTTCGCGGATAGCAAAGCGCAAGCCTTCTTCCATGGCGATCGGCACGATCAGCTTGACCGTCATGGCAACATTGTCGCCCGGCATCACCATTTCAGTGCCCTCCGGCAGGGTGATGGCACCCGTAACATCTGTAGTCCGGAAGTAGAACTGCGGACGGTAGTTGTTGAAGAAGGGGGTGTGACGGCCACCTTCTTCCTTGGAGAGGACATAGACTTCGCCCGTAAAGTGCGTATGCGGGGTGATGGTGCCCGGCTTGGCAAGCACTTGCCCGCGTTCAACTTCTTCTCGCTTGGTGCCACGCAGAAGAACGCCCACGTTATCGCCCGCCTGGCCTTGATCGAGCAGTTTGCGGAACATTTCAACACCGGTACAGGTGGTTTTCTGGGTGGGTTTGATGCCGACAATTTCGATTTCTTCGCCAACTTTGATGATGCCGCGTTCGACACGCCCGGTCACGACGGTGCCTCGTCCGGAAATGGAGAATACGTCTTCGATCGGGAGCAGGAAGGGTTTGTCAATGGTGCGTTCAGGCGCGGGGATGTAGCTGTCGAGTGCTGCAGCCAAGGCTAGAATGGCGCCTTCCCCGAGATCGCTGGTGTCGCCTTCTATGGCTTTCAGTGCGCTGCCTTTGATGATGGGGATGTCGTCGCCCGGGAATTCGTATTTGGAGAGTAGCTCGCGCACTTCCATTTCGACGAGTTCAAGGAGCTCGGCGTCATCGACCATGTCGCACTTGTTGAGAAAAACGATGATACAGGGAACGCCGACTTGACGGGCAAGCAGGATGTGTTCCCGTGTTTGCGGCATGGGTCCGTCCGCTGCAGAAACTACGAGGATGGCGCCGTCCATCTGGGCCGCGCCCGTGATCATGTTTTTGATGTAGTCGGCGTGCCCCGGGCAGTCAACGTGGGCGTAGTGACGATTTTCGGTTTCGTATTCAACGTGTGAAGTGTTGATGGTGATCCCGCGCGCCTTTTCTTCCGGCGCGTTGTCAATCTGATCGTAGCCCTTGGCCTCTCCTCCAAATTTCTTCGACAGAATCGTCGTGATCGCCGCCGTCAACGTCGTCTTACCATGATCCACGTGACCAATCGTCCCAACATTCACGTGCGGCTTCGTCCGCTCAAATTTCGCCTTTGCCATAGCCGATACCTCACTAAAAAATAAGAAACCACAATGCAAAACTGTGGTGCCCATGGGCAGGATTGAACTGCCGACCTCTCCCTTACCAAGGGAGTGCTCTACCACTGAGCTACATGGGCAACTAACACCACTAACCCATTGCCTTCAACACCGCTGATCGCCTGGAGCGGGTGAAGGGAATCGAACCCTCGTCTTAAGCTTGGAAGGCTTCGGCTCTACCATTGAGCTACACCCGCAAAAACAAAAAACCATCAACCCGCTAAAACCGTTGCCTTTGCCGCTATATTGAGACAGCATCTTTGGTGGAGGGAGAAGGATTCGAACCTTCGAAGGCAGAGCCGACAGATTTACAGTCTGTTCCCGTTGACCGCTTGGGTATCCCTCCTATCCGGAATCGCTTATTTTGGGACAAGAGTCAGAGTTTGTCAAACACTTATACTCACAAGCACATTATGAACAATTGATTTCGTATCAAAATATTTAATGCATATCTTTTGGCTTCTGCCGAATAGCGGTTCTCCTGTATTCTGCAACCTGCCGCACATTGACTTCATCAAGGAATTTCATTGACCGCACACAAGTCGCCCTTTCGTAACGATGAACTGCCAGAAACGACCGGCACTGGCGCTAACACTTCTTTTTTATTCCGCCAACTGGCCCTACAGAGCGCAGCCGTTATCGCTGTACTGTCTCTTGCGTGGCCCTATTTTGGCCTGCGCAACGAGCCGCTACCCTGGCCCGAAACCGCACTGGCCATCGGATTCACCGCTTTTCTTTTTGCGCACATAAGCAGGCAAAGACTCATTTGGCAATTTATTCATGCCGCATTCCTCCCTCTGCTCTGGCTTATTTACTGAAAACGGCGAACAGATCCGCACAAGCAGGTAGCCCGGATATCCGCATAGCGGCAGACGGCGGTACGAACGGAACAAAGGGACCGAATTGTACAAGCGCCTGATTTCATCCAGACAGCTACACCCATCCAAATTTCACAGCATTCTCGGCGTGTATTTAAATGACGCATAACCGTTGCAAATCGGCGTCATTTTGCCAAGCGCGCGCACTGGAGCTGAAAAGCGCATATTCCTGACTATCCGCCAAAGACTGTCTGCCAAATACTTCCAGTAAATGCCGCAAATGACCGGGTTGCGGCAGCATCGCGCCAAAGTACAACACCCATTGTTTACGGGCAATCAACAGCGTCGGAAAATTTTCGACATCCAGATCGCCCACGGCGTCAGCCTCGTCTTCAATATCCAGCCAGCGGAAAAACATATGCGGGAACGCCTGACCGACCTCGGTAAACACCGGCCGATACTCGCGGCATGTCCCGCACCATTCCGCGCACAGGCAAATCACCCGGAACTCCGTATCCACCTGCGCAGACGCCCCTGGCGCCGCAAGCCCATCCTCACGCGCCGCCTGATCTTCTTCTACCTGATAGCGCAAGCGATTTTCCACAACTTTTCTTCCATCGACCCGTCAGATACCGGCTCCCAGCGCCCAGCAGCATCTTCATCAGCTGTGACCCGGACACCATCGCCCATTGCTCCGGCGAAAGACCATGACGACAGGTATTTGAACAGCCTGCTGCGGCAATCGTACTGCGTCTGCACAAGCGTCGACAGATAAACCGGCAACGCTACGCCCTCTCGAATCTCCGCATCAGATGCCTCATCGTTTTGCGGCTCATTCCAGCGAACCAGATGTCGCAAAATCGCCTGATTGTCATCACGCTGCACGGCGGCCGCATCATCGACATAGATGCGCACGCCATCCTCAAAGCGTTCGATCTCCCGCCACGCCGCGTGTGCTGGCAAGGCCAGCGCCGCCGCCAAAAAGCCGCACGACGCCTGGCGAACCGGATACATCAAAATGACGGGCAATGGCTTCATGCGCACTATTTTAGCCGAACGTTCAAGCCCTCTTCGGCAACCAGAACAGCGGATGTTTGACCCAGCGAACGCCGCCAGGAGATACTAAGCGCCTTCATAACAGCCGCAGCATTGGCTTTGTCTATTTTGTCACTCTTCACTCCTCCCACTTCGACAGCCCGACCCACCGACACGATAATGAACGACATTCCCGTCCTCGGAACCGCACGCTTTCCCTCACCGCTCACGTATTTCGTCAGCGATCAAGCGCGCGTGCTCTCCTCACCCATCATCACGCCCAACGCACCGCCGGCCGAGGATATCCGCCTCGAAATCGCCGGTCCGCGCGAAAAACTGTTCTTCGACGCACGAACCACTCGTGCTGCTATCGTCACCTGCGGCGGCCTTTGTCCGGGGTTGAACAATGTGATCCGCTCACTGGTTCGACAGCTGTACCACGGCTACGGTGTGCGCGAAATTCTCGGCTTTGTCGGCGGCTATCAGGGCCTCGATCCGTGGCGCGGTGCTGAGCCTATTCCATTAACACCAGAGTTTGTTGACGACATCCACAAAGATGGTGGTTCGGCGCTGAAAACCTCGCGTGGCCCGGTCGACACCAGCATTGCTGTCGACAACTTGATTCGGCGCAAGATCAATATTCTCTTCGTCGTCGGCGGCGACGGCACACAACGCGGCGGACTTGCGCTGCTCAACGAAGCCCGCCAGCGCGGCTACGCGCTTTCCGTTGTCGGCGTACCGAAAACCATCGACAACGACGTTGCCTTCGTCTCGCGCACCTTCGGCTACGTCACCGCCGTCCAGGAGGCCACACAGGCGCTGATGGGCGCGCACACTGAAGCGCACAGCGTACATAACGGCATTTCACTGGTCAAAATCATGGGGCGCCACGCCGGGTTCATCGCTGCCGGCGCCACCATCGCCAGCCAGGAAGTCAATTTCACGCTGGTGCCGGAAGTGCCGTTCGTCCTTGACGGCGAAAACGGCTTTCTGGAAGCGCTCAGAAAGCGGATTCTCAAGCGCGCGCACGCGGTCATTCTCGTTGCCGAAGGCGCCGGGCAGCACCTCATCACCGGCGGCAAGGACGAATACGATGCCTCCGGCAACCTCAAATCCAAGGATATCGGCCTGTTCCTGCGCGAACGCATTGATGCCTATTTCAAACAGAAAGGCATCCCGTTCACCCTGCGCTATATCGACCCCAGCTACCTCATCCGCAGCGTCCCTGCCTGCCCGGAAGACGGCGTTCTCTGCGACTTCTTTGCGCGCAACGCCGTTCACGCCGCCATGGCGGGCAAAACCGGACTGGTCATCGGCCATCAGCACGACGTATTCACACATGTCCCCACCGAACTGTTGACCAGCCAGAAAAAGCAGATGGACTTAAACAGCCCGGAATGGCACGCTGTGCTGGCAACGACGGGACAAAACTTTGCCGCCTTCCCCGGCTGAGCCGTTCGCGTGGGCGCGTTGATAAAACGGCGGATCAGCGAACAGCGCTGAATGCTTTCCCACAAGCCCCTCCGGAGCCCGCGTAAACAGGGCATCTCCAGGCGCCCGCCCGGAAACCCGCGTGGATAAAGGCGCTTCGGAGGCACTCCGGGCAGGCGCCTCTAAAACCCGTATCAATAAAGGGCTGGCAGGCGCCCTGCCCGGAGACGCCCTGTTTATAAGGACTTCAGAGCGCCCCTTCTGAGATGCCCTATTGACGCGGGTTTCCGGGCAGCGCTTCTGAGATACCTCAATAGCGGCGCGACTTTGCCAAAAAACAAGGCGGCGCGCCGCAGACAGGACATCCCGTACGGCACGCCTATTTTTGCAAAGAAAGCCGCTATTTTTCCAGTTTATGTTTTTTGATGCCCTGAGTCCCTTGTATTTAAAGGACCTCAGGGCATTTTATGTTTTCTTCCTTGTTTCCAGGGGCTGCGGGCGTCCCGTCAAGGCAGCAATAACAAACGCGCGCCCAGGCCGAGAAAAATCACGCCCGAGACGCGGTGCAGCCAGACGCCGGCGCGCGCATGGCGACCAAGCCACTGCCCAAATGCGCCGGAAAAATAGCCGAGCAAGCCGAAAATCACGCAGGCCTGCGCGGTAAACAGCCCGCCCAGCACGGCCGTCTGGGCGGCAACCTGACCGCGCCCGGCGTCGACAAATTGCGGCAGAAACGAAAGAAAAAAGATCACCACCTTCGGGTTGATCGCATTGACCAGCGCGCCTTTGGCAAAAAAGCGCGCGACGGAATCCGCCGCGCCCGATAATGATTGGGTTTGCGCGGCACCCACGCTACCGCGATGGCGCAACGCCTGAATGCCCAGCCAGACCAGATACCCGCCGCCGCACAGTTTCAATGCGCCAAAAGCGGCAGGGGATGCGGCGATCAGTGCGCTAACGCCGAGCGCCGCCAGCAGCGTATGGCTCAGGCACCCCAGCGCGCAGCCCAGGCCGAATGCCGTACCCTGCGCTCGCCCGCGCGACATGCCCAGGCTGATGACCATCAGGTTATCCGGACCGGGCGAAAGCGTAATCAACACCGCCGCCGCCAGAAACGCCGCACATTGATCCATGCTGACAAGCATCTCCCGGCGCTCCTCGCTGAAAATTACGGCCTTACGGCAAAAAACAAACGGCGGACGCTTCCGCCCGCCGTCAAAAACCCCGCTGCGCCGCATCAATTCACGGCACTCCACGGTCTTGCAGATTGCAAGACATCGCTTCGTCAAAAACCGATTGGCTGCTTACTTGAAAATCCCGAACGGCTTGCCGACAGGCAAGAACGGCCGGCCAAAGAACGTATTGAGCACCACCGCCGAGGCGCCGTAGAACGAGAGCAGCGAAGTCGCCAGCTCCGCGTATGCGCCGATCACGTGGGTCGTATGCGGGGCCACGCCGAAGGCATTCAGCGCCAGCGCCGCCAGCAGAATGTCGATCATGACCATCGTAATGAAAATCAGCTTGCTGACCTCCATCGCACCTAGCGTCATCATCACCGAGAAAATCAGGTAGCCGAGGAAGGCAAAGCCCAGCTGCTTGGTATCACACGCTGCCGCCAGTTCCGGGCCGAACACGCCCATTTTCATCATCCAGGCCGTCGCCACGGCATACCAAAAGAAGGCATACGCGCCAAACACCGTGCCGCCCCAGATGTTCTCATGCAGAAAGTCGAGAATGCAGGCGATTAACTGCGCGGTCGCGCCGAGGAAAATGGCGTAGACGATCACGAAAGACAAGCCGGTGGTAATTTCCAGCTTTTGCGACGCGGCGACGAATGTCACCATCGCCAGGCCGAACAGCCCCAATGCCGTCGGGTTAGCAACGGCGATTTTGACATGCTGTGTTTCTGCGGAACCTGCGGTACTCATTGGCACTCTCCTAAGCATAAGTGTCAAGCAATATTGTCGAACCGCCCATGGGCGCTCCACTCACGGTCATGCGCAGATATCAGACACGGCCGGTTGCGGATTGACGGGCGGAGGGCATCTTTCCAAATTCCGTCGAGATAAAGAACGGCCGCGCATTCTCACATAGTGAAAATGCCCGTTTCAATCTCGGTTTTCCGCAGTCAGAAAGGGGCGCGGGAAAGGCCACGGGAAAGCACCCGCCTGCTAGAATTCTCACCTTCCCGAATTCCCCGAAGCCTGCCGCCGGCGCTGCATATCACCTTGTGCCGGCAAGACAGCTAAAGCAATGGGGGAATTCTCTCCAAGCCCGCAGCCGTTTTCTCGGGCGCCGCCGGATTTTCCGGATCTTTCGTGGATTTTTTGTGGAACTTGTCTCGCTCATTCAAGCGCTGATTCTTGGCATTGTCGAAGGTTTGACCGAATTCCTGCCGGTCTCCTCGACCGGCCATCTGATCCTTGCCGGCGATCTGCTCGGTTTCAACGACGCGCGCGGCAAACTATTTGAGGTCGTCATCCAGTCGGGCGCCATTCTTGCCGTCTGCTGGGAATACCGCGTAAAAATCGCCCAGGTGCTTACCGGCCTGCCGCGCGAACGCGCCGCCCAGCGCTTTGCGCTCAACCTGTTCATCGCCTTTCTGCCGCTCGCCATTCTCGGCCTGCTCTTCAAGAAAACGATCGAGGCTTATCTCTTCCAGCCGCTGCCGGTGGCACTGGCGTTTATCATCGGGGCATTCATCATCCTGTGGGCAGAACGCCGCCCGCATCGCGTACGCATCGAATCGGTCGACGACCTCTCGCCCACTGACGCCCTCAAGCTGGGCTGCATGCAGGCGTTGGCGCTGATCCCTGGGACGTCACGATCGGGAGCGACGATTATCGGCGGCCTGTTTCTGGGGCTATCGCGCCGCGCCGCCGCCGAATTCTCTTTTTTTCTCGCCATTCCGACGCTGTTCGCCGCGACGCTGTACAAACTTTACAAGGACTGGGCGCTGGTGCGCCTGGACGACATTGGCTTGTGGAGCGTTGGCTTTATCAGCGCCTTTGTTTCCGCTTTTCTTTGTGTGCGCTGGTTATTACGCTTTATCTCCAGCCACGACTTCACTCCGTTTGCCTGGTATCGCATCGCGTTTGGCTGCATCGTGCTGCTGACCTGGCAACTCGACCTGATTGCCTGGAGCGCCTAAATGTCCTCAATGTCTTCGATTCTCTACCTGCATGGCTTCGCTTCCTCCCCCGCATCCTGGAAAGTCCGCGAACTGTCCAACGCTCTCAAGGCACGCGGTCAGGGCTACCGGCTGATATGCCCGGCGCTTTCGACCGTACCCAACGAAGCCATCGCGCAGGCCGAAGCGATCATCGAAAGCCGCGTCGGCCCCTTAACGCTGATCGGCAGCTCGCTCGGCGGCTATTACGCCACCTGGCTGGCGGAAAAACATCTGCTGCGCGCTGCGCTGATCAATCCGGCCGTCGCCGCGCCGGCTTCGCTGGAAAAATACCTCGGCCCGCAAACCAACCTGCACACCGGCGCCCCCTTTGAATTCACCGAAGCGCATCTTGCCCAGCTTCGCGCGCTCGAAGCACCTAAAATTACGCCCGGACGCTACTTCCTGATGGTCGAAACCGGCGATGAGGTGCTCGACTACCGTAAAGCCGTCCAACGCTACGAGGGATGCAAGCAGGCCGTCTTTGAAGGCGGCGACCACAGCTTCACCCGTTTCCCTGAAATGGTGCCGCAACTCCTTGAATTCTGCGGGTTATAATTTTCCGATGTACGTATTGTTCGAAGAGGACGGCAGTTTCAAGACCGCCACCGTCATGACCGACAACGACACTTCGTTGCAGGTCGAAGCGGTATCCGGCAAGCGCCTCAAGGTCAAAGCGGCCAACGTTCTGCTGCGCTTCCAGACGCCCGCGCCGGGCGAACTGCTGGGCCAAGCCGAGGCGCTGGCCGCCGACATCGATACGCCCTTTCTCTGGGAATGCGCGGGCGAAGGCGAATTTACCTTTGCCGAACTGGCCGACGAATACTTTGGTGATAACGGCAGCAAGGCCAGCGCCACCGAAGCCGCGGCATTATTGTTTGCCCTGCATGCCGCGCCGATCTATTTCCACCGCAAAGGCAAAGGACGCTTCCGCAAGGCGCCACCGGACATCCTGGCCGCCGCGCTTGCCGGTCTGGAAAAGAAACGCCAGCAGGCGCTGGCCATCGAACGCATGGCGGACGAGCTCACCGCCTTCACCTTGCCTCCCGAATTCCCGCCGCTGCTCGATATGCTGCTCTACCAGCCCGACCGCAACCGCAGCGAAACCAAGGCACTCGAAGCCGCCTGCGCCCGGACCGGACTGTCACCGACATGCTTGCTGGCGCGTTGCGGCGCAATTCCCTCGCCATACGCCTACCATCTGCGCCGTTTTCTTCGTGAATATTTCCCGCGCGGCGTCGGCTTCCCTGCGGCACAGCCCGAAATTGAGGCCGTCGATGCCTCACTTGCCGCCCTGGCGGAAACGCTGCCGCGCGCGGATGTGCGCGCCTTTTCCATCGACGATGCGGCGACCACCGAAATCGACGATGCGTTCTCGCTGACGCCCTTGGCGGAAGGCGGCTGGCGCGTCGGCATTCACATCGCCGCGCCGGGTCTGGGGTTCGCGCCCGATTCGCCGCTCGGCGCGCTGGCGCGCGAACGCCTCTCCACCGTCTATATGCCGGGCGACAAGATCACCATGCTGCCCAATGCGCTGGTTGAACGCTTTACGTTGCGCCAGGGGCACGACTGCCCGACGCTCTCGTTGTATCTCACCGTTGCACAGGATTTCTCGATTACGGCGCACGAATCGCGCATCGAGCGCGTACCTGTCGTCGCCAATCTGCGGCATCACGATCTGGAACCCCTGTTCAATGCGCAGATGCTCGCCACCGGGCTGGACGACTTTCCTTTCGCCAGCGAGCTGAGCATACTCTGGCAACTGGCGCAGGCTTGTCTGGCGCGGCGCGGAAAAACCGCCG
The DNA here is from genome assembly GCF_041770905.1 of Dentiradicibacter hellwigii. Lineage (NCBI taxonomy): Bacteria > Pseudomonadati > Pseudomonadota > Betaproteobacteria > Rhodocyclales > Rhodocyclaceae > Dentiradicibacter > Dentiradicibacter hellwigii. Next base: position 271,977 of record NZ_JBEUWX010000003.1, read on the forward strand.
CCGCACAGGGAGATCGCGATTATTCGTTCCACATCGAAGGCGACCTCGCCGATGCGCAGGCCTGCCGCGTCACAATCACCGAGCGGCCGCGCGGCAGCCCGCTCGACACGCTGGTTTCCGAACTGATGATCGTCGCTAACAGCCTATGGGGAAACCTGTTCGCAGACAATGGCATTGCCGCCATCTACCGCGCGCAAAGCGCCGGCAAAGTCCGCTTGACCACGGCGCCACAGGCGCACGAAGGACTTGGCGTCGCACAATACGCCTGGTCATCCTCGCCGCTGCGCCGCTACGTCGATCTGCTCAACCAGTGGCAGCTGATCGCCTGCCTGCGCGGCGATCCGCCGCCGTTCAAGCCCAAATCCGATCTCCTCTATGCCGCCTTGCGCGATTTCGAACTGACCTATGCCGCCTATGCCGATTTCCAGCGCACTATGGAACGCTACTGGTGCCTACGCTGGCTGCATCAGGAAGCGCGCACGACGATCGACGCCACCGTGCGCCGCGACGAACTCGTCAAACTCGACGGCCTGCCGCTGCTCCAGCGCATCGCTTCGCTACCGGCGCTTCCGCCCGGCAGCCGCGTTCGCCTCGACATCGACTCCAGTGACCTGCTAACGCTGGCGCTGACCTGCCGCTACCGCGAGACCCTGGAAACGCCATCCAACGGCGCGAGACAAGACGAACACGACACGGGTAGTACGATAGACGACCCACCGTCACCCGAACAAACGACATGGGAGCAGCAAAAACCTCCCGTACTCCTCATGGAAACCGCAGACGTCTGAAGTGAACGATATGAAAACCGCGCCTCAAGAACCCACGTTCACACCGCCCTGGCAGCAGCCAGGCGCCAACCCGTACCTATGGTTTGGCATTGGCGCATCATTTGTCCTGCACGCCCTGGCGCTGGCGGTCAACTTCACCTACCCGGAAGCTTCACGCGCCTTCCGCAACAATGCGCTGGAAATCATTCTGGTCAACAGCAAATCCGCACGGCGGCCGACCGACGCCCAGGCACTGGCGCAGACCAACCTTGATGGTGGCGGCGATACCGACCAGGACCGCCGCGCTAAAACGCCGCTCCCCGCCTCAAGCGAAGAAAAAACCGGCGACGACATGGAGCAGGCCCAGCAACGAGTCCAGGAACTGGAAGCGCGCCAGCAACGTTTGCTGACGCGCACACGCAGCAAGCCGATTGCGCCGCCGGCCAAGACGGAAAAAGAAGCGGAAGCGCCTTCGACGCCGGCCGCCGCGCCGATCAGCGGCCGCGACCTGGCTAACCGCGCGCTGGAAATGGCCAAACTGCAAGGCGAGATCGCCCGCAGCGTCGACGCCTACAACAAACGCCCACGCTTAAAAACCGTCGGCACGCGCGCCAGCTACTATCCGCAGGCCGCTTTCCTCGACGCCTGGAAGCGCAAGGTCGAACGCATCGGCACGCTGAACTACCCCTCGGCCGCCAAGGGCAAAGTCTATGGCTCGGTCACTGTCTGGGTCGTTCTCAAGCGGGAAGACGGCGCGCTCTACCAAGAGGTTGAAATCCGCAAATCTTCGGGCAGCCCCGTCCTGGACAAAGCCGCCCAGCGCATTGTCACCATGGGCGCCCCCTACGGCCCGATTCCGCAAGGCGCAGACGAGCGCTTCGATAACTTTGGCTTCGCCCGCACGCTGACCTTTACCCGCGGCAACCAGCTCGAGTCGCGGGAAGCCCAATAACGCGGAAGCTTGCCGCCAGGCGCCGGCTCCAGACTGCCATGACCGATCGATACTGTGTTTTCGGCAACCCCATCCGCCACAGCCAATCGCCGCGCATCCATACCGCCTTTGCCCAACAGACCGGGCAGGATCTCCGGTATGAGGCCATTCTCGCGCCGCTCGACGATTTCGCGGGCGCTGTACGGGCATTCATCGCCGCCGGCGGCAAGGGCGCCAACGTCACCGTACCGTTCAAGCAGGCGGCCTGGCGGCTTGCCACGCGCCTGACGCCGCGCGCGGCGCTGGCCGGCGCAGTCAATACGCTGAGCTTTTGCAACGGCGAAATTCTCGGCGACAACACGGACGGCGCCGGTCTCGTGCGCGATCTCATCGACCACCTCGGCGTCTTCCTCGCCGGCTCGCGCATCCTGATGCTCGGTGCTGGCGGCGCGGCGCGCGGCGTCTGCGGCCCGCTGCTTGAGCAGCGCCCGCGCGCCCTGACCATCGCCAATCGCACCGTCGCCAACGCCAAGGCGCTGGCCGAACGTTTTGCCGCGCAGGGCGCCATCACCGGCTGCGGCTACGACGAACTGGACGGGCACTCGTTCGACCTGGTCATCGACGCGACGTCGGCGAGTCTGAACGCCCTCATGCCGCCGTTGCCCATCGGGCTGTTCGCCGCCGGCAGTCTGGCTTACGCGATGATGTACGGGCTGGCGCAAACGCCGTTTCGCGCCTTTGCCGAACAGCAGGGCGCGGCGCGCTATGCCGACGGCCTGGGCATGCTGGTCAGTCAGGCGGCGGAATCTTTCTTTGTCTGGCGCGGCGTGCGCCCGGACTGCCGTCCCGTCATGACACAGCTGCTGGCGGCGCAATGAGCCGCGGCACGACACGCCTGCTTACCCTTGTCCGCTGGTTCAAACGCGCGCTGCTCGCCGTGTTGACGCTCGTGCTGCTCTACGAAGGCTGGCTGTTCGGCTGGGTGCTCTGGTGGCGCACGATCAACCCTGACATGACGCGCTTCATGGAACTCCGACTCGACGCGCTGCGCGCCAACGATCCCAAGGCGACATTGCAGCAAGGCTGGGTTGATTACGAACGTATTTCGCCGCACCTCAAACGCGCGCTGATCGCCGCCGAGGACAGCCGCTTCATGCAGCACGACGGCTTCGACTGGGACGGCATCGAAAAGGCGCTGGCGCGCAACCGGCGGCGGGGGAAAATCGTCGCCGGCGGCTCGACGATCAGCCAGCAGTTGGCCAAGAATCTGCTGCTGACGCCGGATAAGACGCTGTGGCGGAAGGCCCAGGAAGCCGTCATCACGCTGATGATCGAGACGACGTGGAGCAAGCGCCGCATCCTGGAGGTTTATCTCAACGTTATCGAATGGGGCAACGGCATCTTCGGCGCGGAAGCGGCCGCCTGGCACTACTTTGGCGTTTCCGCCACGCAACTTTCGGCGGAACAGGCGGCGCGGCTGGCCGCCATGGTGCCGCGACCACGCTATTTCAACACACACCGCACATCGCCGATGCTGGCCGCACGCAGCGAATCCATCCGCCGGCATATGTCCGCCGCGCCGATTCCTTAGGCGCGGCGGCCGCGCGGAAGCCCGCGATTTACGGGCGTTTCAGGCCACCGCCGGTCAACAGGGCCCAGCGTATGCGCCCTACATACATGCTAAAATCGCCGCCGATCCAACTACCGTGGAACCTGAAATAACGCTGCGGGCAGCCCACCGCACAGGGGCGGGCGCAGAAACGCCGCTTCATGGATTCCACTTCGCCTTTGGCGACTTGGCGATAGAGGAGGCTCCGATGAGCGAAGAAAAACTGTCGATCAATGATCTGGAGGCCATTTCGGAACTGCTGGCCCAGCAAAAGCTCGCCGAAAACTCTGAACCGCGACAGGATCCGTATTCGCCGGAACCCTCCGAAACCCCGGAATACGGACAATACGCCGAACGCCTGCATGCCTTGCTCGAACGGATGTCACTGGCCGATATCGCTGCCGCCATTGAGGCTCTGGCGCCCGAAGACCGGCTGCTGGTATGGAACGAAGTGCGCGCCGAACGCGGCGAGGCCATTCTCGAAATTCTCTCCGACGACATCCGCGAAGACCTGATCTGCGAGAGCCACCTGCGCAATGAAAAGACCTCCGTCACGGCATTCGAGCTGCGTAACGGCCGCCTCAACCAGATCAACGTCAACACGCCGTATGACTTGAAGTCGCTCAAGCCGATCTGGGTCGATCTGGTCGCGCCAACGCCGGAAATCCGCGCCTGGGTCGGTCGCTTCTTCGGTGTGGTTCTGCCCAATCCGAGCAATCTGACCGACCTGGAAGCCAGCGCGCGTTTCTACGTCATGGACAGCGGCGAAATCCACCTGCACTCGGATTTCCTGCTCGACACCAAAGAAGAATCGCGCAACGTCGCCGTTGCGCTGATTCTGCATCAGGATGTGCTCTTCACCGTTCGCCCCGAAGAACTGCCGGTCTTCCGCCTGCAACGGCTGCGCGCGCGCACCCAGCCCGGCTACGTCACCGACGGCAAGGATGTGCTGCTCGATCTCTATGCGGCCGATGTCGAATATTCCGCCGATGCACTCGAAGACATTTACGCCTCGCTCGGTGAGGCCGGCCAGCACGTGCTGGGCAACGAACTGAGCGATGCCGACGCCGCCAAGATTCTCGCCGATATCGCCGGAGAAGAAGATCTCAATGGCCGCATTCGGCGCAATGTGCACGATACTCGGCGCGCCGTTTCCTTTCTGATGCGCGGCAAAATCCTGAACGCCGACCAGGTCGAGGACGCCCGCCAGATTTTGCGTGACATCGAATCAGTGGACGGCCATACCTCATTCCTGTTCGGAAAAATCAACTTTCTGATGGATGCGCTGGTCGGTTTTATCAACATCAACCAGAACAAGGTCATCAAAATCTTTTCCGTCGCCTCGGTCGCCATGCTGCCGCCGACGCTGATCGCCAGCATCTACGGCATGAACTTCAAGGGTTGGTTTCCCGAACTGGAATGGGAGTACGGCTATCCCTTCGCCCTGTTGCTGATGATCTGCTCCATCGCCATTCCCTTCTGGTTTTTTAACCGGAAAGGCTGGCTGCGTTAAGCCTGTCCGTGCCGGCTCAGGCAGAGCACCCCGCGCTGGATAACCTGCCGAACGCCGCGTCGGCCGCCGCCAGCGTGGCGGCAATATCGGCATCTGTATGCGCCGCCGAAACGAAGCCCGCCTCATAGGCAGACGGCGCAAAATAATAGCCTGCCGCCAGCATGGCGTGGAAGAAACGGCTGAAGGCCGCAGTATCGCATTCGAGCACGTCGGCGTAATTTTGCGGGCACTCGGCGCGGAAATAGAGGCCGAACATGCCGCCGACCGACTGTGCCGAAAATACCTGACCGTGCTTCCGGGCAAGCTGGCTTAGCCCCGAACATAAATCCGCCGTTTTCCGGCTCAGATCGGCATAAAAACCGGGCGCCTGGATCAGGCGCAGCGTCACCAAACCTGCCGCCACGGCCAAGGGATTGCCGGACAAGGTGCCCGCCTGATAAACCGGCCCCAGCGGCGCGATTTTTTCCATAATGTCACGTCGGCCGCCAAATGCGCCCAACGGCATACCGCCACCGATGACCTTGGCGAGGGTGGTCATGTCCGGCGTTACGCCATAGCGGCCTTGCGCACATTCCAGCCCGACACGGAACCCGGTCATCACCTCGTCGAAAATCAGCACGGCGCCATACTGCGTACAACACGCGCGCAGCGTCGTCAGAAATGCAGGATCGGGGGCGATGAGATTCATATTGCCCGCAACCGGCTCGACAATCACGGCGGCAATCTTGTTGCCATGCGCGGCAAAAGCCTGCTCGACCTGGGCCGCGTCGTTGTAATCAAGCACCATCGTATGCTTGGCGACATCGGCCGGCACGCCGCCGGAACTGGGATTGCCGAAGGTCAACAGCCCCGAGCCGGCCTTGACCAGCAGGCTGTCGGAATGGCCGTGGTAACAGCCTTCAAACTTGACCAGGAGGTCGCGCCCCGTATAGCCGCGCGCCAGCCGGATGGCGCTCATCGTCGCCTCGGTACCGGAGCTGACGAGGCGCACCATGTCCATCGATGGGACGAGGCGGCACAGCAGGTCAGCCAGTTCGACCTCACCTTCGGTCGGCGCGCCGAACGACAAACCATCGGCGGCAGCGGCCTGTACGGCGGCAACGACTTCCGGATGGGCATGGCCGAGAATCAGCGGCCCCCACGAGCCGACGTAATCGAGATATTCGTCACCATTGACATCCGTGGCGCGCGCGCCGTTTCCGCTGACGAAAAAACGCGGCGCCCCGCCCACCGAGCGAAAAGCGCGCACGGGTGAATTGACACCGCCGGGAATATGTCGGCGGGCGCGCTCAAACAAGGTTGTATTACGGTCGGACATGGCGGCGCTCCATCAAAAAATCCAGAAATCCATTGCAACGATTCTACCCGAAACGGGCGGATGCTCGGCCGGAAGCGGCCCGCTGCGCCCAAGAGATGCCGAATAACGTCAATCCGCTCATCGCCTGCAATCAACCGATAGGCATACACTGTTTTATCTACCCGCGTTGTGTTGTATAGTGTCATAAACCAGTATCCGCACATAAAACAATGCTGCGCGTCCGTATTGGGCAGCGCGAGGAAATCTTGGAGCACAAAATTGGCAGAAGCCTTGAACCCAGGTGACGTCAAAGTCATGATTGTTGACGATAGCAATACGATTCGTCGCAGCGCTGAAATTTTTCTAGTGCAGTCGGGTTATCAGGTCGTACTTGCAGAAGATGGTTTCGACGCACTGGCAAAAATTGCCGATCACCGCCCCCATGTCATTTTCTGCGACATCATGATGCCGCGCCTCGATGGCTATCAGACGTGTGCGCTGATCAAGAAAAACCCGCGTTTCAGAAATACGCCCGTCATCATGTTGTCTTCCAAGGACGGCCTGTTTGACCGGGCACGCGGGCGCATGGTCGGCTCCGACCAATATCTGACCAAACCCTTCACGAAAGATAGTCTTCTGCAATCGGTCGCCGCATTTACTGCCCAGGCCACCTAAGCTTATCGAACGCATTCAATTTAATCATCCGCCCAAGCGCATTGAAAAAAAGATCCGTACAGTCCCGTATTTCTTGACCCATCTCACCGGCACAAGTACACAAGCACGTTTCTGGAGTCACGTATGCCCGTAAAAAAAATTTTGATCATCGACGACTCGCCCACTGAGCGCTACATCCTTACGGAAATTCTCAATCGCAGCGGTTATCAGGTCATCACGGCAGAAAACGGTGAAGAAGGCGTCGCCCGGGCATACAGCGAACTTCCCGACCTGATTCTGATGGACGTCGTCATGCCTGGCCTTAATGGTTATCAAGCCACGCGTACGCTGAGCAGAAACGAACAGACGAAGCACATTCCTATCATCATTTGTTCTTCGAAAAACCAGGAAACCGACAAAATTTGGGGGCTGCGCCAAGGCGCACTGATCTATCTGACCAAACCGGTCGACGGCACCGAACTGCTCAGCAAGATCGCCGCCCTCTGAACCGTCCAACGCTTTTTATCGATTTTTGCACATGCCCAACCGCGGAACCCTCAGCGAATTTCAGTCTTATCTGGCCAACCGGCTGGCCGCCTCCAGCGAGCGCGGGGTGGCCAGTTTGCTTGGCGTTCTCTCCGGCTCGGAATACTGGCTGCTCGATCTTTCCGATTCCGGCGAAGTGGTGGCGCTCCCTGAACTGACCGGCGTGCCGCTGACGCAACCCTGGTTTTTGGGTCTGGCCAACATTCGCGGTAACCTGTATTCGGTTATCGATTTCTCGGTTTTTCAGGGGCAGGAAGCAACACCGCATAACGCCAGTGCGCGTCTGCTGCTGATCGGCACAAATCACGGCAGCAACGCCGCGCTGCTTGTCAACCGCATCGTCGGCCTGCGCAATATTGACGACCTGTCTCCCGCCCCGCAGCAAGACTACGGCACCCCGCCAGACTGGGCGCAGCAGGCCTACACCGACCGCGAAGGGCGTTACTGGAAGCAGCTCAAGGTAGAAGCCCTGCTGGCCGACGAACGCTTTATGGATATCGGCATCCCATCATGAATGCCTCGACTGAATTTGATACCGGCCCGCTGAGCTGGGTCAAGAATGAAATCGACCTGTCTCTGGAACGCGCCGCCAACGCTCTGAATGCCTATGCGGAAAGCGCTGCCGCCGGCAACGCCGATCTCTCGCATATCCAGTACTGCCGCACCCACCTGCATCAGGTGCAAGGCGCGCTCGTCATCGTCGGTCTGGACGGCGTCAGACAACTGACGGAAGCGATGGAAGCCCTGCTAGAGGCCATGGAAACCGGCACGGTGGCCGCCAATGGCGCAAACATTGCCTTGATCTACCAAGGGCTGCAAGGCATCGGCAGTTACCTTGACACCCTTCTTGCCGGACAAAACAACCAGCCACTGCGCCTGTTCCCGCTCTACGCAGCCACCCAGAAAGCACGCGGTATCGAACATCCCTCGCCGGCCGATCTTTTCTTCCCCGATCTTAGTGTTCGGCCACCACATCGGGCATCCACTGCGGCGAAAATGCCGGAAACCGCTTTCCAGGAACACCTGCGGCAGGAACGCGGCCGTTTTCAGCGCGGCCTGCTTGCCTGGCTACGCGCCCCGCAGCAACGGGACGGCATCGCCGATATGCTGGATGCCGTCAAAAATATCGACGCCGTGCAGGAAAGCGCCTCCGCACGCGCCTTCTGGTGGGTCGCCACGGCGTTGCTGACGGCGCTCTCCGAAGGCGCGCTGCCTCAGCAAATCGATGCAAAACAAGTTTGCGCACGCATCGACCTGCAAATCCGGCGCATGATCGAAGGCTCGAAAAACGTTGCCGAACGCCTGATGCGCGACCTGCTTTATCTCGTCGCCATCTGCCAGAGCACACATCCGGCCATCGAGCAGATCCGGCGTGCCTATCGGTTGCGCGAAGCCCTGCAAATTGAAAAAGCGCCTGTCACCTCAGCGGCGCAAGAATCGATTCTTCGCCATCTGCACGAAACCATTGCCGCTGCGGAAGATGCATGGAACAAATTCTGCGCCGGTGCACCGCAGGCACTGCCGCCCTTCCGGGAATACGCGCTGACCATTGCCAACCTGGTCAATCAGCTCGGACGCGCCGATTACCAGCGACTTGCGCAAGCGCTCGCCATCACCGCCAACAACTTACGCGAAGACGCTTCGCGTCATTCCGACGCGCTGGCCATGGAAGTCGCCACCGGCCTGCTGCTGGCGCAGAATGCGCAGGAAAATTTCACACACCTGGGCAACGACTTCGCCCACCAGGTCGACATCACCGTTGCGCGCATTCACGGTTGCCTTGCCGGCGCGCCGCCTAAAGCGGACGCAGAAATCCCGCTGCTTGACGAAATGTCACGCAAGGCTCAGGAACGCCTGCTGATCGCCCAGGTCGCGCGCGAAATTCAGGGCAATCTCGGCCAGATCGAACAGGCGCTTGACACCTTCTTCCGCAACGCGGAAGTACGCGACGGTCTACCTCCGCTGGACGCCATTTTTCACCAGACAGAGAACGCACTCACGCTCTTGGGCCACGACGGCGCCGTTAACGTACTGCGCGCCTGCCGCCAGGAAGCCGAACGTTTTGCACAGCCCGACTACGAGCCGCAGGACAGCGACTTCCAGCGTATCGCCAACGAACTGTCGCTACTTGGTTTCTACGTCGACGCCATTCCCAGCGGTGCGAACGATTTTGCCGCCTTCGTCGAGCAGATGCAGAAAAAACCCGGCGAAGCGGCACACGATGACGTTTATGAAGAACATGACGAGGTGCTTGATCTGGACAGCCTCACGGTCGAACAGGAAGTCGCCCAACAAAAACGCGAAGCACAAAACCTGCTCGGCGCGTTGCTCGAACAGCCCGACGACGCCGGATTACGCGAGGAGCTGCGCCATAACCTCACCGCACTCAAGGATGACGCCGAACTCGTCGCCGATGCGGCGCTTAGCCGTCAGGCTGATGCAGCGCTGACCGCGCTCGACGAAGGCCAGGCGGCCGCGCCGCAAATCCAGGAAGCGATCGCTTCGCTGCAAACGCCGGGCGAGAAAACACCGCAGCCCTCGGAAGCCACCTTGCAGCTTTCCCAGGCCAGCGCCGAGGAAATCGACGCTGAACTGCTGGAAATCTTCATCGAAGAAGCCCACGAAGTCCTCGCCACCGTCGGAGAAAATACACAGCGCGTTCGCCAGCATCCACATGACACCGAGGCGCTCACGACGGTGCGCCGCGCCTTCCACACACTCAAAGGCAGCGGTCGCATGGTCGGCCTCAAGGATCTCGGCGAAACCGCTTGGGCGATCGAACAAACGCTCAACCTCTGGTTACGCCAGGAACAGGAAGTAACTCCCGCCCTGATAGCGCTGCTCGAACAGGCCAAAGGCTGCTTCGACGAATGGGTCGAACATCTCGCCAGCCATTCAGGAGCCGTCCCCGAAACCGCATCACTCATCGAACTGGCCGAAAGGCTGCGCCGTCCGGAAGGTGCGGCTGCCGCCCCAGGCACCGCAACTGCGGCAAAAGCGGACGAAGCCCCCGCAAAGCTGAGCACCACAGCCATCACCAGCTTTATCGACCAGCACCGCGCCGAGGCCGAAGCCGCCGATCAGGCTGCGACCCTCACTGCCACGGACGTTACCGAAGCCTCCGTAGAGGCCGTAGAGACGCCGCCCGCAGCGCCTGAAGATTCCACAGCGACCACCGACGGGTCCGTCGAAGATTCGGCTGCGACCCTCACTATCGCGGACGTTACCGAAGTTCCCGTAGAAACACCGCCCACAATCCTCGAAGATTCGACGTCGCCCACCGATGGGGCTGCCGAAGATTGGGCCGCGATCCCCACTGCTGCGGACATTACCGAAGCCACTGTAGAGACGCCGTCCGCAGCCCTCGAAGATTCCACAAAACCCACCGATGTTTTGGCCGAAGCCGACGACGTCCTCCCCTCACTCACCTTTGCCCCGGCGGAAACCTCCATTGCGCAGGCAGCGACGGATGCCGCCCAACCGCCTGAACCGGAGGCACAGCAGGAACTCGTCGGTGAAAGCAGTGACTCGGACGCTTTTGAAGAAACCATTGAAATTTCGACGCCAGACGACGAAGCGGAAGATGATGCCGATTTCGAACTCGCCTTTGCCGACGATGACGCCATTACCGTCGAGGAAGCCCCGGATACGCTGGCAACGCCAGCGCGTTCCGCTGAACAGGAAAACCTCGACATTACCGAAGCGCCGGCGGCGCCCGTCCTGACGCCCCCCGAGATCCGCCCGACCCCGACGCCCAAGGCGGACGTGGCCCCCACCCCGCAGCCACATATTGCTCCGGTCTCATACGACGACAACATTGCCCGCGCGCTCGCCCGGGTGCATTCGTCCCGCGCCGCAAAACCGCCCGAAACGCGCGCAGTTCCGGAAAATCTGCCGGACATCACTTTACCGGGCAAACAACCCGCCGCGCCGGAATCCGCCCTTCCCGCAGCAAGAACACAACCCGCCGCCGAGTTCCAGGCGACGCCGAAAGTCCAGCCGATTTCCTACGCTGACATTCTGGCGCTTGCCACCGGCAAGGCCGTGCCGACCCCTACCGCCGCAGAAGATGCGGCGCCTACAGCGCCGCAAACGTCCAAAACAGCGGCCCCAACGCCTGCCGTTCCGCCGGACAAACACGCTGCCGCGACATCAATCCAGGCGACGCCGACGCCCGCTGCAGCGCAGCCCAAGACGACCCGGCCGGATATTCCCGCCGCCCTGTTAAGCATTTTCCGCGAGGAATCGAGTACGCACCTCGCTACCCTTTACCGTGAACTGCCGAACATCGAGCGCGCAGACGCGACGCCGACACCGCACGAAATGTACCGCGCAGCGCACACCCTGGCCGGTATCGCCGCCACCGTCGGCATCGACGCGCTCAACCAGCTGAGCCATGCACTTGAAAAAACGCTCCTGCGCCGCGACGATTCGCCGCTGCGCAATAGTCCGGACGCACCCGGCTTCATCCGTCAGGCGGTTCAGGTTATCGATGCCATGCTCGATGCCCTGTTCAATCAGCGTGATTTCCGGCCTGCCGAGGCGCTGATCGCCGCGCTGAACGCACTTTATCCGACCGATTCCGGTGCGCCGGCAGCGCTGGCTCCCGATACGGACGAAGCGGAAATCACCGTCGAAGAAATCCCGACGACACTTGACGACGATGTGGAAGACCTTGCGGTCGAAGCCGTAGATATCGTGGCGCCAGAGATTGAAGACATTCCCAGTGTCTCGGAAAAAACGCCGGAACCGGCGACGCCGAAGGCCTTCGCAGCCCACTCTGCATTTGCGCCATCCACCGTTTCGCCGGCTGCCGTATCGCCCGCCACGTTTACAGCGCCATTGACGCCACCATCGGCAGCAACGGCCAAAGCGTCCGACATCACGCCATCCGCGTTCACCGTGCCCGAAGCGCCGACTGAAGCGCCCATCCTGCCCGCAGCAATTGCCGCGCTGCCTCGCCGCCAGGATGAGATCGACATGCAATTGCTGCCGATCTTCCTCGAAGAAGCGCAGGATCTGACGCAACGCATCTCCGAACAGCTGCGCATCTGGTACGACGCGCCAGAAGATGGCCAGCCCGCGCAACTGCTGGCGCGCCTGCTCCATACGCTGAAAGGCAGCGCCCGCATGGCCGGCGCCATGAATCTCGGCGAAATCACGCATGCCATCGAATCCCGCGTACAAGAGGCCAGCCGTACCCTGCCCGCCGCGCGGAGCGTCATTGGCGAAATCGAAAGCGTCTTCGACGATGTGCGGCAAATCATTGATCGCCTGCAGCACGGCGAAACCCTGGAGTCGCCTGCACCCGAGGCGGAAAGCGCCACCGCGCCTGCACGCTCCCCAGCCGTGTCTACCCCCATCCATCAGGCGTCGACAGCCCCCGTATTACCGACGCTGCAACCTGCTGCATCAACACAGGCGCCCCGCCCCGAACCGCATTCTGCCGCCGCCGAGCCCGAGAGCCGGCAAGCGGTTCTACGCGTGCGCGCCAATCTGCTCGACCGCCTGGTCAACGAAGCCGGCGAGCTGTCGATTACGCGCACGCGCATCGAAGGCGAAATGCGCAGTCTGAAAGGTTCGCTGCTCGACCTGACGGAAAGCGTTATCCGTTTGCGCCGCCAGCTGCGCGACATCGAAATTCAGGCTGAAACGCAGATGCAGTCACGCCATGTGCTGGCCGAATCTCAGCATACCGAATTCGACCCGCTCGAATTCGACCGTTTCACCCAATTCCAGGAAATCACGCGGATGATGGCCGAGTCGGTCAACGACGTCACCACCGTCCAGCAGAACTTGCTGCGCAACCTCGACAACGCCAATGCCGCGCTGCTCGCCCAGTCGCGCATCAACCACATGCTCCATCAGGAACTGCTGTCAGTACGCATGGTGCAGGCCGGCAGTCTATCCGACCGTCTGTACCGGATCGTCCGGCAGACTTCCAAAGAACTGGGCAAGCGTGTCAGTCTCGAAATTACCGGCGGCCAGGTCGAGATCGATCGCAGCGTGCTGGAGAAAATCGCCGCGCCTCTCGAACACATGCTGCGCAACTCGATTGCTCACGGCATCGAAAAACGGGACGTCCGGCAAGCCGCTGGCAAGGCGGAAACCGGCGAAATCTCGCTAACTTTCCGGCAGGAAGGCAATGAAGTCATCGTCAGCCTGTCCGATGACGGCGCTGGCCTGAACCTTGAACGCATCCGTGCGCGCGCCATCGAATCCGGCCTCATTCGCCAGGACGAAACGCCTGACGATGCCCAGCTGGCGCAACTGATCCTGCTGCCTGGCTTCTCCACCGCACGCCAGGTCTCGCAGATTTCCGGCCGTGGCGTTGGCATGGATGTGGTCAAGAGTGAGATTACGAGTCTGGGCGGCCGCATCGAAATCGCCAGCGAAAGCGGCAAGGGTACACAATTTACGCTCTACATCCCACTCACCCTCGCCGTCACCAAAGCCTTGCTGGTACGGGTAGGCAACCGCAGCTACGCCATCCCCTCGGCGATGATCGAACAGGCGCTCGACATCAAAGATACCGTGCTCGATCAAATGCACCGGGACGGTCAGGTGAAATGGCAGGGAGAATCCTACCCACTCACTTTCCTGCCGTATCTGCTCGGCGACACCCGGGCACTGCCCGAAGCGCGCCGCCAGTACTGGGTGCTGCTGCTGCACAGCGGGGCACGGCGCATTGCCGTCCAGGTCGACGAGCTGGAAGGAAATCACGAAATCGTCGTCAAGAACATCGGCGCGCAACTGGCGCGTGTCGTCGGGATTAACGGCGCCACGGTACTGGGCGATGGCAAGATCGTGCTCATCATCAATCCAGTCGCGCTGAGCGCCCGCGCGCCCATCGTCCGATACACACCCATTGCCGCACCGGCAAGTCCCACCGCAACGCAGCCAGCGCGCGTCCCGACGGTTATGGTCGTCGACGACTCGCTGACTGTACGCAAGATTACCGGCCGCCTGCTGGCCCGCGAAGGCTATCACGTACTGACGGCCAAAGACGGCATTGATGCGCTCGAGCAGCTCGTCGAAGCCTCCCCCGACGTCATGCTCGTCGATATCGAAATGCCGCGTATGGACGGTTTTGAACTGACGCGCCATGTCCGCGCCGATGGGCGGTTACGCGCCATTCCGATCATCATGATTACCTCTCGCACGGCGCAAAAACACCGCAACTACGCTTTCGAGATCGGCGTCAACAACTTCCTGGGCAAACCGTACCAGGAAGAAGAATTGCTTGCGCTCATCGCTCAGCACGTGCAGCAGGTACGGTGCCGCACCACAGGTGGTCATCATTAGAACGCCCGGTAGGCACATCCCGCTCCATTTTTATTCCGTTCCTTCCGATCCAATCCCAGCCAATCCGGCAGTGGCGCGATAGCCAGCCACCGCCGGATTGGCCTCGTTTTTAGGCCGGCTTTGCTTATCGGCATGCGTCTGCCATGGGTTCGCCACATCGGGATTCCGCTATAAAATAGCGGCCATGCAAAACATCCATTCTCTGGTCAACCATTTTCTGATCGCCATGCCGGCCATGGACGATCCCTGCTTCGGCAAAACACTGATCTATATCGCCGAGCACAATAGCAATGGGGCGCTGGGGCTGATCGTCAACCGGCCGACCGATCTCGACCTGGCAACGCTGCTCGACCGCGCCTCGATCGCCGTCACGCCGGCACGCATGGCGGCATTGTCGGGCTGGCCGACGCTGTTCGGCGGGCCGGTACAGCCCGACCGCGGCTTCGTTCTGCATCGTCCGCTCGGCCAGTGGCAATCGACGCTGGCCGTCACCGATGAAATCGGACTGACCAGCTCACGCGACATTCTGTCAAGCATCGTGCAAGAAAAGAATCCCCCGCAGAATTTTCTGGTTGCGCTCGGCTATGCCGGTTGGGGCGCCGGCCAGCTCGAACACGAACTGGCGCGTAATTCCTGGCTGACGGCGCCGGCCAATACGCACACCCTGTTCGAGCTGCCCTATGAAGAAAAACTCGCCTCAGCCATGGACAGCCTGGGGGTCGATCCCACCCGCCTTTCCCATATTGCCGGACATGCCTGAGACAGATGCATTTTCGGACACACTTCCGGACGGTACGCTGCTCGCCTTCGATTTTGGCGAAAAACGCATCGGCGTCGCCGTCGGCGAATCGGCGCTGGCACAAGCGCATCCGCTGACGACCATTCGCAGCGCAGCCAAGGTCGAACGCTTTGCCGCCATTGCCGCACTCATTGCCGAGTGGCGGCCAGCGGGGTTGGTCGTCGGCCTACCGCTGACACTCGACGGCGAAGCGCACGCGATGACTGCACGCTGCCGGCGCTTCGCAAACCAGCTACGCGGGCGTTTCGGCCTGCCGGTCGCCTACGCCGAAGAGCGCTTTTCCTCCATTGAGGCCGAAGAGCGCCTGTACGCCAGCGGCCATGATGCACGCAGCGCCCGCGCGCATATCGACGCCATCGCCGCGCAGATCATTCTGCAAAACCATTTTGCCCGACAGCTTCCACCACCCGGTAGCGCAACGATCAAGGACACCGTTCTTCCTTAAGCGCTCGCCTTCCCTTTCCCGAATTTCCGCACTCCGAAAACCATGCCACACACCTCACTGGACGCACCAACCTCCGCTGACACACCGCCCCAACAGTCCACCCCGCACGCGTCGCTTTTTCCGCTTCCCGATGCAGAGGCGCAATGCGCTGAGCTGGCCGGCCAGATCGAGCCGAATCTGACCGACCACACGCAACTGGTCGGCATCCACAGCGGCGGCGCCTGGCTGGCTCACCGCCTGCAGGCGCTGCTGCATCTGAAAACGCCGCCCGGCCTGCTCGACATTTCCTTCTATCGCGACGATTTCGGGCGACGCGGCCTGCATCCGCAGGTCAAGCCTTCTTCGATGCCGCTCGATGTCGAGGACCGCCCGCTCATTCTCGTCGATGACGTGCTCTACACGGGGCGAACCGTGCGCGCCGCCATCAACGAACTGTTTGACTACGGGCGGCCGGCCAGCATCCGTCTGGCCGTGCTAGCCGATCGCGGCGGGCGCGAACTGCCGATTCAGGCCGACTTCTGCGCATGGCGCGTTGCACTGCCCCCGACGCAGGAGCTCATTCTCGAATCCGACGCAAACGACGGCCGCCTGCACTGGAGGTGTGAAGACCATGCATGACCCGCAATTCGACGCCCAGGGCAACTTGACCCATCTGCTCTCGACTGAGGGGCTGTCGCGCGAGACGATCACGCGCATCCTGGATACGGCGCAAAGCTTTCTCGAAGTTTCCGATCGCAATGTCAAAAAAGTCCCGCTACTGCGCGGCAAGAGCGTTTTCAACCTCTTTTTCGAAAATTCGACGCGCACGCGCACCACGTTTGAAATTGCCGCCAAGCGCCTTTCGGCAGATGTGATCAATCTCGATGTCAGCCGCTCATCGACCGCCAAGGGAGAAACCCTGCTCGATACCATCGACAATCTCGTTTCCATGCACGCCGACATGTTTGTCGTTCGCCATAGCGAATCCGGCGCCCCTTATCTGATCGCCCAGCATCTGCACCGCATCGGCCGCAATGACGTGCATGTCGTCAATGCCGGCGACGGACGCCATGCGCACCCGACGCAAGGCCTGCTCGACATGTATACGATTCGGCATTACAAGCAGGACTTTTCCGCACTCACCGTCGCCATCGTTGGCGACGTTTTACATTCGCGCGTCGCCCGTTCCGACATTCACGCGCTGAAAACCTTGGGCGTGCGGGAAATCCGCATCATCGGCCCGCAAACGCTGCTGCCCGCAGAAGGAGAGCGCCTCGGCGTACATGTCTGCCACGACCCGCGCAAAGGACTGGTCGATTGTGACGTGATCATCATGCTGCGCCTGCAAAATGAACGGATGAGCGGCGCGCTTCTGCCCTCGGCGCGCGAGTATTTTCATTGCTACGGACTGACGCCGGCACTGCTCGCGCTGGCGCGTCCCGACGCCATCGTCATGCATCCGGGCCCCATCAATCGCGGCGTCGAAATCGCCTCCGAAATTGCCGATGGCAAACAAGCCGTCATTCTCCGGCAAGTGACTTTCGGCATCGCCGTGCGCATGGCGGTCATGAGCCTTCTGGCTGGAACTCACGCAGGAACGCAAGCATGAAAGACACTCTGATCCGCATCGTCAACGGCCGCCTCATCGACCCGCACAACGGCATCGACAAAAACACCGACGTCTATGTCGCCAACGGCTGCGTCGCCGCTTTTGGTCAGCCGCCCAGCGGCTGCTTTTCCTCGACCCGCTCGATCGATGCGCAAGGCTGTATCGTCGCACCGGGACTGGTCGATCTTTCCGCCCGCCTGGGCAATGTCGAAACCGAACTCGCCGCCGCTGCCGCGGGCGGCGTCACCACCCTCGCCTGCCCGCCGGATACACAGCCGGTGCTGGATGAAGCCGGGCCGGTCGAGCGCCTCGTCCGGCGCAGCGAGATCGCCGGCCTGGCGCATGTATTCCCGCTCGGCGCACTCACCCAGGCGCTGGCCGGAGAAAAACTGGCCGAACTGGCCACCCTGCATCAGGCCGGCTGTATTGCCTTTTCGCAGGCGCAACGGCCGCTGGTCGATACCCAGGTGCTGCTGCGCGCCATGCAGTACGCCGCCAGCTTCGGTCTGACCCTGCACTTGCAGCCGCAAGATTATTATCTGGCGCGTAACGGCGTTGCCCACGACGGTGAAACGGCCGCACGCCTGGGGCTGGCGGGCATCCCTGTCAGCGCTGAAACAGTCGCCGTCGCCACGTTTCTGCAACTGGCGCGCGATACCGGCGTGCGCCTGCACCTTAGCCGCATTTCTTCGGCTGCCGGGGTGGCTCTGATCAACGCTGCCCGCAAGGAGCGCCTCGCCGTCACCTGCGACATCGCCTGCCACCACCTGCACCTGTGCGATGAGGACATCGGCTACTTCGATAGCCGCGCCCGCTTCACGCCGCCGCTGCGTACCCGCGCTGACCGCGAAGCCTTGCGCAAGGCCACTGCCGAGGGCATGGCCGTCATCTGCTCCGACCACACGCCGCTTGGCGCCGACGACAAGCAGTTGCCTTTTGCCGAAGCCCGCCCCGGCGCCACGGCACTGGAACTGTTGCTGCCGCTGACCTTGCGCTGGGCCAGGGAATGCGGCGTATCGCTGATCGACGCATTGGCGCGTATCACCTGCGCGCCGGCGGAAATTCTGGGCATTCCGGCAGGAACGCTGACGCTGGGCGCACCGGCGGATATCTGCATTTTCAACCCTGAAGCCGCCTGGGACGTCACGGAAGACACCCTGGTCAGCCAGGGCAAAAACACGCCTTTTGCCGACAGCAACATGCACGGCAAAGTCAAGGCCACCCTGGTCGGCGGGCGTCTCGTTTTCGGCGCATAAGGGCTATCGCGGCTTCCTTTGCAACACTACGACGCTGGTTTCGTATTTGTTGAGCCGCTAGACAAGGGGCAGGGCGCCCCCTCGGTACCCCTTATGGATAGGGCATCTCCGGGCGCGCTTCCCGCCCTTTATCTACCCTCTCCCACTGGAAGGGGGCTTTTGAAGTGATGCCCTGCAGCCCTTGTAAATAGGGCATCTCCGGGCACCCTGCCCGCTAGCCCGCATTTCTCACAGATAGAAGGTGCATCGCGGCCGGAGATATAAGAAAGTTTTTTTGCGAGAACGACTTAACCATATCTCTGAGGAAGCCGCGATGCCGACACAGTGTACCGTAGTCAGCCCATGCGCGAAGCGTATTGATGGCCGCCAGGTGGCGGTGGATTTCGACGGAGGGCAGATCAGTTCGGATGCGGGCGCGCTGTTGCTGCGCGAGGTCGATCGCACCTTGCGGCTGACCGAACGGGTGGCGGCCTGCTTCGAGGATGGGCGCGATCCGGAGCTGATCGAACACACGGTGCACACGTTGGTGATGCAACGGATCGTGGGGATCGCGCTGGGCTACGAGGACCTGAACGATCACGATCAATTGCGCCGTGACCCGGTACTGGCCACGCTGGCCGGTAAGCTCAGCGCTCGGCGCAAGGGCTGCGAGCTGCTGGCGGGCAAGTCGACCTTGAACCGGCTCGAACATGCCCCCGACACCAAGGACGGTTCGCGCTATCACAAGATCGCTCACGATCCGGCGGCCTTCGAGTCGCTGTTCGTCGCGTGCTTCATTGAGGCGCACGAGCAGGCACCTGACGAGATCATCCTCGATCTGGACGCCACCGACGACCCGCTGCACGGCCAGCAGGAAGGGCGTTTCTTCCATGGTTACTACGGCGGCTACTGCTACCTGCCGCTGTACATCTTCTGCGGCCGACATCTGCTCGCCGCCAAGCTGCGCCGGGCCAACACGGATGCCTCGGCGGGCAGCATCGATGAACTCGAACGCATCGTCACCCAGATCCGCCGCCACTGGCCGGAGGTGCGCATCGTGCTGCGTGCCGACTCGGGCTTTGCGCGCGATGCCTTGATGAGTTGGTGCGAGCAGACGCACATCGACTTCGTCTTCGGGCTGGCCAAGAACGACCGGCTCAAGGCCCAGATCGAAACCGAGATGAGCCAGGCGCAGGCCGAATGCACCCAGACCGGCAAGCCCGCACGGCGGTTTCGCGACTTCACCTACCGCACCCTTGACAGCTGGTCGTGCGCCCGGCGGGTCGTCGGCAAGGCCGAGCAGCTGCCGGGCAAGGCCAATCCGCGCTTCATCGTCACCAGCCTGGACGCTCAGCGCTGGCCGGCACGCGAACTGTACGAGGCGCTGTACTGCGCCCGAGGCGAAATGGAGAACCGCATCAAGGAGTGCCAGCTACACCTGTTCGCCGATCGCACCTCAACGGCGACGATGCGGGCCAATCAGCTGCGGCTGTGGTTCGCCTCCTTCGCCTACGTCATGCTCGAAGCGCTGCGCCGCATCGGGCTGGCTGGCACCGAACTGGCCGAGGCCACCTGCGAGAGCCTGCGCCTGAAACTGCTCAAGATCGGCGCACGGGTCAAGATCAGCGTGCGCCGCATCCATGTCAGCATGGCCAGCAGTCATCCGTTCCAGACCACCTGGCGCCTGGCCCAGGCCAGACTCGCCCCCGGCTGATCCGCCACGCCACCGTGGCCCTGCTGATCCGATCGCGCTCCCGTTCGCGCGAGGCGGTCTCATGCCCAAACAGCGCCGCTTGCCCCCTCAACGCACCTGACCGCCCGCAGAACCTCACCCGCCTGCACTCCATTGGCCGCTCGCGGGCCTGAATCCTCGCGGTCACGGCAACGCGTGAAGGAAAAAGCCGCGCCAACGGGGGCCGAACCGTGAGGGTGTGAGAAATGTGGGCTAGCCCTTTATTGATAAGGGTTTCAGAGGCACCTGCCCGGAACGCCTTTATCCACGCGGGCTTCAGACGAGGTGCTTACAGCCCTATCTGGCGGCGGACCAAGGCTTCATCAGCCATAATTTCGATGACTTTGCGGCGCGAGGTCTGGCCACTTTTCAGGCTGAATGCCGCACGCGGCAATCCTAGGCGGTCGGACAGGAAAGCAAGCAGCGCCTCGTTGGCCTTGCCATCGACCGGCGGCGCGGCCAAACGGATTTTCAGGGCATCGCCATGCAAGCCGACCACTTCGCTTTTTTTTGCGCCCGGCTGAATATGCAGCCGCAGCGCCACACCCTGCCGAAGCGCTCGCAGCCAGGGGGTTTCCGACATCTTCCGGCAGGCCTCAGACAAACAGGATGATCATTTCGAGCGCCAGAATGATGACCAGCGGCGAAAGATCGATACCGCCAATCGGCGGCAGAAAACGCCGAATCGGCGCCAGCAATGGCCGCGTCAGCTGGCTCACCGGCAAGGCGATCCGCGACGGCACCTCGAACCAGGAAAAGATGATGCGCAGAATCAGCGCGGCGATCAGTAAATGGGCGCAGAGGCGCAAGGTCGAGCGCAGCGCCTGCCCCAGCAGGAAAACAATGGGGGTGTAGGGTGTCTCTAGCACATCGCCATAGGCGGACCCCAGCGCAGCAAAAAGAAGCACCGCGAGCAACGGCAGCATCTGCACCAGATAGGCCGCCAGCAAGGAAGCGCTGTCGAGGCCGAAAACACTGGGCACAACACGGCGCAACGGCCGCACCAGCCAGTGCGTCGCGGCATTCACGAACACGCCGAGCGGATTGACGAAGGACACCCGGAAGGTCTGCATGAAAAAGCGCAGCAGCAGGATCAGCGAGAGCAGGCCGGCCAGCGAATCGAGTAGGAAAAGGAATGCACGCGCCAACATAAATTATTCTCCTGGACTCAATCGCCTATGTGGCGGACGGATCGCCCGGCTTCTGCGCACGGTCGCCCAGCTGTTCGCCGAGAACGCGGCTTTGCGCGCAGGCTGCCTGCGCACCGGCAATGATCCCCGCTTTGACACCACGCGCTTCCATGACCTTGAGCGCCGCTTCGGTTGTCCCGCCCTTTGACGTGACCCGTTCACGCAGGATGGCTGCGTCATCCCCGGACTGTGCAGCCAGTTGCGCCGCGCCGAGCACGGTCTTCAGCGCCAGTTGCCGTGCCTGCGCTGAGGTAAAGCCGAGTTCCCCGGCCGCCGCCTGCATCGCTTCGATCAAGAGAAAAACGTACGCGGGGCCGCTGCCGGAAATCGCCGTCACCGCGTCGAGCTGGGCTTCATCGGCGACCCACAGGGTACTGCCTGCGGCTTGCAGAATACGTTCCGCCATTTGCCGCCCCGCATCCGGCACTTCGGGCAATGCGAACAGGCCGGACATACCGGCCCCGATCAGCGCCGGCGTATTCGGCATGGCGCGCACCAAATGCCGGTACCCACCCAGCCAGCCTGAGATGTCGGCCAGATGCAGCCCGGCGGCGATGCTGATGATCAGTTGTTCCCGAACACGCCCCTTCAGCAGCGCGCAGACTTCGCGCATCTGCTGCGGTTTAACCGCCAGCACAAGCACATCACCGGCAAGCGCTTCGCCATCCGGCGTAGCATGGCAACGCACGCCAAAGCGCTGCTGCAGGCGCATGCGTGCCGCTTCGCTAATCTCGACCACCGCAATATCGTCCGCCCGCGCTTCTTTACCGAGCAGCCCGCCGATCAGCGCAGTCGCCATGTTGCCGCCGCCAAGGAAGGTTACTTTCATTCCCCGTCCTTTCTCATGCTCCCGCCTTGCTTCTTTCTCCGAAAATCGCCGTACCGACACGCACCAGCGTGGCGCCCTCGGCAATCGCCGCCTCCAGATCGTGCGACATGCCCATCGACAGCGTATCGATCGCCAGGCCATCCGCCCGCAGGCGTTCAAAAAGTTCACGCACCGGCCGCAAAGCCCGCCGCTGCGCCTCGTAATCCGGGTTCGGCGCCGGAATCGCCATCAGCCCGCGCAACCGCAGTCGCGGCAGCCGCGCAATCTGCATCATCAACGCGCCGGCGGCATCCAGAGGGACGCCATGTTTGCTGGCCTCATTGCTGACATTGACCTGAACGCAGACCTGCAGGGGCGGCAGCGCTTCCGGGCGTTGCTCGGCAAGCCGTTCGGCGATTTTCAGACGATCGACCGAATGCACCCAGGCAAACGTTTCAGCCACGGCACGCGTCTTGTTGCTTTGCAGGGGGCCGATAAAATGCCACTCCAGCCCAAGCCCCGACAGTTCCGTCGCTTTGCCGACGCCTTCCTGTACGTAATTTTCTCCGAAGCGTCGCTGGCCCGCAGCCGCGGCAGCACGCACAGACTCGGCCGGCCAGGTTTTGCTGACAGCCAGCAGCGTGATGTCATCGGGATTGCGGCAGGATTGCCGCGCCGCTGATGCAATTCGCGTATGGATAGCTTGCAGGTTGGCAGTAATTGTAGTCATAATCGGGAATATGCCGAATGCGGGAAGTATAGCACTGCACCCGATCACTACCGAGGACGAAACCGATGGACATTACTGAACTGCTGGCCTTCAGCGTCAAGAACAAGGCCTCCGACCTGCACCTTTCTTCCGGGCTGCCGCCGATGATCCGCGTACATGGCGATGTGCGCCGCATCAACCTGCCGGCTATGGCGCACGAAGAAGTGCACTCGATGGTCTATGACATTATGAGTGATGCGCAGCGCAAAACCTACGAAGAGCATCTCGAGTGCGACTTTTCCTTCGAAATCCCCAATCTGGCGCGTTTCCGGGTTAACGCTTTTGTGCAGAACCGCGGGGCAGGGGCGGTGTTCCGGACCATTCCATCCAAGGTGATGACGCTCGAAGAGCTCAACTGCCCCAAGGTATTCAAGGATATTTCCGAATATCCGCGCGGCGTCGTACTAGTCACCGGGCCGACGGGTTCGGGAAAATCGACGACGCTGGCGGCAATGGTCAATCACATCAACGAAAACGAGCACGCCCATATTCTGACCATCGAAGACCCGATCGAATTCGTGCACGAATCGAAGAAATGCCTGATCAACCAGCGTGAGGTCGGGCCGCAGACGCATTCTTTTGCCAACGCCTTGCGTTCGGCGCTGCGTGAAGACCCGGACGTTATTCTCGTCGGCGAAATGCGCGATCTCGAAACGATCCGCCTGGCAATGACCGCAGCAGAAACCGGCCACCTGGTGTTCGGCACCCTGCACACGTCGAGCGCGGCAAAAACCATCGACCGGGTCATTGATGTCTTCCCTGCCGAAGAAAAGGAAATGGTGCGCGCCATGCTTTCCGAATCACTACGCGCCGTCATCTCCCAGACTCTGCTCAAGACCAAGGACGGGCAAGGGCGTGTGGCGGCGCACGAGATCATGATCGGCACGCCGGCCATCCGCAACCTGATCCGCGAAAACAAGGTGGCGCAGATGTATTCGGCCATCCAGACCGGTGCGCAGCTGGGTATGCAGACACTCGACCAGTGCCTGATTAACCTCGTCCGCCGCAACATCGTTTCTGCCTCCGAAGCGCGCAGCCGCGCTGCGAACAAGGATAGCTTCCCCGGCGCCTGATTTTTGCTGCGCCTGAACGGAAAGGAATCATCATATGGAACGCGATCAAGCACTCAAATTTATGCAGGATCTGCTGCGCCTGATGGTGCAGAAAAACGGCTCCGACCTTTTTATCACCGCCAATTTTCCGCCCGCTATCAAGGTTGACGGGAAAGTCATGCCGGTCTCCAACCAATTGCTTTCGTCCCAGCACACCGCCGATCTGGCGCGCTCGATCATGAACGATCGCCAGGCCGCCGAATTTGAGGCGACAAATGAATGCAACTTTGCCATTTCCCCTTCCGGCATCGGTCGCTTCCGCGTCAATGCGCTGATGCAGCAGGGCTGCGTCGCCATTGTCTGCCGGACGATCAATATGAAAATTCCCACGATCGATGGCTTGGGGCTGCCGCCGATCATCAAAGATATCGGCATGACCAAGCGGGGTCTGGTAATCTTCGTTGGCGGCACCGGCACCGGTAAGACGACATCACTGGCGGCACTCGTCGACCACCGTAACATCAATAGCCACGGCCACATCATCACGGTCGAAGATCCGATCGAATTCGTACACGACCATAAAAACTGCATCGTCACGCAGCGCGAAGTCGGCGTCGATACCGACTCCTGGGAAATCGCCCTGAAAAATTCGCTGCGTCAGGCGCCTGATGTCATCCTGATGGGTGAAATCCGCGACCGCAACACCATGGATTACGCCATCGCCTTTGCTGAAACCGGGCACCTGTGCCTTGCCACCCTGCACGCCAACAGCACCAACCAAGCCATCGACCGGATCATCAACTTTTTCCCTGAAGAGCGCCGCCAGCAACTGCTGATGGATCTCTCGCTCAACCTGCGGGCCATGATTTCGCAGCGCCTGCTACCGCGCAAGAACAGCAAAGGGCGCATTCCGGCCATCGAGATCATGCTCAACTCGCCGCTGATCGCCGATCTTATTTTCAAGGGCGAAGTCCATGAAATCAAGGAGGTCATGAAGCGCTCACGCGAGCTGGGCATGCAGACCTTCGACCAGTCGTTGTTCGACCTGTACGAAGCGGACCTGATTACCTATGAGGACGCCCTGCGCAACGCCGACTCGGTCAATGACCTGCGCCTGCAAATCAAACTGCATGGCAAACGCGCCAAAGACCGCGATTTGAACGCCGGCATCGACCATCTCGAGGTCGTATAAAAGCAGCGCCTTTCGTCGGCATCTATCGCCACTTCTGGCATCCCTGATATTCCGCGTATCCCGCGATTTTAGGGTGTGATTGCGCCGATTGTCGCTGTATGCGGCTAGCCGTATGGCGGCGCATGGCGACTTACGCCGTCGTGCGGCCCATTAACCTACTACGCGACATTGTGGAAGGCATACCGCCGCAAACGCGCGGCGGTTATGCGGCCTGGCCGCTTTTTCCGTTTTTTCGTTTTTTGTGCCTGCATATAACCTAAATCCATAAGCTGCACCCACGGCCTGCGTGTCTACCCGATCCGCTGATTCCCTGAATCAGTGCGTTAATCTCTCCCGAAGCCAACGTATCGCGGTGTCGGGTATGTACTGCCCATAAAAACCACAGTCGCCATAGTGACTTTTCAGGCGTTGTCGCCTAAAATTCATTCCCGAATATCAGCTTTATATTCTGGAATTGCAGCTATATTGAGCAATTGGGCAAAAACGTATTGACTTTGCCTGTTTCCGCATTTCCCTGTTTCGTCAGAGGGCACATGGTCATCTCGATATCATGGTTGCGCCTAGGTCATTCGGGTCAAACACACTGCATGGGCACGCCGGACGACAATCACCGGTTCGCGTTCCCCGCATTCGGCGTACCAGATGGTTCGCGTCTGCCGCTTTGTTCCTTTTCTGGTTCTCCTGCTATTTCCTGCCCTCTTTCGGCACTTCATTTCTTCGCTACCCGCCGCCAACCAAGGTTTGATTCCAGCAGCGGGATTTCCATTGCTTACTCGGGATTCTCATCATGAAAACAAAGAAGGTGAAATACCCTGGAATTTCCACCGTCATCAACGGCAATGGTGCGGTCGCCCACGTTATGAGCCACGTCTGCGGCGGCGTCATCGGTTACCCGATCACGCCGTCGACGGAAATTTCCGAAATTTACGAAGCCTTTCGCGCCGAAGGCGGCGTCAACGTCTGGGGCAAGCATCCCTTTTTCTTTGAGCCGGAAGGGGAGCACTCGGCGCAAAGCGGCGCACTGGGCGCACAATTGACCGGCGGCCAGTACATTTCCAATGCCTCATCCAGCCAGGGCATCTTGTATGCGCTCGAATCGCATTATGTGACCGTCGGTAAAAAAGTCGGCGGTTTCGTTCTGCAAGTCGCGGCGCGCGTCGTCTCCAAGCACTCGCTCAACGTCATGGCCGGTCACGATGATGTCTATGCCCTGCTCTCTTCTGGCTACACCATCCTGTTCGGCGCCAACCCGCAGGAAGCCACCGATCTGGCGGCAATTGCCTATCGCGTTTCGGCGTTATCGCTGATTCCGGTCGCCAACGCCATGGACGGTTTCGCCACCAGCCACATGATGAGCGAAGCGCGCCTGCCGGAACCGGAACTCCTGCGCGAATACCTGGGCGATCCCGCCGGCCGCATTCCCTGTCCAACACTGGCGCAGGAAGTGCTCTACGGCGCCAAAGGGCGGGTCCATCAACTGAACGGCTACCTGTCCCGGCATGAAAGCGAGCTGACGCCAACCGACCTGGCAGCCCTGAAAAAATTCCTCGACGGCAACGCCGCCAAAATCGAGAAGGACAACGACGGCAAGCTGCTTACCAAGACTTTGCCCTGGCTGCCAGCAGCGCTGCACGGCGCATGGAAGCGCCAGTGGCGCAATGCCTTCGAGAAAGGCACGCGCCAGCGCGTGCCGGCACTCGTCGACGTCAACAATCCGGGGATGACCGGCCCGGTGCAGAACCAGCCCGACTTCCAGGCCGGCGCCGCCGACCATCGCACGCATTTCGCCAGCGCCGTTCCCGCCCTGGTGCGCCAAGCCATGGCCGAATATACGGCGCTGACCGGCCGCACCTATGCGCCGGTACACACCTTCATGTGCGAAGACGCCGATTTCGTCATGGTCGGTCTCGGCTCGGTGTGCGACGATGTTGAAGCCGTTGTCGAGCATCTACGCGCGCAGGGTAAAAAGGTCGGGCTCGTCGCGATCAAGCTCCTGCAACCCTTCCCGGAAGCCGAAGTCGCAGCCGCGCTGGCCGGCAAGCAGGCAGTCACAGTGCTGGAGCGTTCCGAGCAGACGGCACTGACTACCTTAGTGACGCAGGCCCTGTTCAAGGCACGCGAGAACGGAGAACAACGCCGCGCAGCCCACAACCGGACGCGGCATGCCGACATACCGGCCATTGAGGCAATCCCGGCGCTGACCACAGCGATCTTCGGCCTTGGCGGCCACGACCTGCAACCGCGCCACCTGATCGCCGCCTTCAAAGCCATGGAAACCGGCAAGAATGCGCCGCTCATCTATCTCGGCTCCCAATTCTTTTCGAAGAATCCAGAACCGCATCTGGTCGAATTACAGCAGCGCATGCAGGCCGCCTATCCGGAAACCGAGTGGATGGCGCTCGATAGCGAAGCCAACCCGCGATTGCTGCCGGATACCGCTTTCCGCGTGCGCTTCCACTCGGTCGGCGGCTACGGCACCATTGCCTCAGGCAAGTTGCTGACCGACATCCTCGCCGGCGTGCTCGAAATGAATTCGAAGTCGGCGCCGAAATACGGTTCGGAAAAAAGCGGCGCGCCGACCAACTACTACATCACGCTCAGCCCCGCGCCGATCAAAATCACCAACGCCGAACTGGAAGACGTCGAAGTCGTCATTTCGCCCGACCACCGCTCCTTTGTGCATACCAACCCGCTGAAAGGGCTGGCCGAAGGCGGCACGTTTATCCTGCAATCCTCAGGCACGCCGGAGCAGGTCTGGGCTGAACTGCCGCCGCAGGCGCGCAAGACGATCCGTGAAAAGAAGATCAACTTTTTCATCATCGACGCCTTCGCCGTCGCCAGGCGCAATGCGCCGACGCCCGAACTGGCCACACGCATGATGGGCATCGCCTTCATCGGCGCCGTTGCCGGCCATGTCAAGGAAGTCGCCGGCCATGCCTCGCCGGAAGCCATGCGCACTAAGATACGCAACCAGATCGCCAAGAAATTCGGCGCCAAGGGCGAAGCCGTCGTCGAAAGCAACATGCAGGTCATCCGCGAAGGCATGGCAGCAACACAGCGTGTCGACTACGCGCAGGCCGCTTTCCTCGCAATCGACGCCAAGCCGGCGCCGATCCCCTTGCGCAACGTCTCGCTTTCGGCTTCGCTTTGCCAGCCAGAGGGCAGCGCACCCTGCGGCATGTTTGACCGTGATTACTTCAATGACATCGTTGCCACGCCCTTCAAACAAGGCACCATCGGCGAAGCGCCCGTTCTGCCCGGCACAGGGCTGTTCATGCCGGCCGGCAGTGCAGGCGCGAAAGACAAAGGGCTGTTCCGCCGTACCGCGCCGCTGTTCAGCCCGGATGCCTGCACTGGCTGTATGGAATGCGCGCTGGTCTGTCCCGATGCTGCCATTCCCAATTCGGTCCACGACATCCATCAACTGCTGCTGACCGGCATTGCCCAACTCGAGATCGCCGAAACGCAGCGCGATGCCCTACGCGCCCAGATCGTCCCGATGACCGAGGGTATCCGTGAGGTTTACCGCCAATCCCGCGACACGCGCGCCTTCCATGAAGTCGTTGCTGAGGTTGCCTCCCGCCTGCCGATCCGGCAGGCCAGCCTGCTGGTCAACTTCAGCAAGCTGGTCGAAATCCTCGCTGTCTATCCGGTGGCCAGAACCCGCCCATTCTTCGATGCCATGGAAAAAACGGCGCCGGGCACGGGCGGCCTGTTCGCGGCGACGGTCGATCCGTGGAAATGCACCGGCTGCCTCGAATGCGTCGACGTTTGCGGCCCTGGCGCCTTGCGCGCTAAGGAGCAGGATGTCGAACTGCTCGACACTTTGCAGGTACGTTTCGACTTCATGAGCAAGACAGCCAATACGCCAGCACGCTTCTTTGACAGCGCGCTCGATGCTGACGGGGAAGCCAAGCGCCTGCTGCTCGACCGCGGCAATTACTACGCTACCACGGGTGGTCACGGCGGCTGCCGCGGCTGCGGCGAAGTCACCGCCATCCGCCAGGTAATGGCCGTCAACCGTGCCATCACCGATAAGCGCCGGCATGCACACATGGCCGAGCTCGAGTCGCTGATCGCCGTGCTGGAAGCGAAGCGGGAAGCGCTTGGAGCGCAGGATGCCGCGCGCCGTCAACGCATCGACGAAACGCTCGCAACGCTCGAAAAGCGGCTGTACCTCTTTGAAAGCGGCCCGACCGGCAATGGCCCGTCAGGGGCCATCGTCGCCAACTCGACGGGTTGTAGCAGCGTATATTCCTCAACCTTCCCCTTCAACGCCTACAAGGATCCTTGGGTCAACAGTCTCTTTCAGGACGCCCAGCCGCTCGCCAAGGGGATTTTCGAGGGCATTTCAGCGCAGGCGCTGACCGACATCCGCGCCCTGCGTACGGCCCGGCTGGAAATTGACGATGCCTACGTACCGGAACGGCACGACGCCGAAATGCGCCTGTTGCGCTGGAACCAGTTCAGCGAGGACGAGCTGGCGCTGCTGCCGACGATCATCACCATCGGCGGCGACGGGGCAACCTACGACATCGGCTTCGGCGCGCTGTCGCGCATTCTGGCAACCAATACGCCGATCAAGGTCGTCGTCCTCAACACCGGCGCCTACTCGAACACCGGCGGCCAGGCCTCAACGTCGAGCTTTATCGGTCAGGACGCCGATCTCGCCCGCTACGGCGCGGCGCACAGCGGCAAGTACGAAGCGCGCAAGGAACTGGCCCTGCTTGCCTCGTTCCACGCCAATGTCTTCGTCTGCGCCACCAGCACGGCGATGCAAAACCACTTCCTCAAACACGCGATGGAGGCTCTGACCTACAGCGACGCACCGGCGCTGCTCGACATCTACACGCCCTGTCAGGGTGAGAATGGCGTGGCTGACAACGTCTCGGCGCGGCAGGCGCGGCTTGCCGTCGAAAGCCGCATGAGTCCGCTGTTTGTGCACGACCCGCGCCGCGGCGAGAACCTGCACGACTGGTTTTCGCTCGAAGGCAATCCCGATGCAGACAAGACCTGGACGATGGCAACCCTCGAATATCTCGATGAGGAAGGCCATCTGCAGCTATTGGAAACGCCGCTGACGCCGGCGAACTTCGCATTTTCCGAAATCCGCTTCAAGAAACAGTTCCGCAGGCTCAAGGACACCGCCGACACCATTCCGGTACATGAGTACATCGAATTGCCCGAAGCGCAACGCGCTGGCAAGACGCCGTTCATTTACACGACTGATGCCGACAAGCGGCTGGTCAGGATCGGCGTTTCCGGCACAATCATCGCACTCGTCGAGGAACGGCGCAGAAACTGGAAGATGCTGCAATATCTCGACGGCCAGCACGTCTCGAAACTGAGCGCCGAATACGCGGAAGGCGTCGCTGCCCTGCAGGCGCAGGTCAGGGAAGCGCTCAAACAGCGGGAGGATTCGCTCGACGGCATTGCCCGCGCCATGTCTGACCTGGCCACATCGAGCCAGGCGCCGGCTGGCGGCGTCGGCAGCGCATTCATTCCGCTCAAGCCGGTCGCCGCCCCCGGCCCAGCGCCGACTGTCGGGGATGAGGGAAACGGCGAACATGGCAGCCCGGACGCGCTCGTCACGCTTGAGGACTCCGCCCTGTGCACCAACTGCAAGACCTGCTATCAGGATGTGCCAGAAATCTTCGAGAAAACCCGTCTGCTCGTCGACGGCGAAAGCCGCGAAGCCGCCCGGATCATCCCCGGCATTCTGGCGCGCGTGCAGCCCACGCCCGAACTGAAGGCGCGCATCAAGCGCGTAGCCGCCAACTGTGATGCCGAGATCATTCATGGCTAAGCTCACTTCAATGCTCGAACCATCCGGCGCTCAGGACGACGTTCGTCGTTATCTCGACGCCAGCCGCTCGCTGGAAAGCGCGCGCGCACAGCTCGACAGCCTGGCGCACAGCGAAGCGGTCGGCACCTTCCATAGCCAGATGGAGCTGTTGAAACGGCATCTGCTCGACGATCCCCGCCAGTTTCGCGACCTGTTCATTGCCGATGGCGTCAATGCCATTGCCGCCGAATTCCGGCAAGGCGAGCTGGGCGAACGCTTTACCCGGACGTTCTGGGAACTCCTGCTACGCGACGATGACACAAGCAAGATTCTCATGCGCTTTGTCTGGCGCCTGCCGCTGGGGTTGAAACGCAAATTTATCAATGCCATCGACCAGCATCTTTCTGACCGCTACCCCATGTTCCGCGGCTTGTCGAAAAACTGGCCGGCGGAAAACTTCATTCTGCCTTATATCCGCGCCCCCGAGGAACGATCGAACGATTTTGAACTGGTCAACCAGGGTTACCTCGGCTACATGAAGCAGGGCTAC
The DNA here is from genome assembly GCF_041770905.1 of Dentiradicibacter hellwigii. NCBI lineage: Bacteria > Pseudomonadati > Pseudomonadota > Betaproteobacteria > Rhodocyclales > Rhodocyclaceae > Dentiradicibacter > Dentiradicibacter hellwigii. The sequence goes on from NZ_JBEUWX010000003.1 coordinate 303,744, forward strand.
AGCGCACGCGAGGTCGATCTGATTGTCTGGCTCGAAGTTCTACGCGACAAGCAGTGCGAAGAACGCCCCTGCGAATTCGGCCTGCGCGTGCCGGAACGTGCAGAACCGAAGGGCGGCTGCCCGGTCAGAATCCACATTCCGCAGATGCTCGACCTGCTCGGCAACGGTCGTTTCCGCGAGGCGCTGGCGCTGATCGAGCACTGTAACCCGTTGCCCAACGTCACCGGCCGCGTCTGCCCGCAGGAGCTGCAATGCCAGGGCGTCTGCGCGCACGCCAAGCAACCGATCGAAATCGGACAAATCGAATGGTTTCTGCCGCAGCGCGAAAAACTTGTCGATCCCGAAGGCATCACCGCCCGTTTTTCCGGCCATGCCGATCCCTGGCAGAAAGGCGACAAGCCGCCGATTGCTGTTGTCGGTTCCGGCCCGGCAGGGTTAATCAACGCCTACCTGCTCGCTGCCGAAGGCTTTCCGGTCGCAGTGTTTGAGGCTTTTCACGCACTCGGCGGCGTCCTGCGCTACGGCATTCCTGAATTCCGCCTGCCTAACGAGCTGATCGACGATGTCGTCAGCAAAATCCGGCAACTGGGCGGCAAATTCATCACCAACTTCGTCGTCGGCAAAACGGCGACCCTGCAGGATCTCAAGAACGCCGGTTTCTGGAAGATTTTTGTCGGCTCGGGCGCCGGCCTGCCGCGTTTCATGAACGTGCCGGGCGAGCATCTGCTCAACGTCATGTCGGCCAACGAGTTCCTCACCCGCGTCAACCTGATGCAGGGCATGCGCGAAGACTACGAAACGCCACTACCCGAAACCCGCGGCAAGGAAGTATTGATCATCGGCGGCGGTAACACGGCGATGGATGCCGCGCGCACGGCGCGGCGTCTGGGCGGCGAGGTGACGATCGTTTATCGCCGCACGCGCGATGAAATGCCGGCGCGTGTCGAGGAGCTGCACCACGCACTCGAAGAAGGCATCCGGCTCAAGGTGCTGCGCTCACCGAACGAGTTCATCGGCGATGACAAGACGCATTTCGTCACCGGCACTTCGCTGGAAGTCATCGCGCTCGGCGAACCCGACGCCTCCGGTCGCCGTCGCCCGGTCGCCACCGGCAAGACGGAACGCGTCAAGGCCGATCTCGTCATCATGGCGCTTGGCAACGACCCGAACCCGATCATCCGCGATTCCGAACCGAATCTCAGGACGACAGCCAAGGGTTCGATCGAGCTTGGCAAGGGGTCGATGCAGACTTCGCTCGACGGCATCTATTCGGGCGGCGATGCTGCACGCGGCGGATCAACGGCGATCCGCGCCGCCGGCGACGGCCAAACGGCCGCGCGCGAAATTCTCGGCGAGATCGACATACCCGCCGAGGAAATCATGAAATCCCTTACCCGTGCCCGGCGCTATGCCGAGCTTGCGGCCATGCCGCAGCGAATCATCGACAAAATCGAACTGGCGCCGAACATCGTCGAATTCATTGTCTATGCGCCGATGATCGCCAAAACGGCGCGCGCCGGCCAGTTCGTGCGCGTCCTGGCCTGGCCGGACGGCGAGCTGATTCCGCTGACGCTGGCCGACTGGGACGAACAGGCCGGCACTATCTGCATCGTCGTCCAGGGCATGGGGACGACGAGCATGAAAATCAACCAAATGCAGGTGGGCGAAGCCTTTGCCGGCATTGCCGGGCCGCTCGGTCAGTCGAGCGCGCTACACCGCTACGATGCGGCGCGGCAGACCGTCGTTTTCACGGCGGGCGGCCTCGGTTTGCCGCCGGTGTACCCAATCGCGCGCGAGCATCTGCGTTTGGGCAACCATGTGACGCTGATTGCCGGTTTCCGCAGCGCCGATCTCCTGTTCTGGATTGGCGAGCATGAACGCATCGGCAAGCTCAAGGCCGAATTCGGCGACCGCCTCGACGTCATTTACACCAGCAACGATGGCTCTTTTGGCCTCAAGGGGTTTGTCACCACGCCGTTGGAGACCATGCTCAAAGATGGCAAACAGAGCCAGGGGCGAGAAATTGTCGAGATCGTCACCATCGGCCCGCCGTTAATGATGCGCGCCGTCAGCGATCTGACCCGCCCCTACGGTGTGCACACCGTTGCCAGTCTAAACTCGATCATGGTCGACGCCACCGGAATGTGCGGCGCCTGCATGGTACCGGTCAATATTGACGGCAAAATGGTGCGTAAGCACGCTTGTGTGGACGGCCCCGAGATCGACGCTCATCTCATCGACTGGGACAAGTTCTTGCCGCGCTTCAATCTCTTCAAACCACAGGAGCTGGCAAGCCGAACCAGGCACGGGTTCGTATAACGCCATAAATCGCACGGACAGCGCCCAAAAGCAGAAAGGCGGCAGATGGCCGCCTTTCTGCGCTCCAAGCCGGAATGTCTGGGCACTGAAGAACGCCGAAAAACAGCGGCGTTAGCCGGATGCTGGACGAAACAGACGCTCAGGGCTTGAGATTTTCCTGGGTAATCACCGAACGCACACCGGCGTTTTCGCCGAGCCGCACATAGAACGGTGCCAGCTGCAGCAAATCGGCAAGATCGAGCTTCAGGCTACGGCACCAGCGCAACAGAACATACAGGTACACATCGGCGACCGACACGTCATCGCCCAGATACGGCTGCGCGGCAAGCTGCGCGTCGGCCTGTGCCAGCAGGTGGCGGATGTTATCGCGCGCGGCCGACTGCATGGCCGTCTTGACGGCTTCATCGTGCACATAGTCCGGCAGGTGAAATAGCGGCGAAAAAGCTTTGTGGACATCCGCATTCAGGAACGCCAGCCAACGCCAGGCGCGCGCCTTGCCCTTGAGATCGTCACTGCCGAACAGGCGCGCCTGCGGAAAGCGTGCATCAAGATAGGCAAGAATCGCGGCATTTTGCGACAACACTAAATCGCCATCGACCAGAAGCGGCACCGCGCCCTGCGGATTGAGCTTGAGATATTCGGGCGACTTGACCTCGCGCCGATTGACGCTTTGCGCTTCATAAGGCTGACCGATCCACTCCAGCGCCGTATGCGGCGTCATCGAACAGGCGCCGGGCATGTAATACAGTTTCATGGAGAGACTCCTTTCCAGGTTTTTATCTTCTATTTTGGCCGCCTACTGTACCCGCGGAGCGGCGATTAGACGATCAGGCGCTCATCCGCATTCAATCGCAGGCAGGCTACCGATCCTGGCGCTCATCCGCCAGCACGATACGCTGATAGTCGGGATGCCTGTCGATGTACGCCGCGACGAAAGAACAGCTCGGCCTGACTTTCAATCCACGCTGTCTGGCGTATTCCAGCGCATGGCTCACCAGAAAAGACCCGATGCCGCGCCCGCCCAGGGATGGCGGAACAACCGTATGTTCGTAGTCAAGGCCGCCATTGACCGGCGTATAACTCAGATAGGCTGTCGCCCCATCGACGCGGATTTCAAAGCGGCGGTTTTTTTCATCGTGAATGACCGGGTAGTCCATGAATGCGTCTCCTGATTCCTGAGGTATGTGTTATGCGTATCTGCCATCGCCGCGACATGAACGGGAGTTCAATCTGGGCGATAAGCCAAGCTCACAGCCTTGATCGCAGTAGAGGCTATTTTAGCCCTAGCGGCTCGCGGCAGCGGGACGCCGGCGTGTGTCCCGTCAGCAGGCGAAGAGGAAAACAGACGCGATCAGCGCAATTGATTGGTTTTCCGAGCGTTTGCACCTGGCCGGGGAAATGATCCTTGTCATGAAGATGGAGCGGGTGAAGGGAATCGAACCCTCGTATGCAGCTTGGGAAGCTGCCGTTCTACCATTGAACTACACCCGCGCATAGGTTTTCGCGCTGTATGCCGCTTTTTTGTTCAGAGCAGACAAGGAAGATCGGCCGGATTGTAGCACCACGCCTGGGGATTTGCGATGAGGCAGATTATCCGAAGCACTGTTTTCAGAGAATTACCTGCATATTCCGTCAGGTGCCGTTATTGAAGGCGACACCGGTATAATTCTCGCCCTGTGGATATTTTCTGCCGCCCATTTTTTTCTATCTTTTCTATCCCTTGTCTAAACCTCTCTCCAGACCGCTTTCCCAATCCCGGATCGCACGGACGCTTCAACGTTGGCGGGAACGTTTTCCGCCACACGCCGCGCCGGATGAATTGCCTGCCTTATCCGTTCCGGCCGAGTGCGTACAAACGCTGGCTGGCCCAAGCGCTTTCCGCGAAACCCTGCTGGCGCAGATCGCCAGCGCGCGCCGGCGCATTCTGATCACCGCACTCTACCTGCAGGATGACGATGCCGGCCGCGAGGTTCTCGATGCTCTCTATACAGCGCATACGGCCCACCCACAACTCGAAATCGCCGTCTACGTCGACTGGCATCGGGCACAGCGCGGGCTGATCGGCCAGCGAGAATCGGCAGGTAACGCTGCACGCTACCAGGCCATGGCGAAGCAATTCGGGCCGGGCGTGCCGGTTTACGGTGTGCCGGTACAGCGCCGAGAACTTCTGGGCGTCTTTCATTTCAAGGGCTTCGTCATCGACGATGCCGTGCTCTACAGCGGCGCCAGCCTCAATGACGTCTACCTTGAGCGGCATGGCCGTTACCGCCTTGACCGCTACCACCTGATTCATAGCCGTGAACTGGCTGACAGTTTTGCGGCTCTGCTCAAGAATGTATTGCGTACCAGTCCGGCCGTCTGCCCGCTTGATAGCGCCGACATCCCCAGCCGGGCGGCTTTGCGGCCGGAAATCGCCAAATTGCGCAAGGTATTGGCGCGCGCGCAGTATGACTTTACCGCTGCGCCGCGCCAGGCAGGCGCCGTCAGCATCACGCCGCTGATCGGCCTGGGGGCGCGGGACAACGCGCTCAATCGCACACTCTTGCAGTTAATCATGCAGGCACGCCATGAACTGGTGCTGCTGACGCCCTATTTCAACCTGCCCGGCCCCTTGCGCCATGCCCTGCGCCGCCGGATCAAGGCGGGTTGCCGCGTTACCATCGTGCTTGGCGATAAAACGGCCAACGATTTTTACATTCCACCGGAAGCGCCGTTCAAAACCATCGGCGCCTTGCCCTATCTCTACGAAACCAACCTGCGTCGCTTCTGCAAAACCAACCAGGGCGCCATCGACGCCGGCATGCTTGCTGTGCACATCTGGAAAGACGGCAGCAATACGTTTCACCTTAAAGGCCTGCTAGTCGATGACGATTGCGCCTTGCTGACCGGGCATAACCTCAACCCGCGCGCCTGGCGGCTCGATCTGGAAAACGGCCTGCTCATCCGTGATCCGGAAAAGCGGCTGATTGGCCAGCATCGCAGCGAACTGGCGGGTTTCCTGGCCAAGACGACACGGCTGACGCATTATGAGGAAATCGAACCCATCGACGCCTATCCGCAACCTGTACAGCGCCTGATCAGGCGGTTAGCGCATGTGAAAGCCGACCGGCTCATCAACCGGATCCTCTAGATTTCAGAGGCCGGAAACGGCGGCTTTCCAGATAAAACAGGGAAACGGTGCCGATCCGCCGATCGGTCAGACGTTCCTCACACCACTGGGCACATGGCCGGCTGGGCCGGCGCGTGCAGCGGATTCACAATGCCCGGTCTGATCGTCAAAAAAGAAATCCGGCTCGAATTTGGCGAGAAACGGGCCTTTATCCAATCCGCCGAGAAACATGGCCTCATCGACCGAGACGCCCCACTGCATCAGGGTACGAATCGCCCGTTCATGCGCCGGCGCACTACGCGCCGTCACCAGCGCCGTACGCAGGCGCACCGGCGCTGGCGCGCCGTCCAGATTCTGCAAGCGTTGCAAGGCTTCGAGCAGCGGCTTGAACGGCCCCGGCGGCAGCGGCCGCTCGACATAGGTGCGTTCGTGGTCATGGAAACCGCTCAGGCCTTGCGCCGCATAAACGCGTTCCGCCTCATCGGAGAAGAGCACGGCATCGCCGTCAAAAGCGATGCGCAATTCTTCCGCATGCCGGTCGGGATCGACGTGCGAGTGGGCAAACACCTGCGCCGCCGGGAACCCCGCTGCCAACGCCTTGCGCACGTCATCGGCATTGGCCGAGAGAAAAAGATGCGCCCCCAGCGGATCAAGAAACGCATAGGGCGGCCGGCCGCGGGTAAATACGCCGCGCCCGAGTTTCAAGCCATTTTCTTCCGCCGAACGGAAAACGCGCAGACCGGACACCGGATCGTTGCGTGAAAGGATGACCACTTCGACGCGCTGCCTGCCGTCGGCATTAAACGCCAGCAGTTTTTTCACCAGGGGGAAGGCCACACCGGGCGGCGCTGCCCGCTCCAGACGGTCCAGCTGCAATTTCATATAGGCGCGGTCGTCTTGTTCCTCGAACACGCGGTTTTCTTCCTCGAAATCGAAGAGCGCCCGCGAAGACAGCGCGACGACGAGTAGATGATCGAGTGAAGCGGGCATGGCAATTATTCAATTCTTTGACGCGTTAAGCCGAGATTCGGAACACTACGTAAAAACGCCCGCATTGTATCGCGCTCATTCAGCCGCGGCAGCCTTGCGCACATACAGGCAGGCCGCGATGCCGCTGGCAACGGCGTCGGCCATGGATGCCTGACGCTGCGGGTCACGCAGGGCCAGTTCTTCGTCGCGGTGCTTGAGCACGCCCGCCTCGAACAGGACAGCAGGCAGACTCGTGCGATAGAGGACAACGAGATTGTCATAGAAATGCACGGCATTCTGTTCGTCGGCATACGGGCGTTCCCGGCCGGGTAAGGAATTGGCATGGTGCGTCGCCGGCACGAATCCCATATGACGCAGGCGCGCGCCAATCGCCGAAGCACAACGCAGGCTGGTGTCCAGATCGGGGCTGTCACGCGAAATGAATAGCGAGAAACCGCGATGGCGATCGCTATAGGTCTGTGTCCTGCCTTCCCACTCCCAGTTCTCGAGCAGTTCCGGCTGCACCGAATCATGGTGGATGGAAATGAAAAAATCCGCGCCTGCGGCAACCATCGGCCGGTCATACAGGCTGGCGATACGCCCGTCGAAATTGACCGGGCGGACAGACACACCACGCGCCTGTAAAGCCGTCACCAACAGGCCGGCCAGATCGCGGTTGAATTCAAATTCGACACGGCCGCGCGCACTGACAGCGCCTGGATCGGCCAGGGTATGACCAACGTCGACCGCGACTTCGGGGATGCTTGGCTGACCCGGAGCTCCGGCCGCCTTCCCCGTCTCCGCCAGCCCGGCGGCAGCTCCCGCCCAGCACGAGCCGAGCGCAAGAAACATCGGGAGCGCAGATAAAATACGGCGCACGCCCCGTACAAATTGAATCCTCTGCACGCGAAGCAGCATGTTATTCAAAAATCGCGGTCAGCCTGCCACAGGATGAAGCCTTTTTCCCGTAACGTCCGTTCCATTAAGTGCAGCAGGGGTACGGCACGCTGCCCCAGCCAGATTGGCGTTTCGTCGGCTGTCTCGTCATCTTCCGCATCCTCTTCAACCTCATTCTCCGCGGCTTCCCCAGCCATTTTCCCGGCCTGGTTTTCCGCCTGAATTTTGGCCTGTTCGTATAGATGCGCCGCCTGCCGGTCCGCCTCGACCAAAGTTTTCAACTTTGCAATGGTCGGCGGCAACTGTTCCAGCGTGAAGATTCCGCGCGCCGTACAGTCCTTGTCCAGCACTTCAAGCAGGCCGCGCAGATGTTCGGCCAGCATCACCACTTCACCGGAGGTACTTGAGGTCAGTCTCACTAGCATGTCACGCTCTCCATTCAGGCTGATTCCATAACCGGTTTTCATTCTAGCGCATCGGCCCAGCCGGCACGCTACGGCAAAACAAGGATTCCCGGAAGGTGCCCCGGAAACCCGCGTGGATAAAGGATTTCCGGGCATACGCCTCTGAAACCCGTATCAATAAAGGGCTGGCGGGCACCCTACCCGGAAACGCCCTATTTATAAGGACTTCAGAGCGCCCCTTCTGAGATGCCCTATTTACATGGGCTTCAGAGCATCGCCTCTGAGACGCCCTGTTTACGCGGGTTTCAGGACACCGCCTCTGAGACGCCCTAAATACACGGGCTTCAGGCCAGCTCTTTTTATAGCGGTTCGGCTTTGTCAAAGACAAGGCGGCGCGTCGCAGGCAGACTACGCAGTACGGCAAGGCAAAGCCAAGACCATATTTTTACAAAGGCGCCCGGAAACGCCAAAACTAACCCCGCCACAAAGGCGGGGTTGGTGGTTGGTGGGGTTGATGGATGTTGGCAGACTCGTCGATTTCAGGCGGCGTTATCCTGCGTCTTTTGGGCGGGCCGATCAGCCGGCCAGCACCCTCTCAACCGCTTCGACGACCTTCGGCGCGGTGATGCCGAGATAGTCGAAGACCTGCGCGGCGGGGCCGCATTCGCCGAAGCGGTCGATGCCGACAACAGCGCCCTTCAGGCCGACATAGCGATACCAACCCGCCGTCGAACCGGCTTCGACAGCCACGCGCGGAACATCCGGCGGCAAAACGGCATCCCGATACGCCTTGTCCTGGGCATCGAAGGCAAACGGTGAAGGCATCGAGACGACACGCACCGAAATGCCTTTTTCCGCCAGCGTCTGCTGCGCCGCAACGGCCAGCGCAACTTCCGAGCCGGTGGCGATGATGACCGCCTTCGGCGCACCCGCACAATCCTTGAGCACGTAACCGCCTTTGCGGATGGCGGCAACCTGCGCGGCATCACGCGCCTGGTGCGCGAGATTCTGGCGGGTCAGGACGAGCGCCGTCGGCATCGTTTTGTGCTCAATGGCGACCTGCCAGGCAACGAAAGTCTCAACGCTGTCGCACGGCCGCCAGACGTCGAGATTGGGCACCATGCGCAGCGTCGCGGTCTGCTCGACCGGCTGGTGCGTCGGGCCATCTTCACCGACGCCGATGGAGTCGTGCGTAAACACGTAGATCGGATTAATCTGCATCAGCGCCGCCATGCGGATAGCGTTACGCGCATATTCGGAGAACATCAGGAAAGTGCCGCCGAACGGGCGGAAACCGCCATGCAGGCAGAGCCCGTTCATGATCGCCGCCATGCCGAATTCGCGCACGCCGTAGTGAATGTAGTTGCCGCCTTCATTGAGGCTTGCTGGTTTAAGTTCGCGGCAGCCTTTCCACATCGTCAGGTTGGACGGCGCCAGGTCGGCCGAGCCGCCAACAAATTCCGGAACCAGCGGCGCCAGCGCCTGGATGGCATTCTGTGAAGACTTGCGCGTGGCGATGACTTCCGCCTTGTCGATGATGTCCTTAAGCGCTTCGGCCGACCCGGCGGCGTAACGTGCAGTCAGCTCACCCCGCATGCGGCGCTCAAATTCAGCGGCCAGATCGGGATACGCCTTGCGGTAGGCGGCAAAGCGCTCATCCCAGGCGGCCTGCTGTTTGGCGCCGGCGGCCTTGGCGTTCCAGGCGGCCAGAATATCGGCCGGGATTTCGAACGGCGGCCAGTCGATGCCAAGCGCGGCGCGCGTGGCGGCAATTTCGTCCTTACCGAGCGGTGCGCCGTGCACTTCGTGCGTCCCCGCCTTGTTCGGCGACCCCTTGCCGATCGTCGTTTTGCAGCAGATCAGCGTCGGCCTGTCGGTCTGGGCCTTGGCCGCGGCAATGGCGCGGTCGATAGCCTCAACGTCATGCCCATCAATATTGCGGATGACGTTCCAGCCATAGGCTTCAAAACGTTTCGGCGTATCGTCGGCAAACCAGCCCTCGACATGACCGTCGATCGAGATGCCGTTATCGTCGTAAAAAGCAATCAGTTTGGCGAGTTTCCAGACGCCCGCCAGCGAACAGGCTTCGTGCGAGATGCCCTCCATCAGGCAACCGTCGCCCAGGAACACATACGTATAGTGATCAACGATGGCGTGACCGTCGCGATTGAATTCGGCGGCCAGTAGTTTTTCGCCCAGCGCCATGCCGACCGCATTGCTGAGGCCCTGACCGAGCGGGCCGGTGGTGGTTTCGACGCCCGGTGTATGGCCGACTTCCGGATGCCCTGGTGTTTTGCTGTGCAGTTGGCGGAACTTTTTCAGTTCATCGAGCGGCAGATCGTAGCCCGTCAGATAAAGCAGCGAATAGATCAGCATCGACGCATGGCCGTTGGAGAGCACGAAACGGTCGCGGTCAGGCCATTTGGGGTCAGCCGGGTTGTGCTTCAAATTGTGGTTCCAGAGAGAAACGGCGATTTCCGCCATGCCCATCGGCGCACCGGGATGGCCGGAATTGGCGGCCTGTACGCCATCGATCGCCAGGACACGAATGGCATTGGCCAGAGATGCGGTAGTAGTCATCTGAATGCTCCTGTCTTGAGGTCTGTCGAACTGAATTTCAGTTTTAAGGGATTCCTGAACTTCGGGGCAAACCGAAAAATTCCATCAGCCCCATCATGCCTTGTCGGCAAAACAAGGCGTACCGCATGTCATCCACGGCTTGAGCCGGAAGCCAGTACGCCAAGCCTTCTAGCAATCAGCCGATTTTGAAAGCCAGGCTGTCGGCGCCGGTATTGAGCGCCACCGATATCGGCTGTTGCATGGCAATCGGCCCCCAGAGCTGGCGCGGTCCGGGAGAAGCAAAGAGATCCTTTTCCGCCCAGGTCGTGCGGTGCGCCATGAAATGACGCATGGCCGGCGAGTCCGTTCTGACCAGCGCCTTTTCAATGACGAATTCGTCCTGCCCGTGGCGGCGTTCGATATTGAGCAGGCCGGTCAGCGGAATGGCCTTGGGCGTACCGCCCTTCGTCAGGTCGGTAATTGTCGCCATATAGCCTGTACGGCCGTCAAGAATCAGCGATCCGGCAGTCAGACCGAGATTAAAGGTATAGGCGGCGTCAAACAGGGTCGGCGCGCCGCAACGGCCTTCGTAGCCGAAGAAATGGTTCATCGTGGCAAAGGGCACCTTGGCGCCCATTTCCTGCAAGGCACGCGCCGTCATGTCGATCAGCAATTGCTCGGTCGGAATCAGTGAGACTTGCAGATTGCCGTGCGAATCGCGTTCAGCCAGCAGCATATCGACGACATAGCCGGGCAAAGAAGCTAACAGACGCGCATTGTCCGGCGACAGGCGGCTGCCGATGAAGGCGGGACGTTCAGCCTTGTCGAGCTTGGCGAAATCATCTGCATGGCAGGCCAGCACATCGTTCAGCTCCGCGATCAGCACATGCATTTCGGGGATAAATTCGACGACCCCCTCCGGAATAATAACGACACCATGGTGGATGCCCTGCTCGGCCCGTTTAACAACGGCCTGGGCAATTTGGCCGACGATTGAACTCAGCGATTGCTTCTTTTCGGCAATTTCTTCTGAAATCAACGCGACAGCCGGCTGGGTTTGCAGCGCCACTTCCAGCGTGACGTGCGACGCCGAGCGCCCCATCAGCTTGACGAAATGCCAGTATTTCAGCGATGAGCGTGTATCTTGCAAAATGTTGCCGACCATTTCGGCATAAATCTTGGTCGCGGTGTCGAAACCGAAGGAAATCGGCAACAGCGCTCCCGCCTGCAAATCGCCGTCGATGGTTTTGGGCACACCGATCACCTGGACACCCGAGCCGTCGGGCTTGACGCCCGCGTACAGGAATTCGGCAAGGACGGCAGCGTTGGTATTGGAATCATCGCCGCCAATAACGACGATGGCGTCAAGATTGTGCTTAACGCAGGTCGCCTTGACCTGGGCAAACTGTTCCGGCGTCTTGATCTTGGTGCGGTCAGTACCGAGAAAATCGAAACCGCCCGTGTTGATGATGGCGTCGACATCTCGATCGGAAATTTCAAAGAGATTGCCTTTGAGCAAGCCTTTCGGCCCCGGACGCACACCCAGCAACGTATTGCCCGCGCCCAGTATGCGCTTCAGACCACAGACGACATTATGCCCGCCCGCCGCCGGCCCGCCGGAAAAAAGAACGGCGACGCGCTTGCCCTGATCTTGGGGCGCACCCGCAGCACCGGCAGTTGCCTCCAGCACCTTGCTGCCGGAAGCCTTGACCGTGTTGGGAAAGAATTTGGATACCTGGGCACTATCCTTCGTATTCAGCGTCTGCGCCGAGGCCTCAAAACGTGCAGGCGTCGGCTGCGCGGCCGAGCCAAACACCCGGCAAACAGGGACGGCCAACTGACGGATGGCCTGCTCGAACGCGGCGTTGTGGCCAGACTTACCGGAGGGAATGTCGTATAAAGTATTCATGGATAAAAGTCGATCTCGTCTCGATTTTCGGAAAGAAAACTATAGCTCAAAAGTCAGGGTAAAAATATATTTGCACGCTGAGGACATCACGGTGCAAAAGTAGCCGGAAACAGCAGAGGATAAGGCACAGGCCGCAAAGCAAAATGCCCAGCCGACCCCGATCGTAACTTTTATCTGTTTCTCTCGTTTCTATCCCGCTTTTATCTACTGTTTTCCCTTTGTGGCTGTCGATTTTCTGGCCTTCAACGCCTGCGCGTAACAAGGCAAAACATAGCGATAACGCTTTGACGTTTCACCAGGCCATCGATATAATGCGCGTCTCTTGCAATGGTCAGGTAGCTCAGTTGGTAGAGCAGTGGACTGAAAATCCACGTGTCGGCAGTTCGATTCTGCCCCTGACCACCACCACCAACACTTCCGAAGCAGTCTGATAAAGGCCGGCAACCCCAAGCGAATACAAGGGTTACGGCCTTTTTCCATTCCGACGGTGTTTTATGCGATCCATCAAAATCCGTGGGTATGCGGGTATATTGACATACCGCCATATATTCCCGATGGCGCTCGCGGATACGGTGGTACGCAATGCCAAGCTCAGCCCCAAGGCGGCCAAGCTGGCTAAGGAAAAAAGCTATTTCTCTTTATTACGCCTGCTGACGAGAAATACTGACTGGCGGCAAAAATGCCGCTTCAACGATAGCGAAAAATTGCTGGCGCATGGTGTCTATCCCGATGTAACTCTCAAGGAAGCGCGAGAACAGCGTGACACGGCTCGCAAGCTAGCCAATGGAATTGGCCCGGATAAAATGAGAAATCACAGAGTGCAACAGCGGTTTTTTCTCCGGTTCTTCCTTATGATGGAAAACTCTCCGCGTTTTTTAACGGCCCCCTTGCAGAGGCCGTTTTTTCTAAACCCCCTAGGCGCTATTTCTACTTATTTTTTCGGCTTTTCAGCCAGCGAGGCATTGATCTTCTTCAGCCAGGCATCGCCATTTTTCTCGATGTAAGGCTTTTCGACGATCGGACGCATTTTTTCACGAAAAACGCTGGCGTCCACCTCGTTGATCGCAACGCCTTTCTGCTTCATTTCCTCAAGGAATCTGGCCGAATTGTCATTGGAGAACTGGCGCATTTTGACGGCGCCGTGTGGGGTGGTGATCGTTTTGTCCAACAGGATTAATCAGGGCGAGTCAGCGGAAACGCCCATTTGATGCGGAACTCAGGGCGATCCGCCAGAAAATTTGCCGCACATTAATTTTGCAAAAAAACGGGCACTTTTTAAAAAATTTTGCGCATTTTTTGTCCAAAAATGCGCCGGGAATAAACAGAAATTAAAACCGCGTCCCTGCCCACACTACCCGGCCAATAATTGCCACGTCTCCCTCAGCCATCTTGCTTATGTCCAGCGTCCAGGGTCTATATGTCGGGTTATCACTGATAACGCTTATTTGCCCGCCGGGCAATAATTGAAGCCGCTTAACGAGGAGCATATCACCCATCCGCATAATATATATGCCATCTGTGTCCGGCTGGGTGAGACTCTGATTAATCAGAATAACGTCTCCATCGCGCAATGTAGGCAACATTGACTCGCCCGCCACACGAATCAGCACCAAATCTTTAGGCTGCATCCGCAGCTCGTGTTTGATCCAATCCTCACGGAACATTAACGAGTCGTCGGCCTCCTCACTACCGACAACTGCGCCGTGCCCTGCGGCTGCGCGAACGTCATTATGCAGCGGCAGCGCTATGTAACGTCCCGATGCTGTCGCCTCTTGCACCGATAGTACCGTTGCTGCCCCGGCTTGATATGGCGTATCGGCCTGTATTTTTGGCGCGGGCTGGTGTCGCGGAGCGTTAAACATCTCGCCCTCACCAGTCAGCAACCAGTTAGCGTTAATACCTAAGCGCACTAATCCTGCTATAGCGTCTCCTCCTGGGATACTCCTGCCGTCTTCGTAGCCTTGATACCCTCTTGCTGATACGCCAGATTGTTCTGCGGCGTCTTTTTGGCTCAATCCAAGTCTAGCCCTTGCCTCTTTAAGTCGCATAGATATGTTCATGTCGCGCTTCCTGGGCGAAAGTGCGACACATCACGCCGCACTTTGCAATGTATGTCGCACTTCGTAGCGCTTTGATTATTAAGCGGTAAATTTATATACGCACTTTTTGTCGTATCTTGAAAGCGCGACACGTAAAAAAATACTGAAAAAACTCTTGACATACGAAAAATTGTGCTGTGTAATATAAAACATCAACCAGCAATATGGTTAGTTTAACCATTATAGGAAACGATACAAAATGGTATGCAAAAAAGATTGGCACCCAGCAGATATAAAAGCCGCCCTAGAGAAGCGTGGATGGACGCTTATCGGGCTAGCCGCGCATTACGGGATCAAAAGCTCATCCTCGTTCTCGTTTGCCCTCAGTAATAGCTATCCGTTAAACGAACGGCGCATTGCCGATGCGCTAGGCGTACCTGTGCAGGAAATCTGGCCGTCCCGTTACTTTGCTGACGGCACAAAACGCCCTCGCGGCCTGCGCGGCGCGCGGGCATCACGCCTTGGTGCTCATGCATAGCAAAGGACTAAAAAATGAGCACATGCTCAATTAGCGACATTGCCCAGGCCCTAACCATCTCTAAACGATCCGCCGAGCGTCGGGCTATCAATGACTCGTGGCCGTATCATGAGGCCCCTGTCCGCGGCGGTCGCATGCGCCTCTACGAGATCGACAAACTGCCCAAGGCCGTCCGTAATGCGATCAAACAGCACAAAATGCAGACGGATGTGCTGCCCGCCTTGGTCTCTGAGATTACTGCTCCGCCCGTGGCGCAATGTAACGAGCTGTCATTAACGCACGATCAGCGCGCGATCCGCGACGCACGGTCGGGTATCCGCGCGGCGATCCATAAAACAATGGCCAATCTGGGATGCAGCCTGCATGAGGCATCGGTCAGCCTGATTTGTGACGCCCAGCGCGGCACGCTTGACCCCATATTGACGCGGATGCTGCATATCGCACGTGATCGCCGTGGCAGCTCACGCGGTGACTTGCCGACGCCGCGCACCCTGCGCCGCTGGCTGGATGCCGACGATCTGGCACCGGGCATGCCGCAAAAGGATTTTGTCGTGCCGGTCTGGGCGCGGGCATTTTTGGCTCACTATCAACAGCCACAAAAACCAAGCCTGTCCGATGCCTACCGCCAGTTTGCTGCCGAGTATGCGGGCGATCTGCCGAGCGAGTGGCAGGTGCGCCGGTTTGTGGGCAAATTAGGGGCAGTAACCCGCGAGCGCGGACGCATGGGAGAGCGCGAGCTGCGCAACATCCAGCCATTTGTCCGCCGTGATTTTGCAGCCCTCTTGCCCAATGACATCTGGTCGCCTGATGGACACACGTTTGACGCAGAGGTGCAGCATCCATTTACGGGCAAAGCGTTTCGGCCGGAGATCACAACATATATCGATATTGCTACCCGCCGGGCGGTCGGTTGGTCGGTAGATTTGGCCGAGTCGAGCATGGCCGTCGCGGATGCCCTGCGCTCCGCTGTCCAAAAACACGGCATCCCGGCCATGATCTACTCGGACAACGGATCGGGGTACAAAAATGCCTACCTTGAGGATACAGCGCTTGGCTTGCTTGGCCGCCTGGGCATTACGGTACGTCACTCAATCCCTTATAACAGCCAGGCGCGCGGCGTCATTGAGCGCGCGCACCAGACAATCTGGGTGCGCTCGGCAAAACGGCTGCCGTCCTACATGGGGCATGTCATGGATCGCCAGGCGCGCCTTGCTCACTACAAATTAACGCGGGCGGCGATAAAACACGGTGGCGCTATGCCGCTCATGCCTTGGCAGCTCTTTGTCGAGTTTTGCGAGGAGGCCGTTGCCGCTTACAACGCCGCGCCGCACCGCTCTCTCGGCGGCGTCTCGCCCGATCTGTGCTGGCGCAATCATGAGGCGCGCGGCTGGTCGCCGATAAGGGTCGAGGGCGACGAGGTCATCACGCTGTTTAGGCCGCGCGTTGCTCGTACCCTGCGCCGAGGCGAAATACAAATATTTAATAACCTCTACTTTTGCCGCGAATTTGAGGAGCTTAACGGGTCGCTGGTGCATGTCGCCTTTGACATCCACGACCCCCGCTATGTGTGGGTCTATCTGCCGGATGGTCGGTTTATCGGTACGGCCGAGGTTAACGGCAACCGTCGCAATTACTACCCCGTTGCCGTTATCGAGCAGGCCCGCGACCAACGCGCCAAAGCGCGTTTGGCGCGCATCGACGTTAAGCGTGACGACATCCTCGACGAGCTGCACGGCGCGGCGGCAATTGAGGTAGCGCCGGCGCAAACCCTTGTCATTGGCGGTCGCGTTATTGAGGCTGCCGAGATCGACCAAATGCTGATCGACGCGCCCGCCGAACCGCTCAATCTGCACGATGCGCCGGCGATGATTAACGCGGCGATGCCTCTTGAGACTGAGCAACCGGCCGCAAAACCGCCGCGCTCTGAGCGATCGGCCGAGGACAACTATGCGGAGTGGTGCGAGCTGCGACAACGCCAACAAAACGGCGAAATCCTGCGGGATGTGGATGCCCGGTTTATCGAGACGTGGCCGACAACGATGCAGGGATCATCGCATCTGGATTATCTGGGATTGAGGCACCTCATCCCAAAAAAACAGGCCGCTGCGTAATGCCAGATACGCAACGGCCGGTTTAGGGCGCAGGCTGGGACCAACAACCTGCAATTACTACGACAAACGGAGTTATTAAATTATGACGCAAACAGCAAATCTACACAACCTGAGCATTGTCCGGCAGTTTGCCCGGACGGCTGACCGCACGGCGGGCCTACCCGGCATTGCCGCGCTCTACGGCCCGGCCGGGTTTGGCAAAACCACCGCCTCAATGGCGGTGGCTAACGAGCACCGCGCTTACTTTGTCCAGATGCGCTCGGCTTGGACGCGCAAGACGCTCCTTGAAAAAATCCTGCTTGAGATCGGCATCAAACCGCTTGGCACGCTGCCAAAAATGCTTGACCAGATCACCGACCAACTCTCGGTCTCGCGCCGCCTGCTCATTATTGACGAGTTTGATTATGCCACCCACTCGGATGCCATGATCGAGCTGGTGCGCGACATCTACGAGGGGTCGCGCGGCTCGCTGCTCATTATCGGCGAGGAGATGTTGCCACAAAAGCTCAAGCGCTGGGAGCGGTTCCATAGCCGCGTCCTCTCGTGGATCCCCGCGAGAGGCGTCACCGAAAAAGATGCACAGCTGCTGGTGCCGATCTACTGCCCGGGGGTCAAAGTACAGCCAGACTTGCTGCAACATCTGGTCAGCATCTCGCACGGATCGGTGCGCCGGGTATGCGTCAATCTCCACCAGATCAAAGAGACGGCGGGGATGGAGGGATGGCAGTCGGTCGGCATGGCCGAGTGGGGTGAACGCCCGCTCTACACGGGCGAAGCGCCGCGCAGGGGGGCGTAATCGTGCGCAAACCTGTAACTACCTATGCCGGCGGCAAAGGGCCGCGCCAGCGCGTTTGGGAGGCCATCCGCGCCCAGCGTGACGCCGAGTGGACGCGCGTGCAGATCGCAGGTCTCTCCGGGATCGACGGCAGCACATTGTCAAGTTACATCCAGTCACTCGAGCACGCAGGCATCGTCAAAATGGTGCGTCAGACACCGGGCGCACGCAAACATTATCGACTCATTAACGATGAGGGCGTCGAGGCCCCGCGCCTACGCACAGACGGCTCGCGCTGCACGCGAGGACTTGTGCAGGAGCAGATGTGGCGGACGCTGCGCATGATGCGAGGAGACACCAATGCCCGCGAGCTTGCAGCGCACGCCAGCACGCCGCGCATCCCTGTGGCGTTTGGCACTGCTAACGAGTACCTCAAAACCCTCAAAAAAGCTGGCTATCTCGAGGTGACTTTGCCTGGCAAGGGCGTGTCGGCCCAGCGTTGCGCGCTCGCGCGTTACCGCCTGATCTCCTCGTGCAACACCGGGCCGAGGCCGCCGGTCATCTGCAAGACACGGACGGTCTACGACCCCAACGTCGA
Source organism: Dentiradicibacter hellwigii (assembly GCF_041770905.1). Lineage (NCBI taxonomy): Bacteria > Pseudomonadati > Pseudomonadota > Betaproteobacteria > Rhodocyclales > Rhodocyclaceae > Dentiradicibacter > Dentiradicibacter hellwigii. Next base: position 321,971 of record NZ_JBEUWX010000003.1, read on the forward strand.
CAAGATCGTCTGGCAAGCGCCGGTCTCTGATGAGGACGCGATCTATGGCTGAGACCATTACTGATCGCCGCGCGTTTGCGCAGCAACTGCTCGCCGATGCCGTCCGCGCGCATCCGCGCGGCAAAGCAGGGGTGGCGGCGCAGCTGGGCGTATGCCGGTCGCTGCTCTCCCGCACGCTCTCGCCTAACGACAAGCTGGATCTGTCCGAGCCGATGATCCAGCGGGTAATTGACTGCCTGCACACCATCCCGGTGTGTCCGGCAACCGGCGAGCCGATTGCCTACAGCGATTGCCGGCGTATCTCCTCGGGGCCTGCCCCCAGCCACAACCCCTACAAAATGACCATCTGGGTGCGTTGCCACACGTGCCCAAACAAACATGCGGAGTAATCATGATGCAAACCAACACCAATACACAAACCCTCATTAAAAATGAGATTGCCGCGTTGCATAACATCCAGCAAAACATAGGCGCTGAGCCGACCAACTGGATACGCTGCATGTATAGCGATGAGCGCTGCTACTGCATAGAGCATCCCACAGGTAAAAATCTGCTGGCCGTCTGCTTGGACCTATATGACTGGCAGCGCGGAGGCTGCTTTGTCGAGGGGTTTGATGATGATGCCTATTTTAGGGATGCGCTCCGCCTATCGGTAACCCCCGCCAACAAACAGGCCTACAAAAAGACCTGGTCGGCCGTGCGTGCGCTGCTAAATGGCCGCACGGTTGTCCTGGGCGGATACTGCATTGATGCGGCGGCGCACCTGGCCGCAGCCAAAAAAACGCAATACGGATTTGAGCCGTACGAAATCAACCTGGCTCCGGAGGTGCTGCAATGACCCACACATCTCTACGCGCCCGCCGGACACGCATGCTACAGCGCCGTGCCGCCACAAAAGGTTTTGTCGTGTCCGATGCGTTTGACGCCTTGAGCCGTCTTAAAAAATCAACAGAGTGGCTGAGATCACACGGTATCCGGGTTTTGGGTTACTCGGTGATTTTGGATATCGGCGAGCCGCCGGACATTATGGTCCAGTCCGGCCCAAAAACGTTTGCCTTGTTTGCTGGGGAGTACATGCGGCGCTCAGTAGGCCGGACCGTCGATGGCGAGGTTGCCGATTTTGAGGCGGACGACCGTAAAAATGGCGTGCGCATCAACTGGACGGAGGTGACGGCATGAGCAGCATTACCCACATTGCCGACGTGCGCCGTACACCACGTGTGCTTAATGATGGTTACATCTGGCGCTTGCGTGAGGCTAACGAGGCCGTGCGTCAACTACGCGCGATGGGGTGCCATATCCAGCACGTGGCGGTCGGACAGGCCAATCTCCCCAGCGAGATCGTTGTCGATCACAACCCGCACCGCCGCCTGATCGGCTGCGAGAGCGTGCATGTCACCTGCGGAGGTCGGCTATGAGTCTGTTGAGCATCCAGCTCGCTCAACTTGTAAATGAGCGCTCGCTTGCCGATCAGATCCTCGACATCCTGGAGCGATCCGCAAAACCGCTGAGCATCTACCAGCTTGCGAGGCGGTTGCAGTACGACAGTGCGCTGATTGACCGGGAGATCAAACGTCTATACCGGGCAGGGCGTATTGATTGTGCCCGCAAAAACTCCCGACAACACTACTGTCTGTATCAATACGCCCAACAACCCACAACCACATAGGAGGCCGATATGGCTACAAAAGTTACCACCATCCCCGCGTCTGGCGACCAGATTTCGCCGGACGCCATACCGCCCGAGGAGATTGGGGGCGAGTGCAAGTTTGTCCTGCACGACGATATGCGAATAACATTTTTCTGCGACGGCGAGGCCGTGCTAACGATCCCCGAATCGGTTACCGCGCGCCTCGGCAGAATGCTCCAGGGGATGCGTTTTGATACTTTTTATTTGTCTTGATGAGGGGCAACACATGAGAAAGACCAAAACCGCCGCGATTGTCCATGCCTGCCAGTCACGCGAGCAGACGATTGAGGCTATCAGCGAGTTAGGCGCGGCCCAGCGCGAGCTGCTGCGTCTCAACACTGAGATCAACGACGCGCTGGCCGAGGCTACGGCCATGCGTCAGGACAAGATCGACGCGCTCAAACAACGTATCGAGGGGCTGACTGAGGGTATCGCCACCTGGTGCGCCGCCAACCGCGCGGCGCTATGTCCGGGCGGCGGCAAGACCGCCAACCTCGTGACCGGCGAGGTCTCGTGGCGGCAGCGCCCGCCGTCGGTGTCGATCCGGGCGGCGGACAAAGTGCTGGATAAGCTGCGCGCCCTCGGCCTGCATCGGTTTATCCGCACGGCGGAAACGCCAAATAAAGAGGCGATGCTGGCCGAGCCGGCCGCGGTTGCGGGCATCGCAGGCATCAGCATTGTTACAGGCGTTGAGGATTTTACGATCGCGCCCTTTGAGGTCGATATACAGGAGGCATAAATGACAAGCCAGCCAAACACACAAGCGCCAAAGGCGACGATCACGATCACTGAGGGCGCAGATGGCATCATCCGGATTAACTTGCGCTGCACACCGCGCTGCGATCCCGACGACCCTCATCTGGTGCATGTGACAGCCTTACGCATGGTCAATCTCGTATATCAAGATGGGGGGAAGATTGTCAGCGCTGGCGTCGCGCCCAAGGAGGACGAGTGATGGACGACACCCGCGACATGCGCCGCCGCATTATCACAACAGCCGTTAAAAGGGCGTTGCTCAAAGATCGCCCCGAACTTGACGATGCGGCGCTGGCAGGCGCGATGATTGAGGTGATTATCTCCACGCAAGACACCTCGCCCACTAGCCTGCCGCTCATGTTTTGCATCCTCACCGAGCTGGCCGGGCGTGTCATCAAACAACTGCCTGCGCCGACGCGGTGCGATGACAACGGCAGGCCGCTTTATAACGTGACCGAGGCTGCGCGCGCCCTCGGCCTCACTGACGCCGAGACCGACCGGGTACGTGACTATCTGCGTGATAAGGGCGTACAGAGCGCTGACCCAGCGCAGACCCACACCCTCAACTAACCCGTTTTTAACCCAAAAAAGGAGAGCAATATGAAAAATGAGAAACACTTAAAACTGACGCAAAACGATTTTATCAGCGCTGTTGCCGAGATGAGCAGCACCTCAAAAGTCACTGCAAAGCAGGTCATTAACGCGGCATCTTACGTTATCAGCCAATCACTGCGTGAGGGCTGTGAGGTGCCGTTTTCGGGGCTCGGCAAATTCTCGGTGCGCGAGCGTGCAGCGCGCACCGGGCGCAACCCCGCAACGGGCGAAACCATGACCATCCCCGCCAAAAAACAACCCAAATTTACGCCAAGCGCCACGTTAAAAGCGATGGTCGCAGGGCAAGAGGAGGATCAATGATGGGTGATTTTAAATACGGCGTACTGGCCGATTTTTTGGGCGAGCACTGGTCCCGTTTTGTCGGTTTTGCCAACCAGCACGGGGTAAGCGAGGACGAGTGCGAGGCGCTCATCAAAGCCCTGGAGCAACAGGCTGGCAGATAGCCGGTTCGACGGCGCTTGGATTAACGCCAAGCGCCGTCCGGCAGGCTGTTTAACGAGGAGGACAAACAATGACAGACGCAAATCTGATTGATTTTGTGGTGTGGTGCGCGCTGCCGCTGTGCATCGCGCTGATCGGCTGGATGATGTCGGAGTAATAACGTGGACAAATCGGTTGTCAGTGCGCATCAGCCCATACTCGACCCCTGTTGCGGCAGCCGCATGATGTGGCTTGATCGTAAAAATCCGCGGGTAATTTTTGGTGACATCCGCCGCCAAAAAATTACCGTCACGGATAGGAGTCATGGCAATCCTGACGGCACGCGCATACTGATGATCGAGCCGGATGTACTGCTGGATTTTAGGAGCCTGCCGTATCCGGACGGGCAATTTAGGCTAGTGGTTTTTGATCCGCCGCATCTTGTCCGCGCCGGCGCAAAAAGCTGGCTGGCCGCCAAATACGGCAAGCTATCGGATAACTGGCGTGATGACATCAGACAGGGGTTTGCCGAGTGCCTGCGCGTGCTCGGGCACGGCGGCATCCTGATTTTTAAGTGGAGCGAGGCGCAGATAAAAGTAAAAGATGTGCTGGCGCTGTGCCCGGTTGAGCCGCTGTTTGGACACATTAGCGGCCGTAAGGGATTAACGCATTGGCTCGTATTTATGCGGCATATGGATACGGATGGAGATGGGGAGTGACATGGGTAAATCGATTATCTACACACATAAGGGTTGGTTTGGGCTGTGCCCGATCTACCTTGCCGAGATTGACTCTCCCGCGCCTTATTGCGATCCGCGGCACTGGTCGCTCGCCTGGCTGATGACGGTGAGCGATGCAATCTACGGCCTTTGTTTTTGGCTTTGCAGCTGCATCAACCCGGATTATGAGCCGGCCTGGCCGTTGTTTGTCAGCGCCCCCCTAAAAACCCCGATCATCCGTACCCGCGAGGATTGATGACATGCAAGAGCGACCCATCCTTTTTTCGGCGCCGATGGTGCGCGCCATCCTGGGCGGACATAAGACGCAGACGAGGCGACCAGTCAAACCAATGAAGCACCCGTATGGAGAGTGGTTATCTGTTGAGGAGGTTGTCGGCGAAATAAAAGCGGGGACGGGTGCTGTAAATTGCCCGCTTGGTCGCAAAGGCGACCGGCTATGGGTGCGTGAGGCGTTCCACTCCTATCACTGGGATGTCCCTCGCGTTGTTTATCGTGCGGACGGCGAACATCGGCGGGTGCGTACGCAATTTATGACGTACGAAGTGGGGGCGCTGGACGCCATCAATCCACATGCCGCGCTGGGCTAGCCGGATCAGTCTGGAAATCACCGGCGTGCGTATCGAGCATCTACAGGACATTAGCGCGGCGGACTGCCTGGCAGAGGGCGTAGCGCCAACCGACGACCCGGTCGCCGAGTACCGCAGCTTTTGGGAGGCCCTCTACGGCGCCGGATCGTGGGCCGCAAACCCGCACGTGTTTGTAATCGAGTTTGTGAGGGTGTGACTATGGCATCTGCTATCCGCACGGCTGACGCGCTGCGCAAAAGCGAGCTCGCCAAAATCCACATCTGCAAGGCACAGCTTAAGCTGGATGATGCCGCCTACCGCGACCTCGTCATGTCGGTCTGCGGCGTTAAATCGGCCTCAAGCCTCGACGCGCTGGGCCGTAAAAAATTGCTTGATCATATGGCCTCGTGCCTCAAAGCGTCAGGCATCGATCCGTATCCGGGCGCAAAGCGCCTGCCGACACGGCACCGACCGCTGGCGCAGAGCAAAGAGGCAATCGAGGCCAAAATCGCCGTGCAACTTAAAACCCTCGGCCAGGGCTGGCCGTATGCCTACGCAGTAGGCCGGCGCATCTATCCGCAGGTCTCGCGCTTTGAGTTTTTGAGCCTCGCACAGCTTGGCAAGGTCTCAAGCGCGCTTGAGCGCACCATCCGCTATAAGGAGCGTGCCGCCCATGACTGAGCGTGCGTGCATTAACGCTGCGGCCAACGACGATCCTGTCGATAACGTCGATCTGGGCTTATTGCCCGGCGCGCTGCGCGAGATTGCCGAATTGATCGGCCTGCCGGCGGCATTGACGCTCTCGCGCGTCTATGGCGGGCGGCGTCTGTATGTCCCGCGTCGTTACGATCCTGAGCATCCGCTCGTCAAACTGCTGGGACACCAGGCCGCCATCCGGCTGATCGACAATTACGGGGGGCTGGAGCATTTTGACGTGCCTATGGCCGCATCCTTAACCCGTGAGCTGCGCAACCGCGCCATCCGCCGCGACCGCGCGCGCGGCGACTCGTGTAGTACACTCGCTCGTCGTTACCAGATGACCGAGCGCACCATCTGGACCATCCTCGCCCAATCCACGGCCGAGGATGCGCCGCGCCAGGCGGCCTTGTTCTGATCGCGCCGGTGAGTCTGCCGGCGCATCTGCTCCCCGCTCTCCCGCACCAAATAATACTATCCCCCTGACGGCCGCCCGCCTTATCCGGCCTTGCGCGCGCGCGTAATCTCTCGCGCATGGACACCACCACACCAAACACCAGGCGGCGCTGCGGGACGTGCCGCCATTACGACGCCTCAACGCTTGCGGATACGGCTATTGCCGTGTTGCGCCCGACTGCGAGGCCCGCGCGCGTCTCTGGCGCAATGACACGCCCTGCACGCTCACGCACGCCCATCATGACGCCGCACAACAAGGAGGTGCGCAATGAGCCGCAACCGCATTGTTATGGCCGCGCTCTCGCTCTTCGGCTGCTGGCTTTGCCGCGCTGGTGGCGACTGAGGGGTTTATCGGCACAGCGCGATCGCCTGTGCCCGGGGATGTGGCCACCGTTGGTTTTGGCAGCACGCGGCATGCTGACGGCACGCCGGTTAAAGCAGGCGAGACGATCACGCCGACGGCAGCGGTAGAGCTTGCCGTGCGCGATGTGGCCGTCAAAGAGGCGATCCTCAAAGACTGCATCACTGTCCCTCTGCATCAGTACGAGTATGACGCCTATGTCTATCTCTCGTATAACGTGGGGGCGACCGCAGTTTGCCGCTCAAGCATCCCGCGCAAACTGGCCGCCGGCGACTATGAGGGCGCCTGCGAGACCATCCTTGATTTTAGATTTGTCCAAAAACGCGACTGCTCATTGCCCTGGAACCACGATTTTTGCGGCGGCGTCTGGACGAGCCGTTTGAAATGGACGCGCATCTGTCTGGGGCAGGAGCCGGCGCGATGAGCGGAGCCAGACGGATCGCCAGCAACCCGACCTTGTCGGCCATGCACGCCGGGTGCCTCTCGCGCGAGATCGCCAAGGCCGATAGCCCGGAGGCATTACGAAAAGCCGCGCAAAATCGCATCCCGTATCTCATCGGACGCGATAGAGATCGCCTGCGTGATGAGTATGCCGAGCGCCTGCGCGCGTTAAAGACACGGCCCGGAGGTGCTGTATGAACGGTTTTGTCCTTGTCTTGGCGAGCATCTGCCTCTCCTGCGTGGTCGGCGTAGTGACTGGCTACACATCGGCCCAAAAAGAGTGCAAGGCGCAAATCCTGCGCATTGAGCGCGATGCGCAGGAGGCGCGCGCATCCGCCCTTGAGGCCATTAACGCACGGCTAAAAACCGAGACTGAGCGCGGCGAGAAACTCTCGCAAGAGCTGCTCACCGCCGAATCTCGCCTCACCAAAACCCGAGAGGAGTTACGCAATGAGATCACCCGCTCAACCCGCGGTCGCGCTTGCCTTGATGCTCGCACTGTCCGCCTGCTCAACAACGCCGGCAATCGTCACGCCGGCGCAGATGATGCCCTGCCGAAAAACCGCCGGCGCACCTGATGCAGCGCATGGAGCAGCTGCCTCCGATACCGACGTCGCTCAGTGGGCCGCCGAGGTCGGATCGCAATACGAGCTCTGTCGCGCCCGGCTCGACGCCCTGATTGACTACGAGGAGGGACGGCAGTGAGCGACATCATTGATCGCGCATCCGAGCGCGAGGAGTTGTTTAGACGCGCCGCATTGGTGGCGCATAAGGATCGCTATGCCGTCACCGGCACGATGGTCGAGGGCGCGCCGGGCTATTGCCGGTTGTGCGAGGAGATGATCCCGCGCTCGCGCCTGCGTGCGCTGCCGGGCGTGACAACCTGCGTGCGTTGTCAGGAGATTTTGGAGAGCGCGCAAAAACGGGGGGTGGTCAAATGATGATTACGGTAGATATTTGGCAGCTCGTCTCGCTGCTCTTAGGGTTTTTTGGCTGCGTGGCGGGCTTTGGCAAGCTCTTGCTTGCCCAGATTGACAAGCGCTTGGATACGCGCTTTGAGGCGCAGGAGCGCGCGCGCATTGAGGGATCGCAGGGCCTGCGCAATGACGCTCGACGAGCAGCTTGCGATGGGGCGCGCGCATACCGAGCGGCATCGATAAGATGGAGTTTGACATGCGGCGAGTCGCTCTCGGCGATGGAGGGACGCTTGTCGCGCGTGGAGTCTGAGGTCAAGCACGGCGTCGGCCAGCGTGAACTCTCCGACATCTATGACCGCATCAACGAGGTGGCCGAGGGCCTCTCCGAGCTGCGCGGCGAGTCGCACGCGGTTGGCGACAACGTGCGCCCTCATCCTCAACCAGATCACTACCAAGGGATGCAGTAATGACCGAGAGCGAGGCAAGGACGCCGTAAATCACTGCTCGCCACCATCGCTTTGAGCCGGCCATCGGCTTAACGCGCCTGCGCGCAGAGCTTGATGTGGTGCACGGCATCGCGGCAAGTCTGGATCTCATCCGTGCGGATATTGACTGGCTCGTCGAGATGGGGCTCGTCCGTTTTAACGGCGAGCTCGCGCAGATTACCGAGCGCGGGCGCGATGTGGCGGCGCTACGCGCCAAGTTTCCGGGGGCGTAAGCATGGCCCACCCCCCGGAAAAACGACTGGAGCTGCGCGCCGCCTACATAGGCGGACTGCCGCTTGAGGTGGCCGCCGATAAAACCGGCGTGCCCTACGGCACGGCGCGTAACAGGTTTAACGCGGCAAAGCGTGAGGGCGATGACTGGGACAAATTTAGGGCGGCATCGCTCATCGTCGCCGGCGGCGGCATTGAGCAAGCGATGGGGCGCGTGGTCTCCGCCGGTCTCATCCGTTGCGAGGCGCTGCTGGAGCGCATCGACGAGATCAGCGATCCGGCCGAGGTCGTGCAGACCGTGGCGACCTTGGGAGACGCCATCGCTAAGCTGCGTGCGGCCGCCAAAAACCTGATGCCCGAGGCTGACCGCCTGGCGGTCGAGACGGGCGCGATCAAGGGGTTTGTTGATCTGTTTATCAGGCTACACCCGGCGCAGGCCGAGGCCGCCCTGTCGGCGGATGAAGCTGTGGGCGGCGGGGCAACGTTAAGAGGAGAGAGCGATGGAGCTGTTTGGTCGGATTTGTCAGCGGGCTGTTATGCCTGGTCGCGTTTGGCGTGGGGATACTTTTAGGCGTGCTTTGTGGCGCGCAGTCGGCCGTCGACCAGACCCTGCGTCAGGGGTACTTTAAGGCTTACGGCAAGCGCTACCGCACCGTTGAGATTATCGATGACAACGCACAAGGAGCGCGCTGATGAGCTTTTTTTTGCTTTGCCTGTGTGACCAGTTGGACGCGGTATTAATCGCCCTGTATCGCGCGATTGTGCGCCTCTTGGGCGGCATCTTTTGCGCTGCGCGGCATGTTGCGGAGCATGTCACACGCCCCGCGTGCGTTAAGCGCCTGCGGCTACGTCATGGCCTGGGCAACGCTTACCTCAATGGACAGTGCGCGAGGCGATGCGTCGCCGCTGGCCAGCGTCGCCTATGGCGTCGCACCGGGGGCGCAAAACGGCCATGAGAGGCCCCAAAAAACATCCGCCGCGAGGCGATCAACGATCTTGCCGCCTACGCGGCGCAACTGCGCCAGCGGATTTGAGGCCGAGGTTTCGGGTTTTTCGCCGGACCCGGCCGAGCGCGACGCGGCGTATTGCTCAGGCGCGCGAGGATTTTAGGTTTTTTACGCGCGTCTATTTTCCGCATTATGTGCGGAGCCCGGCGGAGTCCGGAGCTGCACAAATACCTCTACAAGCCTCCTGCCCGAGATCGTGGGACAAATCAAAAGCGCCGCCGATGCCATCGCCGCGCCACGCGGAGAGGCTAAATCGACGCTGGTCTCTCAGTTATTTGTCCTCTGGTGTCTGGTCACTGGCCGCAAACGCTACCCGGTCATTGTCATGGATAGCATCGATCAGGCCTATCCGATGCTTGAGGCGATCAAGGCCGAGCTTGAGTTTAACCCGCGATTGATGATGGATTTCCCCGACGCGACCGGTCGAGGGAGCATCTGGAACGCCGGCACGATCATCACGCGCAGCAATGCCAAGGTGCAGGTGTTTGGCTCGGGGCAAAAAAATGCGCGGTCTGCGCCACTGCCCGTATCGTCCCGACCTTTGTGTACTTGATGACATCGAGAACGACGAGCAGGTGCGCAACCCCGAGCAGCGCGACAAGTTGGAGAGCTGGCTTAAAAAAACCGTGCTGCATTAGGCGGCGCGGATTCCAAATACGATGTGGTCTACATCGGCACCATCCTGCACTACGACTCCGGTGCTAAACCGCACGCTGAGTAATCCGATGTGGCGCACGCCAAGTTTAAGGCGCTCATCCGCTGGCCGGACAATATGGCCCTGTGGGACCTGGGAGGAGCGATTGCGCAACGAGGGCGAGGCGGGGGCCGAAGCGTTTTACGCGCTCCACCGCGAGGCGATGGACGCGGGGGCTCTGTCTCCTGGGCCGCGCGCCCCTCGAAGTCCTTATGAAAATCCGCGCCCGTGACGGGCATGACACGTTTGACAGCGAGTATCAAAACGACCGGTCGCCGGCGACAATGCGCCCTTTGCAAACTGCATCCAGTTTTGGGTGAGTCGCCTTAACGACTGGCTTTTTACGGGGCGTGCGACCCGTCCTGGGCAAAGCGGGGGCGAGCCGCGACCCCTCGGCCCTGTTGTCGGCGGCTTTAATCGGCTCACCGGCATCCTGGATGTCGTCGAGGCACAAATTAAAAAGCGCCTGCCCGACCGCATCATTGAGGATGTGATTGCCCTGCAGCGCGAGTATCGCTGCCTCGTCTGGGCCGTTGAGGCTGTGCAGTTTCAGGCGTTTTTGTTTTCGGAGCTCGTGCGCCGCTCCGCCATTCTTGGCGTGCCGGTGCCGGCTAGGCCGGTTACGCCCCACACCGACAAAATCCTGCGGTATCGAGTCACTCCAGCCGCACATTAAAAACGGCCTCATCCGCCTGCATCCCTCGCAAACAACGCTGATTGAGCAGTTACGGCATTTTCCTAAGGCCGACCACGACGACGGGCCGGATGCGCTGCACATGCTCTGGGAGCTCGCCTCAAGCGGCGCCGGGCAAACGAGCGGATTTATCAGCATACCGCGCCGGGCATCGTCCCTTGATGACGATTACCCGCGCGCATCAAGACGGATGATTTAACGATGGCTACTACCACAAAAATCCTTGACCAGTACGGCAACCCGGTTGATATGCGGATGCTGCGCGAGCCGCAGACCAGCCGCATCAGCACGCTGGATAACGAGTATTTAACCGGCATTGCTTGAGGGTATCACGCCGGCGGCGTCTGGCCGATGCATTGCGTGAGGCCGATGCCGGCTAACCTCTTTGCCCAGCACCGCATCTTTGCCGATTGGAGGAGCGCGACGCGCACCTTGCCGCCGAGATGGCCAAGCGCAAATTAGCTCTGCTTGACCTTGAGTGGAGCATTGAGCCGCCGCGCAACGCGACCGCCGCGGAAAAAGCCAACGCCGAATGGCTGACCGAGACAGTATCGTCCGCCGTTCGATCGATTGAGGATCTGATACTCGCGTTAATGGACGCGGTGGGACATGGCTTTGCGCGGTTGAGCTTGAGTGGGCGCAGTGACCACGGCGAGTGGCTGCCTGCCATGCATCCGCGCCCGCAGGAGTGGTTTTGCCTTAACTCCACGCGGCGCGAGCTGCGCCTGTGCGATCTCTCCGTCGACGGCGCACCGCTTGCCCCGTTTGGCTGGATCGTGCACACGCACGGCAAAGCCAAAACCGGGTATCTCGCCCGGAGGGGCTGCATCGCGTGCTCGCTGGCCGTTTGTGTACAAAACTTACGCAGTCGGGGATTTTGCCGAGCTCCTGGAAACCTTTGGCCTGCCGATTATTACCGGCAAATACTATTCCGGCGCCGATCCGGAGGCCAAGGCGAGCCTCTTGCGCGCCGTAACCGCATTAGGGCACGATGCGCGCGCGCGATCATGCCCGCCGACATGCAGATCGAGATCGCCAAAATCTCAGGCGGCGGCGATGCGACGCCGCACATGGCGATGGTCGATTGGGCCGAGCGATCCGAATCTAAAGCCATCCTTGGCCAGACGATGAGCGCCGAGACCAAGCCACCGGCATCGGCTCGGGGCAATGCGCAACTGCACCGCGAGGTGCGCGAGACATCCTTGCCGCCGATGCGCGCGAGATTGCAGCAACAATTACACGCGATCTCCTCTATCCGCTGCTCGCGTTAAATCGCGGCGGCGTCGATGGACTGCGCCGCTGCCCGCGCCTGGTATTTGACACAGGCCGCAGTGGAGGACATTAAGCAATACGCCGAGGCATTGCCCGCGCTCGTCAATATCGGCATGCAGATCCGGCCGACTGGGCGCATGACAGCTGCGCATCCCTCGCGCTAACAACGACGAGGTCGTTTTACGCGCGCAAAGGGTATGGGTGAGGATAATGGCGCGCCGCAACCGACCGGATCGGCTGACCCTGCCAATCCGGCAAAACTCTCGCGCAGATGGCGTCCGCTCCCGGCTGGTACAAACTGGCATCAAGCCTGGGCATCGTGCCATCGCCGGGCGCTGGCCACCGCTCGGCAGCTTGAGCGCGACCTCAAATCCGGTGAGTTTGACGGCCTCATTAATGCGCAAACGAGTCTGGACGACTCGCTTGATCGCGCCATTGATGAGAGTATCGACTGGGATGCTATCGTTGATCCGCTGCTCAAACCCGTCCTTGATGCACTGCAAAACGGCATGGCGCCGGAGGAGGCGCTCATCGAGATGGCGAGCTGGTATCCGGAGATGGATGACAAAGCGCTTGAGGAGCTCTTTGCCCGCGCCCTCTTTGTTGCCGACATCTGGGGGCAACTCTCCGCGCAGGAGGATGATCTCCCTGCGCCACAGGAGGCGCGTTAAACGATGGCCGCCATTGATCTCTCTGCCGTCTTTGGCCTGCCGCCAGAGGAGGCTATCGCGTTTTTTAGGAGCAAAGGGTACCGGATCACATGGGACTGGTTTGACAACTGGCGCGAGGCTCACGACCGCGCATTTACGGTCGCCAAGCTCGCTCGCCTGGACATCCTGCAGGACATCCGCGCAGGGCTTGATCAGGCGCTCGCCGAGGGCAAAAGCGAGCACTGGTTTGTCAAGCAGCTAACCCCCGTCCTGCAACAAAAGGGATGGTGGGGCAAAAAAATCGTCGTCGGCGAGGACGGTCAGGCCGAGGTCGTGCGCGAGGGCAGCCCGCAGCGACTGCGGACGATATTTCGGACCAACATGCAAACCGCCTACGCCGCTGGGCGCTGGCGCGCGTTTATGAGTAACGCTGCCGACCGTCCGTACCTGCAATACGTCGCCATCATGGACGGGCGCACCCGCCGCGCTCATGCGGCGCTGCATAACAAGGTCTTCCCGGTCGACTCGACCGCCTGGCGGCTGATCGCGCCGCCTAACGGCTTTAACTGCCGCTGCACCGTGCGGGCGCTCTCCGAGTACAACATCCGCCAAAAAGGGCTGCACGTTGAGCGTGATGTGCGCATCGTCGGGTACGAGGAGCCGAGCAAAAAAGCGACCGACAAGCGCACCGGCGAGATTTACCGCGACAAGCTCATCCGGCGCGGCATCTCAATCCCCGATCCGGATAATCCGGGCAAGCGCCTAACATTTATCCCCGACCAGGGCTGGGACTACAACCCGGGCGCGCGCTGGGTCAAATCATTTACGCCGACCCCGCTCGACAACCTGCCGACGACGTTTCCGGCGAGGATGGCGCTGCCCGATGTGCTGCCGCCGACGCCGGTTCCGGCCTCGCGCCTGTTACCGGACGGCCTCACAGACCCGGAATATGCCAAGGCGTTTTTAGCCGAGTTTGGCGCGACATCGGTCAGGGCGTGGTGTATCGGGATGTGGCGCAGGGGGCGTTAACGATCAATGAGGATTTGTTCCAAAATTTTGCCGGAGAGTGGAAGGCCAGTAAAAACGGCCGCGGCCCGTATATGCGCTTGCTTGCCGACGCGATCAAAGCCCCGGATGAAATCTGGTTGCACTGGGAAGAGTCCTTTATGGAACCGGGCAAAATGCTCCTCAAGCGCCGTTACATCAAAAGCTGGGTAATTGGCGAGGGGGACGACACACAGTATGGACTGTCAGTGTTTGAGGCAGGTAAAGGCGAATGGTCGGGATCGACGGTAATGGCCGTAAAACCCAATAGATTGCACGAGCAGCGCCGTAAATATATCGAGGATCAGCGTGAGGGGTTTTTGCTTTATCGGCGTCGACCGAAAGCGGAAGAAGTGTCCGGGCAATAAAAAACCCCAGCGCCGACTCGCCGGGGTTTACTGTGCGGCTCCTTTGGACGCTGCAGGTTCGGGAGCGATTGTATGGCGCAATCAGCTTAACCACAGCATAGGATTAAAACCCACGTTATGGC